>NZ_JAVDBT010000016.1 GCF_030848395.1 Pseudogemmobacter lacusdianii | reverse complement strand
CACCTGCTCATCCGTCATCCGCGCGGAAGCTTCTGATTTGGCAAGCTTTTCAAGGTTCGGCGGTAGGTTCGTAAGGTAAAAAACTACAAAGGTCAGCGCGAGTACCGTCATCAGCATCACGGCAAATCGTTTCAACACGAAAATGAGCATAGGCATCTCTTCCCGAAGGCGGGCTAGGGTGGCGTGCTTGCCCCCTTGGTCTTAGCTGAGCGGAAGGGGCCCCACCCGAGACGGCGGGCAGGGCCTAAGGATCTTAGGCGATCCAATGCCACTTATAGTGGTGATGCTCGAAGGTGACATGCATGTCGCAGCCTCCCACTTTCGGATCGGCATGGCGGAAGACCGAGCGCCAGTAGGGCTGAATAAGCACAGCCTGCTCTTGCAAGATCTCTTCAAGCCGTTTCATCACTTCACGGCGCTTGTCGGCATCGGCGATGGCAACAGCTTCGCCCAGTTTGGTATCGAACTCTTCATTCGAGAAGGCGCTTTCGTTCCAAGCCTCGCCCGAGCGATAGGCGATGGCCAGGATTTGCACGCCAAGCGGGCGCATGTTCCATTCGGTGGCTGAGAAGGGGTAGGTGGTCCAGCCGTTCCAATAGGTGGAGCCTGGCATGACAGTGCGCTTGATCTTGATGCCAGCATCACGGATCTGCGCCGCAACGGCATCGCAGGTCGCCGCTTGGTAGTCGTCGTCCAGCGAGATCAATTCAAACTCAAAGTCAGTCATGCCCGCGGCGTCGATCAGCTCTTTCGCCTTGGCCGGGTTGAACTCTTGCTGCGCCAGTTCGGCATATTCGGGATGGATCGGGCTGACGTGATGGTTCTCCGCCACGGTTCCCAGGCCCGAATAACCCAGTTCCAAAACGACCTTATTGTCGACAGCCATTTGCAGGGCCTTGCGCACGTTCAGATCTTTGAACTCGGGGGCGTTTTGGTTGAAGCGAACCGTCAGAGTATTGGCGGTCTCTGCCTCGATCTTATTCCAACCGAGCCCGTCCATGATCTCGACGAAATCGCCAACCGTTTGATAGGTCGCATCAATTTCACCTGAACCGGCGGCCGTCACCCAAGCGGAGACGTCGACTCCAAGGTCGATATACTCGATGCGGTCCAAATAGGGGCCGCCGTAGATCTCGGTGCCCCACCAGGGGTCAGCGCGTTTGACGAGCACACCTCTGACGCCAACTTCGAAGACTTCCGGCATATAGGGGCCGGTGCCAATCGGATTCACCGACGGATCCGAGTTGTCGTAGCTTTTGTGCACAATGGCGGCCGGATATTCTGCGGCACTGACGATCAGCGTGATATCGGGATGGCTGAGCTTAATCTTAACGGTCAGCGCATCGATAACCTCGAAGGCGTCCGGGCGTGCCTGTTTGGTGGCCGGATCTTGCAGACCGGACATCCGTGCCGACATCGAGCTGCCCTCGACCGTACCATCGGCCCAGCGGGTGAAGTTATGCACCACGTCTTCGGCGGTGAAATCATCGCCATTCGACCATTTGATGCCCGGACGCACTTTCAACGTGTATTCGGTGGCGTCTTCGTTGGTGTCCCAGCTTTCAAGCAGCATGCCGCGGAAGGTGCCGTCGTTGTTGTATTCGACCAAATATTCCAGCCATCCTCGGGTGAAGTTGGTGATTTGGTTCCAATCGGCCGTGCGCGGGTCTTTCAGACCGCGGGTCTCCATATTCATCCGCAGCACACCACCCATTTGCGGCTCGGCATGGGCCGGGGTGGGCGCGGCAAGTCCGATGAGGCCATAGGCCGCGGCTGCGGAGACCCCCAGCGCGGTGCTGCGCGTCAGAAACTCTCGGCGGCTGAGCGTTCCGTCTTGCACCTCTTGTGCATACATCAGCGCTGCGTGATGGCCGGAGCTATCTTTGCCATTTTTGGACATTTTGTCTTCCCTGTTGGTTTAACTTACAACTGGTACCGTACTGATGACCGGAGGTTTCTGGCGGTATGAGGCGCTCAGATTAACGGGCGGTGGGTCATGCTAAGGCGCGGCCTTGGGCGGCGTGACCTCTGAAAATTGTTATGGAATGCATAACCCACGGCTATGTAAGTTCTGCGAATTCCTTGATCTGCTGGCCCAGAAATTGGCCTGCAGCCTATCGCTTTAAGAGCGATAGTTGCGCCGTCCATAGATGGGGGATCAGTGAGAGGAAGCTGGCGCCGCACAGGGCGGCTTTCGTTAAGCAGCCTTGGCCACGCTGATGGGGGCGAGCCCGGTCGCCGAGAAACCACGTTCGCGATGGGGACTGTTCCCAAAGTGCTTGCGGTAGATTTTGCTAAAATGACTGGGGGTGTTGAAGCCTGTGGCAACACTGACTTCGATAACCTGCATGTTCGTCTGCAAAAGAAGGTTCCGGGCCTGCTCCATGCGCAAGCGCATATAATAGGTTTTGGGGGTAGAGTTCATATGGCGGGAAAACAGCCGCTCAAGCTGTCGGGTCGAAACCCCAATCTTTCTGGCGATTTCGGATGGGGGGATCGGATATTCGATCTTATCTTGCATAAGCTCAATGGCACTGGCCACGATCCAATTGCGATCACCAACCCGGGTCATTTGGGAGAAGGTCTGCTCATGCGCCATGGTCCGTGGCGTCGAGCAAATGAGACTATCTGACACCGAAGTTGCCAGATCCAGACCATGATCTTCCCGGATCAGATGCAGCATAACGTCGACGGTGCCGAGCCCACCAGAGCAGGTAAAGGTCGTCCCCGAGACATTGAACACCGACCGGTCGATCTGGATGTCCGAGAACGCCTCCTGTAACCCGCTGCGATAGGTCCAATGCACCGCGACCTGCGCTGGCCGAATGGCGCGGGCTTTCAGCACGGTGTAGACACCGCTGCTGATCGCCCCCAACCGGCCAACGCGCCGAGATTGAACGCCCAACCAAGTCAATACTCTCGTTGTGGCATTGGCGATGAAGTCATCGCCGTTCAGGACGACAAGCGTATCATCTCGGTTAAGCTGTTCTAGCCCACCATCAACATCGATCCGCAATCCGCTTGAGGATGTGACGCCAGAGCCGTCCACGCTGAGAATGCGCCATGCGTAAACATTGCGCCCGTGAAGACGGTTGGCATCCTTCAGTGCCTCAATAGCAGCGGTCAGATCGAAGGCCGAGAAACTGGATAGCGCAAGAAAGACGTAGCGCCGCAGTTTTGTCTGGCCGTCGATCGGAACCGACTGCGCGGATGTGGGGACCATATGCTTCATGCCGGATTATGCCCGCATGCGCTGGCCGCTTGGGTCATAGATCGCCCCGTCTTGCACCTCGGCATCGTAGCGCTCGCCAAGGATCTCCACCTGCAGTTTGGTGCCGGGCGCAGAATGAGCAGTCGCGACATAAGCCATAGCCATCGACTTGCCGAGCCGGTGGGCATAGCCGCCCGAGGTGATGTAGCCAACCGCCTCATCCCCCGCCATAACAGCCTCGTCGAGCGAGACGTCGATTGGTGTGTCGATTGTCAGCACCACCAGCTTGCGCTTCGGACCTTCCTCTTTGGCCTTCAAGGTCGTGGCCTTGCCGACGAAGTCCTTCTTCCAGTTGATGAGGCTGTCCATGCCGCATTCGATGGCGTTGAAGTCCGGGCGGAACTCAAGCCCCCATGCGCCCCAGCCTTTCTCCAGCCGCAAGCTCATCAGCGCGCGGCTGCCATACCATCTGTAGCCCAGATCCGCGCCAGCCTCTTCGATCGCTTCCGAAAGGCGGATGAGGTATTGCGGATGGCAATAAAGCTCAAAGCCCAACTCGCCCGAGAAGCTGATCCGGTTAAGGATGACCGGCACGCCGCCGACAAAGGTCTGGCGGGTGTCACGGAACTTGAAGGCCTCGGCCGAGACGTCGTCGCGGGTGATCCACGCCAGCAATTCGCGCGATTTCGGACCGGACAGTGCGATACCATGCCATTCGGCGGTCTGGTTCTTATGGGTGACATCCGCGGGCAGGGTCTTCGCCCAGAACCGCGAATGCGCATCCTGCATCCCGCCCGAGCCGAAGAGCATGAAGTGATCCTCGGCAAGGCAAGCGACGGTCAAGTCACCGTAAACGCGGCCTTTTTCGGTAATCATCGGGTTCAGAGCGATCCGTCCGGGTTTCGGCACGAAGCCTGCCATCGTGCGGTCGAGCCAAGCGCGTGCGCCGGGGCCCTTGATCTCATGCTTGCCGAAGTTGGCAATCTCGATGCCGGCGACAGCCTCGGAGACGGCTTTGCACTCTGCCGCGACATAGTCGAAGCTTCGGTTGCGCTCGAAGGTTGGGATTTCATGCGCATCTTCGGGACCATTGGCGAACCAAAGCGCGTTCTCCAGACCGAAGGCTTGGCCCATCCGCGCGCCTTTGGCGACTAGGCGGTCATAAAGTGCTGTGGTTTGCTGACGGCGACCTTTCGGCAGGGTCTCGTTCGGGAAGGTCATCACGAAGCGCCGCTCATAGTTTTCGCAGCTCTTCACCGTGCCCCAATCGGGCGAGGCCCATTTGCCGAAGCGCGCCACATCCATCGCCCAAACGTCGATCGAGGGCTCGCCGTCGATCATCCATTCCGCCATGGTCAGGCCCACGCCGCCGCCTTGGCAGAATCCTGCCATCACGCCGACCGCGCACCAATAGTTGCGCATGCCGGGAACCGGCCCGATCATCGGGTTGCCATCGGGGCCGAAGGTGAAGGGGCCGTTGATCGCATCCTTGATGCCAGCATTGGCCAGCGCCGGAATCCGCTCAAAGCCCAGTTCCAGCCGGTCTGCGATATGCTCCAGGTTGGGCTGCAAAAGCTCATGCCCAAAGTCCCACGGCGTGCCGCCGACTTTCCACGGAACGCCCACCGGTTCATAAGTGCCCAGCAGCATCCCGTCGCGCTCTTGCCGGAAGTAGAGGTTCGCCTCGTAGTCAAAGCCGCAAGGCAGGCGCGAGCCGAAGGTGGCGACCTCTTCGATCCGGTCGGTCAGCAGGTAATGGTGCTCCATCGGCTGCACCGGCAGATTGAGGCCCGCCATATGGCCGACTTCGCGCGCCCAAAGGCCGCCGCAGTTCACCACATGCTCGGCAATCACGGTCCCGCGCGAGGTGGTCACCTCCCACTGGCCATCCGAACGCATCTTGGTGGCGATGACCGGGGTATGGGTGAAATATTGGCCGCCATAATGCCGCGCCGCTTTGGCGAAAGCGTAAGTCGTGCCCGAGGGGTCAAGATCGCCGTCTTGATCGTCCCAAAGCGCGGCATGGTAGTATTTCGGGTTGATAAGCGGGTGGCGGCGCGCCACTTCCTCGGGGCTGATGAACTCTTGGTTCAGGCCCATGTAGCGGGCTTTCGAACGCTCGCGCTTGAGGTAGTCATACCAGGTTTTGTTCGAGGCGAGGTAGAAGCCGCCGGTCAAATGCAGGCCAACCGATTGGCCCGAAAGCTCTTCGATCTCTTTGTAAAGGTTGATCGTATAGCTCTGCAGACGGCTGATGTTCGGGTCGGACGAGATCGTGTGGATCTGCCCCGCAGCATGCCAGGACGAGCCGCTGGTCAGCTCATTGCGCTCCAAGAGGATCACGTCCTTCCAGCCGAATTTCGACAGGTGGAACAGGATCGAGCAACCGACCACGCCGCCGCCGATCACCACGCATTTGGCATGGCTGGGCAACGGCTTGCCGCGCGCACTTTCGTCCGTCTGAATATTAAGGGTGGATTGGGCAAGTATGTTGGTCATGGGTCTTTCCTCATCAGTCTTGTCGGCGCCGGTCAGTACCAGGCGTCGGGAAGTTCGTTTTTGCGGCGGGCAACATAGGCGGCCAGTTCCTCGGCCTTGGCGGCGTCCAAGGCGGGCGGCTCGTAGTGGCGCAACATTTCATTCCAGCGCAGGAAGGCGCGATGGCGCATGTCCATCGAGCCGCCTTCTTCCCAGCTTTCGACATTCTCGCTGTCGGAAAGCTTCGGCTCATAAAACGCGGTTTGGTAGTTCCGCATCGTGTGCCCAGAGCCAAGGAAATGCCCGCCGGGCTGCACCTCGGCATAAGCGTCGCGGGCAAAGGCGTTGTCATCGGTCTCAAGCCCAAGGCCGAACAGCTTTTGGTAGCCGCCAAGCCGGTCGGCATCCATGATCAGCTTCTCAAACCCGGTCGAAAGCCCGCCCTCCAGCCAGCCAGCGGCGTGGAGGGTGAAGTTCGATCCGGCCAGAACCGTCGAATGCATCGAATCCGCGCTTTCATAGGCCGCCTGAGCATCCTCGATCTTCGAAGCGGTGAGCGAGCCGCCGCAGCGCAAGGGCAGGCCCAAGCGGCGTGCCAACTGGCCAATCGCATAGTTTGAGAGCACCGGTTCGGGCATGCCGAAAGTCGGCGCGCCGGACTTCAGCGACATCGAGGAGAGGAAATTCCCCATCACGAAAGGCGCGCCGGGCCGGACCAATTGGGCAAAGGCGCAGCAGATCATCACCTCGGCCATAGCTTGCGCAATGCCTGCCGCTGTCGATACTGGGCCCATCGCACCGGTTAGGATAAAGGGCGTGACGATGATGGCCTGACCGCGGCCGCAATAGACTTGGATCGCCTCGGTCACCACGCGGTCGACCAGCAGTGGAGAGTTGGTGTTGACGTTTGCCATGATGCAAACGTCGCGCTCCATCCGTTCGGCACCGAAAAGGATTTCCACCATATCAACGGTGTCTTGGGCGCGAGATTTCTCAGTGATGGCGCCAAGATGCGGCTTATCGCTGAGCGTCATATGCGCCAAAACCATGTCGAGATGCCGCTTCGACACCGGCAAATCGGTAGGCTCGGCGATCACCAGCGAGCCGTGATGCAGGTTCGGATGCATATAGGTCAGCTTCACGAGCTTCTCGAAATCAGAGAAGGTGGCGTAGCGACGCCCGCCTTCCAGATCGCGCACGAAGGGCGAGCCGTAGACCGGGGCGAAGACCTGATTGTCACCGCCAATCGTGACCGAGCGTTCGGGATTGCGCGCATGCTGCACGAATTGACTTGGCGCCTTGGCACAAAGTCCGCGCACCCATTTCGCATCGGCCCGGATCAGATCGCCATGCTCACCCGAGGGCGTAACACCGGCCTTTCGCCAGATCTCCAAGGCTTGCGGGTCATCCCTAAAGGCAAAGCCTACATTCTCCAAAAGCCAATCGACTTGGGCTTCGATCTTCTCCAGCTCTTCGGGGCTGAGCGGATCGAAATAGGGTAGCTTGCGCCGAATGAAGGGCGACGGCTGTGCAATCCCCCCCTCAAGATGTTGCCGGGGGCTCCGAGCACGCCTTGCCATTGTCGAACTCCTGCGAAACTTCCCCTGTTCGTTAGCGGCTTTCTGGCAGTCAGTGATCCTTGAAAATCCATATGTTTAGGATAGGCTATGGCTATGGATCGTATGCTGAACAGACTGCCCTCAACCCGTGTGCTGCTGATCTTTGAATCTGCTGCGCGGCTTGGCTCCTTCACACGCGCCGCGGCAGAGCTGCATATGCAGCAGCCCTCGGTCAGCGCAGCCATTAAGCAGCTTGAAGATATTTTGGGGGTGCAACTCTTCAACCGCGGTCATCGCCGCGTTGCATTAACGACCTCTGGAGAGCGGCTATATACCGATGTTTCCAAAGCCTTGGCCGATATCGAAAGCTCGCTTTCAACCATTCGCGATGCGGCGCGGAACCAATATGTTACGCTAAGCTCGTCCTCGGCATTCTCCTATTATTGGCTGATGCCGCGGCTTGGCAGCTTGCGGGCGCTTCATCCAGAGATCGACCTTCGCATGCAAATCAGCATCCGAGAACCGGATCTGGAGCCGGAAAGCATCCATCTTGCTATACGGCTGGGCAATGGAAATTGGCCCGGATGCGACTCGGCGCGGATCGCAGATGAGGTCATCTTTCCTGTGGCCAGTCCTCAGGTCATGGCAAGAACCAAGCCGCTGCGTTCGGTGGAGGATTTACTGAATGAAAGGCTCATCCATCTTGAGGAGCCTATTCGCGAGCGGCCGTCATGGTCGAAGTGGTTCGCCCATCACGGAGTGAGCGGCCGAGACAGCGGGTCTGGTCTAAGATTGAATGATTACGCGCTGGTCTTGCAGGCTGCGGCATCGGGTGAGGGCTTTGCTTTCGGATGGCAACATGTTGTCCAAAACCTGATCGACCGAAAAATGCTTGTGCCGCTTAGCGATTGGTCTTGGCGAACAGGCAACGGTATCTATCTCGTCTGGTCCAAAAACGAGCGATTGTCTGCGCAGACAATCGCTGTGCGTGACTGGATCATCTCGGTTTCTGACTACCCTGACGGTTTCACGGTGTGAGGGAGCGTGAATAAGCGTGAGGTCCGAAGGGCAAATACCTAAGGGCCCGCGCTGGCGTCTTATGGTCAGCGTGGTCGGGTGATCTCAGAGGATCAGGCGACCAGCCTCGGGCCTATGCCCGCAGATCTTCGTTGCCTTCCGGCCCAAGGAAAGGCCGGAAGGCAAAATTGGCAAGACGACCAGAAGGGGCAGACCTGCGCCTTAAGGCAACCCCACCTTTAGGGGCGTCGCGCCCTCCGCTTTCTCTCACCAGCCAGCGAAATCGGCAGATGCCTTGCCGTCGATCCGCCCGGCCTCAAGATCGGTGAGGGCCGCATCCAGCAGTTTCAGCGCCTGTGCGATCTCATCTTCGGTGATGGTCAGCGGCGGGGTCAGTTCCAGAACGTTAGAGTTTGGACCGACGCAATAGGCCACAAGACCCATGCTATGCGCATGGAACATCAGGCCGGCAGTCGCGGTGGCATCGCTTTCAAGCGGCGTCTCGGCCCCTTTGATTTCGACACCGATCGCAAGGCCACGTCCACGCACCTCGGCCATTGAGGGGTGACGGCTGGCCAGTTCCAAGAGACCGGCTTTGAGAAGGTCGCCCTTGCGCGTAGCCTCGGTCGACAGGGATTCCGCATCGATCGTCGCAAGTACGGCCAGTCCTGCCGCTGCGCAGACCGGGTTGCCATGCAGGGTTTGCATGGCGAAAGCGGTGGCACAATCCATCACCCAATCTGGGCCGATCACGGCGGAAAGCGGCAGGCCGCCGCCTAGGCCTTTGCCCAAAATCAACATGTCAGGCCGGAAGCCCTCATGCTCATAGGCGTTCAACCGACCGGTGCGGGCGAGCCCGACCTTGACCTCATCGCAGATCATCAAAATGCCATGCGCGCGGCAGATTGCATCCAGCTTCGCCAAGAAACCGGCAGGGGGCACGATAAGGCCCCCATCCGCCAAAATCGGCTCAAAGATACAGGCGGCAATCGTCTCTGGTCCGACCTCGCGCAGGCGCTGCATAAGCAGTTCCAAGATGCTGTCAGCATCGGGCCCTTCGGCCGAGGCGCCGGGGTAGGGGAGTTGGATCAGGTCAGCCGCTTTGTCCGAGGCCAATGTGGGGTGGCCCGAGACGGCCATCGTGCCGATGGTGCAACCATGATAGGCCCCGGCAAAGCCGATGATCCCGCTACGACCGGTGGCGCGGCGCGCGGCGCGAATGGCCGCTTCATTGGCATCAGAGCCAGAGTGACCAAGCCAAACCTTTTGCGGCTGATCGGATGGGAAGACCTTCAACAACCGCTCGGCCAGCGCAAGGGCAGGGCCATTTGCCGAGGAGAGCACCGAGGCGCCGGCCGGGTTGGCGATGGCCGCCGTGACGGCCGCGACAAGCGCTGGGTGGCCATAGCCAAGGCTCGCGGCGCCCCAAGCCCCTGAAAGGTCGATCAGGCTGCGCCCGTCGTCGGCCTCTAGGGTCGCGCCCTTACCTCCGACCACGGCCTGTGGGAAGAAGCGCAGCTTCTGAAGGCCCGCGATGGCAGCTGAGTCCCGCGCGTAAAGATCGCTCATGCCGTCGCCTCGATTGCCTGCAGAATGCAATGTTCGACGCGCTCAGCCCATTCCGCAACGCCTTGATGCGTGGCGATGAGATCATGCCGGACTTCTAGCAAGACGGCTGGAAGACCGCGGGCATCGCCGTGTACGGGCACCGAATAGTCGTCATGGTCGATCCGGTAGGGCTCGTTGTCGCCGATCACCAGAGCCTTGTCTTGCTTCAAAGCCTCCATAAAGCGGCCCGCAAACTGCTGCGCGCCAGCATAAAGAATGCCCGCATGCCAAGGTCGCTCGCCCCCCTTGTAAACGGGGGTGTAGCTGTGGACGCCAATGACAAAGGTGCGCTTCCCTGCGGCTTGGCGTAGATCAAGGCGGCGGCTGACCGCTGACTGATAGGGGTGGAATAGGTTGTCCAGACGCTGAGCGCGCTCTGCCTCGGACAGGTCCTGATTGCCGGGGATGACGGTCGTTTCACTGACGGCGGGCATCAGCGAGGGGTTGTCGAGTGGCCGGTTGCAATCGACGACAAGCCGCGAGTACCCCGTGTGAAAGAGCGCAGCATCCAACCGATCGGACAAATCGCGCGCCAAAGCCAGGGCGCCCACGTCCCAGCCGATATGGCGCAGACGTTCGGATTTCGGCAGGCCCAGATGGCCAAGCCTGCGCGGAACGCGCGGCAGCGCATGTTCGCACAGCAAGAGTACATCCGAATTGCCGTCGGGATTGATCACGCCGTAGGGCGGCGGCTCATCAATTTCCAGCAGCGGCGGCAGGGCGTGGGCTTTATCATTGGACATCAGTAGACCTCCGCATAACGGCGGCAGAGGGCGACATCATCGAGATCGGCGACAATCTCCATCTCTTTCTGTCTCATGCCCATCCAGCAGTCGAGGAAGACGGGATCGAGCCAGCCGCAGACCACTTTATCCGCCTCAATCGCAGCCAAGGCTTCGGGCAGGCTTGTCGGCAAACGACGAATGCCAAGGCTTTCGCGCTGTGCCTCGGTCATCTCGTCGGGGTCGCCCGAAATCAGCGGAGGCGTTTCCAGCCCTGCTTTGATGCCTTCGATCCCAGCGCGGATCAGCATGGCCAGCGACAGATGCGGGCTTGCGGTGGCATCTGCGGCGCGAAACTCCATGTTGAAGGCGCGCGATGGGTCATAGCCGGGACGCTCAGACGTTGGGCAGATGCGCAATGTCGCTTCGCGATCCTTTTCGCCCAAAGTTGTCCAAGAGGCCGCCCAATTATGCGGTTTCAGCCGTTGGTAGGACACCACCGAAGGCGCGGCGAGGGCGGTCAGCGCCGCCATGTGGCGGACGATCCCGGCCGCAAAAGCCCCAGCCTTTTCAGACAGCCGCCCCGGACGGTTGGCATCGAAGGTCACCGGATTGCCCTGCAGATCGGTGAGCGAAAGGTGGATATGCACGCCATTGCCGACGCCATTCGGGTCGGTCTTGGGGCAGAAGCTGGCGTGCCAGCCCATCGTCGCCGCCAATTCGCGGGTGATCTCGCGGATGGTCACCGCCCGATCGGCTGCGCGCAATGCATCGGCAGGGCCGCAGACGATCTCAAACTGATCCTTGCCATATTCGGGCAAGAAACATTCCGGATCACAGTCGGCCTCTTCAAGTGCCGCCATCAAAAGCGGCCCGAAGGGGTCGGCGCGGCGCTGTGCGGCCAGTCCAAAAGAGGGCGCTGCAGGCCAGCTTGCGCCAAGGATTTGGAACTCTTGCTCAAAGGCCGAGACCACGCGCAAACCCAAAGCCTCAAGATCAGCGACCGCGGCCTTCAACATCGACCGCACGCAGCCCATCCAAGGGGTGCCGTCCAAGTTCTCGATGTCGGAATGGTAGATGTGGAACGGCGTGCGCCCGCCCAAGCCCTCGACCCGCACTCCGGTCGCCGGGTCAGGCATCAAGCGCAGATCGCCGGAGGAGCCAAAGGGGTTGGGGCTGGCAATCTCGTCAAAAGGCGTCAGCGACAGGTTTGCAGGCACCCAGCCTACGCCTTTGGCCAGCGCAGCGGGCAGCGCGCTGGCGGGCACGGACCGACCGCGGGTCAGTGCGACGATATCGGTGGTGACAAAGCTGACAAGTTCTTTGGGCTGCATGTGGGGCTCTTACGCTTGAAGCGCCGCAAGGCGGGCCAGAACGGTTTCGGTATCGGTGATCCAGCAATAGCCGCCATAGGCGCGCAGCGCAGCCTCATGCCGCTCGGGCGTGTAGGTCGCGCAAGCATCCTGCACCACCGTCACCAAATACCCCCGGTCAGCGGCATCGCGGACCGCCATGTCCACGCATTGATCGGTCACGATCCCTGCGATGATCAAGAACCGGGTGTTCAGGTTGCGCAGCACATAATCGGCATTGGTCGAGTTGAAGAGACCAGAGGAGGTTTTCGGCAGAACCGGCTCATTCTCGGTCGGGGTCAGCGCGGGAATGATGGCGCCTTCCGGCGCGCCCTTCGGCACATGCATGTTCGACAGCTTGTGATCGAGTGAGCGATCCCGGCCATCGGCGGTCAGGCTTTCGATGATCGTATGGCAAACATTCTCGCCGGCTTCGCGGAAGGCGTTCAGGATCTTCACTTGATTGGGGATGACCGTCTCATGCACCCGGCGCATAAAATAGCTGTCAGCCGGCATCGGATGGGTCGGGTCCATCATCGGTTCGGCCCAGATGCGCTGCATATCGACCAGCAAATAGGTGCAAGCGCCTTTTTCATAAGCGCTGTCACGACGGACCATCTGGCCGCCAAATTCGATCGAAATAAGTTCACTCATATCAGTCTCCGGCTTGGCCCGCGGACTCTGGCGCGGTCTTAGGTAGGGGGGAATGTTGGTCTTCGGTGATGCCCGAATGCTTGCGCAGGGCCTCGATCTCGGCGATCCGGCCGCGTGAGGTCGCTGACAATCGGGTGGTGACCGCTGCGATCAGAGCCTCAACTTGGGCAAGCGCAGGCACCATCGTGTCGAAAGGAGAGGGGCCCTCAACCGGGGCGCTGATGACGACCTTCGCATAGGCTGCCAGTGGCGAGGTCCAGGGGTCTGTAAAGAGCACCACTTGCGCGCCGCGCTCTGCCGAAGCGGTGACATATTGGATGGTATCTGTCTGATAGCGACGGTAATCGAAAGCGACGATCAGATCCCGCCGCCCGATGTCGACCAGAGAATCGATCCGGTCGGGCTGGCTGTTGCTGACCATCATACAATCGGTTCTGAGCTGGCAAATATGTTGCCACAGCATCCCAGCGAGATAGCCCGAGAAGCGCCCGCCAATGAAATGCAGCCGATAGCTCGGATCGCTGACAAGGCGAGCCGCCATGTCGAATTCGGCCGCCAAAACCATATCAGCGGTTGTTTCCAGCATCCCAACGCAGGTGCGGATCACCTCTTGATAGATCTGCTCTTGCGGCACCGCCGTCGCTTTTCCGGCGTCGATCATCGCTAAGGGCGAGTTCATCCGCGCTTGAACCTCGGCCAGCAACGCCTTTTGAAATTCGGGAAATCCATCGAAACCAAGGCGCGAGACGAAGCGGACCACGGTCGGTCCAGACACGCCAGCAATGGCTGCAAGCTGCGCCACCGTGTTCAGCCCAGCTGCCGGGTAATCTGCCAACAGGGCGCGGGCGACCTTCAGATCCGAAGGCGTGAGCTGCACGCTGCCATTCGTCAAGCGGTCGCGGATTGCCATTTTATCGCCCTTTGAGCGGTCCCGTCCTTCGTCCTATGACAATGTAACATACGATACAAAAGTCAACATGTTTTGGCTTTGTGAAATGATATTGACACAACGGGCGCGAGTGCACCATGTTGGATACAGGACTGCGACCTGCGCTGTGTTAGGGGGAAAGATGCCGCGAATCGGGAAACAAGCCGTCAAAGGCTGCCTCACGCTTGCGCTGCCGCTTATCGCACTGGCGATCATCGCTGAATTTTTCATGCCGGCCTCCTACGCGCGTCTGACGGCGCTTTACTTGATCTATGTCAGCGCTGTGGTCGGGATGCAGATCTACAGCGGCAATTCGGGGATTATCTCTTTTGGCCATGCCGGTTTCATGGCGCTGGGCGCCTATGGTTCTGCCCTCTTAACGATCCAAACCTCGCTTCTTTCGACCAGCCTGCCCAATCTGCCGCAATGGTTGGCCGCGATCGCGGGGGGGCATTCGCTCTGGATCGGCATGTTGGGCGCGCTGGCGGTGGCAGGCCTTGTCGCGGTGCTCTTTGGCCTGCCGCTTTCCCGACTGAGCGGCTCTGCGGCATCGATCGCGACATTGGGCTTTTTGGTCATCGTCCATGTCACTTTGGTGGCATCGGCCGATATCACGCGGGGCAGCCAAACCTTCTTCGGCATCCCGCGCGGCGTGTCCGCCTTTGTCGCGCTGCCCGTGGCGCTGATCGCCGTGGCCTTGGCGCGCATCTATCGTGACACGAAGGGCGGCTTGGCGCTGCGGGCTGCGCGTGAGGATGAGATTGCGGCCCGCGCCAGCGGTGTAAATGTGACGCGGGAACGCTTTATCGCTTGGGTCTTGGGAGGCTTGGCCTCGGGCGCGGCGGGGGCTTTGCTTGCGCATTTCCTTGGAGCCTTCTCGCCCAAGGATTTCTACTTCAACTTGACCTTCCTTTTGATGTCCATGCTGATCCTTGGCGGGATGACGACCGTTTCGGGGGCCGTCGGGGGAACGGCGCTGATCGTCGTTATGGTCGATCTTCTGCGTGGGCTGGAAGGCGGCTCAGAGGTTCTTGGCGTCGCGCTGCCTCAGATGTTTGGCCTGACGGATGTCGGGGTCGGCATCGTGATCCTCATCGTGATGTATCGACTGCGCGATGGGCTCTTTGGCTTGCGCGAAGTGGATGAGCGGCTGTTTCCCGAGGCGAAAGTGACCGCGATTGGTGCCATTGAGGCCCCGTCGGCGGGCAAAGCCTCGCTGGAGGTGCATGGCGTGGGCCGTCGCTTCGCGGGTCTTGTGGCGCTTGAGAATGTCAGCTTTACGGTCCGCCCCGGCCTTGTGACCGGTCTGATCGGCCCGAACGGCGCCGGGAAGTCGACCATGATCAATGCGATCTCGGGTGTGGTGCCACCAAGCTCTGGCCGGGTCCTTCTGAACGGCACCGATACGGCGAAGATTGCGCCGCATAAGGTGCCGATGCGCGGCCTTGGTCGGACCTTCCAGAACATCCGCCTGTTCCGCAACCTCAGCGTGCTGGAGAATGTCACTGTGGCCGCCGACAGCGTGGCCCAGTCTGGCGAGGACAGCCGCGCTCTGGCAATGGCCGCGCTTAACGTGGTCGACTTGCAGGATCTGGCGGAACGGCCCGCCAATTCGCTGCCCTATGGCGCGCAGCGGCGGTTGGAAATCGCACGAGCTTTGGCATTGCGCCCCTCGTTCTTGCTGCTGGACGAGCCGGCCGCAGGCATGAACCCCGCCGAGACGGATGCGCTGATCGCCGTCTTGCAAAAGATCCGCAGCGATTTCGGCATCGGTCTTCTGGTCGTCGAACATGATCTTAAGCTGATCATGCGGCTTTGCGATCATATCGTCGTTCTCAACAAGGGCGAGATGATTGCCGAAGGCACTCCGGAAGAGATCCGCAACAACGCGACCGTGATCGAAGCCTATATCGGCAAGCGCCGCGCCGCCGCCTGACTTTTCGCCCCTACCAACAGAGGAACTTTGCAAATGAAAAAAAACAAACTCTTGCTGCTGTCCGCCGCGATCAGCGCGCTGAGCACGGTGCCGGCTATGGCGGACGATCTGGTGATCGGCTTTGCCACCGCGCAAACCGGCTATCTCGCTCCCTATGATCAGCCGAACCTGGCGGGTCTGCAGTTGAAGATCGATGAGATCAACGCCGCTGGCGGTATCGCGGGCAAGTTCCCGATCAAGACCATCATCAAAGACACCCGCACCGACTCGGCTCAGACCGCTTTGGTCGCGCAAGAATTGGTCGATGAGGGCGCGCAGCTGATCATCACCCCTTGCGATGCTGACCCGTCGATTGCGGCCGGTATGATTACCCAAGACGCTGGCATCCCGGCGATCTCCTTCTGCGCCACCACGCCGACCCTGCCGCTGGCTGTGGGCGATCACATGTTCTCGAACTATCCGGCCGATAACGTGCAAGCCACGATGCTGGCCAACCACGCCATCGAGCAAGGCTATAAGACCGCCTATATCCTGACCTCGCCGGACACGGCCTATACGCTGAAACTGCCGCAATATTTCGGTCAGGTGTTCGAGGCCAAGGGCGGCACGCTCTTGGGTGAGGGTACTTTCACGATGGGTCAGCAAGACTTCAGCGCTGAAGTGACCAAGATCGCGGCGATGAACCCGCAGCCTGACGTCATCATGACCGCTGCCTATGAGCCCGACTTCCCGGCCTTCATCCGCCAACTGCGCGGTGCAGGCGTGACCGCTCCGATCATCGGCGCTGATGCGATCGACAGCCCGACCACGTTCAGCTTGGGCGAACTGGCTGAAGGCGTCGTCTTCTCGACCGCTGGTCACGCCACCGAAGGCAGCGCGCTGGAAGCGTTCAACGCGAAATGGCAGGAAAAAACCGGCAACGCTCCGGACACGATCTATATCGCCAACGGTTATGACCTTGGCAATATCATCGAAGCTGCTGTGACCGCAGCGGACAGCGTCGAGCCCGCCGCGATCCGTGATGGCATTGCCAATCTGGAAAACTTGGCTGGTGTGACCGGCCCGATCACCTTCAAAGGCACCAACGGCATGCCGCTGCGCTCGGTTGCGCTTGTCCGCGTTAAGGGCGGTGATCGCGAACTGGTTGCACAAGGTCTGCCGGAAGCGGCGGATATCCCGGCACCGTAAGCCCAACCATCGCGTGGCCCCGAGCATCTCCGGGGCCACGTCTCCCCTCTGTCAGCGAGCACGAAGATCATGACCCCGTCGGATGAACCCCTTCTGACCATCGAAGGCCTGACTGTCAGCTATGGCCCAGTCGAGGCCGTGGATGGCATTGACCTGACCGTCAAACGGGGCGAAATCGTCACGCTTTTAGGGGCGAACGGAGCGGGAAAAAGCTCGACCTTGAATGCTTTGGTGGGGCTTGCGCCGCGCAAGGCAAATCGCCTGGTTTTTGCGGGCATCGACCTGCTTGGCCTTCCACCTGAGACGATTGTGCGCCGCGGTATGACGCTGGTCCCCGAAGGGCGCCGGGTCTTTGCATCGCTGACCGTGGAAGAGAACCTGATCTTGGGCGGGGCGAAACATGCCAAACGGGGCAATCCTGCCGCGGTGAAGGCTGATATGTTGGCGCGTTTCCCAATTTTGGCCGAGCGGTTGCATCAAAAGGCCGGCCTGCTATCGGGGGGCGAGCAGCAGATGTTGGCGATCGGGCGCGCGCTGATGTCCTCGCCAGATCTGTTGCTGCTGGATGAGCCCTCATTGGGCCTTGCCCCGCAAGTGGTGGATGCAATCTTCGACCTGATCCGCGACCTGCGCGATCAAGGGCTTACGATCCTTTTGGTCGAGCAGAACGTGGCACAGTCGCTTGAGATCGCTGACCGTGGCTATGTCCTGGCCAATGGCCGTATCGAATTGCAAGGCAGCGCCGCCGAGCTGCGCGCCTCTCCAGAAATTCAAAACGCCTATCTCGGCGCGTGAAGACAGGGACCTCGCTATGGAAATCTTCCTGCAGCAACTTCTGAACGCGCTGAGCCTTGGCGGCACCTATGCTTTGCTGGCCCTTGGTCTGGCGGTGGTGTTCTCGATCATCGGATTGATCAACTTTGCTCATGGCGAGCTGATGACGGTCACGGGCTATGCCGTCTGTTTTGCCCTGATCTGGGGCATGCCTTTCCCCTTGGCGGTGATTGCCGGGCTTGGGGTGGCCATGACCGCCGCGCTTTTGATGGAGCGGGTGGCCTTCCGGCCCGTGCGCGGCGCATCGGGGACGACGCTGCTGCTGACCAGTTTTGCGGTCAGCGCGATCTTGCGGGTCTTGTTCCAAAACCTGATCTCGGCGCGCCCGATCCCGGTCTCTATCCCGGCCTCGCTGTCTGGAGTGGTCACCATCGGCCCGCTTCATTTGGGGATGATCCAGCTGATTTCGATCATCGTGACTTTGGCGATGCTTCTGGGGCTAAACCTCTTCTTGCACCGCACCATTGCGGGGCGGGCGATGCGCGCGGCCGCGGAAGATTTCGCCGTGCTGCGCCTGATGGGGCTGCGCGCAAATTCGGTTGTGGCCACGGCCTTTGCTATTTCGGGATTGCTCGCCGGTGTGGCTGGCATCCTTTGGGTCGCGCAACGGGGCAGTGTCGATCCTTTGATGGGGGCTTTGCCTGTGTTGAAGGCCTTTATCGCCGCTATCATCGGCGGATTGGGAAGTCTGTCGGGCGCCGTTGCGGGGGGCTTCTTGCTGGGCTTCATCGAAGTGATTTTGCAAGCCTATCTGCCCGAGAGCCTGCTGCCCTATCGCGATGCCTTTGCCATCCTTCTGGTGATCAGCGTCTTGCTGTTCCGCCCGCAAGGCCTATTGGCGCGCAAAACTCTCGTCAAACTTTGACTTTAGTCGACCTTTGACCAATCAACCTCAGCGACCTTGTAAGGCGAAGAAAACATGCAAACCGAACCCCGCGCGCTGAATACGGTTCCCTTTGTCAGCGTCGAGAACATGATGAACCTTGTCCGCGCGGTCGGCGTGGACCGGTTCCTCATCGAACTGTCCGAGGTGATCGCCGAGGATTTCGGGCGCTGGTCCCTGTTTGATAAAACCCCACGGGTGGCCGCACATTCGCCCGATGGGGTGATCGAGCTGATGCCGACCTCGGACGGCATCGCTTATGGGTTCAAATATGTGAACGGCCATCCCAAGAACACCAAGGACGGTCTTCAAACCGTCACCGCCTTTGGCGTGCTGTCTGATGTGGCAACGGGCTATCCGGTGCTGATGACCGAGATGACCATTCTGACGGCTTTGCGGACGGCGGCTACCTCGGCCTTGGTCGCCAAACATCTGATGCCAAGCGGATCTCGCGTCATGGCTTTGATCGGCAATGGGGCGCAGTCCGAGTTTCAGGCTTTGGCCTTCAAGGCGATCTGCGGCATCGATGAAGTTCGGCTTTACGACATCGACCCAACGGCAACGCAGCGTTGCGCGCAGAATTTGGCCGGGCGTGGGTTGAAAGTGACCGCTTGCGGCAGCGCGCAAGAGGCCGTTCTGGGCGCCCATATCGTCACCACCGTGACAGCCGATAAGACCAATGCGACGATCCTCACCGACAATATGATCGGCGAAGGCGTGCATATCAACGCAGTCGGCGGCGACTGCCCCGGCAAGACCGAGCTGCACAGCGACATTCTTCATCGCTCCAGCATCTTCGTGGAATATCCGCCGCAAACCCGCATTGAGGGGGAGATCCAGCAACTGTCAGCGGATCATCCGGTGACCGAGTTCTGGCAAGTGATCACGGGCGCGGCGCCGGGGCGCAGCTCGGACAAGGAAATTACCCTCTTCGATAGCGTCGGCTTTGCCACCGAAGATTTCAGCGCGTTGCGGTATGTGCAACGTTTGTTGAAAGACCACCCGCACAGCGAAGACCTTGATCTTCTTGCAGATCCCGATGAGCCGCGCGATCTCTTCGGCATGCTGCTGAGGGCAGGGGTCGCCTGACGAGGGGGGCCTGCTTGCGGAACGCTGTGAGAGGCGGCGAACGAAGACGGGGTCGCGGCGGTTTGCCTTACCATTCCCAATTGCAATTGAACGAAGCCTGAGCGGGATCCCCAGCGATTAAGCAGGGGATCCGGCAAAGGCGTGAGCCCAGCGGCGGTGGCATCGGGCCAATCGGCGCAGAGCTGGGGTTAGCTTCGCCGTCAAAAAACCGGTAAGATGACCGTGGTGCGAGGGCCCATTGCGGCAGCGTTCCTAAGCCGGGCTGGCTGCTTCTGGAAAGATCGTGATGCCGACAAATTCACGAAGACGTCGCGGGCCAAGGCAAAGATGGGCGAGGAAGCTTGTCGCTAAGCCTCAGCTTGGTTTTCCAAGGCGACCTGCTCGACCAACCAATCGCGAAAGAGAGCAGCACCGGGCTTGGGCGTGCGATGGATCGGCATCGTCAAATATATCGCCTCACCAGATTTATAGATGTGATCGGGCAGGGGGCAAATCAGCCGTCCACGGCGAATATGTTCGGCCGAGAGATGTCGCCATGCCAGCGCGACGCCGTGGCCGAGAACGGCGGCCTCTACCGAAGATAGGCTATCGGTGAAGACGGTTTCCTTCGGGCCTTTGGGAAGTTGCACGGAATGGTGCAACAACCATTCATGCCAGCCCAACCGCATCCTGTATTTCTCTTCGAAATGCAGAAGAGAATGCTGCAAAAGATCGGCGGGTCGATCAATCGGGGCGGAGGTGGCCAGATAGTCAGGGCTGCACACGGCCATGATCTCTTCAGGCGCAATCAGCCAACTTTCCACACCGGGCCATTTGCCGTCACCCAAACGCGCCGAGAGGTCAATATTCTCAACGTCGAGGTCGAAATCTTCTCGCGTGCTTTGCTCAATGCGAAGCGACACGTTGGGATGCTTGGCTTTAAAGTCCTTCAGCCTTGGCAAAAGCCACATTTGAACAAAGGTGGTGGAAAAGGACAGATGAACGACATCAGGTGAGGATTTGCTCCTGAGAGCGGTGATCACCATATGCATTTTGTCAAACATCGTTTGCGTCTCTTTATAAAGACGCTTGCCTTCGGCCGTCAGCTCGACGCTGGTATGGCGACGCCGAAAGAGCTGCAATCCGGTGGCCTCTTCCAAGGCCTTGATCGTCTTGGAAACGGCAGGCTGGCTGACGTTTAACTCTTCAGCAGCAGCGGTGAAGCTGCCCCGTCGGGCCGCGGCCTCAAAGACGAAGAGGTGATTGGCCGAGGGGACGAGGGTGCGAAGTCGATGCATTCGCTATGCTTAAGCCGTCAGCGAAGCGCTTTGCAAGCATCGAGGTATTGCGTGGATCGCAGGTTTAAGGCGCATCAAACTCGGATGATGTCGCGCAGAGCTTCATGGGAAGGTAGACTGCCAAAGCGAAGAAAAAGGAGCGGTGAAACCGCTCCTTTTCTGTGCGTGACTTAGGCGCGTTGGCGCGCGTTGGTTGGGTCATAGGGGCTGTCGGCGATAACGGTGGCATCGCGCATTTCGTCGTGAATCCAGACCTTCAACTCCGTGCCCACTGGCGTATGCGCAGTCTCAACCAAGGCCAATGCGATGTCGTGGCCGAAGTGATAAGACCAACCGCCCGAGGTGACGCGGCCCACCAATTTGCCGTCTTTATAGACGCCCTCATTGGCAATGACCGAGGTCACTGCATTTGGCAGCTTCAACGTCACCAGCTTTTGGCTTAGGCCCTTGGCTTTTTGGGCCGCGATCGCATCGCGCCCGATGAAGTCTTTGTCGAGCTTCACAAAGCGGTCCAGCGAAGCCTCAAGGGGGGTCACATCCCAAGCCAGTTCACGGCGCATCGACCGATAGCTCTTGTCCAGACGCAACGA
The DNA here is from genome assembly GCF_030848395.1 of Pseudogemmobacter lacusdianii. GTDB lineage: Bacteria > Pseudomonadota > Alphaproteobacteria > Rhodobacterales > Rhodobacteraceae > Pseudogemmobacter > Pseudogemmobacter lacusdianii. The sequence goes on along the minus strand of NZ_JAVDBT010000016.1, from coordinate 71,923 downwards.
TTCAATCGCATCCAAGCCAAAGAGCTTCATGCCATGCGGCTCACCGGCTTTGATTAGCAGATCGATCAGATGGCGCCCGTAGCTGAGGGGGTAGTGCAGCTCCCAGCCCATCTCACCGGTGTAGGACACGCGCGCCAGCCAGATGTCGCGGGCATAGCCCACTTCGCCTTTCTGGATCGAGAGCCAAGGGAAAGCCTCGGAAGAGAGATCGTTATCGGTCAAAGGCTGCAAGATCTCGCGCGATTTCGGACCCGAGAGCGAAATGACCCCCATCTGCTCTGACAGATTTTGCAAGGTCACACTGCCATCGGTGGGCAGAAGACGTGACAGCTCATGCCAATTCATCACCTCGCCGCTTGGCGTCGAGACAAGATAGAACGCATCCTCGGCCAACCGCATCACGGTATATTCCGCGATGATGCCGCCGTCTTCTTTACACATGACCGTCAGACCGATGCGGCCGACTTTGGGCAGGTTGTTGGCAAAGAGGCCATCCAGCCATACGGCCGCGCCAGGGCCCTTGACCAAGAATTGCGTCATCGCCGCCATTTCGATCAGACCGGCTGTCTCGCGTACAGCACGGACCTCGGCTTGCACATATTCCATCTGCTTGGTGCGGCGGAAGCTGTGTTGGGGGACGGCCAGTTCGGGCGACGGGGCAAACCAGCGGGGGAATTCCCAGCCATCCAATGCCGACCAAACCGCGCCCTTCGCCGTAAGGAGGTCATAGGCTGGCGAGGTTTTTGCCGCACGAGCCGCAGGACGGTCTTCGCCGGGATAATGCACTTCCATATGCACACCCCAGGTTTGACGGGCTTTCTCCATCGTCCACCGTTTTGACACATGGTTGCCAAAGCGGCGAGGATCGACCTCAGAACAATCCATGCCGGGATCGCCGTTCAGGATCCAAAGCGCGAGGCGGTGGCCAATTGTGCCGCCCCAAGCGATGCCGCCCGGAACGCCCTCGGCCAGCCATAGTTTCGCAAGGCCCGGTGCAGGACCAACAAGCGGCGCACCATCTGGCGTCATTTGGAACGGCCCGCGTGTGTTGGACTTGATGCCAACGGAGCCAATGGCGGGAATGCGTTCAAACACTTTGCTCCACTGGGTTTCGACCGCGTCGAAATCTTCAGGCAGCAAATCCATGCCGAAGTCTGGCGGAACACGGTCCACGGCCCAGACTTTCAGATCCTTTTCGAACTCATAGGGGCCGAACTGCAGACCTCCAGTATCTTCGCGCAGATAGCCGCCGTAATCTTCGTCCCGCAGGATCGGGTATTGCGGCACGCCATTCTTGCGGTTTTCCAGCAGCTCCGGCAGTGGTTCTGTCGTCCAATATTGGTGCAAGATCGGCATGCAGGGCAGGTCCAGCCCCACGCGGCGGGCATTCTCGCGGGCATAGTTGCCGGTGGCGAAAACCAGCTGTTCGGCAATGATTTCGCCCTTGTTGGTGGTGACCTTCCAGCGGCCGTCCGGCAGCTGCTCGTAGGCCTGCGCTTCGGTGTCCTCTTCAACCGTCGCACCTTTCTCGCGCGCCAGTTTGGCCATTGCCATCGTGATGTCAGAGGGGTTGATGTAGCCATCATTGGGATGGAAGAGGCCGCCAATGATATTGGCGTTTTGCGCCAGCAAGGGATGGAGAACCTTGATTTCCTCAGGGGTTACGAGCCGCGCCTCATTTCCCGCCGCTTCGGCAATGCCGATGTAGCTTTGGAACTCGTCCATACGCTCTTGCGTGTTGGCGATGCGCAGCTGGCCGACCTGATAAAGCCCAACGGAAGCGCCGTGTTCTTTCTGAATGTCTTTATAGATATCAATGGTCTCTTTGGTCATCTTTGTGATGTTCCGCGAGCGCGAATAGCTGACCAAAAGACCTGCGGCATGCCATGTGGAGCCCGAAGTCAGCTTGCTTCGGTCGAGCAAAACCACATCCGTGCAGCCCTGTTTGCTCAGATGATAAAGGACCGAGGCCCCTACGGCTCCGCCGCCGATGATGACGACTTTTGCTTCGCTTTTCATTGATGTCATAACCCTGCGTAAACGATTTTTTGCGGGTTCTCTTGACGCGGACGAGAAGCGGTGCCGGCGTCATTCGGACCCGATCTGCTATGGCTAGCATCTGGATGCGCGGTTGTGATCGCCCGCATTTCTCATGTTAGTTGATGCAAAAAGTTATGCTAGCCGGTCAAATTGTTGGCCTAGGGCGGGGGCTCTAAGGACGGACGGGCAGAAGGTAGAGCGGGCAGGGCAGGGATGCCGGGCTGGGGTGATCGGTGCCCCAGCAGCACCGCCTTTGGAGGCCCATGCGCGGTCGGCTGCGTTCTGGCAATTATCCGATCCGTTCAATCGCTTGCGACTTTGGCATTTATAAATACCGCCTGAAGGCCGGAGCTTGCACCTATGCAGGCCACGCCCGTGGTCCCTCAGCTGCGAGAGCAAATCATGAAGATCGCCGATATCCGTCTGACGCCCCTCTTGGTCCCCTACACCAAACCCTATTACTGGTCGCAGGGGGTGATCGAAGGGGCTGGTGTCGTGCTGGTCGAAGTCGAGACCACCGAGGGCGTCATCGGCTATGGTGAGTCGGTTGCCACACCTTCGGCCGAGGCCGTCATGGCGCATCTGCGGATCGCGGCGTCGCGTTGCATCGGGCGCTCGGTCTTTGAAAGCAATGGCCTGTTGCGGGATGCCTATCAGGTTATGTTCCAAGCCTATGGCACCTGCTCAAGCCCGCGCTATGCGGGGCAGGTCCTTGCCGGTCTGTCGATGGCGCTTTGGGATGCGGCGGGTAAGACCGCAGGCCAGCCCGTTCACGCGCTTCTGGGCGGTAAGGTGCGCGACGAAATCCGGCATTTCGGCTTTTGCCAAGGCGAGACGGCCGAGGAAGTGGCTGATGATGCCGAGGTGCTGGCCGCAGCTGGTTTCGATGTGATCTACTTCAAGGTTGGTCGCGGCGATGCGCTGGATCTCGAGACCGCGCGTATGGTGCGTGACCGTATCGGGCCGGACCACCGCATGCGCGTCGATCCCAATGAAAAATGGAACCCGCTCCACGCCAGCCGGATGATCCGCAAACTGGCCGATTACGGTGTTGAATTGGTAGAGCAGCCTTGCCATTGCGAAAGCGTGATGGCCTTGGCGCAGATCCGTGCCGCAAGCCCGATCCCCATTGGCGCTGACCAATCCGTCTTCACGCCCTTTGAGGCTTTCGACGTGATCCGGGCGGGTGCGGCCGATATGATCACCATTGGCCTGCATGAGACGGGCGGCTTCGCCAATCTCTTGAAGATCGCCCATATCGCCGAAGCTGCCGATGTGAACATCTGCCTGCACGGGCTTTATGAGACCGGCATCACGACCTGCGCGGGCAACCAAGTCGCGGCCGTCATCCCGAACCTTGACGATGCCAACCAGCATATGACCCGTTTCCTTGATTGGGATATCGTGAAATCTCCCGACCTCACCCCGGTCAACGGTGCGGTGAAAGTGCTGGAAGGTCCGGGCCTTGGCTTTGAGATTGACCATGACAACGTGGCCCGTGCGGCCGAGTTGCACCGGGCACGGAACAGCTTCTGATGGGGTGGCAAGATTATTCGCTCCTGTCGCTGGCGCGGCAGGGCCTGAGCGGGAACCGGGGCTGGAAACAGGCCTGGAGATCCCCAGCACCGAAGAAGAAGTATCAGGTCGTCATCATCGGCGGCGGCGGTCACGGTTTGGCGACCGCTTGGTATCTGGCGCGCGAACACGGCATCCGTGACATCGCGGTGCTTGAAAAGGGCTGGATCGGCGGCGGTAACACCGGGCGCAACACCACCAACGTGCGGTCGGATTACATGTTCAGCGAAAGCGCTGCCATGTATGACAAAGCTTTGAAGCTTTACGAAGACTTCGCGCGTGAGTTGAATTTCAACATCATGCTGTCGCAGCGTGGCTGGGTCACGCTGTTCCATGATCAGCACCAGATGGAATCCGCGCGGCACAAGCTCAATTGGATGCGCTGCAACGGGATTGATGCGGAAATTCTGGATCGCGCGGCGCTGGCCAAGCTGATCCCCGGCCTGCGCGCGGATAATCCGCGCTGGCCAGTGCTGGGCGCGGTATTGCAGCAGCGCGGCGGCACCATTCGGCATGATGCCGTGGCTTGGGGCTATGCGCGCGGCGCTGACCGTATGGGCATCGACATCATCCAAAATTGCGAGGTGAAAGGCTTCACCCGTGAGGGGGATCGGATCACCGCAATCGACACCAGCCGCGGTACAATCGGCTGCGACAGCGTAGGCGTGGCCGTGGCAGGCCACTCTTCGGTCATCGCCGATATGGCCGGGTTCCGGCTGCCGGTCACCAGTCGCTGCCTGCAGGCAATGGTGTCCGAGCCGATCCGACCGATCCTTGACGTCGCAATGATCTCTCCTGCCACGGGCGTCTATCTCAACCAGACCCAAAAGGGCGAGTTGGTGATGGGGGCCATGCTGGACCCCGGCCAAAGCTATGGCCAACGTGGCGGCCCGCGCACGGTGCAAAAAGTGGTCGAAGCTGCGGTGGAATTGTTCCCCGCCTTTGGTCAAGCGCGGCTCATGCGTCATTGGGGCGGCATCGTTGATATCGTGCCCGACAGCTCTCCGATCATCGGGGCGACGCCGGTGTCGAACCTCTACATCAACTGCGGCTGGGGGACGGGTGGTTTCAAGGCAATCCCGGTGGGGGGGCTGATGCTCGCCCATGCCATTGCCACCAACCGCCCGCATCCTTTGGCTGAGAAATTTGGGCTCGACCGGTTCCGCGACAATCGTCTTGTCGACGAGGGCGCTGCCTCCGGTATTGCACATTAGCGCCCGCACTCGGGCCAACCTACGGACCTCCCTATGATTTTGCTGCGTTGCCCTTACTGCCGCGAGATGCGGTCTGAAGCCGAACTCACTTGGGGCGGCGAGGCCGGGATTATGCGTCCCGCCGATCCCGCCATCGCGAGTGATACTGAATGGACGGAATATTTGTTCATGCGCACCAACACCAAGGGTTGGTTGCAAGAGCAATGGTGCTGCAGCGCCGGATGCGGCCAATGGTTCAAGGTTGAGCGTCATACCGTGAGCCATCAGATACGTCAGATCCTGCGTTTCGATGAAGCATTTTCAGATGTGACCATTGCTCAGGAGGGCGCAGCATGAGCTTGACTGGCAGCAAAAGACGGGCCTCTGGCGGCCATATCGACCGGAGCCGTCCGATTTCATTCACTTGGAACGGCAAAAAGATGCAGGGGTTTGAAGGCGATAGCCTCGCCTCGGCCCTGATCGCCAATGGCGTCGGCATCGTTGGTCGCAGCTTTAAATACCATCGCCCGCGCGGCTTCATGGCTTTGGGCGCAGAAGACCCGAATGCGATGGTCTCGGTGCGCGATGCCCACGGCTACACGCCGTCGATCCGCGCCGGGCAGATGCCTTTGGCTGAGGGGATGGAGGTGCGCTCGGTCACCGGCTGGCCCAGTGCCTCGTTTGACATTGGGGCATTGGCGGGATTGGGCAAGCCCTTCTTCGGGGCAGGGTTCTACTACAAGACCATGATGTGGCCGAACTGGAGCTGGTTCGAGCCGATCGTTCGTCGCGCCACTGGCTTTGGTCGACCCGATGGCAGCAAGGAAAGCCGCGCGGCGCAGCACCAGTATCAGGCGGTCGACGTTTTGGTCGTGGGCGCGGGCCCGGCTGGACTGGCGGCGGCGCAGGGGCTGATCGGCTCTGGCCTTTCGGTGCTTGTGGCCGAGCAAGAGCAAAGGCCGGGCGGATCGCTTCTTTGGGAAGAGGCCGAGATTGACGGCAAGCCCGGCATCGCATGGGCCCAAGATATTGCCAAGGAAATCAAGGCCACGCCGGGGATGCAGATCCTGACCTCGACGTTGGTTGCGGCTGCCTATGACACCAATATTTTCACGCTTGTGCAAAGCGTGATCGATGCCAGGGGGATCGCGGCCGAGCGCCATATCACCTTGCACGCAAAGCAGGTCATTTTGGCCTCGGGTGCGGTGGAGCGGCCGCTGCTCTTTGCCGACAATGACCGACCGGGCGTCATGCTGGCGGGCGCGGTGCGGCGGTTGATCCGTGACTATGGCGTCGCTCCTTGCAAACAGCTGGTCGTCAAGACCAGCAATGACAGTGGCTGGCTGACCGCCTTTGCTGCGCAAGACGCCGGGATCAAGGTCGTGGCCATTTTGGACACTCGTCCCCGCGCCGAGGCTGTCCATTTGGCTCAAGCTGAAGCCTTGGGCATCCCAGTTGTCTTTGAAGCGGCCATCACGGCTATGAAGGCAGGCCGCCAGTTGCGCGGCCTGACGGTCTCAACCCCAAGCGGGGTGCGCAAATTCGCCTGCGACGGTCTTGCCGTTGCGGGGGGATGGACGCCGCTTATTCATCTGGCCTGCCATCGCGGCGCAAAGCCGGTCTGGAATGATGCGCTTCAGATGTTCACCGTTCCCGAGCTGCCGCAGGGCTGGCAGGCGTCCGGTGGCGTCACAGGCTGCACCAGCCTGACCGAGGCACTGGGCCAAAGCTTGCAAGCCGCGGCCAAGTCGTCGCAGCGCCAAGCAAAGGCCACGCCGCTGGTCAAAGCTCCTGCATTTGGGGGCGTGTCTTTGATCCGCAGGCCTTCGGGTGTGCCGGCCAACAAGGTCTGGATCGACCATCAGAACGACGTGAAACTCTCTGACGTCGAGATTGCGGTTCGTGAGAACTATGTCAGCGTTGAGCATCTCAAGCGCTACACCACGCTTGGTATGGGCACGGACCAAGGCCGCACCTCCAATGTGAACGGGCTTGCCATGCTGGCCCATTTGACCGGACGCGAGATTTCAGAGGTGGGGATCACCACCTTCCGGCCGATGGTCTCGGCGATCCGCATGGGCACAATCGCGGGCGGTCATGAGGGCGATTTGATCGCTCCACGCCGCTATCTGCCGGCCGATGCCGTACACAGGCGCCTTGGCGCGGATTTTGAAGATTTTGGCTGGCAACGCCCCGATTGGTATCACCGCCCAGACGCTTCTGACCGTGACACGGCTGTCGCGCTTGAGATGGCAGCTGTCCGCAGTGATGTGGGGATCTTTGACGGCTCATCCTTGGGTAAGGTCGAGGTGACAGGCCCAGATGCGGCGGCATTTCTTGCCCGGTTCTATGTCTCGGATATGGCGACGCTGAAGCCCGGCTCGGTGCGCTATTCGGTGATGTTGAACGAAGAGGGCGTCATCTATGATGACGGTGTGGTGGCCTGTCTGGGGCCGAACCACTATCTCGCTGGCCCGACCTCGGGGCATGCCGAGGCGGTGGCGGCGCATTTTGAACGGTGGCGGCAGACCGAATGGCCCAGCTCGCGGGTTGCGGTGGGCAATGTGACCTCGAACTGGTGCAGCATTGCTGTGGCAGGTCCGCGGGCGCGTCACATTCTGGCTGTGCTGAATCCAGATTTCGACATCAGCCCGGCGGCCTTCAAACATATGCAGGTCCGCGAGGGCAGCTGGCAGGGTATCCCGCTGCGCGTTGCGCGGGTCAGCTTCACCGGCGAGCTGCAATTTGAAATCTCGGTCCCATCCCGCTACGCCGAAGCGCTTTATGAGACGCTGTTGAAGGGCGATGCCGCAGGCGCGCCACGCGCCATCGGCATGGAAGCTTGGCTTCGGCTGCGTCTGGAAAAGGGCTATATCCACCTTGGCTCGGACACCAATGGCCGCACAGGTCCGACCGAGGTCGGCATGGCGGCTCTGGTTGCCAAGCGTCAGGATGATTTCATCGGCAAACGCTCTTTGACTTTGCCCTTTGCACTCAGCGATGAGCGTGAGCAACTCGTTGGGCTGGTGGCGGTCTCTGGCAAGATTGAGGCGGGGGCACGGGTGCTTGCACCGGGCTGCACAGCCCCGCCGTGTAAGACCGAAGGCTATGTCACCTCGGGCTGCGACAGTCCGACGCTTGGCCATCCGATCGGTCTGGCATTGATCGAACGCGGCTTTGCACGGCAGGGCGAGGAGGTCACGCTTTACTCGAACGGCCGCACCAGCCGCGCCCGGATCACATCGCCTGTCTTCTACGATCCCGAAAACGAAAGGCTGCGGCAATGAGCATTCTGGCAAAGTCTGCCTTTGGCAATCTGCATGGCAGCAGCCATGCCCTTGCAAGCGTCCATCGCCATGACATCCATGACCGGGCCGATCTGGCGGCTGTCTTGGTTGTGGCAACCGATGATGATGCGGCAGCCGAACTGGCAAGCATTGGTCTGACGGTTCCAACGGGCGCTGGTCCGATGGTAGCACAGGATGGCCTGCAGGCCATTTGGCTTTCTCCACGCTCGTGGGTGATCCAATGTGCGCCCGAGGCCGAAATGGCTCTGGTCGCACGCATCAATGCTGCCTTCGACGATCGCCGCATCACGGCCAGCCTTTTTGGCGACCATCTCGCTTGGATCGAGATCTCCGGTGCCGATCCGCAAGCCTTGCTGCGTCGGGGCGGCTTTGTCTCACTGGACGCTGGCGGGATCGCACCGGGCAGTGCCAAGCGCACACTGGTGGCAGAGGTGAACGTCATCCTTTGCCATATTGAACCGGGTCGTCTGCTGGCTGGGGTCGAGCGCAGCCGCGCGCGCTATTTTGTCGATTGGCTGAAGCAAGCGGCCAAAGAGCCTTCCCCTGCATTTTGAAAAAGACGGCGGAGCAATCCGCCGTCTTTTTCATTCGGATAGAGCGAGGCGGGCAGGGGGGATGACCCTCAGCCCGCCTCTTTCATCACGCCCGCGGCCATGAAACCGCCGTCAATTCCCAGCTCAACCCCGTTCACATAAGCCGCCGCATCGCTGACCAAGAAGGCAATGGTATCGGCCACTTCCTCGGGCGTGCCATAGCGGCGCATCGGAATGCCTGAAAGATAGGCCTCACGGGTTTTGGCATCATGCATGCGCGCCACCAACTCCGTTTCGATCGCGCCCGGGGCAACCATATTCGTGGTGACGCCGTAGGGGGCCAATTCCACGGCCATCACTTTGCCAAGGGCCAGCATCGCCCCCTTGGTCGCGCCATAGGCCGCACGTCCGGTGCCGCCGCGCAATCCTGCGACCGATGAGATCAGCACGATCCGCCCATAGGACTGGCGCACCATGCAGGCCGCACTGGCCTGAGCGACATGAAACGTGCCGTTCAGGTTGATATCCGTGATGCGGGCCCAATCCTCGGCGGTGGTCTCAAGAAAGAGCCGCTCTGCACCGACGCCCGCACTATGGACAAGGATATCCAGTGATCCGTAACGCGCGGGGAGGGCAGCGATTTCACGCTTAACGGCTGCAGCATCGGTTACATCGAGGGCCAAAGACTGCGCTTGGTGACCAGCTTCGCGCAGCGCGGTGGTGACCGCGTCAGCCGCCTCAGCGTTGCGGTCGGCAATCACCACCATCGCGCCTTGTTCGACCAAAGCCCAAGCGCAGGCGCGGCCAATGCCACTGGCACCTCCGGTCACGAGGGCCACGCGATCGTTCAGCGCAAAGCGCCCACGGGGGAGTGCGGTTTGTGTCATGTGAAAGTCCTTAGCTTGGGCGTGATGGCCGGAGATGACCGGACAGTCTGGGATCAGGGGAAAGATGTGATCGGGTCACAGAGGATGGGCTAAAGACGCTGGGCCGCGATCCGGGGCTGCGCTAAACTCAGTGGCCAGCGGGTATAGGCCACATCTGTCTGCAGGGGTGAACTCGCCGCTTTGACCGAGGCGCAGAGATGCGAAAAAAGCCCCCAACCTTTCGGCAGGGGGCTTTGGGCGCATTTACATGCGGTTTCCGAGCTTCGAGAACATCCTCCGCTCCAGCAGGCGCGACAGTTGCGACAGAGGAATGGCAAGGCAAAGGTAAATTGCGCCTACCAACAACAAGATGTGCATGGGCAGGAAGTCGGTCGAAGAGATCGCCTTGGCCCGCAGCATCAGCTCAGGCGCGGTGATCAGCGAGGCGAGGGAGCTGTCTTTCAGTACCGTGATCAGCGTGTTCATCAGCGAAGGCAGCGAAATCCGCGCCGCCTGCGGCAAGATGATGTAGCGGTTGATCTGCCAGCTGCTCATGCCGATCGTCAGGCCGGCCTCGCGCTGGCCTTTATGGGTCGCCTCGATACCAGCCCGGATGATCTCGGCCACATAACCGCCGGTTGACAGGCCAAGGCCAAGAATGGCGGTCGGCACAGCATCCATCACGATGCCCAAGGGGGGCAGTCCGAAATAGAGCAAGAACAGGATCACCAGCGCTGGCACGCCGCGGGCGATCTCGATGTAAAAGCGCGCAATGCCGCGCAGGAGGGCATTCTTGCTGAGCCGGGCAAGGGCCAGCAACACACCGATCACAAGGGCCACCGCGAACGAACCTGCGGTCACGATGAGCGTTGTCTTGATCGCGCGGATCAGCACGCCTTCCCATTGCGGCAGTTTCGCCGGATAGACCGAGAGGAAGGCCGCAAATTGGTCGAGATATTCCATCATTGCCAGGCCTTCCGCTTCTTCTCAAGATGGTCGACCCAGCGCGCAAGCGGGAAGGTCATAACAAGGTAGAGAACCGCAACCAGCAGGTAGATCAGCGCCGTGTCGAAGGTCTCCGTCGAAAGGTTCCGGGCGCGGAACAAGATCTCAGGCGCAGCCACTGCCGAGGCGACGGCGGTGTCCTTGATCAATCCGATCGCATAGTTGCCCAAGGGGGGCAGGGTGATGCGCAAAGCCTGTGGCAAAATCACGAACCGCATCGCCCGCATCGGCGTCATGCCAATGGCCGCTGCCGCTTCGCGCTGGCCGTGGTGAAGGGCCGAAATGCCGGACCGGAAGATCTCGGTGCAATAGGCGCCACCCGAAAGGCCAAGGCCGATGATCGCGGCAGGCAGCGGGTTCAGCTTGATGCCAACATAGGTCAGGCCGAAATAGCAGATGAAGAGCAATGTCAGTGTCGGAAGGCCCCGAAAGACCTCGACATAGATCGCAATCAACGCATTCAGCGGCCGGATCTTCCAAGTGCGCGCCACAGCCAGCACCAGCCCGATGGTCACCGCCATGACGAAGCTGCCAAGGGTGATCATCACCGTCACGCCGGCGCCTTGCAGCAAAACCTCAAGATGGCTTGCAGAGCGCGTGAATAAATCGCCGAATTGTTCCATCGATCAGCCCCGCAACTGGCCAAGGAAGCGGATGGTGCGCTCATTCGATGGGTTGTCGATCACATCAGCCGGCGCGCCCTTTTCGACCACAAGGCCGCCATCCATGAAGACGACCTCATCGGCCACGTCACGCGCAAAGCGGATTTCATGCGTCACCAGAACCATCGAGCGGCCTTCGGCGGCGAGCTCTTGGATAACGCCCAACACCTCGCCCACCAGCTCGGGGTCCAAGGCGGAGGTCGGCTCATCAAAGAGGATGATCTTGGGTTGCTGGGCCAAGGCGCGGGCAATGCCTACGCGCTGCTGCTGCCCGCCTGAGAGCCTTTCGGGATATTCTTTGCGCTTATGCGCCATATGGACCTTTTCCAGCATGGCTTCGGCCAGATCCATTGCCTCTTTCTGGCTTTTGCCCTGCACTTTCCAAGGGCAAAGCGCGACATTCTCTTGCACGGTCAAATGCGGCCAGAGGTAGAAGTTTTGGAACACGAACCCCATGTCCAACCGCTGACGGGCCAAGCGCGCGGCTGAGCTGCGCACATAGCGAACGCCGCGCTTCTCTTCGCCAATCAGATCCCCATCGAGATAGATATGCCCGCCAGTGGGGCTTTCGAGATGGTTGATGCAGCGCAAAAGCGTGGTTTTGCCGGAACCAGAAGGGCCGATCAGGGCCACTTTCTTGCTCTGCCCGACAGACAGGCTGATGTCTTTCAGCACTTGCAGGGTGCCGAAGTCTTTCCTCAAGCCCTCAATCCGCAGCAATTCTTTGTTCTCGGTCATCTTTACCCCGAAGTCGCACCTGTTGACGTGAATTTGCCCGTTCCCATTCATTGGGGAGACATGCGTCCGCTGGCCAAGTCTTTTGCAGGCGTTTTTCAGCGGTCGGGTCGAATGGGCGAGGGCGGCGCGCGGGCGCGCCGCCCCTGATCCGTTGCACCGGATTTGGCCGGTACGGGTCAGATTTGCTTAGCTGCAGGCGCCAAGCGCCGGGTAGGCCCAGTCTTGCGGACGGTCAACGCCCGGACGCGGGTTCGCCTCTTGCGGGGTGAACCAGAACTTGTCGTCAAAGCCGTAGGTGGCTGCCACTTTCAGGTTCTCACAGTTCGCCCACAGATCGGCGATGATGTCGTTGATGCATTTCTCCAGCTTCGGCGCTTCTTTCGACATGCCGAAGACGACCATGAATTTGCCAGTGATAACGGCCAGTTCGGGATCGAAGGGTTCGGTGACGGGGATCGATTCGATCTCAAGCTCGGGCTGAGCGATCTTCAGATATTGCATCATCGGCGGATCAAGGAAGATCACGTCCACGCGGCCAGAGACCAGATCGCGCACGGCAGCATCGCCGGTTTCGTAAAGCACGACATCGGGATGGATGATCGCAAGCTCGGTCGCTTGGGCAAAGCCTTGTACCGTCGCAACGCGCAGATCTTTCAGCTGATCGAAGCTGGTGATATTTGCGCCTTTGCGCTGGGTCATGAGCGAGCCAGCGTAGTAGATCGGGTCGGTCATCGTGATGACTTCGGTGCGCGGTTGGGTCCAGCCCATCATGCCATGCATGATGTCGACGCGGCGCGATTTCACCGATTCAATCTCGGCTGCCCATTCCATCAGCTGGGGAGAAATCTCGAGGCCGAGACGCTCGGCGACGATGCCCATGATCTCGCCGTCGATCCCGACGAGTTTGCCGTCTTTGGTGCCGGTGCCGGGCATATCGCCGTTATAGGCAACGACCAGCTTGCCATCCTCGACCAGCTCGGCGCCTTCACAGGTGCCAGCTGCGGCCGCGGCCTGAGCGAAACTCAGCGCAGCGGCGCCAAGAATTGCAGCCTTTGCGCTGCTGCGGACTTTGGACATGATCGGCATTTTATTCTCCCCGATTGTTATCAGTGTGGTGTTGGTTTTGAGGTAGTCTGGCGCAGAGGTTGTTCGGCGACTTGAACGTTCCAGATGAAATTTTGAACGGAGGGGCGCAATTTTTTCGTGGTTCTGCACATCGCGTCCTCTCGGCGCTTGCCAGTCGGGGCTTGCCAGTCGGGGGCTCGCTATCCTCTCGTGATGATTATGGGCGTGTGATGGCAGGTTCGCGTTTCTGCGGGCTTCTGACAGCCTGGCTGAGCGACCTGCGGTCCTGACCAAGTGGCCCAGCTTTAGCCAGAAATCGTGGTGTTTGGCGTCACGCGCCGCATGATGCGATAGGCATTGGGGGGCGTCTTATAGATGTCTTTAAAACAGCGCGTGAAATGGGCGGAATCGGCAAAACCGCATTCGTAAGCGATCTGAGTGATGCTCCGTTCGGTGTTCAGGAGCATCCAATGGCCATGCGCAACGCGCATGCGGCGCCAGGTCTCGCTTGGCGTCTGCCCCCCATATTTTTGGAACAGCCGCGACAATTCGCGGGTCGAGCAGCCAACGCTGCGGGCCACATCGGTGATCGGCATCGGAGAGATCAAATGGCGCTCCATGATCTCAACGGCCTGCTCCACCTTACGATTGCCGCATGCAGCCATATGCCCATGCGGGCGAAAGCGGTGACTGTGGTTGAATTTTCCCTGCATCAACAGAGAGTTGATCGCCTTCGTCGCCCGCGCTTTGCCGCAGTGGATATCGATCAGGTGAAAGGCCAGCTCCAAGGCCGATGTCCCGCCCTGACAGGTGAATACACCGCGGTCCGAGACGTAGAGATCATCCGCCGTCGCAAGCGCCTTAGGGTAAAGCGTGCGAAACGCCGAAATATGCTCATTATGGACCGCGCAGCGCCGTCCCTCTAACAGACCCAATTCAGCCAGAAGGAAGCTGCCGGTACAGAGGCCGACAATGCTGACCCCTCGAGCGTAGGCATCGCGAATGAACTGCAGGGTCGGCGGATCGAAATGGTAGCAATCAGGTAAAAGCCCGCCAACGACCACCAGATGGGTGATGTCACCGGCCTGCGACAGGGCTGTGCTTGGTACAACCTCGATGCCACTCGAGGAAGCAACACTCTGGCCCGGGGTCTCGGATAAAATCTGCCATGCGCAATAGATTTGACGGCTGAAATCGGCCTCGTCACCGGCATGGCGCAGGCTATCTACGAAAGAGGACAAGGCGATCAGCGTGAAGCGTGGGGCGAGCAGGAAGCCCACCTTCATGTCGGGCTCTACCCCGGAAAGATCGGGCGGGGTGGCGACCGGAAAAGACAGCGGTATGGTCACATCTTCCCCTCGACTGACGGTATTGGCCCCTCAAGGCGGGGCCATCGCCGAATGCAGAATTCTCGTACCCGGTCCCAAGGGGCGCTTTCGCCTTGGGCCTCGTCTGCGCGATACTCGTACTGGACTGAGTTGTCCAGTTCGTCACTGATTGAGCCAAACCTAGATCGTCGAGGTTTGAAGATATCTGTTTGATTCTGCGGTGTTTTCTTTAATGGCAGCGGATAGCTGCTGGCCCTTGCTTTGGCAGGTTCTGCGGCAGCGAGCGGGGGCATTCAGCTTTAATACGGCGTCGCCGGTCCCGTCAGCTTCGGTGGCCAAACCTTCTCCCCAAAGCGGTATCGCTAACCGTGCTGGCGCAACTATTGCTAGAGATTGTCTTCAATATGGAAAAAGTAACCGGCGAATATGCTTAAACATGGCGGGGCTTTAGATGGTCGGGGGGGGGAGAGGTAGGCGCGCGGATCCATGTAGAAGGCTCTGATAATGGGGCGTTTCTTCTTGGAAAGCAGTTGAATTTCTCATGTTCAGCTTTTAGGGGTAGATCCTATCTTGGTCGTTCCGTTGTTGCAGAATTTTTGCCAAAGAAACCTCTTCTGATATGAGCCTAACACTATGAATACAAAACTTGCTGCATTGGCAGTGGCGCTGACCTTTGGATCTGCCAGCCTGGTCGCTGCCCAAGATGGAACGCCTGTCGCTCCAGTCGGAAGCGCCTCATCCATCGCCTCCGGCGTGACCTTTGATGGTTTCTATGCTGGTGGTACGTTCTCGCACGTCAACAGCGATTTCGACAAGAATTGCTTTCCTGGAGACGATTGCGATGAGGGCTGGCCACCCTATTACGGGGTGAAAAGCAAATCCTATGGGGTTCGGGTCGGTTACGATAAGCGCTACGGCAACTTTGTGATCGGCGCCATTGCTGACTTCGACACGCTGTCGGACTCGCAAGATTCCTTGAAAAGCCTCGCAACTTTGAAATTGCGCGGGGGCTACGTGCTCGGCGAAACAACGCTCTTCTACGGCTCTGTGGGGCGTGCGAATGGTAAGCTGGGTGAAAACTGGGTCGTCTTAGACGAAGAAGATGTGGATCTGGAGGAGCATTCGAACAGCGGTAAGGCGACCGTTACTGGTCTGGGGGTGGAGCACTATCTGCAACCGAACCTTTCGATCTTCGCGGAGATCAACCGCTACAGCTTTGATAGTATTGGGCACTACACAGAACATTGGGTGGACGGCGAAGATGTGCCCCAGGAAGCGTCATTCGATCAATCTGGCGACTCTCGTCAGGTCAAGATCGGTGTGAATTACCGCTTCTGATGAAAGAGGTAGGTCAAGCGATGGGGCTTCCTGTCGCTTGACCGTCCGTATGACACATAAGATTTCGCTCCCATTCGCCGGTGGATTTGTTGTTCGAACCTTGGAGGTTTCCGACCTCACCGACGCATATCTTGCTTGGTTCAACAGCGATTATGTGAAGCGCGGATTGAACATCAGCACCCGTGCTTTCACCCTCTTCGACCATATGCGCCATATCGAGCAATGCCGGGATGAGGGCTTCCTTCTTCTGACCATCGCGGATGCAGCCAATCTCGGGCTGAACTGCTATCTGAAGGTCCGGTTCGACAAGACGCATAAATTGGCCGATTTCGATTTGGCTATGGATCGCGCCTTGCAGGATCGAGCAGAGCTTTTGCTGAACGCCAGCCGCGTTCTGATGCGCCATCTTTTCAAGCGGATGGGGGTGGCAAAGGTGAAGCTGCGGATCAATCGCGCGAATGCAGCCGCCCGGCTTTACGCCGATCAGTCGAAGTTCCAATTGGAAGGCGTTTTGCGCAGTGAGGTGCTCACGCCGAACGGCAAACGCGACGATATCTTGCTTTACGCGCTTTTCCCTGAACCGAAGTAAGCCATTTATGACCTCGCAGCCGATCCATTTTGCCGCGCCCAACCCACGCAAAGCTCTCACGCCCGAGAAGCTGCGTGATGCGATATGCCGCTGCCTTGCCTTGCCCAAAGGCGCTTTGTCGATGGATGAGGATCTGCGCGACCGGGCAACGATCGACAGTCTGGCGATCGAGTTGATCACGCTGGAGATCGAAGATTTGACCGGGCAGATCCTGAACCTCGATGCGCTATATCGTTGCACCACTGTGAACGATATTTTTGCTTTGGTGACAGGCGCGGATGTTTGATCAGCTGCTGCAGATCGCGCAGAGCCATCCGCAGGAAAACCGCCCGCTGACAATGCAGGGGGAGCAGATCCTGCTGATCCAAAAGCCTGCCGATATCTTTGCCGTCATGCGCGCGCCCTCGCATGTGCTGGAAAAAGACTTGCAGTGGATGCGGCAAATCCTTGGACCGTCGCGCTTTACGGAAAACGGTCTCGCTTGGCAGGCACGGCGCGCGCTCAGCGACACGTTTTTCAAAGAGTTTTCAGCCCCCGCGCTTGCCGCTGCAACCAAAGCCCGTGTCGCGCGGATGATCTTCGAGGCAGGGCGCAATCCCCCGGCTCCTTGTCACTCCGCGCTCTATCAGTTGCTGTTGGACGTGTTTTTAGAGGTCCAGTTTGGCGTCGAACAGGATCAGCTGCCCCTGATCGATGCGCGCGCGATCATGCTGCTTTCTGATACGGCGTCGCGCAACACCTTTGTCTCCAACCACTATTTCAAAACGATTGAGCCTGATGCCCGCGCGGCCCAGCTGCGCGCTTTCAAAGCCGCGCGTGAGCAGGCTTTGGACGCTTTGCGCCGCTTGCGGCAGGGCCATGCTGCCTCGCAGCCGATCTTTGCGCGCTTCACCGAAGCCGAGGCGCGCGGCGAGATCGAGAACGTCGATCTTGAGGTGTTGAACCTGATCGTCGCGGGCGTCGATTCTTCAAGCTCTGCATTGCATTGGATGGTGCTCGCGCTCGCGTCTCACCCTGAATTGGCTGAAGGTATCCGCGCCGAGGGCGGCAATGCGGCGGCGCGGTTTGTTGAGGGTGCGCTGACTTTTCTGCCTGCAACTCCCTTGGTCGCCCGGCGCGCGCTTTGCGATTTTAGCTTTGCGGATGGGAGGGTACTTGCGCCGGGTCATCGGGTCATCGCCAACCTACTTGGCGTGAATGGTACCGATGCCGATACGCTGATTGCAAGGATCCGCGACAGTGTCTTGGCCGAGGATAAGCTTGGTCGTCTTTTGGCCTTTGGAGCGGGCGAAAGGGTATGCGCCGGTGCACTCTTCGCGCGGCAGATGCTGAAAGCTGCGGTCGAGGGGTTTGCCGAGCTGAGCGCGCCGAAGATCGTCTCGGGTCCCTTGGGGGCGCTGGACTGGCGGCTCTCGCTGTCGCTGAAGCAGCTTCCAAGCGTGGCGTTTTGACGATGGGGGCCGAAACCGCCTTTCAGGCGCTTTGCCGTGCGGCGCAGACCGCGACGGGGATCACCTTCTACGACCGTCCGACCGAGCCGGGCGTGAAGCTCAGCTATGCGAGATTGCAGCGTAAAGCTGAGCAGGCGGCCAATCTCTTGGTGTCGCTTGATCTGCCGCGGCAGGCGCGGGTTGCCCTGATCGCGCGCAATGATGCTGACTTTGTCACCCTCTTTTTTGCGGTGCAGGCGGCAGGTTGCACGCCTTGTAATCTGGCCGAGCCGCATCCGCGCAAGGACCGCATGGCCGAGGTTCAGCGGCTTGCGCAGTATCTTGCGGCGGCCAAGGCGGATCTTCTGATCGCCGATGACGACATTCTTGAGATGGTGCGCGGCTCTGCGCTTGTAGCCTCGGTTCAGCTGGTCGCATCGCAAAGCCTTCTGGATGAGACAGAGGCCACGGCCTTTGTACCGCGCCAACACGAAGCCGCTGATCTGGCGGTTATCCAGTTCACCTCTGGCACGACCTCGCAGCCAAAGGCGATCGCGCTTGGGCATTCTGCGCTGGACCATGCCGTCCGCGCCCTTTGTACGCGCTTGCAGGTTGGCCCCTCCGATTGCGCCCTTTCTTGGCTGCCGTTGGCGCATGACATGGGCTTTGTGGGGATGCTGCTCTGCTCGGTCTATAGCGGGATCGAGTTGCATCTGCTTTCGCCACGTGCCTTCCTGCGGGCGCCGCTGGACTGGCTAGACCTTTGCGCGCGGACTGGTGCCAGCATCACCTATGTGCCGCCCTTCGGGCTAGAGCTGTGCAGCCGGCGCCAGCAGGCCGAGAACCGCCCACTGCCCGCGCTTGCAAAGCTGCGTGTCATTGGTGTTGGGGCCGAGCCTATCAAGGCGCAGGTCTTGCAAGAGTTTATCGCTCGCTTCGGTTTGGGGGGCCGCGAAGGGGTGATCCACCCAAGCTATGGTATGGCCGAGCTGGGTCTTGGTGTCAGCATCGGCAGTGGCATCCGGGAAGGCATTTGCACCGATAATGGGGGCGGCTATCTTGATTGCGGCGCGCCCTTGCCGGGGGTCGATGTTTCGATCGTCGACCCTGAAGGTCAGCTGTGCGCAGAGGGGCAGGCGGGGCGCATCTGCGTCTCGGCCCCAAGCTTGGCCACGGGCCTTGCAACCTTTGCCCATCCGAAAACCGCCCAGCCGCTCTATGACACCGGGGATATCGGGTTTCTCCGCAGCCAGCAGCTCTTCGTCGTTGGTCGAGGCGATCATGCGGCCAAGGTGAATGGACGGATGATCAACCTTGATGATATCGACCAATTGCTGCGCGAAACGACCGGCTGCACAAGCAAAGACGTGGTGTCGGTTCTGGAAGAAGGCCCCGACGGCCGCGCAGCATTGGTGATTTATCTTCACAGCACAGCGGCGGCCGAGCCTGAGGTAAAGGGCTTGGAGGCCGCCGTGTTCCAAGCCTTCGGCGCGCCCTGTCGGATTGTGCTGACGCCGACCTCTCCGACCCGGTTCTCCGCCTCAGGCAAGGTGATCCGAAAGTCGCCGGACCGGGTATAATCAAGCTACAGCAGGCGCGGGGCAGGGCGATCGCTATGGCTCAGCCCTCTTGCATTATCATAAAAACGTCACCGAACTGAACATCGGCTGTGATGTGTCGCCGTTATCCCCCACCTAGACCTGTGGGAGATGGCTTTTGCTTCGCGTTCAGAACGTCACCAAGATTTTCGGCAACCGCACTGCGGTGGATCAGATCAACTTCCGCATTGACGGGCCGGCCTTTGTCGGGATCATCGGGCGCTCGGGTGCGGGCAAGTCGACCGTTCTGCGGATGATGAACCGGCTGACCGATGCCAGCTCGGGTGCGATTGAGGTGGATGGCCAGAACATCCTTGCCCTGCAAGGCGCGCAGCGCCGCGAATGGCAAAGCCAATGCGCGATGATCTTCCAGCAGTTCAATCTGGTGCCACGCTTGGATGTGGCCTCGAACGTGCTGCATGGGCTGCTCAATCGCCGTTCGACCTTGACCACTTTCTTCAACCTCTGGCCCCGCAGCGATATCTTGCGCGCGCTTGAGATCCTTGACCGGCTGGGCATCGCCGAGCAGGCCCCGAAGCGGGCCGAGGCTCTGTCGGGCGGGCAGCAGCAGCGCGTGGCGATTGCGCGGGCGCTGATGCAAGACCCCAAGATCATCCTTGCTGATGAACCGATTGCCTCGCTTGACCCGATGAACGCCCAAGTGGTGATGGACACGCTGAAGCGGATCAACACCGAAGACGGGCGGATGGTCATCGCCAACCTGCACACTTTGGACACTGCGCGGCGCTATTGCGACCGGGTGATCGGCATGCGCGATGGTCGCATCGTGTTTGACGGCGTGCCGTCGCAACTTTCGACCGGCGTGGCCCGCGACATCTATGGCGCGGATGAGAGCTTTAACGAGGCCGCGACCTCGACCTCGATCCCGCAAGATCACATCCCCGATCAGGCCTATGCCGATCAGATGATGGCTTAACCCTTTCCCCCGGCCCGCCTTGCCCCGGAACGGGGGGGGCGGCCTTTTTCCACCGACGGAGACGTTATGAAACAGATCGTTCTGGCCCTTGCGGCCACCACCGCGCTGACCTCGGCTGCTTCGGCGCAAGGCATCACCGGCTTCAACATCGGCATCCTTGGCGGCGAGAATGCGCAAGACCGCATGACCTCGAGCGAATGCTACCGCGTGGCGATTGAAAAAGAGCTGGGTGTGCCGGTCAAGGTCTTCACCCCCGCCGATTATGACGGCGTGATCCAGGGCCTCTTGGGCGGCACCTTGGACATGGCTTGGCTGGGCGCTTCGGGCTATGCCAAAATCTACCTGACCGACGCTGAAGCCGTTGAAGTGAAGTTGACCAAGCAAAACATGGACGGCTCGACCGGCTACTACGCCTTCGGCTTTGCCCATAAAGACTCGGGCATCACCTCGATCGAAGAGGCCAAAGGCAAAGGCTTTGCCTTCGCCGAGCCGAATTCGACCTCGGGCTATCTGGTGCCGGCAGCTGAACTGACCGAAACCCTTGGCAACCTTGAAGAATTCTTCTCGGAAGTGAAATTCTCGGGCGGCCATGAGCAGACCATCGTTGCTGTCGCCAATGGCGATGTGGACGCAGGCGTCAGCTGGGCCGATGGTCTGGGCAACTGGGAAGACGGCTACAACTCGGGCGCCTTCCGCAAAGCCGCGGATTCCGGTCTGGTCGAGATGAATGATCTCGTAGAGATCTGGAAGTCCAAGCTGATCCCGGAAGGCCCGATGGTTGTCCGCAAGGCACTTCCGGAAGACGTGAAGGCCAAAGTCACCCAACTGACCGCTGACCTGCACGAGACCGACAAGGCCTGCGCCTATAGCGTTGCTGCCGGTGAAGCCAAGGACTTCGTCGAGGTTGGCCACGACGAATATCTGGGCGTGATCGCCGCACGCAAGCTGCAAGAAGCCAGCCAATAATTTCCCAGCCTAAGAGCGCCGTGTCCCCAAGGGGCGCGGCGCTTTTTTACATGCCTACGGCCCTGGCCGGGCAAGGAGAGCCTTCATGGTAGATATCGCCTTCGGGCCTGAGCCGGGACCAAGACCGAAAGCCGACGATCCGGCTGCGCATTACATGGAATTGACCCGGCGCCGCCGGCTCTATGGCACGATCCTTTTGGTGTTCTTCATCGCCACGATGGCCTCGGGCTTTCATCTGGCCGAAGAGCGCAACGCCGGAGGGTTCTTCTCGGGCCTGCCGATGGTCTTTGCCTTTCCTTCTGAAGTGGTGGCCGAGGCTTGGGAAAAGCGCGCCAATCTGCCGGGCCTTTTCTGGTCCTATCTGCCCTCGCTGATCGAGACGCTGAATATTGCAGCGGTATCCACCCTGATTGGCGGCGCGCTGGCCGTGATTATGGCGCTTTTGTCCTCGCCCGGCCTTTCGCCTTGGCCGCGCCTGACGCCGGTTTTGCGCCGTATCATGGATGCCAGCCGCGCTGTGCCTGAGATCGTGATCGCATTGATCTTGATCTATATCCTTGGCCCTGGCCCGGTGCCTGCGGTCATCGCCATTGCCATTCACACCACCGGGGCTTTGGGCAAGCTTTTCTCCGAAGCGGCTGAGAATTCCGACATGAAGCCCGTCGAAGGGCTGACCTCGGTCGGGGCCAATTGGATGCAGCGGATGGGGCTTGGCATCTTGCCGCAGGTCGCACCGAACTGGCTGTCCTATGGCTTGATGCGGCTTGAGATCAACGTCCGCGCCTCGGCGATCCTTGGCTTCGTGGGTTCGGGCGGCATTGGTTATGATCTAAAGATCGCCATGCAATGGGGCCTTGGCCGCTACGATCAAGTGGTTGCGATCTTCTTGCTGCTCTTCCTTGCCATCGCGGTGATTGACCGCCTGTCCGACAATGCCCGCGCGCGTCTGGTAAAGGGATAAATCATGACCACCACCACCCTGAACCCTTCGGTTTCCCCAAGCCTTGCCCAAAGCGTCACCGCACAATTTGCCCGGCGCAAGATGAAGGCGATGCTCTTGCCGCTGATCGTGCTGGCCTATCTGATCTATAGCGCAATGGCCTTTGATCTGCCGGGGCTGGCAAGCCGCGCGCGGATGGACAATGCCGCCATCCTGATGTCGGACTTCTGGCAGCATAAGACCCATGTCACCCGCAACAACCGCTCGGGCGTGGTAAGCATTGCCATCGATGGTGAGGGCAAGGGCACCTATCCGGCGGGCTATCTGCCCGAATGGGTCAGCGAGACCAGCGATGGCACCAAGGTTGACCTTGGGAATGGCCATTTGATCACCTATTTCGACGGTGGCGCGCGCTATGAGGTGCCGGGCTACGGCGATATCGTGATCACCCAGACGGCGGATGGGGTGACGCTTGATGCGCCGCAGCCGCTGCCCGAGTGGATCAGCGCCAGCGAGTCCCGCGTCAGCGTCACCACCGATGCCGGGCGGTTCTCCTACACCCGCGCCAAGGCCGAGACCCTCAAGTATCAAGCAGGCTGGGCTTTGTTCTTCTTCGGCATCGAAAGCCCGTTCCACTATATGAGCTGGCCTGAGATCGCCGCCTCGGTGCTTTGGGGAGAGCGGGTCGAGGCGGAGCGGTCGAACATTTCGGCCGTGTTGCACGACTTCTGGACCAATTCGATGTGGCGGCACGGGGATGTCGCTTGGGCGATGTTCGAGACCGTGCTGATGGCCTTCCTTGGCACCTTTGGCGCTGCCCTTGTGGCCTTGCCTTTGGCCTTTATGGCTGCACGCAACATGATGCCCTTTGCCAGCCTGCGCTTTGCGCTGCGCCGGGTGTTTGACTTCATCCGCGGCGTTGATGGCTTGATCTGGACCATCGTGCTGGCCCGTGCCTTTGGTCCGGGGCCGATGACCGGGGCTTTGGCGATCTTGCTGACCGACACTGGCAGCTTTGGTAAGACCTTCTCGGAAGCGTTGGAAAACATTGACGAAAA
Organism: Pseudogemmobacter lacusdianii; assembly: GCF_030848395.1. Taxonomy (GTDB): domain Bacteria; phylum Pseudomonadota; class Alphaproteobacteria; order Rhodobacterales; family Rhodobacteraceae; genus Pseudogemmobacter; species Pseudogemmobacter lacusdianii. The sequence goes on along the minus strand of NZ_JAVDBT010000016.1, from coordinate 48,754 downwards.
GCAGGTCGAGGGCATCCGCTCTACCGGCGCCAATACTGTGCAACGTGCCCGCTTCGGCGTGCTGCCGCAGGTCGCTCCGGTGCTTTTGAGCCAAGTGCTGTACTTCCTTGAATCCAACACCCGTGGCGCCACCGTGATCGGCGCAATCGTTGGCGGCGGCATCGGCCTTTTGCTGACGCAAGCGATCCAGACCCAGAAAGATTGGGAAGATGTGGCCTATTACATGGTCTTGATCGTGCTGACCGTGATGGCGATGGACAGCTTCTCGGGCTGGTTGCGCCGCAAATTGATCAAGGGCAACGCATGACCAAATTATCCTCAGATCAGCCCTTGATCCATCCGGGCGTGCAGCTGGAGAATTCCAGCTGCGGCGCTTGGGTCGAGCTTGGCGAGCAGAGCGTGATCCTGAACAGCCGCTTTGACGATTACGCCTATTGCGGCCGGCTTTGCGATATCGCCAACAGCCATATCGGCAAATTCGCCAATATCGCCTCGATGTGCCGGATCGGGCCGACCGATCATCCGATGGATCACGCCAGCCTGCACCACTTCCTTTATCGCTCCTCCTATTATTGGGAAGGCGAGGCGGATGACGCAGAGTTCTTCGCCCGTCGCAGCAGCCGCCGCACGGTGATTGGCGTGGACACTTGGCTGGGGCATGGGGTGATCGTGAAGCCCGATGTCACCATCGGCACCGGCGCGGTCATTGCCTCGGGCGCGATCGTCACCAAGGATGTGCCGCCCTATATGATTATGGCAGGCGTTCCAGCGGTGCCGATCCGGGCGCGCTTTACCCCCAACGTGGCCGAGCGGATGCTGGCCTTGGCGTGGTGGGAGTGGGATCACACCCGCCTGCAGGCGGCTTTGACGGATTTCCGTCAGCTGAAGGCCGAGGCTTTCTTGGAAAAATACAGCGGCTAATCCCGCCACACCCTGACCGTCAGCCTGCCCCCTCGGGCGAGACGGTCAGGGTCACCCGATCCCCCGCAAACCATGTTGACCCATATTCCACCGGCACCCCCGCCGCATCGGCATTGATCGCGACCGAGCGCAGGATTGGCGCGCCCTCTTTCAGTTGCAAATGCAGCGCTTGCAATGGGGTGGCGAGTTTCGCCGTCAGCCGAGTTTCCTTCCGGGTGTAATCCTCCAACCCGCAAGCCTTAAGCGCGGCGGTCAGGGAAGGGGTCTGCGCCAGATGGCGCAAAAGCTCGGGGAACCGCCCGGCATCAAGGACCGAGCGGAAATGCGCGACGGGCTGGCCATCAACCAGCGACAGGCCCTCAACCACATGCACCGGGGCCGCTGGGGGCAAGGCCAAAGCCTCGGCCTCTTTTGTCGAAGCCGGGCGGGTCTCGAGCAGCGTCAATCTGCGCGAGGGCGTGCGCCCGGTGGCTTCCACGTTTTGGTGAAACCGCACCCGGCGGCCCAGCGGGTAATCTGTTGGCCTTGCGGTGACGAAAACCCCCGCACCCCGGCGGCTGCTGACCAAACCTCCCTCAGCCAGAGCCGCCAGCGCATGGCGCACGGTGTGGCGGTTGACGCCAAAGCGGCTGGCCAGTTCGGCCTCGGTCGGCAGGCGGGTGCCGGGGGGGTAGATCCCTTCGGCGATCTCGGCCGAAAGCGTGGCATGGATGCTTTGCCAGATCGGAGTGCGACTCATCTGTCACCAAAATTTCACAACAAAAGCGTTGAGGCCGAAGCGGCGGGCCTTTATGGATTTGTATAGTTGTCTAGTTATCTAGACAAGTCCGAAATCTTGTCGAGGACAAATGTCTCAGATGCAAAACTCCCCTGACACGGTCGCGCTTGCGGACCCCGCTCAAGCCGCGCGGCAAGAGTGGATGGCCGTTCTGGCCAAGGCCTCGCCGGCGCGGCTGGCCGAACTGCTGCCCAAGCTTCCCGCCCATGAACTTTTGCGCGCGCCTGAGATTGGCGCGGTGATGGTGCGGGGCAGGGTGGGTGGCACCGGCGCGCCCTTTAACCTTGGCGAGATGACCGTGACCCGTTGCTCGGTGAAGCTGGCGGCGGGCTCTGTCGGCCATGCTTTCGTGCAAGGCCGCGACAAATCCCACGCTTTGCGCGCCGCCCTTCTGGATGCGATGCTGCAAGCGACAGGCGCTGCGGCGCTGGAGGCCGAGGTGTTGGCCCCCTTGCGCCAAGAGGCCAAGGCCCGTCGCGATCTGCGGGCTGAAAAGGCCGCCGCGACCCGTGTGGAATTCTTCACCCTGATGCGCGGAGAGGATAAATGACCGCAATCTTGACCGGCGGTTTCGCCGATCCCGCCCCGCAATCTGCCCATGCGTTCCGCGCTTTGCTTGAAGCGATGGCGCGGCCGGGTCGCATCCATACCGTGCTAGGCGCCGAGCCGCCTGCGCCCTTGTCCGTCGCCGCCGGTGTCACGCTTTTGACGCTGACCGATGCGACGACCCCTCTGCATCTGGCCGGAGCCTACGATTGTGCTGATCTGCGCAGTTGGATCGCCTTTCACTGCGGCGCGCCGCTGGTCTCAGCACAAGAGGCGCAGTTCGCCCTTGGCGCTTGGGAGGATCTGCACCCCGTCACCCAGTTCAAAATCGGCGATCCTGCCTATCCCGACCGCTCAGCCACGCTGATCGTCGAGATGCCGGAACTGACGGCGACCGGGGCCAGATTGACCGGGCCGGGGATCGCGGCGGAGGCGCGGCTTTCGCTGCCCGAGACGGCCGCCTTCCAAGCCAATCGCAAGCTTTTCCCCTTGGGCTTTGACGTGATCCTGACCTGCGACAAGCGCCTTGCCGCCTTGCCGCGCAGCACCAAAGTGGAGGCCAACTGATGTATGTTGCTGTCAAAGGCGGCGAGCGTGCCATCGATGCCGCCCATGCCTGGCTTGCCGAAGAGCGGCGCGGCGATCTTGCCATTGCCGAGTTGAGCATCGCGCAGATCCGCGAACAGCTGGCGCTGGCGGTGAACCGGGTGATGGCCGAAGGCTCGCTTTACGACCCTGATCTCGCCGCTTTGGCGATCAAACAGGCGCGGGGCGATCTGATTGAAGCGGTGTTCTTGATCCGCGCCTATCGCACCACTTTGCCGCGTTTCACCGCCTCAACCCCGGTTGATACTGCGTCAATGACCGTGGACCGCCGCGTCTCGGCGACTTTCAAGGACCTCCCCGGTGGCCAAATCCTTGGGCCGACCTTCGACTATACCCACCGGCTTTTGGACTTTGCTCTGATGGCGGAAGGCGAGGCCCCCGCCGCGCCGCGCAGCCCCGCAATCGGCGAGGCGGTCCCGCATGTGACTGAGCTTTTGGACCAAGACGGTCTGATCGAGGCCGAGCCTTTCAGCGATCTCACCCCGCGCGACTTGACCCGTGAGCCGCTGGAATTGCCCGCCGACCGGGCGTTGCGCTTGCAGGCCTTGGCGCGGGCGGATGAGGGCTTCACCCTTGCGCTGGCCTATTCCACCCAGCGCGGCTACGGGCGCACCCATGCTTTCGTGGGCGAGTTGCGCATTGGCCGCGTCGCGGTTGAGGTGGAACTGCCCGAGTTGGGCTTTGCCGTCGAGATTGGCGAGATCGAGCTGACCGAATGCGAGTCTGTGAACCAGTTCAAAGGCTCTAAAATCGAGCCGCCGCAATTCACCCGTGGTTACGGCCTTGTGCTTGGCCAGTCCGAACGCAAGTCGATCTCGATGAGCCTTGTCGACCGGGCTTTGCGCTGGAAAGAGCTGGGCGAGGATAACATCGGCGCCCCGGCGCAGGATGAGGAGTTTGTGCTGTCGCATTGCGACAACATCCAAGCCACTGGCTTCCTCGAACATATCAAACTGCCGCATTACGTCGATTTCCAAGCCGAGCTGGAGCTTGTCCGCCGCCTGCGCGCCGAGGCGATCGCTGCGCAAAAGCCCGAGGATGCAGCGTGATGCCGCATTTCCTTGTCCTTGCCTTCCTGAAATCCGGCCGCCCTGCGGCCCCGAAAAAGGTCAAAACCCGATGACCGATCAGGCTTATAATTTCGCCTATCTGGACGAACAGACGAAAAGAATGCTGCGCCGGGCCTTGTTGAAAGCCTTGGCGGTGCCCGGCTACCAAGTGCCCTTTGCCAGCCGTGAGATGCCGATGCCTTATGGCTGGGGCACCGGCGGGGTGCAGGTGACGGCAGCCTGCCTGACGCCGGTCGACCGGTTGAAGGTGATCGACCAAGGCGCGGATGACACCACCAACGCAGTCTCGATCCGGCGCTTCTTCCAGCGCACCTCGGGCGTGGCGGTGACCGAGGCAACGGCTGAGGCGACGATCATCCAGACCCGCCACCGCATCCCCGAACAGCCGCTGAGCGAGGGCCAGATCCTAGTCTATCAAGTGCCGATCCCAGAGCCTTTGCGCTTCCTTGAACCGCGCGAGACCGAGACGCGCAAGATGCATGAGCTGGAAGAATACGGGCTGATGCATGTGAAGCTTTACGAAGACATCGCCCGCCACGGCGAGGTCTCGACCGCCTATGCCTATCCGGTCAAGGTCGAGGGCCGCTATGTGATGGACCCTTCTCCGATCCCGAAATTCGACAACCCCAAACTGAATGACAGTCCCGCCATCCAGCTTTTTGGGGCCGGTCGCGAATGCCGGATCTACGCTCTGCCGCCCTTCACCAAGGTCGTCAGCCTCGATTTCGACGATCACCCGTTCCAAGCCTCAAAAGCCGAGCATAACTGCGACCTTTGTGGCTGCGGCACCAGCTATCTCGATGAGGTGATCACCGACGATCAGGGCAGCCGGATGTTCGTCTGCTCGGACACCGATTTCTGCGCCACGCGGCAGGCCGAAGGCCATCGCGGGCGCCTTTCCCCGGAGGCCGCATAATGGTCATGATGGAGCGACAACTCTCGGCGCAGGCCGCCGCACCCTTGCTCTCGGTGCAGGGTCTGAGCCGCTATTACGGGGCGCGCATCGGCTGCAAAGACGTGAGCTTTGATCTTTATCCCGGCGAGGTGATGGGGATCGTGGGCGAAAGCGGGTCGGGCAAATCGACGCTTTTGTCCTGCTTGGCAGGGCATCAACGCCCCGATGCCGGGGGGCTGTCCTACAATGGTGTGGATGTGCTGGCCTTAAGCGAGGCCGAGCGTCGCCGTCTGTTGCGCAGCGATTGGGCCTATGTGCACCAAAACCCGCGCGATGGGTTGCGGATGGGCGTCAGCGCTGGCGGCAACGTGGGCGAGCGGCTGATGGCCGTGGGGGCCCGGCATTACGGGCAGATCCGCGACACCGCGACCGATTGGCTTGGCCGGGTCGAGATCGCCGCCGAGCGGATCGATGATCGTCCCTCGGCCTTCTCGGGCGGGATGCAGCAGCGCTTGCAGATCGCGCGCAATCTGGTCACCGCGCCGAAGCTGGTCTTTATGGATGAGCCGACAGGGGGCCTTGATGTCTCGGTCCAAGCGCGGCTTTTGGATCTCTTGCGCGGCTTGGTGCGCGATCTGGGCCTGTCGGTGGTGATCGTGACCCATGATCTGGCGGTGGTGCGGCTTTTGGCCGACCGGCTGATGGTGATGAAATCCGGGCATGTGGTTGAGGCGGGCCTGACCGATCAGGTGCTGGATGATCCGCAGCATGCCTATACCCAGCTTCTTGTCTCCTCGGTCTTGCAGGTGTGATGATGATCGAAGTTCGTAATCTTTCCAAAAACTTCACCCTGCACAATCAAGGCGGCACCGTGCTGCCGGTGATGGTGGGGGGGCATCTTGATGTGGCGGCTGGCGAATGCGTCGGGCTGATTGGCCAGTCGGGTTCGGGCAAATCCACCATGATGCGGATGGTCTATGGCAATTACCTTGCCGCAGGCGGCTCGATCCGTATCGGCGATGTGGATGTGGTCACGGCCTTGCCGCGCGACATCGTGGCTTTGCGCCGCCATACGCTGGGCTATGTCAGCCAGTTCTTGCGGGTTTTGCCGCGCGTCCCGACGATCGATGTGGTCGCCGAGCCGCTTTTGGTGCTTGGCACCCCGGTGGACGCCGCCCGCGCCAAAGCGGCGGCTTTGCTGGAGCGGTTGAACATCCCGCAGCGGCTGTGGGCGCTGTCGCCCACCACCTTTTCCGGCGGTGAGCAGCAAAGGGTGAACATCGCGCGCGGCTTTGCGCATGACTACCCGGCACTGTTGCTCGATGAACCGACTGCCAGCCTTGATGCCGTGAACCGCGAAGTGGTTTTGTCGCTGATCGAAGAGGCCAAAGCCCGTGGTGCCGCGATCCTTGGCATCTTCCATGACGAACCAGCGCGTGAGCGGGTCTGTGACCGGCTGGTGGATGTGACCAGCTTCACGCCGGGTCTTTCGGCATGATCCGGCTGGTCGCCGTCGTCGGCCCCTCGGGGGCCGGCAAGGATCTTCTGATGGCAGCGGCGGCGCAATCGGCGGCCGATGTGCGGCTGGCACGGCGGGTGATCACCCGTCCTTCCGCCGCAGGCAGCGAGGATTTCGAGGGCGTCAGCGAGGATGAATTCGCCGCGCGCGAGGCGCGGGGCGAATTTGCGTTGCACTGGCGCGCGCATGGTCTTGGCTATGCGATCCCCAAGGCCGAGCTGGCGGGCGAGGGGGTTTTGCTCTTCAACTGCTCGCGCCAGATGCTGGGCGCGGCGCAGGCGCAATTCCCGGATCTGGCGGTGATCCATGTCACCGCCCCGCCCGAGATCATCGCGCAACGGCTGGCGGCGCGGGGGCGCGAGTCCGGGGCGGATCTCGCCGCCCGTCTGGCCCGCGCCTCTCTGGCCATGCCCGAGGGGCTAGAGCTGCATGAGGTGGTGAATGACACCACCCCGCAAGAGGGCATCGCCCGGTTTTTGGCAGCGCTTCAACCGCTTAGAGGCGCGCGGTGCAGCAAGTGAAACTGGCCGCTGTCGCTGTCTTCGCCAAAAAGGCAAAGCTCAGCGATGGCGAAGGGCTGCGGCAGCACCGGGGCGAATTGGCGCTGCAAGATGTCTGCGGCTTCAGTGGCGATCTCTGGGGCCAAACGGTCGGTCAGGGTGAGGTGGAAGCGAAACTCTTCCATCACATAGGGATAGCCAAATTCCGCCAGCAACTCGCGCTGCCGCGGGCTCAGGCTTTCGGGGCGACGGCGGGCGATCTCGGCCTCGTTCAGGGGCGCACGGAAGGGCTCCAACCCGCGCACCACCGCGCTGGACAAATCGCGCAAAGGCCCCTCATCGCCTTGCGGCACCAAAGCCAGAAACCCGTCGAGGTTCTTAAGCCGCAACCCGGGCAGCGTGACCGGCGCAAGGCTGGCCGCCAGCGCCTGCACCGACCCTTGCAAAGCCTCAACGCTTTGATCGGTGGCCAAACGGAAGGGCGGTTTGATGGTGCCGTGAAAGCCGTAACGGCGCGGCTCGCGGGTGATCTCGGCGGCGGGCAGGCCCCATTCGGGCTGGGCTATCGCCAGCCCCTGTTCGGCATCCCAGCCCAGCCAATGATTGGCCAGATCGGCGAAGGCCCCGGCCGGCGGGGCGTAATACACGGCGTAGCGTCTGATGTTCATGCGCTGCCCTTTAGCGGCCAGATGTCACATCGCTGTGACAGCTGTGTGCCATTCAACGGCTAAGCGCGTGCTTCGGCAAGACAGGATAAAGTAAGATGACGGATACGATTTTTGCCAATGCCACCCTTGTGTTACCGCATGAGGTGATCCGCGGCAGCCTGCGCATCGAAGAGGGCAAGATTGCCGATATCGCCAGCGGATCCTCGGTGCCTTCGGGGGCTTTGGATTGCGACGGCGATCTGGTGTTGCCGGGGCTGATTGAGCTGCACACCGACAATCTTGAGCGCCATATCCAGCCGCGCCCCAAAGTGCATTGGCCGCATCATGCCGCCATTCTGGCCCATGATGGAGAGCTTGCCAGCGTTGGTATCACCACGGTGTTCGACGCGCTTCGCGTCGGTTCGATCACCAATTCCAACACCAATTACGGCGAATATGCCCGCGCTTTGGCCGATGAGATCATCGCTTTGCGCGGCAAAGGGGCCTTGCGGATCAACCATCTTTTGCACCTGCGCGCCGAGGTCTGCTCGGAGACCTTGGTCGAAGAACTGGCAAAGTTCGGCCCCGAAGACACCGTCGGCATCGTCAGCCTGATGGACCATACCCCCGGCGCACGGCAGTTTCGTGATCTGTCGAAGTTGAAGGAATACATGGTCGGCAAACACGGCATGTCGGATGAGGGTTTCCGCGACCATGTCGCCACCCAGCAGGCCATTGCCGAGCGGCTTGGCGCCGTGCATGAGGCGGCGGCCGTGCAAGAGGCGCGGCGTTTGGGGGCGGTCCTTGCCAGCCATGATGACACGACGGCCGAGCAGGTGGCAGCTTCCAAAGCGCATGGCGCCTGTTTCGCCGAATTCCCCACCACCGAAGAGGCCGCGCAGGCCTGCCGCGATCAGGGCATTGCGGTGATGATGGGCGCGCCGAACTTGGTGCGGGGCGGCTCGCACTCGGGCAATGTCGCGGCGGCGCATTTGGCCGAACTTGGTCTCTTGGACATCCTTTCGTCGGATTATGTGCCCTCGGGCCTCCTCTCGGCGGCGCTGATGCTGGGTGATCTTTGGGGCGACACCGCGCGCGGTGTCCGCACTGTGACCGAGGCACCGGCAAAGGCCACCGCTCTGGCCGATCGTGGCAGCTTGGCCCTTGGTTTGCGCGGCGATGTGATCCGGGTGCAAAGATCCGGTCCGGCGACGCTGGTGCGCGGCGTCTGGGTCGGCGGTGAGCGGGTGGCATAAGTCCCGCTGACCTCCAGCCACCCGAACCGGCCGCTCCTGCGGCCCTTACCAAAGCTGACCCGTCCCTGCCTTAAAGCGGGGGGCGGGTCATAGCGTAAAAGAGGGGGCCGGTCGGCACTGGCATATTCGGGATGTTGATCTGGCTTTGAATGTCGGCAATTGCCGCGCCAGTTTGACCGCCAAAGTTGCCGTCGACTGTCAAATTATAGCCCAGAAGATTCAGATCCGTCTGCAGCTGCATGACGACATCTTGATAGAACCAGTAGCTGTTGCTTTCATAGGTGACACTCACCCGTGTCGGATCGTTCGACCAATAGGGGCGCATCCGGCCAATGGCGGTCGCCACGGCGCTGTGCCAGATCCCTTCGGCGAAATTGGCCTCTTCGCAGATCAGAAGCGCGATCTTCACCAAGTCACCCGGGTCTCCGGTCGGCGAGACATCGACAACCTCATGGGCCAGCGCCACGCCAACCGAAAATCCGTTCACCCATTGAAGATAGAAGCCACGATCATGGTCGGTGCCCGTTGGCCCGAAAACCCGGATCGCTTCGGCGCAGGGCGCACCGCCTGCACCTTTCACTGTAACCGGCTTGTCATTGTCCTGAGCAAAGGCAAGCCCTGGCATCAAAAGAGCGACAGTGCAGCACAGAGACAGAATTTTATTCACGAGGCTTGCTCACAAGGTCGGTAAAAGATTTCGCTTGGTCACCAACTGAATAGAGATGCCCCCGGAAGTCTTCAACAGAGCTTCCGGGGGCATCCGTTAGAAAGGGCTGGCCTTACCAGCTGTAGCCGATGCCGATGCCGGCGCCGGTTTCACCCGAAGAGTTGCTCACCGAGCCGCGCAGCAGCCAGTTTTCGCCCAGACGCGCAGCACCGCCGATGGCGAAAGCATTCGCACCATCGAAGTGGCCCGCTGCAAAGCCCAGCGAGAACTTCTCATCGCCGGTCGGGACGGGCATCTGGGTCATCGCCATTGCCATCGCCACGCCACCGTTGATCTTGTCAGCCACAGCATCCAGCTGACGGCGGTTCACAGCGTCGGTCGGGGCGATACCATCGGCCACACCGCTCATGCGGACCGGGCCACCGGCGCCGTCATCCAAGGCAACGCCCGACGAAGACACGACCATGCTGGTGCCGCCACCCGAGACCGTCGAGGACTTCTCGCCGGTCACACTGGTATGGCCCTTTTTCGACTCAATGCCGTTCTTACCGTCCGCAGTCAGCAAGCTGACCCGGTTTTCGCGAACAACAAGGCCATCGCCTGCGCCGCCCACGGTGACGGTCATACCGCGGCCGTTCACGTCAAAGGTCGTGTTTTCATTGCCCGAGGTCATCGACAGGTTGCCGTTGAGGGTGGTCTTGCCGTTGATCGTTTGACCACCATTGATGGTCGAGCCACCGTAGACATCTTGGCCGCCACGAACTTCTTGGCCGCCGCGCACAGTTTGACCACCGCGCACGTCTTGGCCGCCGCGGACGGTCTGGCCATCGTTCATGGTGCTATGACCGTCGACAGTCAGGTCGTTACCCACGTTCAAGTTTTCGTCGATAATAGCGTTGTCAGCATAGACGATGCCCGCCTCCACGACGTCAGCATCTACGGTGTCTGCATAGACAACGTCGGCGTCGACAACGTCGGCATCTACCGTGTCTGCATAGACAACGCCGGCCTCGACAACGTCAGCATCTACGGTGTCTGCATAGACGACACCGGCCTCCACAACGTCGGCATCTACGGTGTCCGCGTAGACGACACCTGCCTCGACAACGTCTGCATTGACGGTGTCTGCATTGACAGCGCCGGCCTCCACGACGTCGGCATTGACGGTGTCGGCCTCCACAACGTCGGCATTGACGGTGTCTGCATTGACGATGCCAGCCTCGACAACGTCGGCATCGACGGTGTCTGCATAGACAACACCGGCCTCGACAACGTCAGCATCGACGGTGTCTGCATAGACAACGCCGGCCTCCACGACGTCTGCATCTACGGTGTCTGCATAAACAACACCGGCCTCCACGACGTCAGCATCTACGGTGTCTGCATAGACAACGCCGGCGTCCACCACGTCTGCATTGACGGTGTCTGCATTGACGGTGTCTGCATTGACCAAGTCAGCTTCCACGGTTTCGGCTTCCACCAAAACGGCATCCACGAGATCGGCATCCACCGTGTCAGCCAACACATTGTCGGCCACCACGTTGTCTGCCGATACGGTGTCTGCCGATACGATGCCGTCAACAATAACGTTATCTGCTATAACGTTGCCGGCATCGATCGTGTCGGCAAGTACGTTTGTAGCATCGATGGTGTCGGCAAGTACGTTTGTGGCATCGACCGTGCCGGCGAGTACGTTTGTGGCATCGATCGTGTCGGCAAGTACGTTTGTGGCATCGACCGTGCCGGCAACTACGTTCGTGGCATCGATCGTGCCGGTAACGGTGAGGTTTTCGTTGACCGTCAGGTTGTCGTAAGTTGCGTCTTGAGCTTGCGCGACGCCCGCAAAGGACACCAGCACCAAGCCCGCCATCGCCGGAGCAATGCTGGCGACGCGGCCTTTCCAAATGGTCAGGCGTCCGCCCCTCATCTGAGTTTTCATCATGATCTCTTTCCTCTCACTTAGGTCGCGCCTTGCCTGCATGCTTTTCTCGCGTCCTTGGTGAGGGCCAAAATTATGGCGCAAGGCTTCGATCCAGACGCCGGAATGGGCGCCTGAAAGCAGACGGGCTTAGCAATGTTTGGTCATGTCTCAGTCGCAGGACCGCCGTGAATGGGGCGACAGGCGACGTTATCGCGACGATGAGAATTGAGAATTCGGCATCGTCAGATAGGGGCTTAGGCTTACTCTATTCGATACGTCATATGGTTTGTGATCGGCAAATTTCTACAACTGCTAGTCGCATCCCATGTGCCTTGTGGCTGTGTCAACCGCTTGCGATGATCGCTGGGGTGCTAAGTGATGGGACTTCATTCTGGGTCCAAGCTTTACGCCAAGACTTCATTCTGCGTCCCGTCTTGACGCAGGGCTGTCCCGCAAAACCCTCACGGAATTTGCCCGTTCCCGTGGTCGCAGATGGGACGGTGTGGCGACCTCACGGGTGCGGTGTGAGGCGCTTGAGGGCCTCTCTTCAAGCGGCAACGGAGCCGAGCGACGCATGTCATCCTCTGGCGCCAAAGCCTCTGGGGCCGAGCTCAGCTCAGCTCCTTGATCCAGCGACTCCAGTTGCTGTCGATCTCGGTGGCAGCCACAGATTTCTGAACTGCACTTTGTTGTCGGAACGCGCGCGGAGACATGCCAAAGGCGCGGCGGAACATGCTGCTGAAGGATTGCGGATTGCTAAACCCCCATCCCAGCATGATCTCGGAGATCGTCTTGTGACGCAACTCAGGCCGTCTGAGGTCAGCACGGCAGGCGCGCAACCGCCGCTCAAGAATGAAGGCGCTGACCCCGCCGACCGGTTTCATGATCCGGTAGACGGTCGACCGCGACAGGCCAAATTGCGCGGCTATATGCGGCAAACCAAGGTCGGGCGATCGCAAATGGGCATCAACAAATTTGCGAATGGGCAGGAGAAGGGAGCTGCGAACCTCGGGGGCGATATCCTCGCTGACCACACCATTTAGCGTGGCCGCAACCAATGCGATTGTGGCGGGCTGAAGATCGGCCATTTGCAGATCGGTGAGCTTTGGTGCGGCCTCGGTCAGCGCTGCAAGATGGCTGCGCAAAAGCGACACGAGCGGCAGTCTTGCATCATGCACCCGGCCGCCATGCGCATCGGGATAGACCAGCAAAGGCGCCAGCTTGCGGCGGGGGATGACCAGATCATTGCTGAGGTAACTTGACGACATCGTACTGACCGTCTGGGTCATGTCCAAGGTGACAAGATCGCCGCCGCGGGCCGTGCGATCCTCGAATCGGTCCAAGATTCGGCGAAAACCGCGGTTGTAGAACTGCAGCATGTAATAATCGAAGCCGTCTTGAGCGATCCAGTCTTCGGTCCGATTGGTGGTTTGGCTGGTGCTTTCGATCGTGCCGAAGATCAGCTCATGCCCATGCCAGGCTTTCACCTTGGCGCTGAAATCTTGCTCATCGGCTTGTGAAATGTCCCAGACTGCAGTCGCAGCCTCTCGCCAGGCCTTAAGCCTTGACCGCCTTGGCAGGCGCGAAGTGTCAAACTCAGAAAGGAACATTGAAGGCACGTCAAGAAGGCAAAATAATCAATACTACCAGTTGCGTAACAGTAGATACTTAACACTTAGGGCAATGAGAGCCGAGCGCAAGTAAAACAGTTGTCATCAGCCTAACCTTTAGGTTGTGTGCTTAATATTTAAGCGTGTGCTTCTCTTGGGTGGTTGTTTTACACCCTGCAAGGCCTCCTGGCAGGCCAGCAGATGGGAGCAGCCGGGCTTTGCCGCGCCGATCCTACTCCCGCCCTCGCTAAGCTTGGCGGTCAGAGATCCGTAGGAGCGTGCGAAATGCAGGGGGGCTCAGTCCAAGTATCTGATTAACTTAGAAAGTCATCAGGGGCGATTGAAGTTTTTATGTTTCTCGCCGTCGCCTTACGATTTCATGCTTCTGATACATTTTCTCCACATGGTTGATTCAGAGGCCCCGTAGCAGTCCCCCAAGAAGAAGGGCTGCTACATGTTAAAGTTTTACGATCTTGTCGTTGTCGGTGCCGGCATCCTAGGGCTTGGCACCGCGCTGGCAGGGGTCCGGGCAGGCAAGTCTGTCTGCGTGATTGAGCGCGACGCTCGGGCCAACGGGGCCTCGGTGCGCAATTTTGGCTTTGTCACTGTCGCGGGGCAAATGGCCGGTCCGCATTGGCGGCGCGCGCGGCGCTCGCGCGATGTCTGGGCCGAGGTGGCCCCGCAGGCTGGCATCGCGATTCTCCAAGAAGGCCAAATGCTTCCCGCCTATCGCGAAGAAGCGGCCACGCTGCTGCATGATTATCTTGCGCTGCCTGAGATGGGGGCTGAATGCCGGCTTCTTACGCGTGAAGAGGCTCTGAGCCGCATCCCGAACCTGCGCATTGATGGTCTGCGTGACGTGCTGCTCAGCGCCCCCGATCTGCGGGTGGAAAGCCGCGAGGCGCTCCCGAAGCTCGCCGCTTGGCTTGAGAAGTCTCAAGGCGTCGACTTCCGCTTTGGCACGGCCGTGCTTGAAGTGACGGCGCGCGGCGTCGTTACCTCGGCAGGTGAGATCTCGGCCGGCGCGGTTGTGGTCTGCCCGGGTGACGATTTTGCCACCCTATACCCAGAAATCTCCCGCGAGGCGGCTTTGCAAAAATGCACGCTGCAGATGCTGCGCGTGGCCGCGGATGGCATGCCCAAGCTGCAAAGCGCAGTGATGTCGGACCATTCCTTGGCCCGCTATGACGGATTTAGAGCATTGCCGCGTGCCGAGAGCCTTATCGCAAGGCTTGAGCGCGAGGCCCCCGCCCATCGCGCGGCGGGCGTGCATCTGATCGTCGTGCAATCGGCAGATGGCTCGCTCGTCGTGGGCGACAGCCATGTTTATGGCCCGGCGGTCGAACCTTTTGCCACCGCCGATTTCGATGATCTCATCATGGGTCTCTTTGACGAGGTGATCGACCAACCCAATCGCCGCATCATTGGCCATTGGACGGGCAGCTATGCCTCGGCCAGCGACCGGCGCGTGCTTATGGCTCGGCCCGAACCGCATGTCCGGGTCGCTATGATCACCGGTGGCACCGGCGCCTCAACCAGCTTCGCCTTTGGTGAAGAAATCATCGCCGACCTCTTCGGCACCTCCACCCATTTGCCCGAGGATCTGCAATGAACAAGCTGGAAGCCGTTATCTTCGATTGGGCCGGAACGCTGGTCGATTTCGGATCGCGCGCGCCGATGGGCGCTTTCGTAAAGGCCTTTGCCGCCTTTGACGTGGAGATCACTTTGGATGAGGCCCGCGCGCCGATGGGGCGCGGCAAGCGTGACCATATCGCGGCGGTCTTCGCCACGCCGCGCGTCGCCGCCGCATGGCAGGCGCAGCACGGCAAAGCCCCTGACGACGCGGCCATCGACGCGCTTTATGAGGTTTTCCTGCCGCTCAACACCGAAACGGCAGCCCATTATTCGACGCCCATTCCCGGCGCCGCAAAGGTTCTGGCCGATCTGCGCGCGCGGGGTCTGAAGATCGGATCGACCACCGGGTATACCCGCTCGATCATGACCCGCGTCCTGCCCGTCGCGGCCGAGGGCGGTGTGGCGACGGATCTGCTGTTCTGCTCGGACGAGCTTTGCGCAGGTCGCCCCCATGCGGCGGGCATGTTTGCCAATATGCTGAAACTGGAAATCGCCAATGCCGCCCATGTCGTCAAAGTCGATGACACCCCGGTGGGCATTGAAGAGGGCCGCAATGCTGGCGCTTGGACCGTTGGCCTGACGCTTTCGGGCAATGAAACCGGGCTGAGCGAGGCCGAGCTTGACGCGCTTTCCGCAGAGGAGCGCTCGACCGCCCGCGACCGCGCCACCGCACGCTTCACCGCGGTTGGGGCGCATTTCGTGATCGACACCATCAACGATCTTCCCGCCGTGCTGGCCGAGATCGAAGACCGCCTCGCCGCAGGTCAGCGTCCCTGACGCCTGCCTTACGGCGATTGCTTACTACCAAGATGACTAACTCCCAGAAGGGTTCTTAAAAGATGACCACGTTCTCCCTCTCGCGCCGTGCTTTGCTGCAGGCTTCCTTGCTTGGTTCGGCGGCTACTTTGCTGCCGTCCATCTCCTTTGCCGCAACGATGGAAGACTGGGCGCTTCCGGTCGATATCGAGGCTGCACGGCTTGAGGCTGAGGTCTACACCTCCTACGGTATGCCGGCGACTTGGGCCAATTACGGCGAAGTCATGGAGCGCATGGCCGCGACCTATAACTTCACCTACACCCATCACGACACCGACATGTCCTCGATGGAAGAGATCCTGAAGTTCGACGCCGAGCGTAACAACCCGGTGGGCATCTCGGGCGATATCGGCATTCTCTTCGGGCCGGTCGCTGAAGCGCGCGGCGTGGTGCCGAACTACCTGCCGCCGAATGCCGACAAACTGCCCGCAAGCCTGAAGTCGGCAACGGGGGGCTGGGTTGCAACCTTCACCGGCGTTCCGGCGATCATCGTCAACACCGACGTGGTCAAGAACGTGCCGCGCTCGTGGGAAGACCTCTTGAAGCCCGAATACACCGGCCTGATCAGCGCGGTTGATGCCTCGGGCATGGGCGGCACGCAGATGGCAACCTTCATCGCTTGGGCCTATGCCTTCGGCGGCTCGGCCACCGATCTTGCGCCGGGCGCTGAATTCGCGCGCAAACTTGTGCCGCAAATGGCGGGCGGTTCTTCGACCTCGCTGACCATGGAACGCGGCGAAGTGCCGATCCAGATCAAATACGACTTCAACTGCATCGCTCAGGCCGCTGCGTTGAAAGAAAAGGGCATCAACTGCGAAGTCATCATCCCGCAAGGCACGATCTACGCGCCTTCGGCCATCCAAGTGAACCGCTACAACTTGGAAAAGATGAACATTGCCAAGCTGATGCTTGACTTCGTTCTTTCGGATGAGGCGCAGATCGCCTTCGCAAAATTCGGCGCACGCCCGATCCGCTGGGTGCTTGGCGATCTGGAGCTTCCGGCCGAGGCTCGCACCTCCTGGCTGCCGGATGAGCTGTACAAAGACGTCATCCAAGTCGAAGACTGGTCGGCCATCGATGTCAGCGCGCTCGCCCAATACTGGGTCGACAACGTTGTGAACGGCTGATCATGCAGCGCGCCCTTGGCGATGCTGCGCCTGTTGCGTCCCGGCGAATAGCCGGGCGCAATCCGTTCGTTCGGTGGCTGTCGGACTGGGGTCCGGCGCTGCCGATCATTGTCATCAGTGCAACCCTTCTGATCCTGCCCTGCCTGATTATGGTGCGCAGAAGCTTTGCCGGGCCCGAGGGCACCGGCTTTACGCTGGATAACTGGCAAAGCGTGCTTGCAAGTGCCTCTGCTTGGCGCGCCATTGGCAATACGGTGATGCTGGCCGCCACTGTCGCCACGGTGGCGACCTTGGTGGGCGGGCCTTTGTGCTGGATGCTAACCCGCATGACCCGCGGCTGGAGAACCCTGCATATGGGCCTTCTGACGGTCGCCAACAATTTCTCCGGCATTGGTCTGGCCTTTGGTTTCATGGCAGCGCTGGGGACGTACGGCATGATCACGCTGGGCCTGCGCTCGATGGGGTTTGACTTCACCCCGCCGGTGCCAAGTGGCTTTGTCGGCCTTGTCATCGCCTATAGCTACGGTTTCGTGCCGATGTATGTGCTGCTGACACTGCCCGCGATGGGGCTGGTACGGCAGGACTGGTGGGAGGCCTGCCAATGCTGTGGCGCCTCGCGTCCCGAGTTTTGGCGCTATGTCGGTCTTCCGATGCTGCTGCCCTATCTGGGTGCAGGTTGGATCCTGACCTTTACCTCGGCCATCGGCCAATACGCGCTGCCCTTGGCGCTGTCGAATTCCTCAATGCCTGCCTATCCGCTGATCACGCTTGACATGAGCCGCAATATGCTGGGCTCGCTCTTTGGCAGCCAGAGGATGCCGGTCATGGCGGTGATCTTGATGATTTTCGCGATCGTCAGCCTTTTGGCTTACCGTCAGCTTCTTAAACGGGGGGCGAAATGGCTGTGAAAAGTTCAGTCTTGCCCGGCCGGATTCTGCTGGCCTTCGTGGCCGCCTATATCCTTCTGCCGGTTGCCGCCACGCTGCTTTACTCTTTGGCCACCGTCTGGCGATCCGAGATGCTGCCCGAAGGCTATACGCTCAGCCACTGGGCCAAGTCCTTCATCGATCAGCGCTTTGTCAGCGTCTTGCTGCGCACCCTTGGTCTGGCGGTTGTGGTCTCCTTTGTCACTCTGGCGCTGCTGTTGCCGGCGGTCTGGTGGCAAAGGGTGCGCAATCCGAAGATCGGTATCGCGCTGCAAATGCTGGCGGCGGTGCCCTTCGCCTTGCCCACTTTGATCATCGGTCTTGGGCTTTTGACCCTGACCGGAGACTACCTGCCGCAAGCGCAAGGCACGGTATGGTTGCTGGGTCTGGGCCATGTCGCCTTGGCTTTCCCCTTTGCCTATTGGGCGCTGGATAATGCGATGGCGGCGGCCAATGTCCGCGCCTTGTCCGAGGCCGCAAGCACCTGTGGTGCCAGCCCCTTTGCGACGCTGATCCGGGTGATCTTGCCCAATGTCGGCCCCGGCATCGCTATGGCGGGCATTATGGCCTTTGGCACCTCGTTTAACGAGTTGGTCCTGACCCAGCTCTTGGTCGGCTCGCGCTATGAGACGGTGCAGCTTTACGCGCTCAACATGCTCAAAGGTGCGGATGCGGACTACAACCTTCTTGCCGTGATGACGGTGATCAACTTCACAATTACGCTTGTCCTGTCGATTGCGATGGTGAGCCTGAACGGCCGCACCGCCAACGCCAGCCTGCCGAAAAAGGCAAAATCATGAGTACGCCCATCCATCTTGGTGCCATCACCAAAAGCTTCAACGGCAAACCCGCGCTCAGCGGCATCGACCTTGATATCGCCCAAGGCGAGATGATCGCGCTGCTTGGCGCCTCGGGCTGCGGTAAGACCACGCTTTTGCGGATCATCGCGGGGCTTGAGCAACCAAGCAGCGGCCAGATCCACTTTGGCACGCGCGATGTCACCGATCTGTCGGTGCAAGCGCGCCGCATTGGCATGGTGTTCCAAGGCTATGCCCTGTTTCCCAATATGACCGTGCGCCAAAACATCGGCTTTCCGCTGAAGATTGCAGGGGAAAGCGCCTCTGCCATCACCGCCCGCGTGAACGAGCTTTTGGAGATGACCGGGCTTGGCCCGCGCGGCGATCACCACCCGAACCAGCTTTCGGGTGGTCAGCAACAGCGCACCGCTTTGGCCCGCGCCTTGGCGCCGCGCCCGGATGTGCTTTTGTTGGACGAGCCGCTCTCGGCGCTGGATGCGCAGGTGCGCGACCATCTGCGCGATGAGATTGCTCGCATCCAAAAGACGGTGGGAACCACCACGGTTCTGGTGACCCATGATCAGGCCGAGGCTATGGCCATCGCCGACCGCGTGGTGATCATGCATGAAGGCCGCGTCGAGCAAGCCTCGCGCCCCGAAGCGCTTTATGAGATGCCTGCCTCGGGCTACACGGCCAGCTTCATCGGCACCCGCAACCGCTTTGACGTATCGCCTCAGGGCGGCGAGCTGCGGATTGGCGGCTTTTTCCGGCAGGCCGCGGCCAATAGCGCCGCGCATCAGGTCTGGGTCCGCGCCGAGGCGCTGCGGATCGTTCCGGCAGGGCAGGGCCTAGCCGTGACGGTCGAGGCCAAGCTCTTCCAGGGTCCGATCACCCGGCTTTATCTGACTTGCCATGCTGATGGCCTGTCGCAAACCTTGAAGCTTGACGCCCCAAGTGAGGGCCTGCGCGGGGTTGAGCCCGGTCAATCTTTGCATGTCACCTTTGATCAGGAGAGCGCCGATGTCTTTGCCGCTTGACGCCCCGCGCCGCCCCGATGTGGTCTTCATCACCGTCGATCAATGGCGCGGTGATCTGGCCCCCGGCGTGCCGGGCAGCTTCATCCCCACGCCAAACCTCAGCGCCCTTGCGCGTGAGGCGACCAGTTTCCGCAGCCATTACACCCAAGCCTATCCTTGCGGACCGGCGCGCGCGGGTTTGCTGACCGGGCTATACGCCCATAAACACCGCTCGATCTCGAACGGGACGCCGCTCGATCGGCGCCACCGCACGGTCTTTGAGGCAGCACGCGATCGCGGTTACGCGCCGGTGCTTTTTGGCTATACCGACACCACGCCTGATCCGCGTAGCCTCTCGCCACGCGATCCGGCACGGCTGAATTATGCCGGTGTCGCTGCGGGGCTTGAGGTGGGCTGCCTGCTTGACGAAGACGCCCGGCCTTGGATCGCCCATCTTATGGCGCGCGGCTACCAAATCGATGCCCCGCAAAAGGGCCGTGACGGCGTCTTTGCGCAGCGCGCTTTCGGGGCGCCTGCGCTTTACGGTCCTGAGGATTCCGAGACCGCCTTCCTGACCGATCAAGTCTTGGGTCATATGGCGACGGCCGCAGATGATCCGCTTTTCTTGCATATTTCCTATATCGCTCCGCATCCGCCCTTTGCCGCAACGGCCGAATGGCTGAACCGGATCAACCCAAAGGATGTGCCAGCGCCGCGGCTTGGTCCCGATGCAAGCCCGCAGCATCCGCTTTTGGACCATCTCTTGGCCAATGCCGATCTGTCGCGCTTCGTTCCGGGCTTGTCGGGGCCAGCCGCCGCAGCCTCGGCCGAGGTTATGGCCACCATCCGCCACGCCTATGCCGCATTGGCAGCCGAGGTTGATCACCACATTGGGCGCTTGATCGCCCAGTTGAAAGCGATGGGAAGGTGGGAGAACACCATTTTCATCCTCTCAGGCGATCATGGCGAGATGCTGTTTGATCGCGGTCTTTTGGGTAAAGTCGGCTGGTTCGACGAATCCGCGCATGTGCCGCTGATCTTCCGCATGCCGGGCGGGGCCCAAGGCCACATTGTCGAGGATTTCACCCAATCGATCGATATCTTCGCCACCTTGGTCGAGCTTTTGGGCCTGCGCGATGATGTGAACCTAGACGGCAACAGCCTGTCGCCATTCTTGCAAGGCAAAGCTCCCGCTGATTGGCGCCAAGCAGCTTTTTGGAGCCATGATTTCCGCAGCCTTGCAGGACAGGGCGCGGGGGCGGCGCTGAAAATCCCGCCGGGAAGGTGCAACCTGCAGGTTATGCGCGGGCGCGATTTCAAATATGTGCATTCGACTGGCTTGCCGCCGCTGCTCTTTGATCTGCGCGATGACCCGGATCAAAAGCTCAACCGGATCGGCGACCCGGCCTGCCGGGATCTGCACATGGCCGGTCTCGAGGGGCTTTTGGAGCTGCGTTTGCAGCATGAGGCGGAAGAGCTCTCCGCGGTAGAAGCCTCGGATGGCCAGCTTTGGGATTGGCGGGCACAGAACCGGCGCGATCTTTACACGCTGCGCGAAGACTGAGCTGCACAAACTGAAAACCCGCCCATGCATGCTTGGGCGGGTTTTGATGCTGAGGCCATGGATCTGAACATCGGTCGCGCCCATTTGGCCCTGCTTTTGATCTTCTGGTTTATCGCCCCTGGTTGCGCGATACCTGAGGTGCAACGGCGCGCATATATGAGCAGGCTGGTGCAGATCTGATTATGCATATTTGATTCTGGGCGGGTCATGGTGACATTGAAATTGCTGAGATCCTAAGCCTCGATATGCAATCTCCTAAGTCTCTGTCTGCCGCAACCCATTGGATGGGCGATAGATTTTGTATCGCTAATTGGTTAATTGTTCTGTCATCAAGGCGGCGTGCAAAACTGCCCTTGCGTTTGGGTTGATGGGCCTCAGCCCGATGATGGCTGCTCCCATCTTTCCAATCCTTCGCACTGTCCTGATTGCGCCCATGCAGCGCGAGACGATTGAAACAAGTCCCGACCGACAGGGCGGTGGCGTTGAAGCTGTCGCGATCCCTGAACAACTTTCCAAAGTTAAAATAAAATGGACGCCCCCTCGAAAGGAGCGTCCAGACTGTCGATACGTGAAAGGCGCTTGCACGCAAACCCTTTAATTGAAAGCGCTATTTTACGGCTTGCCCTTCTGTTTTTTCACCTTGCCGCGGTTGTCTTCCTCGGTGGGGCTAAGTTTTTCGTTCTTTTCGTTCTTTTCGTTCTTTTCGTTCTTTTCGTTCTTTTCGTTCTTTTCGTCCTTGTCGTCCTTGTCGTCCTTGTCGTCCTTGTCGTCCTTGTCGTCCTTGTCGTCCTTGCCGTCCTTAGGCTTTTTCTTCTTGTCGTCCTTGCCGTCCTCGCGGTCCTGGGGCTTTTTCTTCTTGTCGTCCTTGCCGTCCTCGCGGTCCTTGGGCTTTTTCTTCTTGTCGTCTTTGCGGTCCTCGCGGCCCTTGTCGTCCTTACGGCCCTTGCCGTCCTTGGGCTTTTTCTTCTTGTCGTCCTTGTGCTTGTCTTTCTTCTTAGCCTTCTTACGGTCCTTCTTGGGGCCTTCAGGGGCGACCCCATCATCAGGCTCGTCTCCGAGTTGCTGGGTGCGGCTGTTATCTTCACGAGCCAGCGGCGCGTCGTTCTCGTATTGGCTCAGGCAGGAGAAAATGGACGCAAAGGTGCATTTCTCTTTAGGGCCGTCTCCGGGGGCCGCATGGGCCATCGATGCCGTTGTTCCTAGCGCGCCTGCGATAACGATCGCTGCGCTCAGGATGTAAGAGGCGATCTTCATAATGCCTATTCCTGTCTGTAATGTTGATGAAATTTGGAGAAATATCCACTATTTGGAAACAGTCTACCGCTCTAACACATTAACGCATTAACCAGTATGTGCTCATTTGCAAGTTACTTGATAAATGAGCACCCGTCTGGGGGCAGCGATAATCGAACGTCTAATAGGGTTGAGTGGTTTGGTATTTGTCACTCAGAGCACTTGATGTATCGGAAATCTTGAATGTATTTGCGGGGTTGCGCGCGTGTGACATTGCAGAGCCAATTTATAATCCTGCGCAGCATTGCTGAAATGTTGTCTGAATTGGCTGCCTCAGACTGGGCAAAGGTTGCAGTCGGGCAAGAAAGTTGTCGCACGGATTGAAGATATAACGTCAGGATATTCCAGCAGAACGTCCGTCTCGTCGAAGGAGAGGTCCGATTGTGCTTGGATCAGCGAGCGCCGCAAGCAGGCCCGAGAAAAATCAAGAAAGATGGGTCTATCGCGGTGGAATGGCTTGGCCTAACCTGCGCCTTGCAGCCGCCGTGTCACGGCTCCGGCCGTGCCCAAACCCCAAGGCGATTTCGGGGTAAACTTGTGAGATATCATGACATTCTCCTCACGCGCTGGCGCCATTCAAGCAGCTGCCCAGCATTTTGACAGCGGCGCTTTTCTCAAAGATCTCGCCGCCCTTGTTGCGCGTCCCAGCGAAAGCCTAAACCCCGCCGCTGGAGCCGCTCTGGGCGCCTATCTGACCGAGGATATGCAGCCCATGCTGCAAGCCTTGGGCTTTCAGATCCAGATCCTGCCCAACCCAGACCCGGCGGGCGCGCCCTTTCTTCTGGCAAGCCGTATCGAGGATCCGGCCTTGCCAGTGGTCCTCATCTATGGCCATGGCGATGTGGTGCATGGTCAGGCCGAGGACTGGCGACCCGGTTTCGCGCCCTTCACTTTGCAGCAGGAAGGCGACCGGATCTATGGCCGCGGTACGGCGGATAATAAGGGCCAGCACCTGATCAATATCGCCGCTTTGGCGCAAGTGATCGGCCAGCGCGGTACTTTAGGTTTCAACGCCAAGATCTTGATTGAAATGGGGGAGGAGGCAGGCTCTCCGGGGCTGCAAGACTTTTGCCGCAACCAAGCCGCCTTGCTGCAAGCTGATGTGCTGATCGCCTCGGACGGGCCGCGGATCGATGCTGAGCGCCCGCTCATCTTCACCGGCTCTCGCAGCTCGCTGAACTTTGAGATCAGCGTGGATTTGCGCGAAGGGGCGCATCATTCGGGCAATTTCGGCGGGCTGATTGCCGATCCGGCGATGATCCTGGCCCATGCTTTGGCCGCGATCACAGACCGGCGCGGCCAAATTCTGGTGCCGGAATGGCGGCCCGAGACGTTGACCCCGCGCATCCGCGAGGTGCTGGCACAGGTGCCGGTGCCGGATCCGGGCTTTGCGCTGGATCCGGAATGGGGCGAAGCGGGGCTCAGCCAGCAAGAGCGGGTCTTTGGTTGGAACAGTTTTGCGGTGCTGGCGATGAAATCCGGTCGGCCCGAGGCGCCGGTCAATGCGATCTCGGGCCATGCCAAAGCCACCTGCCAGCTGCGCTATGTGGTCGGCACGGAACCCACCGAAATCATCCCGGCATTGCGCAGTCATTTGGACCGTGCGGGCTTCCATGAGGTGCAGATCACCCTTTGCGACAGCGGCTATTTCCCCGCCACACGGCTTGATCCTGACCATCCTTGGGTGCAGTTCTCGGCCCGCTCGATCGAGCAAAGCACCGGGATCGCGCCGCATCTTCTGCCCAATCTCGGCGGCTCGCTGCCCAATGATTGTTTTGCCGATATCCTAGGCCTGCCAACGATTTGGGTGCCGCACAGCTATGCCGGATGCAACCAACATGCGCCGGATGAGCATGCTTTGGCCCCGATCCTGCGGCAGGGGCTGATCGCGATGACCGGCCTTTTCTGGGACATCGGCACGCCAGGTCTGGCCCCAGCGCGGGCTTGAGGCGTCTCGGTTAGGGCGTCTCGGTTGAGGCGCGGGGCCAAAACCGCACCTCGGGCGCGGCATTCTCGCCTGAGATGCCCACCGCATGGCCATCGGCGCGCCAACAGGTCGCGCCGGTCAGCCGCGCTTGTCCAAGGCCATCGCCCATTGCAATCGCCGCCATACCGCCGCCGATATGCGGCACCGGGCGCAGATCAGCGTTGCGCTTTTGCAGATCGGGCAGGCGGTGGCTTAGCCCCGGTTCCACCTCGACCAAGCCGCCCTCGCTCCAGACCCTTGGGGCCTCAACGGCCGATTGCAGATCCATCTTCAGATCGATCAGGTTCACAAGCGTCTGAAAGATCGACGGAAAAATCCGCGTGCCGCCGGGCATGCCAATCGCATAGGCAGGCGTGCCAGCCTTGGTCACGATCACCGGCGCCATCGAGGCCGGCGTGCGTTTGCCCGGAGCGATCGACATTGCCCGGCCCGGCACTGGATCAAAGGTGCGCATGTAATTGTTCGGCATCAGCCCGGTCTCGGGCAGCATGATCTGCGCGCCGAACATGCAATAAAGCGTCGAGGTGGCCGAGATCATCGTGCCATCGCGGTCCACCACACTCATATGGGTGGTGTCGCGGCCCTTGGCGGGGCTGTGCGGGGCAGGGCGGGCCAAGGGCTTTGTCAAATTGGCCTCAGACAGGATCTGCGCCGCGCCCTCGGTGCCAAAACCCGCCCGATCGGCAAAGGCCTCGTGCTGGATGTCGATCAACAGTTGCAACCGCTCGGGATCGTCAAACCCCTGCCGCAGATCGGCATGCTGAGCATAGCGCGCCAGCATCTGCGCCATCGCCACCCCGCCCGAGGCGGGGGGCGGCGGGCAATGCACGGTGAAGCCTCGGAATTCCGCCTCAAGCGGTTGATCCCAGATCAGCGCATAATCCAGCAGATCCTGCATCTGCATAATCCCCGCAGGCGCGGGGGCGCTTTGCAGCCGCTCAATCAGCTTTTGCCCGATCTGCCCGCCGTAAAGCGCCGCCGCCCCTTCTTTCGCAATGAGTTGCAGGCTCTGCGCCATATCGCTTTGCACAAGACGCGCCCCCGGCGGCAGCGGCTCACCACCCGGCAGATAGACCTTGCGGGCAGCCGCATCCTTGCTCATCTCAGGCGCGCAGTCGCGGATCGCCCCCGCCAGATAGGGCGAGATCTCAAATCCCCGCCGCGCCCAGCGGATCGCAGGATCAAGGCAATCGGCGCGGGGCAGGCGGCCATAAAGCCGGTGCATCTCGGTCCAAGCCAGCAGGCTGCCCGGCACCGCCACCGCTTGCGGACCGTTGAGATTGGCCTGACCCAAAGTGTCAAAGGGATCCTCGGCCCCCGGACCTGCCGGAGTGAACATATCCGCCCGCGCAGCGCTTGGCGCATTGGCCAAAGCGTCCAAGGCCAGATGCTGGCCCGAGGGCAGGCGGATCTGGATCAACCCCGCGCCCAAAACGCCCACCATCATCGGCTCGGTCACGCTCAGCGTGGTCAGCACCGCCAAAGCAGCGTCAAAGGCATTGCCGCCCGCCGCCAAGATCTCGGCCCCGGCAAGGCTGGCCAAAGGCTGGTTCGCCGTCACCATCGCCTCACGGCTGGTGGCAGGGGCCTTTTTGCAAAGGAACGGCAGGGCGAGGGTCATGGCGGCACTTTCAAGCAGGGGCGTGGCGCGATCCTTCCCGCAAAGCGGCCCACGGGCAATGGGACTTTGCGGCCCATCCCCCTAAAACGGCATCATCAGATCGCAAATGGACGGCTGGCTGCGGCCTTTCATGCTAGCCCTATAGGTCAAATGATGGTGCGTCCCCCGAATGGCCGCGCCCAAAAGACCAAAAGGGAGCGCGGAATGACAAAGGGTTTGGGCTGTGCCTATGGCTCGCATCGGGCCGGGGGGCGGATGCCGCAACCGGCAGAGCGTCTCGATGCCGATATGCAGATCTGGGACAATGAGTTGTTGCTTGATGTGACCTTTCTAAACCTCGATTCCTCCTCGATGAGGCAATTGGCCGAAGCGAATGACCAAGACCCACAAGCCGTTGGCCGCGCCATTGCCGGGATCGTCGCGGCACGCGGCAAGATGCAAAACCCGGTGACCGGATCGGGCGGGGTGGTGGTCGGACGGGTGCGCCAGATCGGCCCGGCGCACCCTCGGCAAGACCTGAAGATCGGCGATCTGATCTGCCCCTGCGTCTCGCTCTCCTTGATCCCGATGCGGCTGACCTCAGTCGGAGAGGTGAACATCGCCACCACCCAAGTCATGGCGCAGGGCCAAGCGGTGCTTTTCGCCAGTGCCAACATCGGCCTTTTGCCGGATGATCTGGAACAACCGTTGGCCGTCGGCGTGCTCGATGTTTGCGGCGCGCCGACCACCGTCTTTCGCGCGCTGAGCCCGGGGCAAAAGGTGGCAATCCTTGGCGCGGGCAAGGCCGGGCTCATCAGCGCCGTCGCAGCACGGCGGGCGATTGGCCCGCAAGGCCTGCTGGTCGCCTTTGACCGCTCTGAAGAGGCCCTCAGCGATATGCGCGCGCTGGGCGTGGCCGATCATTGCCATGCCGTCGATCTGACCGACCCTTTGGCGACCTTGCGGCTGGCTAAGACCGCCAGCGATGGCGCCTTGTTCGACTATGTCGTCTCGATGACCAATGTCGGCGGCACCGAGACCGCCGCAATCCTTTGCGCCCGCCCGCGCGCCACCGTGTTCTTCTTTGGCATGGCAACCTCCTTCACCGCCTCGGCCCTTAGCGCGGAAGGGGCGGGCAAAGACATCGATATGCTGATCGGCAATGGCTATGCCGAGGGCTGCATCGATTACGGCTTCGATCTGGTCCGCCAAGAGCCGACCTTGCGCGCCATTCTCAGCCGCAGGTTGCAGGCTTAGACAGAAGAGGCGGCCCATAACCCGCCTCTCCGACACGAAAATAATCGCCCGGCGTTGGATTTTTGTTGAATTCTACAAG
Source organism: Pseudogemmobacter lacusdianii (assembly GCF_030848395.1). Classification (GTDB taxonomy): domain Bacteria; phylum Pseudomonadota; class Alphaproteobacteria; order Rhodobacterales; family Rhodobacteraceae; genus Pseudogemmobacter; species Pseudogemmobacter lacusdianii. The sequence continues at coordinate 21,721 of NZ_JAVDBT010000016.1, read as the reverse complement.
TGTAGAACGCAGGCTTAAATTGGCGATATGGGGCAACGGACTCATGTTGCACCTTTGGTCTTGAGTGAATGTTGAGCCGTCACCGCCGTCCGTCTTCCGCGCCACCTGACCGGCTTTGCCGCAAGCGCTGAGCGACGGGCGCTCCCTTCCGGCCAGGAGTTGGTCGCTTGACGATTGGCCGATGAGATGAAGATGCGCGACCCCTCGGCCCTTTTGTGTGGCTCAGCACAGCGTCGATGCCGCTGGCCTCTGCGATGCCTAAGCCCAAGCGCCTGACCGCAACCTACATGACGACAGGAGACGAATAACGATGGCGGACAGGAAGGTAGCGGTCCAACTGACTGGCCTGCGCAAACGCTTTGGCGATCTTGAGGTGCTGAAAGGCGTCTCGCTGACCGCCCATTCCGGCGATGTGATTGCCATCATCGGCGGCTCAGGCTCGGGCAAATCCACCTTGCTGCGCTGCATCAACTTTCTGGAAACCCCAACCGCGGGCGAAGTGCGCCTGCACGGCGAATTGGTGGCGATGAAGCCCGATGGCGAGGGCGGCTTTCGCGCCGCCGATCCAGCTCAGTTGAACCGGCTTCGGGCGCGGCTTGGCATGGTGTTTCAAAGCTTCAACCTTTGGCCGCATCGCACGGTTTTAGAGAATGTGATCGAGGCTCCGGTGCATGTCTTGGGGCAAAACCGCGACGCCGCCATTGCCAATGCCGAACGTCTCTTGGATCGAGTGGGTCTCTTGGCAAAGCGCGATGTCTACCCTGAGATGCTGTCGGGCGGGCAAAAGCAGCGCGCCGCCATCGCCCGCGCCTTGGCCGTTGACCCCCATGCGATGCTCTTTGATGAGCCGACCTCGGCCCTAGACCCCGAGCTGGTGGGCGAGGTTCTCTCGGTCATCGCTGACCTTGCCCGCGAAGGCCGCACCATGATCCTTGTGACGCATGAGATGCAATTTGCCCGCAATGTCGCCAGCGAAATCATCTTCCTGCGCAATGGTTTGATCGAAGAGCAGGGCAAGCCCTCGGATGTTTTCGACAATCCGAAATCCGAAGCCCTGCGCGCCTTCTTGGCGCCGAAATACTAAGGCGCACGGGATGGATTTTCTCAACATCACCGATTGGAGCCTTTTGGCCCTCAACTCGCCCGGCTGGGGCGGGGCGCTGCTCTGGGGCGCGGTCAAAACCGTGCAGATCGCGCTGGGCGGCTATATCATCGGCCAGATCATCGGGGTCTGCGGAGCGATGGGCAAAGTCTATGGCCCGCCTTGGCTGAAAGAGCTTTTGGCGATCTACACCACGCTGATCCGCGCCGTGCCCGAGCTGATCTTGATCTTGATCCTTTTCTACGCCGGCACCGCCGCGCTGAACACTCTGGCGGCCAAGATCGGCATGGGGCCGATCGATGTGAACGGCGCTTTGGCCGGGGTCTTGGTGATCTCAACCGTCCAAGGCGCCTATAGCACCGAGGTGATCCGCGCCGCGATCCAATCGATCCCCTCGGGCTGCCATGAGGCGGCTGCGGCTTACGGCATGTCGAAATGGACCACCTTCAAACGGGTGACCTTGCCCTTGCTGGTGCCGCGCGCGCTGCCGGGGATGTCGAACCTTTGGGTGATCGCCACCAAAGAGACAGCGCTTTTGTCGGTCGTCGGCTTTTCCGAGCTGGCCTTGGTTGCCAAACAAGCCGCTGGCAGCACCAAATATTACATGACCTTCTTCCTTGCCGCCTGCGCCATTTACCTGACGATCACTTTGATCTCGCGGGTGTTTTTCAATCAGGTTGAGGCGCGCTTCAGCCGCGGCATGGTGAAACACAAATGACCGCTCTTGCACTTCCCACCCGCCGCCGCCTGCGCAAAGTGATGCCGGTTTACCGGATGATCTATATCGCCATCGGCCTTGCCACGCTTTATCTGATCGTCACCGGCCTCAGCTGGGATTGGCTGCCGAAATACCTGCCAAAGCTTTGGACAGGCTTTCAAATCTCGCTGGCGATCTGGGCGGCCTCGGTGATCTTTGGCTTCCTGATCGCCTTGCCCTTGGGTCTGGCGCAGGTGCTGAGCCGTGGGCCTTTGCGCTGGCTCTCGGTCGCCTATTGCACCACCCTGCGCGGCACGCCGCTTCTGATGCAGCTTTGGCTTTTCTACTATGGCCTTGGCGCGATGATGACCCAGATCCCGGGCATCCGCAGCACCGTCCTTTGGCCCTATCTGCGCGAGGCTTGGCCCTTTGCCGTCCTCGCTCTATCGCTCAACTTCGCCGCCTATGCGGGCGAGATCATGCGCGGCGCCTTCGCCGGCGTGGGACGGGGCGAGATCGAGGCGGGCAAGGCTTTCGGCATGTCCAGCACCAAGGTCTTCTTCCGCATCTGGCTGCCCTTGGCCCTGCGGCAGGCCTTGCCGACCCTCGCAGGTGAGACGGTGATGCAGCTCAAAGCCATCCCGCTGGTGGCCACCGTCACCGTGCCCGAGATGTATGCCGTGATCAGCCAATCGCGCCATGACACCTTGCTCACCTATGAGCCGCTTTTGCTGATCGCGGGGATTTACCTCTCGCTCACCTTCCTCTTGGTGCAGGCGCTGGCTGCGGTGGAAAGACGGTTCAGCCTTGCCAAACGATAGCGTTGGCAGGCCACAAAAACGGGTGAAGAACCCGCGATAAGGTAACGATTTAAAACCACAAATACAAAACAACACGGAGGATTATACCATGAAAAAGACCGCACTGACTTTGGCCTTGGCTTTCGGCCTTGCCGCCCCCGCACTGGCGCAAGATCTGAAAATCGGCATCGATTCCGCCCCCTATCCGCCGATGAGTTGGCAAGAGGCCGACGGCAGCTTCCATGGTTTTGAGGTCGAACTCGCCATGGCCGTCTGCGCCGCAGCGGCGCTGAATTGCACCCATGAAGGCGTGGCTTGGAACGGCATCATCCCGGCTTTGGAGACCAATAAGATCGATATGATCGTGTCCTCGATGACGATCACGCCCAAGCGCCAAGAGGTCGTGGAATTCTCCGATCCCTATGTCTCCTCGAATGCGATCTACATCGGACATAAGGATTTTGTTTTCGATCCGAACGATCCTGAGATCATCAAAAACACCCGTCTCGCCGTGCAAACGGGCACCTCGCATGAGGATTACCTGACCCGCAAATTCGACGGGCAGGTCGATCTGAAAATCTACCAAGCGCAAGACGAGCAGCTGGCCGATCTGGTCGCGGGCCGTATCGATGTGGTCCTGTCGGGCCGCATGGGCTCGCTCGCCTTCCTGTCGTCGGAAGAGGGTAAGGATTTCAAAGCACTGGCGATGGTCGAGGATGAAACCTATCCGCCGCTGAAGATCGGTGCCGCCTTCCGCAAGGGCGATGCCAATATCGCCAAGTTTAACGAAGGCCTGAAGACCGTTCTGCAAAACGGCACCTATGACGAAATCGCCAATAAATACTTCGATTTCGACGTGTACGGCATGCCGAAACCCTAAGCCGCAGCGTTAAGGGTTAACGGAAAAAGGGCAGCCGATGGGCTGCCCTTTTTTCATCGCTCTTCAAGCCCGCGCCGCCTGCCTTTGCGCCATCGCTTGCTCGAGCCAACCCACCTCCATTGTCGGGACCGAGGCAAGCAGCGTCGCGGTATAGGCGTCATAGGGGCCGGTCAGCACCTCTTCCGCCGGACCTTGCCGCACCGAGACCCCCTTATGCAGCACCAAGATGCTGTCCGATATTTGCCGAACCGTTTCAATATCATGCGTGATGAAAAGATAGCTCAGATCATGGCTCTTCTTCAGCTTCATCAGAAGTTTCAAAATGCTGTTGGTCACCAAAGGATCCAGCGCACTCGTCACCTCATCGCAAATGATGACCCGAGGTTCCGCTGCCAAGGCCCGCGCGATACAGACCCTTTGCTTCTGTCCGCCCGAAAGCTCGGACGGGAAGCGATCGATCAGACTGCGGTCCAACTCGATCGCATCCAGCAGCTCTAACACCCGCTGCCGCCGCTTTTCGCCCGTCAAACCAAGGTAAAAGGTTAACGGTCGCCCGATGATCTCGCCCACCCGGTGCTGCGGGTTCATCGCCATATCGGCCATCTGGAAAACGATTTGCACATCGCGCAAATCCTGCCGGCTGCGCGCGCGGTAATCGGGGTCAAACCGCCGGTCCTGAAAGCGGATTTCTCCAGTTCTGATCGGCAAAAGACCGGCAATGCAGCGTGCCAAGGTTGACTTGCCCGAGCCGGATTCACCCACAATTGAAAGTGTCTCGCCCGCGCGCAGGGTGAAGTTGATCTCTTTCAACACCTGAAAGTCGCCATAAAACGCGTTCAAGGCTTGCACCGAAAGCACCGGTTTCGTGGCAGTCGCTTGGCCCTCGCGCAGCACCTCATGCGCGGCCACCAAGGCCCGGGTGTAATCTTGCTGCGGCGCATCAATGATCTGCCGCGTCTCGCCCAATTCCACCAGCTTGCCATGGCGCAAGACCATGATCCGCGTGGCAATTTGCGCCACGACCGCGAGATCATGTGTCACATAAAGCGCAGCCACCCCGGTGTCGCGGATCGCGGCCTTGATCGCGGCCAGAACCTCGATCTGCGTGGTCACATCCAGCGCCGTGGTCGGCTCGTCAAAGACGATCAGATCGGGCTTCGGGCACAAAGCCATCGCCGTCATCACCCGCTGCAACTGCCCGCCCGAGACCTGATGCGGGTAGCGCTCGCCAATCGTGTCTGGGTTGGGCAGGCCCAAAAGCGCGAACAGCTCGCGCGCCCGCGCCTCGGCGGTTTTACGATCCATCAGCCCGTGCAACAGACAGCTCTCGATCACCTGATCGATCAGCTTTTGCGCCGGATTAAAGGCCGAGGCTGCCGATTGCGCGACATAACAGACCTTACGGCCGCGAATATCGTTCAGCTCTTGCCGCCGTGCGCCGCGCAAATCGGTGCCATCCAGCAAGATCTGCCCGCCGATGATCTGCAGCCGTCCACGCCCAAATCCCATCGACGAGAGACCCAAGGTCGATTTCCCGGCCCCTGATTCCCCAATCAACCCAAGGACTTCGCCCTTGCGCAGCGTCAATGAGACCTTGTCGACAATGACCTGCCGTCGCAGCCCGCCCTCGGGCGTCTCGACATCGGCCACGATCTCGATCTGATCGATCTGCAAAAGGGCAGGGCGGTCCACGTCGCTTTCGGGCGCCAGCGTCTGAAGATCGGTCATCATCACTCCTTGAGGTCGGGCGTAAAAGGGGGGCTTAGGCGCGGTAAAGGTCTTGGAAGCGGCGGCGCAGCTCGCTTTTTTGGACCTTGCCCATCGTGTTGCGCGGCAATTCGTCCATGAAAATAACCTCTTTGGGCTGTTTGAAGCGTGCCAGTTGCGTCGCCAGCCCAGCAAGGATCGCGGCGCCCTCCAGCGCTGCGCCGGGCTTGGCGACGACCACGGCCGTGACCGCCTCGCCAAAATCGGGATGCGGCACACCGATGACGGCGCTTTCCAAGACGCCATCAATCGCGTCGATCAACGTCTCAACCTCAATCGGGTAGACGTTGTAACCACCCGAAATCACAAGATCTTTGTCGCGGCCAACGATGTGCAAATAGCCATCCGCATCAAACTTCCCCAGATCGCCAGTGATGAAAAACCCATCCTTGGTGAATTCCGAGGCGGTCTTTTCCGGCATCCGCCAATAGCCCTTGAACACATTCGGCCCGCGCAATTCGACCATCCCGGTCTCGCCTTGCGCCAGCGGCGCGTGGCTTTCCGGATCCGCAACCCGCAGCGTGATCCCCGGCAAGGCCTGCCCCACCGTGCCCGCCCGCCGCTCGCCCTCATAGGGGTTCGAGGCGATCATCGTTGTCTCGGTCATGCCATAGCGCTCAAGGATCCTATGGCCAGTGCGTTCTTCAAAGGCGCGATGGGTCTCGGCCAGCAGCGGGGCCGAGCCTGAGACGAAAAGCCGGATCTGCGCGCAGGCCGCTTTCGTCAGCCCCTCATGCTGCAAAAGCCGGGTGTAAAAGGTCGGCACCCCCATGAAAGAGGTCGCACGCGGCAGATCGGCCAGCACGGCATCTGCGTCGAATTTCTTATGGAAAATCAACGATCCACCGGCAACCATCGTCACGTTGATCGCCACGAACAAGCCATGCGCATGGAAGATGGGCAAGGCATGGACCAGCCGGTCCGCATCCGTAAAGCGCCAATGCGCCTTCAGCGCCCTTGCGTTCGACAGCAGATTGTCATGGCTCAGCATCGCGCCTTTTGACCGCCCCGTGGTGCCCGAGGTGTAAAGGATCGCGGCAAGATCATCTGGCCCGCGTGCCACCGTCGCAAAATCCGCAGCCATGCCGTCGGCCAGCACCGAAAGCTGCGCCATCGTCAGCGCAACGGGCGGCTTTTTCCCCGCGCCCCCCGCACCATCCGGCAAAGCGCCGCTGTCATTCACCAAAACGGCTGCCTCGGCATCATCGATGAAATAGGCCATTTCCGCGCTGGTATAGGCGGTGTTCAGTGGCAAAAAGATCGCGCCAGCCCGCAGGCAAGCCAGATAGAGCAGCACCATCTCGACCGATTTCTCGGCCTGCACGGCCACCCGATCATCGGGCTCCACCCCCAAAGACACCAGCGCCCGCGCCAATTGGGCAGAGCGCGCCCAGGCCTCCGCATAGCTTAAGCTTTGCCCCTGATGCTCCAAAAACAATGCGTTATCAGAGGTTTGGCCACGGCTCAGCCCGTCAAAAAGGTGGTTCGTCATCGCTTTATTCCCAATCTCAGGCGGCGCTTTGCACGACGCCTGCCGCTTCCAGCACGTTAATCTGTTCAGCCTCATAGCCGAGATTGATCAGAACCTGCCGAGAATGTTCGCCCAAAAGCGGTGCCGGTGGCGTCGGGACAGCCTCAGCCAGCGGGTGTTTGCTGAACCGGCGCGTCGCATCCGTCGTCAGGCCCACAAAAGCACCGCTTTCTTGTGCAAATGCGCTGGCGGCAAAACCCGCCACATCCATCAGGGGAGCACAAGCGATCTTGGCCAGCCGCATCCGCTCAAGCCAATGATCCACCGGTCCGGTCGCAAAATGCCGCTCCAGCACCGCGCTCAAAGCATCGCGGTGCTCAAGCCGTAACTCGGTGCTTAGGAACTGCGGGTGATCGGTCAGCGCATCTGCCCCAATCGCGCTGCAAAAGCGCGGCCAATCGGCATTGCTGCCCAAGGCGATCACCATATGCCCATCGGCGGCGGCATAGCTTTCAAAGGGCGCAATCGATGGGTGGCGCGAACCCATCGGGGCAGGGCGGTCGCCCGCATTCAAATGCCGCGCATAGGCGTTTTCCAACAGCGCCACCTGACAGCCCACCATCGAAATATCCAAAGGCGCGCCGGGGGCTTGCCCTGCCGCATCCCGCTCGTAAAGGCGGTGCAGAATGCCGATGGTGGCGAACATCCCGGCCGCGATATCGCCGATGGAAAACCCCACCCGCACGCCTTTGGTGTTCTCTTCACCATTCACACTGATCACCCCGCTCATCGCCTGCGCAATGATGTCATAGGCGGGATATTCCGCATGCGATCCGGTCTGCCCGAACCCGCTGATCGAGGCGGTGATGAGCCGCGGGTTGATCGCCGCCAGCGCCTCATCCGAAAATCCCAGCCGGGCACGCACCCCGGGGCGGAAGTTCTCGACCAAGACGTCAGCGGTCTTCAGAAGTTCGGTCAGGATCTGCTTTCCCGCTTCCGTCTTCAGATCAACCGCAAGACTTTTCTTGCAGCGATTAACGCTTTCGAAATATATGCTTTTTCCGTTAACAAAGGGAGAAGTCTCTCGCGCGCTGTCGCCCTTGTGAATGGCTTCAACCTTGATGACCTCGGCGCCCAGACTGGCGAGAGTCCAGGTGCAATAGGGGCCCGAGAGATGTTGGGTCAGATCGACAACGCGGACATGTTTCAAGGCGCACCTTTGGCTCAGGAATGAGCAAAGCCTAGCAGCGAATCGTCGATTGTCAACAATCGATCATCGAGTTAACTGCTTGTCCCGATTGACAGTTCAATGCGGATCGCCTCAATTGGCGGTCGGAGGTCCGAAATGGTGAAATTGTCTATAGTTGAACGCCGCAGCAGCGTTGACGCCGTGGTTGATCAACTGCGGCAAGGCGTTATTCACGGGCATATGCAGCCCGGAGAGCGCATCACAGAGATGGAGCTCTCGGCTGCCTTGGGCATCGGGCGCAGCACGGTGCGCACCGCGCTGTTGGAGCTGGAGAAAGACGAGCTGGTGGTGCGCAAGCCTTACAGTGCTTGGGCCGTGGCGGATATTTCGCCGATCAAGATCTGGGAAATTTACACATTGCGCGGGGCTCTGGAAGAGCTTGCCATCAAACTGGCGACCGAGTCTTTGACTGAAGAGGGGCGGGCCAAGCTCGCGGAAGCCTTTGACCTCTTAGATAAAGTGCAGCGCAAAGGGCTCACGGAGCAGCGCACCGATGCCGATCTGAACTTCCACCGCACCATCGTGCAGCTCAGCAATCATAAGAAGCTGATTAAGACCTATGAATCGCTGCTGCTGCAGGTGGAATGGGTTTATCGTTGGTCCGAGCGGCAGCGGCCGACCTCGATCCACCTCTCCGATTGGCACCGACCGATCTACGATGGCATCCTTTCGGGCGATCCCGCGGCGGCGGTTGCGGCGAACCTCAACAATTACGCCGTGACGCTTGAGCTTGATAAGCAGCAGGCCACCGTGGCCGAGGAGACGGGGCTCTAGACTTCGCTCTAAAGCCCCGGATCGGTCAGGGGCCCGTCTGCAAAAGCGCAGCGGCGGATGGATCTTTGTCGTAAACCGCACGGTAGCAAAGATCTTCCAGCCGCGCCGCTTCGGCGTCGCGGTCGATCAACCGCTTCGCCGCAAGAAGCGAGATCGGATGCGCCGTTTCAAGCCGCGCCATCAGATCCGCCATCGCCGCCCAAGGCTCTGCCTCCTGCATCAGCCCATCGACCAGACCGGCGCGGAGCGCCTCGGGCACGGGCAGCTTTTCACAAGCCAAAAAGATGCGGCGGGCGGTGGATTGCCCGCCTGCTTTGGTCAAACGTTCTACATCCATAGGCGAGGGCATGAAGCCATGCCGGGCCGCAGGATAACTGAAATAACCCTGCGCTTGGGCGTAGCGCAGATCAAAAGCCAGCGCCACGCTCATGCCGCCGCCGATGCAGCCGCCATTCAGCAGCGCCAGCGTGACGCAAGGCAGCCGGGCGATGCTGGCCGTCAAGCCGTCCCATTGCGCATCATAGGCGCGGGCTTGAGCGGCCGAGCCGGTCTCATTGCCCGCCTCGCTCAGATCGGCCCCGGCGCAAAAGATCCGCTCTCCCGCCCCGGTTAGCGCGAAGAGCCGGATGCTCTCATCCTCGGCCGTGGCCGAGATCACCGCCTGCAGATCGGCCAACATCGCTTTGGTCAGCGCATTGGCCTTGGTGGGGCGGTTCAAGGTGACAAGACGGGCAGCGCCGCGCGTCTCGACCGTGATGTCGGTCAGTCTGTCAAATGGGGCAGGCATCATCATTCAATCCGGTCTCGCCGCTCAATCGCGTTCGTTGTAATTTTTGTCAGAGCCTTCGGGGCTGTAGATCAGCTCTGAGGAAAATGCTCCGGGCTGTTGCATATGCAAATCCCAATAGCTTTGCGCGATGCGGTCCGGGTCAAAATCCCCGCCCGGCGCGATATGGCCGCAGATCGTCACGCTTGCCGCATGCACGCCCTTTGCGCCGACCGCCTTGGCCAAAGCCGTGGTATAGGCGCGCAGCCCAGCCTTGCCCACCGCGACCGAGGCCCAAGGCTCCACAGGGTTCAACGAAAGCCCGCCGCCGGTGGTAAGAATCGTGCCTTTGCCCTGCGCCAGCATCTCTGGCAGCACATGTTGCACGCATTGCGCGGCGCCAAAAAGCGTGGCGCCAAGGTCGTCTTTCAGCTGATCCGCGCTTAGCGTCGCAGCGGATTCTTCGTTGAAAGTGACGGCATTATAGACCAGCACCGAGAAGGGGCCCGCCCAGTCGGAGGCTTGCGAAAGGGCGCGCGAAAGGGATGAGAAATCGGCCGCATCTGCCTGAAATGCCTTGATATTCCGCCCTTGAAGGCGTTCAGTCCGCGCAATGCCTTCCAGCGTATCCGCGCTGCGGGCGACATAGGCAAGCCTCTCACCGTCGCGGCTAAACCGCTCGACCAAAGAGGCGCCCAAGCCCGGGCCTGCGCCTATCACCAATACTGCCATTCAAGCCCCCATCATTGTTGACAATCGATTATTGTCAATGAAGGATACACCCATAACAAAAGTCAATCCAACAGGGAATACGATCGATGCAATGGCGTCCTGAACTCAGCAGACGGCACTTCCTTGGCGTCTCCGCCGCCGCAACCTTGGGCCTGATGGGCGCGCCTTTGCGCGCGCAAACCGGGCCGAAACGCGGCGGGCACTTCCGGCTTGGCGTAGGGGGCGGGGCCACCACCGACACGCTCGACCCGGCGAACTGGAAGCCCTTCATGACCAGCTATGGTCATGCTCTGCATGGCTATCTGACCGAGGTTGGCGCCGATGGCGTGCTGCGCGGCGAGGTGGCGGAAAGTTGGGAGGCCAGCCCCGACGCCAAGATTTGGACCTTCAAACTCCGCGCGGGGCTTGAGTTCCACAACGGCAAAAGCCTCAGCGCAGAAGACGTTATCGCCTCGCTGAACCACCACCGCGGCGAGGGCAGCAAATCCGCCGCCAAGGCCATCCTCGCCTCCGTGGTCGATATCCGCGCCGATGGCCCCGATGTCGTCGTGGTCGAACTGGCCACCGGCAATGCCGACTTCCCCTATCTCCTTGACGACTACCACCTGCCGATGATGCCCGCCAAAGACGGCTTGGCCGATACCTCGGGCGTGGGTCTGGGCGGCTATGTGCTTGAGATGACGGACTTCGGCGTCAAAGCCTCGGCCACGCGCTTTGCCAACTACTGGAAGCCGAACGCCGCTTGGTTCGACTCGATCGAGGTGCTGGCGATCCACGACGCCACCGCCCGCACCAATGCGCTTTTGACCGGTCAAATTCATGCGATGGACCGCGCCGATCTCAAGACCATCCATATGCTTGAGCGCAACCAAGGCATTGAAATCACGTCGATCGCCGGCACGCAGCACTACACCATGCCGATGCTGGTCGATCAGGCGCCTTATTCGAACAAAGACCTGCGTCTGGCGCTGAAATACGGCATCGACCGCCAGCAATTCTTGGACACCATCCTGCGCGGCTATGGCCAGATCGGCAATGACCACCCGATCTCGCCCGCCATGCGCTATGCGGCGAAAGACCTGCCGCAGCGCGCCTATGACCCCGATCGCGCCAAGTTCCACTTCGAGAAAGCCGGTCTCAGCGGCACCAAGCTCTCGCTTTCCACCGCCGAAGCCGCCTTCCCAGGCGCCGTCGATGCCGCCGTCCTCTACCAGCAAAACCTTGCCGCCGCCGGGATCGAGATCGACGTGCTGCGCGAGCCGAATGACGGCTATTGGGACAATGTCTGGACCAAAAAGCCGTGGTGCACCGCCTTCTGGTCGGGCCGCGCCACCGAGGATTGGATGTTCTCGCAAGTCTACGCCAGCGGCACCGAATGGAACGACACCCGCTGGGGCAATGAGCGCTTTGATGAGCTTCTGCTCAAAGCCCGCGCCGAGTTGGACGAAAACCTGCGCGGCGAGATGTATGCCGAAATGCAAGGCATCGTGCACGAAGACGGCGGCGTCGTGGTGCCGGTCTTTGCCAACTATGTCGGCGCCATGTCGCGCAAAATCGGCCACGGCACCATCGGCACCAGCTGGGCCTTGGACGGCTACCGCAGCACCGAGCGTTGGTGGTTCGCCGAAGAGGCGTGAGCGTCCCCGAATGACTTTCCCTGCCGTCCCGCAATGGGGCGGCAGTCACCTTTGGTAAGCTGATGAAGAATTTAATCAATCTGATCCTGTGGAAGGTGGCGCTCGGCGTCCTGACCCTCTTTGCCGTCTCGCTGATCATCTTCACCGGGGTGCAGATGTTGCCGGGCGATTTCGCCACCGAAATTCTGGGCCAAGCCGCCACAGCCGAGGCCGTGGCCGCGATCCGCGAAAGCCTTGGTCTCGATTTGCCCGCCCATCAACGCTATTTCGCTTGGGTCGGAGACCTTCTAACCGGCGATTTCGGCACCGCCTTTTCCTCGGGCCGTGACGTGGCCGAGTTGATTGGCCCGCGCCTTTGGAACACCGTCTTTCTTGCCGGTCTGACGGCGATGATCGCCGTGCCTGTGGCTTTGGCCCTTGGCCTCATCTGCGCCGTCTACCGCGACAGCTGGTTTGACCGCGCGGTGAATTTCGTCACCCTTGCCTCAATCTCTTTCCCCGAATTTTTCGTGGCTTACGTGCTGATGCTCTGGCTGGCCGTGAACGCAGGCCTCTTGCCGGTGCTCTCAGATGTCGACATCAACAGCACGCTGTCGGAGCGGATTTACCTCTCAATCCTGCCCGCGCTGACCCTCACCTTGGGCGTCTTGGCCCATATGGTGCGGATGACCAAAATCTCGCTCGTGAGCCTGCTTGAGAACGAATATATCGAAACCGCCCGGCTCAAGGGCAATTCAGAGCTGCGGGTTTTGGCCCGGCATGCTTTGCCCAACGCTTGGGCTCCCGTCGCCAATGTGGTGGCGCTGAACCTTGCCTATCTCATCACCGGCGTTGTCGTGGTCGAGGCGGTCTTCGTCTATCCCGGCATGGGCCAGTTGATGGTCGATGCCGTGCAGGTCCGCGATATCCCCGTGGTGCAAAGCTGCGCGCTGATCTTTGCCGTGGCCTATGTGCTGGTGAACCTTGCGGCGGATGTGATCTCGACCGCGACCAACCCCCGTTTGCTGCACCCAAAGTGAGATCGGCATTATGACAACTTTGCTTTTGCCCCGTCGCCGCCGCTTGCCGTTCCGGCTCACTCCCAGTGCAGCGCTTGGGGTGGCGATCATTCTCTTCTACGCCGTGCTGGCCGTCTTCGCCCCGCAACTCGCGCCTTATGGCGAGGCCGAGATCGTCGGCAGCCAGTTTGAACTCTGGAGCGAGGCTTTCCCCCTTGGCACCGACAACCTTGGCCGCGATGTCCTCAGCCGGTTGATCTATGGCGCGCGCAACACCATTGGCATCACGCTGACGGCGACCTTCCTTGCCTTTGTCATCGGCACCGGCTTTGGGCTTTGGGCGGCGGGGAAGGGTGGTGCGGTGGATCGGTTCCTCTCGACCGCCGTCAACGTCTTCATGTCGATCCCGCTTTTGATCTTCGCACTTTTGCTGCTGGCTTTGTTTGGCACCTCGCTCGTCTCTCTGGTCGTCATCGTGGCTTTGCTGGAAGCGACCCGCGTCTACCGTGTGGTGCGGGCGGTGGCGATGAACGTCATGGTCTCGGATTATGTCGAGGTGGCGCGGGTGCGCGGCGAGGGGCTTCTTTGGATCCTCTGGTCCGAGGTGCTGCCCAATATCCGCATCTCGCTCTTTGCCGAGCTTGGTTTGCGCTTTTGCTTCATCTTCCTTTTGATCAGCGGGCTTTCCTTCCTTGGGCTTGGCATCCAACCGCCAGCGGCGGATTGGGGCTCGATGGTGAAGGAATATTCCGCCCTGATCGCTTACGGCGACATCACCCCGCTCTTGCCCGCAGGGGCGATTGCCACGCTTTCAATCAGCGTCAATCTGGTGGTCGACTGGCTGGTGCGCAGCCGTACGCAAAGATGACGTAAGCCATACCAAAGCCATACCTTTACCATACGCTGCCCCATGCCCCCAGCATGGGGCATTTTCATTTTTGCCCCTGCCCAAACGGCATGAAAAAAGGAAGGCCGCGATGCAGCCTTCCCCCTTGTCGATCCTTTGCGGGATCAGCCCGCTTTTTGGCCATCCATCTGCCGCGCATAAAGCCGCAAGGCATTGTCCGCCAACAGGTTTTTGGAGATGTTGAGGCATTGCGCCGCACTCAGCACATCACGGCTGATGAAGGAGTCCGACACTTCCGCCAAAGCGCCCTTGGCAAGGCTTGAGCACAGCCAAGCCATCTCAGGCGTGTCATGCCCGCCGCTGCCCAGCATCAGCTTGTCAAGATTGGCAACCCCTAGAACATCCTTGAAAGTTTCCGCCATCCGCAAGGAAACCCAAGGGCAAGTCCAGCTGAAATCCATCCAAACATTCGGCAAAGCATGGGTCAAAGACGCCGCACTTTGCGACCAAGGATGCCCCGCATGCAAAAGCACCACCTTGGTTTTGATATAAGCCGGTTGGCGAATAATCTCCGCCAAAGCATAGGGATCACAGTTCATCAAAGGCCCCGTATAGGCCCCCCCGTCATCCCCGTATGGAAGTGGATCGAGATATCCAGCTCCGCACAAAGCAGCAGCGCCTCTTGCAAAAGGCCGACATAGACGACCTGCATCGCATTGTAATCGCTCGCTTTTGCCGCCGCGAAAGCATTGCGCGCATCATCGTCCGTGACGACGGGAGAGTTCAGACCAAAGCGCTCGGCCAGGTGGCATTTCACCGCCGCCGCCCGGTTGATCTTGTAATCGCGGTGCAGCTCATCTGCATAATACAGCTTCAGCGCATCAAAGCTGTCGCATGCCGCAAGGCCGGCATCAAAGGCATTGTCGAACTGAAACGTCTTCAGCGTCACGCCGGGAAAGAGCAACATGCCCGGATCATCATCGGCACCAGCGGCATCGACCATCGTGGCGAAGATCTTTGCCTCATCGTACATCTCATTGATATATTTGGGATAAGACACAGCAGTGCGGCGGTTGCGCTCTGCTGCCACCGCCTCAAGCGTTTCTTCGCAGCCAAAGCGCTGCGACAGGCGATGCACCAAGGTCTGTACGATCCCAAGGCCGGGCAGGCGCGCCATCAGCTCCGGGCTCTTGTGCCAGAAATATTCGCCATCCTCACCAAATGGGATGTCGCCCGCCCCGTGATAAAAGCACTGCGCCAGCTCCAAAGGCGTCATCTGCGCCTTAGCGGGATCCATCATATGGCAGTGGTTGTCGAAGACCGGCAGCTGCGCAATGCGCTCGGCTAAGTCCTTGTTGGTCTGCATTTTTTGTCCTTCGAGATCGGGTTCACCCCGCGCAGGCGGCCCCTTGCCACTGCGTTACCTCGGCTAGGTTAGCCCGAGCGATTAAGGGCATCAATGTTAATTATCGATGATTGACAATCGATAATTGGAAAGCTCCACCTACCTGTTCTCGCTACGATTTGCCGAAGACATGGAGGAGGGGGATCAGTCGAACGACAAGAGCAACTGGCCCGATGCCAGAGCATCCGACATCGGTCCAGCTGAAGGGCGATGAGTGATCTTCAAAGCCGATCGTGCGTGAACTTCACAAGCGTCCAGCTTGAACAGGTAGCTGTGGCTGTAAGCCATTCCACCGGCAGTGTTATATTCCTCCGTATCGGCGTCATGCAGGATGTAGGTCTCTTTCCAATCCCCGCCCAGATGCGGCAGGATCGGCCAACCCAGCTCATCATGGCTGTGCGGCTCATAGACCATCTCCAACTTCTTGCCGTCCTCATCATAATCATCAAAAGCGGCATCCAGCGGCTCGGCGGTGGCGGATTTCTGATTGGATTCCGAGCCTTTGAACCAAGCGACGAAGTCTTGGATATCCTCGAAATCGCATGCGGTGCGGTCATCGATCTGGGCGCTGGCAAGACTGGGAAGGCAGAGCAGGCTGGCGGCAAGGAGGGCGGTGATCTTCAAAGGACTGTCTTTCCATAAAGTCGCTTCGCGCATCCTATAGGGTTTGACGCGCGCCTGCACGGGATCATCGCTGCCTTGGCAGAATGGGGGCATGGCGGCATTATCGCCGCGCTTGCCCGAAGCTATATCCAAAGACCCTTTGCAGCCCCCGCTTCCGAGGTTCAGCGGCGTGAACCTGCCGGGCGGGTCACCTTATTGCCGCGCGCGCCAGTGACCACGGGGGTATTGGCGGCGTTTTCTTCTTGCAACTTGTGCCAACGCTCCAACCGCGCGGCGTCTAAACTGCCCGCCGCAACGGCTGCGCGCACGGCGCAGCCCGGCTCATGCACATGGGTGCAATTGCGAAACTTACAGTCAGGCGCCAGCTCTGAGATCTCGGCAAAAAGCTGGTCCAGCCCCGAGGTGATATCCGAGACATGTAAGGTGCGGATGCCGGGCGTGTCGATGACCAAAGCCCCGCCCGCAATTGCATGCAAGGACCGCGAGGTGGTGGTGTGGCGGCCCTTAGCATCGGATTCCCGAATAGAGCCGGTGAGCTGCGCTTCTTCCTCAGACTTCTCGGTCAAGGTGTTGAGAAGCGACGACTTTCCAACTCCGGAAGATCCGACCAAGGCCACAGTCTGGCCGATGCCACACCAAGGAGCCAAGATCTGCGCGGCCTCGGGACTGTTGCCATTCAGCGTCACAACTTCCAGCCCGCGTTGCAGCCCGGTGACCTGATCGCGGTAGGGGGCGACGTCGGCGACCTGATCGGCCTTGGTCAGGACCACCACCGGTGTGGTGCCAACCTCGTTGGCCAAGGCCAGATAACGCTCAAGCCGGGCCGGGTTCAGATCGTCATTGCAGGAGCTGACGATGAAAAGCGTATCGACATTGGCTGCAATAAGTTGCTGCTGATGAGCGCCCTCGGTCCGGCGCTGTAAGAGCGTGCGGCGATCCAGACGGCGGCCGAGATCGGCGGTGTCAGGATCGACCAGCACCCAATCTCCGACGGCATAGGCGCCGGTGTTGCAAAGGGGAGGCAGCATCAAGCGGACCGTGCCGCTGGCGCCAAGCGCGCTCATCTTCGCGCGGTGCACGGTGGCA
The DNA here is from genome assembly GCF_030848395.1 of Pseudogemmobacter lacusdianii. Classification (GTDB taxonomy): domain Bacteria; phylum Pseudomonadota; class Alphaproteobacteria; order Rhodobacterales; family Rhodobacteraceae; genus Pseudogemmobacter; species Pseudogemmobacter lacusdianii. The sequence goes on along the minus strand of NZ_JAVDBT010000016.1, from coordinate 4,886 downwards.
ATGCGCATCGGCACCAGCCCGGCATCCTCCTCCGTCAATTGATCGGCGAAGAAGGGGGACCAGCCGAGGGCCAGCAACTTTTGCGGGATCTGATCATCTGCAACCATCACAAGGCTCTGAATGCTGCGCTTGCGCGCGCAGTGCAAGCCCATCTGCACCAAAGCGCCCACGGCTTTTGCAAGGCGTGGCGGATGGGTTGCGCTGCAGCGGTCTGCAAGGGTAGGAGCAAGGCAAGAGTTAATCAGCGGGGCTTGGCCATGCTTTGGGATATCCGGGCGCTGATGAAGCCCGCGCTTTCGGTGATCGATATGATCCCCAATGTGCACCGCACGGCGGCTTTGACAGCCTTGCGCCGCGCGGTGATCGATGGCCGCCCCACGACCCTAAAGCTTAGCCGCGATGAGCGGGATTTGGCGTTTTATGAGGCAAAGGTCGTTCTGACCTCGCCCATTGGGGCGCGGATTTTGCTGGCTCTGTATCAGGGCGGGCATTTGAAGCTGAAAAAACCGCCCCAGAAAGTGCTGCCCGCGCTGAACGCCTATATTGCGACCGAGCCGGCGTTTCGGGCCGAAGTGGCGCGGATCATTGCGGCGGATGAGGCTGCGCGCGACCGACTTGCTGAGATCATCGCTGATCCCAGCGTTGCGCGGGAAGATGAATTAACGCCTCGATTGATCGACCGGGTGATCGCGGCTCGGCTCGGGCATGGCTATTTCGGCACGATGGAAATTGCGGGGCGTTTGTGCCACCGCGAGCGCATCAATGCCGTGGCACAAGACGGCTTGCGCGGCGAGGACGCGGTGATCTGCTGGTGGATCGATGGCGCGGGCCAGCGGCAGGGTGAGGGGGCCTGATCTTCCTGCGTTGCGAGCCTAGCGTTGTGCCGTGAATGGATCTGTAAAGCCCTGCGGCTTTTGATCCGGGCTGCAACTTTTGTCTAAAGGTCAAGCTGGGGACACCTCTTGATCCGGGGGATCCGACTGTGGGTTGGCACGCAAGGCGGTGACTCCATGGTTGGTCAGGTATCTGCCATTTCGCGAAAGCCGAATCCAGTCATCCTCTCACTCCGCAGGCCGTGAAATATCGCTGTGCGATTGATCTTCACAGATGATGCAAAAGGTAAGGGGCGAAGATTTTTGATCTAATTCATCTGTCGTGAAGATGTTGAGGGTAAATAGATTTTCGAGCCTCTTTTAATTTATCTTGCTCGCTGCGGAGATTAATTCTTAGCTCGGTTCGCAAGCGTTTCACCGGGGTAAGAGCAGGGCGCGACATTCATCACCTTGTTCGTGGGCGCTGTTGCGACGTCTTGAAAAAAAGGCGCGCTATTCTGGCAGGTATCCTTGCCATTATCGCTATGGGTATTTCTATCGTAAGTCTTGCTTATCGTTTTGATGGGGTGAGATAATTTTTAATTATAGTGACTGCAACCTTTTTCGGAAAGCGCGACGCTCCGCCCAGTTCCGCACCATTGTGATATCCGTCAGCTGCTCTGTTCCCGCTTTTCCTTGGCGTTTGGCGGTGCGGCTCGCGCGGCGAGGCTTCATGCTGCATGTGTCTGTCGATGTATACGCCTTGGCGCAGCTAGTCGCTGCGTAAACTCTCGCAAAGATTGTTTCGGCGCGGCCAATATTTTCTAAACAAGCCGATCCAGGCGGGGGTGATGGGGTGCAACCTCTAGGTGTGCATGATTGGCGTATCTCTTTAGTTTTTGTTGAAATTTTCAAAATAATTCCGTTAGTTGCCTGTATTTATGGATTTCAATTGCTGGTTGTGCTGGGGGGGCGATTTCCCCTCGCTGGCGCTCTGGCTGTTGCTTTTGGGGCACGCGCTGTGGCGGAGTGTGTTAATGATTGATGCATGTTGGTCATAAAGTGTTAATCATTCCGCGCATCGCCTCTGGCCCGCTTATTTTGGCTGGTTCTATGGATGCTTGTTAGGAGAATTACTATGATTAATAAGATTTCGGCAGCTGCTGTATCATTGGCTTTTTGTGCGACGGGCGCATTGGCGCAAGACTTCTCTGGCGCGGTGACGCTGGGATACTCGCATACGAAGCAATCGGACCTCGAGGTTTCGCTGAACGGACTTACCCTTGATGGCCGGGCTGATTTTGCCTTGGGTAATGGGCTGACCTTCGGCGCCCGTTACAACTCTTTTAGCTTGGACGTTGCCGGTTTCGATCTGGATATCAACGGCAGCCTTATCGGGCTGGATGTGAAATACGCGATCAGCGACGCCTTCTCGGCGGGTGTGTTCTTGGAGCAGGCTGAAATCGGCGGTGAGTTGGGCGGCGTTAAGGTGTCTAGCCTTGCAGCCTCGAAGACCGTCGGTATCGAAGGACATTACACGAGCGGCAACCTGGAATTTGGCGCCTTCTATGCGACCAGCACCCCGGGCGGCTTGGCTGCTATGCTCCTCGCCGGAACGGATATGTCGCACTTCGGCCTCTCTGCGCAGTATAACGCGAGCGCTGCCTTTACCGTCGGCGGCAGCTTCATGCGCACGACCGTCGAAGCGCCCGGCGGCGGCATGAGCTTTGATCTCGACTATGTGGGCCTTGCGGCGGTCTATAGCGTGAATGACAGCACCAGCCTCTTTGGCGGTTGGTCGAAGACCAGCCAGGGTGATTTGGACATCGCGCTGAGCACGCTTGCTGTGGGCGGTGCCTATGACCTTTCCGAACGGGCTGGCATGCCGCTGATCGCTTCGCTGGAATTGGCTCGCACCACTTTGGACATCGCAGGCGGGGGCTTTGAGCCGACCGTGGAATCGATCCGTCTGGGTCTGACCATGCCTTTGGGCCGCGGTTCGGTTAAGGCACCGCTGAACAGCACTGCAGATGCGATCCTGAACCCGTCGCATACGGTGATCAGCCAGACCTTTATGAACTTCTAATCAGCGCGGGCTCTTTTTGCCCAAGTATGATGGACAGGGGCGGCGCAAGCCGCCCTTTTTTCATGCGCGTAGCAGTCGATAAGGTCGAGGGCTAGCTGAGCCATAAGCCGCTCTTTGGCGATGGAGCGTGAGACGGCACGGTTGCCAAATGAGTGATCTATCCCGGCCGAAATTGCTCTGCCAGCCGCTGCCAGATCGGGCTGCAACAAGAGCACTGCTCAATAGATCATTGAAAAGATTTGGAGGCGGGTACCGCCTCCAATATTCCCTAACTGCATCTCACAGGCGATAACGTAAAATACTTATTTTAAAGCATTTTGTTCGGGTGACTTGCCGGAATATCTAACATTTCCTATATCCGCAGAACAGTATTTTTGGCGGATAGGATGGTGGATAGATGCCGAAGGTTGCGAGGGAGTTACGACAGCTTGAAATAAACAGGTGCGGTTCAAAGTATCCTGACAGGCCAACGCTTCATGCGGTTGGGGGTGTCCCCGGCTTACATCTTCAGGTCACGCCCTCCGGTGCCAGATCGTGGGTGTTGAGGTTGATGGTGAACGGCAAGCGTCGGGAGATGGGGCTGGGTTCGGCAGGCAGCGTTCTTCTGGCCAAAGCGAAGGAGCTGGCCCGAGAAGCGCACGAAATGGCGCGTTCCGGCAAAGACCCGATTAAGGCGCGTGACGATGCAAGGAACGAGGCCCGTGTGGCCGATCTGGCGTCCATTAGTTTCTCACAGGCCCTCAAGGAATTTGTGCCTATCAAGCAGCAAACCCTATCACCAGGCAAATATCGCGATCAGTGGGAGAACAGCGTCTCACGCTATACCTACGCGCTAGGTGATAAGTCCGTGGCTGATATAACCTTCGACGAGGTTCAGGGCGTGCTCAACATTCTAAGCACCAACGGCAAGCATGAGACGCGTTCAAAGCTAAGGTTGCGGCTTCGGGAAATTTTTGACTACTGCATATCGAGGGGTTATCGGATTAGCGACAACCCGATCCCGTCCAAATCCTCGACCGAAGATAAGCTGATGCAAGGTGCCGCAGCGGCTGCGGCGGAACACTATCCGGCCTTGCAACTGCGGGATGTGGGGCGGTTCTGGCACGCTCTCAACCGCCGCGACGGGATGGGCGCTGCGGCGCTGCGGTTTCAAACCATGACCGCCACCCGGACCGGGGCAATCCGGTTCATGTCTTGGGACGAAGTTGATTTTGAGAATGCGGTCTGGACGGTTCAGCCGGGTCGCGTTTCGTCAAAAATCCCGAAGCGGGAATCCCCTAAGCGGGTGCCTCTGACGGGTGAGATGGTTGCACTGCTGAAAGAATTGCCGCGCCTCGACGGTTGTGACTACGTTTTCTGGGCACCTCGCGGTGGGCCGTTGTCTGACGCAACACTCGGCAAGCTAATGCACATGATCCACGACGCGGACGTGAAGGCAGGCGGCAAGGGGTTTCTCGATGCGAAAACCGGGGAGCGTGTCGTTCCTCACGGCACTCGGAGCACGTTCAAGGGGTGGGCGACCGAGCGCGAGGACTTTGAATGGAATCTATCCGAGGCCGCGCTCTGGCATGCCGTAGGCAACAAGGTCGAACGCGCCTATGCCCGGTCAGATATGATCGAAAAGCGCCGAATAATGATGGAAAGATGGGTTGGATTTATATTGGAAAGCGCCGACTTATCCGCCAAAAATGTGTTAGATAAGTCCGGTAAGTCATTGAATTATATAGATCGACACCCTCAAGGCTTTCGCGGGTGATTAGGGCGCTGTTAGACACTGTGATATTGTAAGCCATTAGCACAAAGAAAGGACTGCTCGATGGCTACACTTGTTTCTGCAAAAAACGTTCGCGACCGCTTCGGCGTGACCGATATGTCTATCTGGCGATGGCTCCGTGACCCCAGTTTAGGGTTTCCGCAGCCGATCTAGGGTCAGGACTCGTTCTTGTGTCATAGCCAGAAGATGACGGTTGCGGCGAGGGCGACGACGG
>NZ_JAVDBT010000015.1 GCF_030848395.1 Pseudogemmobacter lacusdianii | reverse complement strand
TCTGTCAGTCTCCTCGCGGAGCCTGAATCACGCCGCGAGTGGATAATCAATGGGTCCTGACCCTAGTCCTTGTAAAACTTCATCTCTTGTTGCGGCGGGAGAGATGTTGAGGATCGCGCCCACCCGCTCGCCCGGGCCGGTCTCGAAGGCGCGCGCCGGCTTACTGTCGATCTGGTTGAGCACCGCAATGCCGATCCGCCGCACGGTTTCAGGCTCAATACTGCCGGTCAAAGACACCGCAAAGGCAATGCGACGGGCCTTTTCTCCGGGCAGCCGGCCCAACAGCTCGGCCGCTTTGGTCACCGGTAATTTCGATAAGACGACGGCCGAGACCTCAACCGCTTCCTCCTCGATCACAGGCAACAGCTGCGGCACCGGCAGTGCCACCAGCCGCTCCCATGGGTCATGGCGCGCATTCATTCCAGCCTTGCGCCGCAACCGACTGGCGGTGCTTTGCGAGATATGGCCGTCCATCAAGGACAGGGCGCCCTCCAGCCCACCTGGAAAGGCCAAGCCCACCGCGTCGATTTGCTCAAGGAACTCTTCCAACACCGCATCAAGGGTCTGCTTATCCACCAGCCGCATCGCGCCCATCTGCTCGGCCAGCGTCTGCTGCATCTTCTCGGGCAGTTTTGTCAGCGGGATCGAGGCGCCTTCGCCGATCAGATAACGCACGATAACGGCCGCCTTTTGCCGCGCCGACAGGAGATGCGCCACCGATCCGCCAGGCGCTATGGCCGGCATCCTTTGGCCAAGCGGGATGCGGGCCAGCGCATGGCTTTCTTCATTCATCAGCATCTTCCCCAAGTGGCACGACCTAAGACGAGTTTGGGCCGAATCTGGCAGTTCATGCGGCAAGGGGCAGGGTGGCAGCTACCCCTTAACAGAGGTTTAGCGCGCGGCGGTCGCTGCAAAGCGGGCGCCGGGCAGATGCATAAAAATGGACGTAAAAAAGCCCCGCTGGCAAGGCCTGCGGGGCTTAAAGCTCAGATAGCGGTGATTGGCCTTAGCCGAAGACGCGCTTGAAGATCGTGTCCACATGTTTGGTGTGGTAGCCAAGATCGAATTTCTCTTCGATCTCCGCCGGGGTCAGCGCGGCGGTCACCTCAGCATCGGCCAGAAGCTCGGTCTTGAAATCGGCGCCCTTCTCCCAGACCTTCATCGCATTGCGCTGCACCAAACGGTAGCTGTCTTCGCGGCTCACACCGGCTTGGGTCAGCGCCAGCAGAACGCGCTGCGACATGACCAAGCCTTTGAATTGGTTCATATTGCGCAGCATATTCTCGGGGTAGATCACCAGCTTTTCGACCACGCCCGCAAGACGGTGCAGGGCGAAATCCAAAGTGATCGTGGTGTCAGGGCCGATCGCGCGTTCCACGCTGGAATGCGAGATGTCGCGCTCATGCCAAAGCGCCACGTTTTCCAGCGCTGGCACCACCGACATGCGCACCAGACGCGCAAGGCCGGTCAGGTTCTCGGTCAGAACCGGGTTGCGCTTATGCGGCATCGCGGAGGAACCCTTTTGGCCGGGCGAGAAAAACTCTTCCGCCTCAAGCACTTCGGTACGCTGCATATGGCGGATCTCGATCGCGATATTCTCGATCGACGAGGCGATCACGCCCAGCGTGGCAAAGAACATCGCATGGCGGTCGCGCGGGATGACTTGGGTCGAGATCGTCTCGGGGATCAGGTCCAGCTTTTCGCAGACATATTCCTCAACCCGCGGATCGATATTGGCAAAAGTGCCGACCGCGCCCGAGATCGCGCCGGTGCGGATCTCTTCGCGGGCGGCTTTCAGGCGCGAGAGGTTGCGGTTCATCTCGGCATAGAACCGCGCGAAGGTCAGGCCCATCGTGGTCGGCTCGGCATGGATGCCATGGCTGCGACCGATGCGGACGGTGTCCTTATGCTCATGCGCGCGGGTTTTCAGCGCGGCCAGCACCCGGTCCATCCCGGCAATCAGCAGATCCGAAGCGCGGACGAGCTGGATGTTCAGCGTGGTATCCAGCACATCCGACGAGGTCATGCCCTGATGCACGAAGCGCGCATCATCCGAACCGATATGTTCAGCCAGATGGGTGAGGAAGGCGATCACGTCATGCTTGGTGACGGCCTCGATCTCATCGATGCGGGCGACATCAAAGGTGACATCCTTGGCGCGCCAGACGGCCTCGGCATTGGCGCGCGGGATCACCCCGAGTTCGGCCTGAGCGTCGCAGGCATAGGCCTCGATCTCATACCAGATGCGGAATTTGGTCTCGGGCGACCAGATGGCAACCATATCAGGGCGGGAATAACGCGGGATCATTGGGGCCTCTGGCAGTTTCTGGGGATTGCAGCCCGATTAAGCCGCGGGGGGGCAAGGTGCAAGTGGGTCTGCGTTTGGGAGTGGTTAACCCTTGGTGGTTTAGGGTGCGGAATGAGGGTGCCGCAGGGCACCACCTTTGCAGAATGGAGGGACAGGATGCGGCAGGAGTTTAGGCGGCCAGATTCTGTGCAGATTGCTGCGCTCGTCATGCGCGCGGTGGCTGGTCGATGAGCGCGCCACAAGCCGCCGTTCAGGCGACAGTGGGGGCTAGAGGGCGGCCTTGGCTGTTGCCATCGCAGGCGGCGATGCGGCCTGATGTGATGCGCTCGGATTGGATTTTGGCGGGCTTTCAGCTCTTAATCCGCGCCGGACCAACGGCATTGCAAGTGGCCTCTTTGCAGCGGTGTGTGGCGGCGTGTGATAAAGATTTTAGATATTACTTCAATGATTTAAGGGGTCTTCTTGATGCAATGCTTGAATCGTATGAGGCGCTTGCTTCGCGCCCCTTTGCAACGGCCGAGGCTTTGGGCTCCGGTGGTCCCATCGCGCGTTTGATGAGGCTGTGCGATCTGGTCTCACCGCCGTTGGAAGACGGGGCCAGCGCCCCGGCGGTAGAGGCGGCGATGCGCAGTTGGGCGCAAGTGGACCCTGCCGCGCAAGCGGTAATGCGGCGCGTCGATGCGCGGCGCTTGGCGCAGCTTTCAGCGCTGTTTTCAGCCGCAGGGCTGCAACCGGCGCAGGCCGCGGATGGCGCGCTGCGCTTTTATGCCGCTGTCATCGGCTCTGAGGCCATGCAATTGAGTTGCCAGATTGAGATGCGCCGCCCGCTGCGACGAGTGGCGGAAGGCATATTGGCAGATGCTGGAATATGCCTTGGGCGCGAAGCGCCGGTGGATGGCGCGGCACCAAGCGCCTCAAGCCGCGTGGGGTAAGGCTGCGGCCAATGGAGAAAGGTTCCACCATTGGCCCACATCTTCTCATAAGATGTCTTAACTCTACCTCGCAAGCCTACGATTTCGTTAAGTTATCCCACCAGTCTCGGGTCGAACGGATAGGAGGTTAGGTTCTCGCAGCCGTGTTCAGTGATCAGCACCTGATCTTCCAGTTTGATCGAGAAATCGCCGCCCTCGGGTGAGATCAGCGCTTCGACGCAAAGCACCATGCCCGGCTCTAGCGCCACATCGAACGCCCCTTCGACCCAAGCGTCAGAATAGGGCACGAAGGGCCATTCGTCGCAAAGCCCGACGCCATGCATTTTGCAGCTGTATTTCTGCTTCCAATACTTGGCCTCAAGCTGATGCCCACCATGGGTCAGTTCTTTGATCGTCACACCGGGCTTCAGCCGCGATTGGTGATCGCGGATATGGTCAAGCCCATGATTCATCGCCGAAATCATGTCCGGGCGCGGCTTTTGATCGCCGATCCACCACGAGCGTGAGATATCAATGCAGATGCCGTAGCTGCCGACCAAATCGGTATCAAAGGCGACAATCTCATTGTTCTGCACGATCCTTGGGCCGCATTCTTGGAACCAAGGATTGGTCCGCGGCCCCGAGGCCAAGAGCCGCGTCTCGATCCATTCGCCGCCGCGCCGGATGTTGCCCTTGTGCAGTTCGGCCCAGATATCATCCTCGGAAATGCCGCCTTTCGGCACATCTGCGCGGGTAAAGGCCTCCATCTCGGCAATCGCACTTTCGCAGGCGTGATGGGCGCAGCGCATCGCCAGAATCTCATCGGGGCCTTTGATGGCGCGGGCCCGTTCGGTGACGACTTCGCCTTCCAGGACTTCAAACCCGGCCCGCTCGAGCGCCCGCAGCCCGTGGACCATGATTTTATCCACTGCGATCCGGCGGTTAGAGCCGGCATGGGCGCGCATCACCTCATCGACTTGGCCGGCGAAGGAGGTGGCATCCGCCTCGGTCCGGTCGCCGCAGACGTTGTAGAAGAAGGACGCGCCGGAGCGCAGCTCTTTAACAAGCGGGTTGAAGGTCACAAGGAAGGGCGCCTGTTTGTATTCCCAGATCACCATATGCCCATCGGCACAGAGAAGGACGGCGCGGAACGGGTTATGGCTGTTCCAGAGCTGCATATTGGTGGTGTCGGTGGCGTAGCGGATGTTCAGCGGATCGAACATCAAAAGCCCGCCAATATCGCGATCGACCAAAGCTTGGGTCAGGCGCTTCCAGCGGTAGCTGCGCATCGCCTCAAGGTTGGGCAGGATCAGGCCTGCGGCTTGCCATTCGCCAAAGGCAAGTTGGGTCGGGCCAATCTCGACGCGGTCATTGTCGTTGGGCGTACCATCGCCCAACGTGGTGCCGCGGGCGGGGTCAATCTTCCGTCGGGTCTGCGAATAAGCCTGGGTCATATGCGTCCTCCAATAGAGGCAGGCTTGCGTGATCGCAGGGGCAATGATCGTCCGGCGGCGACGCCGCGTGTCGCAATTTGCTGGTTGTTTGCATGACGGCAATGCGCAGGCGCTTTGGGGGAAATTGATCCATTATAGGGGCTTTCCCTAACGTAATCCTCACGCTAGCGTGAGGCCCATGAATGACATCGTGCCGCAGCCCGCCCCGATCCTGCAATCTCGCTTGCCCTTCCTGCCGTGGATGGACCCCCGAACCGCACGCCTCCCCGGGGTGCTGCCGGTCGAGGGCGAAGACTGGCTTCGCGTCGATGACGCTTATGCCGCGCAAATGGCCGAGCGCGCGCGGCTGATCCGCGCCGTCCCCGAAGATGTGCATGCCTTGCTGCCAGAGGGGCGGCCCGCAGCGGAAGAGCTCTATGATATCGTGCTGGATCGCCTGACCCGGATGGAGGGCTTCCGGATCGGTGCGGATACGGTACTAAGGCCGGATGGGGTTGAAGTGGCACTTGACCGCGCGCAGCCGCTGCTCACTTTGGGGCAATTGCTGCAAGAAGACCTTTTGTTGATGGAGCAAGAGGGCGAGGAGCATCGGCTGACCGGCGGCATCTTGTGTTTCCCGGCAAGCTGGTCGTTGCGCCAAAAGGTTGGCCGGGCGCTGATTTCGATCCATGAGCCGGTGCAACCTTATGACGATAGCATCGCCAAACGGGTGCAGCGGCTTTTCGATGCGATCCGGGTGGGCCAGCCGCTCTGGCGGATGAACTTCTTGACCTATGATGACTACCAATTGTTCCAGCCGCGACTGGAAGGTCAGCGACGTCCGCGCCCACAAGGGCATTTTTTCGTGCGGTGCGAGCGGCAGACTTTGCTGCGCTTGCCGCAAACCCGGGCGGTACTTTTCGCGGTGCACACCTATGTCGTGCTGGCCGAGACTTTGACCGAGGCCGAGATTGCGGCCTTGAAAGTCGCGCAAGAGCATTGAGGGACGGCTTTGCGGGGGGCGGTCGTCGCCTACAGATCGCGCAAATCTTGCCCGTTAAGGTGGGCAAGAATCGCCAAAGCCGCGCCATAAGGTAAGGCGAGGACCAAGAGCGCATAACCAAGCACGGGCGACAAGTAGCGCAGTGCGGTTTCGCGGGTTTTCAGGCTGGCTTCGCTGCGCGCGGCTTGGTGTTTGCTTGTCAAATGGGCTGCGGTCGCGATGTCCGTGACGACAGGTGCTTGCGCCGTTTTTGACGGTCCAGACTTCGGCGGAGCGGTTTGGCTGGCTGCAATCGCTGAGCGGATGGCCAACAAGTCGCTGTCATCGAGCCTAACTAAAGGTGCCGGCTCAGTATGAATGGGCACAGGCTCGGGCGCGGAAGCCGGCTGGGGTTCGGGAGCAGGTCGTTTCGTGGCAGCCGCAGCGAGAGGGGCGGTGAAGCGGGGCGAGAGATCCATCGGTTGCGGAGCCTCTCCTTGAGGTCCGTCCGTTACATGCGCCCCAGCGCGGTCAAGCAGGTCGGCCATGAAATGCAGCGCTGAAGCTGTGCGCTCAACACTGGGCAGAAAGCGGCCGCTGCGGCCAAGCCTTTCCGAGGGCACCCGCCAGCGCCCGGAGCCAACCTGATCGGCAAAGCGGCTTTGCCCAATGGCGCAGCGGTTCAACAGCCGGCCCATACCACCACGCGCAAAATGCAGCGAAGCGCCGGCAAAGGCGCGCAGCTCAAATCGCGGGTTCTGCTGCCCATCGACCCAGATCTTAGGGCGACCGGGCTTGCTTTGACGGGACATTCTCAGCCTCCCCACAAGGACGATGACCAAAAGGTGCGGGGGCAATCTGGCGAGATCATGGCTTTGGCAGGGGCTTTTCGAAGAAAGTGACGCTTCAGTGCGCCCCGCATCCAGCAAAAAGGCCGCCCGGAAGGGGCGGCCTTTCGCAAACTTGCTGATCGGATCAGCAGGAATAGTACATTTGGTACTCGATCGGGTGGGGCGTATGCTCGAAGGCATAAACCTCTTCCCATTTCAGCGCGATATAGGATTCCAGTTGCTCGCGGGTGAAGACGTCACCAGCCAGAAGGAAGTCCATGTCTTTTTCCAGCTCTTCCAGAGCCTCGCGGAGCGAGCCGCAGACGGTCGGGATTTGTGCCAGTTCTTCGGGCGGCAGATCGTAGAGATCTTTGTCCGAAGCCGGGCCCGGATCGATCTTGTTCTTGATGCCGTCAAGGCCTGCCATCATCAAGGCCGCGAAGGCCAGATAGGGGTTGGCTGCCGGATCGGGGAAGCGGGCTTCCACACGTTTGGCTTTCGGCGATTCGGTCCACGGAATACGGACGCAACCCGAGCGGTTGCGGGCCGAGAAGGCGCGCAGAACCGGCGCTTCAAAGCCCGGAATCAGGCGTTTGTAGCTGTTGGTCGAGGGGTTGGTCAGCGCGTTCAGGGCTTTGGCATGCTTCAGGATGCCGCCGATAAAATAGAGCGCCTCTTGGGAAAGGTCAGCGTATTTGTCGCCCGAGAACAGCGGCTTGCCGCCTTTCCAGATCGACATGTTCACATGCATCCCCGAGCCGTTGTCGCCTTTGATGGGCTTGGGCATGAAGGTCACGGTCTTGCCGTAAGCGGCCGCGACGTTGTGGATGACATATTTGTACTTTTGGATGTTGTCGGCTTGCTCAACCAGGCCGCCGAAGATCATGCCCAGCTCGTGCTGGCAGGTCGCGACTTCGTGGTGGTGCTTGTCAACGCGGATGCCCATGCGCTTCATGGTCGAGAGCATTTCCGAGCGCAGGTCTTGCGCCGTGTCGATCGGGTTGACCGGGAAATAGCCGCCTTTGTAGCCGGCGCGGTGGCCCAAGTTGCCGCCTTCGAACTTGGCGTCGGTGTTCCAAGCCGCATCTTCGGCATCGAGTTGGTACGACACTTTGTTCGGCGTGACCGAATAGCGCACGTCATCAAAGATGAAGAACTCGGCTTCCGGACCAAAATAGGCTGCGTCGCCGATGCCCGAGGATTTGAGGTAGGCTTCCGCCTTCAGCGCGGTTTGGCGCGGGCAACGGTCATAGGCTTCGCCGGTGTCGGGCTCAACCACGTTGCAATGCACGCAGAGGGTTTTTTCGGCGTAGAAGGGGTCGATATAGGCCGTTGCCGCATCGGGCACCAGTTTCATATCGGATTGATCGATCGACTTCCAACCGGCGATCGAGGAGCCGTCGAACATCAGGCCTTCTTCGAAGAAGTCTTCATCGACGATATCGACGCTCAGCGTGACGTGCTGGAGCTTGCCTTTCGGGTCGGTGAAACGGACGTCGACATATTCGATCTCTTCGTCCGCGATCAGTTTCAGAGCCTTTGCAACTGCGCTCATCATGCTGCCTTTTCGCTAATCGGTTTCGCTATGGGCCCGAGAGCCCGGTGTTTGGTTGTTCGTTTCAAGGGCTTGCGGCTTGAAGCGGCAGGCCCTTGTTGTCAGACCGCGTCGTCGCCGGTCTCGCCGGTGCGGATGCGGATGGCTTGTTCGATGTTGCTGACAAAGATCTTGCCGTCGCCGATCTTGTCGGTGCGGGCGGCGGAGACGATCGCCTCAACGGCGGCATCTACCATGTCATCGGTCAAAACGACTTCGATCTTCACCTTGGGCAGGAAGTCCACGACATATTCGGCGCCACGGTAAAGCTCAGTATGGCCTTTTTGACGGCCGAAGCCTTTGATCTCGGTCACGGTCAACCCTTGGATGCCTGCCTCTTGCAGAGCCTCCTTCACCTCGTCGAGCTTGAAGGGCTTGATGATCGCCTCGATTTTCTTCATCGGCCGTGTTCTCCCGCTTTCGCTGAACCCTTCTGACCACCAACCCGAGGGGCGGGCAATCGAACTGGCGCGTGATCCGGCAAGATTGCGGTGAAAATGCGAGTGACTGCCTAAAATTTGTGCAATGCGACTTTTAAAGCGGCTCTTTGCGAAGGGCATTGCTGCGGATTGCATAAATTCTGCTCTGTGACGGGGCTTGCGGCGAGGGTTTGCGCATGTTCGGCGGCGCGCTTCTGGCCAGCGTCGGCCGGGGCGCTGCCCCGGACCCCGGAGTATTTGGATCAAGATGAAATCAACGTCGTAAGGCGTGAAAAGGTAAAAAAAAGGCCGCTCCGAAGAGCGGCCAGATTCCCACAGGTTCTGCCAGGAAGCCTTGAAGGAAACGCTATGCGCTGACTTTTGCTTGCGCGCAGGCCAGCTCAACTCCGCCCGCAAAGATGATCTCTTCGCGTGCGAAATGAAGGGTGTAAATCCGGACTTCAGCCACGGTTTCTTTGCGGATATAGTCACCGTCTGCCAGGCGTTGCGCTTCGACCAAAGCGGTTGGGCTTTGATAAAGCGCCATCGCACGCCAGTCGCGCAGCAAGATTTGTTGGGCGGGGGCGAGGAAAAGGTCATCCTCGGGCCGGTTGTGGCCAAGCGCCGAGGAAGCGATGCGGATGATCTCTGCATCATAGAGCAGCGTGACAGTGATCGCCGTTAGGACGCGTGCGCCCGAGCGGGTGACGACGCGGTCACCGGGGGCCAGAAATTGGACGGGCAGATCGCCGTCGAGCGTGAGCACGCAGGTGCCCGCGCAAACGCCGGCCAGATCCGCCAGCGCTGCGGTGTTTTCGGTTTCAATCTGGGTGGTCAGCGACGGCACGTTCATCTGGACCCCGTTTGTTTGCATAGTCAGAAAGACTTTGGATCGAATACGCACCAGTCTTTTCCTTAGACTGTGGCAAGAATGGGCCGCCCTTGGGTAAACATTCGGGCGCTCTACTTTTTGCGCCGAAATGGCCGAAGAAAATCGCATGAGATTTTCCGCTCGCATCCGCCATTGGCCTTTGTTAGAAGGGCGCGGAATTTCCGGCTCGGCCGGGCCTCTCTCTGTCGCAGAGGGCCGGTCAAATGGGTCGTGAAAGTTAGGACATGCGGGTGTGGCGAAATTGGCAGACGCACTGGATTTAGGTTCCAGCGCCGCAAGGCGTGGGGGTTCAAGTCCCTCCACCCGCACCAGAGATTGGGAAGAAGGACGGAAACATGCAGGTCACTGAGACCCTGAACGAAGGCCTCAAGCGCGGCTACACCATCACCGTTTCGGCGGCTGAGCTGGATGCCAAAGTGCAGGAAAAACTGCTCGAGGCCCAGCCCGAGGTGGAAGTCAAAGGCTTCCGTAAGGGTAAAGTGCCGCTGGCGATCCTGAAAAAGCAATTCGGCCCGCGCCTTTTGGGCGACGCGATGCAAGACGCCATCGATGGCGCGATGAAAGACCATTTTGAGAAAACCGGCGACCGTCCTGCGTTGCAGCCGGAAGTGAAAATGGTTGGCGGCGAAGAGTGGAAAGAGGGCTCGGACGTGGTCGTTGAGATCTCGTATGAGAATCTCCCGCCGATCCCGAGCTTCGATGCTTCGGCCATCTCGATCGAGAAACTGGTTGTCAAAGCCGATGACGCAGCTGTGGATGAGGCTCTGAAGAACCTCGCCGAAGGTGCGAAATCCTACGAAGATCGCAAGAAAGGCTCCAAAGCCAAAGACGGCGATCAAGTTGTGATCGACTTCAAAGGTTCGGTCGATGGTGAGCTGTTTGAAGGCGGTTCGGCGGAAGATTATCCGCTGGTTCTGGGCTCGAACAGCTTCATCCCGGGCTTTGAAGCGCAACTCGTCGGTGCAAAAGCTGGCGACGAAGTCTCGGTCAACGTTTCCTTCCCGGAAAACTACGGTGCAGCCCATCTGGCTGGCAAAGCCGCTGTCTTCGCTTGCACCGTGAAAGCGGTCAAAGAAGCCAAAGCTGCTGAGCTGGACGACGAGCTGGCCAAGAAATACGGTGCCGAGGATCTGGCCGGTCTGAAGACCCAAGTCGCCTCGCGTCTGGAAGCCGAATATGCTGGCGCAAGCCGCGCAGTGCTGAAGCGCGCTTTGCTGGACCAACTCGACGGTCTGGTGAAGTTCGATCTGCCCTCGAAGCTGGTCGAAGCTGAAGCCGGTCAGATCGCGCACCAGCTGTACCACGAAGAGCATCCCGAGGATCACGGCCACAACCACGGCGCGATCGAAGCCACCGACGAGCACAAAGCTTTGGCTGAGCGCCGCGTGCGTCTGGGCCTCGTGCTGGCGGAAGTTGGCAAGAATGCCGAAGTCGCCGTCTCGGATGCTGAGATGACCCAAGCTGTCCTGAATGCAGCCCGTCAATACCCGGGCCAAGAGCGTCAGTTCTTTGAATTCGTTCAGAAGAACCCGCAAATGCAACAGCAACTGCGCGCGCCGATCTTCGAAGACAAAGTGATCGATCACATCGTTGGCCAAGCCAAAGTGACCGAGAAAGAAGTCTCGAAAGCCGATCTCGAGAAAGCCGTTGAGGCACTGGACGAGCTCTGAGCTTCTCCGCCTAAGGGCAAAGAATTTAGGCCGCTTCCGAAAGGAGGCGGCCTTTTTCATGTTGAGGGTGAAGGGAAAAGCGAGAGCGGCAAGCCGCGCGGCGGTTAGGCCGCGGGCTTGGGGGCGATCGTAGGCAGGGGCGGTTGGCGCAGGACGAAGAGCCCGGCGCCAACGATGATGAGCATACCCAAAAGTCCCGCGGTATCGGGGACTTCGCCAAAGAAGCTCCAGCCCCAGAGAAGGGCCCAGAACATATAGCTGTATTCCATCGGGGCAATCGCACCCGAGGGGGCGATGCGATAGGCGTAGTTCAAAAGCACCATGCCGATCGAGGCGACAACACCGCAGGAGAGCATCAAGATCAGATCAAGCGCCGGCGGCATCGCCCAGCCGCGGGTCAGGAAGGCCATCGCTGGATGCAAACCTTTGCCGGAACTGCCCTGCCAGAACATGGCCGAAAGGATCAGGGCCAGCACCATGAAGCAAGAATTGCTCCAAACTGCCATTGAGGCGGCGCTGCCGACCCCAGCCCATTTGCGCGTCATCACCATCGAGATCGCGTAGCAGGAGGCGCCGCACATTGGCAGCAAGGCGGCGGGCTGGAAGGTCTCGGCGCCGGGGCGGACGATCATCAGAACGCCGCTGAAGCCGAAGAAAATGGCCACGAGCGCGCGGGGGGCGACACGTTCGCCGAGCATGACCCAAGCCGCAAGGGTGATGACCAAAGGCCCGACAAAGTTGATCGCCACGACTTCTCCCATCGGCATCGAGGCAAGGCCGAGGTAGTATAAGCAATAGGCGGAGAAGTTGAGCGCGCCGCGCGCCAGAAGTTTCCACCAGCCGGGCGCGAACAGCGTGCTGAGCGGCCCGTCAAAGATCCGCACGAAAAGCAGCAAGCAGGGAATCGCGGTCAAAGAACGCAGCACCATCGCTTGATGCAGCGGGTAAGCGCCCGAGATGGATTTCAAAACAACGTCCTGCAGTGAAAAGATCGCGATACCGCCGATCACGCAAAGCAGGCCTAGGGAAGTGGGAGAGATGTTACGCATAGGCCGATCCATCGCCGCTTCGCGCTGTGATTGCAACGCTGATTGCGACGGAACCTGTCGTGGACATGCAAGCCCTTAAAACAAATAAAAAAACCGCGGCAGAGCTGATCTGCCGCGGTTCTTAAAGCTTAAGTGATCAAGATCACTCGTCGGCGGCTGCGCCACCGATGTCGTCGAAGAGCTCGCTGATTTCGAAGTCAGCAGCTGCTTCAGCTTCAGCAGCCAGATCTTGGATCGACTTGCCCGAAGCTTGCAGCTCGGCTTCTTCCGGCGAACGCGCAACGTTCATGTTGATCGTTGCCGAGACTTCCGGGTGCAGAACCACGGTCACAGCATGGATGCCGAGATCCTTGATCGGGCTTTGCAGCACGATTTGGTTGCGGCCAGCGGTGAAGCCAGCAGCGGTTGCAGCCTCGGCGATGTCACGAGCGGTGACCGAACCGTAAAGCGCACCAGCGTCCGAAGCCGAACGAATCACCACGAAGGTTTGACCGTTCAGTTTCTCAGCAACGCCTTCGGCCTCTTTCTTGGTCTCAAGGTTTTCAGCAACGAGCTGAGCCTTGCGGGTCTCGAAAGATTTGATGTTCGAAGCGTTGGCGCGCAGCGCCTTGCCTTGCGGCAAGAGGAAGTTGCGAGCGTAACCGTCTTTGACGTTTACGACTTCACCCATTTGGCCAAGCTTGGCCACACGTTCCAGAAGGATGACTTGCATTGAGGTCTCTCCTTATTTCACGGCGTAGGGCAGCAGGGCGAGGAAGCGGGCGCGTTTGATGGCGGTTGCCAGTTCGCGTTGCTTCTTGGCCGAGACTGCGGTGATGCGCGAAGGAACGATCTTGCCGCGCTCAGAGATGTAGCGCTGCAGCAGACGGGTGTCTTTGTAGTCGATCGCCGGAGCATTGTCGCCCGAGAAGGGGCAAACCTTGCGGCGGCGGAAGAATGGTTTATTCGCCATAGTTTATTGTCCTTTCCAGCCCGAGATCAACGACGCTCGCGACGGTCGAAGCCGCCACGGTCACCACGGTCGCCGCGATCACCGCGGTCTTCACGGTCGCCACGGCCTTCACGCTCGTCACGCTTTTGCATCTGGACCGAAGGGCCCTCGGCATGCTTTTCGACCTTGATGGTCAGCACGCGCATGACGTCGTCATGCAAACGCATCAGGCGTTCCATTTCTTGCACTGCAGCAGCCGGAGCGTCCGACTTGAGCAGAGCGAAATGGCCCTTGCGGTTTTTGTTGATCTTGTAGGCCATCGTCTTGACGCCCCAGTACTCGGATTCAACGACTTTACCGCCGTTGTCTGCGAGAACCGTGGAGAAATGTTCGACAAGGCCTTCGGCTTGCGCGGAGGACAGGTCCTGGCGCGAGATGAAAACATGCTCGTAGAGCGGCATGTGCAATCCTTCGTCTCGAGGCGGCTTCAACGAACGGGCAAACACTTTCCGCGGCCCGTCCACGAGAGGCATCGCCGGTTCATGGGTAATGCGGAAAGATGGGGCCTTATACGGGGTTTGGCCGCCAACGCAAGAGGGCAGGCGGCCCGCATAAGTGGGGCTGGGTCAGCGCGCAGATTCGGGCAGGCCAAAGAGGCGGTCGAAGGCCCAAGTGAAGCCCAAAGTGTAAAGCGCAAAGAAGACCAACAGGACCGCATCATAGATCAAGGCGTCAAGAAGCGAGACCTGCATCCACCATGCAAGGAAGGGCACCATCAGCACCACCAGCCCCAGCTCAAAAAGTCCGCCATGCGCAAGCCGGCGCTTCCAGCTGCGGCCTTTGACGGATTGGCGCCGCTCCCAAGCCTCAAAGCCGGCATTGAACACATAGTTATAAAGCAGGGCGATGATCATTGAACCCGCGGCCGCGCCGGTGGCGGTGCTGGCCTCGGCCGAGGCGAAGCCCATCAGAATCAGGCTGCTGCAAACAAAGCCAATGGCCTCAAAGAGAAGCGCAAAGACAATGCGGCGGCGGATCGGGCTGAGGCGCGGGGCGGATGTATCGGTCATGCGCGCAAAATATGGCGGCGCGGCGGGGAAGGCCAGTCCTGAAGACAGTGGCCGGGGCGAAGTACGAAGCCGACGCGGCCCGCGCGCCGGGGGGCATCTGATCCGCCACCTCAAGGCCGCCCCACGCAAGCGTGAGCGTTCGTGGATGCGCAGAGCCTGTTCAGCGCTGGCGAATTGCTCTCTGAATGCCCAGTTGACTATTGAACGGCTACCTTGGCCAGTTTTGGCCGCCCGCCCCCTGAGTGAGTGATCACTCTTGCTCTTAAAGAAGGATGTTCTCGATGTTCCGTACCGCCGCCGCTGTTTCGGCCTTTGCCCTTTTGGCTGCTCCGGCCTTTGCCGAAGCCGAAAAATACACGATCGATCCCAGCCACAGCCAGATCGTCTTTACCTATAACCACTTGGGCTATTCGACCACGACCAGCATGTTCTCGGGTTTTGAAGGCGAGATCATGTTCGATCAGGCCAACCCCGAAGCTTCGTCGGTTTCGGTGTCCTTCCCGGCCAACTCGATGATCACCGGTTGGGATGCGCGGACCCAGCACTTCATGACCGCTGATTTCTTTGATCCGGCCAAGGATCAGACCGTCAGCTTCAAATCGACCGCGATCAAAGTGACCGGCGATAAAGAGGCCGATATCACCGGCGACCTGACGATCAATGGCGTGACGAAATCGGTGGTGATTGATGCCGAGCTGAACCAAGCAGGTGAACACCCGATGGAAAAGAAAATGTGGGCTGGCTTCTCGGGCGAGATCACGATCCTGCGCTCGGACTTCGGTCTGGGGGCGTTCACGCCCTTCATCGGTGACGAGATCAACATCGATATCGAGATCGAAGCCGCTAAGGCTGAGTGATCGTCGTTCGATCTTTGAAATGCGAAGGGCCGCCCCGAAAGGGCGGCCCTTTTTTATGCTTGGGCGTTACGCGGCTTAGCTTTGCCGCTGCGCCGTTAGCTTGATCGCCACCTCGACGCCAAAGCCGACCGAGCTTTCGTCACTGTAGCTTTCCCCCATGCCGAAATCGCGGCGGTCTAGGGTGACTTGGCCGGTCATCTCGGCTTGATTGCCTTCAATCTGCAAGGTGAAGGGCAGGTTGACGGGCACAGTCACACCGCGCAAGGTTAAGGTGCCGGTGGCAATATAGCTGCCTTCGTTTGCGGCGATGTCGCCTTCGAAGATCGCTTGCGGATGGGTGGCGCTGTCGAAGAAGTCGGGCGCTTTGGCTTGCTCGGTCACCGAGCCCAAGGTGAGGGCGGTGGTGTCGATGCCAACGCTGACAGTGCCGGTGCCAAGATCAGGGTCAAAGGCGATCTGTGCTTGCCATGCGGGCAGTTGGCCGGTGACGGCGGCGCCCATTTGTTGAACGGTGAAGGTGAGGCTGCCTTCGCTGACTTGCCAGACCGGGCCTTCCGTCGCGGCAAGCGGGGCCGAAGCGGTCGGCGTCTCGGCTGCGCCTTCCAGTGGAGCGGGGCGCGGGGCAACGACGGCGGATGCTGCGGCGGCGAAGATGGCTGCGGCGAGTAGGCCAGCCATCAGGTTGGGCAGGCGGCTATGCGGGGTGTTTTCGTCGCCTGCGGCCACGCCTTTGCTCATCCGCGCCAGCGTGGCGTCGCGGTCGATCAGCACATGTTTCACCACCCCCGCGATATGCAGCACCAAAGCGCCGAGCAGCAGCTTGGTGAAGATCACATGCGCATGGCCAAGGCTTTTCGCCAACTCCGGCGATTTCGCGATCAGCGGCAGGTCTTGGCCAAAGGGCCACAGGATCGGTGCAAAGCCGGTTGAGGCCGCGTGATGCGCCCAGCCCGAAAGCGGCACCAGAACCAGCGCGAGATAGAGTGCCCAATGCACCAGCTCGGCCAGAAAGCTTTCGACCCGCCGCTCGGGGTGCAGCGGGCGGGGCTTCTCTCCGCTAAGCGCCCAGAGAATGCGGATGAGCGCCACAAAGAACAGCGTCACGCCAAGGGTTTTGTGGACCGAGAAGACCTGCGCCTTTAACGCCAAAGCCTCGGAGCTGTCGTAAGGCAGGGCATTGGCGATCAGGCCCAGCGGGAAGGTGATCAGCATCAGCAAGGCCGTGAGCCAGTGCAAAAGGCGGGCGGTACGGCCATAGCTGACAGCGCTGTTGCGGGCGTTGGGGGGCAGATGAGGGGGCATGCGGCTTCCTTTGCGCGGCTTGATGCTATGATAGCAGCCTCAGCCGGGGCCGGAAGGCGCAGCGAGGCACAGGCACTGTGCGCCTGACGTGGTGAGGTTGAGCGCAAAGCGTGCGTTTGGGCACTTTCCTGAGCGGCGCATTGCGATTTGGGCTTCGGGGCGTTATTCCAAGGCTCTCGCACAGATAACCGCATATGAAGGAGCGTCGGATGAGCCGCGCATTCATCTTCCCCGGGCAGGGCGCCCAAACCATCGGCATGGGTCGGGCATTGGCCGAAACCTGGCCCGAGGCGAAAGCCGTGTTCGATGAGGTGGATGAGGCGCTTGGTGAAAAGCTCTCAACCCTGATCTGGGAGGGCGATATTGCCGAGCTGACGCTGACGCGCAATGCGCAGCCTGCGTTGATGGCGACCTCGATGGCGGCGATGGCGGCGTTGCGGGCCGAAGGCATCACGCTGGAAGGCACGGCGGATTTTGTGGCTGGGCATTCTTTGGGCGAATATTCGGCGCTTTGTGCCGCGGGCGCTTTGACGCTTTCGGACACCGCGCGGCTTTTGCGCCTGCGCGGTGAGGCGATGCAGGCAGCAGTGCCGGTGGGCGTCGGCGCGATGGCGGTGCTTTTGGGCCTTGATTTCGAAGGCGCGAAAGCCGTGGCCGAAGAGGCGGCGCAGGGTGAGGTTTGCCAAGCGGCCAATGACAATGACCCGGCGCAAGTCGTGGTCTCGGGCCATAAAGCGGCCATCGAGCGCGCGGTGGAGATTGCCAAGGCGCGCGGCGCCAAGCGGGCGATGCTGCTGCCGGTCTCGGCCCCGTTCCATTGCGTGCTGATGCAGCCTGCGGCGGCGCAGATGGCCGAGGCTTTGGCGGCAGTCGTGATCTCGAAGCCCGTGGTTCCGGTGGTGGTGAACGTGCGCGCTGAAGCTGTGACCGAGCCTGACCGGTTCCACGATCTCTTGGTCGCACAGGTGACCGGTTCCGTGCGCTGGCGTGAGAGCGTGCAGTGGATGGAAGGCGCGGGCGTCACTGATTTCTGGGAAATCGGTGCGGGCAAGGCGCTTTCGGGCATGGTCAAGCGCATCGCCGCAGGCGAGGTCACCACGCGGGCCATCGGCACCCCGGATGATGTGCTGGCCGCTAAGGGCTAAGGGCTGAGCAGGCTTCATCGCTTTAAGAGAAAGGCCGTGCAGGTGAACTGCACGGCCCTTTTTGTTACGCTGGTTCTAGGGGGAAGAATATGCCCTTAGAAACGGTAGCTTAGGCCAAGCTTTACCAAATGCAGTTCGTTTTCAAAGGCGAAAGGCTCTGACATATTGCCATCGACATGGCCTAAAGTGACCGCTCCGAAATCTGCGTAGTTATATTCTGCCACAAAGGAGAGACCCGAAGGCAGCACATGTTCGAAGCCAAGCCCGAGGAGGTAGCCATTCCGGATGCCCTCACCGAAGCCGGCCTCATCGCCGTCAAAACCCCAATAACCGTCGGACTGCTCTTCGCCGAATCCCTCAAATTCGCCACCCGCATTGCGGATTTTTGCCCAAGCCGGGCCGGCCTTTGCATAGAACAGCGTGCGATCCTTGGCATAGCCAAGCCGTGCGGTTAGAGCGATGAAATTCGACATTTTGGTATAAATACCGTCATCACCGTTACGCACCACCAAGTCATTGATGTCTAGACGGCCAAGCTCAAGCTCACCGCCATAAATGAGGGCGCCGCTTTGCACATTATAGCCCAGAGCCACACCAAAATATGAGCCGTTGCCGTTGAGCGACTGCACACCACCAGGGGTGCGAACAGCGAATTCTCCGAACTCTTCGCCAGTGATATCAGTGACTTTGGTGTCAGAGGCCGTGCCGCCAACGGAAAGGGTAAAATGCTTGCCGCTAAAGTCATGCGGCTTGGACGGATCTGCGAATGCGGCCGCGGGAGCAAGAGCGAGCAGGGCGGAAAGGCTGTAGGCGTAGGCAAGGCACTTCTTCAAAATCTTATCCTTTGGGGGGTTATCACTCAGAATTTGGCTGTTAGGCTTTGATATGGCACCATAAAAAGGCGTAACAATCTTCTCGTCGATGATCGTGTTAATGACGTGACACTTTGGCCACCACAAGTGGTGCCATGTGCATTTGCTGTCATCTGCCTTGGGAGCGGGGCCAGCAGGTAGTCAGCCGCGGGCTTCCCTGCTAAAGAACGAAGCTGACGGAGAAATAAGCTCCAATAAGGAGAAGACTATGTTCGATCTTACGGGCAAAACGGCGCTGGTGACTGGCGCTTCGGGTGGCATCGGGGCCGAGATTGCGCGCGCCTTGCACAGCGCAGGCGCGACTGTCGGCCTTTCGGGCACGCGGGTAGAGCCGTTGGAGACTTTGGCAGCAGAACTGGGCGAGCGCGCCCATGTGCTGCCTTGCAATCTCTCGGATGCTGCTGAGGTCGAAGGGCTGATCAAGCGCGGCGTTGAGGCGATGGGCGCGGTGGATATCCTCGTCAACAATGCCGGTATTACCCGCGACGGGCTGGTGATGCGGATGTCGGATGAAGATTGGGCCAGCGTCATCGACGTGAACCTGACCTCGACCTTCCGTCTCTGCCGTGCGGCGGTGCGCGGCATGATGAAGGCGCGTTGGGGCCGGATCGTGAATATCTCATCGATCGTGGGGCAGACTGGCAATGGCGGTCAGGTGAACTATGCGGCTTCGAAAGCTGGCATGGTTGGCCTGTCGAAGTCGCTGGCGGCCGAAGTCGCAAGTCGGGGCATCACGGTGAATTGCGTGGCGCCGGGCTTCATCGAGACCGCGATGACCGACAAGCTGAATGAGGCGCAGCGCGCTGGCATCTTGGGCTCGGTTCCAGCCGGGCGGATGGGCACGCCGGCTGAGATCGCCGCGGCAGTTTTGTTCCTTGCCTCGCAAGAAGCGGGCTATGTCACCGGTTCCACCTTGCATGTGAACGGCGGCATGGCGATGATCTGATCCAACGGCCCCTGAGAATCTGGATAGGATGGCGGGGGCCAAGGGAAAGCTTTCCCCGAGGATCGTGGGAAAGGGTTTGCGTAATGAAGCGCCTGTTGCTATAGGCGCGCAGAATTCGCCGGGGGAGACTCGAGGCGAGTGGCCGCAGTTGCGGTCGAACGGCCCGACTGTGGGCGCGGAACTGACCATCAGACCGGGGCTCACCCCGCAAGGATAGAGGAAAGAACATGAGCGACATCGCCGATCGCGTGAAAAAGATCGTTGTCGAGCATCTCGGCGTCGAAGCAGACAAGGTGACCGAGACTGCCTCGTTCATCGACGATCTGGGCGCAGATTCGCTGGACACCGTGGAACTTGTGATGGCCTTTGAAGAAGAGTTCGGCATCGAGATCCCGGATGACGCTGCAGAGACCATCCAGACCTTTGGCGACGCAGTGAAGTTCATCTCCTCGGCCGCCTAAGCTTTAGGTCGCCTGAGATCAGACTGTCCCGCAAGGGAGGAAAGGGGTGCCCAAGGGGCGCCCCTTTTTCATATGGGCAGGGCCGGCGATGCATGGGCAAGCGGATGCCGCAGGCTGCGGGCCGCAGTTGCGCCGTCTCGCCCTGCCGTGTAACAACCGAAAAAACCAATGTTTGCCTTTGGGGGAAGCTAATGCGCCGAGTAGTCGTCACCGGTCTTGGAATGGTCACGCCGCTGGCTTGCGGAGTGGAAGAGACCTGGAGCCGGCTGCTTGCCGGGCAATCGGGCGCAGGTCCGATCACGCGGTTCGACACTTCGGGTGTCGTGACCACCTATGCCTGCGAGATCCCCTTTGGCGATGGCAGCGACGGCACCTTCAATCCTGATGAGTGGATGGAGCCGAAAGACCGCCGCAAGGTCGATGATTTCATCCTTTACGGGCTGGCTGCGGCAACGCAGGCGGTGAAGGATGCGGGCTGGGAGCCGGCGACCGAGGAAGAAAAAGAGCGCACGGGCGTGATGATCGGCTCGGGCATCGGTGGGTTGACCACGATTGCCGAGACGGCGGTGCTGATCAAAGAAAAGGGCGCCAAGCGTGTTTCGCCCTTCTTTATCCCGGGCAGCCTGATCAACCTGATCTCCGGCCAGGTCTCGATCAAGTTTGGCTTTAAAGGGCCGAACCATGCGGTGGTGACGGCTTGCTCGACCGGGGCGCATGCGATTGGCGATGCGGCGCGGCTGATCATGATCGGCGATGCCGATGTGATGGTGGCCGGTGGGGCGGAAAGCCCGATCTCGGAGATTGGCATTGCCGGCTTTAACGCATGCAAAGCTTTGTCGACCAAACGTGCGGATGAGCCGACCAAAGCCTCGCGCCCCTATGATGGCGACCGCGATGGTTTCGTGATGGGCGAAGGCGCGGGCGTGGTCGTTTTGGAAGAATACGAGCATGCCAAGGCGCGCGGCGCTAAGATCTATGCCGAAGTGCTGGGCTATGGCCTTTCGGGCGATGCTTACCACATCACCGCACCCTCCGAGGATGGCGACGGTGGCTTCCGTTCGATGACGGCAGCGCTGAAGCGGGCAGGCGTTTCGCCTGCGGATGTGGATTACATCAACGCACATGGCACCTCGACGATGGCTGACACCATTGAATTGGGCGCGGTGGAGCGGCTTATGGGGGATGCGGCGGCTTCGGCCACCATGTCCTCGACCAAATCGTCCATTGGGCACCTTTTGGGGGCTGCGGGTGCGGTTGAGGCGATTTTCTGCGTCTTGGCGATCCGAGACCAAGTCGCTCCGCCGACGATCAACTTGGACAATCCGGCGGTGACGCCGAAGCTGGATCTGGCGCCGAACAAGGCGGTGAAGCGCAAGATCGATGTGGCTTTGTCCAATAGCTTTGGCTTTGGCGGCACCAATGCCAGCCTTGTTCTGGGCCGGGTGAAGTAATCCATGTGGAAAAGTATCGCCTCCAACGCGCTGACGCTGCTGATCGTCATGCTGATTGCGGCTGCGGCTTTGGTTGCTTGGGGGCGAAACGAATTCGTGAAGGTGGGGCCGCTGGAAACAGCGATCTGCCTGCGGGTTGAGCCGGGGGCCTCGCTTTCGGCGGTGAGCCGCAATCTGGAAGAGCGTGGCGCGGTGAGCGATGCGCGGATCTTCCGGATCGGTGCGGATTACTCGGACCGCTCGGACAAGCTGAAGTTCGGGTCGTATCTGGTAAAGCAGGGCGCTTCGATGGAAGAGGTCTTGCAGCAGATCACTGCGGGTGGCGCCTCGTCTTGCGGTAAGGAAGTGAACTTCCGCATCGGCGTGGCCTCGCATGAGGTGGTGTTGCGCGAGCTGGACCCCGAGACGCAGCGCTTTGTTGAAGTGGTGAAGTTCGACCCGGCGGCGGAAGCTCCGGCGGAATATACCGCGGCGGTGGCGGAAGCCGATCTGCGCTACAATGTGATTGTGGTGGAAGGCGCGACCAGCTGGCAGGTGGTGGACGGATTGCGCAAAGTGCCCTTCCTTGAGGGCGAGATTGCCGCCGTTCCGGCTGAGGGTTCCTTGGCGCCGAAAGCCTATGACGTGGTTAAAGGCAGCAAACGTGAGGATCTTTTGGCCAAAATGGTCACCGATCAGGCTGCCGTGATGGCCGAGCTTTGGCCGCAGCGCGCTGCGGATCTGCCCTATGACACGCCGGAAGAGGCGATGGTCATGGCCTCGATCATCGAAAAAGAGACCGGAATCGCCTCGGAGCGCGCCGATGTGGCGGCGGTGTTCGTGAACCGCTTGAACCAAGGTATGCGGCTGCAAACCGACCCGACGGTGATTTACGGCATCACCAAGGGCGAGGGTGTGCTGGGCCGGGGCTTGCGGCAAAGTGAGCTGCGGCGCGAGACGCCTTACAACACCTATGTGATTTCCGGACTGCCGCCGGGGCCGATCGCCAATCCGGGTCGTGAGGCGATCGCGGCGGCGCTGAACCCGTCCGACAGCAACTATATCTTCTTTGTTGCCAAGACCTTGAACCCTGCCGATGGCCACGTCTTTGCGGTGACCTTGGACGAGCATAACCGCAATGTTGAGGCCTTCCGGGCTTTGGAGCGAGCAGCGGCGGCAGAGTGAGTGAGGCGCTTGCTGCGGCGTAGTTAACGAAAAGTTAATGGCGCGCGCTCATAAGTGCATGTTTTTATTGATGAATTTAATTGACTCTGCGTCCGCGCTGATGTAGCACTTAGGGCATGATAGAAGAACTGTCGAAAGCGGCCGGGGGCAACCCCGTGCCGCTTTTTGCATTTCGCTCGTGCGGAGGGTGGCATGCGAGGTGGGCGGCAGGATGAGCATCAGGTTCACCGAAGGGGATGAGATCCCCACCGATGTGGTGGGGTTCACCGAAGAATTGTTCAGGATGGCGATCCGCGACCTGCGGGGCGTGGTGAGCGCTTTGCGGGCGGGCCAAGCCGCCGAGGTCAAGGTGGCCAAGGCGGCCATCCGCGATCTGCGTGCGATTGGCATGGATCTGGTTCGGGAAAGGGCAAATGTCGAAGCACTCCGTAAACAGGTTGCCGGGGCTGTCGGAGCCGGCACAGAGCATGATCTCGACGCCGCGCGCGATGAAATCGGGCGCCGTCTGGCTGTCCTCCGCGCAAGCAGAGGAGATTGACGCCTTTCTGGGTGGGTTGTCCGAGGCGACGCTTTTGGCGCTGCCTTGGGTGTTTGATTTTTGGGCGCTGCCACATCAGCTGCCGCCCGAGGGGGCTTGGACCACTTGGGTGGTGATGGGCGGGCGCGGCGCGGGCAAGACGCGGGCTGGGGCTGAATGGGTGCGTCGTCAGGTTGAAGGCGCCAAGCCCAGCGATCCGGGTCGGGCGCGCCGTGTGGCCTTGGTGGCGGAGACCTTGGATCAGGGCCGCGAGGTTATGGTCTTGGGCGATAGCGGGATCTTGGCCTCATCGCCGCCGGATCGGCGGCCGAAATGGATCTCGACGCGCAACACCTTGGTTTGGCCCAATGGTGCTGAGGCGCGGGTCTTCTCAGCCCATGACCCCGAGGCGTTACGGGGGCCGCAGTTTGATGCGGCCTGGGCGGATGAGCTGGCGAAATGGCCCAAAGCGCAGGCGACTTGGGATCAGTTGCAATTTGGTCTGCGGCTCGGGGAGAACCCACAGCAGATCGTCACCACCACGCCGCGCAATGTTGAGGTGTTGAAGGCGATCTTGAAGAACCCTTCGACGGTGATCACTCATGCGCCAACCGAGGCGAACCGGGCTTATCTGGCCTCGAGCTTTCTTCGGGAGGTGCAGGCGCGGTTTGGCGGCACGCTCTTGGGGCGGCAAGAGTTGCTCGGTGAGTTGGTCGAGGATGTGCCGGATGCTTTGTGGACGGTGGCGATGATCGCGGCAGCGCGGGCGGCGGCACCGGTGGAGGTGACGCGTGTGGTGGTGGCGGTGGACCCGCCGGTCACCGCGACCAAGGTCTCGGATGAATGCGGGATCGTGGTGGTAGGCGCAGATACGCGCGGCGATCCCTCGCGCTGGCGGGCGGTGGTGCTGGCTGACCGCTCGGTCAAGGGGGCAAGCCCGGATGGCTGGGCGCGGGCGGCACTGGCGGCGGTGGAGGAGTTTGGTGCCGAGCGGCTGGTGGCCGAGGTCAACCAAGGCGGTGATCTGGTGCAGGGCGTGATCCGTCAGATCGATCCTTTGGTGCCGTTCCGCGCCGTGCGCGCGATGCGCAACAAGATGCTGCGGGCCGAGCCGGTGGCGGCTTTGTACGAGCAGGGACGTGTGGCGCATCTGGCCCATCTGGACGCGCTGGAAGGCCAGATGATGCAGATGGCGCGGACCGGCTGGAAGGGGCAGGCCAGCCCGGACCGTTTGGACGCGTTGGTCTGGGCGCTGACCGATTTGGTGGTGGATCAAGCCGGGCGAATGGCGCAGCCGGGGCTGCGGACGTTGTAACTCAACCAGTTTTGACAACCACACGCCCCAAGGCCTTGGCCTTGGGCCGGTCGGGCTTTGCCTAGATCGAGGCGGCGACAAGAGGAGCGGCAATGGTGTTCGATTTTCTCAAGCGAGGTGGCCCGCTTGTCGCGGTGGAGCGCAAGGCCAGTGCTGCGGGGCGGGTGCTGGCCTGGGGCGCCTCTGGGCGAGTGGCTTGGAGCCCGCGAGACACGGTCTCGCTGACGCGGACCGGGTTTCAGGGCAATCCGATTGGCTACCGGGCAGTGCGGTTGGTGGCCGAGGCGGCGGCTGCTTTGCCGGTGATCTGCCAAGATGCCGAGCGGCGCTATGAGGTGCATCCGGTCTTGGACCTTTTGGCGCGGCCCAATGCGGCGCAGGGCCGGGCGGAGCTGTTGGAGGCGGTCTATGGCTATCTCCTTCTGGCCGGCAATGCCTATTTGGAGGCGGTGGCGGGGGCGGAGGCATTGCCCGCAGAGCTGCATGTTTTGCGTCCCGACCGGATGGCCTTGGTGCCGGGAACGGATGGCTGGCCGGTGGGCTATGATTACGCCGTGGGCGGGCGGGTGCACCGCTTTGCGGTGAGCGAAGGGCAAAGCCCGATCTGCCATATCCGCGCCTTTCATCCGACCGATGACCATTACGGGCTGTCGCCGATGCAGGCGGCGGCGGTGGCGGTGGATGTGCATAATTCCGCCTCGAGTTGGTCGAAGGCGCTCTTGGACAATGCGGCCCGCCCCTCGGGGGCGATTGTCTATAAGGGCGTGGATGGGCAGTCGGTTTTGTCATCGGATCAGTACGACCGACTGGTCAGCGAGATCGAGACGCATCATCAGGGCGCGCGCAATGCCGGACGGCCGATGCTGCTGGAGGGCGGGCTTGACTGGAAGCCGATGGGGTTCAGCCCCGCCGATATGGAGTTTCATGAGACCAAGCTCGCCGCCGCGCGCGAGATCGCGATCGCCTTTGGCGTGCCGCCGATGCTGGTCGGCATTCCGGGCGATGCGACTTACGCCAATTACCAAGAGGCCAACCGGGCGTTTTATCGGCTGACGGTTCTGCCTTTGGCGACGCGGGTGCTGGCGGCTTTGGCGCATTGGCTGGGGCAAGCAAGCGGCACTTGGGTGGAGCTGAAGCCTGACCTCGATCAGATCGCGGCTTTGGCGGTGGAGCGTGACCAGCAATGGGCGCGGGTCGGGGCGGCCGATTTCCTGACCGTGGCGGAGAAGCGGGTGCTCTTGGGCTTGCCGAGGCTGGCGGAGGAGGAATGAGCGGGGCGCGGCGCGAGAGCGGCTCGCGCTTTCTCTTTGATAGCTTCGATGCCGCCCATGCCCGGATCGAGGCCAATGAGCGGGTGATGCAGGAGCGCTGGACCGCGTTGGAGTTTCGCCTTGGTCAGATCGACGCAGCTTTGGAGCGGCTGGAGCGGCGGCTTTGGCTAGGCGTCTATGGGGTGACGGCGTTTTTGCTGGCGCAACTGGCCGAGGTGCTGATCCGAACGGCGATGGGTTAGGGAGAGGGACGGATGATGCAGGATTATGGCGCGCCCGAGCGGAAATACCTCCGGCCCGAGGCGGGGTTAACGATCAGCGGAGCGGCGGGCGGGGACCGGGTGATCTCGGGCTATGCCTCGGTCTTTGGGCGGGCGGATCAGGGCGGCGATGTGGTGCAAAAAGGTGCTTATGCGGCGTCTTTGGCGCGGCTGTCGGGGGCCGGTGGCCGGGTGAAAATGCTCTGGCAGCACGATCCCGCGCAGCCGATTGGCATCTGGGACGAGGTGCGCGAGGACGCCATGGGGCTTTGGGTCAAGGGCCGCATCTTGGGCGAGGTGGCGCGGGGCCGAGAGGCGGCGGCTTTGCTGGATGCGGGGGCGATTGACGGGCTTTCAATCGGCTACCGCACGGTGAAGGCCGAGCGCGATGCCAAGGGGCGGCGGCTATTGCAGGAGTTGGAGCTTTGGGAGGTGTCGTTGGTGACTTTCCCGATGCTGAAAGAGGCACGGGTGGCGGCCAAATCGGAGGCGGCTGAGGGCGCTTTGCAGGAGTTGGCAGAGGTCTTTCGCGCCGCACGGCTGAGCTTCGGGGCGCGCTAAACCCGCGCCTGCGGGCGGTGAAGTGATCAGGAAAGAAGGGATTGGACGATGACCGAGAGCAAAGCTCGGGCCGGGGAAGATTTGTCCTTGGGCCAGATGGCGGGTGCTTCTGCTGCGGCAGATGTAAAGGCTGAGGTTGCGGGTTTTCTGAATGATATCCGTCAGTTTCAGCGCGAAGTTAAGGAAATGCTTCAACATCAGAAAGAGCGAATGACCATGCTGGATCGCAAAGTGACGACCCATGCCCGCCCAGCCCTTTCGGCGGCGGCGGAGATGGATGTCCCGCATCGCAAGGCGTTCAACGCCTATCTGCGCTCGGGCGATGATGATGGGCTGCGGGGGCTGGCGCTGGAAGGCAAGGCCATGAGCACCGCCGTCGCGGCCGATGGCGGCTATCTGGTCGATCCGCAGACGGCCGAAAGCATCCGCTCGATGCTGGTGGCGACCTCGTCCTTGCGGGCTTTGGCCACGGTGGTGCAGGTCGAGGCGGTAAGCTTTGATGTGTTGATCGATCGCAGCGAGGTGAGCTCGGGTTGGGCCACCGAGACGGCGGCGCAGGCCGAGACCACGACGCCGACTTTGGAGCGGATCTCGATCAAGCTGCATGAGCTTTCGGCGATGCCAAAGGCCAGCCAGCGCCTGTTGGATGACAGCGCCTTTGATGTGGAGGGCTGGTTGGCGGGCAAGATCGCCACCCGCTTCATCCGCGCGGAATCGGCGGCGTTCATCAGCGGCGATGGGATCGATAAGCCCAAAGGTATTTTGCTGCCGACCAAAGTGGCCAATGCCAGCTGGACTTGGGGAAATCTGGGCTATGTGGCCAGTGGTGCGGCCTCGGATTTTGCCTCGACCAATGCGAGCGATTGCATCGTGAACTTGGTTTATGCCTTGTGCGCGGATTACCGGGCCAATGGCGCCTTCGTGATGAATTCGAAGACGGCAGGCGCCGTGCGCAAGATGAAGGATGCCGATGGGCGCTTCATGTGGGGCGACAGTCTGGCGGCGGGCCAGCCGCCGCAGTTGATGGGCTATCCGGTGCTCGTTTGCGAAGATATGCCGGATGTGGCGGCCAATGCCTATCCGATCGCCTTTGGCGATTTTGCGGCCGGTTACACGGTGGCCGAGCGGCCGGATCTGCGGATCCTGCGCGATCCGTTCTCGGCCAAGCCGCATGTGCTTTTCTATGCCTCAAAGCGGGTGGGCGGCGACATCACCGATTACGCCGCGATCAAGCTTTTGAAGATTGCCACCTCGTAAGCGGGGGCGAGAGGGGCGCGCGCTGTGTCTGGGCGGCGCGCGCCGGGCGGAAAGCCTTATGCGGCATCGGAGGTTGAAGATGATGTTGACCGAAGTGACGGCGGTGCCGGGGGCTGCTTTGCCGGTGGGGGGGCTGATTGCGCATCTGCGGCTGGGTACGGGCTTTGCCTTGCCCGAGGGGCAGGAGGTCTTGCTGGAAAGCCATCTGCGGGCGGCCATTGCGGCGATTGAAGCGAGGGTCGCCAAGGCCTTGATCCAGCGGGCGTTTCTTTGGGAGCTGGCCGAGTGGCGCGACCCGGATGGGGTGGCGATGCCGCTGGCGCCGGTGGCGGAAATCCTGAGCCTCAGCATGGTCGATGCAGGCGGGGCCGAATGGACGGTGGCTGAGACTGGCTATCGGCTGATTGCGGACCGGCATCGGCCGCGTCTGGCGGGGCGCGGGGGCGGGCTGCCACTGGTGCCGAGCGAGGGCCGTGTTCTCATTTCCTTCGTGGCGGGTTTCGCGGCGGATTGGGAGGGCGTTCCGGCGGATTTGCAGCAAGCGGTGCTGCTTTTGGCGGCGGAGTTTTATGAGCATCGCCATGATGCGGGCGCGGCCTCGGGCCTGCCCAGCGCGGTCAATGCGTTGATTGAACCCTGGCGGCAGGTGCGGGTCTTGGGCGGCGGGGGGCGGCGATGAAGGTGCCACATCTCAACCGGGCGCTGGAGTTGCAAAGGGCTGTCCAAAGCCCGGATGGCGCCGGTGGCTTTACCACGAGTTGGGAGAGCCTCGGCACGCTTTGGGCCGAGGTGCGGCCGGGCTCGGGGCGCGATGTGGCGGGGGAGGAACTGGTTCTGACCTCAACGCCCTATCGGATCACGGTGCGCGCGGCCGAAGTTGGGGCTGAGGCGCGGCCCCAGCCGGGGCAAAGGTTCCTCGAAAGTTCTCGGGTCTTCGCGGTGCTCGCGGTGAGTGAGCGCGATCCGGCGGGGCTTTATCTGACCTGCTTTTGCCGTGAGGAGGCCCCGCAATGAGCTATGGCGCAGCAGCGGCTTTGCAGGCGGCGATTTACGAGCATCTGACCTTGGATCCGGCTTTGGCGGGGGTCGCGGTCTATGATGCGGTGCCGGCAGGGCCTGCGGGCACCTTCGTGCTTTTGGGCCCCGAGGAGGTGCGCGATGCCTCGGACGCGACGGGGGCGGGCGGCGAGCATCGGCTGGTGATCAGCGTGATCTCGGATGCGGCTGGGTTTCTGGC
The DNA here is from genome assembly GCF_030848395.1 of Pseudogemmobacter lacusdianii. Lineage (GTDB taxonomy): Bacteria > Pseudomonadota > Alphaproteobacteria > Rhodobacterales > Rhodobacteraceae > Pseudogemmobacter > Pseudogemmobacter lacusdianii. The sequence goes on along the minus strand of NZ_JAVDBT010000015.1, from coordinate 74,984 downwards.
CGCAAAGACCATCGCGGCGGCGATCTCGGACCGTTTGGCCGGGGCCGATCTGACCCTGACCCGCGGCGATCTGGTCAGCGTGGCATTCCTGAAAGCGGTGGCGCAGCGGCTGGATGAAGGCACTGCGCGGCGGATCGATCTGAGCTTTCGCGCCCGCATCGCCCTTTAGGCGCTGGGCCGATGGCAGGTCTGAAGACAGGTATATCAAGGAGATAGGCTATGGCGGTTCAGGCAGGTAAGGACTTGCTGATCAAGATTGACCAGACGGGGGATGGGCAATTTGAGACCATCGCCGGTCTACGGGCCACGCGGATCAGCTTTAATGCTGAGACGGTGGATGTGACCTCGCTGGAAAGCCAAGGCGGTTGGCGGGAGCTGCTGGCGGGGGCTGGGGTGAAATCTGCCAGCATCTCGGGCTCGGGCGTGTTTCGCGATGCCAACACCGATGAGCGGGCGCGGCAGATCTTCTTTGATGGCGAAATCCCCGAGTTTCAGGTGGTTATCCCGGATTTCGGCACCGTGGTGGGGGCGTTTCAGATCTCAAACCTGGAATATGCTGGCAGCCATAATGGCGAGGCGAGCTATGAGCTGACGCTGGCCTCGGCGGGGGCTTTGAGCTTCACGGCGCTATGATGGCCAATCCTTTCGCGGGCGAAGTGGCGCTTGTGTTGGATGGGCAGCGCCATCTGGCGAAGCTGACTTTGGGGGCATTGGCCGAGATGGAAGCAGGCCTGCCTGAGGGCGGGCTTTTGCAACTGGTGGAGCGGTTCGAGACCGGGCGCTTTTCCAGCCGCGATGTTTTGGCTTTGATCGTGGCGGGCCTGCGCGGCGGCGGTTGGCAGGGGCAAGCTTCGGACCTTTTGCAAGTTGAGATCGGCGGCGGCCTGGTCGAGGCGGCGCGGGTGGCGGCAACGCTTTTGGCGCGTGCCTTCGCCTTGCCGGGCGAGCGATGAGCGGCATCGACTGGCCGGGGCTGATGCGGGCGGGCCTGCGCGAGTTGGGCTTGGAGCCTGCGGTCTTCTGGCGGCTCACCCCGGTCGAGTTGCGGATCATGCTGGGGGCGGAAGCGGCAGCTCCGGCCTTCACGCGGGCGCGGCTGGCAGAATTGGCTGCCGCCTTCCCGGATCGTCCGGGGGCTGATCGTCAAAATAATGGGGGCACGGATGGAGCGGGTTGAGGATCTGGCCGAGGCTTTGCAGGTCTTGGACGAGCGCATGGGCGGCTCGGCCGCGATGGTGGCGGCCTTTGAGGGCGAGCTCGCGCGGATGCAAAGCAGCATGGTTTTCACCGGGCGCGAGATTGGCACTTTGTCGCGGGGGCTAAGCCAGGGGCTGCGCAAGGCTTTTGATGGGCTGGTCTTCGATGGAATGAAGCTCTCGGAGGCGTTGCGCGGTGTGGGCAAGGCTATCAGCGAAACGGTTTACAACATCGCGATGCGGCCGGTGAGCCATGCTTTGGGCGGGGTTTTGGCGCAAGGGATTGCCGGGGCGATGGGTGCGTTTATGCCCTTTGCCCAAGGCGGCGCTTTTACCTCGGGCAAGGTGATGCCCTTTGCCCGAGGCGGCATCGTCAGCGCTCCGACGATGTTTCCAATGCGCGGCGGGCGCGGGTTGATGGGCGAGGCGGGGCCGGAGGCGATCTTGCCTTTGGCACGCGGGGCGGATGGCCGTTTGGGCGTGCAATCGGGCGGCGGCGGGCGGCCGGTGCAGGTGGTGATGAACATCTCGACCCCGGATGTGCAGGGGTTCCAGCGCAGTCAGAGCCAGATCGCCGCCCAGATGGGCCGCGCTTTGGCGCGTGGCCAGCGCAACAGGTGAGGGCATTCAATGGCGTTTCACGAGATCAGATTTCCGGCCAATCTCAGCTTCGGCTCAATCGGTGGGCCGGAGCGGCGCACGGAGGTGGTGACGCTGCAAAACGGCTATGAGGAGCGCAACGCTCCCTGGGCGCATTCGCGGCGGCGCTATGATGCGGGGCTGGGGCTGCGCTCCTTGGATGATGTCGAGGCTTTGATCGCGTTCTTTGAGGCGCGCCGGGGCCAGTTGCACGGGTTTCGCTGGAAGGATTGGTCGGACTATAAATCCTGTCCTGCTTCGCGCGCGCCATCGGCTTTGGATCAGGTGATCGGCACCGGGGATGGCTTGCAGCTCAGCTTTGCTTTGGTGAAGCACTATATTTCGGGTGAGCAGAGCTATGTGCGGCCAGTGGTGAAGCCGGTGCGGGGTACGGTTCTCGTGGCCGTGGCGCAGGACCCGAAGGTCGAGGGCCTGGAGTTCGAGGTCGATGTCGAACGCGGGGTGATCACGTTCGATACCGCCCCGGCGCTGGGCACCGAGGTCTCGGCGGGGTTCGAGTTCGACGTTCCGGTGCGGTTTGAGACCGATCACATCCAGACCTCGGTCGCGTCATTCCAAGCGGGGGATGTGCCGCGGGTACCGGTGGTGGAGGTGCGGCTGTGATGGGAACATTGCTGGAACACTTGGCATCGGGGGCCACCACGACTTGCCGCGCCTGGACGGTTCTGCGCCGTGATGGCGGGCTGTTGGGCTTTACCGATCACGACCAGGACTTGCTCATTGAGGGCGTGGTCTACAAGGCCAGCTCGGGTCTGACAGCGCGGACTTTGCAGCAAGGCACCGGGCTGGCGGTCGATAATTCCGAAGCCTTGGGCGCTTTGTCAGAGATTGCTCTTTCCGATGAGGTTTTGTCGGAGGCGGATCTTGCGGCGGGGCGCTATGATGCGGCCGAAGTGCGGATCTTTCTGGTCAATTGGGCCGAGACCGCCCAGCGCGCGGAGTTGTTTCGCGGCAATGTGGGAGAGGTTTCGCGCAGTGGTTTGTCATTTCGGGCCGAGTTGCGTGGGCTGACGGAGGCTTTGAACCAACCGGTGGGTCGGGCCTACAGCCGTGATTGCTCGGCTGTGCTGGGGGATGCGCGTTGTAAGTTTGACACGACCCAGCCGGGATATTTCGTTGAGAGGCCGGTTGAGGGGTTTGACGAAGAGCGGCGGCTCTTTCGTTTTGCGGCATTCTCAGGATTTGCGGATCGCTGGTTCGACTATGGGCGGGTAGAGGTTCTCAGTGGCTCTGCGCTGGGCTTGATTGGCCTCGTGAAGCTCGATCAGGCCCTTGGCTCGGGGCGGGAGATTGAGCTTTGGCACGGGCTGCGCGGCGGCGTTCAAGCGGGGGATCTGCTGCGCTTCACGGCGGGCTGCGACAAACGGCTTGCAACCTGCAGGGCGAAGTTTGCCAATCTGGCGAATTTTCGCGGCTTTCCGCATATCCCCGGTGAGGATTGGCTGACGGCCTCTCCGAGACCCGGACAAAACACCGGGGGAGCGGTGGGCTTTCGCGCTGGGGGCTTGGCATGAAGCGGTGTAAGGCTCTGCCGCTGACTTTGCCCGAGCGCGCGGTGCAAGAGGCGCGGCTTTGGCTGGGGACGCCCTATGTGCATCAAGCAAGTTGCCGAGGCGCTGGAGCTGATTGTCTGGGCCTTTTGCGTGGGATTTGGCGTGGGCTTTACGGCTTGGAGCCCGAAAGCGTGCCCGCCTATACGCAAGATTGGGCCGAGCCGGGCGGCGAGGAGGTTCTCCTTTGGGCCGGGCAGCGGCTGTTGCAGCAAAAGACTTTGGGCGATGCGCAGCGGGGGGATGTGATCCTTTTTCGCATGCGCCAAGGACGCATTGCCAAGCATCTGGGCTTGCAGACAGAAACCGGGCCGCAACCCCAGTTCATCCATGCCTATAGCGGCCACGGGGTGATTGAGAACCCGCTGACGGAGCCCTGGCGTCGCCGCATTGCGGCGCGTTTCGCCTTTCCCATAGGAGCGCGTTGACATGGCCACCCTTCTTCTCTCGGCGGCCGGTGCGGCCATTGGCGCGGGCTTTGGCGGCACGGTGCTGGGCCTTTCTGGCGCGGTGATCGGGCGGGCGATTGGCGCCACCATTGGGCGCAGCATTGACCAGCGGATCTTGGGCGGTGGTTCGGATGCGGTGGAGGTGGGGCGGATTGACCGGCTGCGTTTGACGGGCGCCTCGGAAGGGGCGGCGATCGGGCAGGTTTGGGGTCGGATGCGGCTGGCGGGTCAGGTGATCTGGTCGACGCAGTTTGAAGAACATGCGACGCGGCGCGGTGGCGGGAAGGGCATGCCGCAACCGCGGGTCTGGGACTATAGCTATTCGATCAGCCTTGCGATTGCGCTTTGCGAGGGAGAAATCCTCGCGCTGGGCCGGATCTGGGCGGATGGCACCGAGATCGCGCCCGACAGCCTGAACCTGCGGCTCTATCGGGGGGATGAGGCGCAGACGGCGGACCCGAAGATCGTGGCGGTCGAAGGGGCGGCGATGGCACCGGCCTATCGCGGCACGGCCTATGTGGTGATCGAGGATCTGGACCTTTCGCCCTATGGCAGCCGGGTGCCGCAGTTCAGCTTTGAGGTGATACGGGCGGCCTCGGGTCAGGCTTCGGGCCTGCAAGAGGCGGTGCGGGCGGTGGCGATGATCCCAGGTACGGGGGAATACGCCTATGCGACGACGCCGGTGCATATGAACCACGGGCTCGGGCGCAATGTCTCGACCAATGTGCATACTGCGTCTGGGCGTACGGATTTTGCCACCTCCTTGCAGCATCTGGTGGGCGAGTTGCCCAATTGCGGCTCGGTCTCGTTGATCGTGAGTTGGTTTGGTGATGATCTGCGCTGTGGGGATTGCACGGTTCAGCCCAAGGTCGAACAGGCCGATACCGACGGCGTGGGGATGCCTTGGCGCGCGGGGGGCATCACGCGGACGGAAGCGGCGATTGTGCCCAAGGTCGAGGGACGCTCGGTCTATGGCGGCACGCCTGCCGATGCATCGGTGATAGAGGCAATCAAAGCGATCCGCGCCGAGGGGATGGAGGTGATGTTCTATCCCTTCCTTTTGATGGAGCAGCTTGCCGGGAATGGTCGCCCGGATCCCTATAGCGATGCGCCCGATCAGCCGGTGCTGCCGTGGCGCGGGCGGATTACAGGCTCGGTGGCGCCCGGACGGGCGGGCACGCCGGATCGGACCTTGACCGCGACGGCGGAGGTGGCGGCCTTCTTTGGCACTGCGGCACCGGGGGATTTCACCACCTCGGGCGGGCGCGTGTTCTATCATGGTCCTGAGGAATGGAGCATGCGGCGCTTCATTCTGCACTACGCGCATCTTTGTGCGGCGGCGGGCGGCGTGGATGCGTTTTGCATCGGTTCGGAGATGCGGGGGCTGACGCAACTGCGCGGGGCGGGGGACAGCTTTCCCGCGGTGGTGCAGCTGATGACGCTGGCCGCGGAAGTGAAGGCGATCCTTGGGCCAAGCTGCAAGGTCAGCTATGCGGCGGATTGGTCGGAATATGCCGCCTATCAGGCCAGCGGCGACATTTACTTCCCCTTGGATCCCCTTTGGGCCAGTCCGCATATCGATTTCATCGGCATCGACAATTACCTGCCTCTGGCCGATTGGCGCGATGAGGAGGGGCATGCTGATGCGCATTGGGGCAGTGGCTACAACCTCGACTATTTGCGGGCCAATATCGCAGCGGGCGAGTATCATGATTGGTATTACGACTCTGCGGAAGCTGAGGCTTTCCAGAGACGCGAGCCGATCACGGATGAGGCCTATGATGAGCCTTGGGTGTTTCGTGCCAAGGATCTGCAAGGTTGGTGGTCCAACCGGCATTACCCAAGGATCGCCGGTCTCAGGCAGGGCACGCCGACAGCTTGGCTTGCAATGTCAAAGCCGATCCGCTTCACCGAATATGGCTGTGCAGCAATCGACAAAGGCACCAATCAGCCCAATCGCTTCTTGGACGTCCTTTCTTCGGAATCCGCGATGCCTCGGGCCTCGACCGGACGGCGGGATGATCTGGTGCAGATGCAATATCTGCGGGCGATGGCTTTGCATTTTGCCGATGCCAGTCATAACCCGGTCTCACCGGTCTATGGTGGCGCAATGGTGGATATGGCTCATGCCCATGCTTGGGCTTGGGATGCGCGACCTTTCCCGGCTTTTCCAGCCCGCTCCGACCTTTGGGCGGATGCTGCGGCCTATTCCCGCGGCCATTGGTTGAACGGGCGTGCCTCGGGTCAGCCGCTAGAGGCGGTGGTGCGCGAGATCTGTGGCCAGAGCGGGCTGGAGGCGCTGGATTTGTCACAACTCCACGGCGTGGTGCGCGGCTATGCCATAGGTGAGGTGCAGTCGGGACGGGCGAGCCTGCAGCCCTTGCTTTTGGGCTATAGCGCCGATGTGGTCGAGCGCGCTGGGCTGTTGCGGTTCTTTCTGCGCGATGGCCGGGGGGATCATGTGCTTGCGCCCGATCAGTTGGCCGTGAGCGATGAGACTAACGGGTATCCGCAGATCACCCGGCAAGGATCGGGCACAGCGAGTGGCAGCTTGCGGCTGAGCTATGTCGATGTGCAAGGCGAGTTTGAGATACGCTCCGCTGAGGCGCGCTTTCCCGATGAAAGCCTGCATGCTGTGGCTGCAACCGAGCTTGCGCTGGGCTTAACGGCGGCCGAGGCGCGCGGCCTGACCTACCGCTGGCTGGCCGAGGATCGCATCTCGCGCGATGGGATCAGCTTTGCCTTGCCGCTTTCGCGCTTCGATGTGGGGGCAGGCGATGTGGTGGCGCTTCAAGGCGGGCGCTGGCGGGTGGACCGGGTTGAAATCGGCGCGCTCACGCAGATCGAGGCGGTGAGGGTTGAGGAAGGCAGCTATCGCGCGGGGGCGATCGAGGAAGAGGTGATCGCACCAAGGCCATTCGTCGGCCCGGTGCCAAGCCATCCGGTATTTTTGGATTTACCCCTGATCACCGGGACCGAGCAGCCGCATGCGCCACATCTGGCAGTGACAGCAGAGCCTTGGCCGGGGGTGATGGTGCTGTGGTCCTCGGACAATCCTGCGGCAGGGTTCGTGCTGAACCAAATTATCCCGGCGCCAGCCACTGTTGGCGTCACCCAAAGTCCTATGGCACTTGCCCGGCCCGGCATCTGGGACCGTGGCGCGCCGTTGCGGGTTGAGATGGTCGGTGGACATCTCAGCTCGGCCCAACCCTTGGCGGTGCTGAATGGGGCAAATTTGATCGCCATTGGCGATGGCAGCAACGACCGATGGGAGCTTTTCCAATTTGCCAAAGCTGAGTTGGTCGCACCAAACACCTACGAGCTATCGCAGCGCCTGCGCGGCCAACTTGGCACCGATGGCCTGATGCCCGAAACCTGGCCGATCGGCAGCACGGTTGTACTTATCGACACTTCCTTGCGTCAGGTTGGGCTGGAAAGCGCCGCAAGGGGGCTTTTGCGGCATTACCGCATCGGGGCCGCGCTGCGCGGTTATGATGACCCGGCGGTGGTGGCGCGCGACGAGGCCTTTGAGGGCATCGGTTTGCGGCCCTATGCGCCTTGTCATCTGCGCTGCACCGGCACGGTGGGCAGCAATCTTCAGCTCAGCTGGCGGCGTCGTACCCGGATAGATGGCGACAATTGGCAGCAAGCCGAGGTGCCTTTGGGGGAAGAAAGCGAAGCCTATGTGATCCGCGTGCTCGACGGCGAAACGCTCTTGGCCGAATACCAAGCTGCGGCCCCGCTTTTCGCCTATTCCGCGGCGGCGCAGATCGCTGATGGGGTCTCGGGCGCCTTTGATTTGGCGGTGGCACAGCTTTCGAGCCGCTTTGGCCCCGGTCCATTCCGCAAACTACATATTGCAGTTTAAGCGCAACGCGCGCGTCACAGGCCCAATTGCTGCGCCGAGAAAGCAGTGCGCGCAGCATATTTGATCCCCCTTACATGCCGATTGCTGCACAGCCGGTCTTGAAACAGGTCGCATCCTGACGGATATCTGCTGTTCCGGCCTTTGGTCGGGCCAGCAGTAACAGGACGCAAGACCATGGCCGATGCACGCAAAAAGGTGACAACCATCGATCCGCTATGGCGCCGTCTGTGTGACGAGGCCGAAGAGGCCATCCGTCTTGAGCCGCTGGTCGGGGCAATGGTGCATTCGGCGCTTTTGCATCACTCGACGCTTGAGCGCGCCTTGGCGCATCGCTTTGCGATGAAGCTGTCATCGCCCGAGATGAGCGAACAGGTTCTGCGCGACCTTGCCGATGAGGCCTATGCCGCCGACCCCGACTTGGGAGGCGCTGCTCGTGCCGATCTGATGGCGGTCTATGAGCGTGATCCGGCTTGCCATAAATTCATCCAGCCAATCCTATTCTTCAAAGGATACCAAGCGGTTCAAGCTTACCGCATTGGCCATTGGCTGTGGCGGATGGGCCGCAAGGAGATGTCCTATTTCGTACAGATGCGGATCTCTGAGGTCTTCGGCGTCGATATCCATCCGGCGGCGAAATTGGGCCGTGGACTGATGATCGACCACGCGCATTCCATTGTTATCGGCGAGACGGCGGTGGTTGGCGACAATGTCTCGATGCTGCATTCGGTGACGCTGGGCGGCACTGGCAAAGAAGACGGTGACCGTCACCCAAAGATCGCTGATGGCGTGCTCATCGGGGCAGGGGCGAAGGTTCTGGGCAACATTCAAGTCGGCCAATGCTCGCGTATCGCGGCAGGTTCGGTGGTCCTTGAAGAGGTGCCACGCAACACCACCGTCGCCGGGGTGCCAGCGCGCGTGGTTGGCAAGGCGGGCTGCGCCCAGCCGGCGTTGACGATGGACCAAATCCTGAAGCTCGACTGAGATGGAGCGGTTGAAGGCAGCGCTCCAGTCCGCCGCGGCCCTTGCAACTGGTAAGGCGATCACCCTATTCGCCCGCTTCGTCACAGCCCCTCGGGCTTTGTGGCAGGGGATTGAGCCCGATCTGACCCAAAGGGTCTATTTTGCCAATCACAGCTCCAACGCCGATTTCGTGCTGATCTGGACGGTGCTGCCGGCCCGGGTGCGGGCCCGCACCAGACCCGTGGCAGCGTTGGACTATTGGCTGACCTCGCCCCTACGCGCCTTTATCGCGCGCAAGGTGATCAACGCCGTCTTGATCGACCGTCGCCCAGAGGGGCGGGTCGAAGATCCTGTGGCGCAGATGGCGGCGGCCTTGGACGAAGGCGCCTCCTTGATCCTGTTCCCCGAAGGCCAGCGCAACTCGGGAGACACCCCGCTTTTGCCTTTCAAATCAGGCCTCTTCCATCTGGCCTCGCAGCGCCCGCAAGTTGATCTGGTGCCGGTCTGGATTTCAAACCTCAACCATGTGATGCCCAAGGGGAAGGTCGTCCCGGTGCCGCTGATCTGCACGCTGACCTTCGGCGCGCCGCTGCATCTGGCCCAGGGTGAGAGCAAAGAGGCCTTCTTGGCTCGCGCTGAAGCCAGCCTCTTGGCCCTTTCAGGACCCCAGCCATGACGGAAGCCCCGCATCTGATCTTGCTCCTGATGGGGGTTGCCGGTGTCTTGGTGCTGGCCACCGTGGTCGGTCAGGCCTTGCAACTGAGACTTGACCCAAGGGGCACCAACCCGGTGCTGCAAAACCTAAACGCCCGCATCACGGCTTGGTGGGGCATGGTGGCGCTCCTTTCCATCGCCTTTTTGGCCGGACGCGCCGGGGTGATCTTGCTCTTCGCGCTGCTCTCTTTCGCGGCCTTGCGTGAGTTTCTCAGCCTTACCGCCAAACATGCGGCTGACCATTGGTCGCTCGCGGCCAGCTTCTTCGTGATCTTGCCGGTGCAATATTGGCTGATCTGGACCAATTGGACTGGCATGTATGCGGTCTTCATCCCGGTCTATGCCTTCCTTCTGCTGCCGGTGGTCTCGGCCCTTCACGGCACCACCAAGCATTTCCTTGTCCGCGTGGCGGAAACCCAATGGGCGCTGATGATCTGCATCTTCTGCATCAGCCATGTGCCGGCCCTTCTGACCCTCGACATTCCCGGGTTTGAGGGCCGCAACGTGATGCTGATCGCTTGGATGATCTTCGTTGTCCAACTCTCTGACGTCTTGCAATATGTCTGGGGCAAGCTGATCGGCCGCCACAAACTTGCGCCCAATCTCTCGCCTTCCAAGACCTGGGAAGGGCTGATCGGCGGCGCGCTTTCGGCCAGCCTGATCGGCGCCTCGCTCTGGTGGATGACCCCCTTTAGCCTGACCGAGGCGGCGGGCCTTTGCCTCATCCTGACCGCGATGGGCTTCTTCGGGGGCCTCGTGATGTCGGCGATCAAGCGCGATAAGGGCGTGAAAGATTGGGGCCATCAGATCGCGGGCCACGGCGGCTTTATTGACCGCCTCGATTCGGTGATTTTCGCCGCCCCGATCTTTTTCCATCTCACCAATTACGGATATGCGGTCTGATGGCGGCGCCAAACCGCCGCCCGCTGGCCTCGCGCAACGCCGCTTGGGCGCAGGCCCTGAGCCGCAAACTGGTGGCGAGCCGCATCACCCCCAACCAAATCTCCGCCGCATCCGTGGGCTTTGCGCTGCTTGGCTTTCTTGCCTTCTGGGCGGCCTCTTGCAGTCAAGGCCTCACCCAAAGCGCTGCCCTGATCCTCGCCGGTGTCACAATCCAAGCACGCCTCATCTGCAACCTTCTCGACGGGATGGTGGCGATTGAGGGCGGCAAATCCAGCCCCACCGGCCCCTTCTGGAACGAGGCCCCGGACCGCGCCGCCGATCTCCTCTTCCTTGCAGGCGCAGGCCTTGCCGCCCACACCCCCGCGCTTGGCCTCACCGCCGCCGCCCTCGCCATCGCCACCGCTTACCTGCGCGAGCTTGGCCGGGCCGAGGGCTTCCCCCCCGATTTCTCCGGCCCGATGGCCAAACCCCAGCGCATGGCCGCGCTCACCCTCGGCACCGTGATCTCCGCCCTCTATGCGCCGCATTGGGTGCTGCAGATGACCCTTTGGATCATCACGATCGGCGCGGCCGCCACCATCGCCCGCCGCGCCCTCCACCTCCTCAAAGCCCTGAACACAAAGTAAAAAGGGAAGGCCAAAGCCTCCCCTTCATTTTCTGTCTCTCAATATCCCGGGGGTGCGGGGGCTGGCCCCCGCTGCCGGTCACAAGCCCTCAAGCCAGCATCGAGATCGGATTCTCCAAGCTCTCGACAACCACTTTCAGGAACTCGGCCCCCAAAGCGCCATCGATCACCCGGTGATCGACCGAGAGCGTCATCGACATCACGGTCGCCACGCCCAAAGACCCATCCGCCTGCACCACAGGCTTCTTGATCCCCGCACCCACGGCCAAAATCGCGCCATGCGGCGGGTTGATCACGGCATCGAAATTCTCGATCCCCATCATCCCAAGGTTGGAAATCGCAAAGCTGCCGCCTTGATATTCATGCGGGGCCAGCTTTTTCGTCTTCGCCCGCGCCGCCAGATCCTTCATCTCAGCCGAAAGCACCGACAGCGTCTTCTTATCGGCGTCTTTCAACACCGGCGTGAAGAGCCCGCCTTCGACCGCAACAGCCACCGCCACATCCGAGGGCTTCAGCTTCAAGATCCGGTCGCCCGCCCAAACCGCATTGGCATCGGGCACGGCTTGCAGCGCCACCGCACAGGCTTTGATGATGAAATCATTGACGCTCAGCTTCACGCCGCGGCTTTCCAGCCCTTTGTTCAGCTGCGCGCGGAATTCCATCAGCGCATCCAGTCGCACCTCACGCCGCAGATAGAAATGCGGGATGGTCTGCTTGGCCTCGGTCAGGCGCGCGGCGATGGTGCGGCGCATGCCGTCCAATGCCACTTCCTCGAAGTCGCGGTCTTGATACATCTTCAGCACGGTTTCCGCCGACATGCCCGCAGCAACCGCCGTCGGTTTCGCCGCCGCTGCCGGAGCTGCCGCAGGTGCCGGAGCCGCTGCCGCCGCAGGGGCCACGGCCCCCGGCTGCGCGCCCTCGACATCCGCCCGCACGATGCGGCCATGCGGGCCCGAGCCCTTCACCGAGGCAAGATCGAGACCCTTCTCCTTGGCAATCCGCCGCGCCAAAGGCGAGGCGAAGACCCGGCTGCCCGAGGCCACCGCCGCACCCGTGGCCGCAACCACAGCCGGGGCTGGCGCCGCAGGAGCGGGCGCCGCCGCAGCCGGGGCCGCTTTCGCCTCGGCCTTGGGGGCAGGGGCCGCACCCGCTTCTTCGCCCTCTTCCAGCAAAGTCGCGATCGGGGTGTTAACCTTCACCCCGGCCGTGCCTTCGGCGATCAGCAAAGCGCCGATCACGCCCTCATCCACCGCCTCAAACTCCATCGTCGCCTTATCGGTCTCGATCTCGGCCATAACCTGACCCGATTTGACCGTATCGCCTTCTTTCACCAGCCATTTCGCCAGCGTGCCTTCCTCCATCGTCGGGGACAGCGCGGGCATCAAGATTTCAATCGCCATGTCTCTCCCCTCCCTTAGCGGTAGCAAACCGACTTCACCGCCGCGACGATTTCCGCCGGGGTGATGAGCGCCAGTTTCTCAAGATTGGCTGCGTAAGGCATCGGCACATCCTTGCCGGTGCAGGTGATCACCGGCGCGTCGAGATGGTCGAAGGCGCGCTGCATGATGGTCGAGGCGAGGTGATCGCCGATCGAGCCAACGGGGAAGCCTTCTTCCACCGTCACGCAACGATTGGTCTTCATCACCGAGGCCAAAACCGTGTCGTAATCAATCGGGCGCAGGGTGCGCAGGTTGATCACCTCGGCCTCAATCCCCTCTTTCGCCAGCTCTTCCGCCGCAGCCAAAGCATGCGCGACACCGATTCCGAAGGAGACCATCGTCACATCCGAACCCGCCCGCATGATCGAGGCTTTGCCGAAGGGAATGGTGAAATCACCCTCGGCCGGAACCTCAAAGGACCGCCCGTAAAGGATCTCATTTTCCAAGAAAATCACCGGGTTCGGATCGCGGATCGCCGATTTCAACAGACCCTTCGCATCCGCTGCCGAATAGGGCATGCAGACCCGCAGACCCGGGATCGCCGCATACCAAGCCGCGAAGTCTTGGCTGTGCTGGGCCCCCACGCGCGCCGCAGCACCATTCGGGCCCCGGAACACCATGGGCGAGCCCATCTGACCGCCCGACATATAAAGCGTCTTCGCCGCCGAGTTGATGATATGGTCCATCGCCTGCATGGCGAAGTTGAAGGTCATAAACTCGACAATCGGCTTCAGCCCGGCCCAAGACGCGCCGGTCGCGATGCCCGCAAAACCAATTTCGGTGATCGGGGTATCGACCACGCGCTTGGCGCCGAACTCATCCAAAAGCCCTTGGCTGATCTTGTAAGCGCCTTGATATTCCCCAACTTCTTCCCCCATCAGGAAGACATTGGGGTCCGCGCGCATCTCTTCGGCCATCGCCTCACGCAAGGCTTCGCGCACGGTCATGGTCTTGGTGGCCACACCTTCCGGCACATCGCTATGCGGCCAGCCCGCCGCTGCCTCAGGGGCAGGGGCATCGGCCTTGGCGACCGATGCCGGCACCGAAGGCGCTGCCTCGGGCGAGGGCGCTGGCGCTTCGATCTTGGCCTCAGCCTTGGCCGCAGGCGCGTCCGAAACAGACTCGCCCTCTTCCACCAGCACCGCGATCGGCGTGTTCACCTTCACGCCTGCCGTGCCTTCCGCGATCAGGATCTTGCCGAGGATGCCCTCATCCACCGCCTCAAATTCCATCGTCGCCTTATCGGTCTCGATCTCGGCGATGATCTGGCCCGATTTGACCGCATCGCCCTCTTTCACCAGCCATTTGGCCAGCGTGCCTTCCTCCATCGTCGGAGAAAGCGCGGGCATTAGAATGTCGACTGCCATGGTCTTTCCCCCCTCAGGCGTAAATATCTGTCCAGAGCTCGTCCAGCGGCGGCTCCGGGCTTTCTTTCGAGAATTCCGCAGCCTCGTTCACCAAGGCTTTGATATCCTTATCAATCGCTTTCAGCTCTTCCTCCGAGGCCAAGCCGCCTTGGGTCAGAAGATCGCGGACATGCTCGATGCAATCCTTCTCGGTCTTAATCTTTTCCACCTCTTCACGGGTGCGATATTTCGCCGGATCCGACATCGAGTGACCGCGGTAGCGATAGGTCATCATCTCAAGAATATAGGGGCCTTTGCCCGCGCGGCAGTGCGCCACGGCCTTCTCGCCAGCCGCTTTCACCGCCAGCACATCCATGCCGTCAACCTGCTCGCCCGGAATGCCATAAGCCACGCCGCGGCCGTAAAGCGATTCCGATTTGGTCGCCCGCTTCATCGAAGTGCCCATGGCGTATTGGTTGTTTTCAATGACAAAAACCACCGGCAGCGACCACAGCTCGGCCATGTTATAGGTCTCATAGACCTGACCTTGGTTGGCCGCGCCATCGCCGAAATAGGTAAAGGTCACATTGTCATTGCCCAGATATTTATCCGCAAAGGCCAGACCCGCACCCAGCGGCACCTGCGCGCCCACAATGCCGTGGCCGCCGTAGAAATGCTTCTCTTTCGAGAACATATGCATCGAGCCGCCCTTGCCCTTGGAGTAGCCCCCAATGCGGCCCGTCAGCTCGGCCATCACGCCCTTGGCATCCATGCCGCAAGCCAGCATATGGCCGTGGTCGCGATACGAGGTGATGCGCTTATCGCCTTCCTTCGCGGCCGCTTCCAAGCCCACAACAACCGCTTCTTGGCCGATGTAGAGGTGGCAGAACCCGCCGATCAGCCCCATGCCGTAAAGCTGCCCGGCCTTCTCTTCGAAGCGGCGGATCAGCAGCATTTCACGATAATACTTCAGAAGATCGTCCTTCGAGACATTGGGTCTCGCATCAGGCTTCTTCGCCATAGGGCTACTCCTCCCCGGAGGTTGGCAGATTGTTTAACGTTAAACTATATCTGACAATACGGAGAAACTTAGAGTCTGGCAAGATTTTTCGCGGGCAGGGGGCAGAAGCAGAGCCTTTCTGCCGATCGCCCAAATTGCTGCGATGCCGCGCCGGAAGCGCTTAGGGCAACGCGCTCGATCGGCGCTCAGCTCTGCGTTGACCGGGGGCCATAAGGCGCTGAAGCCCGGCTTGGCGGCAAAGGCAAATTAATCTCTAGCCCCGCTTCAAGACCAGCACCCGGTCTGATGCCGAAGTTGCAGCCCGCAGGGGCGCTCAGCTGCCTGCCGCGCCTACACCCGTTCTAACGGCAGATGAGGAAGGTCAGGCAGAATGGCCCTGATTTCATCGCCGGGCTTAACGATGCCACCTGCAACAACCACCGACATAATCCCCGCTTTGCGCACAAGATTTCCATCGGCCCCCCGCGTGACAACCTCTTGCAGCAATCCCGTGCGGAAGCTTTCAATCTGGGCGCAAGGGTTCCGAAGGCCGGTCACCCTCAGCTTCACATCTGCTCCGATGGCCAGAACGGTATCTGTCGGCAGGCCAAGCAGATCGATGCCACTGGTAAGGATATTTTCGCCTAAATCCCCAGCTTTCAAATCGAAGCCCTTATCCGCCAAGGATGCAAGCAGCTCATGATGCAGGAGATGGACCTGCCGAAGGTTGGGTTGGCTCGGATCAACAGCAACCCGCGAGCGATGTTTGACCGTTTCTCCAGCATGAGCGTCTCCCTCCACCCCATAGTTTTCAACAAGGACCAAATGATCCTCATTTGCCTTGGAGAAATCATGAAGCCGAGAACGGGAGACGGAGAGAATAGAAGGCATGGAGCAGCGCAGCTTTTTTCTGAGGTAAGTTTCCTGAACGATATCCATTTCTTGTTACGCGGAAATGACCGCTCGGTCCGGCAAGCCGCGCCCCGTTACGGCACTCAGACGCAGTCACCAAACACAGTGTTTGCCCAGCGATGCGTCGCTTTGCGGAGAATACCGCCACTCATCTGCGGCGCGTCAGCCCAAATTTAAATGCAAAGGCCGGGCAAAAAGCCCGACCTTTGTTTGTTAGAACAGTCGCTTAGTTCGCGGCGGGTGCATTTTGATGCAGCTCGCCATCCGTAGACCAGATGCGGTAGCCAACGGTCACACCTTCGGGCGCATAGATCACCAGCGGCATGCGGCTGTTGTAGCGCTGGAACGCGTCATTGCCGAAGTTGAAGCTCACGAATTTCTCGGTCCGGGTGTTGTCGGGGCATCCCATCATGGTTGAGGCAGGTTCAGAAATATCTTCCACCTCGAAATAGTTGTAACCCCAGCCCTCCAAATCCTCACGCTCCAGATCAGCGCCGATCACGACCTTGTTGCAATCGACCTCCATCATGCGACCCACCACGATTTCCGTGATGAAGTTTTCTTCATGTTCTTCGGCCGGAACGGTCAAAATATGCTGAACCATACCCTTTTTCGCCGCAGGGAAGATGCTGGTATCCACGGGGGCAGGAGTGTTTTCAGCGGTTTGTGCATGGGCAGCGCCCGCTACAAGCGTGAAAGCCAAAACATTGGCGAGGGCCTTAAGCGTCATTTTCTAACCTTATAATATTTCATCCGTCCGCGCATGGTTCAGCGTCGGACTTGCAAGGGAAACGTCCGAGTCTTCATGTCGTTCCAAGCTGTCACGGGCTCGTGTTCTGCGCCAGAGGGACAAAGGCAGGTTGTGACTGCGGCATCGACGGCCAGCATATACCGCAAGAGGCGGGGCGGAACTCTTGAGACCTTGCCACAAAGCACAGCCTTCAGGCGGCTGGGGCGCTGACAATTCGATAAGATTGCCCAAGCGCCAACGTCATGCGCAAAGCCATACCTAAACCATACGTCAAACAGACGTGATCCATACGTCGATTTCTGGCTGAAATCAGCGTCTTAGCATCTCACCCTTAGCGGATGACGATCTCATCGGTGCGCATATAGCCCAGCACTTCGCGGGCCTGTTGGTCCAGCAGATCCAAGTCGAGATATTCATCCGACAACCGCCGCGTCAGGTTCTGCACCTCGGCCAAATCGGCCTGCAAACGGTCCCGTTCAGCCCGCAGATTATCCGCCTCTGCCGAGATTTCGACCCGGCGAAACACGCCATAATCGCCCTGCACAGCGGCAAAGGTGAAATAGGTGCCCAAGGCGAAGGCCATGAAGAAAAAGATCAGGCCGCCAAAGGTGTGACGCGCGGTTTTATGGGTCATTGATCGTGCCTCGATTGCCTCTCTTGATCGGAGGCATGGCGCGAGATTGGCATAGAAATCTCATTAAGGGAATCCCGTAAATGTGCAGGAACCCTGAAATTCTTGGGCTTTGGCGTCAATCCGCCACGATGGGCAGGGTGCTTTCGACCTGCATCAAAGTGTCAAATGTCAGCTCGATGTTTTGGCATTTTTGGCCCGGCCAATCGATCGGGCAAAGCTTGGCCTTGATGCGTCCGGTGACCTTGCGATTGTAGCTGTCGGGGATCTGCGGGCCGACATGGTCAATCCGCATCTCGGCCCTTTGTCCCTCCGAGCTGAGCCTTGGCCCGTCAAGGTCTTCGCCTTGCAAGATCTTCACCTCAACCTTGCGCGCTTTGCCTTTGCGCAAGGCCTTGCCGGTCTCACCAATCGCGAAGATGCGGCCGGGTCTTTCATCAGGCTTTCCAACAAGATAGCCCATCAGGCGCGCTTTGACCCTTTTGCTGTCAGGGTCCAGATCCGCCCAAGCCGAGCTGTCATAGGCGCCCACCGAGAAGTCATAGGTTTCCCAAGCAACCGGCGCGCCGCCCAAGCTTCCGACCATATCGCCAACCTTTGGCGGATAGTCCGGGAACGGGCTTTCGGCCCCTGCAGAAACCCCTGCAAGGGCCAGGAAGGCGGCGAAGGCAAACCCGCGCCGCACGGGCTTAACCCGCGACCGAGGCGGCGTGGATCGACGCAATTGCGCCTTCCAGCATGCCATCGAATTCGGCGTCCGACTGTTGCGCCGAGAGCCCTTCGCTCAAAGCGCGGCTGAAGCTGGCGATGATCCCGCGGTTGCGCGCCAAGATCGCATTGGCCGCCTCACGCGAATGGCCGCCCGACAAAGCCACAACTTTCAAGCACTTAGGGTGGTCAACCAAAGGCGCGTAGAAGTTGTCAACGGTCGGCAGCGACAGCTTCAGCATCACCTTTTGGCCCTCGGGCAAAGCGTCGAGACCCTTCAGCAAAGCCGTGCGCAGGATCGCCTCAGCCTCGGCCTTATCGGCGATCGAGATGGTGACTTCTGGCTCCAAGATCGGCATCAACCCATGTGCGGTGACCTGCGCGCCAATGGCGAATTGCTGGTCCACCACGGCCTGAATGCCAGCCTCATTCGCCGCTGAGATCACCGAGCGTTCCTTGGTGCCATAGATGCCAGCCTTGGCCGCGCGGGCCAGCAAAGCGTCCAGCTCGGGCATCGGCTTCATCAGCTGGCATCCATTCACTTCGGCGTCCAAGCCTTTGTCAATCTTGAGGAAAGGCACCACATGGCGCTTGTCCCAAAGATAGGTCGCGGTCGGAATGCCGTCGATCTCGCGGTCCATGGTTTGCTCAAAAAGGATCGCGCCCACGACCCGCTCACCAGCAAAGGCCGGGGATTTGATGATCCGCGCGCGCATCGCGTGGATGAGATCGAACATGCCGCTCTCATCCGACCAGGCACCTTCTTCGATGCCGTATTGTTTCAATGCCTTAGGGGTCGAGCCACCGGATTGGTCCAGGGCCGCAATGAAGCCCTGTCCTTCGGCGATCTGTTTGGTCATCTCGGCATTGGCCATGGCGCACCTTGTCTTAATTGGACTGATTTGCCTTCGCATAGACCCGAATATGCAGTCTCGCAATCACGCTTGCGCTAACAGGATGCGCGAGATTTGCTCAACTCTGCAAGGCTTTTACGCCGGGCAGCTCTTTGCCCTCCATCCACTCAAGAAAAGCGCCGCCCGCGGTGGAGATAAAGGTGAAATCTTCCGCCGCACCCGCGCCATTCAGCGCCGCAACCGTATCACCGCCGCCCGCGACCGAGATCAGCTTGCCCTCGCGCGTCTGCCGCGCGGCTTCGGCTGCGGCGGCATTGGTGGCAAGGTCAAAGGGCGGGATTTCAAAGGCGCCCAAGGGGCCGTTCCAAAGCAAAGTGGCACATTGGCCCATGATCGCTTTTAGACGCGCCACCGTCTCGGGACCCGCGTCGAGAATCATCGCATCCGCCGGGCAGGCGCTGGCGACCACCGTCTCGGCCGCAGCACCGGCTTTGAGCTCGCGTGCCACCACCACATCGACCGGCAGATGGATCTGGCAACCGGAGGCTTTCGCCTTGTCCAAGATGGCGCGGGCGGTGTCGGCCATATCGCGCTCGGCCAAGGATTTGCCAACCTCAACCCCTTGGGCAACAAGGAAAGTATTGGCCATGCCGCCACCGATCGCCAGATGGTCCACCCGGCCCACCAGATTGCCCAGAAGCTCAAGCTTGGTCGAAACCTTGGCGCCGCCAACCACGGCGATCACCGGGCGGGCAGGGGCGCCAAGGGCGGCGTCCAGCGCCTTCAACTCGGCCTCCATCAACCGACCAGCGGCATTGGGCAAAAGCCGCGCCAGGGCTTCGGTCGAGGCATGGGCGCGGTGCGCCGCCGAGAAGGCGTCATTCACATAGACATCGCCCAAAGCGGCCAATTCCTTGGCAAATTCCGGATCGTTCTTCTCTTCCCCGGCATGGAAACGGGTGTTTTCCAACAGCACGACCTCGCCCTGCGCAGCCTTGGCAATCGCCTCTTGCGCCGGTGCGCCGATGCAATCTGCGCCGAAAATCACCTTGCGGCCAAGGCTGGCTGCGACGGCTGGTGCCACCCGCGACAGGCTCATTTCCGGCACAACCTTCCCCTTGGGGCGGTCGAAATGCGCCAAAAGCACCACCTTGCCACCGCAGGCAATGATCGCCTCGACCGTCGGCTTGATCTTATCGATCCGCGTGGTGTCGGTGACGCTCTCGCCCTCCATCGGTACGTTAATATCGACGCGCACCAGCACCGTCTTGCCTGCCAAAGCGATATCTTCCAGCGTGTTCCAGGCCATTGTCGCATCTCCATTTCGGTATTGGCGCAAGGTTTGAAGCAGCGGCCCGCTGACGTCAACCAATCACAGGCTTTTGCCCTTTCCCTTAGCCGTCTCCATCGCTAGGTTTCCGCGCAATCTACAACTGGAGAACCCGCAAATGGCCGAGATCAAAGATCCCGAAAACACCATCATCCTGACGCTGAAAGATGGCGAGGTGGTGATCCAGCTTCTGCCCGACGTCGCCCCGAAACATGTCGAGCGGATGAAGCAACTGGCTCGCGACAAGGCCTATGATGGCGTCGCTTTCCACCGCGTGATCGATGGCTTCATGGCCCAGACCGGCGACGTTGAAAACGCCAATATGGACAGCCCGAATTACAATCCGCGCCGCGCGGGCACGGGTGGCTCGCAATACCCCGATCTGCCGGCAGAATTCTCGAAAGTCCCGCATGCGCGTGGCTCTTTGGGCGCGGCACGTTCGCAAAACCCGAACTCGGCCAACAGCCAGTTCTTCATCAACTTCGGTGACAACAACTTCCTGAACGGCCAATACACCGTTTACGGCCAAGTCATCTCGGGCATGGAATTCGTTGACAAAATCACCCGGGGTGAGCCGCCGGCGAATCCTGACCGCATGATCACCGTCCGGGTGGCCGCAGATGTTGCGTAAGCTTTTGCTCGCCACCGCGCTGATGGCCTCGCCGGCCTTGGCGCAAGAGGATGGCGCGGGCCCCAATCTGGTGATCGATGTCACCGGCGGCGCCAATGGTCAGGTGGTCATTGACCTTCTGCCCGAATACGCCCCGAAGCATGTCGAGCAGATCGTGGCTCTGGCCAAAGAAGGCGCTTATGACGGGGTGGTCTTCCACCGCGTGATCGACGGCTTCATGGCGCAGACCGGCGATGTCGAATTCGGCAAAGCCTCGGGCGATACCTCGCGCGCAGGCATGGGCGGCTCGTCGAAGTCGGACCTGCCGGCCGAATTCTCGAATGTCTCGTTCCAGCGCGGCATCGTGGGCATGGCGCGCAGCCAAGATCCGAACTCGGCCAACAGCCAGTTCTTCATCATGTTCGCGCCGGGCACCTTCCTTGACGGGCAATATACCGTTGTCGGTCATGTGGTTGCGGGCATGGATGTGGTCGATGCCATCACCCGGGGTGAGCCGCCGGCCACACCGGATGTGATGCAAAAAGTGACCGTGCAAGAGTGACGCAAAAGGGGCCCCGCGGGGCCCCTTTTCCTTAGGCGAAGCCTTAGTCGAGCTTCACTTCGGCTTGTTTGGCGCTGTAATCGTCGCGCGGATCGCGGCCGAAAAGCGCCTTGATCCCGGCGAGCAACGAATACTCATTCTCCCAAATCTCCGCCGTTTCCGGCTCCAGCCGCAGCATGGCAAGCTTGGGGTCATCCTTTCCGCCCGGATACCAAGCCGCGACAAAGGGGTTCCACAGCCGCTCGACCACGGCGCGGTTGGTGTCGACCACGATATCGCCGCGGATCGCTGCAAAAAGGCTGTGGTTTTTCGCGGCAAAAGACACCACCGCCGTGCCGCCACCGGCCTGCACCAGATGGTTGTCGGTGCTTGAAAAGAACCAGATCGGCCCGTCCAACTCGCCATCGGCATTTTCTTCGACCAAAGCGGTCATCGGGCGGCCTTGGCCGTCATCGATCTCGGTCACGCCCAGCATCACCGTGCGGTCCGACTTCAGCGTTTTCCAAAACTTATTCTTCAGATCTTCCGGGCTCGACATCGCACAATCTCCAACGAGTTACGCGATGAAAACCCGCCGCGAGGGGAAAAGGTTCCCCTCGCGGCGGCGCTTGATTTAGCCCAAGACCACCAATGCATGGCGCTTTTTGCCTGCGGTCAGCTTCAAAGGCTCGGCCAGATCGCCCGCACCATAGCGGCGCGAGGAATCACTCATCAACTCATCATTGACCCGCAAACCGCCTTCGCCGATCAGCCGTTTGGCATCCTTGCCCGAGCCTGCAAGCCCTGCCTTCACCATCAACTGCACGATGCCCAGCCCTTCGGCCAACTCTTCAGCCGAGACGGTCACGGTCGGCAATTCGCCGCCAATCCCGCCTTTCTCAAAGACTTCGCGCGCGGTGGCTTCGGCCGCTTTTGCCGCCTCTTCCCCATGCAAAAGCGCGGTTGCAAGATTGGCCAAGAGCACCTTGGCTTCGTTGATTTCCGAGCCTTGCAGTGCGCCCAGACGGTCGCATTCCTCCACCGGCAGCTCGGTGAAGATCTTCAGGAACTTGCCCACATCCGCATCGGTGGTGTTGCGCCAGAACTGCCAGAACTCATAAGGGCTTAGCATATCGCCGTTCAGCCAAACCGCGCCATTGGCAGATTTGCCCATCTTTTTGCCGTCCGAAGTGGTCAAAAGCGGCGTGGTCAGCCCGTAGATCTCTTTATCGATCACCCGGCGCGTCAGGTCGACGCCGTTGACGATATTGCCCCATTGGTCCGAGCCACCCATTTGAAGCAAGCAACCATAGCGGCGATTGATCTCAAGGAAATCATAGGCTTGCAGGATCATGTAGTTGAACTCAAGGAAGCTCAGCGATTGCTCACGATCCAGCCGCGACTTCACAGATTCAAACGACAGCATCCGGTTGACCGAGAAGTGCCGACCAATATCGCGCAAGAACTCAAGGTAGTTCAGGTTATCCAGCCATTCGGCATTGTTGAGCATGATGGCATCGGTCGGCCCGTCGCCATAGCTCAAATACCGCGCAAAGACCTTGCCCAAGCCCGCGATATTCTCGTCAATCTTCTCCGGCGTCAGCAAAGGACGCTCTTCGCTGC
Source organism: Pseudogemmobacter lacusdianii (assembly GCF_030848395.1). GTDB lineage: Bacteria > Pseudomonadota > Alphaproteobacteria > Rhodobacterales > Rhodobacteraceae > Pseudogemmobacter > Pseudogemmobacter lacusdianii. Next base: position 52,314 of record NZ_JAVDBT010000015.1, on the reverse strand, counting down.
GGAACGACGGATCGCCCACTTTGGTGGTGCCGCCGCCCATCAAGGTGATCGGCTTATGGCCGGTCTTTTGCAGCCAGCGCAGCACCATGATGTTCATCAGGTGACCGACGTGCAAAGACGCCGCCGTGGCGTCATAGCCGATATAGGCGGGCACGACCCCTTTCACCAAAGCTTCGTCCAACGCTTGATAATCCGTGCAATCGGCCACGAAGCCGCGCTCGAACATCACGCGCATAAAGTCAGATTTCGGATGGTAGGTCATAGCTTGCCCGTGCTTTAAGGTGCGCAGGGTATAACGGGGCGGGGCATGAAGGGGAAGATGGCGAAGGGCGCAGAAGCGCCGGTTTGGGCGCTTGGCGCGATGTCGGGCACGTCTTTGGACGGCGTTGACGCGGCGATGGTGCTGACCGATGGCCATTCGGTGCAGGAATTCGGCCCCTCAGCCTACCGCCCCTATAGCGCGGCTGAGAAGTCGGTGCTGCGCGCCGCTTTGGGCAAATGGCCCGGTGAGCCCGGCGTGGCTGAGGCCGCCGAGGTGGTGGAGACCGCCCATGCCGAGCTTTTGTCGCGCTTCTCCGGCGTCGATGTCGTGGGCTTTCACGGCCAGACCCTTGCGCATGATCCGGCCGGGCGCGGCACGCATCAGGCAGGCAACGGCACCTTGCTGGCGCAGGTGCTTGGCCTGCCGGTGGTTTGGGATTTTCGCAGCTCTGACGTGGCTTTGGGCGGGCAGGGCGCGCCTTTGGCCCCCTTCTTCCATTTCGCGCTCGCCAAACACATCGGCGCGACCGAGCCTTTGGCCTTCCTCAACCTTGGCGGGGTTGGCAATCTAACATGGGTGGACCCAAACCAACCCGCTCCAGAAGTTGAGGGCGCGCTTTTGGCCTTTGACACCGGCCCCGCCAATGCGCCGATGAATGACCTGATGCGGGCCCGGCTGGGCAAAGACTGCGATGAAGGCGGCCAGCTTGCCGCCAAAGGTCGGGTTAAGAAGGCTGTCCTCGATCGCTTCTTACAGCATCCCTATTTCTTCAAAGTCCCGCCGAAGTCCTTGGACCGTAATGACTTTGTGGCACTGGTGCAGGCGGTGAAACCGCTCTCGACTGAAATGGCACTGGCCACGCTCACCGCTGCTGCCGCTGCCGCAGTCGTCAAAGGGGCCGAGCATTTCCCGCAAGAGATCTCGCGCCTTCTCGTCACCGGCGGCGGACGGCACAACGCCACGCTGATGCGTCACTTGAGCCGCCAGCTCCGCGCAACGGTCGAACCGGTCGAGGCAGCGGGCCTCGACGGCGATATGCTGGAAGCGCAAGCCTTCGCCTTCCTTGCGGTGCGGGTGATGCGCGGCATGGCGACCTCTTGCCCCAGCACCACCGGCGTTCCGGCGGCGGTGGGAGGCGGCCAGATCAGCCGCCCCGATGCCGCCGCAGATCAGGGCTGACGCCGCGCTTGGCGCAGGATCGACCAAGAATAGACGATCAGCGCCGACCAGATGAAGCCAAAGGCCACCAATTTCGTTTGGCTGAACGGCTCACCAAAGACGAAAACGGCTGTCAGGAAGATCATTGTCGGCGCGATATATTGCATGATCGCGATCGTTGAGAGCCGCAAACGCTTGGCCCCATTGGCGTAAATCATCAGCGGCACCGCAGTGACCAATCCGCAACCCACCAAAAGCCAAGTGTCCGAAGGCACGCCCACGGCAAAATGGTTCTGTCCGCTCAGTGCCAGCCACAGAACGTAGCCAAGGCCAAAGGGCAAAAGCAGAATGACCTCCAGCGCGAAGCCCTGATTGGGGCCGATCGGCAGTCGACGCTTGAAATAGGCGTAAAAGCCCCAAGTCAGCATCATCCCCAAAGCCGCCAATGGCAGGCTGCCGGTCTCCCAAGTCAACAGCGTCACCGCGATTGTGGCGAACAGGATCGCCAGCCATTGAATGCCGCGCAGCCGCTCGCCCAAGAGCATCGAGCCCAGAAGGATCGAGAAGAGCGGGTTGATGTAATAGCCCAAGGCCGCATCCAGCGCCCGGCCCGCGCCGATCGCCCAAACATAAATGCCCCAATTGACCGAGACCAAAGCCGCCGTCAGCCCAGCCATCGCCAGCATGCGCGGATTGCGCAAGGCATCACGCAGATCGCGGGTGCGGCCCAGCCAGTAAAGCACCAATACTGCAACCGGCACCGACCAGATGATGCGATGCGCCACCACCTCAACCGCCGGGATATGGGCTAGGGCTTTCATATAAAGCGGTAAAACGCCCCAAAAGAGATAGGCCGCCAGCGCATAAAGAAATCCGGCACGGCTGTCGCCGGAACCGTAGGGGGGGATGTCTTGTCGTGTCATGCGCGAAGCATAGCCGCCTCCAAACCCATAGGCCACGGCACAAATGTGCGGGGTACAAGTTGCCAAAGCTGCGTCAGCTTTGCCATCTCGTTCCGAGCGAAAGTATCCTTAGGGGGTGGAGGGCGCGCGCCCAGTGACCGGCTAAGACGCGAAGACCTCAGCCCAGACGCGCCGGAACCGCCCGGCTTTCGCCCAAGCCTAGCCCGTCGATCGTCCAATCGCCAACCGACCAGCGGATCAGCCGCAGGCAGGGCAGGCCAACGGCGGCACACATCCGCCGCACCTGCCGATTGCGCCCCTCACGCAGGGTGATCTCGATCCACCCATCGGGCACAGTCTTGCGCTCACGCACCGGTGGAACCCGTGGCCACAGCCAGTCCGGCGCTTCAATCGCGCGCGCTTTGGCGGGCAAGGTCATGCCGTCCTTCAGCATCACACCCTCGCGCAAAGCCGCCAAAGCCGTGTCATTGACCACGCCCTCGACCTGCGCCAGATACACTTTGGCCAGCTTATGCTTGGGGTCCGAGATCCGCGCCTGCAGCCGCCCGTCATCGGTCAGCACCACCAAACCTTCGGAATCGCGGTCCAGCCGCCCTGCCGGATAAACCCCGCGATCGGGCACGAAATCGGCCAAAGTCGACCGGCCCTCGGGGTCGGTGAACTGGCAAAGCACGTCGAAGGGTTTGTTCAAAAGGATCAATTTGGCCATTGTGCTTGGCTAGCGCATTCCCAAAGATCTTGCCAGCGGGCGGTGCGGCTGGCAGCAATGAGCCATGCAGATTCTCGTCATCGGCGCCGGAGTAATCGGCGCAGCCATCGCCTTTCAACTGACCCGCCGTGGCCATGAGGTGACAATTCTTGAAGGCCAAGGCATCGCGGCCGGGGCCTCGGGGCGCAGCTTTGGCTGGATCAACGCGAGCTACGGGCTCTCGCCGGCGCATTATCACCTACGACGCGAAGGCATTGCGGCACATCGCCGGTTGGATGGGCTTTTACCATCCAGTCCAACGCGTTGGCCGGGCTGCATGTGGTTTGAGAGCCAAGGCGAGGAGCAGCTCCGTTTTGCCAAAGAGCTGCGCGCGATGGATTACCCGGTCGAGGAATGGGATCAGACCCGCATCAAAGCGGCTCTGCCGCAACTTGGCCAAAGCCCCGAGACTGCGCTTTACCTGCCGACGGAAGGCGCGGTCGATCCGGGTGAGTTGGCACAGCGGCTGATCGCCGCCTCGGGCGGGCGGCTTTGGCGCGGCATCGCGGTGCATGCTTTGGTTGAGACGCAGGGCAAAGTGACGGGTGTCGTGACGGCGCAAGGCGTGCTTGGCGCTGATGCGGTGGTGGTGGCGGCTGGCACAGGTGCGACGGCCCTGCTTCAGACCGTGGGCGTGGCGCTGCCAATGTTGTCGCGACCGGGGTTGATCCTCAAAACCCCACCGCTGCCGCCGGTTTTGCCGCTGGTGCTTTGGGGACCGGGCGGAGAGCTGAGGCAAGACAATGCAGGCCGTTTGGTGATGCCAACTGCCGCCAACCATCAAGGCGATGCTGCCGAGACGATCTCGGGGCTTGCCAGTCTTCATGCCGATGCGGCGATGACGCGGCTGCGCGCGCTGTTGCCCGGCGTTCAGTGTGATTGGGACGAGGTCACCTTAGCCCATCGCCCGGTGCCGGGCGATGGGCTGCCAGTGATCGGCGCCGCATTGCCGGGGCTTTGGCTTGCCGTGATGCATTCTGGTGCCACTTTGGCGGCGATCACAGCTGAGCTGCTGGCGGCTGAGATCGACGGTAAGGAGAGCGCCGATCTGGCCGAGTTCCGTCCCAACCGATTTTCGTAACGCAAAAGCCTGACGCCTAAAGGCCCAATTCTTCGCCGCCGCGCAAAGTTCAGTCTTGCGTGGGGCTGGATGGGCGGTTACTGCTGCCTTGCATGGCGTTATGAAATAACATAACGCTGCGCTGGTGTTTTATGTGACAAAGGAGTGAGCGATGCAGATCACCGCATCAAAATGGGCAGGTGCCGGGATTTTGGTCATGGCGCTGGCGCTACCGGCCGGGGCAGAAGAGGGCACCAAGGGCCATAGCCATGGGCATGACCATGCGCACAGCCATGACCATGCAGGAGGCGACCAAACGCCCGAAGCAAAGGCCAATGCCGAAGCTAAGGCAAAGATCTCCAAGGGTTATTTCGACGATGCCCAAGTCGCCGACCGCACGCTCAGCGATTGGGAGGGCGATTGGCAATCGGTCTATCCGCTGTTGCAAGATGGCACCCTGGATCCGGTTTGGCAGCATAAGGCCAAATCGGGTGATAAAAGCGCGGATGCCTACCGCGCCTATTACGAGACCGGCTATCAAACCGATGTCACCCGGATCGACATCAAAGGCGATCAGATCAGCTTTTACAAAGGCGATAGGGCTGCTCGCGGCAGCTATGCCTCGGATGGCTATGAGGTGCTGACCTATGAAAAGGGCAATCGCGGGGTGCGCTTCATCTTCCGCAAGACCGAAGGCGATGCGGAAGCGCCTGATTTCATTCAGTTCTCAGACCATATCATCGCGCCTGAGAAATCCTCGCATTTCCACCTGTATTGGGGCAGTGACCGCAAAGCTTTGCTGTCCGAGCTGACGCATTGGCCGACCTATTACCCGGCCGCGCTCAGCGCTGATGATGTTTTGCATGAGATGCTGCACCACTAAGTGCAGCAGGTGCGGGCCGCGAAAGGCCCGCGCCGCCTTAGCCCGCGACCACCCGCGCGCCCCAGCCATCGTAGCGGCCCACATATTCCCGCGCCATTTCGACCAAAAGCCCGGTGACTTCATTCAGCCCATCGGGCGCGTCGTCACGCCAGAACTCCACCGCGATGGGGAAGTCGGGGTCGTCCTTGTCGCTAAAGGCTTCAACCTCAAAGCCAATCTCTTCGACCCTTGCCGCGTAATCGCCAGCGCCATCGCGGTCGGGGAACAGCGCCACATGGTCGATCCGCCGCATCAAAGCGGGATTGTCGCCATGCCCGGCCATCTGCGCGCGCAGATCATCATTTGAGATGTTTTGCCAAACGATATCATCGGGGCAAAGCACATCGCGGTAATGCGCCCATTCGGGGTCTTGCAACTCAAAACTGCGCGGCTCGTAGTCGCTGTCTTCCAAAAGCTCGGAGACAATCGCTGCAATATCATCGGGATGCGCGGCATAGACATAAAGCACCATCTTGCCCGCGCCGTATCTGCGCGCGACGAGATGGGCGAATTCCTCAGGGAGTTCCGCCTCGATCGCCTCGGCGATCTCTTGCAAAACCGGCAGTTCATCGCGCGAGACGATCTCACCATCGCCTTTGGCGTGGAAGGGGATCTCGATGCCCAAAAGCGTCTCGGCATCGCCAAAGCCCAAAGCGCTCATCCAGCCTGCATCGACCGAAATCAGCGCCGGGCGCTCTTCGAGCAAAGTGACGTAATTCACCCAAAAGGGTTCGGGACGGGCAGGGTATTCTTCGGTCATGGCAGGCCCTAAAGGGAAAGCGGCGGCCCGAAGGCCGCCGCATCTGGCTTATTTCAGGATCGAGCGGCCGGCATATTCAGCCGTCTCACCCAGCATTTCTTCAATGCGGATCAGCTGGTTATACTTGGCCAGCCGGTCCGAGCGCGACAGTGAGCCGGTCTTGATCTGACCGCAATTGGTGGCGACCGCCAGATCAGCAATCGTGCTATCCTCGGTCTCGCCCGAGCGGTGCGACATCACGTTGGTGTAGCGCGCGCGATGCGCCATATCCACGGCTTGCAGCGTCTCGGTCAGGGTGCCGATCTGGTTCACTTTCACCAGCATCGAGTTGGCAACGCCTTGCTTGATGCCATCGGCCAGACGGGCCGGGTTGGTCACGAAGAGATCGTCGCCGACCAGCTGCACACGGTTGCCCAGCTTCTCGGTCAGGATCTTCCAGCCCGCCCAGTCATCCTCGGCCATACCGTCTTCGATCGAGATGATCGGGTAATCCGCGACCAGTTTGGCGAGATAGTCGGCATTCTCTTCCGAAGACAGCGACAGGCCTTCGCCCGTCATCTCATACTTGCCGCCCTTGAAATATTCGGTCGAGGCGCAGTCGAGGGCCAGGAACATATCCTCACCCGGACGATAGCCAGCTTTCTCAATGGCTTTGAGGATGAAATCCAAGGCCGCGCGGCTCGAGGAGATTGCCGGGGCAAAGCCGCCCTCATCACCGATCGCGGTCGAGAAGCCCGCTGCCGACAGCTCTTTTTTCAGGGTGTGGAAGACTTCAGCGCCCATGCGGATGGCTTCGCGGATGTTATCGGCACCCACCGGCATGATCATGAATTCTTGGATGTCGATCGGGTTGTCGGCATGTTCGCCGCCGTTGATGATGTTCATCATCGGCACCGGCAGAACGCGGGCCGAGGTGCCGCCGATGTAGCGATACAAGGGCTGGTTCGAATATTCCGCCGCCGCTTTCGCCACCGCCAAAGACACGCCCAAGATCGCATTGGCGCCCAGACGCGATTTGTTCGGTGTGCCGTCCATCTCGATCATGGTGCGGTCGATGCCGACTTGCTCGGTCGCGTCATAGCCGATCAGCTCTTCGGCAAGCTCGCCATTGACCGCGTCCACAGCCTCCAGCACGCCCTTGCCGAGATAGCGCGATGTGTCGCCATCGCGGCGCTCAACAGCCTCATGTGCGCCGGTCGAAGCGCCCGAGGGTACCGCCGCGCGGCCCATCGCGCCGCTTTCCAGCACCACGTCAACTTCAACAGTGGGATTGCCGCGACTGTCGAGGATTTCGCGGGCGTGGATATCGATGATCGTGCTCATGGGGGGCTCCCGGCCGGAATGGATGCTCTCAGGCGCCCGTTTAGCGGGGAAAGCCGGATTAAGGAAGGCGCGTTTCGGCACTCTCTTGCGGCATTTTCTGCCGCACCCGCCCGCGCGCAAAGGCATAAAGCCCCGAAGCCACCACAATGCCGCCGCCGATATAGGTGGAAAGCGAAGGACGCTCGCCCAAGACGATCATCGCCAGCAGGATGGCGAAGATCAGCCTTGTGTAGCGGAAGGGGGCCACGACCGAAACCTCGCCCATCCGCATCGCCGCCACCACGGCATAATAGCCAAAGAGCCCGGCAAACAGCGCCAGCCCCATGCCGCCCCATTGGATCAGCGAGGGCCAGACAAAACTGTCGCCCATCACCAGCATCAAGAGAAGTCCCGAGGGCGCGATGCCCATATAGGCCCATGAGGCGACTTGGAAAGTGCCGATCTCGGCGGGCATCATCCGGGTCGACAGATCGCGCAGGGCCAGTGCCAGCACGCAAAGCACGGTCAGGATCCCGGTGGCGTCGAAACTGGCATCCCAAGGCGACAGGATCACCAAAACCCCGATGAAGCCGACGACGACCGAACTCCAGCGCCGCCAGCCGACCTTTTCGCCCAAGAACAGCGCCGCCCCAGCGACCACCACCAAGGGCGAGGCTTGCAGCAAGGCCGAGGTCATCGACAAAGGCGCAAAAGCCAAAGCCAGAATATAAAGCACTGCCGAGATCGCCTCGGCCAAGGTTCGGGTCAGGGGGATGGGCTGCAAAGCTTCGGCGCTGAGCACCTTTTGGCCCTTCCGCGCGGCCAGAAGCCAAAACACTACCGCGCCAACAAAGCCAGTCAGAAGAAGGACTTCGCCGGGGGGCAAGGCCTCGGCCACCTGCTTGAGGAACAGATCCTCGACGGCAAAGAAGGCCATCGAACCCGTCATCATCGCCGCAGCGCGGTTGTTTTCAGATGCTGCCGTGGTGGTCATGGCAAGTCTCCGGCAGCCAGTCCTGTGCTTGGGCTACACTGGCTGCCGGAGAAAGGAAACCTTAACGATACAGCGGTGACGCGCCGGCACGCTCATGCAGCACGCGAACCTCTTCTGGGGTCAGCTCCAGAGCCTCGGCCAAAGAATGCAGGTAGTCGGCCTCTTCCTTGCTGTCGAGGGTGATGGCGGAAAGCGAGGCGAGGTAGATCTGCCCCTCCATCCCATCGGGCACCAGCCGCACCAAGGCTTGGACATCAACCGGAGTCGCAAGCTCGGCGTTCACAGCGGCGATCTCCTCTTGGCTGGCATCGCCCATCGCATCCATCAGCTTGCGCTTTTCATCTTCATCCAGATGCCCATCGGCCTTCACCGCTTGGATGATGGCTTTAAGAAGAAGGGCTGCCGAGACTTCTTCTTCCACCTCAGGTTGCAAGGTGGCGCCGGGGGCGGGGGTGGCCGCGCCGCCCAGAACCGAACCCAAAAGTCCGCCAATGCCTCCGGCCCCAAGCGTGCTTGCCAGACCACCAAGTCCGCCCGAGCCGCCTGCGCCGCGCCCCGTGGTCAGTTTTTGCAGAACTTCGGCCAAGCCGCCGGTCGGTGCATTGGCGCGGTGGCCGCTGCGCTTCGTGCCCAAAAGCCCCTCTAAGAGATCGCCGCCGCGCCCGCCACGGCCCGCAGGGGTGCCGCTGTTGTTGCCCATCAGCTCGCCCAACAAACCGCCCAAGCCGCCCGCCGACCCGGCCGCGCCGCGACCAGAGCCCAAGCCGCCGCCCACGCCACCGGAGCTGTTCGAACGTTGCGCAAGGCCCTGCATGCCCTTTGCCACTGCGACGCCCAGCGCCACCTTCATCAAAGTCTTCCCAAGGCCCATACTTAGTCCTCCAACTGGCACAAGAAGGCCTGAGCCTTGCGCGCCGTCTGGTTGGGGTCAAGCCACAAGACCGGGATCGGCGGGGGAATTCCCAGCGGTTTTCATCACCTCCTTAGCGAAGGGCTTTTGCCCCTGCCAAACCCTGCGCTGTCGCCGTTTGGGTGGATCGGGACAGGGACCAAGCATGCCTTGATGATCGGGGCGATTCTTCCCTTTTAAACGGGCGGAGTTCACGGCCACTGTTGCCGGCATGCCGCGCAAACTTGGGCTGCGAAAGCCACGCAACACGGGCTGCCTCCCGTTCTATTCACAGGGATTGAGAATCGATCAGCTGTGGGTTTTCGCGTGCTTTACCATTCGCGCAAAGTCTAAGCCTTGGCGCGCAATCCGCCCGGTTCTTTGCAAAATCCCAGATTGCCCACAGCGCATCCTCAGCCTTCCCACAGGACTATCCACAAAATCGCCCCCAGAGGTGAGGCATACTTGTGGATAAGTTTGCCGGTGTTTCGGGGAAGAGGATCACGCTTCCGTCAAGTCTCAAAATTTTTCGAACGTTGAAAATTTAAGTTGAAGCGCAGGGGGGATTACTTCAGGTTGGCGGAGTGCGGTCGTGGGCCACAATATATAGTGGCGTCGAGCAGGTGAGCCTTAAAGTCCCGACAGCGGCGCGTGATGGCCGCTTGATCTTGGTCCCCTCGGGCCGGGGGCTGGATTGCTGTGCCTTGCGCCGCAGGTCAGACCGCTGCGTTGCCGGTGCTACCGGCCAAGGAAAGATGAGGGGCATATGAAGATCGAGCGCAAGTTTACCGCCGAGACAACCGGCGCATACGGCACGTTGAATTTCTCTGTCACCACTTCGGAGATCCGCAATCCGGATGGCACCGTTGTGTTCCGCAATGAGGCTGTCGAAGTGCCGCAAGGCTGGAGCCAAGTGGCCTCGGACGTGCTGGCACAGAAGTATTTCCGCAAGGCGGGTGTCCCGGCGGTGCTGAAGCGGGTCAAGGAAAAGGGCGTGCCCGAATTCCTGTGGCGCTCGGTGCCGGATGAAGAGGCATTGGCCAAGCTGCCGGCCGATCAGCGCTCGGTCGGTGAGACCTCGGCCAAGCAGGTCTTTGACCGTTTGGCGGGCGCTTGGGCCTATTGGGGCTGGAAGGGTGGCTATTTCACCACCGAGGCCGATGCTTGCGCCTATTATGACGAGATGCGCTTCATGCTGGCGCGCCAGATGGCGGCGCCGAACAGCCCGCAATGGTTCAACACCGGCTTGCATTGGGCTTATGGCATCGACGGCCCGGGGCAGGGCCATTTCTACGTTGACCATAAAACCGGAACGCTGACGAAATCGACCTCTGCCTATGAGCATCCGCAGCCCCATGCCTGCTTCATCCAATCGGTCTCGGATGATCTGGTGCAAGAGGGCGGCATCATGGACCTTTGGGTCCGCGAGGCGCGGCTTTTCAAATATGGCTCCGGCACGGGGACCAACTTCTCGTCGTTGCGCGGTGAGGGCGAAAAGCTTTCGGGCGGCGGTAAGTCCTCGGGCTTGATGGGGTTCCTGAAGATTGGCGATCGCGCGGCAGGGGCGATCAAATCGGGCGGCACCACGCGCCGCGCCGCCAAGATGGTGATCGTTGATACCGACCACCCGGATATCGAAGAATTCATCAATTGGAAGGTGATCGAAGAGCAGAAGGTGGCCAGCCTTGTTGCGGGCTCGAAGCTGCATAAGCTGCGCCTGAATGAGATCTTTGCCGCGATCCGCGCTTGGGATGGCTCGACCGAGGATGCGGTGGATCCGGCGAAGAACCCCGCGCTAAAGACCGCGATCAAAGCCGCGAAAACCTCGATGATCCCGGACACTTACACCAACCGCGTGCTGCAATATGCGCGCCAAGGTTTCGACAGCATCGAATTCCCGACCTATGACACCGATTGGGATTCCGAGGCCTATATCTCGGTCTCGGGCCAGAATTCGAACAACTCGGTCCGCGTCACCGACAGCTTCCTGAAAGCCGTGCAGGACGACCTGCCTTGGGAGTTGATCCGCCGCACCGATGGCAAAGTCGCGAAAACCATCTCGGCGCGCGAGCTTTGGGATCAGATCGGCCATGCCGCTTGGGCCTGCGCTGACCCGGGCATCCAATTCCATGACACGGTGAACGCTTGGCACACTTGCCCGGAAGATGGCCCGATCCGCGGCTCGAACCCCTGCTCGGAATATATGTTCCTCGACGACACGGCCTGTAACTTGGCCTCGATGAACCTGCTGACCTTCTATCATGAGGGCAAATTCGACGCCGAGGCCTATGTCCATGCCAGCCGTCTTTGGACGGTGACGCTGGAAATCTCGGTGATGATGGCGCAATTCCCATCGAAGGAAATCGCGCAACTTTCCTATGATTTCCGGACCCTTGGCCTTGGCTACGCCAATATCGGCGGGCTTTTGATGAATATGGGCCTTGGCTATGACAGTGCCGAGGGCCGCGCTTTGTGCGGCGCGCTGACGGCTGTGATGACGGGGGTGAGCTATGCCACCTCGGCCGAGATGGCCAAGGAGCTCGGGCCTTTCTCGGGCTATGCCCGCAACCGCGATCATATGCTGCGGGTGATCCGCAACCATCGCAACGCCGCTTGGGGCAAGACCGCCGGATATGAGGCGCTGAACGTCAATCCGGTCGCTTTGGATCTGGCCAATTGCCCTGACCAAACCCTTGTTGCCCTTGCCAAATCCGCTTGGGATGAGGCGCTGAGCTTGGGCGAGCAGCATGGCTTCCGCAACGCCCAAACCACGGTGATCGCGCCCACCGGCACCATCGGCCTTGTGATGGATTGCGACACCACCGGGATTGAACCCGATTTCGCCTTGGTGAAGTTCAAAAAACTCGCTGGCGGTGGTTACTTCAAGATCATCAACCAATCGGTGCCGGCGGCCTTGGAAAAACTGGGCTATGCCCAACACCAGATCGCCGAGATGGTGGCCTATGCGGTGGGCCATGGCTCGCTGGCCCAAGCGCCCGCGATCAACCATACCGCTTTGATCGGCCATGGTTTTGGCCCGACCGAAATCGCCAAGATCGAAGAGGCGCTGCCGACCGCTTTCGACATCCGCTTTGTCTTCAACCAATGGACCATTGGTGCAGAGTTCTGCAAAGGCACCCTTGGCATCCCGGAAGAAAAGCTCACCGATCCAAGCTTTGACCTGCTACGCCATCTCGGCTTCACCAAGGCCCAGATCGATGCCGCCAATGACCATGTTTGCGGCACGATGACTCTGGAAGGCGCGCCCTTCCTCAAGGCCGAGCATCTTCCGGTTTTCGACTGCGCCAACCCCTGCGGCAAGACCGGCAAACGGTTCCTCTCGGTCAACAGCCACATCCATATGATGGCGGCTGCGCAAAGCTTCATCTCGGGCGCGATCTCGAAGACGATCAACATGCCCAATTCGGCAACGATCGAAGAGACTTTGGCGGCCTATCAGCTCTCGCACAGCCTTGGGATCAAGGCCAATGCGCTTTACCGCGACGGATCGAAGCTCAGCCAGCCGCTGGCCTCCGCGCTGATCGAGGATGATGCCGAGGCCGAAGAGATCCTGACCTCCGGCTCGGTGATGGAAAAGGCGCAAGTGATCGCCGAGAAGATCGTTGAAAAGGTGATCATCAAGGAAATCGTCCGCAGCAACCGCGAAAAACTGCCCGAGCGCCGCAAGGGCTATACCCAAAAGGCGATCATCGGCGGCCATAAGGTCTATCTGCGCACCGGCGAATATGCCGATGGCTCCTTGGGCGAGATCTTCATCGATATGCATAAGGAAGGCGCGGGCTTCCGGGCGATGATGAATAACTTCGCCATAGCGGTCTCGGTCGGGCTGCAATATGGCGTGCCGCTGGAGGAATTCGTCGACGCCTTCACCTTCACCCGGTTTGAACCGGCGGGCATGGTGCAGGGCAATGACAGCATCAAGAATGCCACCTCGATCCTTGACTATATCTTCCGCGAGCTGGCGATTTCCTACCTCGACCGCACCGATCTGGCGCATGTCGCGCCCAAAGGCACCGCCTTTGACGACCTCGGCCGGGGCGAGGAGGAGGGTAAGCTGAACATCACCGAAGTCTCCGAGAGCTCGGCGTCGAAATCGGTGGAACTCCTGAAATCGATCTCTTCCTCGGGCTATTTGCGCAAACGTCTGCCGCATGAATTGGTGGTGCTGCAAGGCGGTGCGGCGATCACTGCGCTGGCGACCGGTACTGACCCGCTCTCGGCGCTTGAAATGTTGGTACCCGAAACCCGGGCTATGGGCCTTTCTGACAGCGCCTCCAGCGTGGCTCTTGGCAGCGCCAGCCCCGATGCCGCCCGTACCAAGGCCAAAATGATGGGCTACACCGGGGATTCTTGCGGCGAATGCGGCAATTACACCCTTGTGCGCAACGGCACCTGCCTCAAATGCAACACCTGCGGCGGCACCACAGGCTGCAGCTGAGCTGGCGCAACGCAGCATGAGAAAGGGGCGGCAGGGCATTCCCTCGCCGCCCCTGATCCATTCATCTTGACCGAAATACTCCACGGGGGTCCGGGGGTGTGAAACCCCCGGCTGCCGGCCAACTTGCGCATCGACCTTCTAACGCCCGCTCCAAGCGGATATGTAAGCGACGGAATGCGCACCCTCGCGCGTAGGAGGGGAAAGCCAAAGGAATTTTCAGTGCCAAAGAGCGACAGCCGCCCCGACCTTACCCAAGTCTTGCAGGCCTCGCGTGCGCCTCGGCGCCGCTGGCCTTGGGCGATTGCGCTGCTGGCCGTGGCCCTGACCAGCTGGCTTTGGCTGCGCCCCGAGGCTGCGCCCACGACTTTGCGTTATGATACAACCCCGGTCACGCGCGGCGATCTGACGGTGACGGTCATTGCGACTGGAACGGTCCAACCCACGACAAGGGTTGATATTTCTTCGGAGCTCTCCGGCACTTTGGCGGCTGTGATGGTCGATTATAACGACGAAGTGAGTGAGGGGCAGATCCTTGCTCGGCTCGACAGCACCAATCTTCAATCCCGGCTGACGACGGCAGAAGCGCAACTGGCTGCCGCTGCCGGACGGCTGATCCAAGCCGAAGCCTCAGCGACGGAAGCCGCCGAGACTTGGGCCTCGACCGCAGCGCTGGATCAGCGCGGCCTTGCCGTTCGCTCAACCGTCATCGCTGCGAAAGCGGCAAATGACCGTGCCGCCGCCTCGGTTGCGATCGCCAAAGCCGATCTGCAACTGGCCGAAGCCAGCTTGGAAGAGGCCAAGACGGATCTCGCCAAAGCGGATATCCGCAGCCCAATCTCCGGGATCGTGCTTAACCGTGCCGCCGAGAAGGGCATGATCGTCGCCGCCACGTTGAACGCGCCCGTGCTTTTCACCTTGGCCGAAGACCTCAGTCGGATGCAGCTGCAGGTCGATATTGATGAGGCCGATATCGGCCGTGTCGCCGTCGGCAATGCGGCCAATTTCAGCGTCGACGCCTATCCCGGCCGCAGCTTTCCGGCTCAGATCACCCAGCTGCGCTACGCGCCGGAAGAGACGGACGGCGTTGTCACCTATAAGGCGGTGCTGACGGTGCAAAACGATGATCTTTTGCTGCGCCCCGGCATGACGGCCACCGCCACAATCACCGTCGCGCGCGAGCCGGGCGTGCTTTTGGTGCCGATGGCGGCTTTGCGCTATGCGCCGCCGATCAGTGACGGCGCCGGCCGTTCTGGCGGCGGACTTTTGGGTCTTATCATGCCTTCGGGACGCGGCAGCAGCCGTGGCAAGGCCGATGGCAGCTCGATCTACGTCTTACGGGCAGGCGCGCCCGAAAAGATCACCATCACTGCAGGGGCCTCGGACGGGAAAATGATCGCCGTCTCAGCCGCCACTTTGGCCGAGGGCGATCAGGTGATCACCGGGCAGAGTGACCGCTGATGGCGCTGATCGAATTTCGCGGCGTATCGCGCAGTTACGGGCAGGGCGAGGCCGAGGTGAAGGCGCTGGACAGCGTTGATCTGACGGTTGGAACTGGCGAGTTCGTGGCGATTATGGGCCCCTCGGGCTCGGGTAAATCGACCGCGATGAACATCATCGGTTGCCTCGATCGGCCCAGCGGCGGGCAATATCTTTTTGAAGGCACGCCGGTGGAGCACTTGACCCCAGACGCCCGCGCCCTGTTGCGGCGGCATTACTTGGGCTTCGTGTTTCAAGGTTTCAACCTTCTGGCGCGAACCTCTGCGCTAGAGAATGTCGAATTACCTTTAATCTACAAAGGTTTGCCGCGAGCGCAGCGTATGGCGCGAGCGCGCGAAGCTTTGGCGCGGGTGGGCTTGGCTGGGCGCGAGGGGCACCATCCCTCGCAGCTGTCGGGCGGCCAGCAACAGCGTGTTGCCATCGCCCGCGCTTTGGCGGGTGATCCAAGCGTGATCCTGGCTGATGAGCCGACGGGGAACCTAGATAGCCAGCGGAGTCATGAGATTATGCTTTTGCTGCAGCAGCTTAACCGGGATGAAGGCATCACGGTCGTGATGGTGACGCATGAGCCCGACATTGCCGCCTATGCCAAGAGGCTTGTGGTCTTCACCGATGGCCATATCGTCGAAGATCGCCCGCAGCCGGAGTTAAGCCTATGATAACCGAGGCTTTTCGACTCGCATTGCGCTCCATCATCCGCAACAAGTTGCGGTCCTTCCTGACCATGCTTGGCATTGTGATCGGCGTTGCTTCGGTGATTGCGATGGTGACGGTCGGGCAGGGCTCTTCGGCGCAAGTCACAGCTTCGGTCGAGGCTATGGGCTCGGATCTGTTGGTCCTGCGCCCCGGTCGGCGTGAGTTCGGCCCCCCCGGTGCCGGGGGGCGCGCGCGCGCCTTCACCTTGCGCGACGCTGAAGCTTTGGCGCAACTGCCCGAGGTGGCGCGGATCGCCCCGATTGCCAGCTCCAGCCAGACCGTGGTGGCGGGCAGCGCCAATGCCGCGACCTCGATCACCGGCTCCACGCCGGATTGGCTGCATGTGAGCAATTCGAGCCTTGCCGCCGGGCGCAATTTTACCGACGAAGAGGACAATGCTGGCCAGGCTATGTGCCTTTTGGGGCAAACCGTTCGGCAGCGGCTATTCGGCCAGACCGATCCGGTGGGCCAAACCGTGCGGATCAAGTCGATTTCTTGCCAGGTCATCGGCCTGTTGCAGGCAAAGGGGGCTGGCAGCTTCGGTCAAGATCAAGACGATGTCGTGGTGATGCCAATCCGGCTTTTGCAGCGCCGTCTTGCCGGTGGCAGCGATGTCAGCACGCTGCAAATCTCGGTCAGCCCTGGTACAGAAGTTGCCGAAGCGATGGGTGCTATTCGTGAGGTGATGCGTGAACGTCGTCGTCTAACAGTTGAACAAGACGACGATTTTTCGCTTACCGACATGAAGGAAATCGCCTCAATGTTGAACTCTGTCAACACTGTATTGGCGGGGTTGTTGTCCTCGGTCGCGGCGGTCAGCCTATTGGTGGGCGGCATCGGCATTATGAACATCATGCTGGTTTCTGTGACCGAGCGTACGCGTGAAATTGGCATTCGACTGGCGGTTGGCGCATCAGCCCGTCAGGTGCTGACACAATTCTTGGTGGAGTCGGTTGCGCTCTCGGTGCTGGGCGGCATCATCGGCATCTTAACCGGGTTGCTTATGGCTTGGGGCGCAGGCCGCTTCATGGGAATTCCCTTTGTTATCGACCCATTGGTGGTGGTTCTTGCCTTCGGCTTCTCAGCCCTGGTGGGCGTGGTCTTCGGCTATTTTCCCGCCCGTCGCGCCGCGCGCATGGATCCAATCGAGGCGCTGCGTCATCAGTGACCTGGGTAATTCTCAGCTGCGAGGTTGCACTTGCGACTTGATCGGTTAAAATCCACCGATGAAGACAATCGATCCCTCACTGCGCGATAAAACGAAACGCCTGACGCAGGCCTTGCGCGATGGCGGCGTGCGCGTCACCCGTCAGCGGGAGGTGCTTTTGCGCATCCTGGCCGAGGCAGAGGATCACCCCGACGCCACCGAGTTGCATCGCCGCGCCCGTGCGGTGGATGACAGCGTCTCGCTCGCCACGGTTTATCGCACTTTATCGGTGCTAGAACGTGAGGGCGTGGTGCAACGGCATTCGTTTGAAAGCGGCGCGGCGCGGTTTGAGGTCGCTGATCCGGCGCATCACGACCATATCGTCGATCTTGATTCCGGCGAAATCATCGAATTTCGCAACGATAGGATTGAGGAGCTGCAACGCCAGATCGCCGCCGAGATGGGCTATGAGATCATCCATCACCGCATGGAACTTTATTGTAAGAAAAGGGCTTAGCGCTGCTTTTTCATGTAGGCGTGAGGCGGTGTTCGGGCAGAAGGTCCGCGATTTCACGCCGGAAGGTTAAAGCATCGCCAAGGGGGTCTTGGTCCAGCTCCTCGGCCCAACGACGCCCAGCATAGGTTGCCCAGGCGATCGGGCCCGGGGCGGCTGCATCGCCAATCAACTTTAAGCTCTTTACCCCGGCATTGGCGAGATCCATGCCCCGAAGCTCTTGGTAAAGGCGATCCTCAGGCCGTCGACTGGTCACCATGACAACCGCCTCTGCTGGCAAGATGCTTTGTCGGCCACTCCAGGTGCAGCCTAGGGTTACCTCATCCTTTCCAATGGTTTCCGGTGCTTTGTTCAAGTGGATCTCTACGCCGAGATCCAGCAAACGGCGCATGATCGTGGCTTGCTCCAGCGTGTTGTCCGTCCATTCAGCAACCTTCACCGCGGGGGTGACGAAATCGACGCGGTTGCCCTTCGCCACCAACAGCTCTGCAAGCACCGATCCCATGTAGAAATGATCATCATCATAAAGGGTTACGCGAAGGCCTTCAGGTAATTTTCCCGCCATGAGATCGTCGGGCGAATAGATCGGCATCGCGGGATCGGTCGGTATATCGTGAAGATGCAACCGGGCCACCGCGTCGCGGCGCCAGTGCGAACCGGTGGCAAGCAAGATATGCTCGACGCCCATTCCCAGAATATCGAGCGTTTCCATAGGGCTATCGCGGTAAATTTCCACATTGGGCATAGGTGCCATCTGGCCCGTTCTGTAATCCGCCACACGCCCCCAAGCCGATAATCCAGGCAAGAGCCGCTCGCGCGCAACCCGCCCGCCCAGCTCTTGCCGCGCCTCGGCCAGAGTGACCGCATAACCGCGGCGCCCGGCCTGCAAGGCGGCCTCAAGCCCTGCCGGGCCTGCGCCAATCACCAAGACCGATTGGCTGTGCCCCTTGGTGCGTGGCCGCTCCGGGTGCCAGCCTTTGCGCCATTCCTCCATAAAAGCGGTGTTCTGCGTGCAGCGGCTGATCGCTCCGGTCATATCGCCCGAGACGCAGATATTGCAGCCGATGCATTCCCTGATATCGTCGTATCGGCCCTGTTCTACCTTCTGCGGCAAGAAGGGATCCGCGATCGAAGGCCTTGCCGCGCCTATGAAATCTAGAATTCCAGATTTGATTTGGCGCACCATTGCGTCGGGGCTGGTGAAACGTCCCACGCCGACGACAGGCTTTGAGGTCAATGCCTTAATGCCTTGAACAAGCTCTTCTTGTGCAGCTTCGGGCTTGAAACGGCTGGTGCCTGAGCAATTCTCCCATGTGCCGTGGGCTAGGTCCCAAATATCGGGCAGGTCGCCATGCATCTCAATAAAGTCGCGCAACTCGGCGTTTGAAAAGCCAAAAGGGCCAGCCTCATTCAAAGACATCCGCAGCGAGACTGCTAATTCGCCTTTCGTAGTTTCTCTCGCATCTTCAACAACTTCGCGCAGGAACCTGCCACGGTTTTCAAGGTTGCCACCATATTCGTCTGTCCGATGGTTGGTGGCACGCGATAGGAAATGTTGCAAAATGCCAAATCCATGCGCGCCGTAAAGGCAGATCAGATCAAACCCCGCCTCATGGCTGCGGCGAAAAGCGTTGCGGAACCAACGGCGCAGATCGCGGATATCCTCACGGTCCATCGTGCGCGCCTGAACTGGGTCCGAGGTAAAGGTCAGGATTGGTCCGCCCGAAACCGCCAACGGCACCTCGCGCGAGTAGAGGTTTGGCCCGTTGATACCTGAATATGCGAGCTGAATCCCCGCAAGGGCCCCATGCGATTTCATCGCCTCGGCCATGCGGGCAAGTGCCGGAATGTCGCGATCATCCCAAAGGTGCTGCTCGATGAAGGGGGTGATCTCAGAGCTCGGGTGGATTTCGGTCTGTTCTGTGAAAATCACGCCCCAGCCGCCTTCGGCCTTGGTGCGGCGCATCTCAACCACAGCCGAGGGGTCTCGGTAGCCACCGCCATTGCAATGCGGCACCTGATAGAACCGGTTCTTCGCGGTTTTTGGACCAATTTTCAACGGAGTAAAGAGAATGTCGTGCTGCGGCGAGCGGGTCATTCGATCACCCTTAGATCTGCATTTTGGCTGGAAATATAGGCGGGACGGCGCGCCGGAAGGTCGGCGATCAGCAGTGCGGGTGTGGGGCCTGCTTGTGCCAAGACCTCGCCATGCGGGCCGACGATCACGCTGTGCCCTTGGTAGTCAAGATCGCCCTCACTGCCGCAGTAATTGGCGTAGACGATCGAGACGCCGTGGTTGGCGGCCATCGCAGGCACCGTGGCGCGGGACACATGTTCGAATGGTGTCATATTGGCCGTGGGTGCAAAGATTGCCGTCACACCTTTGGCGCGCAATGAGCTGATATGGCTAGAAAATTCTACATCATAACAAATCAGCAGCGCGACGGTTTCTGCGCCCAGAGGAAACGTCACATAGGCGTCACCGGCGCGGTACAGGGCACGCTCACGGGGGCCGAAGAGCTGGATCTTGCGGTAATGTGCCAGCGGTTCGCCGTCCGGTCCAAGGCAGATGGCGGCATTGTAGATATGGTCGCCGTCGCGCTCGGCATAGCCCAGAATGAGCGCGCAGTCGGCGGACGCGGCCGCACGACCCAATCTGGTAAACACGGGGTCATCTGCCGATAAGGCATTGTTTGGGCTGATATCTTGGTTGTAGCCGGGCAGCCAAGTCTCTGGCATGACCAGAGCTTGGGCGCCAAGTGCACCGGCCGAGGCCAAAGCAGCCTCGGCCTGCAACAGGGCCGCATCTCTATCTCCCGCCGGAGAGTAGCCCTGCCAAAGTGCCAATCGCATCGTCACCCCTCTGGGGATACCCCCGATATCATGCCAGAAAGCTACATTCTGAGATATCGAGGGGTATATACCCCCAGAGAGGTATCGCGTCAGACGCGGCTTAGATATCCTTCATCAAGCGCAGCGCATCATAGATCGCGGCGTGGGTGTTGCGAGATTCCACTGCATCCCCAATACGATAGAGCACGAAGCCCTTCGGGCCGTCGCCTTTCGGCTGAGGCTCGCCTTTGATCAAAGCATCATAATCCACCGCTCCGAGGTTTTCCGACTTTGGCTTCAGCGCGAAGTAAAGATCGGCGTTCGGGGCTGTGCCGTGGTTCACCACGATCTGATCATAGCTCTTCTCAAGTGCCAGATCGCGGATGTAGTCCGAACCGATCTGTGCCTTCAACTGATTGCCGTCGCGAGCCACGGATGAGAGGCGATAGGTGACGGTGAAGGTGGTGTTTTTCCCTTGCAGACTGCGCATATAGGGGACGAGGTTCATCCCCATCACCTCAGGCGCGAAGCTGCGATCCGGGGTCATCACCTCGACCTTCGCACCAGCCGCCACCAAAGCATCAGCCGTTTGCAAAGCGGTGTGGTCGCCTGCATCATCATAGAGCAGAACATTGCTGCCAGGCTTCACGTCGCCCGAGAGGATATCCCAAGCCTGCACGCAGAGCTCCTCACCCGAAGACAGGCCCACGGCTTGCGGCATGCCGCCGGTAGCGATGATCACGGCGTCAGGAGAAAGTGCAGAAATATCAGCCTCTTCCGCGAAGGTATTAAAGTTAAACTTTACCCCTTTGGCGGTGCATTGTTCCATCCGCCAATCGATAATACCAATCATCTCAGAGCGTCGTTTTTGCTGCGAGGTCAGAAGGATCTGACCGCCAGCACGCGGCCCGGCCTCGAACACGGTCACCTTATGGCCGCGCTCAGCAGCGACACGCGCGGCCTCGAGCCCCGCAGGACCGGCGCCGACGATCACCACATTCTTGGCGGCCGCCACTGGTGTAAATTCATGCGGCATCGTCTCTTCGCGGCCCGTGGCGGCGTTGTGGATGCAAAGCGCCATGCCACCTTGGTAAATCCGGTCCAGGCAATAGGTGGCGCCGACGCAAGGACGGATGTCATGTTCCCGTTTTTCAATGATTTTCCGCACGACATGTGGGTCCGCCATATGGGCGCGGGTCATGCCGACCATGTCGACCAAACCCGAAGAAACCGCATGCCGCGCCGTCGCGACATCGGGGATGCGGGCGGCGTGGAAGGTCGGCAGGCCAACTTCGGCCCGGATGCGGCCGGCAAGGTCCAGATGCGGCGCCGAGGGCATGCCTTGCACCGGGATCACATCGGTCAAAGCGGCATCGGTGTGGATGCGGCCCCGGATGATGTTGACGAAATCAACCAGACCCGAGGCTTGGAACCGCCGCGCCATCTCGACGCCTTCTTCGGTGGGAATGCCGCCCGGCGCATCCTCATCGGCGACATAACGCATACCCAGCAAGAGCTTAGGCCCAACCCGGTCGCGCACGGCTTGCAGCACATCCATGGCAAAGCGCAGCCGGTTGTCAAAGCTGCCGCCATAGGGGCTGTCGGTCAGCGTATTGGTGAGGGGACTGATGAATTGGTCCATCAAATGCCCGTAGCACTCAAACTCGACCCCATCGACGCCAGCGGCTGCCATTCTCTCAGCTGCGTCGGCGTAGTCCTTGATAATACGGCTGATATCCCAATCCTCGATCACCTTTGGGAAGGCGCGGTGGCTCGGCTCACGCTGCGGGCCGGGCGCCACGACGGGCAGCCAATCGGCTTTGTCCCAGCGGGTGCGACGGCCCAGATGCGACAGCTGGATCATCACGGCCGCTCCGGCCTCGTGACAATCATCGGTCAGCTTTTTCATCCACGGAACGATCTCGTCTTTCCAGACCAAGAGGTTTGAGAACACCGGCGGGCTGTCGCGGCTGACCGAGGCCGAACCTGCCGTCATCACCATCGAGACACCGGCTTTGGCCCGCTCCAGATGATACATCCGGTAGCGGTCTTTCGGCAGGCCATCGTCGGAATAGGCTGGCTCATGCGCGGTGGTCATAATGCGATTGCGCAAGGTGAGGTGCTTCAGCTGATAGGGCTGCAGCAGCGGATCGTTCGAGGTTTTGGAACGGGCGGGGTCTGACATGGGTTGCGGCCTTGTGTGGGGTGGCTGCGCATAATCTTGATCAGGTAAAGGATTCCGTCAAATGAAAAGTCGACACTTGTGTCGACTTTTTGCAGCAAATGGTTGCCGCTCGCCAATCCGCCGTCTAGGCTGTGCCCATGACAGATCAGAACATTGTGTTTGAACCAAAAGACCGAGGCTGGCGTGGATCCGCTTCACTTTGGCTTGATGGCGCGCATGCGCTTTTGATCGAAGGCGGGGTTGAGGCGGTGAAAATCGGCCCTCTGGCCACCCGGCTCGGGCTGTCACGCACCTCGTTTTACTGGCATTTTGCGGATCGTGAGGCCTTGTTGGCTGCCCTGATCGACCGCTGGCGCGACACCAACACCCGGGGGCTGGTGGCACGGATAGGGGCCGAGTATCCCACAATCACCAGTGCGATCTTGGCGCTCTTTGATGCTTGGGTCGATCCAAAGCTCTTTGATTCCGCAGCAGAATTTGCCATGCGAACCTGGGCCTTGACCGATCCCGCGCTAGAGCGTGCCCTTATGCACGAAGATGAGGCGCGGATCGCCGCTCTGACAGATCTCTTCTTGCGCTACGGTTATTCTGCGGCCGAGGCCGACACTCGCGCCCGCACGGTCTATCTCACACAAGTCGGCTATATCACCCTGCGCTCGGCCGAGCCGGTGGACGCCCGCATGTCCCGCATTGCCGCCTATGCGCTGATCTTCACCGGTGTGGCCCCCAAACCCGAAGAAGTCCAAGCCTTTCTGGCGCGCCACGACAGCGCGGTTTAGCAAAGCCCTTGTCCCATTCATCTTGACCCAAATACTCCGGGGGTGCGGGGGCTGGCCCCCGCGGGCTTAGAACCTAGTGCCCAGATTGTAACCTTGGGCGCTTTTGGGCAAAGAGGCGCAACAACCAAGGGGGCGGCATGCGGCGGCAGATCAAGCACAAGGCACAGGGGGGCTGCCACGGCCGGCTCACGCCTGTGCCTGCTGGGCTCAGTGTTCTGCTTGTTCCCGGCGCGGCATGGGCCTGCGCTTTGCCGCCTTCGGTGATCCTGACCCTGCCCACCCGCCATTACATCACCGCTGCGGCACTGACCGTCGCTTTGACGGCGCTGTTGGCCGCCCTTGCCGGGCGCTTGCCGCAGATGGGGGCGCAGGTCTGGGCGCGGCGGCGCGATTGGCTGCCGGCAAGCCTAACCTCTTACGTCAGTTTCTTAGCGTTTCTCGGCCTTGTTCTGATTGGCTTTTTCGGGCCGCGTGACCCGATGCACAACTTGATGACCTTGGTGTTCTGGACGGTGATCTGGATCGTCGTGCCATTGGCTTCGGCGGTGTTTGGCAACATCTGGCGGCCCATCAATCCCTGGACAGGCCCGGTGCGCATTGCCCGCACTTTGCTGGGCCGCAGCACCGGTATCGGCCTGGCACGGCTGGGCGCTTGGCCTGCGATCGGCTTTTATCTGTGGTTCATCTGGTTTCAGATGATCTCCTCTTCGCCCGATGACCCTGCGGTTTTGGCACAAGCGGCGCTGACCTATTGGGCGATCATTTTCGTTCTGGCCGTGGCAGAGGGCGAAGATTGGCTCGAAGAGGGGGAGTTTTTCACTCTACTCTTCGGCTTCGTGTCCCGGATCGCCCCGCTCTGGGCCGAGCGGCAAGACGGTCAACTGACCCGGATGATCGGCTGGCCGGGCGCGCAGGTGCTGCGCATGGCACCGCTATCGCGCGGATCCATGGTCTTCATCGCCCTTGTCCTTTCCGCCCTGACATTTGAGGGGCTGAGCGAGACCTTCTTCTGGCAAGGTTTGATCGGTCAAAACCCGCTTGAGCCGATGGGCCGCTCGGCCGTGGCATGGCAAAACAGCTTCGGGCTTTTGGCAGTCTTCGCGCTGACGCTGAGCCTTTTGGCCATCGGCATGCAGCTTGGGGAGAAGCTCTCACAAGGCGGCATGCGCGCCGACCGGATCATGCTCTCCTTCCTCGCCATCGCCAGCGGCTATCATGGCGCGCATTATCTGATGATGCTGCTGACCGCGGGGCAATATACTTTGGCCGCGCTGAACGATCCCTTTATGTCGGGCGACAGTTGGCTGGGTCTGCCGCCTTTCTATGTCTCCTTCGGCTTTCTCACCGACGCACGGATCATGCCTTTGCTTTATGGCACGCAATTCGTGCTGATCTTGGGCGCGCATCTGCTGGCAGTTGTTCTGTCTTTTCAACTCTCTGGCCCGCAGCGGCCGATCGCGCATCTGCCGCTGACGATCCTGATGGTGGGCTACACCGTTTTGGGGCTTTGGCTGCTTTCCACCGCCCGCAGCGGCTGATTGGCAATGGACATTGCCGCGCTGCGGCGACACATTGCCGGCGACATTGCCCCTAGGGTAAGCGCGCCGAGGAGAGTTTGCATCATGACCACGACTTCGTTGTTCACGCCGTCCCGCCGTAGGCTTTTGCAAACCGCAGGGGCAGGGCTCTTAACCTCTGCCATGCCAAGCTATGTCTGGGGGCAAGCCGCGCCGCTGAAGATCGGGTTCCAGCTGCACCGCACCGGGATCGGCGCCTCTTATGGCCGCTGGTATGAGCGCACGACCACTGCCGCCGCCGCTGCGATCAATGCCGCCGGTGGCATTGCCGGGCGTGAGGTGCAGATTCATTATGAGGATGACGCCACCGATCCCAAACGCGGCGCGGAAGTGGTTGAAAAGCTTGCTGGACCGGCTGGCTGCGATCTTATCATGGGCACGCTTTTTAGCCATGTCGTGATGGGCTCGGCCCCGCGCGCGGGGGAGCTGAAGATCCCTTATCTCGTCTGCTCCGAGGGCTATCACGTCGCCTCGGGCGCGCTGAACCGCTGGGTTTTGCAGCCCGGCATCACCGATGTGCGCCAGCAGATCTCGGCTATGGCCCCTTGGGTGGCGGAAAATCTGGGCAAAAAGGTCACGATGATCTACCCGGATTATGCCTTTGGTCATGACCACCGCGACCATTTCCCCGCCGCGATCGAGGCGCAGGGCGGTGAGGTGATCGCCCAAATTGCGATCCCGCCGACCGAGACCAGCTTCACCCGCTATTTGCCGCAGATCCCGGCGGACACGGAAGTGCTTTATCACGTCATGGTTGGCCCGGCCGTGTTAACATTCGTAAAAGAACTGGGCGAGTTTTATGGCTCGGGTGCCAAGCCAGCACTCTTTGGCTTTATCGACAGTCTTGAGGCTGTGGATACCGCCAGCCCGGGGCTCGAATTCCTCGAAGGCTCGCATTTCTGGGAAGGCCATTGCCGGGCGAAACCCGCAGATGCTGGTGCCGATGAGACCGCCTACCGCGCTGCAGTGGGCGTCGATGACAATGGTTGCAGCGTCTCGGACGCCAAAGATGTCTCGACCTATGCGCATATGTTCTCTTGCTGGGAGACATTGTATTTTATCAAAGAAGCGATTGAAACTTCGGGCTATTCCAGCCCTGCCGATCGCCAGAAGCTGGTCGAGGCGATGGAGGCGATCACCGATCTGCCCGCAGGGCCTGAGCGGCCGCAAGGCGCTATGGTCTTTGATGGCAAAAAGCATCAGGCCTTTGGGGTGCAAAATATCTCGAAGGTCGAAGGCGGCAAGCTGGTGCGGGTGCATCAGACCACGCTGGAAGAAAGCCTTTACGACAACGCCACCGATTACACCGCGCTGTCCTTCTAACGCCTGAGACGGGGCAGGCGTGGCGCTTCCCCCCATCTCAGCCTCTCGCCTTAACGAAGGTTAACCCAAGCCATGGCCTTTGGACCATTCTTGCTTTTGGCCCTGATGGAAGGGCTTGTCACCGCCGCTGTCCTTTCGCTTGCGGCGGTGGGGCTTAGCTTGGTCTTTGGCGTCATGCGAGTGGTCAATGTGGCGCATGGCGAGTTCTTCATGCTGGGCGCGGTGATCGCTTGGTTCGTCTCGACCATGGTGCCGGGCCCGGCTTGGCTGGCCTTTGCCGCCGCGCTGATCGTGGCCCCGGTCTTGGTCGCGGCACTGGCCGCAATGGTCGACGGGCTGGTGCTGAAGCGGCTCAGCTATAACCCCGAGGCCACCATCCTCGCCACGATTGGCGTCATGTATATGATCCAGCAAGCGGCGCTGAGCTATTATGGTCCCGATGCGCGCCCGGTGCTGGCGCCGTTCAGCTGGCGCCTCCAGCTGCCGTGGTTTGGCTATTCGGGCTATAAGCTTTTCGTCGTCCTCGCCGCCGGGCTGGTCTTGCTGGCGGTCTGGCTGGGGCTGACCCGCTCAAAAGCCGGGCTGGTGATGCGCGCCACGCAAGTCGACCGTGAGGTGGCGCAGGCATTCGGCATCAACGTCGGTCTGGTTTATCGCGGCGTCTTTGCCCTAGGCGCGGGCCTCGCCGCTCTGGGCGCGGTGCTCTATGTGCCGATCTCTCAGGCGCATTATCTGATGGGGCATGACCCGCTGTTGCTGTCCTTCATCGTGGTGATCATTGGCGGTTTGGGCTCGCTGCGTGGCACTTTGGTGGCGGCTTTGGTCATTGGCCTCTCGGATGGGGTGATCAGCATGTTCTTCTCCCCGACTTTGGCCAAAATCTTGGCAACTTTGCTGGTGGGGCTGGTGTTGGTCTTCCGCCCGCAGGGGCTTTTCGGAGCGAAAGAATGACGGGCGGGCGGATCTGGGCGCTGCATTTGGCCGTGCTTGTGGCTTTGCTGGCAGCGGGGCTGCTGCTGCCGGGCTATCACAGCACAAATCTGGCGCGGATCTTGGTACTGGCGACTTTCGCGCTCGGCTATAATTTGGCCTTTGGCTACACGGGGCTTCTCAGCCTTGGCCATGCGATGTTCTTTGCCGCTGGCATGTATGGCGCAGGCCTTCCCGCCTGGCATTGGGGCTGGGAGGCGGGGCCGGCGCTTTTGACCGGCGCGGCTGCTGGCGGCTTGCTGGCGCTGCTCGCCGGGAGTCTGGCTTTGCGCACGGCGGGGGTGTCTTTCATGATCGTCACCCTGATGTTTGCCCAAGCCTTCGCTTTGAGCCTGCTCTATTTCAGCGACTGGACCGGCGGGGATGATGGCTTTGCCGTGCCCACCACCGCGCGGCTGGTGTTTGGCCATGCTTTATCGGCGGATGTGCCGCGCTTTCTGGCCGCATGGGGCGTCTTTGCCTTGGGGCTGGTCATAGCCTTGGCCTTGGTCTGCTCGCGCTTTGGTCGTGTCATGGTGGCTTTGCGCGAGAATGAAGAGCGCGCGCGGATGCTGGGCATCAACCCTTACCGCGCCAAGCTGCAAGTGCTGGTGATCTCGGGCATTTATTCCGGCGTGGCGGGGGCGGCTTATGCCTTGCTCTTTGGCTATGTCGGGTCGAGCTTTGCGAGCATTCAATATTCCATCCTGCCAATGCTTTATGTGCTATTGGGCGGCGCGGGCACGGTGCTGGGCGGGGTTATCGGCGCGGCTGGGATCTTTTACCTCACCGAATGGGCCACGGCGCTGACCTCGGCTTGGCTCTTCTTGGTCGGCCTTGCCTTGGTTGTCTTGGTGCTCTTCTTGCCCAAAGGCGTCTTGGGCTGGGTGCGGGCCAAGCTTTGGAGGAACCTGCCATGAGCCTTCTCCGCGCCCGCGGTCTTCAGCGGCATTTCGGCGGCATTGCCGCGGTGGATGGGGTGGATTTTGACCTTGAGAAGGGCGAGATTCACGGGTTGATCGGTCCCAATGGGGCCGGAAAAACCACCTTCGTCTCGCTGCTCTCGGGGCGCATCGCGCCGCAAGAAGGGCGGATCACCTTGGAGGGCGAAGACATCACCGCGCTGCCCGCCCATGCAAGGGTGCGCCGGGGGCTTGGCTATACCTTTCAAATCACGGCGATTTTCCCCGGGCTTTCGGTCTTCGACAATGTGGCACTGGCGGTGCAGGGCGGGCGTGGCAGGGGCGATCTGAAGGCGCTGGTCGCCCGTGCCTTGGCGCAGGTGGGACTTGAAGCCCTGCGCGATGAGGAGGCGGGAACGCTGTCCTACGGCCACCTACGGCTTTTGGAACTGGCGATGGGGCTGGCATTGCAGCCCAAGGTCTTGATCTTGGACGAGCCGACGCAAGGCCTTGCCGCAGGCGAGATCGCGGGCTTTATCCAACTGGTGCGCGGCCTTACGCCCGAAGTCTCGGTTCTGTTGATCGAGCATAATATGGCGGTGGTGATGGAATTGGCCCAGCGGATCACTGTGCTGAACTTTGGCCGCGTGCTGGCGCAGGGCAGTCCCGCCGAGATCCGGGCCAATAAAGCGGTGCAGGAGGCCTATCTCGGTGCTTGAACTGAAAGGCATTCGCGCAGGCTATGGCGCAGTCACCGTGCTGCAAGGCGTGGATTTCACCGCCAAATCCGGCGAGGTCACCTGCATCATGGGCCGCAATGGCGCGGGCAAGACCACGCTTCTCAAGACGATCATGGGGCTGGTCGCGCCGCGCGCGGGCGAGATCACCTTGGAGGGAGCCGTGATCTCTGGCCTGCCTGCACATCAGGTGCCGGGTCGGGGGCTGGCTTGGGTGCCGCAAGGACGGCGGCTCTTTGGCCCGTTAACTGTCGCCGAGAACCTTGAGATTGGCGGTCTTTTGGGCGGTCATAAGCCTCAGGTCAAAGAGCGTGTTTTAGAGCTGTTCCCAAGGCTGCGTGAGCGTCTGAACCAGCAAGCCTCCACCCTTTCGGGTGGCGAACAACAGATGCTCGCAATCGCCCGTGGGTTGTGTCTTGAGCCTAAGGTGTTGTTGCTGGATGAGCCGACCGAGGGGCTGCAGCCGAGCATGATCGCTCTGATCCGTGATTCGGTTTTGCAGCTGAAAGCCACTGGTGTGGCGGTGGTTTTGGTAGAACAGCGCGTGGAAGCGGTGCTGCAAATGGCCGATCAAGTGGCGTTCATGGCACAAGGTGCGATTCGCGCTATGGTTGTGGCGCAACAGTTGTCCCCTAACGCGCCCGAGTTTGCCGAGTTCGTCGGCGTGTGACCAAAAGTCACGCCGGGCCTGCGGCAGTGGCGTGGGCAGGGCCGTATCCAAGCGATCCGATTGGGGCTTTGAGGGCAGCTTCGCCTTAGGCCTTCTTGGCCCGCAGCCTTGAGTGGATCGCGTTGGTTTTCCAGCTAAGTTGCGGGTCGTTCTCAAGAATATCTAAAGAGAGCGCGAAATGTGGCCGCGCCAGCTGCGTTGCAAAATGCTGCTCAGCCGCTGCCATCACTGCCGCACCGATCCGCTTTTTGTCATCCAACGACCGGCCCGCACCAATCCGCAACAGCAGGGATGCAAAGCCATTTTCAGGGGCCAAATCGGCCACGGCGTAATGCGGACAGGGAATGGCTCGTATGCGAATGGCGCCTTCCTCAAAGAACGTGGTGGACAGAAGTGCCGCCCTTAGGGCAAGGCAGAGCATCGGCAGATCTCCGACGGTTTCAAGATTTGCAGAGTATTCGATGGTCAGATGCGGCATGATGCTCTCCTCTGATCTCCAAAAGTCTCAACCGGGCGGCAAAGGTCAACCGCCGATACGATCTGTTTAGTCCTCAGTGCAGGAGATTTTTTCTATGTCAAAAGATGCGGCTCTACCGCGGTCCATTAGATCATCCCTGCCTATGGCGCTTTTGCGTGCGCGCGAATCCGTGATGATGCGGTTTCGCCCCTTGCTGGATGCACATGGCATCAATGAGCAACAATGGCGTGTCATTCGGGTTCTGGAAGAAAAAGGCCCGCTGGATGCCACCGAGCTTGCCGCTCGCGCCAATATCCTTGCGCCCAGTCTGACGCGGATGATCCGGAGCCTCTCCGAACGCGGTTTGGTGATCCGGGGGGCGGATTCTTTGGATGGTCGCCGTGTGATCTTGACCATCACGGAAGAGGGCAGTCGGCTGATTGCTGCAGTCACGCCGCAGGCCAATGCGGTCTATGCAGCTTTGGATCAGGCCTTTGGCGTCGAGCGGATCGCGGAATTGGTGGCCTTGCTCGAGGCCCTTAGCGCCTTGCCGTCGGAATCCGGCCAGCGTGCCTCTGCGTCGGAACCCGACGTCTAAGACCCAACCAGCCCCGCCCCGTGTCGCGCCGGACACGGGTTCTTTCTTCATCGGTTCAAAGGCCGACCGTTCTGAGAGCGGTCGGTCTAAACATTTGGCACGCAGCTCAATGACTGCCCGAGGGGCGGGGCGTTTGCGCAGCTTCAAGCGCAGCCAGACGCTGCGTTATCAAGGCCAGTTCGCGCCGGTCCTCGCTGATGCGCGCGGCCAGCTCATGCGGCTCTGGCGCTTCGGGCTCGGCCTCTTTGGGGCCGATGATCCGGGCGAAGACCTTCGCCATCAGCCGCGAGAGATCATCCATAATCAGATAGAAGCTGGGCACCACGACAAGGCTGAGCACGGTTGAGACGATGATGCCGCCGATCACCGCCGTCGCCATCGGTGCGCGGAACGACCCGCCTTCGCCCACCCCCAAGGCCGAGGGCAACATGCCTGCGGACATCGCGATCGAGGTCATCACGATGGGCCGCGCGCGTTTGTGGCCAGCTTCGACCACCGCCGCATAGCGCTCCATGCCGCGATCCCGCATCTCAATGGCGAAATCGATCAGGAGGATCGCGTTTTTCGCCACGATGCCCATCAGCATCAGCATGCCGATCATCACCGGCATCGAAAAGGCGTTTTGCGTGAGGATCAGCGCCGCCGCGACACCGCCAATCGAGAGGAGCAGCGAGAAGATGATGGTGATCGGCTGCAAGACCGAATGAAAGAGCAGGATCAGCACGAACATCATCAAAAGCACGCCCAAGAGCATGGCATTGCCGAAGCTTTGATTGAGTTCCGCCTCGATTTCAGCATCTCCTGCCAAAGCCACCTCGACCGAAGGTGGCAGATCAAGCCCCGCGACGATGTCTTGGAACCGCTCGGAAGCTTGGCCGACCACGATGCCGGGGGCCAAATCCGCGCCCAAAGTGGCGACGCGCTGGCGGTTGAAGCGTTTGACCACCGAAGGCCCCTCGGCCAGCGCAACTTGCGCCACGGCTGCCAAGGGCACGGCGACACCGCTGGCACTGGGCAGTTTCAGCGCCGCGATCCGCGCGATATCGCCGCGCGCGGCCTTGTTCAGCTGCACCCGGATCGGCACCAGACGGTCGTCGATGGAGAGCTTGCCCAAAGCCGCATCGACATCGCCAATCGTCGCCACCCGGACCGTGGCGGCAATGGCAGCGGCGCTGATGCCACGCCGCGCGGCCTCTTCGCTCATCGGTGTGATGTGGATTTCAGGGCGGGGCAGCGCATTTTCGGTTGAGATATTGCGCAGCATCGGCTCATCGCGCAAAGCCACCTCGATCTGCTGCACGGCCTCGTCCAGATCCTCTTTGTCCGAGGAGAGGATGTTATAGGAGAAATCCCGGCCACCGCCGCCCGGTCCTCCCAGTTTGAAGGCGCGGATATCGGGGACAAGGGCGAGGCGTTGGAAGATCGCCGTCTCGATCTCTTCTTGCGGCATGAGACGGCCCTTGATCGGGGTTTGCGGCAGGATCGCGCCAATCAGCGGCAGCTTTTGTCCAAGGTCGGAAAGCTTACGACCAAGACCGTTGTCGAGCTTATCCAAGATCACCGTGACCGAGGCGCGGCGGATGTCGCGATCGCCCAAGGGCGACGCGCCGCCGACCACGATCACGCGCGCCACATGCGGCACGTCAAGGATGGCTTGGCGCATCGCCTCGGTCGCGGCGGCGGTATCGTCAAGCGAGGCCCCGGCCGGCAGTTCGACCGAGATCGCGATGCGGCTTTCGTCATCGGGCGGGAACAAAGCGCCGGGTACTTGCAGCATCAAGGCGACTGAGAGGATCACCACGCCAATCGCCGCCAATACCGTCAGATAGTAATTCGGCACCCAAAGCCAGCGCGGCCCCGGCGCTTTCCAGACATGGGTGGTGGCGCGCACGGCCCAAAGGTAAAAGCGCATAAAGGGGCCATCGGCCTCGCCCTCATGCCCGGCAGCGTCTTTGTCGCGCATCAGGTAAGCCGCCATCATTGGAGTAATGAGCCGCGCAACCAGCAGCGAAAAAAGCACTGCAATCGCCACGGTCAGCCCGAATTGGCGGAAATATTGCCCGGGGATCCCCGGCATGAAGCTGACCGGCACGAAGACCGCGACAATGGTCAGAGTGGTGGCGATGACCGCCAGTCCGATCTCATCGGCCGCCTCAACCGCGGCGCGGAACGGGGTTTTGCCCATGCGGATATGGCGGCTGATGTTCTCGATCTCGACAATCGCATCATCGACCAAAATGCCGGTGGCCAGCGTCAGCGCCAGAAAGCTTACAAGGTTGAGTGAAAAGCCCAAAAGCTCCATCAGCCAAAAGGTTGGCACGGCGGAAAGCGGCAAGGCGACGGCGGCGATCAGCGTGGCGCGCCAATTGCGCAAGAAGGCCAGCACGACAAGGATCGCGAGCAATGCGCCTTCGATCAGGGTCGAGATGGCGGATTCGTAATTGCCATGGGTGTAATAGACCTGATCGTCGATCATCTCGATCTGGATCTGTGGGTGGTCGGCTTGGACCTTGGCCAGTTGCGTCTCGATGATCTCGGCCACCGAGACATCTGAGGCACCTTTCGAGCGGTAGATTTGGAAAGAGACCGAAGGCTTGCCGTCGATCGTGGTGAAGCTGCGCAGCTCTTTGAAGCTGTCGACCACTTCGCCCAAATCGGAAAGCCGTACTTGCGTGCCTGAGGCCAGCGGGATCGTCATCGCCGCAAGGTCTTCGACCGTGCCACGATCGCCAAGCGTGCGGATTACTTGCTTGCCGGAGCCAAGCTCCATCTGCCCGGCACCAAGGTTGATGTTGGTTTGGGCAATCTGACCCGAGACCTGCTGCGCGGTGACACCGAAAGCGGCCAGTTTCACCGGGTCCAGTTCGACCCGGATTTCGCGGTCCGCCCCGCCGATTCTGTCCACCCGGCCCACACCGGCGCGGCCCTGCAAGGCGCGGGTCACGGTGTCATCGACGAACCACGAGAGTTCCTCGACGGTCAAATCCGGCGCGGTGACCGAGAAGGTCTGGATCGCTTGGCCTTCGACATCGATCTTGGTGACGATGGGCGACTCAACATCCGCCGGCAGATCGCCGCGAATACCGTCCACGGCGTCCTTCACATCCTGCACGGCTTGGGCGGTTTCCACATCCATGCGGAATTCGACCAAGGTGGTCGAGAGGCCATCGGTGACGGTCGAGGTGACATTCTTCACCCCATTCAGCCCGGCAACAGCGTCTTCGACCTCCTTGGTGACTTGGCTTTCCAGCTCGGATGGTGCGGCCCCCGATTGCGCCACGGTGACGGCGGCCAAGGGCACGTCGATATTGGGAAAACGGGTGATGGGCAGGCTGTTGAAGCTTTGCCAGCCAAGCAGCATCAAAAGGAAGAACCCTAGAAGCGGCGCCACCGGATTGCGGATCGACCAAGCCGAGAAATTCATGGCGGCCCCTTAATTGCTGGCCTGCGGCACCGGATTGATCCGGTCACCGGCGCGCACGAAAGAGGCGGCTTTGACGACGACAAGATCGCCATCCTCCAGCCCTTGGGTGATCTCGATCAGCCCGCCGTCGCGGATTCCGGTGGTGACGGTGACGCGCTCAACCACGCCGTCTTTGACCCGCATCACCGTGCTGCCTTGTTTGTCCGAGCCGACCGCGGTGACCGGGACGGCAAGGCCTTCGCGGGCGGCAAGGGTGATCTCCGCCTCGACAAACATGCCCGAGCGCAAAGCGCCCGGTTCGGTGACGGAAATGCGTGCACGACCAAGCCGGGTGGTGGCATCAATCGCGGGCTCAACCAGCCGGACCTCACCTTGCAGCGGTTCGGCAAGACCTGCCGCAGTAAGTTTGGCGGGCGCGCCAGCGGTGACGCGGGGCAGGTCGGCTTCAGCAAGATCAGCGCGAAATTCCAAGGCACCGTCGCGCTCCATCACGAACATCGGCAGGCCTGCGGCACTGGCAATCGCGCCCAAAGTGGCATTGCGCGCGGTGATCACGCCCGCGACCGGGGCCTTCACCTCGGTGCGCGACAGTTGCAGCTCAATATTGGCCAGTTGCGCCTCTTGCAGCGCCTGCTGTGCCAAGGCGGCTTGGCGCGATTGCCGTGCCACCGTCACCCGCGCCGTAGCCGAGACCGCGCCCGCATTGGCGCTGTCAGCGGCGGCTTGGCTGGCCGAGCCCTGATCGCGCAGCTTGGCGGTGCGCTCGGCCACGCGGGCGGCCTCGGCGGCCGAGGATTCCGCCTCGATCAATTGCGCATCGGCTTGGGCGACGGTGGCGGCGGCAGAGGCTTCAGACGCTTTCACTTGCGCCAAACTCAGCTCCAGCGAAGATTTCGACAAAAGCGCCAAGACTTGGCCTTCCTCGACAAGCTCGCCGACATCGACGAGCAATGCCTCAATCGGTTGCCCCTCGATCAGCGGCGCCACATGCACCTCTTCCACCGGCTCAATCAGACCCGAGGCGATGATGCGATCGACCAGCGGATGCTTGAGCGCCGGGGCCACGGTGATCGCGGGCAAAACCTCGGCAACTTTGTCCGTCGCAGCCTCGGCCCTAAGCGGCGTCGGAGCGAGAGCGGGCATCACCAAAAGGGCGGTAAGCAGGGCAACGGGGCACATGTGACGCATGATCATGCTCTTGGGGCTGAAAGGATGCTGCGGATCTGGTCGTCGATGGTCTGCAAGATCATCTCTTCCACCTCGGCATCGGGGTGAGAGACGTGGCGCATCGCGGCGGATTTCACCAACATGATGATAAAGCGGATGGTTGTGCCATGCGCGGCGCGAAAGGCCTCGGGCGGGGATTGGGTGAGGGCGGCGAAAAGCTGCACCATATTGTCGCCGATCACCTCTTCCACGCCGCAGGAGATTTTGGCGATCTCGGGCTTGCGCTGTGCGGCGGCGGTGATCTCGGCCCAAAGCCGACCGTTTTGGCCGCAGCGATCGGTGATGCGACGGCGGATATTGTCGCGGATCATCGCCAATGGATCAGCTGATTGCCGGATGACCGTAAAATCGGTCTGCAACTCGGCCAGATCATAGGCCGCCATTCCTGCAATGATCGCGTCTTTCGACGGAAAATAGCGGTAGAAATTGCCCACGCTCATCCCCGCAGCGCGGGCCAGATCCTGCATGGAAGCCCCGTCAAAACCTTTTTCCGCAAAGGCCGCACGAAGCGAGACCAAGATCTCGGCGCTGCGATCGGCGGGGGCGGGGCAGGCGGAAGGCTCGGGCATATTCATCGGGGGATCCGAGAATGAATGTTCATTCACTCTCGCAGTGCCGCCGCGAAACCGTCAAGAGAAATCGCAAACGCTCCGCTGAGCCTTGGCTTTTGCGCCGATTTCGCGCATCAGACGGCAAAATGCAGCGGGTGTGAGCAAG
The DNA here is from genome assembly GCF_030848395.1 of Pseudogemmobacter lacusdianii. Classification (GTDB taxonomy): domain Bacteria; phylum Pseudomonadota; class Alphaproteobacteria; order Rhodobacterales; family Rhodobacteraceae; genus Pseudogemmobacter; species Pseudogemmobacter lacusdianii. Next base: position 16,586 of record NZ_JAVDBT010000015.1, on the reverse strand, counting down.
ATGGCACAGGGTTTCGGCTTTGAGATTAGCGCGCGGGACGGCAAAGCGCGGACCGGGGTGATCCAGACCACCCGCGGGGAAATCCGCACGCCGGCCTTTATGCCGGTGGGCACGGCGGGCACGGTGAAGGCGATGCTGCCGGGCTCGGTGCGCGAAACCGGCGCCGATATTTTGCTGGGCAACACCTACCATCTGATGCTGCGCCCGACGGCGGCGCGGATCGAACGCTTGGGCGGTTTGCACAAGTTTATGAATTGGGAGCGCCCGATCCTGACCGACTCGGGCGGCTTTCAGGTGATGAGCCTTTCTGACCTGCGCAAGCTGACCGAAGAGGGCGTGACCTTCCGCAGCCATGTGGATGGCTCGAAGCATTTCTTGTCGCCTGAAACCTCGATGGAGATCCAGCGCCAGTTGGGTTCCGACATTGTGATGTGCTTTGACGAATGCCCCGCTTTGCCCGCCGATGAGGCGACGGTGGCGAAATCCATGCGCATGTCGATGCGTTGGGCGCAGCGTTCGCGCGATGCCTTTGGCGACCGTCCGGGCCATGCGCTTTTCGGCATCCAGCAAGGCGGCGTGACCGAGCATCTGCGCGGGGAATCCGCTGAAGCGCTGAAGAGCATTGGCTTTGATGGCTATGCGGTCGGCGGCCTTGCCGTGGGCGAGGGGCAAGAGGCGATGTTCTCGGTGCTCGATTACGCGCCGCAGCAGCTTCCCGATGACAAGCCGCGCTATTTGATGGGCGTGGGCAAGCCTGATGATATTGTGGGCGCTGTGCAGCGCGGCATTGATATGATGGATTGCGTGCTACCCTCCCGCTCGGGGCGCACCGGGCAGGCTTGGACGCCGCGCGGTCAGGTCAATATCAAGAACCAGCGCCATCAGGACGACCCGCGTCCTTTGGATGAAAACTGCACTTGCCCGGCCTGCCGCAACTATCCGCGCGCCTATCTGCACCATGTGTTCAAGGCGCAAGAGATCATCGCCTCGATGCTGCTGACTTGGCACAATCTGCACTACTATCAGCAGCTTATGCAGGGCTTGCGCGATGCGATTGCCGCCCAACGCTTGGATGCTTTCGTGGCCGAATTCCATGCCAAACGGGCCGAGGGCGATATCGAGCCGATCTGAGGCGGGGCAGAACGGTGGCAAGATCGGCAAAGCTTGTGATCAATGCAGGCTTTTTACGCCCTTGCGCCGCCCTGCTTCCGGGTTCAGATTGCCGCCCCAAGAGAGCCGCCCCAAACGGCTGAACCGCTTGGTCGCTTGAAACCGCGATCCGGCGCACTGATATTAACCTTACCGACGCGGAGCAGTCGGGGTTGCCGATGGTCGGGACCCAGAAATGCGGCCGCAAGACAAGGACAAGAGCATGACCGAACGCCTTTCCCCCAGCTACCCGGTGTTGCCGCTGCGCGACATCGTGGTCTTCCCGCATATGATCGTGCCGCTTTTCGTGGGCCGCGAGAAATCGGTGCGTGCGTTGGAAGAGGTGATGCAAGACGACAAGCAGATCCTGCTGTCGAGCCAGATCGATCCGACCGTAGATGACCCCAGCACCGATGGGATCTACCGCGTCGGCGTGCTGGCCAATGTGTTGCAATTGCTGAAACTTCCCGACGGCACCGTGAAAGTGCTGGTCGAAGGCAAAGCGCGCGTCAAGATCACCGAATTCGTCGATAATCCGGCCTTCTTTGAAGCGCAGGCCGAGATGCTGAACGAAAGCATGGGCGACCAAGCCTCGGTCGATGCTTTGGTGCGCGCCGTGGGCGAAGAGTTTGAGCGCTACGCCAAGATCAAAAAGAACATCCCTGAAGAGGCCGTGGCCTCGGTCGCGGAGGCGCGTGAGCCTGCGCGTCTGGCCGATCTTGTCGCCGGACATCTGGGTGTGGAAGTCGGGCAAAAGCAGGATCTTCTCGAGACCCTGACCGTCGCTGAGCGGCTGGAAAAGGTTTACGGCCAAATGCAGGGCGAGTTGTCGGTCCTGCAGGTCGAGAAGAAGATCAAGACCCGCGTCAAATCCCAGATGGAGAAGACGCAGCGCGAGTACTATCTGAATGAGCAAATGAAGGCCATTCAGAAGGAACTTGGCGACGGTGAAGATGGCCAAGGCGAGCTGGCAGAACTGGAAGAGCGGATCAAAAAGACCCAGCTCTCCAAAGAAGCCCGCGACAAAGCCGAGGCTGAGCTGAAGAAGCTGAAGTCGATGTCGCCGATGTCGGCCGAAGCCACCGTGGTGCGCAACTACCTCGACTGGCTCTTGGGGGTGCCGTGGGGCACCAAATCGCGCGTCAAGAAAGACTTGGGTGCGGCGCAAAAGGTGCTCGATGCCGATCACTTTGGCCTTGAGAAGGTCAAAGAGCGCATCGTCGAATATCTGGCGGTGCAAGCGCGCTCGGCCAAGCTTAAAGGCCCGATCCTTTGCCTCGTCGGCCCGCCCGGCGTGGGTAAAACCTCGCTTGGCCGTTCGGTTGCCAAAGCCACGGGGCGCGAATTCATCCGCATCTCGCTTGGCGGCGTGCGTGACGAATCCGAGATCCGCGGTCACCGCCGGACCTATATCGGCTCGATGCCCGGTAAGATCATCCAGGCGCTGAAAAAGGCGAAGACCAACAACCCGCTGATCTTGCTCGATGAAATCGACAAGATGGGGCAGGACTTCCGCGGCGATCCGGCCTCGGCCCTTCTTGAGGTGCTGGATCCGGAGCAAAACGGCACCTTCGTCGATCACTATCTTGAGGTGGAATATGACCTCTCGAACGTGATGTTCATCACCACGGCGAACTCGTACAACATGCCGGGTCCGCTGTTGGACCGGATGGAGATCATCCCGCTCTCGGGCTATACCGAGGACGAGAAACGCGAGATTGCGCGCCAGCACCTGCTGTCGAAGCAAATCGCGGCCAATGGTCTGAAAAAAGGTGAGTTCTCGGTCTCGGATGAGGCGCTGAACCATGTGATCCGCTACTACACCCGTGAGGCTGGGGTGCGGAACCTTGAGCGTGAGATTGCCAAGCTCGCCCGCAAGGCGGTGACGGATATTCTGAAGAAAAAGGCCACCACGGTTGCCGTGGATGCGGCCAAGGTTGAGGAATATCTGGGCGTGCAACGCCACCGCTACGGTCTGGCCGAGAAAGAGGATCAGGTTGGCGTGGTGACGGGGCTGGCTTGGACCTCGGTCGGCGGTGATCTGCTGCATATCGAGGCGCTGAAACTGCCCGGCAAAGGGCGGATGAAGACCACCGGCAAGCTCGGCGATGTGATGAAGGAATCCATCGACGCAGCTTCGTCTTACGTCCGCTCGGTCAGCCCGCAAATCGGGGTGAAACCGCCGAAGTTCGAAACGATGGACATCCACGTCCACGTTCCCGACGGCGCCACGCCGAAAGACGGCCCCTCGGCCGGTCTGGCGATGGTGACGGCGATTGTCTCGGTGCTGACCGGCATTCCGGTGCGCAAAGATGTGGCGATGACGGGCGAGGTTTCCTTGCGCGGCAATGCGATGGCGATTGGCGGCTTGAAGGAAAAGCTGCTGGCGGCTTTGCGTGGCGGCATCAAGACCGTGTTCATTCCGCAAGAGAATGAAAAGGACTTGGCCGAGATTCCGGCCAATGTGAAGGAAGGGCTGAAGATCATCCCGGTCACCCATGTCCGTGAGGTGCTGGCGCAGGCCTTGACGCGTCAGCCTGAGGCGGTCGAATGGGATGAGGCGGCGGAAGAGGCGGCTGCGGCGGCTTTGAAAGCCGGCGGCACCGCGCCCAACCAAGTCGCGCATTAAGCGCGCCTGAAGAACTGAAGCGACGGGCGTCCCTAGGGGCGCCCGTTTGCTTTTTAGGCTTTGAGCCGAAGCGCGGCTGCCGATTCGTGAAGGGCAAGGCGTTGCACGGGGCGAATCACCCACGCCTCATCTGTATTGGGGCGGGAAGAGGGACCACCGTGAAGTTAATGAAAATTGTAGCGTCATGACGCGCCACCGCCTATCGTCGAGATGTCAGGGGCAGGAGGCCAAGATGGCGAATTCGAAACCCACCGCCGACTCTACGAAGGCCAAGCGTGCCAGCACTGGCAAGGCCACCGCTGTGAAGCCGATGAAAGCCGCCGCGCCAGCGATCAGCGTGCCGCCGAAAATGGTGCCCAAGCCGCCTGCGACGGAGACAAATGTGGTCCCTCGGATCAAGGGTCCAACGCTTAAAATTAAGGATTTGGTCGCGCGTGTCGCCAGCACCACGGGGGCCAAGAAAAAGACCGTCAAAGAGATCGTCGAGGCGACGCTGACTGCCTTGGGCGACGGGCTGACCAAGGGGGAGGATCTGAACCTGCCGGGCATCGGCCGGGTACGGATCGCGCGCGCGGCCGAGAAGGATGGGGCCTCGATGTTGACGCTGAAACTGCGGCGCGGCACGCATCGTAAAAAAGACGCAAAAGAGCCTCTTGCAGAGGAAGAGGATGATGGCTAAAAGCCGCGAACCGAATTGATTTCGGGCGATTAGCTCAGCGGTAGAGCGCTTCGTTCACATCGAAGATGTCAGCGGTTCAAATCCGTTATCGCCCACCATTCTACCAAAAGGCCCCGGAAAACTCCGGGGCTTTTTGCGTCGTTGGCGGCTCTCGCAGGGCAGCGGCGCGCGCTTCGGCAATCTCTCATTCACATTGCTTGGCCAGAGTGCCCCCAAAGCAAACACTCCCAAGGCTCACCGGTGCTGCGTGCCGGAAATTGAGGGGTTTCAAAGGGGTAGGCAGAATGAACCGCAAAGCGTTCTTCAGCGCGATCCGTCCGATCATTGGCACGATTAGCCCGGTACAGATGCTGGTGCTCGATGCCATTCTGCACCAAGGCGCCAAGTTGCCAACCGCGCATTTGGCCTATGTGCTGGCCACCGCTTGGGGCGAGGCGCGGCTCACCCCACAGCGCGAGTCGATGCGCTATAGCGCCAAGCGTATCGCCGAAGTTTGGCCGAGCCGGCCGGAAGCAGTGGCCTTCGCCGGTCAGCCGCGCGCGCTTGCCAACAGTGTCTACGGCGGGCGCTTGGGAAACCGGCCCGGCACGGATGACGGTTGGATCTACCGCGGCGGCGGGCTCGACCAGCTGACGGGGCGCGCGCATTACCGCAAGCTGGGGCTGGAAGACCGGCCAGAGACAATCTTGCAGCCTGAGCTTGCGGTGGCGTCTTTGCTGCACGGCATGACAACGGGCCGCTACACCGACAAAAAGCTGAGCGATTACGGCGCGGGGCTTGCGTTCAACGCCTATGCCGCGCGCGCCATTCTCAACGGGGATGCTGCGCGGAACGGCGCGCTTTACGCCGGATATCATCAGGCCTTTCTGGCAGCCCTAGAAGGCGCGGGTTGGGGCGAGGGGGCTTGGCCTTCTAATACCGTCGCGATGCATGGCGCCACTTGGGCCAAAGACCGGTTGGCATGGGCCTTTCAGCGGATCATCGGAGTGTTCAAATGACCAAAATGACCATGAGTCGTGGACTGTTTTACCTTGCCAGCCTGCTGGCCGGGGGGCTGGCCCTGGCAGGGCTGGCCGATTTTGATCCAGCGAGCGGCATGCTCGACATCCGCCCCTTCGATCTGCGGGAGTTCTCGCTGACCCTTTTGGCCACCATCGGCAACGCGCTGGCGGCCCTTGCGGTCTGGAAAGGCTGGGGCGGCAGATGATCGCGTTTTTGGTTAAGCTTTTCGGTGCGGGATTGGCCGAGCAATTGCGTCAAGCCTATGCCGCTCGGCTGGATGCCGCAACCGAAGCTGATCGTTTGGCGGCCGAGGCGCAAATTCGCGCTTTGGAGATCGCGGCGGCCAACCGCTTGGCCAGCCCCGAAAATCCCGGCATTCGCTGGGCGATTGGCATCGTGGCGCTGGCGCTTTGCACCCATGTCGCGGCCGTGGTGGTGGCCTCAATCCTGCCAAGCCTTGGCTGGAGGGTGCATGCTTTGCCCGCGCCGATGAATGACTGGCAGGGCAGCATCATTCTAAGCCTCTTTGGCCTCTCTGCGCTGCGCCAAATGCTGCGCTGAGAGTTGGCTCTTGCCCGACCAAAGCGATCGAGCCAGCCCGGCGGGCCTTTTCTAGCGCATCGTCAAACGATCCATGCCGGGCCGCGCAAGACGCGGTCCGGCTTTGTTGCATTGGGGGATTTGGCTTTAGAATTGCCGCAGCGGGACCCCGTCCAGGGCCTGCCTTCCTGTGCCGATCGCAACTTCCGAGGGTCCTAGTATGCACATGTTAACTTAAGACTGGACACAAGCGTCAATTTTTCATTAGGCATGTGATCTGAGAACGCTTCTTTCCGCTAACACGATCAACAGGGCGAAGAACATTATGAAAAACAATGAAACCAAAGGGTTCGCAGTGAACCGCCGCCAGCTCTTGGTTGGCACCGGGGCTTTGAGCCTGTCGTCGCTGCTCTTCCCCCGCAACGCTTCGGCTGCGACCGGCGGCATCCTGCGCGTGCGGTCCTATTCGGACCTGCAAGTGCTCGATCCCGCATTCATGATGTCGCAATCCGACCAAGACATTATGCAAGCGATCTTCACCAAGCTGGTCGCACGCCCGGCTGGTGATGAATGGACTTGGGCTCCGGGCGATGTCGAAAGCATCGAACAGCTGGACGAGAAAACCATCGCCTTCAAGCTGCGCGATCAACTGGGCTTCACCGATGGTTTCGGCCAAGTCACCGCAGATGACGTGAAATTCTCCTTCGAGCGGATCGCCGATCCGGCCACGGGCAGCGCCTATGCGGGTGACTGGGCTGTGCTGAAGGAAGTGGAAGTCAAAGACACGCTCTCGGGCGTGATCCACCTGACCGGCCCCTTCGCGCCGCTCTGGACCACCACATTGCCGGGCTCTTCGGGGCTGATCGTGTCGCGCAAAGCCTTGGCGGAAGTCGGTGGCAAGATCACCACCAAGCCGGTTGGCCAATCAGGCCCCTACATTATGAAGGAATGGCAGCCCAAGCAGCGCACCGTTCTGGTGAAAAACCCGGATTGGAAATACGAGCAAGGCGCTTATGACGAGATTCACATCCTGCCGATCGAGGATGAGAAGACCGCTGAGATGGGCTATGAGGCCGGTGATCTGGACTACACCTGGACCGCAGTTTCCTCGATCAAGCGTTTGAAAGAGAATCCCCCGGCGGACACCACCGTCATCGAAAAGCCCTCGCTGGCCTTCGTTTGGCTGGGCATGAAAAACACCACTGCGCCGCTGGACAATCAGAATGTGCGTCGTGCCATTCAGCATGCGATTGACACGGCTGCGGTTGTGGATGCGGCCTATTACGGCGCTGCCTCCACCGCGACCGGTATCATTGCTCCGGGTCTTTCCGGGCATCGCGATGCGAACCTTTTTGCCTATGACCCCGACAAAGCGCGTGAGCTTTTGGCGGCTGAAGGCGCAGAAGGCATCACCGTCACGCTCGACATCCTCAACAAGACCGAGCGTCTGACTGCTGCCCAAGTGATCCAAGCCAACCTCGCGGATGTGGGCATCAATTGCGAAATCCGTCAGCACGATTCCGGGACCTTCTGGAACCTTGGTGGCGCTGAGGCGGATCCGAACTTCCCGCTGCAACTCTATCTGTCGCGCTTCTCGATGTATCCCGATCCGAGCTGGGCAACGGCTTGGTTCACCACCGAGCAAATCGGCCAGTGGAACTGGGAGCATTTCTCGAGCGAAGAGTTCGATGAACTGAACAAAGCCGGTCAGCTTGAGCTTGATGAAGCCAAGCGCGACGAGATGTACAAGCGCATGCAAGACATCATGGAGGAAAGCGGCCAGTACGTCTTCCTGACCCATGAAGTCGTGGGCGTGGAATATCGCAATTCGGTGGCTCCGGCGATCATGCCGAACGCCATGCCGCTCTTCGACAAGTTCAAGCCCGCTTGATCAAAGCAAGATGGGGGGCGGCCAAACCCGGCCGCTTCTCGCGGATGCCGCGCTGCGGCCGCGATACTCATAAAGGTGGCCCCGCGACGATCTGGCCGGGGCTTTATGAACATCTTTGGCGCAGCAAACACGCTGCGCCAAACGTGTTACGCGTAAATTGAAAGAGGCGGAACAGACGCCATGTTCGCATATGCAATGCGCAGGTTAGGCCTGGGGGCCACCATCATCCTTGTGGCGATGATGATCCTGTTTTCGATGATTTATCTCATTCCTGGCGATCCGGCCTCGGTGGCGCTTGGCCCGCGTGCCACGCCCGAGATGATTGCAGAATTGCGCAGCAGGATGGGGCTTGATGACCCGGTTCTGGTGCAGTTTTGGAATTTCGTCAGCTCTGCGGTTCAGGGCAATCTGGGGGTCGAGGCTTTGTCGGGCCGCCCCGTGCTGACTGTGGTGATGGAGCAATTGCCCTTCACTTTGGCGATGGTGCTCTGCAGCATCACTTGGGCCGTCTTGCTGGGCATTCCGCTGGGTTGCATCGCGGCCGTGAAGCGCGGCGGCTTTGTCGACCGGGTGATTGGTGTGCTGTCGGTTGCTGTGATCGCGGTGCCGTCCTTCGTGGTCGCGATCTATGCGCTCTTGCTGTTCGCGGTGCATCTGAAGTGGTTGCCCGCGATTGGGGCGGGAGAATCTGGCAACCTGAAAAGCCAGCTGATGGCGCTTATTCTGCCGTCGTTGGCGGTTGGTCTGGGCTGGATTGGCTATATCGCGCGTCTCGTGCGCGCCTCGATGCTTGAGACGCTTGAGGCGGGCCATATCCGCACCGCCCGCGCCTTTGGTCTGCCCGAGCGTTGGATCATCTACAACTACGCTTTGCGCATTGCGATTTTGCCGACCGTTACGCTTTTGGGCGTGGGGATCGGACATATGCTGTCGTCCTCGGTCTTTGCAGAGATCGTCTTTGCCCGGCCCGGCATTGGCAAGCTGGTCTATGAGGCCATTTCGACCCGCAATTATCCGCTCGTCACCGGCGCTGTATTGGTGACCACCGCCTTCTTCGTCCTTGTCAACGTTTTGGCCGATCTCGTGATCGGACTGTTGGATCCCCGTGTCAGAGCAAGCTTCAATTAAACCCGCCGCGCTGCGCGCGCGTTCCTTCCCCGGCCTGGCCGCCTTGCGCAAAATTCTGCGCGAGCCGATGGGCTTTTTCGGATTGGCCTTGGTGGTGCTGATCTTGGCCTCGGCAATCTTCGCCGATCTTTTGGCGATGTATGATCCCACCAAGATCGCGCCGCAAAATCGCTTCCAAGGGCCAAGCCTGACGCATCTGCTTGGCACCGACCACTTGGGCCGCGATCTTCTGTCTCGGGTGCTTTATGGCGCGCGGATTGCACTTTTGGTGGCCTTGGGCTCGACCGCGCTTTCGCTGATGCTGGGCATCGTGCTGGGGCTGATGGCGGGCTATGGCCCGCGCTGGCTGGATGCATTTTTGCTTTTGGTCTTCGATGCGATGAAAAGCTTCCCCACCATCATGCTGGCTTTGACGATTGTCACCTTGGCCGGGCCTTCGATGGTCTCGGTTGTGATGGTTGTGGTGATGGTTTCGGTGCCGGGTTATGCCCGCATCATCCGCACGCAGACGATTGCGATGAAAACCGCCGAGCATGTCACTGCGGCGCGCTCGATGGGGGCAGGGACCATTCGCATCCTGCGGGTGCATATCCTGCCCAATATCATCGGGCCGATCGTCATTCTGGCCTCGATGGATGTGCCGGTGGTGATCGGGATCGAGGCGGGGCTTTCTTTCCTTGGCCTCGGTGTGCGTCCGCCAACCCCGTCTTGGGGCACCATTTTGAACGATGGTTTCGCCAATATTCGTGACAGCTCGTGGATCGTGATTGCCGGCGGTTTGCCGATCATCCTGACCACCTTGGGCTTCACCTTCCTGGGCGAGACGTTGCGCGATGTCTTCGATCCGCGGCTCAAGGGGCGCTGAGATGACCATGACCACAGACCAAAACACGCCCGCTCCGGCGCTGGATATTGATGCGCTTTCGGTGAGCTTTGCCACCGATGGCGGCACCTTGCATGCGCTGAAAGATGTGTCCTTTTCCGTGCCTAAGGGCCGGATCACTGGCATCGTCGGCGAATCCGGTTGCGGTAAATCCACCCTGATCAACGCCATTCTTGGCCTTTTGGCCGATAATGGTGAGGTGACGGGCGGCGCGATCCGTTTGGGCGAGAGTGCCGATATCACCAAGCTCACCCCGCGCCAGATGCGCGATCTGCGCGGTTTGCAGATCTCGACCGTGTTCCAAGACCCGATGGGCGCTTTGAACCCGGTGCTCTCGGTCGGCAAGCAGATGCGCGATATCCAGTATCGCTCGAATCTGTCCAAGCGCGAGAAAGACGCCCGTTCGGTCGAGATGCTGCGCCAAGTGCGAATCCCCGACCCTGAAAAGCGGCTGACGCAATATCCGCATGAGTTCTCGGGCGGCATGAAGCAGCGCGTGGCGATTGCAATGGCGCTGATGATGCGGCCGCAACTTCTGATCGCGGATGAGCCGACCACGGCTTTGGACGCGACGCTGGAAGTCGCCACGATCGAGCTTTTGAAAGAGCTGCAACAAGAGATCGGCTGCGCGGTTCTCTTCATCTCGCACCACTTGGGCGTGATTGCCGAGCTCTGTGACGATATGATCGTGATGTATGCGGGCGAGGTGGTCGAGCAAGGCTCGGTTCGGCAGATCTTCCGCAATCCAAGCCATCCCTATACGCGTGCGCTGCTCGACTGCGACCCGGCGCGCCTGCATGAGCGGGTGAAGCATTTGCCAACGATTCCTGGCACTTTGCCCGATCTGCGCAACCGCCCCAAGGGCTGCGTATTCCAAGCGCGTTGCGCTCTGGCCAAGCCCGAATGCGGCCAGCCGGTGACCAGCGTTGAAGTCACGCCGGGCCATATCGCGCGCTGCATCCGAACCAATGAGGTGACCGCATGAGCGCGCCCCTGCTTTCCGTCAAAGACCTGCGCGTGGTCTTTTCTGTCGGCGGCACCCTGTCGCGGCTGCGCGGTCACGTCACCGCAATCGAAGGCGTCGCCGGGGTCAGCTTTGACATTGCCAAGGGCGAGACCTTTGCCTTGGTGGGCGAATCCGGCTCGGGCAAGACCACTTTGGCGCGGACCTTGAATGGGCTGCAAAAGGTGGCCTCGGGCAGCATCCATTTCGATGGCAAGGATGCCACCTCGATGGGGCGGGCCGAGATGAAGGAACTGCGCCGCCGGGCGCCGATGATGTTCCAAGACCCGGTGGGCTCGCTTTCGCCGCGTCTGGATGTGCGCGCGCTTCTGGCCGAGCCGTTCCGCATCCACGGTATGTCCGACCGTGATCTTGACGCCGAGGTGCGGCGTTTGCTGACCTTGGTCGGCCTGCCGGTGGATTTCGCCAGCCGCTATCCGCACCAGCTTTCGGGCGGGCAGGCGCGTCGCGTGGGCGTGGCGCGGGCGGTGGCACTCGATCCGCAACTCATCATCGCGGATGAGCCGACGGCGGGGCTAGATGTCTCGGTGCAGGGGGAGGTTTTGAACCTTCTCAACGACTTGCGCGACCGGCTCGGCCTGTCGATGCTGATCATCACCCATAACCTGCATGTGGTGCGCCAGATCGCGGACCGCACGGCGGTGATGTATCTGGGCCGCTTTGTCGAGATGGGCGAGACCGAAGCGATCTTCCGCAGCCCCGCGCATCCCTATACGGCGGCGCTTCTTTCGGCCAACCCCGAGCCCGATCCTGATCGGGTGCATGACCGCATCAAATTGCCGCCCGAGGTGCCTTCGGTGATGGCGCGGCCTTCCGGCTGCGAGTTCCACACCCGCTGTCCCTTTGCCCAAGATCTGTGCCGCCGCAACGCGCCGCCTTTGCGCGTCAATGGCGGCCATCAACTGACCTGTCACTTCCCTATGAATACCCCGGCGCAGGCCGGATTGGAGCAAGCCCAATGAACGAGATCATCGTCCGCACCGATTTCCCCCGCAACGTGCGCGAGATCGAAAACATCTGGATCCCGATGCCCGATGGCGTGCGTCTCGCCGCCCGCATCTGGTTGCCGGAAGATGCCGAGACCGATCCGGTTCCGGCAGTTTTGGAGTTCTTGCCCTACCGCAAACGCGACGGAACCGTTGAGCGTGACGCCCTGACCCATCCCTATTTCGCAGGCTACGGCTATGCCGGCGTGCGCGTCGATATGCGTGGCACCGGCGACAGCGAGGGCGTCTGCGAGGGCGAATATCTCAAGCAAGAACAAGATGATGCCATTGCCATCATCGAATGGCTGGCCGCGCAGAGTTGGTGCACTGGTAAAGTCGGCATGATCGGTATTTCTTGGGGCGGGTTCAACGGGCTGCAAGTTGCCGCCCGTCGCCCGGCCGCGCTGAAAGCCGTGATCTCGCTGTGCTCGACCGATGACCGTTACGCCGATGACGTCCATTATCTGGGCGGCGCGCAGATGATCGACAACATCCATTGGGGCACCACCGCTTGGGCGATCTCGATGACCCCGCCGGACCCCGAGATCGTGGGCGAGGCTTGGCGCGAGATGTGGGAAGCGCGTCTCAACGGCAATGGCATCTGGATGGAAGATTGGTTCCACCACCAGCGTCGCAATGACTTTTGGAAACATGCCTCGGTCTGCGAAGACTTCTCGCAAATCGAGGCGGCAGTCTATGCCGTGGGCGGCTGGGTTGATGGCTATACCAACGCCGTCTTCCGCCTCTTGGAGGGCGTCTCGGCCCCGAAAAAGGGCCTTGTTGGGCCTTGGGCGCATAAATATCCGCATTTCGCCATGCCGGGCCCGCGCATCGGCTTCTTGCAAGAATGCATCCGCTGGTGGGATCAGCACCTCAAGGGCATCGACACCGGCATCATGGATGAGCCGGAGCTGCGCTCTTGGATCGGTGAGGCCTTGGAGCCGGCACCGGGCTATGAGACTTGGCCGGGCCGCTGGGTCGCCGATCCGTCTTGGCCCTCGCCGAATGTCTCGGACCTGACGCTTGGTCTGGCACCGGGCAAGCTCTCCTTCGGCCCCAGCGAGGCGGCGGAGCTGACGATCTGCTCGCCGCAAGATCATGGCATCACCGCCGGTGCTTGGTGCCCCTATGGCGCGGTGCCGAACCAGCCGACCGACCAACGCGCTGAAGCGGGCGGCCAGCTCGTCTTCGACACCGAGGTCTTGGCGGAAGACATTGATCTACTGGGCTTCCCCGAGCTTGAGGTGAAACTGGCCTCCGACAAGCCGGTGGCGCAGCTTGCCGCGACCCTCTCGCTGGTGGCCCCCGATGGCGCGGCCACGCGGATCAGCTTTGGCGTGCTGAACCTGACCCATCGCCACGATCATCTTGATCTTGCGCCGATGCAGCCGGGTGTTCCGGAAGTGGTGCGGATGAAGTTCCGCTCGATCGGGCAAAAGCTGCCGAAGGGCTATAAGCTCCGCCTTGGCATCGCGACCGCCTATTTCGCGACCGTCTTCCCGGCGCCGGAAGCGGCCACCTTCACAGTGCACACCGCGGAAAGCCGTCTGATCTTGCCCAAGCGCGCTGCCGCAGCCGAAGCAGCTTTGGCCGATTTCTTGCCTGCCGAAAGCGCCACGCCTATGGCCAGCACGCAACTGATCAAAGCCGCACCCTATGAGCGCTCGGTCACCCATGACACAGTGACGGGTGTCACCACCTACCACACCGTCAGCGATGCTGGCCGCGTTCAGCATCCGCACACCGGGATGATCATCCAGCAGATCGCTTCTGAGACCTATGCCGTGAACCCGACCGACCCGAACACGGCCGTGGCGATCTGCACTTGGGACAAGGAATACGCCCGCGACAACGGCTGGAAGGTGACGCTTTCGTGCAAAGCCACCGTCCGCGCCTTGCGCGATGTCTGGCGGATGGAGACCGAATTCACCGCCAAATCCGGTGATGAGATCGTGAAGCAAGAAAGCCGGGTCCGCGAATTCCCGCGCGATCTGAACTGATTGGAGGCCGCTGTGACTGCAATGACGGCAGAAGCCTGGCTCGATCAGGAACAAAAGCGCTATGTGGATGAGCTGATCGCGTTCATCCGCATCCCCTCGGTCTCGGCCAAGCCCGAGAATATGGGCGATGTGCAAAAGGCCGCCGAATGGGTGGCGGAGCGGGTGAAGCGGGCGGGCATCGACAATGCCCGCGTACTGCCCACCGCCGGTCATCCGGTGGTCTATGCCGATTGGATGCATGCCGGGGCCGATAAGCCCACGGTGATGATCTACGGCCATTTCGATGTGCAACCGGCCGAACCCTATGAGCTGTGGGATTCGGCGCCGTTCGAGCCGGAGATCCGTGGCGATCGGATCTATGGCCGCGGCGCCTCGGATGACAAAGCCGGGATGATGACGCCGATCTTGGCGGTGGAGGCTTTGCTGAAGACCACCGGCAAGCTGCCGGTCAACGTGAAGCTCTTCTTTGAAGGTCAAGAAGAGATCGGCTCGCCCGATCTGCCGGATTTCGTGCGCGACAATGTCGATCTTTTGAAAGCCGATATGATCTTCTCGGCCGATGGTCTGCAATGGACGCCGGAACAGCCGATGTTGGTCGATGCCTTGAAGGGCATGGCCAAGATGGAAATCGTGGTGCAGGGGCCGCGATCGGACCAGCATTCGGGGCTTCACGGGGCGGCGATTGCCAACCCGGCAATGGCCTTGGCGCAGATCCTTGCCTCGATGAAATCGCTCGACGGGCTGATCACCGTCGAGGGCTTTTATGACGACGTGATCCCGCTTTCTGAGGAAGACCGCGCCGAGATTGCCCGTGTGCCCTATGATGAGGCCGAATATCTGGCCGAATCTGGTGCTCCGGCAACCTTTGGTGAGCCCGGTTACACCACGCGGGAACGGCTTTGGGCGCGGCCCGCGCTGGATGTGAACGGGCTCACCTCGGGCTATCAGGGCATCGGGTCAAAGACCGTGCATCCGGCCGAGGCCCGTGCCAAGATCACTTGCCGTTTGGTCGCCGCCCAAGATCCGGTGAAGATCTACAATCAGCTGGAAGCCCATGTCCGCAAGCACACGCCGCATGGCGTGACCGTCCGGTTTGAAAATGCTGGCGGCGGCTCGGTGCCTTATCATGTGCCAGCCGGACACAACGCCACCGCAGTTGCGCGAGAGGTTCTGGCCGAGGTCTTCGGGGTAGAGCCTTACCGCACCCGCTCGGGCGGCTCGATCCCGGTGATGTCAACGCTTCTCGATTATCTTGGCGTGCATGCGGTGATGTTTGGCTGGAGCATGGGGGATGAAAACCTGCATGCGCCCAATGAATTCGCCCGCATTGGCGTCTATCGCAAAGGCCAAAGCGCCTATGTGCGGCTTTTGGAAAAGCTGGGCGGTTGAAGGGCTTAGCGGCACATGTCGCCTAAACCTTTTCGTAGAGCCACAGATCAGGCCTCGGGGAGACCCGGGGCCTTTTTATTTCCCAATCCCCACCTTTGAGCGCATCTTGCATCTTGCAAGCCCTAGTCAGTCCGGATAATCCCCATCTCACGGGTGGTTAGCTCAGTTGGTAGAGCGCTTCGTTTACACCGAAGATGTCGGGGGTTCGAGTCCCTCACCACCCACCATCATCCTTATGATTTCCCTCGTATAATTTAGCTTAAAGCTTCGTTTAACGAAGTGTTCCAAATTTCACGGAACCTAGCGCGCTGCCTTCAGCTTCACGAAGTCCAAGACCTCGGCAGCTTCCGTCAGATGCTCGGGCGCGAATCTGGCATAGGTGGAATAGGTCACGCTGGCGTTGCTGTGGCCCAGATATTGGGCAACTTGCGTGATCGGGATGCCGCTGGAGACCATGGCCACGGCGGCTGAGTGCCGGATCGTGTGCAGGGTGACGCCGGTCAGCTTGGCGCGGCTACAGGCGGCCTCAAACCCTTTGCGGATATTGCCGACCTTCTTGCCTCCCCACTCGATCACATAATCGGATAGCGCCGCATCGCGGGCGGTTTGAAGGGCTGCCATCAGGCCTCGATTGATCGGGACAATGGCGCGGCCTTTCCGAGTACGCGCATCGTCGAGGCGGAGATTGATAGTCCCGCGATCCATATCGACACGATTCCATGTGAGATCGAGGATCGCGCCAACGCGCGCAGCTGTGCCAAAGAGCAGGTGGATCGCCAGTGCGATGTGTGGCGCTTCGGCGGATTCAATCAGCCGCGCGACTTCATCCTTGGTGACATACCGCTCTTTGGGCGTCGGTTTTGCTGGTCGCTCGATGTAGGGTGCAGCCGTAATGAGCCGATTGCGCTCGGCCCATGTCATCGTGCTGCGCAGGTGGCCGAGTTCGGTATGGATAGACCCTTGAGAGATGCCCGCAGCCATGCGGTCGCGCGAATAGGCGCGGCTAAGCTCGGTGGTGATCTGGTCGGGGCGGTAGGCCCCGAAATGTGCCAGAATGGCCTTGCCCGTGTATCCCATGGTGGCGGCGGTCGGCTTGTCACCCAGATCCCGGCGATAGCCTTCCCACAGATCGGTGACAGTCGCGCCGCTCTGAGATTCGCTGAACCGCTTGGCTCGGAAGAGGTCTAGGCCTTCCGGCTCCGCTTCCGCTCGGGTGCGTGCCTAGGGTCAGGACTCGTTCTTGTGTCATAGCCAGAAGATGACGGTTGCGGCGAGGGCGACGACGG
>NZ_JAVDBT010000014.1 GCF_030848395.1 Pseudogemmobacter lacusdianii | reverse complement strand
GATCGGCTATGTCGCCTCCGAGATCACCAAGAACGGCGGCATCGCGATCTGCGCGCCGATCGCGCCCTATACCGCGACCCGCCGCGCCGTGCGTGAGATGATCGAATCCTTCGGCGCCTTCGTCGAGGTCCACGTTGCCACCTCAATCGAGGAATGCGAGCGCCGCGACCGCAAGGGCCTTTATAAGCTCGCCCGCGAAGGCAAGATCAAAGAGTTCACCGGTATTTCAGATCCTTATGAGACGCCAGAGAACCCTGAAATCATGGTCAAAACCGAAGGTGCCGACGTGGACGCCTGCGCCCATCAGGTCATTCTGAGACTGGAAAACATGGGCCTGATCAAGGTCTGAGGAGGAAACCGAGATGAACAAGATCTATGCCCTCTGGTCGCATCCTCGTTCGATGTCGACCGCGATGGAGCGCGTTATGCGTGAGCGTGGCGATCTGGACTGTGCGCATGAACCCTTCATGTATGACTACTATGTCCATCGTGGCATCAGGGTCATGCCGCATTTTGACGTGCGCCCCGATCATCCCGTCGCTTATCAGGCCATCCGAGATCACCTGCTGGAGCGGTCTGAAAAAGGCCCGGTCTTTTTCAAAGACATGTCCTATTATGTCATGCCGCATATCCTTGAGGATGCGGCCTTTGCCGGGCGCTTGGTCAATAGCTTCTTGATCCGCGACCCGGTGGCTTCGATCACCTCTTACTTTAAATTGGATCCTGAGGTGACGTTGGACGAGGTGGGCCTTGAAGCGCAGTGGAACCATTACTCGGCGCTAAAAGCCGCTGGCGGCAACCCGGTGGTCATCCGTGCCGAGGCGGTGCGGGCCGATACGCGTGCGGCAATGGCAAGCTATTGGGAGAAGGTTGGCTTGCCCTTCTCGGAAGCTGCCTTTGAATGGCAAAGCGAAAAGCCTAAAGACTGGGATCAGGTTGGCGGTTGGCATGGCGATGTCAGCTCATCCAACGGGATCCGACCGATCAGTGAGGATGAGATCCGCAAGACCCGCGAGAATTTTGACAAGCTGGCCGAAGCGCATCCGAAGATGCGCGCCTATCTTGATCACCATCAGGTCTTTTATGACCGGCTGAGCGCGGAAGCTTTGATTT
Organism: Pseudogemmobacter lacusdianii; assembly: GCF_030848395.1. Lineage (GTDB taxonomy): Bacteria > Pseudomonadota > Alphaproteobacteria > Rhodobacterales > Rhodobacteraceae > Pseudogemmobacter > Pseudogemmobacter lacusdianii. The sequence continues at coordinate 117,853 of NZ_JAVDBT010000014.1, read as the reverse complement.
AACGAACGGACAACGGGGGCGGCGATTGCTGCCCCCTGATTGCGCGGGCCGTGCGCCTCTCTACTCAGGATTAGATTTACTAATTCTGGCATCTCCAGTGTTGCAATATGTAACGGATTTTCAATCAATGCCTGCAGCATCGCTGATAGGGGAGATCCGGGATGAGCTGCAACTTGAAGACTTTGGCCTTTCTTTCGCTGGCCGTTACAACGCCAATGGCCGCGCAAGCCGCTGATGTTGTGATCCCGGACCCCAATTACATCTCAGGCCGCACCACGGCTTTTGCCGTTAAAGCGGTGATCGAAGAGGCTCTGGGCCTTGAGGTGGAGATGATCACCACCACCGCAGTGCCGGTCATCTTTGAAGCAATGGCGCGCGGCAATGGTGAGATTGATATCTGGACCGAGACTTGGTTGCCGAACCAATCGGGGATGACCACCAAATACGTCGATGAAGAAAAGACCGTCTCAATGTCTGAGAAGTCTTTTGAGGCGCTTAACGGATATTGCGTCACCAAAGTCGTGGCGGAAGAGCATGGCATCACATCGGTCTTCGATTTGGCCAACCCCGATAACGCGGCCCTTTTTGACAGCAATGGGGACGGTAAGGGCGAGATTTGGATCGGCCCGCAAGGCTGGCAATCGACCAATACCGAAACCGTACGCGCCCGCGACTACGGCTTTGCCGATTTCTTTGAACTGCAATCCACCGACGAAGCCGTGGCAACCGCTGGTTTGGACCGGGCGGCAAAGGCCAATAAGCCTTGGGTCGGCTATTGCTATGGCCCGCACCAGAATTTCGCCATGTATGACATCGTTATGCTGGAAGAGCCGGCGCATGACCCGGCGAATTTCGTGATGGTGCAGCCGGCGGAAGATCCCGATTGGATGGCAAAATCTCGCGTCGCTTCGGCCTATGCAGATACGACGGTGCATATCAGCTGGTCGTCGTCGCTGTCTGAGCGTCAGCCAGAGCTGGTGAAGCTGCTGCAAAACATCCAGCTCACCGCCGAGGATGTGAACGCCTGGTCTTTGGCTGTGGTGAATGGCGAAGAGCCGGCAGCGGTCACCGCAGCTTGGGTCAAAGCGAACCCTGAGCTGATTGCCAGCTGGATGGCCGAATAAGCTAAGGTTTTGCCTGTGGTAACGTGCCTTCCATCTAACGCCTTGAGAAATTAGCAGAATGGATACGAGCGACGAGCCGGTTATCGCGTTCAAAGGTGTTTGGAAGGTCTTTGGAGACCGTGCGGAGGAGGCGCTTCAAGCCGCCACGCAGGGTCTGCCGAAGTCCGAGATCTTGCGCCAATTCGGGGCGGTGGTTGGCGTGTCAAACGCCAACCTCTCGATCCACCGAGGGGAGATCTTCTGTGTGATGGGGCTTTCGGGCTCTGGCAAATCCACATTGCTGCGCCATATTAACCGGCTTTTGGAGCCGAGTGCCGGTCAGGTCATCGTTGAGGGGCAGGATATTCTGGCCCGAAGTGATGCTGAACTGCGTGAAATCCGAGCCACGCGCATCGGCATGGTGTTTCAGAACTTCGGCCTTTTGCCGCATCGCACTGTGCGCGAAAACGTCTCGCTCCCGCTTGAGATCCAAGGGCGCTCACTGAAGACGCGTTACGAGCTTGCCGAGGCCGCTTTGGCGCGGGTCGATCTGACCGGCTGGGGCGATAGGTTGCCCTCAAGTCTTTCGGGCGGGATGCAGCAGCGCGTGGGCCTTGCCCGAGCTTTGGCCGCTGATCCGCCAATCTTGTTGATGGATGAGCCCTTCTCGGCGCTGGATCCGTTGATCCGCCGGCAGCTGCAGGATCTCTTTTTGTCCTTGGCGCGGGATATGGGCAAAACAACGGTCTTCGTGACGCATGACCTTGAAGAAGCGATCCGCATTGGCACCCGCATCGCCATCATGAAGGATGGAGAGGTCATCCAGATCGGCACGCCGGTGGAAATCGTCATGCAGCCAGCAGATGATTATGTGGCTGAGTTTATCGCAAATATTTCGCGGCTGAACGTCGTGCAGGCGCAAGGGATCATGGAGGATCCGCAAATCTACCAGGCGCGGATGGGGACGCCGCTGGATCTGTCTGTGCTGCGGGTGGCACGCCCAGAGATGACGCTGTCTGAGCTGATCGACCTCAGCACGGCGTCTGAGCTGCCGCTGGCGGTGCAAGCCGAGGGTCAGATTGTCGGGCTGATTGATCATAAGCGCCTGCTGCATGCAGTGAAGGGGAGGGGGGCATGACCAGCACAGCCCCGAAGGATGCCAGCTATGATGCCTTGGTGGCCGCGTTCACTGGGCGCCCGGGCGGCCCTTACGCGCGGGTCTTTGAACGGATCGCCGAGACGACGGGTTTTGCGGTTGTCTTCAATGCTTGGGCGGCGCTGCTCGGTCCGATCTGGTTGGCGGCAAGGGCGTTATGGGGGGCATTTTGGATTGCCTTCTTGATCGAGATGTTTGGGGGTGTCTTGGTCGGGGTCGGCCTTTTTGGAGACCTTGGCGGCGCGACGATCCAACGGGCCGAGCGGCTGACGCTGCAAGCGACCGAGCGGCTGGCCGCAGCCGAGGCGGCGATTGCCGAAGGCAACAGCCTTGGTCAAAGCATGAAACGCTCGGCCGATGCGATTGCGGCCTCGGCCGCTAAGGCGAATGCCGAAGCGGACATCGAGCGGGCAAAAGCGCCGCAGTTCATTCTGGCGGGCATGGCCTTGATCCTTGGCGTTCATGCCTGCTGTGGGGCATTTGCAAATGCAGTTTTCGCGCGAAGGTTCCGCGCTTGGCGGGCCAATCCTACCTTGGCACATGGCCTTTCGCTGCCGCGCCTGGCCTTTGCAGTGCTGCTGCCGATGGTCTGCTTGCCCTTGGCGGTCTACCGCTTCGCTGCCGCAACCCCGCCCGCTTGGCTTCAGGCCTTCCCGGCCGATCTAGAGCTGCGCAACCAAATCTCGCGCAGCATTGACTGGGCCGTGGCCGCGTTGGCCGAGAGCTTTGGCACAGTGTTTTTAGGGGTGACGCAAGCGATCAGCGCTTTGCTAAACCTGTTGGAGATCTGCCTTGTCGTGACGCCTTGGCCGATCGTGATGATGACGATCCTTGCGATTGCTTGGCAAGTTTCCGGGCGTAGGGTGGCAATTTTCTCGGCTGCGGCACTGGCCTATCTGGCGGTGCTTGGCTTTTGGGAAAAGAGCATGGCGACGGTGGCCCTTTTGGGGACCGCGGCGGCGCTGTGCGTGGCTCTGGGCATCCCGATCGGCATTTGGTGCGGTCGCAGTCCGCGCGCCTATGCGATCTTGCGGCCGGTGTTGGATTTCATGCAGACAATGCCCGCTTTCGTCTATCTGATCCCGGTGATCGCATTCTTCGGCATCGGCAAGCCTCCGGGGATCATCGCCACGCTGATCTTTGGCATGCCGCCGGTGATCCGCCTTACGGCGCTGGGGATTGCCGGTGTGCCCGCCTCGGTGCGCGAGGCCGCCACCGCCTTTGGTGCCTCGGGGCGGTTCTTGCTCTTCAAGGTTGATCTGCCGCTTGCCATGCCGTCGATCATGACCGGCGTGAACCAAACGCTGCTGATGTGTCTGTCGATGGTGGTGATCGCTTCGCTGATCGGGGCCAAGGGCTTGGGCGAAGACGTGCTGTCGGCGCTGCAATATGCCGCCGTTGGCCAAGGCATCCTTGCAGGACTGGCCATCCTTATGTGCGCCGTGGTGCTTGACCGCATCGTGCAAGGCAAACGATCGGACGGAAACTAGCGCGGTACCATCGCGCTCATGCCAAGATTGCCCATGTGCACCATCTCGGGGCCGGACGTATTGCGATGCGCCAGCCAGATCGCGTCAAAGGCTTTGGGGTATCAACGAGCTTAGACGGCGATCCGCGTTTGGAAATGCCGCAGCTCTTGGCGCAGTTCCTCTAATGCCTGCTGGCGGGCAAGCGCCTTTTGTGGCGGGCTCGCGGGCCCCATCGCCTCGCCCCGCGCAATGGAGAGGGCATAGGCCTCTTGCTCATCCATGAAGGCCAGCAAACTTGCCGTCATCGCTTCGGTCATCTGGCGGACGGCGACGATCAGCTCTTCCACGATGGAGCCGACCTCTGTCTCGACAAGGCTTTGATACTCGCGCGCCAAGCCTCGGCTGTTGATATGTGCTGCCATCCAAGCCTTCCAGCGCGTGGTTTGCAGATCAACAATAATGGTGCGCCCCAAAGCCACGGGCGGTGGCGCGGCAGGGGCGGTTGGAGATTGCAGCTGCATCTCGGCCGCAGCCTCACCCAGCATTTGGCCAAAGAGATCCGTGATCGCCAGCGTAGTGCCGTCGCTGATCTCTTGGAAAACCGTCCGCATCTCATTGATGAAGCTGACATAAGCGGTGCGCAGGCGCATCCGCAGATGGATCGGATCGCAGGCTTCGACCCCGGCGCGCCCTTGCTCTTTGGCACGGTCGAGCAAATCTTGCACCGTCCGGCTGACGTAATCGGCGCTGCATTGCTGCGCTCTGGCCTCAAACCGTGGCAACTGAGATTGAACATGGGCCTCAAGATGGCTCTCAACGCCGCGGCGCAGATTGGCAAGCTTGGTCCGGGCCTCTGCTTCGGTCAGCTTCGAGGTCGATGCCTCAGTCGTGGCAAGCTGGCGGGTGTGGGTGGCCGCGATCAGATTGCCTAGCTTTCTGGCACTTCGGTCCAGAAGCTCGGCTCCAGAGGTCTCGGCCACGATCTCGCTGATCGCCTCAAGAAGCTCGGGCACGCCGCAATGCTGCCAACTGCGCAAGGTGAAATCGGCGCTGGATTCGCCGCAATCTGAGGCGAAATTCGACAAAGCGTTCAAGGCGTCGGTGGAATCCTCGGACAAAAGCTCGGGGTTTCCAGCCAAAGCCGCCTCGGCCCAGTGGGCGCTGCCGAATAGGATATGCCCAATGTCGTCAATGCCTTGCGCGCGAAGCGTGCGGCTGAGTGAGGATCGGATCTCAGCGATATCTCGCTCCGGGTCGGCCAATTCGTCAATGCGGTTCACAAAGACGATCACCCGGCTGCCTTCCAAAGCGGTCAGCAACTGGACCAGTGCAAGATCGACCGTGTTCATTGCTTGCGCCGCCGACAGCACAAGGACGCAGATAGAGGCCGTGCTCATGCTGCGCAGAGTGACCTGTTCGCGCATCAAGAAGGGATCGTTGACGCCGGGCGTATCTTGCAGCGACAAGCCAATCGGATAGCCCGCCGTCTCAAGGTAAATCTCGGCCGAGCGGGTGATGTCGGCAAAGCGACCTTGCTGCGCGGCCATATCGCTTTCGCTGTATTGGTCGCCAAGGCAAACGTAGCGTTCGATCAGTTGCTGGTTGAATTCATCATATTTGTGACGGTTGCCCAGAAGCAGTTCGAAGTTGCGTCCCAGCCGCTCGCGCGACTTGCGGTACATGCCTTCGATTTGCTCGCGGATTTGTGACAGCTCATCATCAGCTCCGGCCCGCCGGGCCAGAGTGCCAAGCCGTCCGCCGTCGTGGATCAACTCTTCCCATTCGTTTTGGTCGAAAAAGGCAAATTCGGCGCGAACATTGCGCGGCCGCACGGTGTTGAGGTGCAGCGTGGTGACAGCCGAGGTCCAAGGGTTCACATCCGAAGGCAGCAATCGCGGGCTTCCCGCAAGCGTGCTCACCAGCGCCGTTTTGCCCGACTTCACCTGTCCGACAAAGGTGACCGGCGCGGCAAATCCCTCTAACTCTGATTTCAAATCAGCTATTTGTGCGTCAAAGCCACTGGGCAACAGCTCTGCCAGCTGGTCTGCGATCTTGCCAAGATTGTCATAACGGCTGCGCAAAACGGCCAAGCGGCGCGTCGCTTCCGCAAATAGTCTTTGCGTGCCGAAACCTTCGACTTGCTGTGACGAATCTGCGCAAATGTAGTCCCGCATAACATCCAGCCCTTTGCCAGTAATCATCAACCGCATGGAAACGGTCGCAGTATTAACCGGCAAACTAGTGATGAACAAGAAACAGAAATGGGCGAGTCAATCCGGGCATAAATATGGCGAAGCCGTGGCGGATGTCTGGCGCGGGCGGGCCGGTCAGCTGGCCGACAGGCTTGGGGTTACATCTTGGCCAATGGACCTAGGAACTCTTCCAAGAAATCATAGCAGGCAAGGCGGGCGGCCTCTCGAGAGAGCATTGTTGGATCAATCGCTTGCTCAAGCCACAGACCATCGATCAGCGCGACAAAGAGGACCGCGATCGTCTGGGCATTCACCTGAACACCGCGGGATTGGGCGCATTCCTCGACCGCTTGCGCCACGAGCTTCAAGAAATCTTGATAGCGTTTTCGATGCACCGCCTGAAGCTCAGGGTTCACCGCGATCTGGCCCCAAAGCGCAAGCCAGATCCGCAGGTTGTCGGGATTGAACACATCTTGCGAGAAGTTCATCTCGACCAGTTCAACCAAGCTGGGCGAGGATCCGTAGGCAGAGGTCACGCCCGTGGTGAACCGGTCATACATCGCGGAATAGCAGGCCGCGAGAAAAGCATCCTTTGAGCCAAAGTGATGCGTCAGAAGACCGCGCGAGACATTGGCCTCGGCACAGATCCGATCAAAGTTGAACCCTGCGATGCCCCATTTGGCCAAACAGGACAGTCCCGCCTCAATCAACATGGCGGCGCGTGTTTCGCTGGAGTAGCGGCGATAGCGGGGGGAGGTGGGTTTACTGGTCATACTGCAAAGGAGGGGAGCCGATCACATAGAACGGCTACCCCGAGACCTGTGGTTTAGCCAGCGGTAAAGCGCGTGGGGTCAGGATGTCCGTCCGCCAAGATCACTGGCTTCAATCCGCTGTCATGGATCGCCAGATAGGGCTCAAAGCAAATGAAGATGAACCCGCCGGAGGCCTCCATCAGATCCTCCATCTTGTTGAACATCTCTTTGCGCTTGGCGCTGTCGGCCTCGGTCAGGGCTTTTTGGTAAAGCTCTTCATATTCGGGGCTGTCGAAGGACGACCAATTGTAAACGCCGATCTGATCTGGCCGGAACCAGACAAGATTTTCGGTCGGCTCAATGCCTCCGGCAAAGTTCATCAGCACAAGTTCGATCGACTTATACTGATCGCCGGCCGTCTTATCGCCAAGCGCCCAATAGGCCGCATCCTCGACCGGTTGGATTTCGATCGTGATCCCGGCTTCGGACAGGCTGGCTTGGATGATCTGGGCGGTGGAGAGTGAGTTCTGGTCGGTGAGGCAGTAAAGCTGCAGCGTCAGCCCTTCGGCCCCGGCTTCGGCCAAAAGCGCCTGCGCCTTTTCGACATCGCGCTGATCATAAATGTTCTTCGCGCGCGCATAGTTGGCGCCGGTCTGGATCACCCCGGTCGCACGGCTGGTCAAGCCGTTGTAGACGCCCTCGAGCACCGCTTCGCCGTCATAGGCCAGCTGAATCGCGCGGCGGATGCGTTCGTCTTGCAGTTGCGGCGCTTGGAGGTTGATCGTGAGCCAAGCATAGCGTGTCGACGGCGCTTCGATCAAAGCGCTGTTGGCGGGCGGATTGGCGGTCACGCCAGCGAAATCGGCAACGGCGATGCGGGTGAAGTCGAAGGCATCCGCCTCCCAAGCCAAAAGCGCGGCTTGATCGTCGCTGACGATGTAGAATTCCACCGTGTCAAAGGCAGGCGCTTCCAACGGCCAATCTGGGTTGCGCTTAAGGGTGATCTTGGCGTTTTGCTCCCATGTATCAAAGAGATAGGGGCCGCATTGCGCGGGAAACTCAGTGCCGAACTGGCCGCCGGCGGCCTCGGTCGCCGCTTTGCATACGATATGACCGCCGTAATAGGGCAGGGCGATCACTTCGAAGGGCCGGAAGGGCTCGCTTAAGTGCAGCACGCCCGAGCGTTCGTCCGTGACTTCGACATGGTCCAGCTTTTCAAACTGATAGGCCCATGCGCTGTCCGAGCCCGCGAGCCGCTCAAAGGAGAATTTCACATCCTCGGCGGTGACAGGGCCGTGGTCGCCGGACCATTTCAGCCCCTCATGCAAGGTGAAAGCCAAAGTCGTCGGGCTGGTCCATTCATATTGGGCCGCGGCATAGGGGATCACCTCGGTCCCTTCGCGCATATCGGGCAAGCGGACCAAGGTCACGGTACAGCAGCGCTGCAAGATGTCATCGATCTCGCCAACCATTGAATAGGGGTCGATCGATTGGAAATCGGCACTGACCCGCAGGCGCAGGGTCTTGCCATCTTGCGCCCAAGCAAGATTTGGCAAGCCGGTGGTCATTGCGGCGATAAAGGCGCCGCCGGCTTTCAGCAGGCTGCGCCGATCCGTGTTCCAGCGTGGCGTTGCGGCTTTCATTATTGGTCTCCCCTCCTTGCGTTGATCTTGGTCTTACCCGGCGAGATGACAACGCACAGACCTGCCGGGGGCGATCTGGCGCAGCGACGGACGTGTTTGATGGCAAATGACTTCGGCGATGGGGCAGCGGCTGTGGAACTCACAACCGCTTGGCCGCCTCAGAAGGCTTGGGATTTCGCCTTTGATCGCAAGCTCTTGACGACGGCGACGCGGGTCTGGATCAGGCTCTGAGGCGATCAGACTGGCGGTATAGGGATGGGCAGGGGCGCGGAATACCTCGCGCGTGGGGCCGCTTTCGACCAGCCGGCCGAGATACAAAATGCCAATCCGGTCCGAGGTATGGCGGATCACCGCAAGGTTATGGGTGATGATTAAAAAGCTGATGCCGCGCTGCTCTTTCAGATCTGCCAGCAGGTTTAGAATTTCCCCTTGGACCGAGACATCCAAGCCCGCTGTCGGCTCATCAGCGATGACAAAGGCGGGCTCCAAAGCCAAGGCGCGGGCGGTGCAAACGCGGCGCGCTTGCCCGCCGGACAGCTCATGCGGATAACGCTGCGCCATTTCGGGGGGCAAGCCGACCTGCGCAAGCAAAGCACGGGCGGTAGCGGCGCGGTCTGCGGGGCGGGGGCCGTGGATGATGAAGGGCTCTGTCACCAGATCGCCGACGCGCATCCGCGGCGAAAGCGAGGCGATGGGATCTTGAAACATCATCGCCGTCGCGCGGCGCAGTTGCGCCATGTTGCCGGGCGTAAGCTCTTGGCCGTTCATGGAAAGTTTGCCCGAGGAGATCGGCAAAAGCCCCAACATGGCGCGCGCAAGGGTCGTTTTGCCAGAGCCACTTTCGCCCACAAGACCCAGTGTCTCACCACGTTCGACCTGCAGTGAGATGTCGTCTAGGATGTTCAGCACACGCCGGTCGCTGCGTTGAAGCAGTGCCAGCGGCCCGCCCGGCAGCACCATGTCCAGACGCAGGTTTTCAACCACATAAAGCGGGGGCTTAGCGGGCGCTGTCATTCTGCGATCCGGTGACAGAGGGCGGCTTGGGTCGGGCTCAGGCGCTTTCGTGGCGGCGGTTCGGCGCAGATGGCGGCGGCCTTAACGCAGCGGCTGGCAAAGGCGCAGCCGCGCGGCGGGTTGGTTAGGTCGGGCAGACGGCCCGGTATGGTGGGCAGGCGCTGATCGGTGACCTCAAGATGCATCGGATCACAGGCGATGAGTGCGGCCGTATAGGGATGGCGGGGACTGTGGTAGATCTCATCCACCGTGCCCTCTTCGACCACTTCGCCCGCATACATGACATAGACCCGGTCGCAGAGTTCCCCAACCACTCCAAGGTGATGGGTGACGATCACGATCGCCCCGTGGTGATGCGCGCGCAATTGGCGGAAGAGATGGATGATCTGCGCCTCCATCGTCACATCCAGCGCCGTTGTCGGTTCATCGGCGATCAAAAGGTCGGGCGAGACCAGCAGTGCCGCAGCGATCGAGGCCCTTTGGCGCATGCCCCCCGACAGTTCATGCATATAGCGTTTCAGTGCCAGATCCGGATCTGGCAGGCCGACACTGGCCAGCATGTCTCGGGCTTTTGCGCGCTTTTCCTTGCGCGAAAGGTGGCTGCGATGCTGAAAGTCGATCAGCTGATCGCCCAATGTCAGGACCGGGTTAAAGGCCGTCATCGGATCTTGGAAAATCATGGCCACGCGGTCTCCGCGCAAAGCCCTGCGGCTTGCGGCGGAGGCTGCAACCATCTCTTGCCCCGCGATCTTGATGCTGCCGCTCAGCGCAGCCCCCTCGGCCGGAAGCCCGATCAGAGCGGAAGCAAGGGTGGATTTGCCGCAGCCAGATTCTCCAACAATGCCAATCACTTCTCCCGCGCGCGCCTGCAGGTTCGCGCCGCGCAAAGCATGCAGTTTGCCATAAGAGAGGCGCAGATCCGTGACCTCAAGCAGCTCGGTCATGGCAGCCTCTTTTGCAACTTGGGGTCCAAAGCATCGCGCAGCCCTTCGCCTAGGAAGGTAAAGCCAAGGGTGGCCAAGATCAGCGGGATGCCAGCGGCGATCACCAAGCTGGGCTGCTGGCGCAACGAGGTATATCCGTCGTAAAGCATGTTGCCCCAGGACGGCTCGGGCGGCTTGACCCCAAGGTTGAGGTAAGACAGCCCCGCCTCAAGCATGATGACGACCGGTACATCCATCGACAGGACAATGACCAAGGGCCCCACGACATTGGGCAGCAGGTGCACCAAAAGAATGCGCGGCAGGCTTGCGCCCATCACCCGCTCGGCCTGAATGAAGTCGGCGTTTTTCAGCGTTAGGACTTGGGCCCGGATCAGCCGCGCATAGCCTGGGATTGAGACGAGAACGATGACCAGCATCAGCGTTTGAGTGCCCGGACCAAGCACCGTGATCACCGCCAAGGCAAACATGATCATCGGCAGAGACGAAAGCGAGTCCAGCAAAAGGACCAAGATGCCGTCGATCCAGCGTGGCCCGTAGCCCGCGATCAATCCAAGGATCATGCCGATAACCCCCGCCAATCCGGTCGCGGTCAGCGCAATCCAAAGCGCATTGCGCGTGCCCAAGATCAGCCGTGAGAGCGTATCGCGGCCCAAGTGATCGGTGCCTGCCCAATGCTCCCAACTGGGTGCCAAGAGCTTGGCCTTCACGTTGATTTTCAAAGGATCATAGGGCGCGATCCAAGGGGCGATGATTGCAATAGCCAGCAAGAACAGCACGATGAAGGCGCCAGCCGCGCCCATCCGATCAGCCATAAGGCGCCGCAAAGATGCGGGCAGGGGCAGGGTTTTGCGGGGCAGGGGGTCAGCTGCGGAAGACATCGCGCACCCTTGGATCAAGCCAAGCCATCAAAAGATCCGCCGCCGTCACGACGAAAAGGTAAAAGGTGGTCATGAACAGCACCGTGCCCATCACCAAAGGGTAGTTCCGCTTGGCCACGGCCGAGGTGATCAGCGACCCCACGCCGGGGCGCGAGAACACTGTCTCGACAAATACCGCCGAGGAAAGGATGGAGCCAAAGCCCACCGCTAAGATCGCAATCGTCGGGATGATCGCCACGCGCAAAGCGCAGCGCAGCACGATCCGCGGCTCTGAAAGTCCAAAGGCGCGGGCGGTGCGAATGTAATTGGCCCCCATGACCTCAAGCATCGAGGCCCGCACCAAACGCGCCAGATACCCCACCCAAGTGATCCCGATGGCAAAGGCCGGCAACAAAGCGGCCGCCAGTTGGCTGGACCAATCGCCGGGCTTGCCGGCGCCGATCGCCGGCAACCAGTTGAGCCAGACTGCAAAGATCAGCAGCGAGTAAAGCGCGATGACGAAAGGCGGCACCGCAATCATCGAAACCGATAAGACGCCCAAGAGCGTATCAATCGCCGTGCCGCGCCAAACAACGGCAAGACAGCCAAGCACGATGCCAAGCACAATGGCCCAGCCAAGCGACAGAATGCCAAGGAAAAGCGTGTTTGGCAAAACCTCTAGGATCTGATCCAAAACGGGGCGCTTTGACCAGACATCATAGCCCAGATCTCCGCGCAAAGCGTTGGAGAAAAAGTTGAGAATCTGGGTGGTTAAGGGCTGATCCAACCCCATGCGCGCCGTCAGTTCCGCCTTCAACTCGGGCGTTGCCCTTGGTCCAAGCGCCAATGAGGCCGGATCGCCCGGCACCAAAAAGACCATCGCATACATCGCCGACATCACGATGAGCAGGACCATGATCGCAAGGCCGATCCGCTTCACGGTGTATGTTAACATGCGCGTCCGAGCCCCAAGTTTTGCAAGATGGCGGCGGCGATTGGGCTGGCGGGCCCCTTCGTCTTTGGCGCTTTGGCGCACGCCTTAAGGCGGATTGGCACAGCAGGGGCAGCGCGATGACGCGATACCCGCGCGCAGGCGCGGTCGGAGAGCGCAGTCAGGGTTAAACGGCGATCACTCATAACGAGCTGCACGGACAACAAGTGCAGGATCTGGCGGCGTATTGCGCTCATGAGCATGAGAATCCTCTTGTTGTACGAAACTGCAACAAATGACCTGATCGAGCAAACCTTTTTCGATGCGTGCCAATTCAGCGCCCGGATCGGGCGTTGAGCGAGAGTTGGACGGAACGGTTGCAGGAGGCTGCGACGCAGCGGGTGTCAGGGACGGGCCGCGTCTTCGGGCAGGGCTGCTGCGCTTACGCGCTGGCTTGCTCTGTCCCGTCGGGGCTTCCCATCATGACCAGCCAATCGCGCAGCGTGGCGATGTGGCTGCCGCGGGAGAGGGGGTTCGACGTCAGGTAATACCCCCATGAGCTTGGCGCCGATAGCGTCGGGATCGGTTCGACCAGCAGACCGCGGCTCAGATAGACGCGCGCGGTAGAGCGCTGTGTCACAACAAGGCCCGCACCCTCAACGGCCCATTCGAGCGCGATGTTTGTGGCGTTCGTCGTCAACCTTGCGACCTTGCCCACCTCATCCATGCCAATCGCCTGCGCAACGGCATGTTCGTTATCCTGCCGGCCCATCACCGTGATCCAGCCGATGCCAGCAAGATCTTGGGCGGTAGGCGATGGAGGCAATCTGGCGGCCAAAACCGGTGAGCACAGCAAGATCAGCTCGTCAGCCCACAACCGCGATGAGCCTTTGGGGGCGGCATCGAAACGGTTCACCGTGATCGAAATATCCGCCTGATTTTCAAAGGGGGCGTCCCACATCGTGCCGTGCAGCACGACATCGATATCTTTGTGCAGATCGCCAAAGCGCACCAAAAGCGCCGCAAGCCAGTTTTCGGCAAGGCTGATCGGGCAGCTGACCACGACCTTGCGCCGGTGCGTCCCGGCCAAAATAGCCTCAGTCGCGCGATCTATTTCCCCTAAAGATTGCCGCAAGGTGGGCAAAAACGCCTCGCCCATCTCAGTCAGACGCACGCTTCTTGGATAGCGAATGAAGAGCTGCCAGCCGACATAATGCTCTAAGGCGCGGATGTGATTAGAGATTGCGGCCTGCGTGTAGCCCAGCTCTTCGGCCGCCAGCGTGAAGCTCAGATTGCGGGCAGCGCTTTCGAAAGAGCGGATGTAGTTCAATGGAAGCGGCTGTTTTGTGGGCTTCTTCATCGGCGTTCAACTTAGGGCCAGAGCTGTGCGCCGACTTGCCTGCATGATGCCCAAAAAATCATCACACAGCTGGCAAGCCTGCACTTGGGTCAGGGACCCTTTCAATTGGGCAACAGCGCCCATGTTTTGCGAAATCGCTCGTTCGTTGGGGGCGGTGGGTAAAATCACGGCATGGATAAATTTTTCGAGGTCATAGAGGCCATATTAATTGCTTGAGGGCAAGGGGCAGAATGTAAAAAAGGTAAGCGGAGCCCCGGGTCAGTCACGGTCAGGGGTAGGGGGTGTTGAATGGGCAAGGTGAAGGTCTTATGGCCGGCGCCTGACCTGTGGGACGTTATTAAGTAGACAGAAAGTTTATGAGATATGGGAGAGGTGCTGTGGGCGCAACCGATCACCTCTCATCGCAAGTGACCGTTAAAGGTCTTTGATGGTGATCGCTGCGCGTCTGCAAAGCGCTGCGAAACCGCAAGATCTGATCGGACCTATGCATAAAAATAACCAAGCAATACATCCGTGATGGGAGAGCTTAGATGATGAACTGGGAGAAGAGCGGCCTTGTGCAGTCGCTTAAGGGACAGGTTGATGCGGGTACGATGAGCCGCCGCCAGTTCTTGCGGCTGGCCACGACGGTCGGTGTGACCTTGTCGGCTGCGAGCGTGATGATGGGGCTGCCGGGCGAAGCGCAAGCGCAGACCAGCAACCTGCCGTTCCCGCCCAGTGACCCGGCAGCGGTCAAAGGCGGCACCTTCCGCGTTGGCCTGCGTGTCGCCAAGCTGGATGATCCGGCCACCTATTCGTGGAACGATATGGCCAATGCCAGCCGTCCGGTCATCGAGCATCTGACGCTGGTCGGCTCAGACAATATCGTGCGCCCGATGCTGCTGGAATCCTGGGAAGCCTCGGACGATCTGAAGACTTGGACGCTCTATCTGCGCAAAGGCGTGATGTGGCACAACGGTGACGAATTCACCGCCGAGGATGTGGTCTTCAACATCCTCAAATGGGCAGATTCCAAGACCGGCTCGTCCAACATCGGCCTGTCGACCTTCAGCGCCTTGACGGTTGAGACGGGCGAGACCGATGCCAAAGGCAAAGCCGTTCGGGTTCCGAATACTGAAGGCGTTGAGATCGTTGACAGCCACACGGTCCGTCTGCACCTGTCGCGCCCGGTTCTGTCGGTGCCGCAAGACTTTGCGGAATATCCGACCCTGATCGTGCATCGCAATTTCGTGGCTCCGTTCTCGGCTCAGCCGATCGGCACTGGCCCCTTCACGATGGTCGAGCATGAGGTCGGCAAACGCGCGATCTTGAAGCGCGTGACCGAGATGACCAATGGCCAGCCCTTCCAATATTGGGGTGGTGAGATCTATCTCGACGAGATCCATCTTTACCATTTCGAGAGCGAAAACGAGCTGAGCGCCTTGGCCTCGGGCACCATCGATGCGGTCTCGGATCTGCCGAGCGATCAGATGGCATTCGCGCAATCGCTGGACAATGTGGTGATCGACTCGGTTGCCTCGGCTGCGACCCTGACCTGCCGTATGCAAATCGATCGCGCGCCCTTTGATGATATCCGGATCCGTCAGGCGATCATCAAATCGGTCGACAACACGCTGATCCAACAGCTGGTTTATCCCGAGGGCGGTTTGCCGGCCGAGAACCACCACGTCTCGCCGGTCCACCCCGAATACTTCCCGCTGCCGCCTTTGGTGCGCGACGTGGAAGGCGCTAAGAAGCTGCTGGCTGAAGCGGGCCACCCCGATGGCATCCAGCTGACCATCGATTGCGGCAATGCCGGCGGTCCGTGGGAGCAAGCAGTTTGCGAAGCGATCCGGGATCAGGTGAAAGATGCCGGGATCGATTTGGCGGTCAACGTCATCCCGACCTCGCGCTACTGGGAAATCTGGACCGAGACGCTGTTCGGCGCGACCAACTGGGCACACCGCTCGCTGGCGACGATGACGCTGGGTCTGGCTTACCGTTCGGGCGTTCCGTGGAACGAGTCGCACTTTGCCAGCGCCGAGTTCGACGCTGCTTTGGCCGATGCTGAAGCCACCGTAGATGTCGAAGCCCGCCGCGTGAAGATGGAGGCGGTGCAACGCATCCTGCAAGAGGCTGGCGTGATGCTGCAAGTCCTGTGGCAGCCGGTTTACCGCACCTTTGGCAAGAATGTGCATGGCTACCACGCCCATCCGGCGCGCCAGCTGCACCTGACCAAGGTTTGGCTGAGCTAACTTGCCAAGCTGATCGCTTCTGGCCGGGCCACCTCGTGGTCCGGCCAGAATGCATTCAACGAAAAGCGCGCGGCGCACGAAGGTTTATGCGGTGAGAAAACTGATCTTTAGGCGCCTCTTGCAGATGGCGTTGCTTATGGCGACCGTGTCGCTGTTACTCTTTGCCATCTTTGACTCGGATCAGTTCCGCAAACAGATCGCCGTAGCCGAACTGGGCGGCTTCGGTGTCGCAGCTCTGTCCGAGGCCGATTATACCGACTGGATCGCCAAGCGTGGCCTCGATGCGCCGTTCCTTGAGCGTTATGTCTCGTGGGTCGGGCAGGTCTTCCAAGGCAACCTTGGCCATTCGTTGGAATATAACATGCCGGTGTCGAGCCTTTTGGCGGACCGGCTGACCTCGACCGGGATTTTGGCCTTCTTCTTCTTCCTTGCGATGGTACCGATCGCCTTCACCTTGGGGATCGTGGCGGGCATCAAAG
Organism: Pseudogemmobacter lacusdianii; assembly: GCF_030848395.1. Taxonomy (GTDB): domain Bacteria; phylum Pseudomonadota; class Alphaproteobacteria; order Rhodobacterales; family Rhodobacteraceae; genus Pseudogemmobacter; species Pseudogemmobacter lacusdianii. Next base: position 101,719 of record NZ_JAVDBT010000014.1, on the reverse strand, counting down.
AGGGCGGGCTGCTGGACCGGATCATCTCGATCGGCTCGGTCGTCTCGACCTCGATCCCGCAGATCGCCACCGCCGTGCTTTTGACCGTGTTCCTAAGCCTTGGCTTGGGCTGGCTGCCGTCGAAATCGGCTATGGTCGCTGGTTTTTCGATGAAAGAGCTGGTGCTGCCGATCTTGACCTTGCTGATTTATGACGTCGGCTATGTGGCGCGGATGACGCGCGCTTCGATGATCGAGGTGATGTCGTCCAACTACATCCGCACCGCGACGCTAAAGGGGTTGTCCTCGGCCAAAGTGATCCTGCGCCATGCTGTGCGCAACGCTTTGATCGTCCCGGTGACCTTGGTCTTCTTGCAGCTGAACTGGCTGCTCTCGCATATCGTCGTTGTCGAAGTTTTCTTCCAATACAATGGCTTTGGCCAGATGCTCTACAACGCCGCCATGTATGGCGACATCGAGGTCCTTCAGGCCGCTGCTTTGACCGCCTCGATGGTCGCAGTCGTGTCGCAACTTTTGTCCGACATCGCTTATGCGCTGCTTAACCCCCGCCTGAGGGAGGTCAAATGAGCCACTCCATTTCTTTGCAAAAGACCCGCGGAGCTGGTCTGTCGCGTCTTCAGCTTGTTCTGGGCCTGATGGGCTTCATTTGGCTGTCGCTTTGCGTTTATGTCATCTTCCCCGATGCCTTTGGGGCCTATCAAAGTTACATCACGCTGCCCGCGGCGGCGGCGGTGGTGGCGGTCTATGTCTTGATGTTCCAGATGTGGCGCGGCTCGCGGATTGCGATCGTCGGCCTCTCGCTGGTCAGCTTTTGGATCATGGTCTCGGTGCTGGTGCCCGCACTGCCGCTGATTGACCCCAACAAACCGATTGCACCTTTCCTGTCGCCGGGCAGCAGCAAAGACGGTCTGACCTTCTGGCTGGGCACCGATATGCGGGGCAGGGATATTCTGTCGCGCGCGCTTTGGGGCAGCCAACGGATTCTCGTCTGGGGGATCACCAGCACCGCCTCGGCCTATTTCGTCGGCATCTCGCTGGGCTTGATGGCGGGCTATCTGCGCGGCTGGTGGGATGAGGTCTTCTCTTACCTCACCAACGTGCTGCTCAGCTTCCCGGTGATGGTGTTGCTGATCTTGATGCTGAACTACCTTGGTCAAAGCCCGTTCAACGTGATCTTGGCGATCACCTGCTCTTCGGCGCCTTCGATCATGCGCATCGTGCGCGGCCTCGCCCTGCAAGAGCGGTCGCGTGACTATGTGCATGCCGCGCAAGTGCGTGGGGAATCCGCGCTTTGGATCATGGTGATGGAGATCGTGCCGAACATTCGCGGCCCGCTCATCGTCGATGCCTGCCTGCGGTTGGGATATACCACCGTGGCCATCACCACGCTCACCTTCCTTGGCCTTGGCTTGCAGCCGCCGGATCCCGATTGGGGCCTGATGATCCGCGAGGCGACCAGCTCGGCCATGGTGTGGAAATTCGCCTATATGCTGATCATCCCGTCGTTGTCGATCACCACGCTGATCTTGGGCTTCAATCTGATCGCAGATGGCCTGCGCGAACTGAGCTTGCGGGACTAAGTATATGACAAATACTATGAATTCAGGCGAAGTTATCTCGGCTGGGACGGCTGGTAAAGGCCAAGTCCCGGTCCTAGAATGCCGCGATCTGTGCATCTCCTACCGCACCCGTGCGGGTGAGGTGCCAGCCGTCATCAACTTCAATATGCGCCTGATGGCTGGTGAGGCGCATGGCTTGGTGGGCGAGTCCGGTTGCGGCAAATCCACCGTGGCTTTGGGGATCATGCGCTATCTTGGGCGCAATGGTTTCATCAAATCTGGTGACATCTTGCTCAATGGCCGCAGCATCGTCTCGATGACCGAGGATGAGCTGGCGCAGGTGCGTGGCGGTGATATCGCCATGATCTACCAAGAGCCGATGGCCTCGTTGAACCCGACCATGCGGATCGGCGAGCAACTGGCCGAAGTGCCGATGCTCCGCGAGGGGCTGGGCCGTAAGGCAGCCATGGCGGTGGTCGAGAAGATCTTGGCCAAGGTCCGGCTGCCCGATGTGGCACGGGTGGTCAAAGCCTTCCCGCATGAGCTTTCGGGCGGTCAGCAGCAGCGCGTTGTGATCGCGATGGCCCTTTTGGCCAATCCAAAGGTTCTGCTTTTGGATGAGCCGACGACCGCGCTGGATGTGACGGTTGAGGCTGGGATTGTTGAACTGGTCCAAGAGCTTGCGGCCGAGTTCAACACCGCGATGGTCTATATCTCGCACAATCTGGGGCTGATCCTTGAGACCTGCGAAAGCATCACCGTGATGTATTCGGGCGAGGCGATCGAGACTGGTCCTGTCGCCGAAGTGCTGCGCGAGGTGCGCCACCCCTATACCAAGGGGCTAATCAACTCGATCCCGCGCATTGATGTCAGCCGCTATGAACGCCCGCTGACCACGATTGCTGGCCAGTTGCCGCTGCCTTCGGCGCGGCCACAGGGCTGCTTCTTCGGCCCGCGTTGCTCTAACTTTGTTGCCGGGACTTGCGATCAGGCGCATGTGCAGATGGTGCCGATCACGGCAACCCATGCCAGCCGCTGCCAACGGGTCGCCGAGATCGACTGGGAGCGCCCGGCCGAAGAGGGCAAGCTGCGCCAAAAGGCAGAACCGGGTGAGGTTCTGTTGGACATCAAGAACCTGACCAAGACCTATGGCAAGGTCAAAGCCAATAACAACATCTCGGTCGAAGCCCGGCGCGGCGAGACCGTGGCTGTGGTTGGCGAAAGCGGCTGTGGCAAATCGACCTTGGCCAAGGTGATCTTGGGGCTGGAAAGCGCCAGCAGCGGCGCGGTCGAGTTGGGCGGCAAGGATATCGGCAAAACGCCGGTCACCAAGCGCGACCGCGAGACGGTGCGCAATCTGCAAATGGTGTTCCAGAACCCCTTTGACACCCTAAACCCCAGCCAGACCATCGGTTTCCAAATCGGCCGGGTGCTGCGCAAACTGGGCGGCATCAAGGATGAGGCCGAGGTGCAGCGCAAGGTGCTGGAACTCCTCGATACCGTTAAACTGCCGCGCGATTTCGTCTTCCGGCGGCCGCGTCAGCTGTCGGGCGGGCAAAAGCAACGCATCGGCATCGCCCGCGCCATCGCCGGAGAGCCAACGGTGGTGATCGCCGATGAACCGGTCTCGGCTTTGGACGTGTCGGTGCAGGCTGCGGTCAGCGAGCTTCTTTTGGACATCCAAGAAGAGAAGGGCACCACCTTCTTCTTCATCAGCCATGATCTGTCGGTGGTGCGCTACCTCTCGGACCGGGTGGTGGTGATGTATCTGGGCCAGATCGTCGAGCAGGGGCCAACGGAAGATGTCTTCCAGCCGCCCTATCACCCCTATACCGAAGCTTTGCTCTCCTCGGTGCCGATCTCGGACCCGTCGATCGTCAAGCGCAAGGTGGTGGTCTCGGCCGATGTGCCCTCGCCAAGTGAGCCGCCGCCGGGCTGCCCGTTCTCGACCCGTTGCCCCTATGCGATCAAAGGGGTCTGCGACAAAGATCAGCCGCAGGCCAAGACCTTTGCCAATGGCCACCAGATCGCCTGTCATCTCTCGGCCGAAACCCTCTTGGCCATGCAACCGATCATTCTGGATCAAAAAGCGTCTTAAGCCCTTAGGGGCTGGCGCATTTTCTCACACTTCGTCTTAGGAACTTGGAAGACCATCCGATGACCAAAAAGCTTATCCTTCTGCGCCACGGCTTTGATCCGGCTGATGATCGCGTCGTCACCTATGCCACGATGAACGGTTTTGAGCCGATCATCTTGCGCCCCTTTGCCGGGGATAAAATCCCGCCGATGTCGGATGATATCGTGGGCTCGGTGATCTATGGCGGCCCGTTCTGCGTCTTTGACGAGGCCGACCATCCCTTCTTGCTGGATGAGGCGAACTGGATCCAGCAATGTCTGGACGCCGACATCCCGCTCTTGGGCATTTGCCAAGGCGCGCAGCAGATTGCCCGGCTGAAAGGCGCAAAAGTCGGCCCGCCGGAAAGCGGTATGCATGAATTTGGCTATTACCCGATCACCGCGACGGAAGAGGGCAAGGACTTCTTGCCTGAAACCATCCATGTGGCCGAGCTGCACTACCATACGTTCGAGATCCCCGAAGGTGCGGTGCATCTCGCCTCAAGCGCGCTTTATCCCAATCAGGCCTTCCGTATTGGCGAGAAGGTCTATGGCTTCCAGTTCCACCCCGAATGCACCATTGAGGGCTTCCGGCGGTGGCAGGAGACGCGCCAGCATCGCTACGCCGAGCCGGGCGTTCAATCACGCGCCGAGCAGGACGCTTTGATGATGCAGGCCGATGCTGAGCAGGCCAAGTGGTTCTATGCCTTCTTGGCCAAGCTCTTTCCGGCGCAATCGCCAGCTTAAGAGAAGCTACGTTGATAAGCGATTGTTAGAAATAAACATTCAGCCCCAGCATCTGCCGGGGCTGAACTGTTTTCGGGCAAGGACTGCCGCAAAAGCGTGAGAGACCAAAGGGGGCGCGCCATTCAAGGCGCATTTCGCGGGTCTTCTGCAGTCCTTGGACCTGCGAGGTTAGAGCCGATAGCTCAAACCGCCCCAGACCCGGCCCTCGTCGCGGTGGCGCCCGCCGCGCACGGCCGACGAGACGGCTGCGGCACCGGAGACCAGAGCGGCAGCCGCCAGCAGGAAGGCTGTCAGGATCGCGCTTTTGCGGGCGGTCTCGGCGGCGGCGATGGCGGCCTCTTCGGCCTCTTTCGCCAGACGCTCGGCTTCGGCTTTCGCTTCGGCAACGGCGGCTTCGGCTTGGGCGCGTGCCTCTTGCACCGTGGTGATGGCCTGCTCAACCCGCGCTTCAACCTCTGCCTCGCTTTGGCCGGTGCGACGGGCAACAGCCGAGACGAGGAAGGCGCGATCTTCCTCCGAAATCTCGCCGGTGCGCATCACATTGCCCAAGACGATGCCGCTTTGACGGGCCAGCTCGGCATCATCCATCGAGGGCGTGCCCGGCGAGGTGGTGCCATCGGCCTGCTGAACGCCTTGGCGCATCGCATCAGCCTCGGGGCGCATCATGGTGCTGTTGACGTAATCCATCAGCCCTTCGCTGGCATCGTCTGGCACGGCAGCGCCCACGGCTTGCGCCACACCTTGGACGGCGCCGCCGACCACAGAGCCCGCACCTTGCGCCACAGCGCCCACGGCCGACCCTGCCGCCGAGACCGCTTTGCCCGCGGTCGAAGCCGCGCCGCTTAGCGCGCTTGCGGCCATCCATGCCGTCAAGAGCATGCCCAAGCCCCAAACGACAAGACCGTTGATCCCGTCGCGGGCCGCCACCTCATCAGGATTGGCATCATCCAGCCGCCGGCGCATCCGCCCCGCTATATAGCCGCCCGCCATGTAGCTGATGACAAGCGAGATCACCAACCAGAGCGCCGTGACGATAAGCAGAAGGTTGAATGATCCTTCGCCCGGCTCCGCTGAGATGGTCGAAAGCCCCAATGCCGCACCGAAGGTGGTGAAAAGGCCACCAATCGCGGCGGCGACAATGGCACCGCCCAGCACGGCAGGAATGTCGATATAGCTGCCAGAGAGCGGCCGCTGCGGCGTGCCGCTGATCATGTCGGAACGTTCCATGTCTCCTCCTTCCTAGCGCAGGCCGATGAGGGAAAGGACGGCAAGGACAACGACCACGAGGCCAACGAGATAGATGATACTGTTCATGAAATTTTCCCACGCAATTTCGCCGATGAAGGCGGTGAACTCTTTAGGCTGACGCAGGCGTGGCACGGCATGGCCGTTGGCGCCGCATGCTTAGGGATACGCCTCAGCCGGGTTTGGGTTCCTCTCGCGTTGAACTGAAGCCGCAGGAGCCAAACGACGGTTGCCGATCAAGACCAAGGGTTATTGGTTTGGGCGACCGCCTCAGGGCACATGTTCGGTGAAAAGTTCTATCTCGATCAGCGCAAATCCGGACAGGGGCTTGTGCTGCGCCGCTCAGAAATCTGCATCCGCTTATAGCGCCGTTCTTTCCGCGCCCGGCTTGAGGCCTGAAATATCAAGGTGCTAAATGCAGGCAGCGCCCGCTTGGGCGCAGCCTCGACGACGCCTATCAGGAGCCTTCACCATGTCGATCCCCCGCCAGTTCCATCGCCGGTTGGCTTTGCCCGTGATCGCGGCGCCGATGTTCTTGGTCTCAGGCCCGGAACTTGTGGTGGCGCAGTGCAAGGCGGGGATCATCGGATCGTTCCCCTCGCTCAACGCGCGCCCCGAGGCCGAGCTGCAGGTTTGGCTTGATCAGATCAAAGCAGAGTTGGCGGCCCATGACGCGGCTCATCCTGACCGGCCCGCAGCGCCCTATGCGGTCAACCTTATTGCCAATAAGACCAATACAAGGTTGGAGCATGACGCGCAGGTTTGCGTCGACAATAAGGTGCCACTTCTGCTGACCTCGATCTCGCCTCCGGGCGATCTGGTGAAAGCAGCGCACAGCTATGGCGGCCTTGTCTTTCACGATGTGACGACGCGACGCCATGCCGAGAAGGCGATCGAGCAGGGCGTCGACGGTTTGGTCTTGGTTGCGGCTGGCGCAGGCGGGCACGCCGGCACCGCCAATCCCTTTGCGCTTTATGCCGAAGTGCGCCGGATCTTTGACGGCCCCATCGTGCTGGCGGGCGCCCTTAGCACCGGCGGCGCCATTCACGCCGCCCTTAGCCTTGGCGCCGATATGGTCTATATGGGCACCCGTTTCATCGCCGCCGCCGAAAGCCGCGCGCCGCAGGATTATCGTCAGATGATCTTGGACGGGGCTTTGAAGGATGTCGTCTACACGCCCTATTTCTCGGGCCTGCCTGCGAATTATCTGGCGCAAAGTATCCTTGCTGCGGGGCTTGATCTTGATGAGGTCGCCACCGCCAGCCGCGACAAGGATCGCTATCAGGCCACGGGCCGTCCGAAAGCTTGGAAAGACATTCGCGGGGCAGGGCAAGGTATTGGCCTGATTGATAAAGTTCAGCCCGTGGCCGAGATCACGGCACAGCTTGCGCAAGAGTGGCAAGAGGCCGAAAAGGCCTCGGATGCGGCGCGGCAAGCGCGCGGGATTTGGCTGAGATAAGGGAGCGATCGCTATGGGATTTCATCTGGACAAGTTTGACGGCATCGGGCGGATCACCTTGGACACGCCCGGCCGCAAGAATGCCCTCTCGCCGCAGGATCGCTACGATCTGGCCGAGGTGGTCCGCGGGCTGCGCCATGACGCCGAGGTGAGGGTGGTGCTGTTCTGCGGCGCCAATGGCGATTTTTGCACCGGTGCCGATGTCTCGCATATGGGAGGGGCTGAGACTGCCTCGACCCGGACGCGGATGCAGCGCGGGGTTGGGGCGATTGCGCGGGAGCTTGCGGCGCTGGAAAAGCCGGTGGTCAGCGCGGTGCGCGGGCTGGCGGTGGGCTTTGGCTGGTCGATCCCTCTGGCATCGGACATTGTGATTGCGTCCGAGACCGCGCGCTTTGCGATGATCTTTGCCAAGCGCGGGCTCGCCCCCGATGGCGGCGCGGTGCATCACTTGGTGCGCCACATCGGCCATATGCGGGCCAAGGAACTGGCCTTCTCGGCCCGGATTTTGGGCGCGGCCGAGGCTTTTGAGATGGGGCTTTTGTCGAAATTGGTGCCCGACGACCAACTGGACGCCGAAGCCGAGGCCTATTGCCGCCATCTGTTGACGATGCCGACTCTGGCCTTGGGCATGACGCGGCATCTTTTTGAAGTTGCCACGGGTACCGATCTTGAGACCTTTTTGGACATCGAAGCCTATGTGCAATCGGCACTGAATGAGACTTCGGATTATAAAGAGGCGGTAAAGGCCTTCCAAGAAAAGCGGCCCGGCGTCTATACGGGCAGCTGACCTAGCGATCTTGAACAAGGCCGCGGGCGGGCTCTTCTGCCCCGTCGGCGGCTTGTCTTGATCGCGTGCTTCTGGGGCGGGTAGGGGCCAGTTTGTTGGCCCTTACATTTGACAAAAGCGGTGGCAGTTTAGCTGAGAGTCCGCGACTGCGCTCTCAACTTTCGGTGGCGCTGAATTTGGCCTGTAGCCATTTTGACAATTCCTGCGCAACCATTGGAATATGGCTGTTTGCGGGCTGCGAGGCGCTGAGCACAATCTGCCATTGCAGGTCCAAGCCAGAACTCGTCAAACGCGCGGCCGATAACTCATTCCGTTGCAATCGTTTTTGTAGCGCCCAGCGGGATAGAATGGCCAGACCGGATCCTGCGCTTGCCATTTCAATGGCTGCCTCGGGTAAGGCAATGTTCAAAAGCTTTGACGGAAAATGTCCCGCAGGGCGAAAAAATCTATCATATTCAAAACCTAAACTGATTTCGCTGCTGTAGGTGAATTGCGTATCATCTGCCAGATCAACGGCATCGACAAAGTCGCATTTGGCCAGCCTATGCGAGGGGTTGGTGACGCAGACCAATTCGTCTGTGAACGCGGGCAGCATTTTCAGCCCCAGCGTGGCAATCGGTCCGGGTACAAGCGCGATATCAATGCGCTCATCCAGAATGTAATCAATAGGATGAGGGGTCGCTTCACCCATAACTTCAAATTTAATATTGGCGTCGCTATTTGCTAGATCGCGCAGAAATTCCGGCAGCCAGTCGTAATGAATGTAGGTTCCGACGCAAAACCGGACAACAGGGCCGGCGTTTAGTGCCAAGCGTCTAGCATCGATTTCAGCGCGCTGCATTTCATCGAAAACCTTCTCGGCGGTGCGGACCAATCGGTGCCCGGCTTCGGTGAGTTTTAGGCTGCTTCCCGATCTCGTGGTCAGTTGAACGCCCAATCTGCGCTCGGCCTCGCGTATGCGGTGCGAGGCGGCTGAGGCCGTCAGGCCAAGGTGTTCAGCTGCGGCAGAGGCCGTTCCCCAACGCGCCACCTCATGCAGAACGGCAAGATGTCGGATCTCTAAACGTGCCATCTGATATTGAAGCATTTTCAATAATCCTCGTCATAACTTTCACTTTTTTCAACTCCGGAGCAGGCTACTGTCAAGTTTCTCACGAAGCGGCAGCCAACGGATCGCCCCTTTTGCGAAACCGGAAAGGACAAAATATGGTTCAAATCACCGACCTTAAGGGGTTCTCATATCCGTCGCCGAAGGGAATTTCCGGGGTGGTTGGCCCTCTGCCGTGGCATTTCGGCACCGAGCATATGTGCATCGCCTATCGCACCGATCCTGAAGCGGTCGCCGCCTATCTTCCCGAACCTCTGGAGCCGAGCAGCGAGCCTGATCTGGTCATCGTCGATTTTGGCAAATGGTACAGCCTGTGGGACCAGCCCGAGCAGGCGATCATCAACCCCGAGCGGACGTGGTACCAAGAGACCGTGCATTGGATCGGTTGTCGCTATCAGGGGCAGGACGCGCGCTTTTGCGTGCAAACTTGGGTCAATAAGGACTTCAGCCTGGTGCGCGGCATGGTGATGGGGTTCAACAAGCGCTTCGGCGAGACCTATAAATCAACCTATCAATCGCAAAATCCGGGCATGCCGACGCTGGGGCCAGGCACCAGTATGGGCGCTTATACTGCCAGCCACGGTGAGCGTCTTTTTGAAGGCCGTCTCGATATCGAGCGTGAGATCCCCTATTCCGAGATCCCCGCTTTGATGCAATGGCCGCAGATCAACCTGCGCTATTTCCCCAGTATGGACCCCAGCGGCAAACCCGCCGTTTGTGAGTTGCTGAAGATCGACGCCACTGACTTCCGACAAGGCGTTGCCTATGCGGGCAAGGGGCACCTCAAACTGCTTCCTTCGGCTTTGGAAGAGCATACCAACTTGCCGGTGCGCAAGATCCTTGGCGGCACCTATTTCGAGAATGGCTGCACGATCACGGGCGGCACTGTGCTGCATTCGTGGGTCTAAGCGCTCTTTGCGACACTTTCTCTGACTGCACCTTCGTAAGGTCTTTATGCAAAAAGTTCGTTTCACCCCTCGTTTTGATAACGGCAATGGCTGGTACAATATCCTGCCTCCGCCTCCGCCGGCGCATGAGCTGTTGTGCGATGTCACGGCCGATTGGCTGGTGATCGGGGCCGGTTATGCAGGTCTTTCCGCAGCCAGAACTCTTGCGGGACATTTCCCGGACCAAAGGATCGCTTTGGTCGAGGCCGATCGCGTCGGCCGCGGCACCGCTGGACGCAATGCGGGTTTTGCCATTGATGTGCCCTTCCTGTCTGAAAGCCACGGCGATCCGGCACGGGCGCGGCGTATCTATGCCTTGCACAGCGCAGGGCAGGCCGAGCTTGATCGGCTGGTTCATGAACACGGCATCGATTGCCAGTGGAGCCGCCGGGGCAAGTATATGGTGGCGGTGGGGGAACGCGCACAGGGCGTCTTACGCAAAACCCAAGAACTGCTTGAGGCGATCAACATTGATAGCCGCCCAATGTATACCGAGGCACTGAAAGAGCGTCTGGGCTTCAGCTTTTACCGTATGGGGCTTTACTCGCCGGGCACCTATCTGATGAACCCGGCCGCATTGACCCGCGGTTTGGGGCGCAGCCTGCCCGAGAACGTGACGCTTTACGAAAACTCGCCCATCACCAAGGTGCAGTTTGAACCCACCGTGCGTGCGCAAACCGCCAAGGGCAGCATCAATGCAAAGGGGGTGATCCTTGCCACCGATGGCTTCACCGAGGCCTTCGGTATAGCGCGTCATCGCTTGTTCACGATCATGACTTTCGCCAGCCTCACCTCACCCTTCGCCGGGCCAGAGGGCGATGCGAAGCTGGGCGGCACGCCGGATTGGGGCGTGCATCCGGTGGGGCCAGCCGGCCCGACCATCCGGCGCACGCAAGACAACCGCATCTGGCACCGCATCGGCTTTGCCTATTCGGGCACAGTCAGCGCCTCGGCCGCCACGATGGAAAAGCACCGTAAGCGCCATATTGCGGATTTCCAAAAGCGCTATCCGCATCTGGGCGTGCCGAAATTTGAACACAGCTACGCTGGTGGCATGTGCATGACGCTGAACACCGAGCCTGTGTTCCAACGCTTGTCCGAGAAGGTTTTTGTCGTCGGCGGGCAGAATGGCATCGGCGTCTCAAAGGGCACCATCCACGGCAAGTTGATTGCTGATTGGGCCGCGGGGAAAACCTCGGAGCTGCTGGATTATGCCCGCGCCTATGGCACGCCCAGTAAAATCCCGCGTGAGCCTTTCCTGGGCTGGGGCGTTGCCGCGCGTTTGCGGCTGGAAGCTTGGAAGGGTAGGATGGAATGAGCGACGTGATGTTGGATCAAAGCACCGCCGAGACAGTCTCTCGCCGGAGCCGCCGCGGGCCACGCCAAAAGGGAGCGCTGCGGCAAAAACCTTGGGCGCGTTTCCAAAACCGTCTGCCGCCGGTTGAAGTGCTTAGCCAAGATGAGGTGGAAAGCATTCGCCTTGCATCGCTTAAGCTGCTCTCCGAGGTCGGCATGGAGATGCATGACGCTTGGGCCCGGGAGGTGATGCAGCAGGCGGGATGTGATGTTGATCACGGCACGATGCGCGTGCGTTTCGATCCGAGCTTTGTCGAAGAGCAGCTGGCCAAAGCGCCTTCGACCTTCACAATCCGGGCCCGCAACCCAGAGCGCAATTTGACGTTGGGCGGCAACCACATCAACATAGGCTCAGTGATTGGTCCGCCCTATTGCAGTGACCTCGATCGTGGACGCCGGAACGGGAACACGCAAGATGTGCGTAACTTTGTGCGCCTGCTGCAATCTCTGAACACAATCCATTACCTTTACGGCACGCCATTTGAGGCAATGGAACTTGCCCCCGAGATCCGCCATTTGCAGGGCTATATCAACGGGATTGAGTTGACCGATAAGGTCTGGGGCTCTTGGATGCTGGGCCGCTCGCGGGCGGAAGATGCAATCAACATGGCTTGCATGGTGTTTGACACCGACCGCGACGGGCTGGCCGCGCAGCCTGCTTTGATGGCCAATATCAACACCAACTCGCCTTTGGTGCTGGATGCGGCGATGACGCATGGCGCGCGGGCCTTTGCCGAAACCGGGCAGGCGGTGGTGGTCACTCCTTTCACCCTTGCCGGAGCGATGGCGCCTGCAACTCTTGCAGGTGCTTTGGTCGGCCAAAACGCCGAGGCGATTGCCGCCATCACGCTTTTGCAAACTGTTCGGCCGGGGCTGCCTTGCGTCTATGGCTCATTCACCTCGAACGTCGATATGCGCACCGGCGCGCCAGCTTTCGGCACGCCCGAATATGCCCAAGCCGTCTTTGCATCCGGCCAGCTGGCGCGCTTGCAAGGCCTGCCGTGGCGGTCGTCCAATGCCTGCGCTTCCAACGTCGAGGATGTGCAAGCGGCGTACGAATCCGAGATGTCGATCTGGTCGACGGTGATGAGCCATTGCAACCTGATGATTCACGGCGGTGGCTGGCTGGAGGGCGGGCTGACAGCGTCTTTTGAAAAGCTGATCTTGGATGCCGAGATGCTTCAGGTGATGACGGCCGCCTTGCAGCCGATCGATGTCTCGCCCGCAACGCTGGGCCTTGAGGCGTTCAAAGAGGTCGGACCCGGGGGCCACTTCTTTGGCGCAGCAGATACGTTGCAGCGTTACGAAAATGCCTTCTACGAGCCGATGGTCACGGACTGGAGTAACTTTGAGAATTGGCGCGATCGCGGAAGTTTGACCGCCACCCAAAGGGCCAATGGCATCTGGAAAAAGATGCTCGATGAATATGAGGCCCCCGCGATCAATCCCGATCTTTTGGCCGATCTAAAAGCCTATGCCGCACAGCGCGAAGCTGAGATCGCGAGCGGCATCGGCACGGATTGAGCCAATTCTTTGCCTTCACAAAAGGACCAAGTTTTCATGACCGACGTCAAACTTTTTCGCAAAGCGGATCAAGATCTGGTGGTCCGCGCCAATGGGGCTGCGGTGCAGGGGCTGGTCAATACCTCATTCAGCAGCCGGATCGGCGCGGGGATCGGGGTCTTTGAGAACTGCCGCATGGAATGGACGGTGACCTATGATGAGGTCCTTTTCATCCTTGAGGGCGAATTCACTCTGCGCACCAAACAAGGTGTTTTCAAAGCGGGCCCCGGCGACACGCTTTGGATCCCCGAGGGGACTTGGTTGATCTATGAGGCCGATGCCCCGGTGACCTTCTTTTACTCAGTGGCCCCGGTAACTGGTTCTCCGACAACGGGTATTGCCCAAAGTCACCCAACCGCGCCCGCGGATTCAAGCGCCGCCTAAGCCAAGGGAAGAACCAACGATAACAAAGCGAGATAAACGCACGACAGGGAAAAGACGTTATGACCACATCCATTTTGAACAGATCTAAGTTGCATCCCGCCGCCCATAGCTATGCGGCCGAAGTTGCCAACGGCACGCTCAGCCGGCGGGAGTTTCTGTCGCGCGTGACCGCTTTGGGGGTGTCCTCGGCGATGGCCTATGGCTTGTTGGGCCTTTCTTTGCCCACAAAGGCCGAAGCTCAGCCCGTCTCTGGCGGCACCTTGCGCATGGCCTCCGAGACCAAGCCATTGAAAGACGCCCGCAATGCGGATTGGAGTGAGGTGGCGAACTTCATGCGCGGCTGGCTCGATCTTTTGGTCGAGTACAACGCAGATGGCACTTTGCGCGGTATGCTCTTGGAAAGCTGGGAGGCCAATCCCGATGCGACCGAATATGTGCTTCATGTACGCAAAGGCGTAAAATGGAACAACGGCGATGACTTCAACGCCGTTGATGTGGTCTTCAACTTGTCGCGCTGGTGCGACGGCACGGTCGAGGGCAATTCGATTGCGGGCCGCATGTCGGCGCTTAGCGATCCGGAGACTCGCCAAGTGCGCGAAGGTGCGATCACCTTGGTAGACGACCACACCGTTAAACTCAGTCTCAGCGTCCCAGATATCAGCGTCATCACAACGATGGCCGACTACATCGGCGGTATCCAGCATCGAGACTACGCAGGCGGCGATCCGTCGGAGAACCCCATTGGCACCGGCCCCTATTTGCCCGAGGTCAATGAAGTCGGCGTTCGTCAGGTTTTGGTGCGCAACACCAACCACACATGGTGGGGGACCGAGGTTTACGGCGGACCCTATCTCGACCGGATCGAATACATCGACCTTGGCACCGATGCCGCTACGGTGGCCGCCGCTGCGGCCTCGGGCGAGATTGATTGCACCCATCAGACCGGCGGCGACATCATCGATGTCTATGAAGGGATCGGATGGAAAAAGTCTGAGGTGGTGACCGCCGGGACTTTGGCGGTGCGTTTCAACCAAGATGCGGCTGAATTCGCAGATGTGCGGGTACGGCGGGCGTTGCAAATGGCTGTCGACAACTCTGTCGTGTTGGAGCTGGGTTATAACAATCTAGGAACCGTGGCTGAGAACCACCACGTTTGCCCGATCCATCCCGAATATGCGCAATTGCCTGCGCAAGAGCACAATCCCGCCGCCGCGCTCGCGCTTCTGACCGAGGCTGGCTATGCCGATTTTGAGTTTGAGCTGATCTCGATCGACGATTCTTGGCAAGCCGCCACTTGCGATGCGGTTGCAGCTCAACTCCGCGATGCTGGCATCAAGGTGAAGCGGACGGTCCTTCCGGGTTCAACCTACTGGAATGACTGGACGAAGTTCCCGTTCTCGGCCACGGAATGGGCGATGCGCCCCTTGGGCATTGAGGTGCTGACCATCGCCTATCGTGGCGGAGCGCCTTGGAACGAGTCTGCCTTTAACAATCCAGAGTTCGATAAGTTGCTTTCAGAAGCGACGTCGATCTTGGATGCCAAAGAGCGCAGTCTCACGATGGCGAAGATCCAAAAACTGATGCAAGACGAAGCGGTGTTGATCCAGCCCTATTGGCGCTCGATCTTCCGGCATATGGATCCAAAGGTCCAAGGCGCGGACCAGCACCCGACCTTGGCACACCAGCAATATAAGTGGTGGATCGCGGCGTAAGCCTACGGATCAGATTTAGGCTCAGCAGCCCAATGCCGAAGACCGCAACGGGCTGCTTCTCGTCGTCGGTCCGCCCTTGAGCGGCGGGTCGGCAGAGGCAATCCACATGGCCATTGTTCCATGCCGCTTGCGCAAGCGGGGAAACTCTAGGAGCATTCGCCCCCAAAGCTGACGCGCAATCCAAGGTGACATCATGGCTGACCCGGCTATCCTTCGGCCCGCCACACTGCCCTCTAACGACCGCGGCGGCGGGGCCAGTACCGTGCCTTTGGTGACCCGCCGTTGCGGCTCGACCAGCTTAATCAACGGCATCACCAGCTTCGCCCCCGGCGCCGCCATTGGTCTGCATTTTCACAATTGCGAAGAAAGCGTCATGGTGATCGAGGGCGAGGCCGTGGTTGAGATTGACGGTGAGCGCCATCATCTGGGAACATTTGACACAACTTGGGTTCCGGCAAATGTGCCGCATCGCTTTTTGAATGAAAGCGATCGAGAGATGAAGATTTTCTGGACCTATGCCACAATCGATGCGACCCGCACGATGGTTTTGACCCACGAGACCCGCAGCATTGATGCTGAACATGGGCATGCGCCGCGTCAGGCATCTGCATAATGGTCCATCTACGGAGGGGCGGGGCGTTCCAGTCACCATAGGCGCGGCATTATCGGTTGGTGCAACCGCATGGATGCGCCAGCGCATTGCTTGACAGCCCCGCTGGCGCCCATTAGGGACGCCGGCCCTGCGGGCTAAAGGACATGGTGATGGCGCAAAGCATTTTGGGGCTTGGGGTGGATTTCGGCACCTCGAACACGGCAGCGGGCTATATTCGTGACGGTCAACCACGGCTGATCTCTTTCTCGCCCGGTCAGACCACACTGCCCACGACGTTCTTTTTCGACTACGACAGCCGTAAAATGCTGATCGGAGAGCCGGCCAACCGGGCCTTGCTGGACGGTGTTGAGGGGCGCTTCATGCGCGCTCTGAAGCGGGTCTTGGGCACCAGCTTGATGCATGAGCGCCGCCAGATCCTGAACGAGCGTTTGACCTTCGTTGACATCATCGCCCGCTTTTTGGCGCAAGTGAAAGCCCGTGCCGAGGCCGAGGCAGGGGTCACCTTTGACCGCGTTCTCTCGGGCCGTCCTGTGGTCTTCCACGGCACCGACGACCCGCGCGAGGCCGCGGCCGAAGCGGATCTGACGGCCTGCTATCACGCTGCCGGCTTCTCAGAGGTCGCCTTTATGGCTGAGCCGCAAGCCGCTGCCATCGCCAGCGGTGCTCATGCGGGCGGCAAGGGTATGGGGTTGATTGTGGACGTGGGCGGCGGCACCTCGGATTTCTCGGTGTTCGAGGCGGGGCCCGAGGGCGTGCGCATACTGGCCAACCACGGGGTGCGCATCGGCGGCACCGATTTTGACCGGGCGCTCAGCATCGATGAGGTGATGCCGCATCTGGGCAAGGGCAGCAGCTTGCGCAAGGCCTTGGGGGAGGGCAGCACGCCCACGCCCAATGCGATCTACAATGATCTGGCCACTTGGGAAAAGATTGCCTTCCTCTACACCCCGCAAAATCGCCGTCTTGCCGCCGAAATGGTGCGGCTGGCGCATGAGCCAGAGAAGCTCGCGCGGCTTGCCAAAGTGCTTGAGGATGAGTTGGGCCATGATCTGAGCTTCGCCGTTGAGCGCGGCAAGATCGCGGCCAACAGCGGTGATGTCGACGCGGCCATTATGCTCGGGCAGCTTGAGCCGGGCCTTGCGGTGCCGCTGAGCGCCGCGGCCCTGACAGAAAGCCTTGCGCGTTATGCCGAGGCCCTGAGCATCGGCGCACAAGAGACGGTGGCGCAAGCAGGTCTCTCTGCAGATAGGATCGAAAAAGTCGTTTATGTTGGCGGCTCTAGCCTGATGGCGATGGTCTCGCAAAGCATGAAGCAGCTTTTCCCCAGTGCCGAGCATTCCTTCAGTGAAGTGTTCACCGCTGTCGCCGATGGCTTGGCCATCGCCGCGCAAGAGCGCTGGGCCTAAACGGGGGGCAGGCGTTAGATTGGCGCGCCTAGGCCGTTAGACCGTGCCCTTTTTGGGCTTTGCTGGATGGGACGCCCTGCATCGCGACCTTGCATGGGAACTTCACAGCCGTTGCCACGTTGGACAATCAGGATCGGCATGAGGCCGCGCGTCAATTGACGCTGCGGTCAATGCTCTATGTGGCATCAGGCCTTGTGGAGTGCTGTCAGCGCGGCCGGTCTGACTTGAATCTATGGTGAATGGTGCAGATGCGGATCGCGATTGTTGGAACCGGCCCGACCGGAATTTACACTCTGAAGAACCTCTTGGGCAAAAACGCCCAAGGCTACCACCCGCAAGACCGTGGCAGTTTGGTTGATGTCACGCTTTATGAGCAGGGCGACCGGGTGGGGGTTGGGATGCCGTATTCTCCCGAAACGGCCAGCCGCACCATGCTGGCCAATATCGCCAGCATCGAGATTCCTCATGTTACTTCAAGCTATTATGATTGGATGCTGCTGCAAAGTGATGCCTATTTGCGCAGCTATCAGCTGGACCCGCGCGCCGTGGATCAGCGGACCTTTACGCCGCGGCTGATGTTGGGAGATTATTTCCACGATCAGGTCGTGGAACTGATCGAAGCTGCCCGCGCGATGGGGCATCGCATCACCGTGCATGAGAACTGCCGCGTCACCGACCTTGCGACCGAGGGCGACCAGATCCGTCTGACCGCCGCGCAGCCGCAGGCGGCGGGGCTCTTTGACCGGGTGATCCTTGCCACCGGGCATATCTTTGAAGAAGATAAAGATCTCACCGATCACTACTTCCCGAACCCTTGGTCGGGCTTGATTGATGCAGATGTGCCAGCCGCCAAAGTCGGGATCATGGGCACCTCGCTCAGCGCAATTGATGCGGCGATGGCGGTGGCCACCCAGCACGGCAGCTTTCACCAGGACGGTGATGAGTTGCGCTTTGATCTGAATGCCGAGGCACAGGACAAGCTGATGTTGGTGCTGATGTCTTGGAGCGGGATCTTGCCCGAAGCCGACTTTTACTGCCCACTGCCATATCGGCCGCTTAAGGTCATGACAGAGACGGCTTTGCAAGAAGCGACACAGGGACCGGACCCGTTCGAAGCAGTGTTCAAGCTTTTCAAAGCCGAGATCATCGCGGCGGACCCGGCTTGGGCCAAACGGATCAATCTTGCCAAGCTGTCTGCGGAAGGCTTTGAAAAAGCGTATTTCCACGATCGTGCCGTGCACGACACCTTTGGCTGGGCCCGCCACAATCTGGCCGAGGTCATTGCCAATCATGAGGCGAAGAAGACCGTCGAATGGCGCTATGCCATCTTGCGCATGCATGAATCTGTGGAAGAGATCGTGTCCGAGTTTGATGAGGCGCAGCGGAACCGCTTCGATAAGACCTTGAAGAAGGTCTTTGTTGATAATTACGCCGCCGTGCCGCCAGAATCGATCCGCCGACTTTTGGCGTTGCGTGATGCAGGCGTGCTGGGCGTGCTCTCCTTGGGTGATGACTACGAGATGGAGCACGGACCGGATCGCACCGTCATTCTTGCCAATGGACGCAAGCACATCTTTGACGTCTTCATCGATGCGCGTGGCCAGCGCCCGATGGAAAGCAAGGATCTGCCGTTTCCGACCCTGCGAGACGCCTTGCTTAAGGCGGGGCAGCAAGAGCCCCAGATTGGCGAGGATTACGGACTGATGGACCTGCCGGGTTATGAAGACCGGGTCTATCTCGCGGCCTTGCCCTATCTCATGCAAGATAAACCCTTTGTGCAAGGCATCACCGCCAGCGCCGAGATCGGGGCTGAGATTGCCCGAGCCGAGGCACGCAAACGCCCTCGCCGCCGCCGCGCGGCCTGACAAGGCGCAAGGGAGTTCACGCCGTTGAGGCCGACCGCGCCAGTGCTGGTAGTAACGTAAAAAGTTGCCAGCGCTGGCGCGACCGGCATTAGGCTGTGGCAGCTGGAGCGGGGGCACATTGGCATGCTGCGGACGCTAAAAAGCTGCAGCATCATAGACCTGAGCAGCCTTGTCAGAGCGAGGCTCTTGCGCGTCGCGCAGAGACGGTTCTACGCGCAGTGGTGCATCGCTGAACTTCAGTGTTTAGTTTAGCTTCATGGTATAACTATATGATTGTTAATGTGTTTGCATCATTTCTAGGAACTGAGTCTGCGCGCTATCGGTGATGCGCGGCGACCCTTACTTGCCCCAAGATTGTCGGGCCACTTCGGAGATCTGGCGCAGCTGCGGGGCCAGCGGGCTCGACTTGCGCCAGACCATACCGATCGTGCGGCGGGGCTGCGGCTCGGGGAAGGCCGAGATCGCCACCGGGGCCGAGCGGGTCTCGACCGGCACCGCCATCTCAGGGATCAGCGTGACACCAATCCCCGCGCCGACCATTTGCACAAGCGTAGAGAGGGATGAGCCATCCATCATCTCACGCGCCACCGCAGGGCTGTCGCTGGTGCAGAACGAGAGTGCCTGATCGCGGAAGCAGTGACCCTCTTCCAAGAGCAGGAGCCGCAACTCGCTAAGCGACTCGCGGTCTGGCACCGGGCGCCCTGCCTCGGAAAGCGGGCGCACCAGCACGAAAGCCTCGGAGAACAGCGCCACCTCTTCAAGGCTGGGCTCAGAGACGGGCAGGGCGACCAAGGCGCAATCCATCCGCCCTTCGTTGAGGTCGCGCAAGAGCCGCGGTGTGATCGTTTCGCGCAAGGTCAGCTCAAGCTCGGGGTAAAGCGCGGTCAACTGCGGGATCAGTTTGGGAAGTAGATAAGGGGCGACGGTGGGGATCACACCGATCCTCAGCCGCCCGGCCAGCGTGGTTTTTGCTGCCCGCGCCAGATCTTCCAGCTCATCCACTTGGCGCAAAATTGCCCGCGCGCGGATCAAAAAGTCCTCGCCAAAGGCGGTTAGCAGAAAACTGCGCGGCCCGCGCTCAAGAAGCGGCGTGCCAAGGCTGTCCTCTAGCTCTTTGATTTGCATGGAAAGGGCGGGCTGCGAAATCGAGGCCGCTTCTGCCGCACGTCCGAAATGGCCTTGGCGGGCGAGGGCGTCAAAATAGCGTAACTGGCGGAGGGTGATGTTTTGCATAAGCAAAAGCTATCAATCTAATCAGAAAATGCAACTTTATCCGATGGAGTCCGGCTGTTAGAACCATTCCAGAGCTAAGAATCGCATCCTTTCCGGCGGCAAGGCTGCGCATCAGATAAGGACGGCAAAGACATGGACGGCAACGATACCAGTGCGGGCAAGTGCCCGGTGATGCATGGCGGCTCGACCTCGAGCAAAACTTCGGTCACCAAATTCTGGCCGAATGCTTTGAACCTCGACATCCTGCACCAGCACGACAGCAAGACCAACCCCTTGGCAGGCTTCGATTATCGTTCGGCCGTCAAAGGTCTGGACGTGGATGCGCTGAAGGCGGACCTCCGTGCGCTGATGAATGACAGCCAAGACTGGTGGCCGGCCGATTGGGGCAGCTATGTCGGCATGTTCGCCCGTGTCGCATGGCACGCCGCTGGGTCTTACCGCAACACCGACGGCCGTGGCGGTTCGGGCACCGGCAACCAGCGTTTCGCACCGCTGAACTCTTGGCCGGACAACGTCAACACCGACAAAGGCCGCCGCCTGCTGTGGCCGATCAAAAAGAAATACGGCAACAAGATCTCTTGGGCTGACCTGATCGTGCTCTCGGGCACCATCGCTTATGAAGTCGCCGGTCTGAAGACCTTTGGCTTTGCTTTCGGCCGCGAAGACATCTGGCACCCCGAGAAAGACATCTACTGGGGCGACGAGATGGAGTGGCTGGCGCCCTCCGACACCCGTTACGATGATGTGGCGGATGCGACCTCGCTGTCGAACCCGCTGGCAGCCGTGCAAATGGGTCTCATCTATGTGAACCCCGAAGGCGTGAACGGTAAGCCGGACCCGGCCCGCACCGCGCTGATGATGCGCGAAACCTTTGCCCGCATGGGGATGGACGACGAAGAGACCGTTGCTCTGACCGCTGGCGGCCATACCATCGGCAAGGCCCATGGCAACGGCAGCGCGGCAAACCTCTCGGCTGACCCCGAGGCTGCGGATATCGATGCCCAAGGCATGGGCTGGATGAACACCAAAGGCCGCGGCATCGGCCGTGACACCGTGGTTTCCGGTATCGAAGGCGCTTGGACCACCAACCCGACCCGTTGGGACAATGAGTTCTTCACGCTCCTCTTCAAATACGACTGGGCGCTGGCACGCTCGCCGGCAGGGGCCCAGCAGTGGGAGCCGGTGAACATCGCCGAAGAAGACAAGCCGGTGGACGTTGAAGACGCGTCGATCCGCTACAACCCGATCATGACCGATGCCGATATGGCGCTGAAGGTGGACCCGATCTACCGCGCTATCTCGGAGCGTTTCATGAACGACTTCGACGCCTTCTCGGACGCTTTCGCCCGCGCTTGGTTCAAGCTGACCCACCGCGACATGGGGCCGAAATCGCGCTACATCGGCCCCGATGCGCCGCAAGAAGAGCTGCTGTGGCAAGATCCGGTTCCGGCTGGCAATGCGTCCTATGACGTGGCGGCTGTGAAGGCAAAGATCGCCGCTTCGGGCCTGTCGGTCGCGGACATGGTCGCAACCGCTTGGGATTCGGCCCGCACCTTCCGCGGCTCGGACTTCCGTGGCGGCGCAAACGGCGCGCGCATCCGTCTGGCGCCGCAAAAAGACTGGGCGGCGAATGAGCCGGCACGTCTGGCAGCGGTTCTGGCGGTGCTTGAGCCGATCGCAGCGGCAACCGGTGCCTCGATCGCTGATGTGATCGTGTTGGCGGGCAATGTCGGCATCGAGCAAGCCGCGAAAGCCGCTGGCCATGAGGTCACCGTGCCCTTCGCTCCGGGTCGCGGCGATGCGAGCCAAGAGCAGACTGACGTTGCAGGTCAGGCTGTGCTTGAGCCGCAAGCCGATGGCTTCCGCAATTTTGAGAAGCAAGCCTTCACGGTGACCCCGGAAGAAATGCTGCTCGACCGCGCGCAGCTTTTGGGCTTGACCGCTGCCGAGATGACCGTTCTGGTCGGCGGCCTGCGTGTCCTTGGCACCAACCACGGCGGCTCGGACAAAGGCGTCTTCACCGAGCGTAAGGGCGCTCTGTCGAACGACTTCTTCGTCAACCTGACCGATATGGCTTACAAATGGGAGCCGACCGGCCGCAACTCCTACAACATCACCGATCGCAAGACCGGCGCTGTGAAATGGACCGCAAGCCGCGTCGATCTGGTGTTCGGTTCGAACTCGGTGCTGCGCGCCTATTCTGAAGTCTATGCTCAAGACGATAACGCCGGCAAATTTGTTGCCGATTTCGTCGCCGCTTGGACCAAAGTGATGAACGCAGACCGCTACGATCTGAAAGCCTAATTTGCAGGCTGAGTGAATAAGGGCGCCTCCGGGAAACCGGGGGCGCCTTTTTTATTCGCGCGGGATGGGGGTTAGAAGTTCCAATCCTCATCTTCCGTCGCCACCGCTTTGCCGATGACATAGGACGAGCCCGATCCCGAGAAGAAATCGTGGTTCTCACTGTCGGGGGAAAGGGCGGCAAGGATCGCCGGGTTCACCTCGCAGGCCGCAGGTGGGAACAAAGCCTCAAACCCAAGGTTTTGCAGCGCTTTATTGGCATTGTAATGCAGGAAGGCCTTCACATCTTCCGTCAGGCCAAGGCCGTCATAAAGCTCGGCCGTATAACGCGCCTCGATCTCATAAAGATCGAACAACAGTGCAAAGGCGTAATCTTTCACCTCTTGCTGCCGCGCGGGACTTTCGCGCTCCAAGGCGTGTTGGAACTTATAGCCGATGTAATATCCATGCACCGCCTCATCGCGGATGATGAGCCGGATAAGGTCGGCGGTATTGGTCAGCTTGGCGCGGCTCGACCAATACATCGGCAGGTAAAAGCCGGAATAGAAAAGGAAACTCTCCAAGAAAACGCTGGCGATCTTGCGCTTCAAAGGATCGGCTCCGGGCGCGTAATCGGAAAGGATCATCTGCGCTTTGGCCTGTAGATGCGGGTTTTCCTCCGACCAGCGAAAGGCCTCATCCACCTCTTTGGTGCTGCATAATGTGGAGAAGATCGAGGAATAAGACCGCGCATGCACGGCCTCCATAAAGGCGATATTGGTCAAAACCGCCTCTTCATGCGGGGTCTGCGCATCGGCCAAAAGCGAGGGCGCGCCCACCGCGTTCTGGATCGTGTCCAAAAGCGTCAGCCCGGTGAAGACCCGGATCGTCAGCGCCCGTTCATCCTCACGCAAAGTCGCCCATGAGGGCACGTCGTTTGACAAAGGCACCTTCTCGGGCAGCCAAAAGTTCACCGTCAGCCGGTTCCAAACCTCAAGATCCTTGTCATCTTGCAGCCGGTTCCAATTGATCGCCTTCACGGCGCGCAAACTCAGCATCTGATCCTTCATCGGAAAGACCTTTCATTCATCTTGATCTAAATACTCTGCGGGGGGCCGGGGGGCGCAAAGCCCCCCGCTCTTCAGCGAAGAGAGGGCTCAGAGCGTGCAGGAAACGCAGCCCTCGACCTCGGTGCCTTCCAGCGCCGCCTGCCGCAGCCGGATGTAGTAGATCGTCTTGATCCCCTTCTTCCAGGCGTAGATCTGGGCGCGGTTGATGTCGCGGGTGGTGGCCTCGGCGGGGAAGAAGAGCGTGAGCGACAGGCCTTGATCGACATGTTCGGTCGCCGCTGCATAGGTGTCGATGATCGCCTCGGGGCCGATTTCATAGGCGTCGCGGTAATAGTCTAGGTTCTCATTCGACATGAAGGCCGCCGGATAATAGACCCGGCCGATCTTGCCTTCTTTGCGCACCTCGACCTTGGCCACGATCGGATGGATCGAGGAGGTCGAGTTGTTGATATAGGAGATCGAGCCGGTCGGCGGCACCGCCTGCAGGTTGCGGTTGTAAAGCCCGTGCTCCATCACCAGCGCTTTCAGCGCGGCCCAATCGGCCGTTGAGGGCAGGGCGTGGCCCTCAAAGACCCGGGCGACCGCCGGAAGGGTCGGCAGCCAATCGCGGCTGGTGTATTTGTCAAAGAACGACCCATCAGCATAGGTCGATTCTTTAAACCCTTTGAATGTCTGGGCTTTCTCTTGCGCCAAAAGGCAAGAGGCGCGGATCGCGTGATAGGCGACGGCGGCGAAATAGACGGACGTGAACTCAACCCCCTCGGGTGAGCCATAATGGATCCGCTCGCGCGCCAAGAAACCATGCAGGTTCATCTGGCCCAGACCCACGGCATGCGCCTCATCATTGCCGCGCCGCACCGAAGGCACCGCATCGATCGCCGACATCTCCGAGACGGCCGTCAGCGCCCGGATCGAAGCCTCAACCGTGGCGCCGAAATCCGGCCCATCCATCGCCGCCGCAATGTTCAAGGATCCTAAGTTGCAGGAAATATCCGTGCCAAGATGCGCATAGGAAAGGTCGTCGTTGAACTCAGAGGCCTCATTCACCTGCAAAATCTCAGAGCAGAGGTTCGACATGGTGATCCGCCCGGCAATCGGATTGGCGCGGTTCACCGTGTCTTCGAACATGATATAGGGATAGCCGCTTTCAAACTGGATCTCGGCCAGTGTCTGGAAGAAGGCGCGGGCACTGATCTTGCGCTTGCGGATGCGCTTGTCATCCACCATCTCGGCATATTTCTCGGTGACGGAAATCTCCGAGAAGGGCAGCCCGTAAACCTTCGCCACATCATGCGGCGAGAAGAGATACATCTCCTTGTTCTGCTTGGCCAATTCAAAGGTGATATCGGGGATCACCACGCCAAGGCTGAGCGTCTTGATGCGAATTTTCTCATCGGCATTCTCGCGCTTGGTGTCCAAAAACCGCAAGATATCAGGGTGATGCGCGTTCAGATACACTGCCCCCGCACCTTGGCGCGCGCCCAACTGATTGGCATAGGAGAAGCTGTCTTCCAGCAGCTTCATCACCGGGATGACGCCCGAAGATTGGTTCTCGATCCCCTTAATCGGCGCGCCCGCCTCGCGCAGGTTGGTCAGCATCAAGGCCACGCCACCGCCGCGTTTGGAAAGTTGCAAAGCCGAGTTGATGCCGCGCCCGATCGACTCCATGTTGTCTTCCAACCGCAAAAGGAAGCAGGAGATCAGCTCTCCGCGTGAGGCCTTTCCAGCGTTCAGGAAGGTTGGCGTTGCAGGCTGGAAGCGGCCCGAGATGATCTCATCCAAAAACCGCAATGCCAAAGCCTCATCGCCGCGTGCCAAGGCCAAGGCGGTCATCACCACCCGGTCCTCATAACGCTCAAGGAAGCGCTGCCCGTCGCGGGTCTTCAGCGTGTAAGAGGTGTAATATTTGAAGGCGCCAAGGAAGGTTTGGAAGCGGAATTTCCGGCCATAAGCCTCGTCCCAAATCCGCCGCTGGAAGTTGCGCGAATATTGATCAAGGACGGCGGGTTCGTAGTAACCTTCCGAGACCAGATAGCCGAGCTTTTCATCAAGGCTATGAAAGAACACGGTGTTTTGGTTGACGTGCTGCAAGAAATATTGCCGCGCCGCCATTCTGTCGGCGTCAAAGCGGATGCGGCCCTCGGCATCGTAAAGGTTCAGCATCGCGTTCAACGCATGGTAGTCGAGTGCAGGGTTCAGGCTACCGTCGGGCATGTCTCTCTCCAGAATTTGTGCAGCCCGTCGCGGATGCGAAGGGTGTCGGCCTCGGTAC
The DNA here is from genome assembly GCF_030848395.1 of Pseudogemmobacter lacusdianii. GTDB lineage: Bacteria > Pseudomonadota > Alphaproteobacteria > Rhodobacterales > Rhodobacteraceae > Pseudogemmobacter > Pseudogemmobacter lacusdianii. The sequence goes on along the minus strand of NZ_JAVDBT010000014.1, from coordinate 75,999 downwards.
CCGCCAGCTCAAAGCTGGTAAGCCAAGGCACGGCGCATTTTTCGGCAATCACCCGGCCCGAAAGGGCGAAGGTGGCGCCAAAGCTGCGGTTGCCCGCGCCAATCACGCCGCGCAGAAGCGCTCGGCGCGAAGGATCATTCAGAAATCCGATCACCTGTTTCGGCACCGCCCCACGGCCAAACCCGTCGGCATAGGTCGGGCAGATCAGCACGAAAGGGGTTAAGGGGGCGGGCATGGTCTCGGTTGCGCGCTGGGGAACACGCAGCGCAGGCAAGCCGAGCCGCGCCACAAAGCGCGCCGTATTGCCCGATCCTGAGGAGAAATAGACCAGCCCGCCCACCGGGGTCAGGCCGAGGTCACGGCCAGACCGCCGATCAGGTCAGGGCGAAAGCCCGCCCAATGCTGCGCGCCCGCCATCACCACCGGGGCTTGGCGGTAGCCAAGTTCGGTGACTTTCGCCATGGCAGCCTCGTCCAAGGTCAGGTCGATGACCGTATAGGCAAGGCCCTTGGCTTCCAGCGCGCGCGTGGTGGCGGTGCATTGCACGCAAGCGGGTTTGGAATAAACGGTGATCATGCTCTGTCCCTTTTTATGTCAAGCGGGGAACAGGCATCGGCCAAGGAAAGCCCTTGGTTCACGCCTCCGCGCCCGCCGCACGGTGAAGTCGTCTGGTGTCAGGCAGGTCTTCTGGCTCACGGGTCGATGCCTTGCTTGTCTTCCCAAGAGCAGGGCTCTCAGTGACGTCTTAAGCTTGGCTCGCCGCTTACAGCTGCGGGGGCAGCGCCGGAATCACACCGGCTTCCATTTTCACCCCTGAGTCTCCCCAGAGGAACCATGACGCAATCTTTAGACAGTGTCGCTGTCCGGCTGTCAATATCTTGTGTGGATGGGGCGTGCCGCGACCTCGGCCCTTACCCCTGTTCGCTAGGGTTTTCCGGCAAAACGCGACGATCAGTCGTTGTGTAATTAGGAGAGAAGGCCTGACCAAGGCCATAAAAGCCCCAAGGCGGCAATTGTGGGGGCGGTGGTAGGCCCGGAGGGACTCGAACCCCCAACCAAGGCGTTATGAGCGCCCGGCTCTAACCATTGAGCTACAGGCCCCTACCGTTGCCTTGGGTAGCCAGATGGCGGCGAAGCGTCAAGCTCTGCCTTTGTCATTCTGGCCCAGTGGCCCTTAATCCGCGCCAAGATGAACCCGCCGCGTTGCACCGCCTGCGCCTTTGGTCTATGCGGGCCGCACCAGATTCCGCGCCTGATCCGCGCCCGGGGGATAGCCAGATGACCAATAAGCACAATGGACTGACCTATGCCGAGGCCGGTGTCGATATCGATGCCGGCAATGCCTTGGTCGAGCGGATCAAACCCGCCGCCAAAGCCACCTCACGTTCGGGGGTGATGGGCGGTTTGGGCGGCTTCGGCGCGCTCTTTGACCTTAAGGCTGCAGGCTATACCGATCCGGTCTTGGTGGCCGCCACTGATGGCGTTGGCACCAAGCTCAAGATCGCCATCGACACTGGCAATGTCAGCACGATCGGCGTCGATCTTGTCGCGATGTGCGTCAATGATCTGGTCTGCCAAGGCGCTGAGCCTTTGTTCTTCTTGGACTATTTCGCCACTGGCAAACTTGATGTCGAGCGCGCCACCCGCATCGTCGAAGGCATCGCCCGCGGCTGCGCTGAATCCGGTTGCGCCCTGATCGGGGGCGAGACCGCCGAGATGCCCGGCATGTATCATGGCGAGGATTTCGACCTTGCCGGTTTCGCCGTTGGCGCGATGGAACGTGGCCAGCATCTGCCGCAAGGCGTGGCCGAGGGCGATGTTATCTTGGGCCTCGGCTCCAATGGCGTGCATTCGAACGGCTATTCCTTCGTGCGCAAAGTGGTTGAGATCTCGGGCTTGTCGTGGTCCGCGCCGTCGCCCTTCGGCGGTGGCACCTTGGGCGAGGCCCTTTTGGCGCCGACCCGGCTTTATGTCCGCCAAGTGCTGGCAGCGATCCGCGCCGGTGGCGTGCATGGTCTGGCCCATATCACCGGCGGTGGCATCACCGAAAACCCGCCACGCCTGCTGCCGGAGGGTTTGGCCTGCGCCATCGACCTGAGCGCTTGGACGCTGCCGCCGGTCTTCCGCTGGCTCGCCACAACGGCGAATATGTCCGAGCCGGAACTCTTGAAAACCTTCAACTGCGGCATCGGCATGATGCTGGTGGTTGCCCCGGATCAAGCTGATGCGATCGAGGCTTTGCTCGCCGAGCAGGGGGAGACCGTCGCGCGTCTTGGCACCATCGTCGCGGGCGAGGGCGTGATCTACTCGGGCAAGCTGCTGTGAAACGCGTCGCGCTGCTGATCTCCGGCGGCGGCTCGAACATGCTGCGGCTGGTGGAAAGCATGGTGGGCGATCACCCGGCGCGGCCGGTGCTGGTCGCCTCGAATGACCCCGAGGCTTCGGGGCTGGCCAAAGCAGCGGCTTTAGGTGTGCCAGTGGCTTCGGTCGATCATCGCAATTTCGGCAAAGACCGCGCGGCCTTTGAGGCAGCGCTTTTGCAGCCCATTCTGGCGGCTGAGCCCGATATCATCTGCCTTGCGGGTTTTATGCGGGTGCTGACCCCCAGTTTCGTGCGCCAGTTTGAGGGCCGGATGCTCAACATCCACCCCTCGCTTTTGCCGAAATATCCGGGCCTTCACACCCATCAGCGCGCTTTGGATGCGGGCGATATTGAGGCGGGCTGCTCGGTGCATGAGGTGACGGCCGAGCTCGACGCGGGCCCGCTTCTGGGCCAAGCGCGCGTGCCGGTGTTGCAAGGCGATACCGCTGAGGCACTTGCCGCAAGGGTTTTGGTAATGGAGCACAAGCTCTATCCGCAGGTGCTGCGCCGCTATGCCTCCGGTGACCGCAGCCCGGTCTATTTAAGCTAAACTGGTATACTTAAACAAGAAAGGTGGGGCCTCAGCCCTTGGGCCCCGCGGGGCGCGTGAGGATAAAGGCCGCGCCGATCCCCATGAGCAAAGCTTGGCCCAAAAGCGCCTGCCAAGGCAGCCCAACGAGTGCCGAGACCGCGAAGGTCGCTGCCATCGTGCCGGTGGCCAAGCGTTTGGCATTTCTGGAAATTGCACCATGCTCTTGCCAGCTCCGGATCGGCGGCCCCAGCGTTGGATGCGCCAAGAGCCAGGCGTGCAGCCGGGGCGAGGATTTGGCGAAGGCCGCCGTGGCGATCAGCAAAAACGGCGTCGTCGGCAGCACGGGCAAGACCACTCCAACCAGCCCGATGCCCAAAAACACCAGACCAAGGGTCAACCACAGCCAGCGCAACTCTGCCTCCACTTTATGCAAAACGCCGCATAGAAGTCACGCGGGGGCGGCACTTGCAAGCGATCTTCCGGCCTTGGGTTTTCTTTTGCCATCCTAACCCCTATAGCGGATGCAATTTGCGGGATGACCCCGCACCTGCCACAGGACGGCCCATGCGCACGATCACCACGACGGAAGAGCTTGCCAGCTTTTGTGAAGCGGCCAAGACCCAACCCTATGTCACCATCGATACCGAGTTTCTGCGCGAGCGGACCTATTGGTCGAAGCTCTGCCTGATCCAGATGGCGCTGCCCGGTAAGGATGGCGATGCGGTGCTGATCGACCCGATCGAGGGCGAGGGCATGAGCCTCGAACCGCTTTACGACCTTTTTCGCCATGAGGCGACGGTCAAGGTCTTCCATGCGGCCCGGCAGGATCTTGAGATATTCTTCGTCGAAGGTGGGGTCTTCCCGAAGCCCTTGTTTGACACCCAAGTCGCGGCAATGGTCTGCGGCTTTGGCGAGCAGGTCGGCTATGAGACGCTGGTGAAGCGCATCGCGAAAGCCAATCTCGATAAGACCAGCCGCTTCACCGATTGGTCGCGCCGCCCCTTGAGCCAAGCGCAAAAGGATTACGCTTTGGCCGATGTCACCCATCTACGGGTGATCTACGAATGGCTTGCCGCACAACTGGCCAAGAACAAGCGCAGCCCTTGGGTGGAAGAAGAGTTGTCTATCCTGACCGATCCCGCGACCTATACGGTGGTGCCGGCCGAAGCTTGGCTCAGGATCAAAACCCGCACCTCCTCGGGGCGCTTCTTGGCGGTGGTGAAAGAGCTTGCACGCTTCCGCGAGGCCTATGCGCAGGCGCAGAATGTGCCGCGCAGCCGGGTGATGAAAGATGATGCGCTCTTGGAGCTGGCCTCGACCCGGCCCACGAATATCGAAGAGCTGGGCCGCTCGCGGCTCTTGCTGCGCGAGGGCCGCAAGCCGGAGATTGCCGATGGCATTCTGGCAGCGGTGAAGGCAGGCCTCGAGATGCGGCCTGAAGATATGCCGAAAGTCGATCCCGCCAAGGATCAGCCGCAGGTCAATGGCGCCTTGGCCGATCTGCTGCGCGTGCTTTTGAAGGCGAAATCGGAAAGCCTTGGCGTGGCGCCGCGCCTGATCGCTTCGGCGGCCGAGCTTGATGCGATTGCCGCTGGCAGCCGGGATGTCGCAGCCCTCACCGGTTGGCGCCGCGATGCTTTCGGCTCTGATGCCTTGCGGCTTTGCAGTGGCGAAGTGGCTTTGTCGGCCAAAGGCACCGAAGTGCGCGTGGTCTATCTTTAATCAAAAGGCGCGCCTTTCAGGCGCAAGCTTTTTGTCTCGCCTCTGCGCGGTTCCCGCGCAACCGGCTCGAAGCCGCCTCCGGCGGGGAGATTTATGTTCTGAAAGAGGGGCATTTCTGCCCCTTTCATCTTGATCTAAATACTCAAAATCGACGCCTGCCAAAGGCGATGCCGCCGCGTTGATGCGGCGGCGGGCAGTCAGCGGCGCACAGAGCGGGCGTTGGCTTCGCCTTGGACCACGATTTCGCGGATCGCGTTCAGTTTGTAGTTGGAAAGGTAAAGCGCCACTACGACTTCGCGCGAGGGCGCGGTGCCGGAATTGCTGGCTTTGACCGGCGGGAAGGCGCGGAACTCCAGCACCAAACGGCCGTTGGCATCCACGGGTTGCGGCACCAATTCCGCCTGCCAGTAGCCTTGGGTGGGGGGCAGGCCGGTTGCGCGGATGATGGCGCCGCCGGGCACCTCGTCGATATCGAGGCTGATCACCTGTTGCACAAGGGCGCGGTAGTCGGGCGCAGCGGCGGGCAGGGCCTCCTTTTGCACCTCTTGCGAGCCGCCGAACCAATTCATTGGGTTGAATTTGCTGGCACCGAAGCCGCCGCAAGCCGCAAGGCCAAAGGTCAGGCAAAGGCCGAGCAGCGCTGGACGCAGATGCTGGGGGCGCAGAGAGGTGGGCAGGTTCATGCAAGGACTCCGGCTGTTCGCTCTTGGCTAGCGCATGGCGCAGCTTTTGAAAAGCGCGGATGCCAAGATCTGCGCCTCTGGACAGATTGCAGCGCAGCCACTACCTCGGGGGCAAGGAGAATTTCGATGGCCACTGCCGCGTTTGAGGATATTGCCGAAACCTTTGACTTCCTTGAGGATTGGGAAGAGCGCTACCGCCATGTGATCGAGCTTGGCCGCGCCATGCCTGCCTTGGAGGACACGTTCAAGGTTGCGGCCTATAAGGTTGATGGCTGCGCGAGCCAAGTTTGGCTGCGCCCGCAAATCACCGACGGTCGGTTTGATTTCCAAGGCGACAGCGATGCGATGATCGTGCGAGGGCTGATCGCGGTTCTGCATGCGCTTTACGCCGGGCTGCCGGTGGCTGAAGTGGCCGCGGTTGATGCACCGGCGGAGCTTGGCCGCTTGGGGCTGAATGATCACCTTTCGGCGCAGCGCTCCAATGGGGTGCGGGCGATGGTGGAGCGGATCCGCCAAACCGCGGCAGAGGCGGTCTGAGCGAGGGCTTAAAAACGGCGGGGCAATCCCCGCCGTTTTGCATTCGGGCCGATTACAGCGGCGCGCAGGCGGCTTGGGTCCATGCCAATGCCGGGGCCGAGAGCCGGGACTGCAGCTTCGCCAGCACCTCGGCATGGTAGGCGTTGATCCAAAGCCGCTCACCGGGCGACAGCGCCTCGGCCAGGATCAGGCGGCGGTCGAAGGGCACGAAGGTCAGCGTCTCGAAGTTCAGCTGCGGGCGGTTGTCGCCCAAAGCTGGGGCCTCTTGCACCACGATCAGGTTTTCCAGCCGGATGCCGAAAGCGCCCTCGCGGTAATAGCCCGGCTCATTTGACAGGATCATCCCCGGCTCCAGTGGCACTTCCGAGCTGCGGCTCAGCCGCTGGGGGCCTTCATGCACGCTGAGGAACGCGCCGACGCCGTGGCCGGTGCCGTGGTTGAAGTCTTGCCCTTCAACCCAAAGCGGATAGCGGGCCAAGGGGTCGAGATCGCGACCCGCAAGTCCTACCGGCCAGCGTGCCCGCGAAACCGCGATCATGCCTTGCAAGACGCGCGTGTAGCAGATCCGTGCCTCATCCCCCGGATCGCCGATCGGCATGGTCCGGGTGATATCGGTGGTGCCGTCGAGGTATTGCGCGCCAGAATCCACCAAAAGGAGCTCGTTGCGGGAAAGGACCCGGTTGGTCTCTTCGGTCACCCGGTAATGGATCACTGCGCCGTTTGGACCCGCACCGCTGATCGTGTCAAAACTGATGTCATGCAGCGCATTGGTGGCGCGGCGGAAGCCTTCCAGCGCGCGCACCACATCAATCTCGGTCACCGTCTCGAGCGGCTGCTGGTCAAGCCAATAGAGGAACTCAACCATCGCCGCGCCGTCGCGCAGATGCGCCTCGCGCATGCCTTGGATCTCGGCGGCGGTCTTGCGCGCTTTCGGCAGTCGGCAGGGGTCATCGCCCCAGACGAAGGCGATCCCGGCCTCGGTCAGGATCTCGGAGACGGCGAGGGGGGCGGTGCTGTGATCGATGCGCACCGGACCTTGCAGCCCGCGCAGAGCGGCGGCGAAATCGGAGGGTTGGGCAAGGGTCACATCCGGGCCAAGCTGGGCTCGAACCTCGTTGTTGATCTTCTGCGCCTCGGCGAAAAGTGTCACCTTGCCATCGTCGTGCAGGATGGCAAAGCCATGCAGGATCGGGTTGCGCGGCACATCCCCGCCGCGCAGGTTCAAAAGCCAGCACAATGAATCCGGCAAAGTGATCACGGCGGCGCGCTGACCTTGGGCGCGTAGGCCCTCGGAGAGACGCTGGCGCTTCTCGGCGCTGGTTTCGCCCGCCAAAGCATCGGGGTGCACGAAGGCGGGGGCCATCGGCGGGGCAGGTTGGTCGGGCCAAATCGCGTCGATCAAATTGGCCGAGCTGGCCAAGGTGACTGCCGTGCCAGCCAGCGCCTCGCGGATACGGGCGATCTCTTCGGCGCTGTGCAGCCAAGGGTCAAAGCCCACGACGCCCGAGCTGAGGTTCTCGCGCAGCCAGTCGCCGGGGCGCACCTCGGGCCAAGGCACTGGGGTGTAATCCGAAAGCGCCACTTGCGCCTTCACTTGCGTGCGGTAGCGGCCATCGATGAAGACGCCTGCGATTTCAGGCAGCACGATGCAGAAGCCCGCCGAGCCGGTGAAGCCCGTCAGCCATTGCAACCGCTCATCGCGCTTGGCGACATATTCGCCTTGGTGCACATCCGAACGCGGCACGATGAACCCGGCCAGACCCGAAGCGCTGAGCGCTTGGCGCAAAGCGGCAAGGCGCGGCGGCCCCTGATCCGGCGAGGCTTGGCTGTCAAAGGTCTGAAACATGGGCAAAGACCCTTCTTCTTTTATGAACGCCCCCAGGGCAGAGGCTTAGCCCGCCCGCCGCATCCCGCCACGCTTTTGCGCCTTGGGATCGCTGTCGAAAAGGCTCGCAAGCTGCTCGGTCATCGCCCCGGCCAATTGCTCGACATCGGTGATGGTGACGGCGCGGTTATAGTAGCGCGTCACATCATGGCCGATGCCGATGGCAATCAGCTCAACCCGGCGCATCTTCTCGACCATGGCGATCACATCGCGCAGGTGTTTTTCCAGATAATTCGCGGGGTTCACCGAAAGCGTCGAGTCATCAACCGGCGCGCCATCGCTGATCACCATCAGGATCTTGCGCGCCTCGGGGCGGCTGGCCATGCGGCGGTGCGCCCATTCCAAGGCCTCACCGTCGATGTTTTCCTTCAGCAAGCCCTCTTTCATCATCAGGCCAAGGTTCGGCCGCACCCGACGCCAGGGCGCATCGGCGGATTTATAGATGATGTGGCGCAGATCGTTCAGACGACCGGGCTGCTGTGGGCGACCATTGGCCAGCCAGCGCTCGCGGCTTTGACCGCCTTTCCAAGCGCGCGTGGTGAAGCCAAGGATCTCGGTCTTCACTTGGCAACGCTCAAGCGTGCGGGCCAGAACATCGGCGCAGATCGCCGCGATCGAGATCGGACGGCCGCGCATCGAGCCTGAATTGTCGATGAGAAGCGTGACCACCGTGTCGCGGAACTCGGTGTCCTTTTCCCATTTGAAGGACAAGGGCGTGGTCGGGTTGGCGACAACGCGGGCCAGACGCCCGGCATCCAAAACGCCCTCTTCCAGATCAAAGAGCCAAGAGCGGTTTTGTTGCGCCTGCAAGCGGCGTTGTAGCTTATTGGCCAGACGGCTGACGGCGCCCTTCAGGGGCTCGAGTTGCTGGTCAAGATAGGCGCGCAGGCGTTCCAATTCGGCCGGTTCGGCCAAATCCTCAGCGCGGATTTCTTCGTCAAATTCCGTGGCATAGACGACATAATTCGGGTCGGCATCGGAATGCGCAGCAGGGGGCGGCGGCTCAAGCGGGGCTTCGCCTTCCGGCTGCTCCGTCTCATCGCCTTGCTCCATATCCGCGCTGTCTTCCATGGTGACTTGCGCTTGGCTTTGGTCTTGCTGCTCTTCCTGAGACTGCTCAGGGCTGGCCTCGGATTCCTCTGATTCTTGTTCATCCTCGCCCGAGGATTCGGGGCTTTCTTGATCTTCCTCGGCCTCGTCGCCGGCCTCATCCTCGTCTGGGCGGTCCGGGTCGTCGCCCAGTTGATCGCCATAGCCGAGGTCCGAGATCACCTTGCGCGCGAGCCGCGCGAAGGCGGCTTGATCGGCCAGAACGTGGTCAAGGTTTTCCAGCGTGCCGCCGGCTTGGTCTTCGATGAAGCCGCGCCAGAGGCTCATGACATTCTGCGCGCCCTTCGGCAGATCGCGCCCGCTGGCGAGATGACGCACCAGATAGCCCGCAGCCACGGGCAAGGGGGCATCTTGCGGATTGGTGATCTGGGCATAGCCCTTACGCTCGGCCTCATGGCCGATCTTGGCGTCGATATTGCCTGCGGTGCCGGGCATGTAGCGCGCGCCCATCGCCTCGACGCGGGCGGTCTCCATCGCGTCATAGATATCGCGGGCAAGCGGACCCGTCGGCGCATAGCGCGAGGCAACAGCTTCGTCATGATATTTGCGGCGCAGCGCAAAGGCATCCGCCGTGCCACGCGCCAGCAGAACCTCATCGCGGGTCATCCGGCGGCTGACCTGCGGCAGGCGCACGCCTTCTTTGTTCATCCCCGGCGGATCGACGGAGTAAGAGACCGCCATTTCCGGGTCATCCGCCATCGTGCGGGTGGCCTCGGCCAGAGCCTTTTTGAAAGGATCGGCGGGGTTATCGGAGGGCTTGCTCATGGATCGACCCTGTCACCGGCAGAAAATTTAGGCAAGGAAATGCCCGCGTTTGAAAGAAGGCCGGGGGCGCTTCGCCCCCCGGACCCCCCGAGGATATTTGAGGGCAGAAAATGAAAGGAAACGGTCCTATTTTCTGTCTGGAAATATCCCGGGGGAGGCCGCAGGCCGTGGGGGCAGAGCCCCCGTTACTTCACTTCATCGCCATGCTGGCAGCGCTTTCGGGCAGCTCTTCCGCAAAGCAGCGCTGATAGAACTCGGCCACGGTCTGGCGCTCAAGCTCGTCGCATTTGTTGAGGAAGGAGAGCCGGAAGGCATAGCCGATGTTGCGGAAGATCCGCGCATTCTCGGCCCAGTTGAGCACGGTCCGCGGGCTCATCACGGTCGAGAGATCGCCATTGATGAAGGCGGTTCGGGTCAGATCCGCCACGGTCACCATCTGGCTGATTTCCTTGCGGCCCTCAGCGGTGTTGTAATGGGGGTTCTTGGCCAGAATGATCGCGGCCTCGGCATCATGGCTGAGGTAGTTCAGCGTGGCGACCAGCGACCAGCGGTCCATCTGGGCTTGGTTGATCTGTTGGGTGCCGTGGTAAAGGCCGGTGGTGTCGCCCAGACCCACAGTGTTCGCCGTTGCAAAGAGGCGGAACGACGGGTGGGGGGTGATGATTTCGTTTTGGTCCAAGAGCGTCAGCTTGCCATCATGCTCCAGCACGCGCTGGATCACGAACATCACATCGGCGCGGCCGGCGTCATATTCGTCAAAGACGATGGCAACCGGGTTGCGCAAAGCCCAAGGCAGGATACCTTCGTGGAATTTGGTAACCTGCTTGCCGTCTTCCAGCTTGATCGCATCCTTGCCGATCAGGTCGATCCGGCTGATGTGGCTGTCGAGGTTGACGCGCACGCAAGGCCAGTTCAGTCGGGCGGCCACTTGCTCGATATGGGTCGATTTCCCGGTGCCGTGATAGCCTTGGATCATCACGCGGCGGTTATAGGCAAAGCCTGCCAAGATCGCCAAGGTGGTGTCCGGATCGAATTTATAGGTCGGGTCAATCTCGGGCACCCGGTCGGTCCGCTCGGCGAAACCCTTGACCCGCATGTCGGTATCAATCCCGAACACGTCACGGACAGAAATTTCCTCGGTGGGTTTCGCAACAGCATCAAGCATGGATAAGTCCTGATCTCTCGCGCCCCCGCAGGGCGCCATAACGCATCGAGTTGTGGAACATTCACGGCAGGGCCGCAAGGGGAGCCGGCAAAAATCCCTGCCTTTACGGTCATGCGCGGTCCAGAGCCGCCAAGCATCAGCCGTTGAGGGCGGCATTGGGGCGCTTGAACGCGCCCCGGAGCCTTAATCGCGGAAGTGGCGGCTGTCCTTGATCTGATCCCAAGCCCAGACCACCTCTTGCAACTGCTCTTCTTGGCTGCGGTCACCACCGTTCATGTCGGGGTGCAGCACCTTGATCAACTGTTTATAGGCCTTGCGGATTTCCGCCTTGGTCATCGTGTCGCGCGCATCCAAAATCTCAACCGCCTTGCGCTCAGAGGGGGGCAGCTTGCGCGTGGCCCCCGAGGCCGGCTGCGCGCCCGGATTGATCGTGGCATTCTCGCCCAGAAGTTGCATCGGGTCATTCACCCCCATGCGCGCCCAAGCATTGCCATCGCCAATACGCGAGAAGGGCTTGGTCTCGCGCTCCCAAACGCGGTCCTTGTCGACGATCTTTTGGTAATCCTCATCGGTGGTGCCGTTGAAGAAGTTCCACTTCAGGTTGTATTCGCGGATGTGATCCTTGCAGAACCAGAAGAACTCATCGAGCAAATCTGGCGATTTCGGCGCGCGATAGGCGCCGGGCTTGTCACAGCCGCCGGGGTGATCGCAAGCGCGTCCCGAGGCCTCAACGGCCGCCGAGGCGCCACGGCGCGAGGCCTGTTTGCGCTTTTTATCCGCACTCACGCGCAAATCAAATTCAAAGGGGTTCTTGGACGCCATAACCGAAAGCCTGCCTGCTGTCTTCCCGACTCGGGGCCGCGAGTTTAAGCTTTCTGGCAGCGGATTGAAGGGGTGTGCTGAAAAATGAATGTGAAGACCAAGCTTGAAGAGCGGCTAACCGCCGCATTCGCGCCGCATCTGCTTGAGGTGGTGAACGAAAGCCATCTGCATGGCGGGCATGCCGGGGATGACGGCTCGGGGGAGAGCCACTTTCAGGTGAAGATCCGGGCACAGGCTTTTGCCGCAATGGGGCGGGTCGAACGGCACCGTGCAGTTCATAAGGCATTGGGGGAACTGACAAAAACAATCCACGCCTTGGGGCTTGATATCGCGGCCTAACCGCGCGCCTTGCGAAGGAGGAGGCGTAGGACTGGGGGGCTGCGTCCGCCGGATGTTACTTGGCTTCTGAAAGAGGGCGCTTTCTTTCAGAATGAAAATATCCCCGCCGGAGGCACCGCCTTGCCGGTTGCGCGGCACGCGCAGAGGCAAGGTCAAAGAAAGCTGCAGCCGCGATCAGCGGCTGCGCTATTGGATCACGCGCTAAGGGTTAGCGCGCCGCTTTGGCCTGAAGGCGATAGGCGTGCAGCAAGGGCTCGGTATAGCCCGAGGGTTGCTCGCGGCCCTTGAACACCAGATCGCAGGCGGCTTGGAAGGCGATGCCTTGGTAGCCTGGCGCCATTGGCTTGTAGAGCGGATCGCTTGCGTTCTGGCGGTCCACCACCAGCGCCATCCGCTGCATCGCCTCCATCACCTCATCGCGGCTGACCACGCCTTGATGCAGCCAATTGGCGAGGTGCTGGGCCGAGATCCGGCAGGTGGCGCGGTCCTCCATCAACCCGACATCATTGATATCGGGCACTTTCGAGCAGCCAACGCCTTGGTCGATCCAGCGCACCACATAGCCAAGGATGCCTTGGGCATTGTTGTCGACCTCACGCCGGACCTGATCGGCCGACCAGCGGCGGAAGCTGGCTTGCGGGATCTCCAAGATGCCGTCGACATGGGCGCGCCGCCCACCCTTGGCAAGTTTCTCCTGCACCGCCAGCACATTCACCCGGTGGTAATGCAAAGCATGCAAGGTGGCGGCGGTGGGCGAGGGCACCCAAGCGCAATTGGCCCCGGCGCGGGGATGGGCGATCTTCTCATCCAGCATCGCTGCCATCAGATCCGGCATCGCCCACATGCCCTTGCCGATCTGCGCCTTGCCCGACAGCCCGCATTCGAGGCCAATATCGACGTTCAAATTCTCATAAGCCGCGATCCAGCCCTTGCGCTTGATGAAATCTTTGCGGCTGAAGGAGCCAGCTTCCATCGAGGTGTGGATCTCATCGCCGGTGCGGTCAAGGAAGCCGGTGTTGATAAAGGCCACCCGGTGTTTGGCCGCCCGGATGCATTCCTTCAGGTTGACCGAGGTCCGCCGCTCTTCATCCATGATACCAAGCTTGACGGTATGTGCCGGCAGGCCCAGCACCGCCTCAACGCGCGTGAAGATCTCATTGGCGAAAGCCACTTCCTCAGGCCCGTGCATCTTCGGCTTCACCACATAGACCGAGCCTTTGACCGAGTTGCGCAGGCCTTCGGTCTTTTGCAGATCATGCAGGGCGATCGCGGTGGTCACCATCGCATCCATGATCCCCTCGGGCACTTCCGAGCCATCGGGCAAAAGGATCGCCGGGTTGGTCATCAAATGGCCAACGTTGCGCACCCACATCAGCGCGCGGCCTTTCAACTCCAGTGGGCTGCCATCAGGGGCCGTGTAGCGCCGGTCGGCATTCAGCCGCCGCGTCGTCGCGCGGCCGGCTTTCTCGAACGTATCGGCCAAGTCGCCGCGCATCAGGCCAAGCCAATTGCCGTAGGCCTGCACCTTGTCTTCGGCATCGACGCAAGCGACGGAATCTTCGCAATCCATGATCGCCGACATCGCGCTTTCGATCTGCACATCAGCCAGAAGTGCCTGATCGCGCGCGCCGATGAAATGCGCCCGGTCGAAGATCAGTTCGACATGCAAGCCGTTATTGCGCAACAAGATTGCATCCGGCGCCTTCGGATTGCCCTTGTAGCCGACGAACTTCGACGGGGTTACCAGCGGCAGGTCATCGACCAGCAAAGCACCGTCTTTGACGAAATAGCGGCGCACATCGGCGTGGCTTGCGCCTTCGATCGGGAAGGCCTCATCCAAGAATACCCGCGCCCGCGCGACCACGCGCGCGCCGCGGCCCTTCTCGTAAGGGCCTTTCGGCGGAGCCGAGCCCATCGCATCAGTGCCGTAAAGGCAGTCGTAAAGGCTGCCCCAGCGCGCGTTGGCAGCGTTCAAAGCATAGCGCGCATTGGTGATCGGCACCACGAGCTGAGGGCCGGGAACCGTAGCAATCTCGGGGTCAACATTCTCGGTCTCGATCTGGAAGGCCGGGCCTTCGGGCAGAAGATAGCCGATCTCGGCCAAGAAGCTCTTATAGGCGATATGGTCGTGGCTCTGGCCTTTGCGGGCGCGGTGCCAAGCATCGATCTGGTCCTGCAAGGTTTGGCGCTTGGCCAAAAGCGCGCGGTTCTTCGGCGCCAGATCACGAAGGATCGCGGCAAAACCATCCCAGAACTGCGCGGGCGCGATGCCGGTGCCGGGCAGGGCGGTCTCATCCATGAAGCGGGCCAGCTGCTCATCAACCTTAAGCCCGGATTTCGTCACTCGCGCTGCCATGATCGCCTCCTTGCATACCGCGGTGCACAGTACCTCTTGGGGCTGGCGTGGAGCAAGGTAAGAGGCGTGCCAATTGATTGGCTGGGCAAGTAAGCACTTTATGTGTTTCGTTGAAGATGCCGCAACGGCAAGGCAAAACTTAGCTGACCTGCGAAGTTTCTCTTGCGTCAAAGATCACTCGGCATATGGTTAGCAATATGGCTAAGCATGACGCAGACCTATCTTTAATGTTCCACGCTTTGTCGGACCCGACCCGACGCGCGATCCTGACACGCCTTGCCGAAGGGCCCGCGCCCGTCTCTGAGCTGGCGCGTCCCAGCGGGCTGCGCCTGCCCACGGTGATGCGCCACTTATCTGTGCTGGAAGAGGCTGGGCTGATCGACAGCACCAAGGACGGAAGGGTGCGCTCTTGCGCGATCCGCCCCGAGGCGCTGACCCCGATCCGCAACTGGCTCGATGAGCAAAGGTCGATCTGGGAGGCCCGGCTCGATCGGCTTGATGATTATGTGATGAAATTGATGGAGGAGCGAAAACCATGAACCTGCACGCTTTCGACCTCGACCCGCAAACCGACCTCAGCTTCACCCGCAGCCTTGCGGTGCCACGCGCGCTGATCTGGGAATGCTGGACCGAACCGCGCCACATTCCGCATTTTTTCATCCCCAAGCCACATAAAATCACCGCGGTCGATATCGATCTGTGCGTCGGCGGAAGGTTCAACACCAGCTTTGATGTCGACGGCCATGTGATGGACAATAAGGGGGTCTATCTTGAGGTGGTCCCCGGTGAAAAACTTGTCTTTACCGACAGCTACACCGAAGGCTGGAAGCCCGCGGCTGATCCCTTCATGACCGCCATTCTGCTCTTGCAGGACGGTGCCGATGGCGGCACGACCTATACCGCCATCGCGCGCCATCGCAGCCCTGATGCCCGCGCCAGCCATGAGAAGATGGGTTTTTATGATGGCTGGGGCACGGTGGCGAGCCAGCTTGAAACCTATGCCAAGGGGTTGCAAGGATGACGCCCTTTGCGCAACTCAGCTTTGAGCGCGAGATCGCCGCTCCGGTCGACACTTTGTGGCAAGCCTGGCTGGCGCCCGCCGCCCGCGCAATCTGGTCCGCCCCCACGCCCGAGGTTGAGGTCAGCATCCTTGAGTCAGATCCAAGGGTCGGCGGGCGCGAGATCTCGATCTGCCAAGGCCCCAATCCGCCCGAGATCCGTGTCGAAACCGGCTGGCTGACGCTTGATCCCGAAGCGCGCAGCGTGAATTACGAGGTGATCTCGGCCGAAGGCGTGCCGCAATCGGCGGCCCTGGTGACGGCGGTTTTCTCCCCGACAGTGACGGGCAGCCGGATCCATGTCACCGTGCAGCTCTCCTCTCTGGCTTCGGATATGGCCGCGGGCTACCGGCATGGCTTCAACGGCGGGCTTAACAATCTGCGCGACGTGGCCGAGCGGATGATGCTGATCCGCCGGGTCATCAACGCCCCGAAAGCGGCAGTCTGGGGCGCGTGGCTCGATGAGGCGAGCCTGCCGCGATGGTGGGGGCCGGAGGGTTTTTCCTGCCGCACCAAAAGGATAGATCTGCGGTCGGGCGGCGAATGGGTCTTTGACATGATCGGACCGGATGGGACCGTCTATCCCAATCACCACCGCTATCAAGAGATCATCCCGCAGGACCGGCTCAGCTACACGCTGCTTTGGGGGGAGAACGGCCCCAAACATGCCGATGCTTGGGCGCGTTTTGACGAGACTGCGGGCGCGACGGAAGTCACGCTTGGCATGGTTTTCGCTTCAGCCAAGGAATGCGAAGCGGCCAAAGGATTTGGCGCGGTGGAACTTGGCCTGCAAACCCTCGGCAAGCTCGCCAAGGCGGTGGGTGCGCACCAGCACTCTCCCTAACATCTTCTTTCAGAATAAAAATATCCTCGCCGGAGGCACTTTCCTTTTGCGGCGCTGCACCGAAAGCTGCGCCGCCGCAAAAGCGCTCCCTTGAAGCCCGCGCCCCGCGCCCCTAGGCTTTGCCGCCAGAGCAGCTCCGGGGATCCGACCATGCAAGACGCCGCACCGCAGACCATTTATCTGGCCGATTACCAGCCCTTTGGCTGGACCATCGACAGCGTCGAGCTGACCTTCCGGCTCTTCCCCGAGGCGACCCGCGTCCTTTCTCGCATCCGCTTTGCGCCGAACCCCAAGGCTCCTTCCTCTGGCAAAGATTTTTTCTTGCATGGTGAGTTGCTTAGGCTGATCTCGGCTCGGATTGATGGCCAAGAGATCACGCCCGTGGTCACTCCGACGGGGCTGCGCTGCGCCGTGCCCTCGGGCCCCTTCCTATGGGAGGCCGAGGTCGAGATTGCCCCCGCCGCCAATACTGCGCTTGAGGGGCTTTACATGTCGAACGGCATGTATTGCACGCAATGCGAGGCCGAGGGGTTTCGCAAGATCACCTATTACCCCGACCGCCCCGATGTCATGGCCACCTTCAAGGTGCGCATTGAAGCGGATCTGCCGGTGCTCTTGTCGAACGGCAACCCTTTGGGGCAGGGCGCGGGTTGGGCGGAATGGCAAGACCCTTGGCCAAAGCCGGCCTATCTTTTCGCGCTGGTGGCGGGCGATTTGGTGGCGCACCGCGACAGTTTTACGACCCAATCGGGCCGCAAGGTTGATCTCGCGATCTGGGTGCGACCGGGTGATGAGGATCGTTGCGCCTATGCGATGGACAGCCTCATCCGCTCGATGCGCTGGGATGAAGAGGTTTACGGGCGCGAATATGATTTGGACATTTTCAACATCGTCGCCGTCGATGACTTCAATATGGGCGCGATGGAGAACAAAGGGTTGAACATTTTCAACTCTAAGCTCGTTCTGGCCAGCCCCGAGACCGCCACAGATGACGATTATGCCCGTATCGAAAGCGTGATCGCGCATGAATATTTCCACAATTGGACCGGTAACCGGACCACCTGCCGCGATTGGTTCCAGCTTTGCCTGAAAGAAGGCCTTACGGTCTTCCGCGATCAGCAGTTTTCCGGCGATATGCGCTCGGGCGCGGTGAAGCGGATCGAGGATGTGGCCTTGTTGCGCGCGCGGCAGTTCCGCGAGGATCAGGGGCCATTGGCGCATCCGGTGCGGCCGGAATCCTTTGTTGAGATCAACAATTTCTACACCGCCACCATCTATGAAAAGGGTGCCGAGATCATCGGCATGCTGAAAACCTTGGTGGGGGATGCGGATTATGCCCGTGCTTTAGACCTTTATTTTGATCGCCATGATGGTGAGGCTGCGACGATCGAAGATTGGCTGCGGGTCTTCGAAGATGTGACTGGCCGCGACCTTGCAGCGTTCAAGCGTTGGTATGGGCAGGCCGGGACGCCGCGCCTGAAGGTTGCTGAGACATGGGAGGATGGCACCTACACGCTGCATTTTGAGCAAGAGAACCCCGCGACACCGGGCCAGCCGCATAAAGACGCCAAGGTGATCCCAATCGCTGTGGGGCTTTTGAACCCCAATGGCGATGAGGTGGTGGGCACGACCGTGCTCGAGATGACGCAAGCGGCGCAAAGCTTCCGTTTTGAAGGGCTGGCGACGAAGCCGATCCCCTCGATCCTGCGCGGCTTCTCAGCGCCCGTGGTGCTGCAGCGAACCACGACTTCTGCTGAACAGGCCTTCCTTTTGGCGCATGACACCGACCTTTTCAACCGCTGGGAGGCGGGTCGGGCTTTGGCGAAATCGGCCCTGCTCGCGATGGTGCAAGAAGGGGCGGCTCCAGCGCCACAATGGCTTGAGGCGCTGGCTGGTTTGGCTTTGGATCCTGAGCTTGACCCGGCGTTCCGCGCTTTGGCTCTGCGCCTGCCGGGTGAGGATGAGCTTGCGCAAGCGCTTTACGATGCCGGTGCAACGCCCGACCCAGATCGCATCCAGGCCGCCCGCAGAGAGGCTTCGCAGGCATTGGCGGCGAAGCTGGCCCCGGGACTGCCGGCGCTGATCGCTGCGATGTCGGAGACCGGGGCTTTCTCGGCTGATGCCAAAGCGGCCGGGCGGCGGGCTTTGAAAGCGGCGGCCCTGATGCTGCAAGCGCGGCTTGATGCGGGTCAGGCGGCGACTGCGGGATTTGCCTCGGCCAGCAATATGACCGATCAGGTAGGGGCTTTGTCGGCACTTTTGGCAATTGGCGAAGGACAGGCTGAACTGCAGGCCTTCGAGAAGCGCTGGGGCGGCAATGCTTTGGTGATGGACAAGTGGTTTGCGCTGCAAATCCTTCATGCTGCACCCGAACGCGCGGCCGAGTTGACGGCAGAATTGACCGCGCATCCGGCGTTTGATTGGAAGAACCCCAACCGCTTCCGCAGCGTTCTGGGCTCTCTCGCGGGCAATCACGCGGGCTTCCACCGCGCCGATGGGGCGGGCTACCGCCTTCTGGCGGACTGGCTTTTGAAGATTGACCCGTTGAACCCGCAAACCGCAGCCCGCATGTCCACAGCCTTTGAGACTTGGGGGCGCTATGACGCGAACCGGCAGGGGCATGCTAAGGCGCAGCTCGACCGGATTTTGGCCGCAACCGGGTTAAGCCGTGATTTGAAGGAAATGGCCTCGCGGATGCGCGGCAGCATTTAATTCGCGGGCAGAGCGTCGGGTGAAACCCGGCGCTCCTTACGTCAAGCTACGGGTGAACAAGGAAAAAGCTTTAGCCTTTGGCGCAGTAGGGCTGTTTGGCCGTCCATGCTGCCATTGTCGCCCGTGCATCTGACTTGCGGAACGGGCCCCATTGACGGCCGATGCCACGATTGCCACCGCCAGCGACCAACCCGTCACGGGCGACATCGCGCGAGAAGACCTCGACCGCGCATTCCAAATTCTCGCTGCCGTCTTTCAGGGCCGCAGTTGAGGCTGCATCGCAGCCATTGCCGCGCGCCGTGGCGGGCGAGATTTGCATCAAGCCGATGTAGCGCCCGCCGCCTCCAGAAGCGGCCGGATTGTGGCTGCTTTCCTTTTTCGCCACCGCCGACATCAGCCCAACCCAAAAGGCGCGGCGCTCATTCAGTGTGGCGTTCTTATAGCCGGGGCACCAAGTGTTGATATCGCCCGGCACGCGATTTGCCAGAATATCGTCCTTCTCTGCGACAGCGACGAAGGCTGCGGCGGTCCAGCTTTGCGCCTCGGGGCGGTGATCCCAGCGGGTCGGCACATCGGGTAGGACGGAGTTGCCCGCCTCATTCACGCATCCCGCAAGGCCAAGCGCGATCAGACCGAAAGCGGCCGCACGACGAGCGGTTTTGCCAAGAACGGCAGGCTGCGCGCCCAAAGGCTGTGCAGCATCACGCGAAATCCTTGACCATACCATCTTTCTGCCCCTTTCCGGCGTCACTGCTCCCCCCGAATGATCGACGTCCTTAGGGGAACGGAATGCTGACTACATCGCCTTTCGCGGCCTTGACCACCCGGCTTGCGACGCCTGCGCGGCTTCTTGCCGCCCGATTGGGCAAGGGGCGCATGGGGGAGCAGTCCGGGTCAGCCGCGCAAGATCGGGCAGAGGCAGGCCCGGTGGCGGTGCTTGAGGGGCGTTTGCATGCTGCCATTTTGCCGCAAAGCCCGATGCAAAAACTTTGGCAGGCGCAGGTGGATGAGGCGGCTCTCTTGGCCGAGGCCGGCCAATGGAGGCGGCTTTTCGACAGCTTGCGCCAAGCGGACCGCGACCGGGCGGCGGCGCCCGCAGGGCGGCGGCTCGCTTGTCTGATCAGCGAGGGGGCAAGGGCGGCCTTGGCGAAGCCCTTGGCATGCAAAGATTGGACCGCCGCTCTGGCCGAGCTCGACCGTTTGGTGGCGGTGCAGGCGGCGCATCCCGCCGATCCGATGGCCGCGGCTGTCTTGGCGCTGGCGCATCTGGATTACGGTTGGGCCCGTCGCGCCGCAAATCTTGGTCCGGCGATCCCGCGTGAGGCATGGGCCGCTTTCACCCAGCACACCCGCCTGGCCGAGGCAGTCTTGGACGGCTTTGACCCGATCGAGGAGGATTCCCCGCATCTGGCACGGGCGCGCTACCTTTTGGTGCGGGGCATTGAAGACGGTGATGCGCTTTGCCGCGACTGGTATGAAGATTGGTCCGACCTGGATCCCAGCAATGCCGAGCCGCATGTCGTGCATGCCGAACACTTGCTGCCGCAATGGTTTGGCACCTTTGCCGGGTTTGAGCCGGCCGCCCGCCGCGCCATGAAGCGCACCCAAGATCGCAGCGGTGCGGCTGCCTATGCCTTGTTCCACCGCGCTGCGGCGAAAGTGCTGGGCGAACTGGCTCCGGGTGCCGATATCAAGCTCTATATCAAGGGCTTGCAAGATTACTATGCGGCAACACCGGGCCAGCATCACGCCAACCAAACCGCCGCCGCACTGGCCGCGCTTTTGGCCGATCTGATCGAGATTGGTCCCGAGGCGCATGAGGCGCAGCTGGTCCGCCAAGCGCTGTCAACGCATTTGCGGCAAAATCTGCGCGAAATTCACCTCTCCACATGGGAGCAAGGCGCAATCGGGGTGAGCCAAGCCCTGCGCGAGGTTTTCGGTGCCGAACTGGGGCAAGGCGCGCATCTTTACGCCTCTGAGACCGGCCTGGTCGCCAAAGCGTAACTCCGGGCCCGATTGCAGGGGGGCGGAGGGGCCAGAACCGCCTCTGCCCCCTTGCCCCGCGCGCCGCCTCGCCCTAAACCCGGACCCGACTGGTCTGCGCGGGCGGACCTTACTGCACGAGGGGATGCCCATGCTTGACCTGACCTATACGGCGCCGAAGCCCAAGGTAATTCAGGGTGCCAAACACGATTGGGAACTGGTGATCGGCATGGAGATCCATGCGCAGGTCGCCTCGAACGCCAAACTGTTCTCTGGCGCTTCGACCACCTTCGGCGCCGAGCCGAACTCGAACGTGGCTTTCGTGGATTGCGCGATGCCGGGGATGCTGCCCGTCATCAACGAATATTGCGTTGAGCAAGCCGTGCGTACGGGGCTGGGATTGAAGGCTGAGATCAACCTTTTCTCGGCCTTTGACCGTAAGAACTATTTCTACCCCGACCTGCCGCAAGGCTATCAGATCAGCCAACTTTACCACCCGATCGTGGGCGAGGGCGAAGTGCTGGTCGAATTGTCGCCCGGCGTGGCCCGCCTCGTGCGGATTGAGCGCATCCACCTTGAGCAAGACGCCGGCAAGTCGATCCATGACATCGACCCGAACCTGTCGTTTGTGGATTTCAACCGCACCGGCGTGGCGCTGATGGAGATCGTCAGCCGTCCCGACATTCGCGGCCCCGAAGAAGCCGCCGCTTATGTCACCAAGCTGCGCCAGATCCTGCGCTATCTCGGCACCTGCGACGGCAATATGCAAAACGGCAATATGCGGGCGGACGTCAACGTCTCGATCTGCCGGCCCGGCCAATATGAGAAATTCATCGAAACGGGTGATTTCTCGCATCTGGGCACGCGCTGCGAGATCAAGAACATGAACTCGATGCGCTTCATCATGGCCGCCATCGATTATGAGGCCCGCCGCCAGATTGCCATTGTCGAAGATGGCGGCTCGGTGGTGCAAGAGACCCGGCTCTACGACCCCGATAAGAATGAGACCCGTTCGATGCGGTCGAAGGAAGAAGCGCATGATTACCGCTACTTCCCCGATCCGGACCTCTTGCCCTTGGAGATTGAACAGTCGTGGGTTGACGGCATTGCCGCCTCGATGCCGGAACTGCCGGATGCCAAGAAAGCCCGCTTCATGGGCGATTTCGGCCTGACCGATTACGACGCCTCGGTGCTGACGGCCGAGCTTGATTCGGCGCTTTATTTTGACGAGGTGGCCAAGGGCCGCGACGGCAAGATTGCCGCGAATTGGGTGATTAATGAGCTCTTTGGCCGGCTGAAGAAAGAGGGCCATGAGATCTCGGAAAGCCCGATGTCGGCGGCGCAGCTCGGTGGGATTGTTGAGTTGATCTCGACCGGGGTGATCTCGGGCAAGATCGCCAAGGATCTCTTCGAGATCGTCTGGACCGAAGGCGGCAATCCGGCGGAGATCGTCGAGGCGCGCGGCATGAAGCAAGTGACCGACACCGGCGCGATTGAGGTCGCGGTGGATGAGCTGATCGCCGCCAACCCGGAGCAGGTCGAGAAGGCCCGCGTCAATGCCAAGCTGGTCGGCTGGTTCGTCGGCCAAGTGATGAAGACCACCGGCGGCAAGGCAAGCCCGGCCGTGGTCAATGAGATCGTGGTGAAAAAGCTCGGCCTTTGAAGGGCTTAGAGGGGCGGCCGTGGGCCGCCCTTTTCCTTTGACGACCGATGTGGCGCGATTACGCTGGTCTTGGCAAACGCGTCTTTGGTCATTTGCGACTGCCGGCTCATTGCCGGTATTATATGCCCAGAAGCGGGCAGGAGGTTTGCATGCAGCGCTATGAATATCACATCGTTCCCGCTCCTCGGCGTGGCGAGAAGGCGCGCGGTGTGAAGACCACTGAAGACCGTTTTGCCCTAGCTTTGATGGGCTTGATGAACCGTCTTGGCGCCGAGGGCTGGGAATATGTGCGTGCCGATGCCTTGCCTTGTGATGAGCGCTCGGGCCTGACTGGCACCAAGACCACCTATCAAAATATGCTGGTTTTCCGGCGGGTTATTGAGAGTGCGGTTGCGGTCGCGCCTGTGGTTGCAAGCCCGGTGGCGGTGGCGCCTGTCGTTGACGCCCCAGCGCCTGCTTTGCGTCTGGGGGCGGCGGATGCGCCTGCCGGGGCGGCGCCCTCGCTGGGCGCGGCTAAGCCTGAGCAAGCGGCCGAGTAAGCCGCTTACTTTTCAGGCGTTTAGGTCAGCCTGCGGCTTTTAGCGCCTCGGGCAGAACTTCTGCCACAACATCCATAGCCGCCTCTGGGCCGATGCTGATGCGGATGCAGCGGTCCAATGGGGCCACGCCCGGCATGCGGATGAAAAGGCCGCGGGTCTGGGATTCCCGCAGCACTTTGCGGGCAAAGTCGCCGTCGCGGTGCAGGTCGATGGTGACGAAATTGGTGGCCGAGGTCAGGGCGGTAAGGCCGTTGTCGGCCGCAATCTGGCCCAGACGCGCGCGGCCCGCTGCGACTTGTGCCTTGATTTCGCTCAGATATTCCTGATCCGCAAGGGCGGCCAAAGCGCCGATCTGGCTGATCCTTCCCATACCGAAATGGTCGCGGACCTTGTCGAAGGCAAGGGCCAGTTCGGGGTTGGTGATCGCATAGCCGACGCGGGCGCCGGCCAAGCCGTAGCCTTTGGAGAAGGTGCGGAAGCGGATGACTTGGGGATGATCCGGCGCGATTTGCGGGATCGCATCGGCGGGCGCAAGATCGGCATAGGCCTCATCCAGCACCAGCAAGGCGCCTTCGGGGAGGTTCGCCACAAGCTCTTCGATTGCGGAGGCGGGATGGTGGCTGCCCATCGGATTATCGGGGTTTGCCAAATAGATAAGCCGCGCTTTGTGGCTGCGGGCGGCGCTTAGAAGGCCGTCGATATCCTCATGCACGCCTTTGTAGGGCACGCGGTGCAAAGTGCCGCCGTGGCCAGCGACGTGGAAGTTGAAGGTCGGGTAAGCGCCAAGGCTGGTGACAACATTGACGCCCGGTTCCAGCGTCAGGCGGCAGATCAGGTTAAGGAGCCCATCCACGCCGGGGCCAACGACGATATGCGCCGGGGTGCAGTTGTGGAAAGCTGCAAGAGCTTGTTTCAGATCGTAATTCTCTGGCTCGCCATATTGCCAGACCTCAGCCACCGCTTCTGTCATGGCGGCAATGGCCTTGGGCGAGGGGCCGAAAATGGACTCGTTTGCCCCCAACCGGGCGCGGAAGGGGAAGCCTTGTTGGCGCTCCAAAGTCTCGGGCCCGGTGAAGGGGACGGTGGAGGGCAGGGCGCGGGTGTGGTCGGTCAGAAATTGGCTCATGATTCAGACTATTGGCGCGGGTGGCGCGGCTTCGCAAGGTGGGTTCAGCCGAACGTCGGGGCAATTTTTGGCCGGGGGGGGGAGGCATGAGCCCGGCAATTCAGGGTCTGGAAAGCGTATGGCTTAGGTATGGTTTACGTATGGCTTTCGTCGGGTAAGGCGCGGGGCTTAAAAAGCGGCCCGCACCCAGCCATGAGGCCGCAAAATGAAGCGGGGCGCGACCTTTTCTGGCCGCGCCCCGCGAGAGTCTTAAGAACTGGTGACCGAGAGGATCAACCGAGGTCGGCCAGACGGGCCAGAGCGGCGCGCAGCTTGCCGGCTTCTTCTTCGCGGGCCTCAAGGTTCGACTGCGCCTCGGCCACCACTTCTTCGGGGGCGGATTTGGCGAAGTTCGGGTTGTCGAGCCGGCCCTTCAGCCCGCCGATTTCCTTGGCCAGCTTGTCGATCGACTTTTGCAGACGGGCTTTCTCTTCGGCAATGTCGATCAGCCCTTCGAGGGGCAGCGCGAAGGTCGCGCCATCGACGGCAATCGCGATCGAGCCTTTCGGCGCGCCAGCCTCAGAGAAGCCGTCGATCCGGGCAAGGCGACGGATCAGCGCCTCGTTGCGGCCCCATGCCGCGCGGGCGGCATCGGACATCTGCACCGCGACGAGATCAGCCTTAAGGCCGACCGGCACATGGCATTGCGCGCGGGCCGAGCGGATCTCTTCGATGGTCGCGGTGACAAAGCCCATCTCGGCTTGCGCGGCGGAATCGATGAGGCTTTCCGAAAGCTCCGGCCAGTCGGTGTGGACCAGACGCTTGGCGCGGGTGCCGGTGGTGCCCCACAGCTCTTCGGTGATGAAGGGCATGAAGGGGTGCAGCAGGATCATCGACTGATCCAGCACCCAAGCCATGGTTTGCCGGGTCTCCGCCGCATCCGGCCCGTCGAAGAGCGGTTTGGCAAACTCAACATACCAGTCGCAGACCTTGCCCCAGACGAATTTGTAAAGCGCGTCGGCGGCGGTGTCGAAACGGTAGTCGTTGAGCGCGGCATTGACCTCGGCCAAGGCTTTCACCGTCTCGCCGATGATCCATTTGTTGGCGGTGGCTTGCGGGGTGGGGGCGGCGGATTGCGTCGCGTGACCTTCCCAAACGCCGTTCATCTCGGCAAAGCGGCAGGCGTTCCAGAGCTTGGTGCCGAAGTTGCGATAGCCCGCGATGCGCTGGGTATCGAGCTTCAGCACACCGCCGAGCGAGGCCATGGCGGCATTGGCGAAACGCAAAGCGTCTGCGCCGAATTCGTCAATGATCTCAAGCGGATCGATGACGTTGCCCAAGCTTTTGGACATTTTCTTGCCCTTGGCGTCGCGGACAAGGCCATGCAGATAGACGGTGTGGAAGGGGATTTCTTCCACCACGGCAAGCTGCATCATCATCATCCGGGCGACCCAGAAGAAGAGGATGTCTTGCCCGGTGATCAGCACCGAGGTCGGGTAGTATTTGGCGAGCTCCGGGGTCTTTTCCGGCCAGCCGAGCGTGCCAATCGGCCAAAGGCCCGAGGAGAACCAAGTGTCGAGGACGTCCGGGTCGCGGGTGAGCGCGGTCGTGCCTGCAAGGGCTTGGGCCTCGGCCTCGGTGGGCGCGCAGTAATGGTTGCCTTCGGCGTCATACCAGACCGGGATCTGGTGGCCCCACCAGAGTTGGCGCGAGATGCACCAAGGCTCGATGTTTTCCAGCCAGTGGTAATAGGTTTTCTCGCCCGAAGCTGGGATGATTTTGGTGGTGCCGTTGCGGACGGCTTCGAGCGCCGGGCCGACGATTTGGTCGGTGTCGACGAACCATTGGTCGGTCAGCATCGGCTCGATCACCACTTTCGAGCGGTCGCCGAAGGGCTGCATGATCGGCTTATTCTCGACGTAAGGCACACGCTCGAGATGCTCGGCGTTGGTTTCCTTGTCGATGGTCTTTTTCAACACGGTGACGGCAAGGCCTTCGGCATTGATCGCCTCGACCACGCGTTTGCGGGCCTCGTAGCGGTCAAGGCCGCGCAGCTCGTCCGGGACGAGGTTCAGCGCGTCAACCTCGGCTTCCGAGAGCGTGAGGGGCTGCTCGGCGATGCCGGGGGGGGCGTAGCCTTTGGCGACGAGCCAAGCCCGCGAGGCTTGTTGGGCGATCGCGGCGGCTTCGGCGTAAGGCGCGCCATCGGCCCGCATTTGCGCGCGGGTGTCGAGCAGGCGGTAGCAGGGGATGTTGTTGCGTTTCGCCACGCCGTAGTCGTTGAAATCATGCGCGCCGGTGATCTTCACCGCGCCCGAGCCGAAGGTCGGGTCGGGGTATTCATCGGCGATGATCGGGATCAGGCGGCGGTGCTCTTGCGGGCCAACGGGGATCTCGCAGAGCTTGCCGATGATCGCGGCATAGCGCTCATCCGAGGGGTGGACGGCCACGGCGCCGTCGCCGAGCATGGTCTCGGGCCGGGTGGTGGCGATGGCGATATAGTCACGCTCTTCTTCGAAGGTGACGTTACCGTCGGCGTCTTTCTCGCGGTAGATATAGCTCTCGCCGCCGGCCAGCGGGTATTTGAAATGCCACATATGGCCGGGGTTTTCGATATTCTCGACCTCAAGGTCGGAAATCGCGGTCTCGAAATGCGGATCCCAGTTCACCAGCCTTTTGCCGCGGTAGATGAGGCCCTTGTTATACATATCCACGAAGACTTTGATCACGGCGTCGTGGAAGTTGCCTTCCTCGCCTGCCGGAGCGCCGGGGGCGCCGGACATGGTGAAGGCTTCGCGCGACCAATCGGCCGAGGCGCCAAGGCGTTGCAGCTGGCCGATGATGGTGCCGCGGGATTTTTGCTTTTGCTGCCAGACGCGGGAAAGGAAGGCCTCGCGCCCCATTTCACGGCGGGTGGGTTCACCCTTGGCGGCCATCTCGCGCTCGGTCACCATCTGGGTGGCGATGCCGGCATGGTCGGTGCCGGGCTGCCAAAGCGTGTCATCGCCCTGCATCCGGTGCCAGCGGGTCAGGATGTCTTGCAGCGTGTTGTTGAAGGCATGGCCCATATGCAGGCTGCCGGTCACATTCGGCGGCGGGATCATCACCGAGAAGGACGGGCGTCCGGGCTTGGCATTGGCCCCGGCGGCAAAGGCGTTCTCGTCAAGCCAGAGCTTGGAGATCCGAGCCTCGGCTTCGGCGGGGTTGAAGTTCTTTTCCATCGGCATCGGAGGTTTCCCTTTGGGCTTTGCAGGGGGTTTAGCCTTTGCCAATGGGATGGGCAATATTGCCAAGGCTTATTGGCAGGGATGGGTCACACCGCGCGGTCGATCTTGGTTGAGAGATGGATCAGGCTTTCGCTGGAGCGCACGCCGGTCATCGCGCCGATCTGGTCCAAGACTTGGTCCAAGACTTGGGTATTGGGGCAGGCGACTTGCAACAAAAGGTCGAAGCGGCCGGAGGTGGTGAAGACCCGCTCTACCTCGCTGACGGCCTTCAGTCGGGTGAGGATTGCCGCTTGGGTGCGCGGCTCAACGGTCAGGAGGACCGAGGCCCTGAGCCGCCCCTCGCGCGCGCCTTCGCCGAGTTTCAGCGTATAGCCGGCGATGACGCCATTGGTCTCAAGCCGCTCAAGCCGCGCCTGAATGGTCGAGCGCGCCACCTTCAGCCGGCGCGACAAAGTGGCCACAGAGATCCGTGCATCGGCCCCGAGCAGGGCGATCAGGTTGCGATCAAGCTCATCCATACAAAATGTCCGTTCTTTTCGTCATTATAACGAAGATTCACTGCAAATATATAGTTTTCATCGGTGAAGATGTCACCCATATCGCGCATTCTACGTGCAGGAAAAGGGCGGCTCATACGCACCTGGCCTGGTTTATCGAAAACCACGCTGGTGCCCGGCCCCGCAACTGCACGGGATTGGGACTATGCGTCTTATTGGCAAGGGAAATACGCCGATGGGACTGTCGAAAACGATTTGGACGAATCCGACCGAAATGCTGCGCAATGTGCAGCCGGAAAACCCGGTTTTGTTCTTTGCACCTTCGGTGGTGCAGGCCAATGCGCGCCGGTTCATTGACGGTTTTCCGGGTCTGGTCACCTATGCGGTGAAGTCCAACCCCGGTGAGGAGATGATCGAGAACCTCGCCGCTGCGGGCGTGCGCGGCTATGATTGCGCCTCGAGCTTCGAGATCGATCTGATCCGTCGTCTCGCCCCCGATGCCGCGATCCATTACCACAACCCGGTGCGCTCGCGCACCGAGATCGCCCATGCGGTCGCGAAGGGTGTCACCAGCTATTCGGTCGATTCGAAATCCGAGTTGCAAAAGCTGATTGACCTCGTGCCAGCCGAAGGCACCGAGATCTCGGTGCGCTTCAAACTGCCGGTGGCGGGTGCGGCCTATAACTTTGGCGCCAAGTTTGGTGCGACCACCGAGCTGGCGGTTGAGCTTCTGAAAATGGTGGCGGCGGCGGGCTTTGTGCCCTCGATCACCTTCCACCCCGGCACGCAATGCACCGATCCGCAGGCCTGGGCCTCGTATATCCGCGAAGCGGCGGTGATCGCGCGCGACGCTGGGATCACCATTGCGCGGCTGAACGTCGGCGGCGGCTTCCCGAGCCACCGTTTGGAAGCGGTCCAGCCCGAGCTGGAAGCAATTTTCGAAACGATCGACCAAGTTGCGACCGAGGCTTTTGGCGAGAACCGCCCGATGCTGGTCTGCGAGCCGGGCCGGGCGATGTGCGGCGATGCTTTCACTTTGGCCGCCCGCGTCAAATCGATCCGCGACGGCCAGCATGTGTTCTTGAACGACGGCGTTTACGGCACTTTGAACGAGCTGCCGCAGATCGGCGTCATTGACCGCACCCAAGTGATCAGCCCCGAAGGGGTTGAGCGCACGGGCAAATCGCAAGAGCGCATCGTCTTCGGCCCGACCTGCGATTCGATCGACCGGCTGCCCGGCGAGATGGCTTTCCCTGCCGATATGGAAGAGGGCGACTATCTGATCTGGCACGGCATGGGCTCTTATTCGGTGGTCACCAACAGCCGCTTCAACGGCTTTGGTGAGCTGACCATGGCCACGGTGCTTAGCCTGAAGGTCTAAGCCGGGCTTACGGGGAACTTTGCGCGGCCCGGCTGGACATTCTCCGCCGGGCCGTTAGCATTTCAGCATTAATGCTTTCGACACCGCAGGGCGGCATCCTTGTCCTTCGGCCCCAGCTGAGGGAGGGGAGCACGTCCTTCTTTGATCGCATAAAGCGCTGGATGCGCCCGGTCCCGCTTTCGGAGACCGAGCTGTCGCTGCCCATGGGGCGGGGGGCGGTGCGGGGGCGTGTGGATCATATCATCCTGCTCGACGGCACGTTTTCCTCGCTGCGCGAGGGGGAGATGTCCAATGTTGGGCTGACATGGCAGCTTTTGGCCGAAGGCGGCCCGCGGCCCGGACGCACGCTTTATTACGAAGAGGGCATCCAATGGCAGGGCTGGCGGCGCGGCATGGATGTGGTCAATGGCATCGGGCTTGAGGGCCAGATCCGCCGCGCCTATGGCCATCTGGCCAGCCATTACCGCGACGGCGATCGGATCTATCTTTTCGGCTATTCGCGCGGCGCCTTTGCGGTGCGCAGCCTTGCGGGCGTGATCGACCGCATCGGGCTTTTGCGCCAAGACGCCGCGACCGAGCGCAATGTGACCTTGGCTTGGCGGCACTACCGCAATGGCCCCGAAACCCCCGCAGCGCGTGCCTTCGCGCATAACCTCTGTCACCCTTTGGCCCCGATCGAGATGTTGGGCGTCTGGGACACCGTCAAAGCCCTTGGCCTGCGCCTGCCGCTTTTGTGGATGCTCACCAATACCGAGCATGAGTTTCACAACCATCAGCTGGGCGCCGTTGTCCGGCACGGGTTCCACGCCCTGGCCTTGGACGAAACCCGCGCGGTGTTTGAGCCTTTGCTCTGGCATTGCCCGCCCGATTGGACCGGCCATATCGAGCAGGTGTGGTTTCGCGGCGCGCATGGCGATATCGGTGGCCAGCTTGGCACCTTCACCCAAGCGCGGCCGCTCTCAAACATCCCCCTCGTCTGGATGCTTTCGCGGGCCGAGGCCTGTGGTCTCAGCCTGCCGCAGGGCTGGCGTGCGCGCTTTCCTTGCGATCCGCATGCGCCGATGGTCGGCACTTGGCGGCTTTTCGGCAAATGGTTCTTGATGCGCCGCCGCCGCCAACTCGGCCGTGACCCAAGCGAGCGGATCCATGAAAGCGTGCCACAACAGGACCGCGCCCGCTGGCCGACGATGGGCCAACCCGCCGAATAGGCCCTTATCTCATTTTCTGTCTTAAAATATCCTCCGGGGGTGCGGGGGTGGAAAACCCCCGCCCGGCAGCCGCTAGCGCAAAGCCCAGAAGTAAAGATTGAACGCCCCGATCAGCAAAGGCTGATGCAGCAGATAGATCGCCAATGTGTGCCGCCCCGGCCAAGCCAAAGCCCGTGTCAGCGGCGTTGAGGGCGCTTTGAACCATGGCCAAAGCCCAAAATGGCTGATCGCCTTGCCCGCGGCAACCCCGGCCAGCAAAGGCGCAAGCCACGGGAAAAGCGGCAAGAAATCGGCCGTGGCAGGCTTGTAGCTGCCAAGCCCGGTCCAGATCAGCCAATGGTCGAAAAGAGGTGATTGCACGACATAGGGCAGGGCGAAGACCATGATTGCCAAGAGCGCCGTCAGCAAAGCCGGCAGGCGCAGTGCCGCAAGGCCGATCAGCGAAGAGACGGCGATCGAATGCAGGATGCCGTAAAACACGGTCAGCTGCGGCATGGCGATATAGGTGGCAAGGCTCACCGCCGCCGCCCCGGCCGCGATCTTGGCAAAGCGTTTCCAAAAGGCGGGCCAGCGGATCGCGGCACCATGCGCAAGCCAAAGCGACAGCCCGGCCAGAAAGATGAAGCTGCCGGCGGTCAGTCTTGCATGCCACCAGAAAAAGCCGGTGACCGAGGTGTAGCGGGGGATAAGCCCAAAGAGATCAAGGTCATAGGTGAAGTGATAGGCGACCATCGACAAAAGCGCCGCGCTGCGAATGAGATCAAGCCCGATCAGCCTTTGCCCCTGCATAAACCGTCTCTCCTACGCAAAACTCAAAGCTTACCACCGTCGCCGATCCTGCGCAGGCAGCGGCGGGGTGCAAGGGGAAAAGCTGCTTTGGGAGGGGGGAGAGGAGGGATATTCCGTGGCCGTTGGGGGCAGTTGATCTGCCGGCGCTGGGTCCAATGGGCTCCTCTGATCTTCGCGCCGCTTTAGGGATGGGGTGGTTCGGTGAGCGCGCAACCGATCAGTCTTGCAAGGTGATGCCGCCGCGCAGCTTCGTCACCGCTGACCCGCTGCATCGAGGTCCAGACCGCAAAGTCGGTGAGCGCATAGACCAGCTCAAGCGTCGTTTGGGATGTGACCGCAGGGGTGACAGCCTTGCGGACCAGCGCCTGAATGCCGGTCTCGACGGCAAGCAGAAACTGATCTAGCTCGGGGAAATGCTCACGATCCGCATAGGCCTTGCCAAGCCGAAGGCTGCCGCGCGCGTAAAAATCGTAAACTTCATCGACCAGTCGCTTCAGCCGATCTTCTCGCCGATCTAGGCCAGAAAACAGCTCTTCGGCCTGATCGGGCGTCGGCGGGGCCATTTCTTCCCAAACGTGGGTGCCGCAGGCCGTGACCAGAGAGCCCATGTTTGGAAAATGCCGGTAGACCGTTGCAGCGCCAATCCCGGCGCGTTTGGCGACATCAACGAAAGAAGTTGCGGTCACGCCCTTTTCGTCATGCAGCTGCATGGTTGCGGCAATGATCCGGGCGCGGGTCTCATCCTGCGTTTTTGCGCGTTCTGTCATCCGATAGAGGCGACGATTTTTCTGACTCTGATCATTCATGGCGATCTGATTCCGCGAAAACTGGCCTCCACCAATATGTCTGATCTGCCCCCGGCTGTCCATCTTGGATCGCGCCCTTCGGTGTTGGCCCCTTTGACGGGGGAAGGGCGCGGCGATCCCGGCCCTGTCAGGATGGCGACTTGAGGTGCCATTGCGCTGGGCTTCTTGGCCATTAAAGCGGCCAGCACAATCTTCTTATTGACGGAATAAATATTCCGTGGAATGTTTGTTCCGTGGAATCACTCTCTGTGGTCCTGCGGATCTCTTGAGGGGATGAACGCGCCGCACTGCTTTTAAATCGTACCGACGATCCCGACGAACGCTGCACAAAGCGGTTGAGGGCCTGACATGAAAATCAACGTTTAGATGACCAGCAAAAAGGGAATGACGATGAAAATGAAAATGTTTGCATCCGTTTATGCGATTGCACTGATGGCCGGCTCTGCATCTTTTGCATCGGCTAAGAGCGCCTCGGATTTTGTTCCGACCTTTGCCCAGTACCAAGTGGGGGATTGCCTCGCCGCTCCGGTCGCGCAGATGCCGCTTGCGGGCTGTGGCACCGAGGCCATCGAGAACACCAAGAAGAAAGCCGTCAAACAGGCCAATAAGGCCAAGAAGCCCGCCAAACAGGCCAACAGGGCCAAGAAAGCGGTCAAGCTTGGCAGCTTGGATGCGCCGGCTGAGGCTTGGGACGGCATCATCCGCCCGGAGGTCGCCCGCGGAGCGGCCGCTAAAAAGGGCAAGCTCTAATCCTGACCGATCCGGGGGGAGGGGGATGCGATGCGTCGCCCTGCAAAACCAAAAGGGCGGCCCTAGGGCCGCCCTTTCAAGCTCTTAGCGCGCGCTTAGCGGCTGCGCAGATCGACGTAGTCGCGCTGGCCGGGGCCAACATAAAGCTGACGCGGGCGGCCGATCTTTTGGTTTTTCTCGGCGATCATCTCTTTCCACTGCGAGATCCAGCCGACGGTGCGCGAGATCGCGAAGATCGGGGTGAACATCGAGGTCGGGAAGCCCATCGCCTCGAGGATGATGCCCGAGTAGAAGTCGACGTTGGGGTAGAGCTTTTTCGAGACGAAATATTCGTCCTCCAGCGCGATGCGCTCCAGCTCTTTGGCGACTTTCAGGGTCTCGTTGTTGTGGATGCCCAGAAGTTCAAGCACCTCATCCGCCGATTCCTTCATCACTTTGGCGCGGGGGTCAAAGTTCTTATAGACCCGGTGGCCGAAGCCCATCAGGCGGAAGGGATCGTTCTTGTCCTTGGCGCGGGCGATGAACTCGGGGATGCGGTCGACGGTGCCAATCTCGCGCAGCATCTCAAGGCAGGCTTGGTTGGCACCGCCATGAGCGGGGCCCCAGAGGCAAGCGATGCCTGCGGCGATGCAAGCGAAGGGGTTGGCGCCCGAGGAACCCGCCAGACGCACGGTCGAGGTCGAGGCGTTTTGCTCGTGATCGGCGTGGAGCATCATGATGCGGTCCATCGCCTTTTCAAGGATCGGATTGACCACATAATCTTCGGCCGGGACGGCGAAGCACATGTTGAGGAAGTTGCCCGCATAAGAGAGCGCGTTCTTCGGGTAAACGAAGGGCTGACCGATCGAGTATTTATAGGCCATTGCGGCGATGGTCGGCAGTTTTGCAACCATGCGGATGGCGGCGACTTCGCGTTGCCATTCGTCATTGATGTCGGTGGAATCGTGGTAGAAGGCGGCCATTGCGCCGACCACACCCACCATCGTCGCCATCGGATGCGCATCGCGGCGGAAGCCTCGGAAGAAATAGTGCATCTGCTCATGCACCATCGTGTGGCGCGTCACCCGGTCGGTGAAATCCGCGAGCTGAGCCGAGGTCGGCAGCTCTCCGTAGAGAAGGAGATAGCAGACCTCGAGATGGGTCGATTTTTCCGCAAGCTGCTCAATCGGATAGCCGCGATAGAGGAGTTCCCCTTTGTCGCCATCGATATAGGTGATGGCGCTTTCGCAAGCCGCGGTCGAGGTGAAGCCCGGATCGAAAGTGAAGACATCCGCTTCGCCGTAAAGCTTACGGATGTCCAGCACATCGGGTCCGAGGGTTGGGCTGAGGACGGGGAGGTTAAACTCCTTGTCATCCAACCTCAAAGTGGCTTTGCGATCCGTCATCCTAAGTCCCCCTAAAGGCCGTCCGCAAGGCAGCTGCGGCGGGCCATTGGCCAGTGTCGGCCCCGAAGGGCCCAAGGTAAGGCCGGCGAGGGACCGCTTCAGGCAGCCGCGTCCGTCAGCCTTGCAATCGTTTCGTCCCGACCGATGACCAGCATCATGTCGAAGACCGAAGGCGTCGCGGTTCTGCCGGCCAAAGCGGCCCGCAAAGGTGCTGCCAGCTTGCCGAATCCGATGCCATTTTCAGCAGCGACTTCGTTAAGAATGGGCTCCAGCGACTCCTTCGTCCAGCTAACATTTTGCAGGCGCGGCGTCAATGAATTCAGTATACCACGGGATACCAAATCCAAAGCCTCGGCGGCTTTCGGCTCGGGCGTGATCGGGCGCGAAGCCAAGGCAAACTGGCCTTTTTCAAGCAGTTCTGGGAAAGTTTTGGCCCGTTCTTTCAGCACCGGCATGGCCTTTAGCATCAAGGTTTCTTGCGCTTCGCTAAGGGCAGGCTGGTCCGCTGCCACCAGATAGGCCTTCAGTTCATGCAGCAGTGCAGCATCGTCGCCCATGGCGATATGATGGCCGCAAGTGCTTTCCAATTTCTTGAAGTCGAGACGCGCCGGGGCGCGGCCAATGCCGTCAAGGCCGAAGACCTGCATGGCTTCTTCAGAGGTGAAAATCTCCATATCGCCATGCGCCCAGCCCAGCCGGGTGAGGTAGTTGCGCATACCGGCGGCGGGGTAGCCCATCGCCTGATATTCCTCGACCCCGGTGGCGCCGTGGCGTTTCGAGAGTTTCTTGCCGTCCGGCCCGTGGATCAGCGGGATATGCGCCCAAACCGGGACGGCCCAGCCCATAGCGTCATAAACCATCTGCTGGCGGGCAGCATTGTTGAGGTGGTCATCGCCGCGGATCACGTGTGTGACACCCATGTCATGGTCATCCACCACAACGGCCAACATATAGGTCGGGTTCCCATCCGAGCGCAGCACGATCATATCGTCGAGCGTGGCGTTTTGGATCGTCACATCGCCTTGGACTTGGTCGCGGATCACGGTTTGGCCGTCGCGCGGGGCCTTCATGCGGATCGCATAGGGCGCATCGGGATAGGCCGAGGGATCGGCATCGCGCCAAGGCGACAGGAAGACCGGATAGCTGGTGCCGCGCGCCTTTTCCGCCTCGCGGAAGGCTTCGATCTCGGCGGCGGTGGAGAAGCATTTGTAGGCGGTGCCGCGGGCGATCATCTCATGCGCCACCTCGGCATGGCGGTCTTTACGCTCATATTGGCTGACGACATTGCCGTCCCAATCAAGGCCCAGCCAAGTGAGGCCTTTGAGGATCGCTGCCGTCGCCTCGGGGGTGGAGCGTTCGCGGTCGGTGTCTTCGATGCGCAGAAGGAACTTGCCGCCCCGGCCGCGGGCAAAGAGCCAGTTGAACAAAGCCGTGCGGCCGCCGCCGATGTGCAGATAGCCGGTGGGCGAGGGCGCGAAGCGGGTGACGACCGGAGTGTCAGTTGCGGCGGACATGGCGGAGTTAACCTTTCGGTAACCAGGTTCGGAGAGGCTGAGCCGGACCCGGTAGCAACGGGGAGAAGGGGCCGTTTTACGGCAGCAATTGAGCGGCGGTTTAGACGGGAAAGGGGGCGCAAGCAAGGTGCGCGGGGTCTGGGCCATGCTCACGCGTCTGACGGATGCGCTGGAAGGCGCGCGGGGGTTGCTGATGCCCTTTGCCGCAACGGCGATGGGGATCGGCATTGCGACCTGGTTTCAGTGGCCGTCGGAGCCGCGGGGGGCGGTCTATGCGGCTTTCACGAGCGGCCTCGCCTTTGGGCTGGCGCTTTGGCGCTTTGGCCCGTGGCAGGGGCGGCCCTTGGCGGCGGTTCTGAGCCTTCTTTGCCTTGGGTTTTTGCTGGCGGGACTGCGGGCGCAGATGATGAGCGCGCCGGTGTTAAGCTTTCGCTACTATGGCCCGGTTGAGGGGCGGGTGGTCGAGATGGACCGCTCCAGCTCGGACGCGTTGCGGCTGACCTTTGATGAGGTGGTTTTGCGCGACATGGCGCCGGAGCGGACGCCCAAACGGGTGCGGATTTCGCTGCGTGGGGCACAGATGCACGACCCGCAACCCGGCGAGACTTTGATCCTGACCGCGCATCTGGCCGCGCCGCAAGGCCCGGTGGAGCCGGGGGGCTTTGACTTTCGCCGCATGGCTTGGTTTCAGGGCTTGGGCGCGGTGGGCTATACCGGCAGTCCGGCCTTGCTGCTAAAGTCGCCCGAACCCTTTGAGGCCCTGATCGCGCGGATGCGGATGGCGCTGTCGACGGCGATGCGCGCCCATATCCCCGGCGATGCGGGTGCCTTCGCGGCGGGGGCGATGACGGGGGATCGCTCAGGGATAAGCCAAGAGACGGTGCGGGCGCTGCGCGACAGCTCGCTTGCGCATCTGTTGGCGATCTCGGGGATGAATTTGGCGTTTCTGGTCGCCTTTGTGTTCTGGCTGGTGCGCGGCGGCATTGCGCTGGTGCCGATGGTGGCGCTGCGGGTCAATGGCAAGAAGATCTCGGCGGTGCTTTCGCTGGCGGTGGCGGGCTATTACCTGCTGCTCTCGGGGGCGAATGTGGCGACCGAGCGGGCTTTTGTGATGGTGGCGGTGGTGCTTATGGCGGTGATCTTGGACCGCCGCGCCATCACCTTGCGCACGGCCGCGCTGGCGGCGATGCTGCTGCTGGCCTTGCGGCCGGAAAGCCTGATGGAGCCGGGGTTTCAGATGTCCTTTGCCGCCACAGTGGCGCTGGTGGCGGGGTTTAAGGCCTTAGATCACAAGGTTCTTCTATATGGATGGCCGCGCTGGAGCCTGCCCATCTTCACCCTTGTGGCAAGCTCTGTCTTGGGTGGTTTTGCCACCGCGCCCTATGCGACGGCGACCTTCAACCGCTTTGCTGATTACGGGCTTTTGGCCAATCTTCTGACGGTGCCGGTGATGGGAGCGGTGGTGATGCCGTCGGGCGCGATGGCGGTGCTTTTGGCGCCTTTGGGGCTGGCATGGCTGGCGCTTTGGGTGATGGAGCAGGGCGTGCGCTGGATCCTTTGGGTGGCGCATTGGGTGGCGGGATTGGAGGGGGCGGTCACGATGATCCCGGCTCCGCATGGGGCTGCTTTGCCGCTGATCACTTTGGGGGGGATTTGGCTCATCGCTTGGCCGGGGAGGGCGCGGCTGGCGGGGGCTTTGGTGCTGGCTTTGGGGCTTTTGGTCTGGCCCTTGGCGCCGCGTCCCGACCTTCTGATCGCGGACGACGGGCGTTTGCTGGGGCTGATGGGGCCTGAAGGTCGGGCGCTGTCGCGCGCCACGGGGGGTGGTTTCGCCGCGGAGAATTGGTTGGAAAGCGACGGGGATGGGGCAAGTCAAGCGCAGGCCGCTGAGCGGCCGGGATTTTCGGGGCCACAAAGCGCGCGGCGGTTTTCGCTGGGGGGCTTGAGCGGCGTTGCCCTGCACGGAAAGGCGGCACTTGAGGCCTTAGAGGCGGCTTGCAGCAGCTATGATTTGGTGATCATCGCCGCGCGGGTTGAGGTGCCGCCGCAAGGCGATTGCCTTGTGATGGATGAGAACCGCTTGCGGCTGACCGGCGCTTTGGCGATTTGGCTTGAGGGCGCGCGCTACCGGGTCGAAGCAACGCGCGCGCGGCATCGGCTTTGGGGCGGCAAACCGATGCCGCCCGAGGCTTTGCCGGATCTGAACGCAATCGCGGTGCGAAACGCTCAGTAGCTGCGGATCAGCCCGACCAGACGGCCCTGCACTTTGACTTGGTCTTCCGGCAGGACGCGGGTCTCATAGGCGGGGTTGGCCGCTTCCAGCGCGATCATGCTGCCCTTGCGGCGATAGCGCTTCAGCGTCGCCTCTTGCTCTTCGATCAAGGCCACCACGATATCGCCATTCTCGGCGGTGACTTGTTCCAAGATCACCACGATGTCGCCATCGTTGATCCCGGCGTCGATCATGGAATCGCCTTTGACCTCAAGCGCATAGTGATTGCCGCGACCGGCCAGCATGGTGCCGGGGACGGCGACGTGATGCGAAATTTCAGAGATCGCCTCGATCGGCACACCGGCGGCGATGCGACCCATGACGGGAAGCTCCAAAGCGTGGATCGTTGCGGGGACGGGCGCGCGTGGCGCTGCGGCGGGCGCCTCTTTCTTGCTGCCTTCGATCACCTTGGGCGTGAAGCTGGGCGCTTTATAGCCGGGCCGCTCCATCGCATCGGGGAGCTTGATGATCTCAAGCGCGCGGGCGCGGTGGGCCAAGCGGCGGATGAAACCGCGCTCTTCCAAAGCGGTGATCAAGCGGTGGATGCCGGATTTCGATTTCAGGTCGAGCGCCTCTTTCATTTCATCGAAAGAAGGCGGAACCCCGTCAGTTTCGGTGCGAAGCTTGATGAAGGACAGAAGTTCCAATTGCTTACGCGTCAGCATCATCCATCCCCAGATCGCACTCGTTGATGTAATGTTCTGCCCGTGTTCTTGGTTTGTGTCAAGCCTTTTACAATTGGACGCAATTTTGCCCGCCGCAACTCTAAGCGGAAACGCTTAGAGCGGCAGGTAGGGCACCAGCGCGCCAGCGGGCTGCGGACCATCGCCAAGCGGGCGCAGGAGGAGTGCATTGGCCTCGGTCAGGATGGTGAGGAGCGAGCTGTCTTGTTTCTCAAAGGGCGTGATGCCCTCGGCGGTGAGGCGGGCGCGCATGTAATGGCTGCGGGGGCCATTGGCGGGCAGATCCACGGTGAGCCGGGCCATGGCCTGCACCGGCAGGGGCGCTGGATCGCCTTGCATGGCGCGGATCAGCGGCAAGAGGAAGAGATGCCCGGTGACGATGGCCGAGACCGGATTGCCGGGCAGGCCGAGCATCGCGGCATGACCAAGGCGGCCCGCCATCAGCGGCTTGCCGGGGCGCATGGCGATTTTCCAAAAGGCGGGGGCCATGCCGAGATCGCGGGCAATCTTGCCGACAAGATCATGATCGCCAACGGAGGCACCGCCGATGGTGGTGATGATATCGGCACCCTCAGCCAGCGCGAAGCTTTGCCGCAAGGAGGCTTCACTGTCGCGGGCGATCGGCAGCAAGCGCACCTCGGCGCCTTCGGCCTCGGCCATGGCTTTAAGGGCGAAACCGTTCGAGGCGATGATCTGATCGGGGCGCGGGGTCTCGCCGGGCATGGCAAGCTCATCCCCGGTCATCAGGATCGCAAGGACGGGGCGGCGGGCGACGGGCAGGCGCGGCAGGTTCATTGCCGCCAGAAGGGCGAGGTCGGCGGGGCGCAAGCGGCGCGGGGCGAGCGTGGCTCCGGCGGGGAAGTCGGCGCCGCGCAGGCGGATGTTGCTGCCGCGCTCGGCGTCGGTGAGGGTGATCTGGTCACCGTCACGGGCGATGTTTTCTTGGATGACAACGCCGGTGGCGCCGGCGGGGACCGGCGCGCCGGTGAAGATGCGCAGGGCTTGGCCGGGGGCGAGGGTGCCTGCAAAACCGTGACCCGCGCCGGCCTCACCGATCACGGTGAAGCGCGCGCCTAAATCTGCGGCACCGTTGACGGCATAGCCGTCCATCGCTGAGGCATCAAAGGGCGGCTGATCGGCTTTCGCCGCGACCGGGCGGGCGAGCCAGCGGCCAGCGCTTTGAGCAAGCGCGATCTCCTCGATCTGAACCGGCCCGGCCATCGCCAGAACGCGGGCCTGCGCCTCTTCAACTGAAATCACAGCTTCGCCTCGTAACGCCCTGATTTCCCACCGTCTTTCGTCAAAAGCCGGATGCCGTCGATCTGCATCGATTTCTCAACCGCTTTGACCATGTCATAGATCGTCAGGCAGGCGACGGAGACCGCCGTCAGCGCCTCCATCTCGACCCCGGTTTGGCCGCCGGTCTTCACCGTGGCCTCGACCCGCACGGCCGAGCGGGCGGGATCGGGGGTCAGCTCAAGTGCGACTTTGGTAATCGGCAAAGGGTGGCAGAGCGGGATCAGGTTTGAGGTCTGCTTGGCCGCCATGATGCCCGCCAGACGCGCGACCGAGAGCACATCTCCCTTGGCAGCGCGGCCTTCGGAGATCAACGCCAGCGTCTCGGGCAGCATCACCACATAGCCCTCGGCCACCGCAACGCGGGCGGTGACGGGCTTATCCGAGACATCCACCATATGCGCCGCGCCAGAGGCGTCGAAATGGCTGAGCGGGTTCTTGTCGCTCATGGCCGGCCCGAGGCGGTCAGCGGTTGGGCAAGGATGTCGCGGGTGGCGGCGGTCACATCGGCTTGGCGCATCAGGCTTTCACCGATGAGGAAGCAGCGCGCGCCATAACGGGCGAGATCGGCGAGATCGGCGGCGGTGAAGAGGCCGCTTTCGGCGACGATCAGGCGGTCTTCCGGCACGCGTCGCGCCAGATCGCGGGTGGTGTCGAGGGTGATGTCGAACGTGTGCAGGTTGCGGTTGTTGATGCCGATGAGCGGCGATTTCAGACGCGCGGCGCGTTCCAGCTCTTCGCGGTCATGGACCTCGATCAGCACATCCATGTCATGTGCGAAGGCAGCCTCCTCCAGCTCGGCCGCTTGGGCATCGGACAGCGAGGCCATGATGAGAAGGATACAATCGGCATGAAGCGCGCGGGATTCGGTGATCTGATAGGTGTCATAGATGAAATCCTTGCGCAGGCAGGGCAGCGAAACCGCCTCATGTGCTTGGGTCAGGAATTCATCCGCACCTTGGAAGCTGGGCGTGTCGGTCAGCACCGAAAGGCAGGTGGCGCCGCCTTCTTGATAGGCGCGCGCCAGCTCGGCAGGATTAAAATCTTCGCGGATCAGACCCTTAGAGGGGCTGGCCTTCTTGATCTCAGCGATCAGACCATAGCCAGTGATCGCGGCTTCTTGCAGCGCGCGGGCAAAACCTCGGGGGGCAGGTGCGGCTTTGGCAGCCTCTTCCACGGCAGAGAGCGGGCGCGCGGCTTTGCGGGCGGCAACCTCTTCCAGCTTATAGGCTTTGATGCGGTCAAGAATGGTGGTCATGGCGTCTCCTTCGGCCCCCGGCGCAAGGGGCCGTTTTGTCCTAGGGTGACGGCGCGGAAAAGGGAAGTCTAGAGGGACCAGTCGATTTCCGGCGCGCCTTGTGCGGCAAGCCATTGATTGATGGCCGAGAAGGGGCGCGAGCCGAAGAAACCGCGATAGGCTGAAAGCGGCGAAGGGTGCGGGGATGTGAGCCAAAGGTGCCGCTCGCTGGGCAGTTTGGCGCAGAGTTTCTGCGCAGGCGCGCCCCATAAAAGGAAGGCGCGCGGGCCATCGGCGGCGGTGGCGGCAAGGATTTCTTGGGTGAGGCTTTGCCAGCCAAGCGCTTTATGGCCCTGCGGTTGGCCCAAGGGCACGCTGAGGACGGGGTTTAAAAGCAGCACACCTTGCCGCGCCCAAGCGGTGAGGTCTCCACTTTGCCGGGTGATGCCGGTGTCTGTGGCAAGCTCGGTCAGGATGTTGCGCAGGGAATCGCGCGGGGCTTGGCCGGGCGGGAAGGAAAAGGCGAGCCCGGTGGCGCGGCCGGGCGTGGGATAGGGGTCTTGGCCAAGGATGACCACGCGGACGCTGGGGCGCGGGGTCAGTTCCAGCGCGCGAAAGAGCAACTCAGGCCCCGGTTGCCAATCGGGCAGGGCTTTGAGCTTGTCCCAAAGCGCCGGCCAGCGGCCATCGCGGAAGAAGGGCAGATCCGCCCAAGAGGCGGGCGGATCAGGCGGGGTTTCAGCCATGCGTCAGGCGGACGAGCGCGGCCAGTTTGGCCTTGGCAGCACCGCTGTCGATCGATGAGCGCGCCATCTCGACACCCTCTTTCAGATCCAAAGCGTGATCGGCCAC
Source organism: Pseudogemmobacter lacusdianii (assembly GCF_030848395.1). Taxonomy (GTDB): domain Bacteria; phylum Pseudomonadota; class Alphaproteobacteria; order Rhodobacterales; family Rhodobacteraceae; genus Pseudogemmobacter; species Pseudogemmobacter lacusdianii. Next base: position 33,920 of record NZ_JAVDBT010000014.1, on the reverse strand, counting down.
CACCAAAGCAGCGGCGGAGTTCAAGAGAACCGCATCGCGGTAGGCCCCTGATGCGCCATCCAAAAGCGCGCGCAAAGCCACCGCATTCTCAGCCGGGGTGCCGCCCATCACTTGCTCAAACGGATGGACAGGCAGGCCTGCATCCTCGGGCGCGATTTCAAACTCGGTCACCTTGCCATCTTCTAGGGCTGCCACCTTACTGGGGTAGGCGATGGACAACTCATCCGTGCCATCGCCGCCATGCACCAGCCAAGCTTTGGTCGAGCCAAGCGCCAACAAAGTCTCGGCCATCGGGCGGACCAATTCGGCGGAAAACGCGCCGGTGAGTTGGCGTTTCACCCCTGCCGGATTGGTCAAAGGCCCAAGGATGTTGAAGATGGTGCGGGTGCCAAGCTCGGTCCGGACCGGGCCGACATGGCGGGTCGCGGGATGGTGCATCGGCGCCATCATGAAGCCGATCCCAGCCTCATCAAGGCAGCGCTCCACCACCTCGGCCGGGATCATCACGTTCAGGCCCAACTCGGTCAGCGCATCCGCCGCGCCCGATTTCGACGACAGGTTGCGGTTGCCATGTTTGGCGACCGGCACACCGGCCCCAGCGACCACCAAAGCGGTCGCGGTCGAGATATTCAGAGTGCCCTTGCCATCGCCACCGGTGCCGACGATGTCGATCGCCCCTTCGGGCGCGCGCACTGGCACACATTTCGACCGCATCACCGAGGCGGCGGCGGCATATTCATCCACCGTCTCGCCACGGGTGCGCAAAGCCATCAGGAAGCCACCCATCTGAGCGGGCGTGCCTTGGCCTTCAAAAAGCGCGGTAAAGGCTTGATCCGCCTCGGCCCGGGTGAGCGGACGGCTGGCTGCGGTGCCGATCAACCCTCGCAGAATATCACTCATGCCGCGACGCCCGCTTTGGTGGTGGTGGCGACGCCCGCCGTGGTCAGGAAATTGCGCAACAATTGGTGTCCATGTTCCGAGGCGATGGATTCGGGGTGGAACTGCACGCCTTCGATGATCTTCTCGCGGTGGCGCAGGCCCATGATGGTGCCATCCGCTAGCCAAGCGGTGATCTCAAGACAGTCGGGCAGGCTCTCACGCTCGACCACCAGCGAATGATAGCGGGTGGCTTGGAAGGGCGAGGGCAGATCGCGGAACATGCCGCCGTCTTCGTGGTGCATCGCCCCCATCTTGCCATGCACGATCTCATGGCAGCGGATAACTTTGCCGCCAAAGGCCTCACCAATGGTCTGATGGCCCAGACAAACGCCCAAAAGCGGCACATCCGCCTCGGCTGCCGCGCGGGTCAGCGGCAGGCAGATCCCGGCTTGCGCCGGATCGCAGGGCCCAGGGGAAAGCACAATCGCCTGCGGTTTCAGCGCCAAGGCCTCTTGCACGCTCAGGGCATCATTGCGCACAACCTTCACTTCAGCGCCAAGTTCGCCGAAGTAATGCACCAGATTCCAAGTAAAGCTGTCGTAGTTGTCGATCAGAAGCAGCATCTTGCCGTGTCTCGCCGGAAAGGGGATGAAGCGCCAGACGCCTCGCGCTATACATGGTCAGGTCAGGGCTGGAAGGTCAAGGTGCGCCGGGCAGGGCCGCAAAGGTTCCGGGCACTGAAGATTGACCGACAGGGCCTTGCGGATGCCGTCTGCACGGTGTTTTGAACGGCAAGCCGCGCGGCGCGGGGCTTTGCGATGAAAGTCTGCGATTGGGACGGAGGTTGGGGTGATCGGCAAATTCCTGATGGGCACGGCTATGGGCGGTCTGGTTGGATCGGGCGTGCTGGCTGTTATCTCGGTTGTGGCACCCGGACCGCAACTGGCAGCGCCGCCTGCGCCCGCCGAGGCTGTTGTGGATGGCGCCTCCGAAGCGGCTGCACCCTCGGTGGCTGAACGGCCCGCAGAGGAGCCTGTTGCAGAGGAGCCTGTTGCAGAGGAGCCTGTGGCAGAGGAACTCGCCGCCCCGGATCTGGCCGCTCCGGATCTGGCTGAACAGGATTTGCCCGCGCAAGGTCTGGCTGAGGGCGAGGCGCCATTGGCCGAAGCCCCGGCCACCCCCGAGAGCGTGGCCGAGCTGCCACCGGCTGAGCCTGCTGCGCCAGCTGAGACCGGCCCCGCTCTCGCTGAACCTGCCGAAGCCCCAAGCGTCGTCACAACACCCTCGGCCCCGCCGGCCCTCGCGCCGGCTTTGGAGAGCGACGCCGCTCCCGCCCCCAGCGAAAGCCCCGAAGGTCCGGCCCCTGCGGCAGGAGCCGAGCCGCCTGAACCGCTGGCCGCCACCGCTGAGCTGAACGCCGCGCCCGCGCCCAAGGCGCTGCCCGAGCCGCTTGGCGAGACACCGGCCGCGCAGGATGGCCCAGCCCAGCCGCTGGCCCCGCAGGCGGAAGCTGCGCCGGCGCCCGCAACCGAAGCGCCGCTGCCGCCGCTGACCCCCGAAGAGCAAGACATGCTGGCTCGGATCGCCGAAGAGGGCCCCGAGGCTGCAATGCCCTTGGAGGAGCCGTCGGCCCCGGTGGATACGGATATGCCGCTGGCCGAGCGTCCCTCGACCCTGGCGCCCACACCGGCTTTGCGGGGGTCGGCTGATGCCGTGACCACCGACCGGCTGCCGCGCGTGGGCGATGCACCAGCTCAGGCCGTTGAGGAAGAGGCTGCAGCTCTCGCAGACAGCCGCCCGGTGGCGCTTTATGCCGCCCCCTTCGAGAATCCCGAAGGCAAGCCGCTCTTTGCGATCCTTGTGATCGATGAGGGCAAGCCCGAAACCGACCGCGCGGCTTTGGCGGCATTGCCCTTCCCGGTCAGCTTCGCGCTGGATCCCAGCGATCCCAATGCCGCCGTTTATGCCGAGATCTACCGCGCCGCTGGGCGCGAGGTCGTCATGCTGGCCTCGGCCCTGCCCAAAGGGGGACAGGCCACGGATATCGAAGTGGCGCTGTCGGTCATGAGCCAAGCGCTGCCCGAGGCCGTGGCGGTGATGGACCTGCCGAGCCGTGCCTTCCAAGCCGATCGCCCACTCGCCACACTGGTGGTGCCGGTGATTGGCGCGGCAGGCCGGGGGCTGGTGACGTGGGATCAAGGCCTGAACGCGGCAGATCAAGTGGCCCGGCGCGAGGATATCCCCGCCGCCACCGCCTTCCGCGATCTCGACGGAGCGGATGAATCCGCCCCCGTCATCCGTCGCTATCTCGACCGTGCGGCCTTCAAAGCCGCGCAAGAGGGCCGCGTCACGGTGGTCGGCCGCAGCCGGCCCGAGACCGTGGCGGCCTTGCTTGAATGGGCGATCGAGGGGCGGGCGGCCACTGTTGCTTTGGCACCGCTGACGGCGGTGCTCTCGGCCGACTGAGCGCTCACGACGCAGCGGTCACGGCTGAGCTTCGCGGCGGAGCCTCCGGCGGGGATATTTAAAGACAGAAAATGCACAAAGCGGCGCGCGCTATGGTATTTTCTGTCGAAAAATATCCTCAGGGGGTTTGGGGGCAGAATGCCCCCATCCTGCTCGGCCCAGCCAAAGCGCCAAGGGCTGCCGAGGCATAAGAATGCGGCGGCAGCCGCGCTATTGGATCAGCTGTTGGCGCGGCGGGTGAAGAGGCCGGCGTCTTGCGCGGCGCGGCGCAAGGCGTTGGATTTGTTCACCGTCTCTTGGTATTCCGCCTCGGGGTCGCTGTCATAGACCACGCCGCCACCGGCTTGGATATAGAGCTGCTCGTCCTTCAGCACTGCCGTGCGCAGAGCGATGCAGAAATCCATCTCGCCATTGGCCGCGAAATAACCCACGCCGCCGCCATAGACGCCACGCTTTTCGGGCTCAAGCTCGTCGATGATCTCCATCGCCCGCACCTTCGGCGCGCCCGAGACGGTGCCGGCGGGCAGGCCTGCGAGGAGCGCCGAGAGTGCATCTTCGCCCTCGCGGATCTGGCCCACCACGTTGGAGACGATATGCATCACATGGCTGTAGCGCTCGATGATAAACTGCTCGGTCGGGCGCACGGTGCCCATCTTCGCAACCCGGCCCACATCATTGCGGCCAAGGTCGAGAAGCATCAAATGCTCAGCCAGCTCTTTCTTATCGGCCAGAAGATCCAGCTCTAAGGCCTTGTCTTCTTCGGGCGTCGCCCCGCGTTTGCGGGTGCCGGCGATCGGGCGCACGGTCACTTCGCCATCGCGCAACCGCACGAGGATCTCGGGGCTGGCGCCGACGACTTGGAAGCCGCCGAAGTTGAAAAAGAACATGAAGGGCGAGGGGTTGGTGCGCCGCAAGGAGCGGTAAAGCGCCAAGGGCGGCAGCGGGAAGTCGATGGTCCAGCGCTGGCTGGGCACCACTTGGAAGATGTCGCCCGCGCGGATGTAATCCTTGGCCTTCTCCACCGCAGCCTTATAGCCTTCATGGGTGAAGTTCGAGCGCGGCTCGCCGACCAGAGCCGAGCCGCTCAGATCGCGGCTGGCGGCGGCGGGCGCGCGGTCCAGATCGCGCAAAGCGTCCATCACCCGCTCGGCCGCTTGCGCATAAGCCGCGCGCGCCGAAAGTCCCGAAGCGGCCCAAGCGGGGGCGACCACGGTGACTTCACCCTTGACCCCATCCAGCACCGCCACGACCGAAGGCCGCATCAGCACCGCATCGGGCAGGCCGAGCGGGTCGGGGTTCACATTGGGCAAATGCTCGACCAGACGGATCATGTCATAGCCGAGATAGCCAAAAAGACCCGCCGCGATCGGCGGCATGTCTTCGGGCATGGTGATGCGGCTTTCGGCGATCAGCGCGCGCAGCGTGGTCAGCGGATCGCCTTCCAGCGGTTGGAAGGCCGCCGCATCAAACCGCGCCTCGCGGTTGATCTCAGAGGCGGTGCCGCGGCAGCGCCAGATAAGATCGGGCTTCATGCCGACGATGGAATAGCGGCCACGGATCTCGCCGCCGGTCACTGATTCCAGCATGAACGTGTCCGAGCGCGCTTCGCCCAGCTTCAACATCAAGCTGACCGGCGTGTCCAAGTCAGCTGCCAACCGGGCGTGGACGATTTGGTTCTCGCCCTTGGCCCAGCCTTGTTCGAAGACCTCAAAAGAGGGTTGCAGCATCATTGTAGGCTCGTATTCACCGCCGAGATGGCGTTTTGGTCGATGTTCATCGGGGTGGCGTTGATCAGCGCTGTGGCATAGGCGTCGAAGAGATCGCCCGCCAAAGCCTGCTGGATCTGTGCCGCGATGCTGGCCTTCAGTGCCTCGGCATCCGGGCCGGTCTCGGCGGCCGGGGTGACGGCATTCAACTGCACCACGGCTACAAAATCGCCCTCTTCGATCACGCGCAATTCACCCGGCTGCATCTCGAAAGCGGCGGTCACAAGCGCTTGCGGCGCATCTGGAACCGTGCCGCTGCGTGCGATTTCCGGGGTTTGGTCGACGATGCCTTGGGTGCCCAAGGAGGCGCCGCCTTCGACCGCGGATTTGATCTCGATCGCGCGGGCGGCGAGGGCGGTTTTCAGCTGGTTGGCGGCAAAAGCCTCGGCCACTTGGTCGCGGACCTCGGCAAAGGGGATCGGTGCTGCGGGAACATCTTCGATGAAGCGCAAAGCGGCCACGCCGCCATCATCAAGCAGGATGGCTTCGGGGAAATCGCCAGCCTGAGCGGCATCGGCGGCGGTGCGGAAGGCGGCATAACCGGCAATGCCTTCGCCGCCTTGGGCGCCCGGCACATGGTCGAGCGTGGCATAGGTCATGCCCGCTTCGGCCACGAGTTCTTCCAGATCGGCGCCACCGGCAAGAAGATCGTCGATGTGATCGACTTTGTCGGCGATCTCGCGGCGGGCCGCTTCGGCTTGGCTCTCGGCGGCAAGTTCGGCGCGGGCTTCTTCAAAGCTGACATTCTCGCCGGGCAGAAGCCCGTTCACCCGGTAAAGCGCCGGGCCAAGCGCGCTTTCGCCCGCCACAACCGCACCTTCGGCGCTGGCGAAGACAGCGGCGCCGGCGGCGCCCAGCTCGGCTTCCGAGATATCGCCCATGTCGATATCAACAAGCTCGAGCCCGCGTTCGGTGACCAAGGTCTCAAAGCTTTCGCCTGCGTCCAAGCGGGCTTTGGCGGCATCGGCCGCGGCTTGATCGGGGAAGACCAGACGCTCGACCAAGCGGCGCTCGGGCTGGACATATTCGGCGATGCGCGCGTCATAAGTCGCCCGCAAAGCGGCCTCATCCACCGGCTGATCTGCGGCGATATCTTCGGGCAGCAACGCTACATAGCCGATGCGCTTGGACTGCGGCTTGGTGAAATCGGCAATATTGGCATCATACCAAGCTTGCAGATCGGCCTCATCGGCTTCGGCCAAAGCGGCGATCAGATCGGCTTCGCTGAGGCGGATGGTCGAGAGGCTGCGGCGCTCACCGATGTAGTGGTAGAAGGCGTCCACCATCGCTTGCGGGGCGACAACGCCACCGGCAATGGCACCTTGCAACAGCTCACGCGAGGCGTCGCGGCGCTGGCTGGTCTCATAATCGGCCTCGGTCCAGCCGTTCTGGCGCAAGGTGAAGGCATAGGTCTCGCGGTCAAAGCCACCGGTGATGCCCGAGAAGGCGGGGCTGCGGCGGATATGTTCGGCCACGGCGCCATCGCCGATCGACAGTCCCAAGCGGGCAGCCTCGGCGTCAAGTGCGGTGCGGGTGACCAGCATCGACAAAGCGCGCTGGTCGATGCCAAGCGCGACGGCTTCGCTGGGGCTGATCTGGGCGCCGCCCAATTGCTGCGAGAAGCTGGCCATCTCTTGTTGCAATGCACGCGAATAGTCGCGGGTCGAGATGCTCAGCCCGCCGACAGAACCGATCGAGACGATCGAGCCCGAGAAGCTGGTGGCGCCAAAGCCGCCAAGCCCGACGATGAGCATGCCCATCATGATCCAAGTGGCAACCTGTTGCCCTTTTTTCGGCTTCTTGCGCGGCGTGTCGTCGTCAAGGTCGGGGCGGGCAGAATTGGACATCGGGAACCTGTGCTTTTAAGGTTGCCCGCCTGTCTAGAGCGAAGCCGGACAGGGGGCAAGGCATGAGCGCGAGAGCGGCGCGCACGTCAGCGTGCGCGCGGGCCGTTAGGGGCGGAAGCTGGCGAGCCGGCGGAAGAGCTCGGCGATGCCAGACACGTCGATATTGGCAAAAGCGATGCGGATCTGGCGCTTACCGGCCGGGCTGCCTTCGGGCTGGAACATGGTGCCGGGCAAAGCCAGCACGGCGCAATCTTCGACCAATTGCTTGCACACCGCATCCGAAGCGAGATCGAAAGGATGTTCAACATAGGCGAAATAGGCGCCGCAACCGAGGAGTTTCCAGCCTTGCAGCGCCGAGAAGCCCGAGATCATCGCATCGCGGCGCGACAGGATCTCTTGGCGCTCACCCCCGACCCAAGCGCCAAGGTTCTGCATCCCCCAAAGCGCGCCCATTTGGCCCAGTTGGCTGGGGCAGATCGCCACAGTATCAAGGAATTTCTCAACCTCGGCCAGCCGCTCTTGTGAGGCGACGATCGCGCCGACGCGGTGGCCGGTCAGCCGGTAGGCTTTGGAGAAGGAGTAAAGCTGGATCAGCACCTCGTCCCATGCGGGATCGGTGAAAAGATCATGCGGGCGACCGCCGGTGGCTTGCGAGTGACGGCTGTCAAAATCGCGGTAGGTCTCATCCACGATCAGGGCGAGGCCACGGGCGCGCGCCAGATCGCGGAAGGCGGCCAGCGTCTCGGCGGGATATTCGACACCGCCCGGATTGTTGGGCGAGACCAGTACGATGGCACGGGTCTTGTCTGAGATCAGCGCTTCGCAGGCCGCGACATCGGGAATGAGCGTCGCGCCGGTGTCCAAGGCGACCAGCGAAATCCCCGCCATATCCATCCACATCTTGTGGTTGAAATAGTAAGGCGTCGGCAAGATCACCTCATCGCCGGGACCGGCGAGAGTGGCCACGACCGAGGTAAAGGCCTGATTGCAGCCTTGAGTGATCGCGACTTGATCGGGTCGAACCGCGCCGCCGTAAGCGGCGGACCATTGGCTGGCGATCTCGGCGCGCAGGGCGGGCAGGCCGAGGACGGGGCCGTAAAGATGGGCTTGCGGATCGTTCAGCGCAGCATCCGCGATGGCTTGGCGCAGGCCGAGAGGCGGGCTTTCCACCGGCGCGGCTTGGCTGACGTTAATCAGCGGCTTGTCGGCCGAGAAAGTCTTGCCGGCGATCCAGCGCCGCGCCTCCATCACCGGTGGCGGCTCGGTGGCTGCGAATGCGGGGTTCAGCGGCAAAGTCATGGCAGACCTCAAGGCAAAATAGGAGGATGAAATAAAGCGAAAGGGCGGGACAATGCCCGCCCTTCGGGGCCGTGTAAAGCTTAGTCGGTGCCGCGGAAGGGCTGCACATATTGCAGCGCCATATCCCAAGGGAAGAAGATCCAAGTGTCTTGGCTGACACTGGTGATGTAGGTGTCGGTCTGCTTTTCACCCTCGGGCTTGGCATAGACGCAAGCGAAATGCGCTTTGGGGTAGAGGCCACGGATCAGTTCGAGGGTTTTGCCCGAGTCGACCAGATCGTCGACGATCAGCACGCCCGAACCATCGCCCATCATTTCGGCGTCTGGGTATTTGATCACTTGGGCTTCGCGGCGGTTGTCGGCCTTGCCGCCGCCCGAATGGTAGGATTTGACCGCGATGCTGTCGACCAGACGGATGTCAAGCTCGCGGCTGACGATCATCGCAGGGACAAGGCCGCCGCGGGTGATGCCGACGACCGCTTTCCAAGCGCCGCCTTCGCCCGGACCCTTGCCATCCAGCCGCCAGGCCAAAGCCCGCGCGTCACGGTGGATCTGATCCCAGCTGACATGGAAGCCTTTTTCATGCGGCAAGCGGTCGGGCGACATTGGTCTCTCCTTAGGTGGCGACGATCTTGATCCCAAGCGCGGCCAGCGCCGCCCCGAAGCTGCGATCGATAATGGTCTTCAAACTGATATAACGTGCCCGCGTCTTCTCTAACGAGAAAATGCGGGCGACAAGACTGTTCCAGAGGGTTTCGGCACAGAAAATCACCAAAAGCAGCGCGCCCAGCACCCAATAGGGCGTATCTGCCCGCAAGGTGCCAAGAAAGATCGAGCTGAACATGACGGCTGCTTTCGGATTGGCCAGATTGGTCCACAGCCCCAAACGATAGGCCGCAAGGGCAGAGCGTGGCACCGGACGGCTGTCTTGAGTGACAAAGGGCGCCGATGCGCCCTTCCACAAGTTCCACGCCATCCAGACCAGATAAAGCGCGCCGCCGATCTTCAAGGCCCAAAGCAAGGTGGGGGCGGCGGCGAAGATCAGGTTAAGCCCAAACATCGCCGCGAGTGCCCAGATCACCGCGCCGGTGCCAATGCCCATCGCCAGCATCACCCCGGTGCGAAACCCTTCGGTCAAACCGGTCCGCGCTGCCATCAGCACCGCAGGACCAGGAGAAATCGCGGCAAAAATCACTAGACCTGCGAAGGCTAGAAATGCCGCGATTGTCATGGGATCAGGCGTCCTTCCGGCCCGTCACAATGTCGATATCGGGCGCATCGATCGCCTTCATGCCGACGACGTGGTAGCCTGCATCCACATGCAGGTTCTCGCCCGTGGTGCCCGAACCAAGGTCCGACAGAAGATAGAGCGCGGCCTTGCCGACTTCTTCTTGCGTCACATTGCGGCGCAGCGGCGAGTTCAGCTCATTCCAGCGCAGGATATAGCGGAAGTCGCCGATCCCCGAGGAGGCCAAGGTCTTGATCGGACCGGCCGAGATCGCATTGACGCGGATCCCGTCACGGCCAAGGTCTTCGGCCAGATATTTGACCGAGTTTTCCAAAGCCGCTTTGGCCGGACCCATGACGTTATAATGCGGCATGACTTGCTCGGCACCATAATAGGTCAGGGTCAGGATCGAGCCACCATTCGGCATCATCTGCGAAGCGCGCTGCGCCACAGCCGTGAAGGAATAGACCGAGATGTCCATCGTCAGTCGGAAATTCGCCCGGCTGGTGTCGACATAGCGGCCGCGCAGCTCGTTTTTGTCCGAGAACCCAATGGCATGAACCACGAAATCGATCGTGTCCCATTGCGCTTTCAGGCCCGCAAAGAGCGCATCCAAGCTCTCATCGCTGCCGACATCGCAATCAAACAGCATCGGCGTGCCGAGTTGGGCGGCCAAAGGCTCTACCCGTTTCTTCAAGGCATCGCCTTGGTATGAGAAGGCCAGTTCAGCCCCCTGTGCGGCCAAGGCTTGCGCAATGCCCCATGCAATCGACTTGTCGTTTGCAAGGCCCATGATAAGGCCTTTTTTGCCTGCCATTAGTCCGGTTGACATTCCTGCTCTCCCGCCCATCTTTTCGCTGGTAGCGTTGACGAATAGGCGGAAAGCCGGACTGCCGCAAGGGCGGCTCCGCAGGCTCTTTCGCATCGGAGGATAGAATGGCCGGCGAGATGGACGGATCAGAGATTTTTGCGGGGGCTGATCCCTTCGCGGTGGCGCAGCGTTGGCTGGCCGAAGCAGAGGCCTCGGAGCTCAATGATCCCAATGCGATTGCGCTTGCTACAGTGGATGCGACGGGGCTGCCGAACGTCCGCATGGTGCTTTTGAAGGACATTGAAGCCGAAGGCGTGGTCGGCGGTGTGCCCGAGGGCGCTTTTGTGTTTTATAGCAATTATGGCTCGGCCAAGGCGCAAGAAATGGCCGCCAATGACAAGGCCGCATTCGTTTTGCATTGGAAATCTTTGCGCCGCCAGATTCGGGTGCGCGGTTTGGTCAGCCGCGAAGAGGGGCCGCAAGCGGATGCCTATTTCGCCTCGCGCAGTCTAAAGTCACGCTTGGGCGCTTGGTCCAGCCGCCAATCACAGCCGCTTAACAGCCGAGAGTCTCTTTTGGCAGAAGTGGCAAAAATGACGCTACGACATGGCACTGCGCCAAAGCGGCCCGAGTTTTGGGGCGGCTACCGGATCCGTCCTTTAGAGATTGAATTCTGGGCGGATGGGGCCTTCCGCTTGCATGACCGTTTTCGCTGGAGCCGCGAAGATGTTGGAAAGCCGTGGTCAGTCAGTCGTTTGCAGCCTTGACACAGAGCCTCAGAATATAATTGTTCGCTTGTGTAACTTTTTTCTCTTGAACGTGCGGTGTGAAATCCGCATTCATTTATCAGGGCTTATTCTGGGGAGAAGGCTCTTCTATGACGGAAGATGAAAAGACCCTGCAAGTGTTGCAGGGTCGGGTGAAGTGGTTTGATCCTGCTAAGGGCTTTGGCTTTATTGTATCCGATGGCTCTCATTCAGACATTCTACTGCACGCGAATGTATTGCGTAATTTCGGTCAAAGCTCCGTCGCCGATGGCTCCGGGATTTCGGTCCGAGTGCAACAGACACAACGCGGTGTTCAAGCCGTCGAAGTGCTGAAAATTGATCCACCTGAAGGCATGGTTGTGCCTTTGGGAGAAGAGGCTGGGCTCTTGACGCCCGAAGAACTTTTGGCTCTGCCGATGGAACCCTCGCGGGTGAAGTGGTTCGACAAGGCCAAAGGCTTTGGTTTCGCCAATGTTTTTGGCAAGGCCGATGATGTCTTCATCCATGTCGAGGTGCTGCGCGTCTCGGGCTTTGCTGATCTCGCCTCGGGCGAGGCGGTGGCCTTGCGGATTGCCGAAGGCAAACGCGGACGGATGGCCGTGCAGGTGATCTCATGGGAAGCGGCGCTGCGCGACCGCGAACCAACAGAGTGACGCGGCTTGGCGTTCAGAGCGCGGCGGTCGGGGCGAAGGCCCCGCGCCGAGTTCTGGTGCCAGTTGCACTTTTGCTGGGCCTGAGCTTGGGTTTTTCACTGGGCGGGTATGGTCCGGCGTCTGCAGCCTCGGCTTGTGCGCAGGGGCGCGTAGATCTGCGCTGGGAGGGCGGGTCTGAGCGCTTTGGCGTGGAAGTGGCCGATGATGCGGCTGAGCGTGCGCAAGGATTGATGGGGCGCGCGGCGATGGATCCGGGCCGGGGGATGCTTTTTGTCTATGAGCGTCCGGGGCCGGCGCGCTTTTGGATGAAAAACACGCTCATTCCGCTAGATATCATCTTTGCCGATGCTGCGGGACAGGTCACTCGCGTGCATTCCATGGCAAAGCCCTTGGATGAGACGCCGATCGACGGCGGCGAATCTGTGCAATATGTGCTTGAAATCAATGGCGGTCTGGCCGAGCGACTGGGGATTCGCCCCGGCGCGCAGCTGCGCCATCCGCAGATCGGCCCCAATGCGGCATGGTCTTGCGAATAAAGCTGAAACTGCGCTTTCCCTTTCTGTTTATCCGCGCTATGGGAGCGTTAGTCGGGGCGTAGCGCAGCCTGGTAGCGCGACGGTTTTGGGTACCGTAGGTCGTAGGTTCGAATCCTATCGCCCCGACCATCATTTCGCAGGTGTCTGACCTGCCATTCACTCCCTCCATTTTTCGACTTGGTACCTGTTCGGCCAGCTTGGCCTTACGAACTGGCGCCAGCTTGTCATCGTTTCCATCCCCAGGCAGGGTGAGGCGCGACGCATTTCTCACATGTGGCGGCCGCGTCGCGGCTGAGGCATGCGCATCGTAGCGTTGCAACTTAGGCCGCATTATGAGCTTGTCGCGTCATCCATTGAGGGCATCGCGATCATCTCAGCGGAGCAGATATCTTCGGGGCAGCATTTTAGGTGGGTCGGCTCACCCGCTTGCATCACAAAGGCGTGATCCCTTGGAAAATATAAACATAATCCCACTGAAGTCGTGATCGATAAATGGGTGAGGCTGGCAGTGTCGCGCCGCCAAAAGCGGCGGGAACAGATTCCTTTTGTGGTGATCGACACAAGTCCTAGCCCCAGTAAATCAGCTATTTTGGCAGAATTCGGAACATCAGAACAGCCAAGCCCGCGGCAGCCTGCCGCTCGGTCGATCACGCGCATTGGAGCGACGGTATCGCACTGCGCCGTGTTACATCTCTGCAACCCCTAATTGTGTAAAGGTGGGTGGTGTTGACCTGGGGTGGTTCACTGCAAGGCGCTGTATTTACTAGCGAATCTTGGAGTTATATCTAAATGTCTTACGTGTCTAAATTGGCAATCGCACTTGCGGCTTCGGTTGCTGCTACTACTAGTGCGAGTGCTGGCGGGCTGGCAGAGCACTATGAAGAAGCCGCTCCCGCAAAGGTCTCTGCCGCGCCTGCCTTCTCTTGGGAAGGTTTTTACGTCGGTGGATCGCTTGGTGGTAAGCGCAATCGACTGACTGCAAGTGCCCAAACCTCAGCTGGCGGTATCACTAGCGGTGGTAGTGGGATGGGCAGTGGCAGTGGCAGTGGCAGTGGCTATAGCACTGGCACTGGCTCAGACCCAGTGGCGAGCACGTCCTCGCATTCAGCCTCGGGTATTTCGGCGTCGGTCTTTATCGGCCACAACTGGGACCGCAATGGCTTGGTTTACGGCGTTGAGGGTTCGATCGGGCATGCGAACACCGACATTTTGAGCGGCGAAAATGCGTTTGAGCAGGGCCTGAATGCTGCTCTGCGGCTTCGGGTCGGTACCGCTCTGGATCGCACGTTGCTGTACGTGGCCGGTGGTGTTGCCGCGAGTAAAGTTAAACTCATCAGCGAGGGGGCTAGTGAAAGTGCAACCATGACCGGTTGGACCTTTGGCGCCGGTGCTGAACATGCGTTTACCAACAACTGGCTCGGCAGGATCGAGGTGAATTACAGCGATTACGGGGATCATAGTTTCTCGATCGGTGATGCGCCCACGATCGAACTGGAACAGACTGAGCTCGTTATCGGTCTGGCCTATAAGTTCTAAGGCATAAGTTCTCTTTGGGGCTGCTTCTGTGGTCCCAAAGAGGCAAATAATAACGCGTCACCAGATAAGATGGCTCTATGATCAATGGCATTATGAAGAAGGCTGCCGAGCTTCGGCAGGCGGGGGAGCTTGAAGCCGCGGCAGAGCAGCTATCAGAGGCCGCAATCTCCGATCCTACAAATGTTATTATTTGGCGCGGTCTTGGGGAGGTTCTGCTTGAGCTTGAGCGACCGTCAGAGGCGATCTTATGCTTTGAACGGGTTTTGGCTGGCAAACCGAATGATGCATCCGCGCTCAATGACCTTGGCTTTGCGCATCTCGCAAACCAAAGCTTCGAGTTCGGCTTGCCCTTTTTGCAGCAGGCTGTAGAGCTAGAGGCTGGCAACGTCATATTTCTTGGCAATTTGGCCAATTGCTATCGCGCGCTGGAGCAGTTCGAGGATGAGCGCATCATTCTGGCCAAGGCAAACAAAGCTTCCAGAGGTTCTCAGGAGGTCTTGCTTCGTCAGGCCGATAACTTGGCCATTCTGGGCCAGATTGAGGCGGCTCGAGAGCTTTATGAACGGCTGGCGCGCGATCCGTCCCATAAGGTCGCAGGACTGAGAGGGCTGTGTTACCTTGAGAAGCAATCTGACGGCAGCGCACTTCTGGCGAGGATCGAGGCCACCCTTGCAGAAGAAAGCCGACCCGAGGCCCGCAGGAGCTTGCAGCATTGCGCGTCCAAGTGCCTGATCGAGAGTGGTCAAGCGACGGCGGGCTTTGACCGGGTGATCGCGGCAAAGGCCGAATGGCCTGCCGATTTTGACCGCAATCGTTTTGAGCTTACCATTGCGGCGGCGATGCTTAGCGACAGTCAGCTTCCTCTGGGGCTTTCTTCAAGCGAAGAGCGGCCAATCTTTATCGTTGGCATGCCGCGCTGCGGATCGACCCTTTTGGAGAAGTTTCTGGCCGGTCACAGCAGAATTCACGGCGCGGGCGAACGCTTACACATGCCGCGGATCTCGCGGATGCTTGGATTATACAACGACAAACCAGATGATTTTTTGCAAACCGTTCTTGGCCTGCCGCCCGAAGCTTGGCCAGAGATTGCAGAAGGCTATATGGGGTTGGTGCGGCTGCGTAACGGCCGAAATGACGTGCTGTATGTCGATAAGCTGCTGCACAACTTCTTGAATATCGGCCTGATACTCCGGTTTTTCCCAAAAGCGCGGATAATCCATGCCATGCGGCACCCGCTGGACGCTTGCGTTGCCATTTACACCGCGCCGCTTAAGTCTCAACACCACCCCTATGCCGAGCGACTGGATGACCTTGGCTGGTATTACAAGCTGTATCTCGAACTCATGAGCCATTGGACATCACGCTACCCAGAGGCCATCCTTTCTGTGCGTTATGAGGATGTCGTCAGCGCTCCGGATATGCAGATGCGGCGCGTATGCCAGTTTCTGGGCTTACCTTTCGAGGAAGCCATGCTTGATCACCGGGCGAATGGGCATGTCGCGCAAACGATCTCCAAGTGGCAAGTGCATCAGCCGCTTTATAAAAGCTCGGTGTCGCGCTGGAAGCCGCATAAGGAGAAGTTGGGGCCGATCTTGGCGCATCTGGAAGGTCAAGCGGAGGCGTACAGTCAATCCTCCTGATGACGCCAACTGCACGCGCCTTCGCGATCGACATCGCGAGCAAGAGGCTAATGACGCAGCGCCTGCTTTAAAGGGGGGTGTTGCGCTTCTCGGGGCCGCGTTTTGAGCGATTGTGGTTGGCAGACGGGCGGTAAGTCTCTGGCAGACTTGAAGTTTCTTTGGTTGGAGGCGCGGCATCGGCGTAGGTTCGACTTCTATTGCCGCGACCATTCTGCCCAGAATAGAGATTGAGGCGGAGCTCCACCGCTGCGCTGAGGCTTGCTCTGCTGAAGGGCAAGGGCCTCAAGTGCTTGCCTCAGCGGCGGTGGCTTGCCATATCTGCTTGATGGATTTTCATTTCTCGCACAGCTGGGCCCGCGATTTGCCGGGCATGTATCTGCGTCAAGCGCCCGATGTGGCGCCGGCGCCAAGGCTTTTGGCGCTTAATCAAGAGCTTGCGGAAGAGCTGGGCTTGGATGCGCAGGCGTTACAGCTGGGCGCCGCCGAGTGGTTTTCGGGCGCAAAGCTGCCGCCGGGCGCAGATCCTTTGGCACTGGCCTATGCAGGGCATCAATTCGGCGGCTTCTCCCCGGTCTTGGGCGATGGCCGTGCGCATCTTTTGGGCGAGATCGTCACCCCGCAAGGCGCACGCTTTGATGTGCAGCTGAAAGGCTCGGGCCGCACCGGCTTTTCGCGCGGCGGCGATGGTAAGGCGGCGATTGGTCCGATGCTGCGCGAATATCTGATCTCGGAAGCCATGCAGGCGCTGGGCGTGCCGACGACGCGGGCTTTGGCGGTGGTGGCGACCGGCGAGGACATCCTGCGCCAAGAGGGGCCAGTGCCAGGCGCCGTGCTGGCGCGGATCGCGGCAAGCCATATCAGGGTGGGCAGCTTCCAATTTCTGGCCGCAAGGGGCGAGGTGGATAAGCTGCGCGACTTAATGGATTACACTTTGGAGCGGCATTTCCCCGGTGTCTCGGGGGCCTTGGGGCTTTTCGATGCCGTCGCGGCGCGGCAGGCCAAACTGATCGCGCAATGGATGGGGCTTGGCTTCATCCACGGGGTGATGAACACCGATAACATGGCGCTGTCGGGTGAGACGATCGACTATGGCCCTTGCGCCTTTATGGAAGGCTATGCGCCGGGCACGGTGTTTTCCTCGATCGACCGGCAGGGGCGCTATGCCTATGCCAATCAGCCGCTCATCCTTGGCTGGAATTTGGCGCGGTTGTTGGAGGCCTTGTTGCCATTGATCGATCCCGACAGCGACAAAGCGGTTGAGATTGCCAATGCGCGTTTGGACGGAATCTCGGCGCTGTACGAGGCGGCTTGGGCGGCAGAGATGCGGCGCAAACTGGCGTTGGAGGGCGAGGAGCCGGGCGATGCTGCGCTGGTTGCGGATCTTCTGTCGGCAATGACTGGCGCGGATTGGACGCTGACCTTCCACCGGCTGGCCGGCGCGGTGGAAGGCGAGGGGCTCTTGCGCCCGCTTTTCGAGAATTTCACGGCGATGCAGGCTTGGCTGCCGCGCTGGCGGGCGCGCCTTGGCCGCGATGCGGTTCAGCGTTTGCGCGCTGCAAACCCAGCGGTCATCCCGCGCAACCATCAGGTTGAGGCAGCCTTGCACGCGGCCACCGGTGGTGATCTGCGCCCCTTCCACGCGCTTCTTGCTGCCGTTACCCAGCCCTTTGTCGAGGATGAGCGCTATATGTTGCCAGCGCCATCAAGCTTTGGCCGCTATGTGACCTTCTGTGGCACCTGAACCCGTCTGACCACCGAGCAATAAAGAGACCATCTATGACCCCGCGCTCTGATATCCATGACCGGCTGGCGGCTTCGCTGAGGGCAGCGCGCAAGGCGCGGGGGTTGTCGCTGGATGCGGTGGCGAAGCTCTCGGGCGTGTCACGCTCGATGGTGAGCCAGATCGAGCGCGGCGAATCCTCGCCCACAGTGGCGATTCTGTGGAACCTTACCCAAGCCTTGCAGGTAGATTTCGCAGGGCTTTTGGAGGGGCGGCCGCGCCCCGGCATTGAGGTGACGCGGGCGGGCACGGCACCGATCATCGCGCGGGACGGGGTGACCATTCGCATCCTCTCGCCAGCCGAGGCGGTGGGGGTGAATGAGGTTTACGATTTGCTCTTTGAGCCGGAAGCGGCTTTGATTTCGGATCCGCATAGTCCCGGTTGCCGCGAGCATTTGACGGTGCTGGAAGGCCGGTTGCAGATTGTTTCCGGCACGGATGTCGAGGATTTGGGCCCGGGCGATGTGGCGCGCTATGCGGCTGATCGTGAGCATCGTATCGTAGCCGAGGGGGCTGCGCGGGCGATTTTGATCGTGCAGGGCAGCTGACGACCGACTGAGGCTGGGGTGAGCGGCGGCCGGGGGCCAGCCCCCGGACCCCCGGGATATTTGTAAGACAGAAAATGGAACACATCCGTTTTTGTGGATTCGAATCCGCGATCTTGACTTCTTGGCGGCTTTGATGGACTTTCCGGCAAAACGGAGGAGGTGTCGTTATGGCAGATGTTGCGGCGTTTATGGATCATCTCGGCCAAGTGCTGCAGGGGATTGAAGCGGAAGGCTTGCTGAAGCGCGAGCGCGAGATCGAGGGGCCGCAGGGCACTTGGGTTGAGATGGCCGGGCGGCGGATGCTGAACCTTTGCGCCAACAATTACCTTGGCTTGGCAGATGATGCGCGGCTTTCCAATGCGGCGATGTCAGCGATGCAAAGCCACGGTTATGGCATGGCCTCGGTCCGGTTTATCTGTGGCACCACCGATCTGCACCGCGCTTTGGAGCGAAGCTTGGCGGATTTCCTGCAAGCCGATGATTCTATCCTTTTTGCGGCGTGTTTCGACGCCAATGGTGCGGTGTTTGAACCGCTTCTGGGTGCGGAAGATGCGATCATCTCGGACAGTTTGAACCATGCCTCGATCATTGATGGGGTGCGGCTCTCGAAGGCCAAGCGCTACCGCTTTGCCAATGCCGATCTGGCCGATCTTGAAACGCAATTGAAGGCCGCGCGCGCGGATGGGGCGCGGTTCATCATGGTGGCGACCGATGGCGTCTTCTCGATGGATGGCTATTTCGCGCCTTTGGCCGAGATCCGCGCGCTGTGCGACCAATATGGCGCATTGCTGATGGTGGATGACTGCCACGCGACGGGCTTCGTTGGGCCTCAGGGGCGCGGCACGCCGGCACGGGCTGGGGTAAAGGCTGAGATCCTGACCGGCACTTTGGGCAAGGCTTTGGGCGGCGCGTTGGGCGGCTATATTGCCGGGCCGCAAACCGTGATCGACCTGCTGCGCCAGCGCGCGCGGCCCTATCTCTTCTCAAACGCTTTGCCGCCTGCCGTGGTGGCCGCAGGGCTTGCCGCTTTGGATATCGTTGAGGCGGCGGATGATCTGCGCAAGCAGCTCGCGGATAATGCCGCCTATTGGCGTCAGGGCCTTGAGGCTTTGGGCTTTAAGCTTCTCCCCGGTGAGCATCCGATCGTGCCGGTGATGCTGGGCGATGCGGTGCTGGCGCAGCGGATGGCGGCGGCTTTGGCGGAAGAAGGCGTGCATGTTGCGGGCTTCTTCTTCCCGGTGGTGCCGAAGGGCCAAGCCCGTATCCGCACGCAAATGAACGCGCGGCTGACCCGCGAGGATCTGGATTTTGGCCTGAAGGCCTTTGAGGCTGCTGGCCGCAAAGTAGGGGTGCTGTGATGAAGGCTCTGGTCAAGGCGAAGGCCGAGGAAGGTCTTTGGATGGAGACCCGCCCGGTGCCCGAAATCGGGCCCGAGGATGTGTTGATCAAGGTCAAGAAAACCGGGATCTGCGGCACGGATGTGCATATCTGGAACTGGGACGCTTGGGCGCAGCGCACGGTGCCGGTGCCTTTGGTCACGGGCCATGAGTTTGCCGGTGAGATCGTGGCTTTGGGCCGCGATGTGAAGGATCTGGCGATTGGGCAGCGTTGCTCGGGCGAGGGGCATTTGATCGGCAAGCAGTCGCGGCAATCGCGCGCTGGCAAGTTCCATCTCGACCCCGAGACCCGCGGCATTGGCGTCAATGAGCCCGGCGCTTTTGCCGAATATCTGCGGCTGCCGGCCTTTAACGTGGTGCCTTTGCCCGACATCATCGATGATGAGATCGGCGCGATCTTGGACCCTTTGGGCAATGCAGTGCATACGGCACTCAGCTTTGATCTGGTGGGCGAGGATGTGCTGATCACCGGCGCTGGCCCGATTGGCATTATGGCGGCGGCGGTGGCGCGGCATGTTGGCGCGCGCCATGTGGTGATCACCGACATCAACCAATCGCGGCTGGATCTCGCGGCGCAAGTGGCCGATGTCGTGCCGGTCAACGTCGCCAATGAGGATCTGCGGTCCTATTTCCCCAAGCTGAAGATGAGCCAAGGCTTTGACATCGGCATGGAGATGTCAGGCTCGCAAGTGGCGCTGGATCAGATGGTCGATGCTTTGGTCATGGGCGGTAAGATCGCCATGCTGGGCATCCCTCCGGGCAAGTCTCCGGTCGATTGGAACCGCATTGTGTTCAAGGCGATCACCATCAAAGGCGTCTATGGCCGTGAGATCTTTGAGACTTGGTATAAGATGATCGCCATGCTGGAGAACGGCTTGGACGTGCGCAAGGTGATCACCCATCGCTTTGGCGTCGATCAATTTGAAGAGGGCTTTGCGGCCATGCGCTCGGGTCAGTCGGGCAAAGTGGTGCTGAACTGGAGCTAAAGGCCTAAGGCCCATTAAGGCGCTAAAGAAAGCCCGGGCCGGCTGATGCCGTTGCCCGGGCTTTTTGCAATGGGATCTAGCCTATGCCTATAGGCGCTTTAGGCAGCGGCATCCTGTCTTGGCAGGGTTTCAATGAACCGGCCAAAGGCGGCAAGCTCTTCGGCAGAGGCCTCTTGGCCGGTGAAGGTCAGGATATAGGCCTGCGCTTGTTGAAAGCGGGCCTCGATCGTCTCAGAGATTTCCAACGAAAAATAAGCGATCTGGGTCAGATAAAGCACCCGGGCGCGCACCGTCGCCTCGGGCTCAGCGTAGCCA
This sequence comes from Pseudogemmobacter lacusdianii, assembly GCF_030848395.1. Taxonomy (GTDB): domain Bacteria; phylum Pseudomonadota; class Alphaproteobacteria; order Rhodobacterales; family Rhodobacteraceae; genus Pseudogemmobacter; species Pseudogemmobacter lacusdianii. The sequence continues at coordinate 13,467 of NZ_JAVDBT010000014.1, read as the reverse complement.
TGGCGGCGATACATGGCGACCAAGGCCGACAAGCGGACTGCGTCGGTCTCTTCTACGATCTGACGGATTTCAGGCACCCGCCGCGCCCAAGCTCTGATGGCGAAATCCAGCTTTGGATCGAACAGCCGAGGGTCCATCCAGCATTCCCAGACCGCCAAAACCGCCGCTGCGATGGTTGGCACTGCGCGCTCGGCATGGGTGACAAGATGGCGGGTGTTATGCGCGCGCCAGCTTTCCAAAAGCTGGTCAAGCAGGTCCTGACGGCTTTTGAAATACCAATAGAAACTTGAACGGGAAACGCCAAGTGTTTGCCCCAGCGATAAAATCCGCACAGCCTCGACCCCTTGGTCGATCAGCAGGTCGCGCGCAAGCCAAAGCCAGTCTTCCCGCGTGACTTTGATGTTTCCGGCCCGAAGGTGTGATGTTTTCATCGGAAGCAAAGTGTCATCCGAACGGATCTGTGACAAGCTGGATTTGACCGTAAAGGGGCCTTCCGAGGTGCCAAAGACCGCAGCGTCACGGGCGGAAGCTGGGTTCGGTGGCAGGGTTCTGGCTGCGGAGCCGCCTGAGGCGACGCGGTCCTCCCCGGGGGGACGACACCGCGCTGGGCATGATTCAGTTTGCTTTTTAATCGTTTACCCCGCAGCACAGGATGCATGGCCCTTGCTGCAAAGCCTATGGGGAGCCATTCCACCCCGTTCCAGTCGGTTATGCCGCTGGAGACCCTAAGAGTAAGAAGGACCGACGATGGCCAATATCCTCTATGACGCCCTTTTTGCGCCTTTGGCTGCGCGGGAAAACACACTGATCACGACGGCCGATGGCGGGACAATCTCGGGCGCGGCGTTTTTGGCTTTGGTGCATCGCCAAGCCAATGCTCTGCGTGCATTGGGTTTGCGACCGGGGGACCGCTTGGCGCTGCAAGTCGCCAAATCGCCCGAGGCTTTGGCGCTTTACGGTGCGGCTTTGGCGGCGGGCGTGGTGGTTCTGCCGCTGAACACCGCCTATACACCCGCCGAAGTGGCCTATTTCCTTGGCGATTGCGGGGCGGCGGTTCTTGTTGGCGATGCGGCGGCGGCCGAGGGGCTGGCGGCGGTGGCCGCTGATCATGGCGCGCGCTTCGTGACCTTGAACGGTGATGGCAGCGGCAGCTTCTCGGATCTCGTGGCGTCTCAGAGCGCCGCGTTCTCGGTGGTTTCGCGCGGAGGCACTGATCTTGCAGCGCTTCTATACACCTCGGGGACCACGGGGCGGTCGAAGGGCGCGATGCTGTCGCATGACAACCTTTTGTCCAATGCCGAGGTTCTGCGCGAACACTGGCGCTTCACCTCGGGCGATGTGCTCCTGCATGCTTTGCCAATCTTCCACACGCATGGGCTTTTTGTGGCCTCGAATGTGGTGCTTTCGGCAGGCGCGTCGATGATCTTCCTGCCGGGCTTTTCCCTGCCGCAAGTCTTGCGCTTCTTGCCGCAAGCCTCGGTGATGATGGGGGTGCCGACCTTTTACACCCGGCTGTTGGATGCGCCCGAATTCACCCGCGATCTGGTCGCGCATATGCGGCTGTTCGTCTCTGGCTCGGCGCCGTTGCTGGCCGAGACGCATATCGCCTTTGAGGAACGCACGGGCCATCGCATCCTTGAGCGCTACGGGATGACCGAGACCAATATGAACACCTCTAACCCCTATGAGGGCGCGCGGCGCGCGGGCACAGTGGGCCCGGCCTTGCCGGGGGTTGAGTTGCGGATCACCGATCCCGCCAGCGGGGAGCAGTTGCCAGATGGCACGCCGGGGATGATCGAGGTGCGCGGGCCGAACGTTTTCAAGGGCTATTGGAATATGCCCGAGAAGACCCGCGAAGAGCTGCGCGAAAATGGGTTTTTCATCACCGGCGACATTGGGGTGATTGACGATCAGGGCTATGTCTCAATCGTCGGTCGCGCCAAGGATCTGATCATCTCTGGCGGCTATAACATCTATCCCAAAGAGATTGAGTTGTTGCTGGATGAGGCGCCCGAGGTGTTGGAAACTGCCGTGATCGGCGTGCCCCATCCTGACTTTGGTGAGGCGGTGGTGGCGGTGATTGTGCCCAAACCCGGCCAATCCCCGACCGAGTCGGCTTTGCTGGCGGGGCTGCAAAGTCAGCTCGCCCGGTTCAAGCAGCCCAAAGCCATCATCCTGCGCGATGAGCTGCCGCGCAACACGATGGGCAAGGTGCAAAAGAACCTGCTGCGGGCCGAATATGCGGAGCTGTTCCGTCCGGTCGCCCAAAGTTAAGCGGCATTACCGCGCCCGGGGGCGGGACCAGTCCATGCCTTGCAGGCGCGGATCGGCAAAGCTCTCGGGCGGGAATTCCAGCCCCAAGCGCGGGTGCTCGCGCAAAGCCTGCGCGCCGGTTCTGCCAATGCGAATGCGCCAGCTTTGCCGCTCAACCGGCTGCGGTTTGGCAAAAGCGGTGCAAGTGAGAAGCGCCAGATTGGTGCCGCCCGCCGGATCGCGCACCGAAGTGTAGCGGATCACGCCTGTGCCAATGGCCCGGGCGCTTTCGGCAAGCCTTTGGCAGGGTTCATAATTCACCAGCTCCCCCCAAAGCGCCTGGTCCTGCGCCAAAGCGCCCTTGGTCAGGTCTATAACCTGCGCAGACGCCCAATCCGCCGCAAAGGCGGTATATTCGGCGGCGTCATCGGGGAAGGGGGTGCCGGGGCTCTCGGCGTAAAAGAGGAACCGATAGAACACCATCTCTGCCGCCGCCGTCTCTGCCGCTTCGGCACCATACCAGACGCCGGGCGTAAGGCCTGCGCGGCGAAAGCGTGAGCCTGCGGGGTAGGGGCGGTAGCGAAAGGGCGTGGTGAAAAGGTAGTCAAGCCCGGCGCATTCGGGGGGAAGCGGCGGCTTAGAGGTCTCTAAGATCGCCTCTAAGGCGGCTTGCTCGGCCAGAGTATCGATCAGTTTCAAGGTGGAAACACGGTGCTGAGCTTCCACAAATCGCCAAGCTTGGCCGTGACCGGGCGCGATCTCAGAGCGGAGCGCGTCGGGCGTCCAGATAGGTTGAGACATCGACAAGCCCTTGCACTTGAAGCATTCTTTCAATTGGTTTCGCCGCCAAGGCCAGATTGGGCGCGGCGATCCAGCGCCGGGCAACGGCCTCATCCCCGCCAGTGATCGCATCAAGCGAGCGGAAAATCCGCACCAGCAAAGCGGCCAGCTCAAAGGCCTTGCTGCCCGGTTCAAGCAGGCTTTCTTGCCGCTTCCAGCGCGATACTGTGGCTTCTGAGACGCCAATAATCTCGGACAATTGGCGGCCCGAAAGCCCCAAACGCTCAGCCGCACGCAAGGCGGCCTTGGTCAGAACGGCACCCGCCGCCAAGGGGTGATGCGCAGTATCAGCAAGGGGCAAAGCCATGAGCATTCCTTTCCTGTGAAAGATATAGCATATAATTCTGTCAAATGAAAGAGTGCTGTGGATTCGGCTTGGGTGAACCGCGGGCAGGTTGCCCAGAGGGAACCGCGCGGCCCGGGCGGCGTTGCCAGTCGGCATTGCCGCGAAGTTTTTACGCATTGAGTTGTCAGAGTGAGGGGCTATGGCGGAACACCGTCTGCTGCGGGTTGAGCAAAATTGCTGGCGCATCGAACAGGCTGACCGTTTTACCTTCATCGTCGACGGTGCAGATTACTTTGTTGCGGCCCGTCAGGCGCTTTTGAAGGCGCGAAAGTCGATCATGCTGATCGGTTGGGATTTCGACACGCGGATCAGGTTCGGTGACCCGAAAGATGGCGGACCAGAGCGGCTGGGGGATTTCATCCTTTGGCTCGCGGCGCGCCGACCTGAGTTGGAGATCCGGCTGCTGCGTTGGGACACGGGCGCGCTAAAGACCTTGCTGCGCGGCAATACTTTGCTGACCATCCTGCGCTGGAAAGCCCGCAAAAACATTACCTTGCGGCTGGATGCGAAGCACCCGCTTGCCGGTTCGCATCACCAGAAGATCGTGGTGATTGACGACAGCATGGCCTTTTGCGGCGGCATCGATATGACGATGCAGCGCTGGGACACGCGCGCGCATCTTGACGATGACCCTCGGCGCACGGACCCCTCGGGCCGGCCTGTCCAGCCTTGGCACGATGCGGCCAGCGCCTTTGATGGTGAGGCCGCGGGCGCGCTGGGCGATCTGGCACGCGCGCGCTGGCAAGCGGCCACAGGTGAAACGCTGCCGCCGATTAAAACAGCCGATGCGGGCAGCCCGCAAGATTGCTGGCCCGAGACATTGCAGCCCACCTTCACCGAGATGCGGCTTGGCATTGCCCGCACCATACCGAAAATGGACGACACTCCGGGCGTGCATGAGATCGAGGACGCTTGGATCGCCATGATCCGCAGTGCCAAGCGGATGATCTATGCCGAAAGCCAGTATTTCGCCTCGCGCAAGATCGCCTTGGCGATTGCCGAGCGGCTGATCGAAGCCGATCCGCCCGAAATTGTCATCGTTAACCCTTTCACCGCGATCGGCTGGCTCGAGCCCCTGGCGATGGACACCGCCCGCGCCAAGCTGGTTGAGGCATTGCAGCGGCTGGACCATAAGAAACGCTTCGCGATCTATCACCCCCAGACGGCGGGCGGCACGCCGATCTATGTCCATGCCAAGGCGATGGTGGTGGATGACCATGTTCTGCGCGTCGGCTCGTCCAATTTCAACAACCGCTCGATGCGGCTCGACACCGAATGCGATGTCATCCTTTCAGCTGATGAGGCGGGCAATGCACATCTGTCGGATGAGATTGGCGCTTTGCGCGATGACCTTTTGGCCGAGCATCTGGGGGTCGCACCGGCGGAAGTGACGGAGAAGCTGGCGGAAACCGGCTCTTTGATCGCCACGGTCGAAGCTCTGCGCGGCTCTCGGCGATCTTTGGTGCCCTATGAACTGCCGGAACTCTCAAGCTTCGCGGGCTGGTTGGCCGAGAATGAGATCCTTGACCCCAATGGCCCGGATGAGCTGTTCGAAGCCACCTCGAAGCGTGGATTGTTCAAGGGCTGGGGGCGGATCAAGGGGCTGCGCCGCCTGCGCGAGCGGCTCCGCCGGCCAAGCTAGCCCGGCCCACCGCCAGTCGCGCCTTGCGCGAGTGCGCCCCGCACCGCAATATGCCTGTTAGGGCAGATCGGGGCCGCCAGTGCCCCCGGCGCGCGGGGCATAGGGCGATATGGGCTATAAATTTCTGCATTCCTCGGACCTGCATCTGGGCCGCGCTTTTGGTGGCTTTCCCGAAGACATCCGCGGCCGTCTGCGTGAGGCGCGCCATTCGGTGATCCGCCGCTTGGCCGAGGCCGCACGGGCGGGCGGCGCGCAGCTGGTGCTGCTGGCGGGCGACACGTTCGACGCCGAAACCCCATCGCCCGAGACCCTGCGCCATGCATTGCGCGCAATGGCGTCTGAGGCCGATCTGCGCTGGGTCTTGATGCCCGGAAACCATGACAGCCTGGCGGCATCCGAGCTTTGGCGGCGCATCCAGAACGATGCACCGGGCAATCTGACCGTGCTCACCACGGCTGATCCTGTCGAGCTTGCCCCCGAGGTTTGGCTTTTACCCGCACCTTGCACGCAGCGCCGCCCCGGCCGGGATTTGACGCAATCCATGTCGGCGCCAACGCCCGAAGGTGCTTTGCGGATCGGGCTTGGCCATGGCGCGATCATGGATTTCACCTCGGATGAGGGCAGTCCGGGGATCATTCCGCCCGATCGCGCGCGGCTCTCGGGCCTTGATTATCTCGGCTTGGGCGATTGGCATGGTCGGATGTCGGTCGGGGCGGAAACTTGGTATTCCGGCACGCCCGAGGCGGACAGTTTCAAGCATGAAACTGCGGCGGGCGCTTTGCTGGTCAGCCTGACCGCCGCCGGTGCGCCGGCAAAGGTGGAGGTGGCCGAAACTGGGCAATTTGGCTGGCAAAGGCTGAGCTTAGACCTTCTGCCGGGGGAAGATGTGGCGTCTGTTTTGGCGGGGCAATTGCCCCCAGAGCCACAGCGCCGAGACCGGCTTTTGCGGCTTGAGGCATCGGGGCGTCTGACCTTGGCCGAACGCGCCGGATTTGAGGCTTCGTTGGCGGCAATTGCCCCCGATTTCGGCTGGTTTGAGCAGGATCTCACGCGGCTTGGAACCGACGTGCACGCGGGGGATCTGGACTTGATCGACCGGGGCGGGGCTTTGCGCCATGCCGCCAATGCTTTGCACGCCCAAGCCGCCGACCCGGCTTTGGCGGCGGCGGATCGCGATCTTGCGGCTTTGGCTTTGTCGCGGCTTTATGCCTTGGTGCAGGAGATCGAGGCATGAAAATCCGCGCGATTGAGCTTTCTAACCTGCGCCGTTTTGCCGGGCAACGCGCCCGGATTGAGGGCATCGGTGATGGCATTTCGGTGCTCTCGCAGCCCAATGAATTTGGCAAATCCACCTTCTTTGACGGGCTGCATGCGGTGTTTTTCCAGCCGCATCGCAGCTCAAAAGCCCCGGTGAAGGCGCTGCAACCCCATTCCGGCGGCAGCCCGGAGGCGAGCGTCGAGATTGAGCTGCCCGAGGGCCATTTCCGCATCGAAAAGCGCTGGCTTGGCCGCGCCAATGCGCGGATTTTGGACGCCCAAGGCCGCATCATCGCGCAAGAGGATGAGGCCGAGGCTTGGATCGACCGGCTGACCGGGCAGGGGCTGGCCGGGCCGTCGGGGCTTTTATGGGTGCGGCAGGGGCTTTTGGGTATGGAGCCCGAGGGCAATACCACGGCCGAGAAGGCCGAGCGCGAGCGGGCTCTGGTGGCGCGGCGCGACCTGATTTCCTCGGTCGCCGGCGAGATTGAGGTGATGACCGGCGGGCGGCGGATGGATCTGGTGCTGGCGCGGGTAAGCGAAGAACTGGCGCGTTTGGCGACCAGCACGTTGCGGCCCAAGGCGGGCGGCGAATGGGCGCGGGCGGTGGATGAGGCGGCCGCGATGGCCGCTGAGAGGGCTGTGCTTGAGGGCAAGGTCGCACGGCTGAGTGCCGAGCTGCGCCAGCGCGCCTCGATCGCTAAGGACTTGGCTTCATTGGCTGATCCTGAGGCGAGCGCGCGTGATGAAGCGGCTTTGGCGGCGGCGGAGACGGCGCTGCAAGCGGCTGAAAAGCACTCTGAAGCTTTGCAAAAGGCCGAGGCTGAACTGCGGCTGGCGCAATTGACGGCAAAGCAGGGGCAAGATGCGATCCTGCGGCTGGAGGGGGTGAGAACCCGGCTGCAACGGGCGCAGGAATTGGACGGCAAGGCGCGCGACGAGGCGGCGAAGGCTGAGGCTTTGGCGCAAGCGGCGGCGCAGCAAGAGGCCTCGGCGGTCGCTGGGGCCGATACGGCGCGGGCGGCGGCTTTGGCGACTGCGACCCGGCTGGAAGCGGCGCAGCGCGCGCAGCTTGCCATCGCGGCGCGCGACCGTGTCGCGGCATTGGAGGCGGAGCTGGCCCGTGCCGAGCGGCAACGCGGGGCGCTTGAAGAACAACAAGCGGCGCGGCAGTTGATTAAGATCAGCAAGGCGCAGCTTGAGGCGGCCGAGGCGGCGCAATCCGCGCGCGACCGGCTGGCCTTGCAAGATGAGGCGCGGCGGGTCTCGGTCAGTCTGCGCTATGACAGTGCTGCGCGGGTGACGGTAGAGGGCCTTGCTTTGGGCGATGCGCCCCTGCGCCTGCGCGGTTTGACGCATTTCGATCTGCCGGGGATTGGGCAGATGTCGGTTGATCCCGGCCTTTCCGGCGCGGGCGATATGGCGGGGGAACTGGCCAAGGCTGAGGCCAAACTGGCCCAACTCCTGAGCGCTTGCGGCTGCGCCGATCTCGCTGCCGCGCGCAGCGCTTGGTCCGAGGCGCAAAGGCTTGATACCGCTTTGGCCGAGGGCCGCGCGCGATTGGCGGAACTGGCGCCCGAGGGGGTTGAGGCGCTGCAAAGCCGGCTGGCTGCGGCCCGCGCAGAAGCGGGGGAAGCCACTGAGGTGGTGGTGGAGGATCTGCCCGCCTTGCAGGGGCAACTTACCAAGCTGCGTCAAGCCGAGGATCAGGCGCAGGCTGTGCGGCGCGAGGCGGAAGCGCGCCATGCCACCTTGCGCGAAACCCGCGCTGCGCGACAGGCCGAGCTGCAATCAGCGGGCCAAGCACTGGCTGCGATCCAATCTGAGGCGGGCGATCCGGTGGAGCTGTCAGCGCAGCTTTTGAACCTGAAAGCAGCGCAGCCCGGCTTGGAAGCGGCGCAGGTCAAGGTTTCCGAAATTCTGAATGATCTCAAAGCGAAAGCGCCCGATCTTGCCACGGCACATGCAGCGGTGACGCGGCTGCGCTCGGTCGTGGCGGGGCGGCAGCGCGACCGCATTCGGCTGGAAAGTGAGTTGGCGGGCGTCAACGGCTCGATCGGCGCTTTGGCCGATGAGGGGATTGAAGAAAGCCTAGACGAGTTGCGCGGCCGTGAAGCCGCCGCCTTGGCGCGGGCGGCGCGTTATGAGCGCGAGGTGCAGGCTTTGAAGCGCCTGCGTGAGGCTTTGGAGCGCGCCCGCCAAGCCATGCGGGATGAGTATTTCGGTGAGGTGTTGCAAGAGCTGAACCCGCTTCTCTCGATCCTGCATCCGGGGGCGGCGTTGCGGATCGATGACGCCAGCCTTTTGCCCGTCGCGCTTAGCCGCGATGGGCAGGATGAGGTGCTGGATATCCTCTCGGGCGGCACGCGTGAGCAGTTGGCGGTGCTGACCCGGCTGGCCTTCGCGCGGCTTTTTGCGCGCTCGGGGCGGCCGGTGCCGGTGATCTTGGACGATGCTTTGGTGCATAGCGATGATGACCGGATCGAGGCGATGTTCACCGCTTTGCACCGGGTGGCGCAGGATCAGCAGATCATCGTGCTGACCTGCCGCCAGCGTGCTTTCGCGCCTTTGGGCGGCGATCGGTTGCTGGCAAAGGTCACCGCACTTTAACGGCAAAAGCAAAACGCCTCCGGCCAGACCGGAGGCGTTTTACGATGGGCGGCGCTTTAGGCGGTGCCGTCGAGCGCGATGAAGTCACCCGGATTGAGGTGGACTTGGATCGCGGCACCGACTTGCGGCGGCGGCGTATCGGGGCGGTTGAACGTATCCAGCGAGACCATCGTGTCCGCCACTTCGGCCTTCACCCGGATGATCGAACCCATGAAATGCACCTCACGCACGGTGGCTTGCAGCTGCATCGCGGGCGCGGGGGCTTGGCCCAGATGCAAAGCCTCGGGCCGCAGGGCGAGGGTGACTTTGTCACCGCGCAAACGCTCAATCTTTTTGCCAAGGCTGACGGTTTGACCGTCCAAAGTGACGGTGCCGGTGGTGGGCTCATCCACCACAGCCTCAAACGTGTTCAGGGTGCCGACGAAATTGGCCACGAAGCGGGTGGCGGGTTGGTTGTAGATGGTGAAGGGCTCGCCCACCTGCTCGGCAATGCCGCCATTCATCACCACGATGCGGTCCGAGATCGACATCGCCTCTTCTTGGTCATGGGTGACGAAGATGGTGGTGATGCCAAGGTCGCGTTGGATCTGGCGGATTTGGTTGCGCAAAGAGACGCGGACCTTGGCGTCCAGCGCCGACAAAGGCTCATCGAGCAAAAGCACTTTGGGGCGGGGGGCCAAAGCGCGGGCCAAAGCCACGCGCTGCTGTTGGCCGCCCGAAAGCTGGAACGGATAATGGCCGCCCTTTTCTGGCAGGCCAATCAGCGCCAGCATCTCGGTCACGCGCTCATTGCGCTCACCCGCAGCCATGCCTGCGACTTTAAGGCCAAAGCCCACATTCTCGGCCACGGTGAGGTTGGGGAACAAAGCATAGGCTTGGAACACCATGCCGATCTTGCGCTGGTTGGGGCGCAGCCGCGTTACATCCTCGCCGCCGATGATGATCTGGCCGCCCGAGGGTTGCTCGAACCCCGCAACCATCCGCAGCACGGTGGTCTTACCGCAGCCTGAGGGGCCGAGCAGCGAGACAAACTCGCCCTGCTCGATGCCAAGGGTGAAGTCCTTCACCACGCGGTTGGTGCCGAAGGACTTTTCCAGATGCGACAGGTCAAGATAAGCCATCAGCGTTGCTCTTTCGTATGTTTTTGCAGCCGGGTGACAAGCTGGATCAGGCCGATACAGGCCCAGGTTATGCCAAAGGCGATCACGGCCAGCGCCGAGGGCTCATAAGCCTTATTGGCGCCCACCAGCTGAAGGTAAGGCCCAAAGGCCGGGCGGTTGAGAAGGGCGGCCAGAGTGAACTCGCCCATCACGATGGCGAAGGTCACGAAAGAGCCCGAGAGCACGGCGACCAGCACATTGGGCAAGATCACGCGGCGGAAAATGGTGATCCACCCGGCGCCAAGCGATTGCGCGGCCTCGGTCAGGGTCGCGATGTCGATGGTGCGCAACCCGGTGTCGACGGCGCGGTACATATAGGGCAGCGACAGGGTGATGTAGCCTGCAAGCAGCAGGATATCGGTGCCGAAATTGGTGCCCGTCAGCGGCAGCCAAGACGAGGTGTTGAACATCCGGATATAGCCAAAGACGATGACGATGGCCGGGATCACCAAGGGCAGCAGGGTGATGAACTCGATCACCGGGCGCAGCTCGGGCATGCGCAGCCGCACCCAATAGGCGGTGGGCACCACCAGAAGGATGCCGAAGACGATGGTCAGCACCCCCATCATCACCGAATAGCTGAAGGTCTGCCGGAAGGCCGGGTCGTTCAGCACCGAGACATAGGCGTCAAACGAATAGACCCCGCGCCGCATCGAAAGCGAGAATTCAGCCATGCCCAGAAGCGGCAGGATGAAGATCATCATACCAAGCGCGAAGCCCAGCCAACCCCACCAGCAGGCCGAGCGGCGGCCCGCGGCCAAAGCCGCGCCCCAGAAGAACACGGCCAGATAGGGCGGATGCAGCGGCAAGGGCAGGGCTTTGACCAGCAAGACCGGGGTCAATAGCGCCAAGGTTGCCAAGATCAGCAGCACCGCCAAGACCCGCGAGGGGAGTTTGGCGAAGACTTGGAAGGCAAAGCCCAGCACCAGCACGGCCAGCACCTTGCCACCGGAATGGCTGATGGAGCCGCCCAGCGAGACGATCATCTCAAAGACTGCATCAAGATATTGTGTCAGCCCCAGCAAGGGCGAGAGCAAGGTGGCGAGAAGCGCCTGCAGGCCGGTCAATTCTTCGACGTTCATTTCTGCCACCTCTCGGTCCGGGCGCGCAGCAGAAGGTAGGCGGTATTGGCCAGACCCGTGATGACGATCATGCCGAAGGCCAAAGCATAGCCCAAGCCGGGCGAGCCCAGAACATCGCCGCGGATCTGGCTAAAGAGCAAGATCGGCGCGATGTTCAGCTGCGGTCCGGCCAGCGCAAAGGCGGTGGCAACAGCGCCGAAGCTGTTGGCAAAGAGCAAAGCGAATGTGCCCAAAAGCGAAGGCAGCAGGATCGGGAAGGCGACCATGCGCCAATATTGCGCGCCACTTGCGCCCAAAGTCTCGGCGGCCTCGCGCCATTCTTTGCGCAACCCGTCCAAAGCGGGGGTGATGATCAGGATCATCAGCGGCACTTGGAAGAAGAGATAGGTGACGATCAGCCCGGTGGTCGAGAAAAGGTTGAACCCCGTCGCCCCGCGCAGGTTGATGCCAAATTCGGTGCGCAGCCAAACGGTGATCAGACCCGCCGGGCCGATCGTGGCGATGAAGGCAAAGGCCAGAGGCAGGCCTGCAAAGTTCGAGGCCACGCCCGAGAAGGTCAGCAAGGGCGAGCGGATCACCTTAGGCAAGCCGCCCAGCACCACCGCCGAGGCCATGGCAAAGCCGATCAGGCAGCCCAGAAGGGCCGACCAAAAGCTCAGCTTGATCGAGACCCAATAGGCGTTGCGAATGGTCGTGGTGTTTAGCCCGATCAGATTGTCCAGCGTGAAGCCACCATCGGGGCCTCGGAACGCGCCAATCACGATCGTCAGGGCGGGCAGGATCAGAAAGAGGCCCACGAAAAGGAAGAAGGGCGCAACGCCAAGCCATCTTGGAGACAGCCAGTATCGCAAGCTTGAGGAACGATCCATGCGGGGCCCTATCGACAATTACAAAAATGGCGCGCAGCCGCAAAGGCCGCGCGCCAAATCAAAGGCTTATTGGACGACGTCTGCGCCCACAACCGAATCCCAGCCGGCTTTGACGGCGTCGGAGTTGGCGTTCACAGCGTCAAGGCTCGGGAAGACGGCTTTGGCATAGCCCTCAGCCGGGGGCAGCTTGTCCAAGAGCTCTTGCGGCACGGCGCCTTTTTCTACCAGATCGTTGAAGCGGATCGGGTGGCAATAGCCAGCCAGCCAGCCCAGCTGACCTTCGTCGCTGTAGAGGTATTCCATCCACAGTTTCGCGGCATTGGGTTGCGGTGCGAAAGCGCTGATCGCTTGGACATAAACGCCAGCAAGCGAGGCATCCGACGGCACGATCACCTCGACCGGCGGGTTGCCGTTGAGGCTGTCACGCCACGAAAGACCGTTATAGTCCCAAGCGATGACGATCGGGGTGGTGCCTTGTGCCAAAGTGCCGGCCTTGCCGATCACCGGAACGAAGTTGCCCGCATCATTCAGCTCTTTGAAGAACTGCAGACCGGCTTCAGCGGCTGCGGTGCCCGGCTCAGCGCCGCGTGCAATGCCAGCCGCCATAACGGCGAGGATCGCTTGGTTCGAGGCGCGCGGGTCGCCCGCCATCGCCACTTGGCCCGCATATTCCGGTTTCAAGAGGTCTTCAAACGACTGCGGCACATTCGGCACGAGGTCGGTGTTCACCACCAAGGTCATCACGCCGTAATAGTCGCCATACCAATGGCCATCGGCATCCTTGGCATCGTCGGGGATGCTGTCCCAGGTCGAGACCTTGTAGGCCTGCGTCAGGCCCTCGTCTTTGGCCGCCGGGCCGAAGGAGAGACCAACGTCGATCACGTCGGGCGCCTGCGGGCCTTTGTTGTCTTTGTTGGCGCGGATCGCTTCCAACTCATCGGCGCTGCCCGCATCGGGGTTCAGACCGTTATATTCAATCTCGGGATATTTGGCTTTGAAGGTGTTGATCACATTCTCATAGCCACACCAGCTGCCCGGCAGGGCGATGGTCGACAGCCGACCCTCGGCCTTAGCTGCGGTCTCGAGCTCGGCCAAAGACTGCGCTTGCGCCACGCCCCCTGCCAACATTGCCACCAAGCTGGCGGTCGCCGCCAGTTTCGTCCGACCAATCATGTCTTACCCCCATTCAAGGATGCGGCCTGAGCCGCGGGTTTCTGGCAGGCAGAGGCCAATCTGGCGACAGCCCGTCCATGACCCTAGCAACTGCCAGCGCTAGGTGACAATCATGTGACTGAATGTAACAGAAAAATAATTCTTTCACTGAGGGCCAAGCCTTCGGGGGCTTAGGGTCAGGACTCGTTCTTGTGTCATAGCCAGAAGATGACGGTTGCGGCGAGGGCGACGACGG
>NZ_JAVDBT010000013.1 GCF_030848395.1 Pseudogemmobacter lacusdianii | reverse complement strand
TCGCGATCCGCGAAGGTGGCCGCACTGTCGGCGCAGGTGTTGTGTCCAAGATCATCGCCTGATAAAGACCCCCGCAGGACGGGCCATTACGGCCCGTCCTGTCTTTTTACGGAACCCGAAGGAAACCAACACGATGCAAGGTCAGACCATCCGCATCAGGCTGAAAGCCTTCGATTACCGCGTCTTGGATGCCTCGACGCAGGAAATCGTTAACACCGCTAAGCGGACCGGCGCCCAAGTGCGCGGCCCGATTCCGCTGCCGAACAAGATCGAGAAATTCACGGTTCTCCGTGGCCCGCACATCGACAAAAAGTCGCGTGACCAGTGGGAAATCCGGACGCACAAGCGTCTTCTCGACATCGTCGATCCGACCCCGCAGACCGTGGACGCGCTCATGAAGCTCGACCTCGCTGCCGGCGTCGACGTCGAAATCAAAGTGTAAGGGGGCATCAAGATGCGCTCTGGAGTTATCGCCAAGAAACTGGGTATGACCCGGTTGTTCATGGAAGACGGGAAGCAAATTCCGGTCACCGTCCTGCAATTGGACGGCCTGCAAGTGGTTGCGCAGCGCACCGCTGAGCGTGACGGCTACACCGCCGTTCAGCTGGGCGCCGGCACTGCCAAAGTCAGCCGCACCACCGCCGCTCAGCGTGGTCACTTTGCGAAAGCAAACGTGGCGCCGAAGCGCAAAGTCGCCGAATTCCGGGTCACCCCGGATTGCCTGATCGAAGTGGGCGCGGAAATCACCGCAAACCACTACCTTGATGGCCAATTCGTTGACGTTGCTGGCACCTCGATCGGTAAAGGTTTTGCCGGTGCGATGAAGCGCCACAACTTCGGTGGTTTGCGCGCCTCGCACGGTGTGTCGGTTTCGCACCGTTCGCACGGTTCGACCGGCCAGTGCCAAGACCCCGGTAAGGTGTTCAAAGGCAAGAAGATGGCTGGCCACATGGGCGCCGTTCGTGTGACCACGCAGAACCTGCAAGTCATCCGCACCGACGCTGACCGTGGTCTCATCATGGTCAAAGGTTCGGTCCCGGGTTCCGCTGGTGGCTGGGTCACGATCAAGGACGCGGTGAAGAAGCCGGAAGCCAAGGACGCTCCGCGCCCGGCCGCTATCCGCTCCGCCGCTGCTGCTCCGGCCGCCGAAGTGGCTGCTGAAGGGGGTGAAGCATGAAACTCGATGTGATCAAACTTGACGGTTCCAAGTCGGGCACCCTCGATCTGGACGAAGCGCTGTTCGGCCTTGAGCCGCGCGCAGACATCCTGCATCGCGTTGTGCGTTGGCAACGTGCGCGTGCCCAAGCTGGCACGCACTCGACGCTGACCCGCGGCGAAGTTTCCTACTCGACCAAGAAGATCTACCGCCAAAAAGGCACCGGTGGCGCACGTCACGGTTCCAAGAAGGCTCCGATCTTCCGTCACGGTGGTGTGGCTAAGGGCCCGGTTTCGCGCTCGCACGCCCATGATCTGCCGAAAAAGTTCCGGGCTCTCGGCCTGCGTCACGCGCTCTCGGCGAAAGCCAAAGCGGGTGAGCTGGTGATCGTTGACACGATCGCTCTGGCAGAAGCCAAGACCGCTTCGCTGGCGAAAGCCGTGAAGGAACTGGGCTGGAAGCGCGTTCTGATCATCGACGGTGCTGCTGTTGACGCGAATTTCGCGCTGGCTGCTCGCAACGTTGAAGGCATTGACGTGCTGCCGACCATCGGCGCCAACGTCTATGACATCCTGAAGCGTGACACCCTGGTGATCACGAAGGCCGGTGTCGAAGCCCTGGAGGCTCGCCTGAAATGAGCGTGAAACCCGAACATTACGACCTGATCAAGAAGCCGATCATCACCGAGAAAGCCACCATGGCTTCCGAAAACGGTGCTGTGGTCTTCGAGGTTGCTATGGATGCCACCAAACCGCAGATCAAAGCTGCTGTTGAGGGTGTCTTCGGCGTCAAGGTGAAGGCGGTCAACACCACCATCACCAAAGGTAAAGCAAAGCGCTTCCGTGGCCGTGCGGGTGTCCGCAGCGACCAAAAGAAAGCCTATGTGACCTTGGAAGCTGGCCAGTCGATCGACGTGACCACCGGTCTGTGATCCACTGACAAAGTGATTGGAAAAACCCCTGCGTGAGCGGGGGTTTTTTCGTTTCCGGGGAAGGGCCGACGGTCGACGTCGGGGGCTTTACGATTGGCTGACGCGGGCTTAGCATCGCGGCCTTCCTCCCTCCTTGCGGGTTGACCATGCTGGTTCGGTTTGGCGACAGGCGCACGCTCTCGGTTGATCTTGTTCTGGCGGCCTCGCTCTCTTCGGTGGCGGGGGCGCTGAACGCGGTGGGCTTTCTGCTGGCCGGCTCATTCACGGCCAACATGACCGGCAATGTCTCGGCCTTCGCCGATCATCTGGCGGCGGGGGAGGTCCCACTGGCGTGGTCTTTCGCCGGGTTGGTGATGGCTTTCATCGCTGGGGCGGCACTGGCTGCACTTGGCGTCAGGTTGGGGGTTAAGCGGGGGCTTCACAGCATCTATGCGGTATTGATTGCGGTCGAGGCGGTGCTGCTGATCGGGCTTGGGTGGCTTTTGCAGTTGGGGCTCTCGCAGGGGTTTTTGATGATGCTTCTGCTGAGCTTGGTGATGGGGCTCCAGAATGCGGTCACCACGTTGATCTCAGGGGCGCGAGTGCGCACCACCCATATTTCGGGGATGGCCACAGATGTCGGCATCGAGCTTGCGGCGTTAACGGGTGGGGCGGCGAGCCGCAAAGACGCGTTGCCGCGCCTGAAGCTTCACAGCCTGACGCTCTTTTGTTTTGCTGCGGGCGGCGTGATTGGGGCTTTGATCTTTGGGATCTATGGCGTCCAGATTTTCTGGATGGCTGGCGCTCTCCTTTTGGCGCTGTCGATGACCGAGATCGCCATTGCAGGCCGCAGGCGCGCGCCTGACGAGGGGTAGCCGCGCCAGCTCGGCCGGGTTCTGCCACCTTCGGGGGCCATAAGACAAGCTCTGCTGGCTATGCCGCATTTCGGCGTGGACGGCCCTGAACCTTTCTGCTACTGACCCGCCAACCAAAAGCCCCGGATTCGTCCGGGGCTCTTGGTTTTGTGCGATTCTTTCGTGGAGACGCGGGGGAATCAAACAGCCGAACCGGGGATCTTCGGAGCCCTTAACCCTGGACCCTTCTTCGCGCTGGCAACAGCAAGATCTAGGATCCTGAAGCAAACGGAAGACAGTAATCATGGCACTTAAGTCGTATAAGCCGACGACGCCTGGCCAGCGCGGGCTGGTTCTGATCGACCGTTCGGAGCTGTGGAAAGGCCGGCCTGTTAAGTCCCTCACCGAGGGTCTGCAGAGCCATGGCGGCCGCAACAACACCGGACGGATCACTGTGCGCCACCAAGGTGGCGGCGCCAAACGTCTCTACCGTATCGTGGACTTCAAGCGTCGCAAATGGGACGTGGCTGCAGTCGTCGAGCGCATCGAATATGACCCCAACCGCACCGCTTTCATCGCTTTGGTGAAATACCCGGATGGCGAGTTGGCCTACATCCTGGCGCCGCAGCGCTTGGCCGTTGGTGACACTGTTGTCGCTGGTGCCAAGGTTGACGTGAAGCCGGGCAACGCCATGCCTTTCTCCGGCATGCCGATCGGTACCATCGTTCACAACGTCGAGCTGAAGCCCGGCAAGGGCGGCCAATTGGCCCGCGCTGCAGGCACCTACGCTCAGTTCGTTGGTCGTGATGGCGCCTATGCTCAGATCCGCCTTTCGTCGGGCGAACTGCGTTTGGTCCGTCAGGAATGCATGGCCACCATCGGTGCCGTGTCGAACCCCGACAACTCGAACCAGAACTTCGGTAAAGCCGGTCGTATGCGCCACAAGGGCATCCGTCCGACCGTTCGCGGCGTCTCGATGAACCCGATCGACCACCCGCATGGTGGTGGTGAGGGCCGGACCTCGGGCGGCCGTCACCCGGTTACGCCGTGGGGTAAGCCCACCAAGGGCAAACGCACCCGCACCAATACGCAGTCGGATAAGTTCATTGTCCGCTCGCGTCACGCCAAGAAGAAAGGGCGCTGATCCATGTCACGTTCCGTATGGAAGGGCCCGTTTGTCGACGGCTATGTCTTGAAAAAGGCAGAAGCGTCGAAAGCTTCGGGCAAAAGCGAAGTGATCAAGATCTGGTCGCGCCGTTCCACCATCCTGCCGCAATTCGTGGGCCTCACCTTTGGGGTCTATAACGGCAAGAAACATGTTCCGGTCGCTGTGACCGAAGATATGATCGGCCAAAAGTTCGGTGAATATTCGCCGACGCGGACCTACTACGGTCACGCAGCCGACAAAAAAGCCAAAAGGAAGTAAGCCATGGGTAAGGAAAAGAATCCGCGCCGCGTGGAAGAAAACGAGGCACAGGCGATCGCACGCATGCTGCGCACCTCGCCGCAGAAGCTGAACCTTGTTGCGGGCCTGATCCGTGGCAAGAAAGTGGAAAAGGCCCTGTCGGACCTGACCTTCTCCAAGCGCCGCATCGCTGGCGACGTGAAGAAGTGCCTGCAGTCGGCAATCGCCAACGCTGAGAACAACCACGGCCTCGACGTGGACAGCCTCATCGTTGCCGAAGCTTGGGTCGGTAAGAACCTGGTGATGAAGCGGGGCCGTCCGCGGGCTCGTGGCCGGTTCGGCAAGATCATGAAGCCGTTCAGCGAGATCACCATCAAGGTTCGTCAGACCGGGGAGTCGGCATAATGGGTCAGAAGGTCAATCCGATCGGCATGCGCCTTCAGGTCAACCGGACCTGGGACAGCCGCTGGTTCGCTGAATCGAAAGACTACGGCAACCTGCTGCTTGAAGATCTGCGGATGCGTGAATTCATCCACAAGGAAGCCAAGCAGGCCGGCGTCAGCCGTGTGATCATCGAGCGTCCGCACAAGAAGTGCCGCGTGACGATCCACACCGCACGTCCGGGCGTGATCATCGGCAAAAAAGGTGCGGACATCGAAACGCTGCGCAAGAAACTTGCGGCGTTCACGAAGTCGGAACTCCACCTGAACATCGTCGAAGTTCGCAAGCCGGAAGTCGACGCTCAGCTGGTCGCTGAATCCATCGCTCAGCAAATGGAGCGCCGGGTTTCCTTCCGTCGCGCCATGAAGCGCGGCGTGCAAAGCGCAATGCGTATGGGCGCCCTCGGCATCCGTGTGAACGTTGGTGGCCGCCTTGGTGGTGCCGAGATCGCACGGACCGAATGGTACCGTGAAGGCCGCGTGCCGCTGCACACACTCCGTGCCGACATCGACTATGCTTTGTCGGAAGCCTCGACCCCTTACGGGATCATTGGCGTTAAGGTCTGGATCTTCAAGGGCGAAATCCTTGAGCATGATCCGCAGGCGCACGACCGTCGTCTGGCAGAAGCTGCGGATGCTCCGGCTCCCCGCGGTCCGCGCCGCGACCGTGAGCGCGCGTAAGGAGTAGATAAAAATGCTGCAACCGAAGCGCACTAAATTCCGCAAGATGCACAAGGGTCGCATCCACGGCGAAGCCAAGGGTGGGTTCCTGTTGAACTTCGGTTCGTTCGCTCTCAAAGCGACCGAGCCGGAGCGCGTCACCGCGCGGCAGATCGAAGCGGCTCGCCGCGCGATCACCCGCTACATGAAGCGTCAGGGTCGTGTTTGGATCCGGATCTTCCCCGATACCCCGGTTTCGGCCAAGCCGATCGAAGTTCGGATGGGTAAAGGTAAAGGTTCGGTCGATTACTGGGCCTGCAAAGTCCAGCCGGGCCGCATCATGTTCGAAATCGACGGCGTTGCCGAAGATATCGCGCGTGAAGCCCTGCGTCTTGGCGCAATGAAACTCCCGGTCACCTCGCGCATCGTCGCGAAGGAAGACTGGTAAGACTTTCGGCCACAAGGCCAAAAGTTTGGTCAAACCCCGTCGCGCAAGCGGCGGGGTTTTTCCTTGTCTGGGCTTGAGATTAGGTGGAACCTGAAGCAGGCGGCAAGGAGGGTTCAGGTGCGCTTTTTGGACTTCAGCTCGTGGCAATCGGTTCTCACCAGCGTGGCTGGGCTTTTGTTCTTCGTCCTTATCATGATGGGCATCCGCATCTTGATGATGCTGACCATTCAGGCGCGCCAGCAAAGGGTGAACCGCCAGATCAATGAGCGGCTGAAGACATTGATTGCGGCCTATAAGGTGTTGGGCGGCTCGTTCACTGGCGATCTCATCGTCAACCCCGGGCACAAGCGCGATCTGCGCGATATCGCGCCCGAGCTGCACCCGCCCGAAACCGTGCAAGAACGCATGCGCCAGATCCGTGATGCGGTCGAGGCGTCTTTGTCCGACATCATCCTGCTTGGCACGGAAGAGCAGGTGCGGCTCGCGGCGCAAGCGGCGCGGGATATGGCTGAGGGCAAGCCAGTCGAGACTGCGACGCTTGTGATCTCGCTTCGGAACTTCATCCGTCAGGCGCTGGATCTTGAGGCCATCCCGGATGGTGTTGCGATTCCCAACCAAGGCCCTACGCGCCAACAAGCAGCGGGCCGCAGCGGGCGACAGGCGGGCGAGGCCGGCCGCTCTGGGGGCGGCGGGGGAGGGGGCGCCGGCGGGGGCATGTCCGGCGGCGGGATGGGTATGGGGATGGGCGGCGCGCGCCAGGGCGACATCTAGCTTGGGTTAAAGGCTTAGGGTGCTGGCGGGTCGTTAGGCCAAGGCTCGCTGCGTCGGGTGAAGGTTTTGACGCGGCGGGGTGCCCGTCTTGCCCCTTCAATATCCACGCCGGGACTGCTAGGTCAGGGCATCCATTCGCAGGAGCCCGCTATGGCCGAGATCAGCAGCCTTTTCGTTACCCGTCTTTACCGCGCCAAACTGAATGAGCTTGGTCGCAAGAAGGTGGATTATGATGAGTTGCACGACAGCTGCATCATGATCGCCGAAGAAGATGAGGCTGGCCAAGCGTGGTGCGAAGAGCATGGCTATCCGGGCTACACCTCCTATTCCTCGCTGGATGACCTGTCGTGGCGCAATCCGGTCTTTGCGGACCTGGAAAAGGCGCTGGACAAGCATGTCGCCGCGTTTTGCGAGGATCTGGCCTTTGACCTGCAAGGCCGCAAGCTGAAGTGCAACGCGCTTTGGATCAATATCCTGCCGGAAGGTGGCACGCATTCAAGCCACATCCATCCGCATTCGGTGGTCTCTGGCACCACCTATGTCGCGATGCCCGAAGGTACCTCGGCACTGAAGCTGGAAGACCCGCGTCTTGCGATGATGATGTATGCGCCCTTGCGCCGCAAAGAGGCGCCGGCAGAGCTGAAGCCCTTCACCTATGTGACACCAGAAGTGGGCGAGGTGCTGTTGTGGGAAAGCTGGCTGCGCCATGAGGTGCCGATGAACATGGCGGAAGAGGACCGGATCTCGGTCTCGTTCAACTACGGCTGGGCATAAGTCAAGCCGTCAGGCGCGAAATAGCAAAGGCGGGGCCGGGGCCCCGCCTTTGGCGTTTAAGAGCGGTTAGAACCAGCCCTTCACCTTGCCCCAGATCGAGGCTTCGACGACGGGCTCGGGCGCCGTAGCCGGTTTCACCATGCCTTGGATCGTGGCATTCATCTCGGCTGCCATCTGTTCAGCCGATTTGCCAGCAGGGGCGCTGGCCGCGACAACAGCATTGTCTTTGAACTCGGGCAGAGGCTCACCCTCGAAATGGGCTTCATCGGGCTTCAGCGCGGCTGCGGCAACGGTAGCGGCGGTGACCCCGGGAAAGGCGCCGGTCTTGGCCAAAGTGGCGGGGCCTGCCATGCCATCGGCCTTAAGGCCGTTCTTGGTTTGGAACTCTTTCACGGCTTTTTCGGTACCGGGACCAAAATTGCCATCAGCAGCGACGCCAAGCGCCGTTTGCAATGCCTTCACTTGTGCGCCCTTCAGGCCTTTGCGCAGCAAGACCAACTCAGGCAGGCCGATGGCGGTAAAGGTTTCCGGCCCGGCAATGCCGTCCGCCACAAGACCCTTGGAAGCTTGAAACTCCTTCAGGGCCTTTTCGGTGCCAGGGCCAAAGTCGCCATCGGCTTTCACGCCGAGCTTCTCTTGGAGACGTTTCACCGGAGCACCCTTAAGGCCTTTTCTCAGTATAGACATGCAATACCTCTTGTCCTAACCCGCCCGCAGCGGGGCGCGGGCTAGGATAAGCTTAGCGCCAGCCTTCGGTTCCGAGAACGGGACATTCGTCGTCTCTTTCCCCCTCGGCGGGAAATGGCGTTCGGCCAATAAACCAAGGCCGCAACACGAACTTGGGCCTTGCCCCTCGGCCGCTTCGAACGTATATGAGCCCATCCGCGAATCCGAGGCGACTCGGAGTCGGCGGTATGTCATTGATCCGCCAGGAATTCGGTGACCCTCGCTTTGGGGCCGTCTGGCGATTGTGAAAGGAAGATTGGCGATGAACGCCAAGGAACTGACGACTCAGACCCCCGACCAGCTGCGTGACAGCCTGGTTGCCCTGAAAAAGGAGGCGTTCAACCTGCGCTTCCAAAAGGCGACCAACCAGCTCGAAAACACCGCTCGCATGCGCGCTGTGCGCCGCGATGTGGCACGCATCAAAACCGTCTTGGCCCAAAAGGCCGCAGACGCTGCGAAGTAAGGGGATCTAGAATGCCGAAACGTATCCTGACGGGCACCGTGACCTCGGACAAAAACGAGCAAACGATCACCGTTCTCGTGGAGCGCCGCTTCAAGCACCCGCTGCTGCAGAAGACCGTGCGTAAATCGAAGAAGTACCGCGCCCATGACGCGGAGAACAAATTCAAGGTTGGCGACACTGTTCGTATTGAAGAGTGCGCGCCCATCTCGAAAACCAAACGTTGGACGGTCGTCGTCGAGGCGTAAGCCTCGGTAACGGTCGTCTTCCGCAATCGATACCCTGGGGCCAGCGTAACGGTCCCCAAAGGTCGGGAGACAACAAATGATCCAGATGCAGACGAATCTGGATGTAGCTGACAACTCCGGCGCTCGCCGAGTTCAGTGCATCAAGGTTCTTGGCGGTTCGCACCGCCGTTATGCTTCCGTGGGCGACATCATCGTGGTGTCGGTCAAGGAGGCGATTCCGAAGGGCCGCGTGAAGAAGGGTGACGTGCGTAAAGCCGTCGTCGTTCGCACCGCCAAGGAAGTGCGCCGTGAAGACGGGACCGCAATCCGCTTCGACCGCAATGCCGCCGTCATCCTGAACAACCAGGGCGAACCGGTCGGCACCCGTATCTTCGGGCCGGTCGTGCGTGAACTGCGCGCCAAGAACTTCATGAAGATCATCTCGCTGGCGCCGGAGGTGCTCTGATGGCTGCGAAGCTTAAAAAAGGCGATACTGTCCTCGTGCTGACCGGCAAGGACAAGGGCAAGAAAGGTGAAATCACCTCCGTCTCGCCCAAAGACAACAAAGCGATCGTCGAGGGCGTGAATGTGGCGATCCGCCACACCAAGCAATCGGCAGCTTCGCAAGGCGGCCGCTTGGCGAAAGCCATGCCGATCGACCTGTCGAACCTGTCGCTGGTTGACAAAGACGGCAAGGCCACCCGCGTTGGCTTCCGCATGGAAGGCGACAAGAAGGTGCGTTACGCCAAGACCACGGGCGAGGTGCTCTGATGTTGGATCAAGCCACTTACACGCCGCGGCTGAAAGCTGTTTATCGTGACAAGATCCGTGCCGCTCTCAAAGAGCAGTTCGGCTACAGCAACGATATGCAGATCCCGCGTCTGGAAAAAATCGTCCTGAACATGGGCGTTGGCGAAGCTGTCAAAGACACCAAAAAGGTGAAACAGGCTGCTGAAGAGCTTTCGCAGATCGCTGGCCAAAAGGCCGTGATCACCAAGGCGAAAAACTCGATCGCTGGTTTCCGCGTCCGTGAAGAAATGCCGCTTGGCTGCAAAGTCACGCTGCGTGGCGACCGGATGTTCGAATTCCTCGACCGCCTGATCAACGTTGCTCTGCCGCGCGTGCGCGACTTCCGCGGCGTGAAGCCCTCGTTCGACGGCCGTGGCAACTTCGCTATGGGCCTGAAAGAGCAAATCGTCTTCACCGAGATCGACTTCGACAAGGTGGACGAGATTCTGGGTATGGACATCATTATCGTCACCACGGCGAAAACCGATGCCGAAGGAAAGGCTTTGTTGAAAGAATTCAACATGCCTTTCAACGCCTGATCGCGAGGAACCTGATAAATGGCTAAAAAATCAATGGTGAACCGCGAAGTGAAGCGGGCCGCACTTGTGAAGCAGCATGCTTCCAAGCGTGCCTCGCTCAAGGCGGTGATCAACGACCAGTCGAAGCCGATTGAAGAGCGCTTTGCAGCGACTCTGAAGCTGGCTGAGATGCCCCGTAACTCGTCGGCCACGCGGATCCACAACCGCTGCCAGCTGACGGGTCGTCCCCACGCTTACTACCGTAAGCTGAAACTGTCGCGGATCATGCTGCGTGAACTGGCCTCCTTCGGTCAGATCCCGGGCATGGTGAAGTCCAGCTGGTAAGGAGGAGCGAAAATGTCGATGAACGATCCTCTTGGCGATATGCTGACACGCATCCGCAACGCGCAAATGCGCGGCAAATCCACCGTGGTTTCGCCTGCGTCCAACCTGCGCGCCCGCGTCCTCGAAGTGCTCCTGTCGGAAGGCTACATCCGTGGCTACGACAAAAAGGACACCGCTGATGGCCAGGGCCAATTCGAAATCAGCCTGAAGTACTACGAAGGTGAGCCGGTGATCCGCGAAGTGAAGCGCGTGTCGAAGCCGGGTCGTCGGGTGTACATGGGCGTCAAGGATATCCCCTCGGTCCGCAACGGCCTGGGTGTCTCCATCGTCTCGACGCCGAAAGGCGTTATGTCCGATGCAAATGCACGCGCAGCCAATGTCGGCGGCGAAGTGCTTTGCACCGTGTTCTAAGGGGGGTCTCATGTCTCGTATTGGCAAGAAACCCGTCACCTTGGTTAAAGGCGCTTCGGCCTCTATCTCGGGTCAAACCATCGAAGTGAAGGGTCCGAAAGGCACCCGTTCCTTCACCGCTGGCGACGACGTAACGCTGACCATCGAAGGCGATGCCATCAAGGTAACGCCCCGCGGTCTGTCGAAGCGCGCGCGCTCGCAGTGGGGGATGTCGCGCTCGATGATCCAGAACCTTGTCACCGGTGTCACCACCGGTTTCAAGAAAGAGATGGAAATCCAAGGCGTCGGCTACCGTGCAGCTGCCCAGGGCAACGTCCTGAAGCTTTCCGTTGGCTACTCGCATGAAGTGAACTTCGAAGTGCCGAAGGGCGTGACTGTCGCGACCCCGAAGCCCACCGAAATCGTTGTGGAAGGCATCGACCAACAAGAGGTCGGCCAAGTCGCTGCGAACATCCGTGAATGGAAACGCCCCGAGCCCTACAAAGGCAAAGGCATCCGTTACAAGGGTGAGTTCATCTTCCGCAAGGAAGGCAAGAAGAAGTAAGGGGCGCAATCATGGCGAACACGAAAAGAGATCTGTTCCTGAAGCGCCGCCTGCGCGTGCGGAACAAAATCAAGGCGATGTCGCACGGCCGCTTGCGGTTGTCCGTCCATCGTTCGTCCAAGAACATCTCGGTCCAACTGATCGACGATGTGAAGGGCGTGACCGTCGCAGCGGCGTCGTCGCTCGAGAAAGCCCTGGGCTTTGTCGGCAAGAACAACGTCGAAGCAGCTGCCAAAATCGGTTCTGTCATTGCAGAACGGGCCAAAGCAGCTGGCGTCGAAGAGTGCTACTTCGACCGTGGCGGCTTCCTGTTCCACGGCAAAGTCAAAGCTTTGGCAGATGCTGCCCGCGAAGGCGGTCTGAAGTTCTAAACCTCATGCGAGGGGCGTCCAGCGTTTCGTTGGGCGCCCCTCCGATGATCCGGGCAGCGGGCTTTGTCTCGCAAAGCACCAGGATCGGACCCAATGGCGCTTAGACGCGCCACCCAAGACAAGGAATGCCTCATGGCAGAACGTGAGAACCGCCGGGAGCGCCGCGACGACCGTCGTGACAACCGCCCGGAAGAAACCCCGGAATTCGCAGACCGCTTGGTTGCGATCAACCGCGTGTCGAAAACCGTTAAGGGTGGTAAGCGCTTCGGCTTCGCCGCTCTCGTGGTTGTCGGTGACCAGCGTGGTCGCGTCGGCTTCGGCAAAGGCAAGGCCAAGGAAGTTCCGGAGGCCATCCGTAAGGCCACCGAGCAAGCCAAACGCCAAATGATCCGCGTTGCGTTGAAAGACGCTCGCACCCTGCACCACGACGTCGAAGGTCGTCATGGCGCCGGTAAAGTCGTTATGCGGACCGCTGCTGCAGGTACCGGAATCATCGCCGGCGGCCCGATGCGCGCTGTCTTCGAGATGCTGGGCGTTCAAGACGTCGTCGCGAAATCGATCGGCACCTCGAACCCCTACAACATGATCCGTGCGACCATCGACGGTCTGAAGCATGAGACCTCGCCCCGTCAGGTTGCGGCTCGCCGCACCAAGAAAGTGGCCGAGATCCTGCGGAAGCCCGAAGCTGAAACCGTGGAGGCTTGATCATGGCTGATAAGAAAACCATCGTGGTCAAACAGATCCGTTCGGCTGCACGCCGTCCGGCGATCCAGACCGCCACGCTGAAAGGCCTTGGCCTGAACAAAATGAACCGTACCCGTGAGCTGGAAGATACCCCTTCCGTGCGCGGCATGGTCAACAAGATCAGCCACCTCGTCGAGATCATCGAAGAGCGCGGCTAATTTCTTCTTGGGCCAAGCCCAGAAGACAAACGCCCTCGCGTCCAACGCGGGGGCGTTTTGCTATGGGCGTGTCGCAGATTGGCGCTTATGAGGTTAAAGAATGCCTCGTCGTGTCGCGTTGGTTTGCTAGACTGAGGGGGAGCGCCGGGCCGCTGAAGGCTCGTCGTCATCAGGGAGGCAATAATGGCGAAATATGAGGGCGGCTGCGCCCATGTTCATGTGACCGCATCGGCCGAGCCGATCGACAATCACGAGTGCCACTGCAACGTTTGCAAATCGGTGACGGGCCAGCATACGACGCATGTGGCTTTCTTTAACCATGCGGATCTGAAGGTCGATCACCCCGAGCACATCAAGCGGGTGCCCTTCAATGCGCAAAACCCCGATGGTCCGCTGGAGATTTGCCTCTGCACCGAATGCAATGCGGTACTGATGCTTGACGATAAGCAAAAGCGCATCCGGGTCGCGGTGCCGAATGTCATGGGCTATGACGATGCGGCCTTCCCGAAAGCCACCTACCACGCCTTCTGGGATGAATCGAAAGGCTATCCAGCGCCCAGCGATGGCCGCCCGGTCTATGCGGGCCTTCGCCCCGAATTTAGCTGGCCCGCAGGCGCCTGAGCGGCTTCTCTAGCTGTAAAGTGAACGGCAGGGCAGGGCCTTGGCTTTGCCTTGCGCGGGTTTTTGCGTTATGCGGGGACTTGAGCAGCCGACGAGAGACAGCAAATGTCCCGCCCTATTCTTTCTTCGATCCTTCTCCTTGGCCTAAGCGCCGGGCTGGCGCAGGCTGATGTCTGTGACCGCCGCCTAAGCGACACCATCGCCGCGCGCGCCCCGCTCTTAGCCGCCGCCGCTGCGGATGCGGCTCTGACCGGACGTCCTGCGCCGGGGGCCGAGGATTTCCTGACCCTTGTCGATGACCGCACCGGACTTTCGATGGTGGGGGCAGTGGTGGCCGGAGCCAAGGCCGCAAGCGCACTTGGCGCGGCCGAGACGGCACTAGGGGCTGGGGCCACGGTGCTCAGCAGTCCAGCGCTTGGCATGGCGGCAGGTGTGGCGGTGCTTGGCCTCGTCGGGGTTGAGGGGGTTTGCTACTTTAAGGCCGAGCGGATCACCGATTATTATGAGGTTCTGGCCGTCCTTGCCGCGATCCATGAGACGGCGGACCGCGATTTTTTCCAGCTCCAACTCGGGCCGCCGCGCAAAAAGGCCGCTGTGGTCGAGATATGGGACAGCAAAGCCAGCGTGCGCAAACAGTATAAAGTGGCGGATCTCTACCTGACAAAGGGCGAGCTCAGGCTTAACCGGTGGGGCCCGAACCGCAGCCTTGGCCAACTGATGCAATTCGACGGCGCCACCCCTCAGGTCACCCCGGTGGGCGATGCGCCGCAACCCTAAGCCCCTTGCGCGCTTGATCTTGGCGGGGCGAGCGTGTAGAGGCGCCCTGTGGCTCCTCGTGGGCCATGGAATCATTATATATGCCGAGTTGGCCCCATCCGTCGCAGGGGGGTCTTTCCGGCCAGGAGATGCGACATGAAACTGCATGAACTTCGCGACAACGACGGCGCTGCCAAAAAGCAAAAGCGCGTTGCACGCGGCCCGGGCTCGGGCAAAGGTAAAACCGCTGGTCGCGGTATCAAAGGTCAGAAATCCCGTTCGGGTGTGGCCATTGGTGGTTACGAAGGCGGCCAAATGCCGCTCTACCGGCGTCTGCCCAAGCGCGGCTTCTCGAAGCCGAACCGTTTGGAATTCGCTGTTGTGAACCTGGGCCTGATCGAGAAATTCATCGAAGCTGGTCGTCTGGACGCATCGGTGGAAATCACCGAGGATATCCTGGTGGCTTCGGGTCTGACCAAAAGCAAGCACGACGGTATCCGCGTTCTTGCCAAAGGCGCGATCACCTCGAAAATCAACCTGACTGTGACCGGCGCATCGGCTTCGGCGATCGAAGCGATCGAAAAAGCTGGCGGCAAGATCACGGTTTCGGCAAAGGCAGAAGCCGCCGCTGAATAAGCGGGTTGTGAGCGGCTGGAAAGCCGCTTACACAAATGACGGTTTTCCAGCGCCGCCGGACCGGAAGACGGTTCCGGCGGCGTTGTCCATGAAAAGGGCAGCACATGGCATCCGCCGCAGAACAGATGGCAGCGAACCTCTCTTGGGGTGCGCTCGGCAAGGCGACCGATCTTCGTCAACGCATCTTCTTCACGATCGGCTTGCTGATCGTCTACCGCTTGGGCACCTATATCCCGGTGCCGGGGATCGACGGCACTGCCCTGCGCGAGTTCATGCAGAGCGCCGGCCAAGGTCTTGGCGGCATGCTCAACATGTTCACGGGCGGCGCGATCAGCCGGATGGGCATTTTTGCCCTTGGCATTATGCCCTATATCTCGGCCTCGATCATCGTGCAGCTTGTCGCCACGATGTATGGCCCTTGGCAGAACCTTCGCAAAGAAGGCGAGCAGGGCCGTAAGAAGTTAAGCCAATACACCCGCTACGGCACCGTGGCGCTGGCGATCTTCCAAGCCTACGGGATTGCTGTTTCGATCCAAGCCGGGGATCTCGCGCATGATCCGGGCTTCTTCTTCATCGCATCTTGCGTGATCACGCTGGTTGGCGGCACCATGTTCTTGATGTGGCTGGGTGAGCAGATCACCGCACGC
Source organism: Pseudogemmobacter lacusdianii (assembly GCF_030848395.1). Taxonomy (GTDB): domain Bacteria; phylum Pseudomonadota; class Alphaproteobacteria; order Rhodobacterales; family Rhodobacteraceae; genus Pseudogemmobacter; species Pseudogemmobacter lacusdianii. The sequence goes on along the minus strand of NZ_JAVDBT010000013.1, from coordinate 127,727 downwards.
GGCATCGGCAACGGTATCTCGCTGATCATCTTCGTCGGTATCGTCGCAGAGATTCCCGCCGCTTTGGCGCAATTCTTTGCGCAAGGCCGCTCGGGCGTGTTGTCGGCTCCGGTCATCATCGGGATCTTGGTCATGGTTATTGCCGTGATCACCTTCGTGGTGTTCATGGAGCGCGCTCTGCGCAAGATCCACATCCAATATCCCCGCCGTCAGGTGGGCATGAAGGTCTATGACGGCGGCTCGTCGCATCTGCCGATCAAGGTGAACCCCGCGGGCGTTATCCCGGCGATCTTCGCCTCGTCGATCCTTCTGCTGCCGGCCACCATTGGCACCTTCTCGGGCAATAACACCAATCCGGTGTTGTCTTGGATCAGCGCCTATCTTGGCAATGGCCAGCCGCTGCACATGCTTGTGCTGGCGATCCTGATTGCCTTCTTCAGCTATTTCTACACCTCGAACGTCTCGTTCAAGGTCGACGAGGTGGCCGAGAACCTGAAGAATCAGAACGGCTTCATTCCCGGCATCCGCCCGGGCAAGAAGACCGAGGACTATCTGAACTATGTTGTCGACCGCATCTTGGTGCTCGGTTCGGCCTATCTGGTGGCGGTCTGCTTGCTGCCAGAGGTTCTGATCGCGAATGTCGGCGTGCCTTTCTACTTCGGCGGCACTTCGGTTTTGATTGTGGTTTCGGTAACGATGGATACGATCAACCAAGTGCAATCGCACATGTTGGCCCATCAATACGAAGGGCTGATTGAGAAGAGCCAACTGCGCGGCAAACGTCGTAGCGGGGCAGCTAAGGCACCGGCAAGGCGTTGAGGGATATGACTGCTAAGAACATCATTCTGCTTGGGCCGCCCGGCGCAGGCAAAGGCACCCAAGCCAAACGACTGGAAGACACCCGCGGTATGGTTCAGCTCTCGACGGGCGACATGCTGCGGGCGGCCAAAACCTCCGGCACCGAGATGGGCAACAAAGTTGCCGCCATCATGGATGCGGGCCAGTTGGTCACCGATGAGATCGTGATCGGTCTGATCGCTGAGAAACTGGATCAAGGTTCGGAAGGGGGCTTCATCTTTGACGGCTTCCCCCGGACCTTGCCACAGGCTGATGCTTTGGCCGCGCTCTTGGCTGCCAAAGGTCAGGCGCTGGATGCCGTGATTGAGCTGGTGGTGGATGATGCGGCTTTGGTTGGCCGTATCGTGCGCCGCGCCGAAGAGGCTGCTGCTGCCGGTCAGCCGGTGCGCCGCGATGACAACCCCACCGTCTTTGCGGATCGTCTGCAAGAATACTACAAAAAGACCGCGCCGCTCTTGGGCTACTACTACGCCAAAGGCGGCCTGTCGCAGGTTGACGGCATGGCGGCGATGGATGCTGTTGCAGCCGAGATCGCGAAAGTTCTTGACAGCAAGTGAAACTCCTCCCGCTGCCCTTGACGGGCTGCGGGAATCCCCTTAATGCGCAATGTCTCGGCATGGAATCGCCCATGCCTTGGTTTCCCAGCGTTTGGGGAAGATCGTTGTTCGCGGCTTCGTCGTCGCGTGCAGTTGTGAAAAAAGGCTCTGGCGCTACGGAGTCGCAACCGGAAGGAAGGCACGCATGGCACGTATTGCTGGCGTTAACATCCCGACCCAGAAACGGGTCCCTATCTCTTTGCAGTATATCCACGGCATCGGCCCGCAAGCTGCTGGCCAGATCTGTGAAGCGCTGAACATCGACACCACCCGTCGCGTCAACCAGTTGACCGATGCTGAAGTGCTGGCGATCCGCGAATTCATCGACGCAAACTTCACCGTTGAAGGTGACCTGCGCCGTGAAGTCACCATGAACATCAAGCGTCTGATGGACCTCGGCTGCTACCGCGGCCTGCGTCACCGTAAGGGCCTCCCGGTCCGCGGTCAGCGCACCCACACCAACGCTCGCACCCGCAAAGGCCCCGCAAAGGCCATCGCTGGTAAGAAGAAGTAAGGGGAGCGCTAAGAATGGCACGTGATCCGAAAGCCGCTCGTGGCGGCAAACGTAAAGAGCGCAAAAACATCGCCTCGGGCGTTGCACATGTGAACTCTTCGTTCAACAACACCAAGATCCTGATCTCTGACGTTCAGGGCAACGCAATCTCCTGGTCGTCGGCTGGCACCATGGGCTTCAAGGGTTCGCGTAAATCGACCCCTTACGCTGCCCAGATGGCCGCTGAAGACGCTGGCCGTAAGGCTCAGGAACATGGCGTGAAGACGCTGGAAGTCGAAGTCCAAGGTCCGGGTTCGGGCCGCGAATCGGCGCTCCGCGCGCTGGCCGCTGTTGGCTTCAACATCACCTCGATCCGCGACGTGACGCCGCTGGCCCACAACGGCTGCCGTCCGCCGAAACGTCGCCGCGTCTAATCTGGCGAAACTACTGCCGGGCTGCGCTTTTCGCGCAGCCCGGTTTCTGCGTTTGAAAGACCCTCGGGCGCCCCTGTCCTTCGGACCATGGGACTGGCGGCAAGAATGGAGGCGACAGCATGATCCACAAGAACTGGCAAGAACTGATTAAGCCGACGACTTTGGTCGTTAAGCCGGGCGCTGATGCGTCCCGCGTGGCGACGGTCATCGCAGAGCCGCTGGAGCGTGGCTTTGGTCTGACGCTGGGCAACGCCCTGCGCCGGGTGCTGATGTCCTCGCTGCAAGGCGCTGCCATCACCTCGATCCAGATCGACAACGTCCTGCACGAGTTCTCCTCGGTGGCTGGTGTGCGTGAGGACGTCACCGACATCGTGCTGAACCTCAAAGGCGTCTCGATCAAAATGGAAGTCGAAGGGCCGAAGCGCCTCTCGATCTCGGCCAAAGGTCCGGGCGTTGTCACCGCGGGTGACATCTCCGAATCGAACGGCATCGAAGTTTTGAACAAAGAGCATGTCATCTGCCACCTCGACGATGGCGCCGATGTGTTCATGGAACTGACCGTTGCCACCGGCAAAGGCTATGTTTCGGCCGATAAGAACCGCCCCGAGGATGCGCCGATCGGTCTGATCCCGATCGATGCGATCTACTCGCCGGTGAAAAAAGTCAGCTACGAAGTGCAGCCGACCCGTGAGGGCCAAGTGCTGGACTATGACAAGCTGACGATGAAAGTCGAAACCGACGGCTCGCTGACGCCGGATGACGCGGTGGCTTACGCTGCGCGCATTCTGCAAGACCAACTCTCGATCTTCGTCAACTTCGAAGAGCCCGAGCAAGCTGGCAAGCAAGAGCTGGACGCTGGCCTCGAGTTCAACCCGCTTCTGCTGAAGAAAGTGGACGAGCTGGAACTGTCGGTGCGTTCGGCCAACTGCCTGAAGAACGACAACATCGTCTATATCGGCGACCTGATCCAGAAAACCGAAGCCGAGATGCTCCGCACCCCGAACTTCGGTCGCAAGTCGCTGAACGAGATCAAAGAAGTGCTCTCGGGCATGGGTCTGCACCTTGGCATGGATGTCGAGGACTGGCCGCCGGAGAACATCGAAGATCTGGCCAAGCGCTTCGAAGACCAATTCTAAGCGATTAGGTCTTGAGACTTTCGGGGCAGGGCGATAGCTCTGCCCCGGCAAATGCCCGGGTAGACCGGGGAAGAATGGCGATACGCCCAAGGTGAGTGGGGCCGAACGTAGGCTCTGCCGGACAAAGCAAAACGAAGTTAGGAGCTAAAACATGCGTCACTCCAGTGGCTACCGTAAACTGAACCGCACCCATGAGCACCGCAAGGCACTCTGGGCGAACATGGCTGGCTCGTTGATCGAGCATGAGCAGATCAAAACCACTCTGCCGAAAGCCAAAGAACTCCGTCCGATCGTTGAGAAACTGATCACCTTGGCCAAGCGCGGCGACCTGCACGCCCGCCGTCAAGCTGACGCTCAGCTGAAACAAGACAAGCACGTTGCCCGTCTCTTTGAGATCCTCGGCCCGCGCTACAAGGACCGTCAGGGTGGCTACGTCCGCATCCTGAAAGCCGGTTTCCGTTATGGCGATATGGCTCCGATGGCGATCATCGAGTTCGTTGACCGTGATCCGGCGGCCAAAGGTGCTGCAGATCTGGCACGCTTGGAAGCCGCCGAGGATTGATCCTTTACTCTTAAGGATCCCGCGTTAGAAAAGGCCCACCGACAGGTGGGCCTTTTTGTTTGCAGTGCCTAAAATCTGATCGATTGGCGCAACCCGTTGGGATTATTTTTCTTTATCTCTTGAAGTTGGCTCTATGAGCCGCAAGATCAATCAGCGGTAGAATCGGTATTGTCCGATCAGAGGTTTCATGTCGGAACGTAAGGTCTTGGCTGTACTGCTGGATCGGCTCGATAGCTTAGCCCCGATGGGCTACAACGTCGGGCTGCACATCCGCTTTGCCACACCTATGATCTACAAAAGCTCATACCCCGAGGCTTGGGTCGAATATTACAACGCCCATTCCTACTATCTCCGTGACCCTTTGGTCTTCTGGGGGGTGGGCGTTGAAGGGACGACGCGCTGGAGCGCGATCCCGCTGCCGGATCCGTTCGGCGTGATGAAAAAGGCTGCTGCGCATGGGCTCAACTATGGCGCGGTGTCCTCCTACGGTCCGATCACCTCGCGCTCTATCGTTGGCGTGTCGCGTTCCGACCGTGAGTTCAGTGACGCCGAATTGGCCGAGTTGAAAGAAATAACGATCCGATTGCACATCGAAGCGAAGCCGTCCTCGGACTTGACCCGAGCACAGATCGAAGCGTTGCAATACGTTGCAAATGGGGACCGAAACTCGTCCGCAGCAGTAAGACTTGGCATTACGGAAAGCGCCTTCAAGGCGCGGCTCAACTCAGCGCGCTACAAGCGTGAAGCGCGTTCGACGACAGATGCCGATAAAAAAGCCCGAGACTACCGCCCGCTGTGACCCTACGAGTGTCGGTCCCTTCACACAGGTTCTGCCAGGGCCCAAGAAGGAGAAGACCAATGGAGGCAACCACACTTTCGTTTGAAAACCTGCACAATCACGGGCAGCTTTTCGCGAATATGTTCCGAGCAAGGCACCGGACATTCATTCAGCACAATAAGTGGGACTTGCCACAGGCCAATGGTATGGAGTTCGACCAGTATGACACGCCGGCCAGCCGGTGGGTCGCGGTGCATGAGGGCGGTGAGGTCAAGGCCGGCGTGCGTTTGACGCCCACGACGCATCGCTGTGGCATCTACAGCTATATGATCCGTGATGCACAGTTGGGCCTTTTGGAGACGATCCCGAAGGATCTGCTTAGCTTTGAAGCGCCCGTAGACCCCTATATCTGGGAATCGAGCCGGGTGTTTGTATCCGATGACGTGCCCGCGGATGAACGGCTGCGCGTGCAGATGCAGTTGATCCGCGAGATGGTGATTTCGGCCCGCAATCTGGGTGCGACCTCGCTTTTGGGCATCATCCCCGAGCATAGCCCGCGTTTGGCGCGCCGCGTCGGTCTGGACTGTGTGCCAGTGGGTCCGGTGATGGACACCGGCGGCATGCGCTCGGTCTGCGTGTCGATCTCGATGGCGACGCGTCTGCACTAACGATTTGATCTTCTTCTGGGCTCTCCCTCGACGGAGAGCCCGCCCTGATCGCGGTGGGTGGCTTGCACGCCGCTAACCAATGTCACGGTGGCCTGCCCGCCGTTTGGCCGCTTCCCCATTCTGCGCCGCCGCCTTAGACTGGCAACATGGCCGACCTTTTTGACACCTCCACCCGTGATCCCAATGCCGCTGCTGCCGGGCCTCGCCCTTTGGCGGACCGCCTGCGACCGCGCCGCCTGTCTGAGGTGATCGGCCAAAGCCATGTGCTCTCGCCCGAAGGGCCTTTGGGGGCCATGCTGGCGGCGAAGTCCTTATCCTCGCTCATCCTCTGGGGGCCACCCGGGGTCGGCAAGACCACGATCGCCCGGCTCTTGGCAGCCGAGACCGATCTCGCCTTCGTGCAAATCTCGGCAATCTTCACTGGGGTGCCGGACCTGAAGAAGGTCTTCGAGTCCGCCCGCATCCGACGCCAGAACGGGCAGGGGACGCTTCTTTTCGTCGATGAGATTCACCGTTTCAATAAAGCCCAGCAGGACGGCTTCTTGCCGCATATGGAGGATGGCACCATTCTCCTTGTCGGCGCGACCACCGAAAACCCCAGCTTTGAGCTGAACGCGGCTCTCCTCAGCCGCGCGCAGGTGATCATCCTTGAGCGGCTCTCGCTTGTGGATCTTGAGCTTATGGCGCAGCGGGCCGAGAAAGAGCTGGGCCGTGCCTTGCCGTTGAAGGGCGAGGCGCGCGAGGCAATGCTTGAGATGGCCGACGGCGATGGCCGCGCGCTTTTGAACCTGATTGAGCAAGCGGCCGCTTGGAAGACCGACCATCCGCTTAGCCGTGATGAGCTGTCAAAACGCCTGATGCGCCGCGCCGCGCGTTACGACAAATCGGGGGATGAGCATTATAACCTCATCTCTGCCTTGCATAAATCCGTGCGCGGTTCAGACCCCGATGCCGCCCTTTACTGGTTCTGCCGCATGCTGGAAGGCGGAGAGGATCCGCGCTTTCTTGCCCGCCGCCTGACCCGCATGGCGGTTGAGGATATCGGCCTCGCCGATCCGCAAGCGCATGATGTTTGTTTGGCGTGCTGGCAGACCTATGAGCGACTTGGCTCTCCAGAAGGGGAACTGGCTTTGGCCAATGCGGTGGTTTATTTGGCTTTGGCCCCCAAATCCAATGGCGTCTATGTCGCCTATAAAGCCGCCCGCGCCGCCGCGCGTGAGACCGGCAGCCAGATGCCGCCGCGCCACATCCTAAACGCGCCAACGCGCCTGATGAAGGATGTCGGCTATGGTGCGGGCTATGCCTATGATCATGATGCCGAGGATGGCTTCTCGGGCCAAGATTACTTCCCTGAAGGCATGAAGCGCCCCGTGTTCTACGCCCCGCCCGAACGCGGGTTCGAGCGGGAACTGCGCAAAAGGGTCGATTATTTTGCCAAGTTGCGGGTCAAGCGGCAGGGGGGCTAATCCCTGTCGCGGTGGTTTTCTTGACCGCCGCCCCGCTTCATGGCATCGCGCCCCCAGCAAGGAGGCCCCATGCTCGACGATCTCGACGACATCCACCCGCTGTTTCACGGCGCTCCCGCCTCGACCGAGTTCAAAAAGCTGCGCAAGCGGCTGGTGCAGAACGTGCGCGAGGCGATTGAGACTTACGGCATGGTCAAGCCCGGCGACCGCTGGCTGGTCTGCCTTTCGGGCGGCAAGGACAGCTATACCTTGCTGGCTGTCCTGACCGAGCTGAAATGGCGTGGGCTTCTGCCGGTTGATCTTTTGGCCTGCAACCTTGACCAAGGCCAGCCCGGCTTCCCGGCGACGGTGCTCCCTGAGTTCCTCACCCGGATGGGGGTGGAGCATCGCATCGAATATCAAGACACTTATTCGGTGGTGACCTCGAAGATCAAACCGGGTGGCACGATGTGCAGCCTGTGTTCGCGGTTGCGGCGCGGCAATCTTTACCGGATTGCGCGCGAAGAGGGGTGCTCGACCGTGGTTTTGGGCCATCACCGTGATGATATTCTTGAGACTTTCTTCATGAATCTCTTCCACGGTGGCCGTCTGGCCTCGATGCCGCCGAAATTGGTGAATGAAGAGGGGGATCTGTTCCTCTGCCGACCTTTGGCCTTTGTGGCCGAGGCGGATTGCGACCGTTTTGCCCGGGCGATGAACTATCCGATCATCCCATGCGATCTTTGCGGCAGCCAAGAGGGGTTGCAGCGCGCGCAGGTCAAATCGCTCATTGATGAGTGGGAAAAGCGCAGCCCCGGCCGGCGGCAAGTGATGTTCCGCGCCCTGATGAATGTGCGCCCCTCGCACCTTGCCGACCCCAGCCTTTTCGACTTTGCGCAGCTCATGCTGGGTGGCGCAGGGCCGAAATCCGATCAGCTTAATGAAAATCCTAAGCAATTAATTCTGCCGGATTAACGAAGACGGTAAACCTTTGCGCCTCTAATGGGCCCGACAGCTGCGGGCAAACGCCCGCGGCATCGGAAAAGGATTGCCCATGCTGCGGCCCACGGCCCTTTCATTTCCCCTGCGGCTGATGCGCCTTTTGGCTTGGGTGCGCCGTCCGGAATTCTTGGTATTCCTGCCCGCGATCACTCTGGCTGGCTTCTGGCTTGGCGGGGAAAGCGTGCTGTTGTTGCTGGCCCTTGGCTTGCCTTTGATGTTCGCCCTGACCGCGCAGGCGGACCGAGATTGGCGGGAGGAGAGTTGGGCCAAACAGGATGGTGGCGAGGGGCCAAGCCTGCGCCGCGCGCTGGCAATGCTCGACGGCTTTTTGCCGCAACTGAACGAAACGGGGCAACACAGCGCCTGTTTGGTGGTGCAGTTTGACGGTTGGGAGCAACTCCTTGAACGTCACGGTCGCTCGGCCTGTGCTGACGTGCTTGCGCGCACGCAGGACCGACTGGCCGGGGCTTTGCGCCGGGGGGATTTGGTCGCGCCTTTGCAGGGCGAAGGTTTTGCTATCATCTTGGCGCCGGTCAAGCGGCTGGACCTTGAGGCCTTGGTGCAACTTTGTGGTCGCCTACAAGAGGCGATCTCTGCCCCCATCTCGCTTGGTGCGACACAGATCTATGTCACGGCATCAATTGGCTTTTGTATCGCTGGCCGCTCGGCCGAGATGACCGGCCCCTCGCTGCTTGAGGCTGCACAACTCGCGGCGGATGAGGCGGGCCGCCAAGGCGGCGGTGCGATCCGCGCTTATGCACCAGAAATGGCCAGCCAATTGGCCATGCGTGATGCGATGCGTGACCAGATCGAAGCGGCCTTCGATAACGATGAGATCCGACCGCAGTTTCAGCCGCAGATATGTACGGATACGGGCAAGATTTCGGGCATGGAGGCATTGGCGCGCTGGCACCACCCCGAGCGTGGCTGTCTTGCCCCGGCCGAATTTCTGCCCGCTGTCGAAAGCTGCCATCTGACGGAGCGCTTAGGTGAGGTGATGCTGTTTCACGCGCTTTCAGCTTTGGCAGAATGGGACCGACGTAGCCTTCGGGTGCCCTGCGTCTCGGTCAACTTCGCAGCTTCCGAATTGCGCAACCCGCGCCTGCCTGATCGTCTCAAGTGGGAGTTGGACCGCTTTGAGCTGACAGCCGACCGGTTGACCATTGAGATTCTCGAGACGGTCATCGCTGGCTCGGCGCAGGACGTCGTGGTTGCCAATATTGCGGCTTTGGCGGCAATGGGCTGTGGCATTGACCTGGATGATTTTGGCACTGGCCATGCCTCGATCACCACGATCCGGCGCTTTGCCGTCCGAAGGCTGAAGATTGATCGCAGCTTTGTCACAAAGGTGGATCAGGACCGGGAACAGCAAAAAATGGTGGCGGCGATCCTTTCTTTGGCCGAGCGTTTGGGGCTGCAAACACTTGCCGAAGGGGTCGAGACCGCGCCCGAGCATGCCATGCTGGCGCAGCTTGGTTGCGGCCATGTTCAAGGCTATGCCGTAGCGCGTCCAATGCCCTTGGACGAAGTGACAGCTTGGATCGCGCGCCACAATGCCCGCCCCGGTCAAATTCCTAAAATTGGGGTGCGCAGCCCGCGCTAGACGCAATGGACTGCGCGGCAGTTGCGCCTGAGGGCAAAGCTGCGGTGATGAGCGGCCAAAAGCTGCAGGTTTTGACGCTCCGACCCCAAGGGCATATGGCCTTAAGCGGCGAAACCACTTGACCTTTGCCGCCCCCTTCTGTTCAAGCACCGCTGATCCTTTCTGGAATTCGGTGGACTTGATGGACGGTCAAAACAACAAGAACCTCATCCTTGCTATGGTGCTCAGCATGCTGGTCATCTCGGTTTGGATGGTCCTGTTCCCACCGCCAGAGCCTGCGCCCGCACCCACAACGCCGGTCACGGCCGAAGGGCAGGCGGCGTTGCCGCCCGCCGTTGGCACAGTTGCGACTGGGGCCGAGCCTGCTGAGAGCGCGAACCTGCCCGAAGCCGCGCGGCTCGCGATTGACACCGATGAGCTGGATGGCTCGATCAACATGCGCGGCGCGCGCTTTGATGATCTGCGCTTGAAGCAGTATCATGAGACCATCGAGCCGGGCTCGCCCGATGTGACGCTGTTGTCGCCGGCGGGTCAGAATGATGCATTCTATGCCATTTACGGCTGGGCCCCCGGCCCGGGCCTGTCTCAGGGCGATGTCCCCGGTCCGAATACCGAATGGCAGATCAATGGCACCGCTCCGCTGCGCACCGACAGCCCGGTGTCGCTGAGCTGGGACAATGGCAAGGGCCTGACCTTCACCCGCCAGATCGCGGTCGATGACAAATTCATGTTCACCGTTACCGATGCCGTGACCAATGCCAGCGGCGCGCCGGTGACACTGCAACCCTATGGCCAGATCCGCCGTCATGGCGTGCCGAATGATCTGCGCAACTTCTTCATCTTGCATGAAGGTGTGGTTGGCCGCGCCGATGGCGTGCTCTCCGAACTCGACTACAGCGATCTTGAGGAATTCCCGATCATTGCCGAGGAAAACTCGGCTGCGGAGAAAATCGAGGCGACCGTTGATGGTTGGCTGGGCTTCACCGACCATTACTGGATGGCGGTGCAGGTGCCCGAGCAGGGCAAAGCCCACACCCAAGTGGTGAAATATGCCGCCGCGCAAAACGTTTACCAAACCGAGATTCGCCAGCCGGTGATGACGGTTGCCGCAGGTGCCACGGCTGAAACCAGCTCGCGCTTCTTTGCGGGTGCTAAAGAATGGGCGACGATTCGCGCCTATGAGAATCAGCCCGGTTTCCTTGATCGTGCCTTTGGCACTGAGCAAACGGCTGCCGCGCCGATCCCGGGCTTCATTGAATCGATCGACTGGGGCTGGTTCGCCTTCCTCACGAAGCCGATCTTCGCGATGCTGCACTGGTTGCATGGGCTGATCGGCAATATGGGTCTGGCGATCATCGCGCTGACTTTCGTGCTGAAGCTGATCGTGCTGCCGCTGTCGTACAAATCCTATGTCTCGATGGCGCGCATGAAAGAGTTGCAGCCCGAGATGGAGGCGATCAAAGAGCGCGCCGGAGACGACCGCCAAAAGCTGCAAAAAGAGATGATGCAGCTGTATCGCGACAAGAAGGTCAATCCGGCGGCCGGCTGTCTGCCGATCCTGATCCAGATCCCGATCTTCTTCAGCCTTTACAAGGTTATCTTCGTCACGCTCGAACTGCGCCACGCGCCGTTCTTCGGCTGGCTGAATGACCTTGCAGCGCCCGATGCCTCGTCGCTTTACAACTTCTTTGGCCTTTTGCCTTGGGATGCCCCGGTTACCGGCTCGCTCACCCATATGATCTTCATTGGTGTGCTGCCGATCCTTCTGGGTATCACCATGTGGCTGCAGCAAAAGCTGAACCCGGCGCCCACCGATCCGGTGCAGCAACAAGTGTTCGCTTGGATGCCTTGGGTCTTCATGTTCATGCTGGGCGGTTTCGCTTCGGGTCTGGTCGTCTACTGGATCACCAACAACGTGATCACCTTCACGCAGCAATATTTGATCATGTGGAGCCACGGAAAACGGCCCGACATCTTCGATAACATCCGCTCGGCCAAAAAGGCCAAAGCGGAGGCGAAGGCCGCGAACCTGCCCGTTAAACCCACGGGTTCGGCGAAAAAGGGGAAGAAATGACGGCCCAAACGGCCCATATTTTCCGCCATCCGATCAAGGCTCACGGACGCGAGGAACTCGCGTCCGTTGTGCTTTCGGCGGGTGGGCCAATGCCGCTTGATCGGCATTGGGCGGTGGCGCATGAGTTGTCGAAATTCGACCCCGCAGCGCCTGCATGGACGCCCTGCGGCCATTTTCAGCGCGGCGCGCGCACCACGGCGGTGATGGCGATCACCTCGCGCTATGATGAGGCGACGGGGCTGATGCAGGTTCAGCACCCCGAACTGCCGGATCTGACCTTTTCGCCCGCGACCGAAGGCCCGAAGTTCATCGAATGGCTGGCGCCGATCAGCCCGACCGAGCGCTTCCGCCCCACGGCTTTGGTCTCGGCACCCGGTCATGCGATGACCGACACCGATTACCCTTCGGTGTCGCTGATGAACCTGGCCTCCAACGCCGATCTGGGGCGCTATATGGGGATGGAGCTCTCCATCCACCGCTGGCGCGCCAATTTCTGGCTCGAAGGTCTCGCGCCTTGGGCGGAAATGTCGTGGATCGGCAAGCGCTTGCGGATGGGTGAGGCGCTCTTGGAGGTTCGCGAATTGGTGCCACGCTGCCGCTCGACCACGGCAGATCCCGCCACCGGGCGCGTTGAGGGCGATACGCTCGACGCGCTGCGCAAACATATAGGCCAGCAGGACTTCGGCGTGATCGCCGTGGTGCTGGAAGGCGGCGCGATCACGCGCGGCTCAAACGTCGAGGTGCTGTCATGACGATGAATTTCACTCTGGTGCCCGAGCCCACCGATGAAGACCGCGAGACCGGGCGGCTTCTGTTCGCCGGTCCCGTGGATTTCGTCAAAGGCGTCGTCAAGATGGAGGGGCTGCCGCCGGCAGACCGTGTCGAGATCTGCTTTGCCGGGCGTTCAAACGTGGGTAAATCTAGTCTGATCAATGCCTTGACCGGCCGTAAAAACTTGGCCCGCGCTTCGAACACCCCGGGCCGGACCCAAGAGATCAACTATTTTGCCGTGGGCGAAAAAGCCTTCCTCGTTGACCTTCCGGGCTATGGCTTTGCCGAAGCCCCGGTGGCCGTTGTGCGTCAATGGCAGGCTTTGCTGAAGCAATATCTGCAAGGCCGCTCGACCCTGCGCCGCGCTTTCGTGTTGATCGACAGCCGCCACGGTGCCAAGCCCGTCGATGAAGAGATCATGTCGCTCTTGGACCGCGCTGCCGTGACCTTCCAGGTGGTGATGACCAAGTCTGATAAGATCAGTGCGGCGGTGCTTGAGGCGAATATCGCTCAAGTGATGGGCGTGCTGCAAAAACACCCGGCGGCCTATCCTGAGCTCGTGGTCACCAGCTCTGAGAAAGGCGTGGGGCTTGAGACCCTGCGCGCGATCATCGCGACGCTGAAATAGCGGAAAGCTGTGGGGCAGGGCCGCTTCGCTCTGGCCCCGGCGCGGTCCTTGCGGCAATATCGCGCGGCAAGGAGCCGCCATGCCTGCTGACACTGCTTCATCCTCGCCGCTTTCGCCGCTGCGGCACCCTAGCTTTCGGCTGATCTGGACCGCAACGCTGGTCGCCAATCTTGGCTCATTGATTCAAGGGGTTGGCGCGGCTTGGAAGATGGCCGAGCTGTCGCCCTCGGCCTCGATGGTGGCCTTGGTGCAGGCCTCGACCACCTTGCCGATCATGGTGCTGGCGGTGGCGGCGGGGGCGATCGCCGACAATTTCGATCGCCGCCGCGTGATGCTGGTCGCGCAAGCCTTCATGTTCATCATCTCGGCGGCGCTGGCGGTGGCGGCTTGGATGGACCTGCTCGGCCCTTGGACGCTGTTGTGCTTCACCTTCCTATTGGGGCTAGGCGCGGCGCTGCATCTGCCCTCATGGCAGGCCTCGATGCGCGATCTGGTCCCGCGTGAGGATCTGCCCGCGGCCATTACCCTTAATTCGATGAGCTTCAACCTGATGCGCTCGGTCGGGCCGGCTTTGGGCGGGCTGATTGTGGCCAGCATGGGGGCGGCAGTGGCCTTCGGGCTGAATGCGATCAGCTATTTGGCCGTGATCTATGCGCTTTATCATTGGCAAAGCCCGATTGAAGAGCGCAGCCTTCCGGCTGAAAAACTGGGTCGCGCGATCTTTTCCGGGCTGCGCTACGTCAGCCTATCGCCGAACCTCTCGCGGGTGATGCTGCGGGCCTTCGTCTTCGGTATTGCGGCGGTGGCGGTGATGGCGCTGCTGCCCTTGGTCGCGCGCGACCAAGTGGACGGCGGCGCGATCACCTTTGGCACCATGTTGGGCCTTTTCGGCTTTGGTGCGATTTTTGGAGCGTTTTTCAGCGGCTTACTGCGCCGCAAGGTGAGCATCGAGACCATCGTCGCGGGCGGCTTTCTCAGCTTTGCGCTTGGCAGCGTGGCCCTGTCCATGGCCCATTCGGTTCTAACAGCGGTGCCGGGGCTGATGATTTGCGGCGCGGCTTGGGTGCTCACGCTGTCGAATTTCAACGTCTCTACCCAGCTCGCAACGCCGCGTTGGGTGGTGGGGCGCGCCTTAGCGATCTACCAGACGATGGCCTTTGGCGGCATGGCTTTGGGCGCTTGGGCTTGGGGCTTTGTCGCCGATCACGTCTCGATTCAGGCGGCGCTGATTGGTTCTGCTGTGCTGTTGGTTTTGGGGGCGGCGCTGGGGATTATCCGGCCTATGCCGGATCTGAATGACGTAAATCTAGACCCGGCCAATCGCTTCAACACACCCGCCTTGCGGCTGGACCTGAAGGCCAACTCGGGGCCGATTATGGTCATGATAGATTGGGATATTCCGGCCGAGCACACCAACGCCTTCCTGCGCTTGATGTCTGAGCTGAGGGCGATCCGGCGGCGGGATGGCGCGCGGCAATGGGCCTTGCTGCGTGATCTGGAAAAGCCCGACATCTGGGTCGAAAGCTATCACGTTGCGACATGGACCGAATACTTGCGGCACAATCAGCGGCGCACCGCGACGGATGCGCTGAATTTCGACCAGATGCTGGCGCTGCACCGTGGCCCCGATAGGCCGCAGGTGCACCGGATGATCGAGCGGCAGACCGTGCCGCTGACCGATGATCTGCCGCTTTTGCCGAAAGATGATCCGCAGATTCCCTAAGCGAGCCGGAAGGTTAGACGTGTTGGGCGCCGTTCACCTCGATCTCGGCGCCCGAGATGTAACTCGATTGCTCTGAGCAGAGGAACCAGATCACGTCAGCCACCTCTTTGGGCTGGCCAAGCCGCTGCATCGGCAGCTTTTCCACGATCTTATCCGTGCCGGGGGAAAGGATCGAGGTTTCGACCTCGCCGGGGGCGATGGCATTGACGCGTACACCCAAGGGCCCGAAATCATGCGCCATTTCGCGGGTCAAAGCCGCCAGAGCCGCCTTTGAGGTGGCATAGGCCGCCCCGGCAAAGGGATGCACGCGTGAGCCTGCGATCGAGGTGACATTGACCACGCTGCCCTTGGCTGCGGCGAGTTCTTCTTGCAGCCCACGGGCCAAGATCACGCTGGCGAAGAAGTTCACATGGAAGACATGGCCCCAGGTGCGCAGGTCGGTGTCGAGCGTGGTGAGCCGTGCGCCGCCGGGGCCTTTGGGGCTGATTCCAGCATTGTTTACAAGCGCATGGACCTTGCCATTGATCTTGGACTTGATCGTCTCAATCGCCGCAATGGTCTTGTTTGGATCAGCCAGATCCAGTTGGATATGGTTCGCCTCGGCATCGGGCCAGGGGCAGCGCGGGTCGATGGGTTCGCGCGAGCAAGTGAGGACGCGCCAGCCTTCGGCGCTGAAGCGCTTCACGGTGGCGTGGCCGATGCCGCGGGAGGCGCCGGTTAGGACGAGGATTTTACGCTCAGAGGTCTCATCAGCCATGTCGGGCTCCTTTGGCGCGCAAGCTAAGCTTCTGGCGGGCAATGGCAAGGTGCGGCAGTTTGTCTTGGCAGGGGGCGGCAAAAGTCTTATGCGGTTTTAAAGACTGGAGGCCCCCCATGAAACAGCAGATGTTGACCATGCAGGACGCACAGAACACAGCGAAGATGTTGTCGGAAGCTTTGCCGTATCTTCAACGGTTTAGCGGGGCCGTGGTGGTCGTGAAATTCGGCGGCAACGCGATGGGCGATGATGCGGCGATGGCCGAATTTGCCCGCGACATCGTCTTGATGCGCCAAGTTGGCGTGCATCCCGTGGTGGTGCATGGCGGCGGGCCGATGATCAATGAGATGCTGTCGAAACTGGGCATCAAATCCGAATTCGTGCGCGGCAAAAGGGTGACCGATAAGGCCACGGTCGAAGTGGTCGAGATGATCCTTTCGGGCCTTGTGAATAAGCGCATCGTGCAGGCGATTATGGATGCCGGTGGCCGGGCTGTGGGCATCTCGGGCAAGGATGATGACCTGATGGTCTGCGAGGCGGATGACCCGGAGCTGGGCTTCGTGGGCCGTCCGGTCGAGATGAATGTGCAGGTGCTGCGCGATCTCTATATGGCTGGAATCATTCCGGTTATTGCCCCGGTTGGCACCGGCATGAAGGATAACGAGACCTTCAACGTGAACGGCGATACCGCCGCAGGTGCCATTGCGGGCGCGTTGAAAGCGGACCGTTTGCTTCTGATGACCGATGTGCCGGGCGTGAAGAATGCCGAAGGTCAGGTGATGACCCAGATCACCCCGGAAGAGATCCGCAAGATGACGGCTGAGGGCGTGATTTCGGGCGGGATGATCCCCAAAACCGAGACCGCTTTGACGGCGATCGAGCAGGGCACGCGGGCTGTGACCATCCTTGACGGCAAGGTGCCGAATGCGGCGCTCTTGGAGCTGTTCACCGATCACGGGGCGGGGTCGCAGATCCGGTCGACCACGCCGCGGGTAACGCCTCGGTCTGCGAGCTAAGTGCTTGCGGGCGCGTCGTTAATCGGCGCGCCAAAGCCGGAATTCGAGGTATGGGCAACGTCTGTTTTAGGTATGGCTTACGTATGGCTTTGGTCATGACCTGCCGCGTAGGAGCTTTGCGTTAACTATGGATTCCGAATCGCCTTTGACGCTGGAGCGTTTGGATCAGCTTTTGGCGCCGCATTGCCTTGAGGTGATGGGCGGCTTTGCGGTCGAGGGCGAGGATGAGACGCTGCCCACAGGCACCCGCGCATTGGTGATGATTGGCCCGCGTCAGCCGGGGTTCTGGCCCACGTTCAAAACTTCCGCCGAATGGCAGGACAGCCAGCCCAATCCGATGGACCGCTGGTCGCGTCGGGTGATCGGGCGGCTGGCCTGCGATCTGGGCGGCAAGGCCTATTTCCCCTTTGGCGGCCCGCCCTATCACCCGTTCTACCAATGGGCTTTGCGCTCGGGCCGGTGCTGGGACAGCCCGGTGCATCTCTTGGTGCATGAGAGCCAAGGGCTTTGGGTGAGCTACCGGGGCGCTTTGGCGCTGAAGGTGCCGCTGGAGTTCCCGCAGGCCGCAAAACCCTGTGACAGCTGCATTGAGAAGCCGTGCCTGAGCGCTTGCCCGGCGGGGGCGCTGACCGGCGCGGGCTATGACGTGCCGCGCTGTCATGCTTGGCTGGACGAGGCGGGGCAGGCGTGTCTTTCCGGCGGTTGCCTTGTGCGCCGCGCTTGCCCGGTGAGCAGGGGCCATGCAAGGATGGCGGAACAGTCGGCCTATCACATGGGGCAGTTCCACCAATGAAGCGCTTGATCCTCACTCGACATGCCAAATCCAGCTGGGACGATCCGCTGATGGCGGACCACGACCGGCCCTTGAACGCGCGCGGCAAAGCGGCGGCGGCCGATCTGGGGCAGTGGCTCGCGAGCCGGGGCTATGTGCCTGAGGAGGTGCTCTGCTCGGATGCTTTGCGCACCCGCAACACCTTTTCTGGCGTGGCGCCGGCCTTGCCCGGCGCGCCGGTGCTGGAGCTGAAGCCCTCGCTTTACCATGCGGGGCCGGATGTGATGATGGCTGTGCTGCGCCAAGCCAAAGCCGATTGCGTGATGATGATCGGCCATAACCCCGGCATCGCGGAATTTGCGCATCGGTTGGTGTCGAAAACCCCGATCAGCCCCGATTTCCGCCGCTATCCCACCGGGGCGACGCTGGTGGTGGAGTTTGGCATCGAGGATTGGGCCGAAGTGGGCTTTGGCCAGGCCGTGACCTTGGACTTTGTGGTGCCAAGGGAATTGGCGGCTTGAACGCCTTCAAAAGATGAAAAAGGGGCGCTGAGCGCCCCTTTTTGCTTCCGTGGCTGTCTTGGGTTCAATGCCCCAAGATCTGGCTGAGGAAGAGTTTGGTGCGCTCGCTTTGCGGGTTCGAGAAGAACTCTTTCGGCTCGTTCTGCTCGACGATTTGGCCTTGGTCCATGAAGATCACCCGGTTGGCGACGGCTTGGGCAAAGCCCATCTCATGGGTGACGCAGAGCATGGTCATGCCTTCTTCGGCCAACTCGATCATCGTGTCGAGCACCTCTTTGATCATCTCGGGGTCAAGCGCCGAGGTCGGCTCATCAAAGAGCATGATGCGGGGTTTCATGCACAGCGAGCGCGCGATGGCGACGCGCTGTTGTTGGCCGCCGGAAAGCTGGCCGGGGTATTTGTTGGCCTGCTCGGGGATTTTCACCTTGCGCAGGTAGTGCATTGCCACCTCTTCCGCCTCTTTCTTCGGGACTTTGCGGACCCAGATCGGGGCGAGGGTGAGGTTCTCGAGGATGGTGAGATGCGGGAAGAGGTTGAAGTGTTGGAACACCATGCCAACCTCGGACCGGACCTTGTCGATGTTCTTGAGGTCCGAGGTCAGCTCGGTCCCGTCGACGATGATCTGGCCAGATTGGTGTTCCTCAAGCCGGTTGATGCAGCGGATCAGGGTGGATTTGCCCGAGCCAGAGGGGCCGCAGATCACGATCCGTTCGCCCCGGTTCACGGTCATGTCGATATCGCGCAGCACATGAAAGCTGCCATACCATTTGTTCATATTGCGGATCTCGACCGCGACCTCGTCGGAGACCTGAAGTTTGGCGTTAGCACTGGTCATATGGGGGCTCCTTTAACGGTGGTCGGTCTTCAGCTTGCGCTCCAGATACATCGAGTATCGGGACATGCCGAAGCAGATGATGAAGAAGATGGCGCCGACGAAGATATAGGGCTCCCAATAGATGCCCTTCCAATTGATATCGGCGCGTACGATTTGGGTGACACCGCGCAGCGGGTCGAGCAGGCCCACGAAAGAGACCAGAGTGGTGTCTTTGAAAAGCCCGATGAAGGTCGAGACGATGCCCGGGATCGAGATCTTCAACGCTTGTGGCATGATGATCAGCCGCTGCGCTTGCCAATAATCAAGGCCAAGCGCATCGGCGGCCTCATATTGGCCACGGGGGAGAGCGGCAAGACCGCCCCGCACCACCTCGGCGATATAGGCCGAGGCGAAGAGCGAGGCGAGGATGATCACCCGCAGGATCAGGTCGAAATTGGTGCCGGGCGGCAGGAAGTAAGCCAAAAGCAGCGAGGCGGTGAAGAGAAGGGTGATGAGCGGCACGCCTCGGATGAACTCGATAAACCCGACGGAGAGGGTTTTGACGAGGAACATGTCAGAGCGGCGGCCGAGGGCGAGGATGATGCCCAAGGGCAGCGAGGCGGCGATGGCGCTGACGCCGATGACGATGGCCAAAAGGAAGCCGCCGAATTGGTCAGAGCTGACTTTGGTGAGGCCAAGGGGAAGACTCTGGTCCAGTTGGGCGGTGACCAAGGGGTGCAGGATCACGAAATAAGCGCCCAAGGCGAGAAGCCCACCCAAGATGCCAAGCCCGGCGGCGCGGCTGCGGGCGGCGCGGAAGGTGCCGAGGCCCGCAAGTATGGCGCCCAGGCCAAGGAAGCTTGCCAAGGTGCCGCCAAAGATCATCCCAAGGTTCAGGTCGAGCGTGGCGCTGATCGCGCGCATCACCGCAACCATGGCCCAGACCAGCATCGAGATCACCCAGACCACAGCCGAGACTATGGCTCCGAGGAGTTTCACGAGGATGCCGCTCTCGGCGCCCCAGCCTGGGTAGAAGCTGTTGGCGGCGGAGATCTTGGTCAGGAAGTCGGCGCTGACGGCGTTGAGGTAATGCAGCAAGGCGGCCGCCACCACCGCCGCACCCAGCGCGGTCAGGAGGGCGTAGACCAGATTGCCGGTGGAGTCTTTGAGCCGGCTGTAAAGGAGGCCAAAGCCAACGCCCACGGCTGCGGCCAGCATGGCGGAGAGGTAAAGCCAGACCGAGCCGCCCCAGAGCAGAAAGAGCGAGGCGAAAGGATAGCTGAGCGTCACCCAGATCAAAAGCTTCGGCCGGCTCCAAGCCAGCGCAAAGAGCCCGACCAAAAGCACGGCCGAGACCAAAAGCGGGGCGGTCGCGGTGCCAAGAAACAGCATCGCAATCAGGGTGAGCGCGCCGGAGATGCCGGCCATGATCGCGGCTTTGCGGTCATTCCAAAAGAGCACCGGGGCCAGCGCCACCATCAAAAGGCCAGCGGCCAAGACCGGGCGCCAGTAAAGCTCTGATGGGTAGAAGCCGAAGATATATTGGTGCCAGCGAGCGCGGATCACCGCCCAGCAAGCCCCGCTTTCAGCGCCGTTGGCGGCGACGATCTGGCGACACTCGCCAAGGCTGGTGGCATCCCAGACGCCATTCCACCACCAAGGCGCGGCGCGGGCGACGAGCCAGAAGATCACGAAAAGCCCCAGCAGGGTCAGGATGGTGTTCACGGGACCCGAGAAAAGGTTCTCGCGCAGCCATTTCACCGCGCCTTTCTGGCCCAGAGGCGGCTCTTGTGCAGCGAGCATTTCAGTGCGGACGAAACTGTTGGACATCTTAGCGCTCCTTCAGCTTCACGGCATTGTTGTAGATGTTCATCAGGCCCGAGATGATGAGGCTGATGATGAGATAGGTGAGCATCATCAAGAGCATACACTCAAGCTCGCGCCCGGTTTGGTTGAGCGTGATGCCCCCCAGAGTGCCGCGCAGGTCAAGGTAGCTGACCGCGATGCCAAGCGAGGTGTTCTTGGTGAGGTTGAGATATTGCGAGATCAGCGGCGGGATGATGACCCGCAAGGCTTGCGGCAGAATGATGAGACTCATCGTGCGACCGGGGCGGATGCCAAGGGCGAAGGAGGCCTCGGTCTGGCCTCGGCTGATGGCAAGGATACCGGCGCGAACGATCTCGGCGATGAAGGCTCCGGTATAAAGCGCCAAGGCCAAAGTCAAAGCGGTGAAGCTGTGCTGCACCAAAATGCCGCCTTGGAAGTTGAAGCCCTTTGAGACGCCATTCTCATCGGAAGCAAAGGCCGGGAGTTGCAGATGAAAGCCCATCGCCAGCAGCAAAAGCGCGATCGGGCCGAACAGGATTAAGAGAGATTTCCACCATGTGGTTGGCCGCTCGCCCGTGGCCTCTTGCTGAGCCTTGACCCGGCGCAGCATGGCGCGGTTGACCAAGATTGAGCCGATCACCACAGCCAAGGCCGCAAGCACCGAGAAATTCACCGGCACGCCGCCAATCTCGGTGCTGCCCAAGGGACGGTCAAGCATCGGCGTGGCCATATAGCTGCCGCGGTTGGTGACGGCGACGGTGCCAAAGAGGATTTTCGAGGCCGTAGGCTCTAGATCATTGGCGGGATCATCATCCTGCCAGCTGTCGACCATCGCTTGCGTGACTTTGAACTCATTGGGGGCGGGCTGGGTCTCGGAGGTGACCACGAAGATCACGACAATCCACAAAAGCAGCGGGATGTTGCGAAAAGCCTCGACATAGACGGTCATCAACCGGCTGACGAGCCAGTTGTTGGACAGCCGCAAGACCCCGGCGATCACGCCGATGATCGTGGCGAAGAAACAGCCGACAATCGCAACGAGCAAGGTGTTGAGCAGGCCGATGATGACGGCGCGGCCGTGGGTGCTGTCGTTGGTATAGGGGATCAGCTGCTGCTCGATATCATAGCCAGCGCGGACCCAAAGGAAACTGAAGTTGATGTCTTTGCCTTTGGCATTCAGGTTTTGAATGGTGTTGTCCACCAACCAACCGACCAAAAGCAGCACCAGAACCAAGACCACCACTTGGATGGTGATTGCACGGAACCGGGTATCGTAAATCAGCATCGAAAGGCGAAAGCCGTCTCGATCTGCCCCGGGGGGCGTGCTCGTGGCTAAAGTCATTCTTTACCCCCTGTGCCTGTCATGTCCGGCTTTGGCGCCGGTTATGCGGCAGATCGTGTCGATCTGCGGGATGACGGGACGTGTAATTTTGCGGCGACCCGCGTGGGCCAGGCCCGAAAAAGACAAAAGGGGCGCGACCTTGCGGACGCGCCCCTTTCGATCAGATCACCGGAACGGTGCGGCGTATTGCAGCCCACCTTGGGTCCAGAGCGCGTTCAACCCGCGGGCCAGACCGATCGGGGTGGCGGTGCCGATATTGGCCTCAAAGATCTCGCCATAGTTGCCGCTGGCGGCGATGGCATTCTTGAAGGCGTTGTTGTCGAGACCGGCCATCGCGCCAAGGTCACCCTCGATGCCAAGGAGGCGGCGGACTTCCGGGTCGGTCGAGGACGCGGCGGCTTCTTCGATATTGGCTTTGGTGATGCCTTTTTCTTCAGCGATCAGCAGAGCGTTGAAGGTCCAGCGGACGATATCGCCCCACTGGTTGTCGCCATGACGCACGGCCGGCCCAAGCGGCTCTTTCGAGATGAT
Organism: Pseudogemmobacter lacusdianii; assembly: GCF_030848395.1. Taxonomy (GTDB): domain Bacteria; phylum Pseudomonadota; class Alphaproteobacteria; order Rhodobacterales; family Rhodobacteraceae; genus Pseudogemmobacter; species Pseudogemmobacter lacusdianii. Next base: position 105,376 of record NZ_JAVDBT010000013.1, on the reverse strand, counting down.
CTCGGGAAGGATGATGTGGTTCTCGCTGTCGGCCATAGTGGCGCGCGAGGCCGCTAGACCCGAAGCGTCGGTGGTGTAGGTGTCGCAAGCACCAGCCAGATATTGGCGCTGGGCTTCCGAATCGTCCTGCACGGTAACCGGGGTGTAGGAGATGTTGTTGAACTTGAAGAAGTCGGCCAAGTTCAGCTCGGTCGTGGTGCCGGTCTGGATGCAGACGGTGGCGCCATCGAGTTCCTTAGCCGAGGAAACGCCGAGGTCTTTTTTGACCATGAAGCCTTGGCCGTCATAGTAGTTGATCGCAACGAAATCGAGCTTCAGGTCAACGTCGCGGCCATAGGTGGCGGTCGAGTTGCGGACCAGAAGGTCCACTTCGCCCGAAGCCAAAGCGGTGAAGCGGGTCTCGCCGGTGGTGGGGACGAATTTCACCTTGGTCGCATCGCCCAAGACGGCGGCGGCAACGGCGCGGCACAGGTCCACATCGAAGCCCTTCCACTCGCCGCTGGCATCGGGTGCGCCAAAGCCGGTGAGGCCGACGTTGGAGCCGCAGATCAGCTCGCCGCGGGCCTTCACATCATCCAGCGTGCCGGCGAAAGCTGCGCCGGCCAGAACGGTCGATGCCGCAAAAGCGCCGAGGAATACCGATTTTTTCATGTTACCTCTTCCTGTTTCTCCGCCGCGAGGGCGGCTTTTTTGTCCCAGCCTTGCTGGCTTAGGCTTGATCCTGTTGGAGGTTGGCCTCTCCCAGTGCAGGGCAGTGTCGGCGAAAGGACAGGAATCGGTCAAGGGGACATGCAAACGATCGAAAAGATCGCCTGTTTTCATGACGTTATTTGGAAGAATGCGGCGGTTTTAGGCGCGCGTCGAAGAATTTGCTTCGAAATGTTACCGACACAATGCGCAGAATCGGTCGGCTTGCACAAAAGCGACACGGCGGATGGTCTCGGCTGCGGCCTCCATTTCATCCTCGCCCCATTGCTCGACCTGCCAATGATTGTCGATGCGCGACAGATCAAAGGCTTCGCTGGCGGTCAGGCGCGCACGGGTGGTGGCAAGGGCAAGGACCAGCGAGCCCGAGATCGCCACAAGGTCATGCAGAGCTGCGAGTTCAAAATTGCTGAACGCGGCAACATGGCCGGTCAGCCGATCAAGGCTTTGCGCCGGTTGATCCACCGGCATGATGCCCGATGTCACGACAAGGGGTGCGTCGAGGGTCTTGGCCGACCAGTCCAAAAGCGGATCCCAAGCGGCGGCTTGGCGCTCTTGCAAGGGGGCGGGGCCGGTGGCGCGGTAGCACAAAAGGTCGCTGCCGCCGTAATTGGAAAGCTCGGCAATCACCTCGGCCCGCATCGGCGCGACTTTGTCGATGGCGGAATTGGCGGCTTTGGTGAGCGGCATGGTCTCGGGCTTAAGGACTTTCTCTTGCGCGTCCCATTCGGCGGCGATGGCTTCGGCCAAGGCGAGGGTTGGCAACACCAACAAGGCTTTGGCCGGGGTCTTCACCGCGCGGCCATCAAGGCGGATGGTAAATCCGCCCTCGACAGCTTCGGCCTTCGCCTCCTTCCAGAAGCGTTTCGGGGTCCAGTCGCTCATGATGCCGCCCTTGATCTTTGGCTTAACGGATGGTGGTGAAAGGATCGGCGGGGACGTCGGTCACTTTCCAATCCAAGATCTCCCATGTCCGGGCCATATGCTCGGGCAGGGGGGCGGTGAAGGTCACTTGGGCCTTGGTGATCGGGTGCTCGACGGTCATCGAGCGGGCATGCAGATGCATCTTGCGCGAGATGCCGCCACCAATGGCTGCGCCCCAGCCATCGCCGGCATTATCCGCCTCGGAGCCACCATATTTGCCATCGCCCAGAATGGGATGGCCGATTTCGGCCATATGGGCGCGCAGCTGATGGGTGCGGCCGGTGACCGGCTCAAGTGCCATCCACGACAGACGCGTGCCAAGGAACCACAGAGTGAAATAGTCGGTCTGCGAGCGCTTGGCCTCGGGGTGTTCTTTGGCCTTGGCGGGGTGGACGCAGAGCATCTTTTCGCCCTCGCCGCCGCGACCGCGGCCCGGAGCTTTCTCAAGGTAGAATTTGATCGAGCCACGGCGCGGGTTCGGCACGCCAGCGACGACCGCCCAATAGATCTTGCGCGCGGCGCGGTGGCGCAGGCTTTCCGACAAAGCGCGGGCAATCCGATCGGTGCGGGCCAGAAGGAGGATACCGGAGGTGTCTTTATCCAGCCGGTGCACCAGCTTGGGCCGGTCTTTGTAGCCAAATTTCAAAGCCTCGGTCAGACCGTCAACATGGCGATCCCCTTGGCCCGAACCACCTTGCGACGGCAGCCCCGGCGGCTTGTTCAGCACGATGATATGCTCATCTTTCCAGATCACCGCGTCTTGGATCATCTTGGCATCCGCCGCCGAGATGCCAGCGACCTGTGCCCGGACAGGTGCCTCGGTCTCGGGCAAGGGCGGCACGCGGATGGTCTCGCCCGGTGCCACACGGTCCGAGGCTTTGGCGCGGCCACCATCAACGCGGATCTGCCCGGTGCGGCACATCTTTTCGATGGCACCTTGGGTGATCTGCGGGAAGCGGCGCTTCAGCCAGCGGTCAAGGCGTTGCTCGCCTTCATCTTCGGATACGGTCAACAGTTGCACAGCGCTCATGCGAAGGCTCCCCGGAATAGGTGCAGGGCCAGCGCGATGGCTGCCAGCGAAAGAAGGACAGAGGCGGCGATATAAGCCGTTGCCTCGAGGATATCGCCGCGCTGCCAAAGGGTTAGGCTGTCGAGCGAAAAGGCCGAAAAGGTGGTGAAGCCGCCCAAGAGGCCGGTCAAAAGAAGCGGCGAGAGGCGGGCGGCCTCGCGCTCGGTCAGCAGCACGAGCAAAAGCCCCATCGCGAATGATCCGATGACATTGACGATCATCGTGCCCCAAGGAAAGCCCACGCCGAAAAGGCGGGTCGTGCCTGTCGTGACGCCAAAGCGCAGCACGGAGCCGAGGGCTCCGCCAAGGGCGACTTGCAAGACATTGGACAGGGTGAACATCGGTTGGCCTATGCGGCGGGGCAGGGAAAAAGTCAATCTCGGCAGGGATTTTCGGCAGGTTTTCGGCAAGGGCTTGGGCCGTTTGGCCCCGCCCTGCTGAAAGGGTCGTAAGAGGTTACGGCGCGCGATGTTGGGCATCATGCGCAGGGTCCGCGCCGGGCACCGGATCATAGCCCGCCCCGCCCCAAGGGTGGCAGCGACAGAGCCGATGCGCGGTCAGATAGCCGCCTTTCAGCCCACCATGCCGCTGCAAGGCTTCCAGCGAATAGGCCGAGCAGGTGGGTTGAAAGCGGCAGCCATGCCCGACCCAAGGCGACAAGAGCAGCCGGTAGGCCCGCACTGGCAGTGCCAGAATATGGGCCAGGGGCGTCACTTGCGGGCCTCATGCACCTTGGCGAGGGCGGTCTCTAGATCGGCCAACAGGTCGGTGAAGAGCCGCGTCACGGTGGCGCCGGGACGGGCGACCAGCACATAATCCCAGCCCGGTTGGCCCTTTGGCAGAAGGACCGCCCGCGCTGCCTCACGCAACCGGCGCTTGGCGCGGCTGCGCACCACCGAATTGCCGGTCTTCTTCGAGGCGGTGAAGCCGACTTGGATCTTCGGATCGCCGTCTTTGCGGTCACGCGCCTGCAAAAGGAAGGCAGGTGCCGTCTGGCGACGGGCTGAAGCCGTGCGCAAAAACTCGGGCCGCGTTTTCATCACGGCCATTTTCGGCGCGGAGTTTGCGTCGGTCATGGGCTGAGATTCGGTCACGGCCTGGGGTTCAGCTTGGGTATCGGCTATCGGCGGACAAACGGAAACCGCCGGTGGCGCGATGGGCGCTTCGGCAGATTGCCTTGTGCCCAGTGCCTCCGGCGGCGTCATGCAGTCTCCTCGCCCCCGAGAGGGCTAAAGAATTAGGCCGAAAGGACCTTGCGGCCCTTGGCGCGGCGGGCTGCCAGCACCAGACGGCCACCTTTGGTAGCCATACGGGCGCGGAAGCCGTGACGGCGGCTGCGGACCAGCTTCGAGGGTTGGTAAGTGCGCTTCATCGCGGTCTCCATCAGATTCGGGTGCCCGAACCGAGAGATTCGAGGGCTGTAACTAGAAGCCCGCCTGATAGGGAGGTTTTATCCCCAAGTCAACGCGGGTTGCGGGGCCTTTTGCATCAGATTGCCAAGGAAGCGCAAGGGCAGAGGGCGCAAAACCCTGTGACGCAGCGGCGGGCTTGCCGTAGCGGCCAGCGCGGCGGCTGTGATGGGCCGAAAATGCCCACCGGGATGCGCCGATAGGCAAGTTGGAAAACTGTGCGGCAATGAAGGGTCATCTGCGCTTCTTTACCCTTCTTTGACACGGATGCATTTGATATCTCTGCTCACAGAGTTGTGTGCGGGATGGGCCGGTGGCGGAGACGGGCAAGCAGGACACAAGGGTGCGACCGGCCGTCGAAGGCCGGCGCTGGCGCTTTTGGAAAACGCTTTCAGGGCGGTTCTTGCTTTTGACCGTGGTCTTTGTGCTGCTGGCTGAAACGCTGGTTTTCCTGCCCTCGATTGCGCGCTACCGCTATGATCGGATGGATGAGCGGCTGAAGCTGGCGCAGGTCGCTGCGCTGACGCAGCTGGCGTCGGACAATATGGTGAGTCCCGATCTTGAGGCCGAGCTTTTGGCCAATGCGGCGGTGTTCAACGTGGTGCTTCGGCGCGATGATGTGCGCCAATTGGTGCTATCCTCGCCGGTTCCGGGCCCGGTTGCGGCGAATTACGACCTGCGCAAAGCCACAAGCTGGGAGCTGATCCGCGACGCTCTGGCGCTTTTGGCCAAAGCTGAAGTGCAGGTGATCCGGGTGATCGGGCATCCGGTGCAAGAGGGCGGCCAGCTGATCGAGATTACGATGGACACCAAGGTGCTGCGCCAGCAGCTTTTGGAGTTCAGCTTCCGCATTCTGGCGCTGTCGGCTTTGATCTCGGCGGTGATGGCGGTGCTGTTGTTTACGGCAGCGCAGCGGCTGCTGGTGGCGCCGATTCGCCGCGTCGTGCGCCATATGCAGGCCTATGCCGAAGCGCCCGAGGATGCGCGGCGGGTGATCGCCCCCACGGCCGAGGTGATGGAGCTGCGCGCCGCCGAAGAGGCGATGGCTCAGATGCAGACGCAACTCATTGGTGCCTTCAAACAAAAAGAGCGGCTGGCGCAGTTGGGCGGGGCAGTGGCCAAGATCAGCCATGATCTGCGCAACATCCTTACCACGGCGCAGCTTTTTGCCGACCGGTTGGAGGGCAGCGCCGATCCGGCGGTGGCGCGTTCGGCGCCGAAGCTGATCAACTCGATCAGCCGGGCGGTGGCTTTGTGCGAATCGACCCTTGTCTTTGGTAAGGCCGAAGAAGCCCCGCCGAAGCTGCGCCATTTCGCCTTGGCGCCTTTGGTGGCCGAGGTGGCGGAAGGCGAAGGCTTGCCGATCAGTGGCTTGCGTGGGGCAAGCGCCGGGGAAGACGCCCCGGCCGAGGCCTTGGTCTCGGCCTTGCTGGATGTGCCTGCGGGTCTGATGCTGCGGGCTGACCCCGAGCAGCTGCACCGCGTGCTCTCGAATCTGTTGCGCAATGCCCGCCAAGCGATCGAGGCCACCGGCCAGCCCGGCATGATCGAGATCTCGGCCGGGGAGGATGACAATGATTGGTGGATCAGGGTGGGGGACACTGGCCCCGGTCTGCCCGCCAAGGCGCGCGAGCATCTGTTTGCGGCGTTTCAGGGCGGCGCGCGCAAGGGTGGCACCGGGCTGGGCCTTGCCATCGCGGCCGAGCTGGTGCGCGGGCATGGCGGCCGGTTGGAACTGCATCGCAGCGATTCCGAGGGCAGTGAGTTCGTGATTCATCTGCCAAAAGCCGAAGGCGTGGCAGAGGCTTAGCCGATATCGCCCCTTGGCAGGGCCGCGGCGGCTTTGCCGGGGCACTTGCCGTAGGGGCATGACAGATTTTTGAAAAAAAATCGTCTGAAATCAAAATCTCTGACATTTCGCACTTGCCAATACCGGGGGCTAAGGCTACATCGCCCCCACGACGGACCCGTAGCTCAGCTGGATAGAGCATCAGACTACGAATCTGAGGGTCGGGCGTTCGAATCGCTCCGGGTCCGCCATAGAATTCAAGGCCTTAGACAGAAATGTCTAAGGCCTTTTTTCTTTGCCTTGCTTGGATTCGCGGCTTGATCGGCCCGGATTGAGACCGGGCTTAAGGGGCGATTCCAGCTAAGAAATGCGCGAAGAGTTCGCGCTGTGAAGAGATTCCCAATTTGGCGTAAATATTGCGCCGATGGATGCGCACTGTGCCGGGCGCGATGCCCAGCTCTTGGCCCGTCGCCTCGGCGGAATAGCCTTTCAGCACCCAGTCGACGATTTCCCGTTCCCGCAAGGTGAGCCGGTCAAGCCTTTCGCCGCTGAGGGTGGGGCGGGGGGCTGAGCGGGTGGCAAATTCCGCCTCAAGCCCGGCCCAATGGCGGCGCATCAAGGCGGTGACCACCGGGGCAAGATCACCCAGCCGGCGCAGCTCGGGGCGGGTGAAGGGCTTTTCCTCGCGCATCAAGGACAGCACGACATGACAGTTGCCGGGCGCTTCGGCGAAAAAGCCGATCTCCTCGGCAATCTCGGTGCGCTGGTAATAGCTGCGGAAATATTCGCCTTGGTAGAAGCGATCGGGTGCCAAAGTGCGCAGTTGGTAAAGCCCCGAGGCAACCGGCCGAATCGCCGCTTGGCAGAAAGGGTCTAAGAGATAGGGCCCTTCCAGATAGTCGCTGACGAAAACTTGCCGCCGATGCGCGGGGAAATCGTCGAAAAGATCCAAGGGCTTGTCCTCGCCGCGATAGCCGAAGGCCACGGTGAACGTATAGGGCACCACCCCGCGCAGCCAGCTGCTGAGTGCGGGGCAAAAGCCGGTGCTGCCCAAAGCGGAGATCGCTGCGGCCAATTCTGCGGCGTGATCTGGTCTCATGGTTGAGCCGTCCCTTGTGGTCAGGAACTATGCCTTTTGTGGTATATACAGAAGAAGGCACATTTTCTACGCTTTCCCTGATTTCATAGGGTAGATGGCCAAGAGGTTCATGCAAAGTCAACCGATTGCCGAATTGCGGGAGGTCACCAAGCGCTATGGTTTGGTGACGGCGACCAGCGGGCTGAACTTGGCGATCCAGCCGGGGGAGTTTCTAAGCTTCCTTGGCCCCTCGGGCTGCGGCAAGACCACGGCTTTGCGGATGCTGGCGGGGTTTGAGCAGGCCACCGAAGGCGCGGTGCTGATTGATGGGCAGAATGTGAACGGCGTGCCGCCCTATCTGCGCCCGGTGAATATGGTCTTTCAGCAATATGCGCTGTTCCCGCATCTCGATGTGGCGCGCAATGTGGCCTACGGGCTGAACCAGCGCCGCCCGAAACCTGCCAAGGCCGAGGTTGCGGCAGCGGTGGACCGCGCCTTAGAGATGGTGCGGCTGTCCGGCTTTGGCCCTCGGCGGATTTGGGAAATGTCGGGCGGGCAGCAACAACGGGTCGCGCTGGCCCGCGCCATCATCAACCGCCCGAAGATCCTCCTTTTGGACGAGCCGATGGCGGCTTTGGACAAAAAGCTGCGCCATGACATGCAGATCGAGCTGAAATCCCTGCAGCGCGAACTGGGCATCACTTTCGTTCTGGTCACCCATGATCAGGAAGAGGCTTTGTCGATGTCGGACCGGATTTGCATCATGGGGCAGGGGCGGATCGTGCAAACCGGCACGCCGGAAGACCTCTATGACCGGCCGCAAAGCCGCTATGTGGCGGATTTCGTTGGGCGTTCGAATTTTATCAAAGCCGAGGTGGCAGGGCGCGAGGGCGATCTTCTTGCCGCGAAGGCCGGGGGCAGCGTGATTAAGGCGCGCGGCGGTGAGGGGCTGGCGCAGGGCTCTGCGGTGACGCTTTCGCTGCGGCCCGAAGAGATCCGCCTTGCCCCGGCGGGGGAAGGTTTGCCCGTCACCGTCACGCATCGGATCTTCCTAGGCGAGCACACCGAATATCACCTGCAATCAAAGGCTTTGGGGACTTTGGTCGCCGTGGTGCCGCGTGGCTCTGAAGCCGCCGGCGCTTTGGCTCCGGGGGCCGAGGTCGTGGCGCAGTGGCGCGACGGCGCGGCTTTGGCATTGCAAGCGGAATGAGACGGCGGGGCAGAGGCCCCAAACAATGACCACAGATCGGGTGCAACCCGGCAGCAAAACCAACATCAGGGAGACTAAGATGACCAAATATCGTGATCATATCCCGGCGAAAGAGTTCCTGACCCATCTGGAAAGCTTGCGCAAAGGCTCGATCTCGCGGCGGCATTTTCTGGCGGTGACCGGGATCGGCGCGGCGACAAGCCTCTTGGCCGCAAGCCTGCCGGGCCGGGCCTTCGCGCAAGCCATTGGCGACCGCGTGGGGATTGCCACTTGGCCGAATTACCATGATCCGGCCAATCTGGACGCCTTCCGCGACGCCACCGGCGCGGCGGTGGATGTGAATGTTTTCGGCTCGAACGAAGAGATGCTGGCCAAGTTGCAGGCGGGCGCGACGGGCTGGGATGTGGTGGTGGCGACGAATTACACCATCTCGACTTATGTCGAAGAGGGGATCATCCAAGAGCTGGATCTTACGCAGATCCCGAATTTCGACCGCGCCGCCACTGATCCGCGCTTTGCCGATCCCGGCGTGATCGATGGCAAGACCTATGCGATCCCGCGCAACATCGGCACCACCGGCTATTGCGTGAACAGCAATGATCTGGAGGGGGCCGAGGCTAAGAGCTGGAAGGACTTCTGGGATCTGGCGCGCGACAAGCTTTCGGGCCGGGCGATGGTGCATGACTATCAGCTGACCGCCATCGGCAATGCGTTGAAATATTACGGCTATTCCTTCAACTCGGTCGACAGTGCAGAGCTGGCCGATGCCGAGAAGCTGCTGATCGAGGCCAAGCCGCATCTCTTTGCGATCAACTCGGACTACCAGCCCTCGATGCGTTCGGGCGATGCGTCGATGTCGATGTGCTGGACCGGGGATGCGGTGCAATTGCAGCGCGATATGCCGGAAATCCTCTATGTGCTCGGCACCGAAGGCGGCGAGCTTTGGTCAGATTTCTTCACCATCCCGACCTCGGCCCCGAATAAGGCAGCGGCCTATGCGCTGATCAACTTCCTTCTTGAGCCGCAGATGGCCGCGAAAGAGGCTTTGTTCCACGGCTATCCCACGGGCGATTCCCGCGTGGATGCTTTGCTGCCGGAAGAGATGCGCAACAGCGAGATCCTTTACCCGGCGGCGGATCTGCTGAACGCGCTGGAATTTGGCGCGGCGGTGACCCTGACGAACCCCGAGCGCGCCGAGATCATGGCGCGGTTCAAGGCGGCCTAAGCCCATGCGACCATCCTTGCGCACCAGTCTTTTCCTAGCCCCTGCAACAGCTTGGCTGCTGTGCATGCTGGTGCTGCCATTGGTGGTCGTTTTGGTCTTCAGCTTCGGCACAAGGGGGGCGGCGGGCGGTTACGTCCCCGCCCTTTCCTTGGAGAATTACGCCAACCTCGGCGCGCGCTGGGCGGCGTTTCAAAACACGCTGGTGCTGGCGCCTTTGGGCACGCTCACCTGCCTTATCATTGCTTGGCCCTTGGCCTATTTCCTTGCGATCAAGGCCGATCCGCGCTGGCGGACCTTGCTGTTGATCTTGGTGATCGTGCCATTCTGGACCTCGATCCTGATCCGCTCTTACGCTTGGATCCAGATTCTTGGCGGCAACGGCCTGCCCAGCCTGATTGCCGAGCTTGGGATGGGCAAGCCGCGTCTCATCAACACGCCTTTCGCGGTGATGGTGGGGATTGTCTACGGCTATCTGCCGCTGATGGTCTTTCCGATCTATGTCGCCTTGGAAAAGCTGGACAAAAAGCTGCTTGAGGCCTCGAGCGATCTTGGCAGCCCGCCCTTCCGCACCTTCTTGCAGGTCTCTTTGCCGCTCTCGCTTTCCGGAGTGGCCACCGGCTCGATGCTGGTTTTCATCTTGTTGATGGGCGAATTCCTGATCCCGCAGATCTTGGGCGGCGGAAAGGTGTTTTTCGTTGGCAATGCGCTGGTCGACCTCTTCTTGCAATCGCGCAACTGGCCCTTTGGCGCGGCGGTGGCCGCCACTTTGGTGCTGGTGATGCTGGTCACCGTCACGCTGTACCTGAGGGCCATGAAACGGCTGTCGGGCGGGCGCGATGATGTGGCGTTGATGTAGGGGGCGGGGATGCGGCTTTACGCGCTGGCGGTTTACCTGTTCCTTTACATCCCGATCGGGATCATTGCGCTTTTTTCCTTCAATGCCGGGCGGCATGCGGCGCAGCTCACGGGCTTTTCGCTGCAATGGTATGGCAAGGCTTTGGATAATCCCTTTGTGATCGGGGCCTTGAAGACCAGTTTCACCGTTGCTTTGATCTCGGCCACTTTGGCCACGCTTTGCGGCACTCTGGCGGCGGTGGCCCTGCAGGGGATGCGAGGCCGCGCGCGGATGCTTTACGATGCGGCCCTTTATGTGGCGGTGATGGTGCCGGGGATCGTGATCGGCATTGCCACTTTGATCGCTTTGGTCACGGTGTTTGACGCTGTGAACCCGCTCCTCTTGCAGGCATTTGGGGCCGAGGCCCCGCAGCTTGGCCTTGGCAAAGGCTCTCTCATCGCGGCGCATGGCATGTTCACCATGGCGCTGGTGGTGGTGATCGTGCGGGCCCGGTTGCAAGGCATGGACCGCGCTTTGCTTGAGGCTTCGGCCGATCTGGGCGCGCCGCCGATGCGGACGTTCCTTCAGGTGACTTTGCCGCAGATCGCTCCGGCGGTGCTGGCCGGCTTCCTTCTGGCCTTCACCTTTAGCTTTGACGATTTCATCATCGCCTTCTTCGTTGCCGGGTCCGAGACGACCCTGCCGATCTATGTTTTTTCCTCGATCCGCCGGGGGGTTACGCCCGAGATCAACGCCATTGGCACGATGGTGCTGGTCGCCTCGCTCTTGGTGCTGATCACCGCGCAGATGATGTTGCGGCGGCGGGCGCGTTAACCATGGAGCAGTCGGGAATGGAGTTGCAGGGCCGGGTGGCTGTGGTGACGGCGGGTGGCGCGGGGATCGGTCGGGCGGGCTGCTTGGCCATGGCGCGGGCCGGGGCTTTGGTCGTGGTCACGGACCTTGACGCTTCGCGGGCCAAGGCGGTGGCCGAGGAGATCCGCCTGGCGGGCGGACAGGCCGAGGGGCATGGCTTAGACGTCAGTGATGATGCCGCTTTGCAGGGAAGGATCGCGGATGTCGCGGCGCGGCACGGGCGGTTGGATGTGCTGCATTCCCATGCCGGGGTGCAGGTGCCGGGGCGGCTCGATCAGATTACGGCAGAGGATATGGATCTCTCTTGGCGGCTGAATGTGCGGGCGCATTTTGTGGCAGCACAGGCGGCGATGGCGGTGATGCTGCCGCAAAAGGCCGGGTCGATCATCGTCACGTCTTCGAATTCCGGGGTGCAATATGACCGTGAGATGTTGGCCTATTGCACCACCAAACATGCGGTGATTGCGATGGTGCGCCAGATCGCAGTCGACTTCGCGCCCCATAAGATCCGCTGCAATGCTTTGTGTCCGGGCTTCGTGGACACCGTCTTCAACGCCGGCTTTGAGGCGCAGATGGGGGGGCGCGCTGGGCTGGAGCGTTATGTGGCGGGGCAAATCCCCTTGGGGCGCTTTGGCACGGCGGAGGAGATTGGCGAGGCGGTGCTTTACCTCGCCTCGGACCGGTCAAGCTTTATGACCGGCCATGCTTTGGTGATCGACGGGGCGGAGAGCCTTTAAGCGCTCCGCCCGATTTTTTTTTCAGGCAAGGTCTTCTGAGCGATCCGCCGGGCCGATCCGCAAAGCGTCATCGGTGGCAAGACCCAAGGGCTTGCGATGGGCGACGACGAGGATGCTGGTCTGCGGCAGCTCGGCGCGCAGCCATGTCAGCAGATCGGCCTCGGATGCGGGATCAAGCGCCGAGGTTGCCTCATCCATCAAAAGCCAATCGGGGTGGTTCAGGACCGCGCGGGCAAGGCCCAAGCGCTGCCGTTCGCCCATCGAAAGACCGGCCAAAGCGGCCTCGGGCGTGTCGCTGAGCAAGCGGTGGCCAAGGCCCAGCCGGTCAAGCACAGCGGCGATCCGCGCGGGGTCTTGGCTGGCAGGATCCAAGGGGTGGCAGGCGGCACCGGCCAGCCCATCGCCCAGCACAGGCGCGCCGGCGGGCAGGAAAAGGAAGCGCCCGGCGGGGCGTTCGACCCTGCCGATGCCCCAAGGCCAAAGCCCTGCAATGGCGGCCAAAAGCGTGGTCTTGCCTTGGCCAGAGCTGCCGGTGATCAAAAGTGTTTGGCCGGGGCGGATCACCCGGTCCGGCACCTTATCGAGCCAGCGCCCATCCGGCGTGGCGAGTTGCAACCCGGACAGCCGCACGGCACCATCATTCGAGACCCCGCGTTTGATATCACGCGGCGCGCCTGCCAAGGGGGTGGGGGCTTTCGCGGCCTGCATCAAGCCGTCCAAACGCTCACAAACCGCGACGAACTCGGCCAAGTCACGGTAATTGAACAAAAACCAGCTGAGCGTCGTGGTGACATTGGAAAAGGCCGAGGCGAGTTGCATCAACCCCCCCAGCGTTGCCGCGCCTGCCAGATAGGCGGGTAATGCGAAGAAGGTCGGCACCCGCAGCACGGTTTGCGTATAGGGCCGGGTGAACAGGCCCTGCAAAAGCTCGACCCGCATGATGCGCTGCCAATTGCCCCGGATCGCGGCAAAGCGGCTGTCGAGGAGGCGGCGCTCGGCCTCTTCCCCGCCGCCTTGCGCCACCGAATCGGCGCGGTCGCGCAAGCCGATCAGGGCATGGCGGAAGTCAGCCTCGACCTTCTCACGTTCAAAATACCGCGCCTTCAGCGGGCGGCCGAGACCGTGAGTGATCAGCGTGGCGATGACCGCATAGATCGGCGCCAGCCAGAACATATAGCGCGGGATCGTGACCTCAAAGCCAAAGGCGGTGAAGCTGAGCGCGAAGGTCGACAGCGACCACAGGATGGCGACGAAGGAAAAGAGCGAGACGATTTGAGAGGTCAGCTCAAGCGTGAATTCCAAGAGCCGGCTGACATAGATCCGACAATCCTCGGCCACGCGCTGATCGGGGTTGTCGATCGCGGTCTGGCCAAAACCCGGCCGCAACAGCCAATAAGCGCGGTTGCCGACCCAAAGGTCCAAGGCCTCGGCGGTCAGCCGCGCCCGCCAGCGGATCAAAAGCTGCTTGCGGAACCAATCGGCGGCCAGCCAGCTGGCGGCGGAAAGCCCGACCAGAAGGAAGAAAATGCCGACCTGCCGGATCGCCTCAGCCGCATCCATCGCCTCAAGCGCATCGAAGAAATGCTTGTTCCAAGCGATCATCCGCACCGCGACCCAGACGCCAACAAAGTTCAGCGCCAGAACAAGGGCGTAAAGGCCGATCCCCCACCATGCACCGGGCCCCCCGGCCGCAATCCGCGCCAATCGAACCGCGCGAAGCAGGGTCATGCGAAAGCCAGAGGCCATTGCGTCGTTCCTAGACTGTGCCGCCCGTTGTCAAAGCAATGGATGGCCCGGCTGCGGATGCGCTTGAGGCGGATCCGGCAGGCAAGGTCGCTTGGCTTTGGCAGCTGTTGGAATTTGGGTGCTGGCAAACGGGCTGGCGGCGTGACCGAAGGATCACGGGGGCGTCATGGCAAAACCAACCGGATTAGTCAACTTTGCTTACCCTTGCCGGGCCGCGGCACGGGCGCATAGCCCATAAAAAAGCGCCCAAGCTTGGGGCTTGGGCGCTTTTAAGTTTTGAAGGTCGCGGTTTAGCGCGGGTCGACGGTCTCGTCGCGGCGCATTGCTTCGAAGATGGTTTTCACCTCCGAGACATGGCCGATGCGGCTTTTCCAAGTGAACAAGGGCGCGAAGTGGCGCAGATATCCAAAGGCCAAGACGATCGACATGTAGAAGCACATCACGCCCATATAGGTGGGCGAGAACAGCCGATCGGTGCGCAGATTGAGCACGATCGCATTATACCAAACCACGCCCGAGATCGGCAAAGCCAGCACGATGGCCAAAGGCATCATCCGGTTCAGCATCAACAGAACGCCGCAAACGATTTCCAGCGTTTTGACGATGTCGAAAAGGCCAACCTCGATCATGGTGACCAGCATTTGCGACGAAAGCGGCATATTGCCCACGGGCTGCGGGAAGATCGGCGCGGCGCCAGCTTGGGTCAGCCAGTAAGAGGTGCCCGAGATGATCATCCAGCCGCCAAGGTAAAGGCGGAAGAAATGCAAGATAACCTTGCCCAGGGTGCCAAGGCTCAGATCAAAGGTGATGTTCTTGTTCATGATGCGCCTCAGTTCTGAGCGATGTAACGCTGGATGGAATCAATGCGGCCACCGCGGGCGCCGATGTCGATGATATCGACCACGGTCCGGGTGGTGCCGTTGATTTCAAGCTGATGCACCGCCGTCACCTGACGGCCGTCCCCCAAAAGCGGGCGCAGCAGGGTGGATTTCGCGGTCACGCCGGCTTCCAGCTCAGGGAACAGGGCGGGGTCCAGCTCGGCCTTGGCCGAGAGATATTCGGCTTTGACGAAATCGGCTTTGCCTTCGTCATAAAGCGCGGTGCGCATATCGGTGACAACATGGCGCGGCATCTTGTCGATGGCGGGGCCCCATTGCCAGCCCGGCGCGATATGCAACTGGTAGTAGATATTGCCCAAGGAAGCCAGTCCGACCACCACCAAAAGGGCGCGAACTGTATTCTGGGACAGCGTAAATTGTGCAGGCATAGCCGCTCCATTCATTAATACTTGCGGCCATTTGGCAGAATGAGAACTGCCCGAAGATCGCAAGTGCACGACGGTGGTGTCCTAGGGCGTCATTGGAAGACGTCGCAAGGCGCAAACGTGCTGACGTCACGACAGTTCCCATTTGCGTGATTTCGGCGACGAATGGGCGGGCTTATTGCGGAACTGCCGCAAACTGTCAAATTTCGTGTTTCTGGGAAAGGATTTAGACCGGGGGCGATGGCGGTGGCTTAGCCCTTTGTGCTTGCGAAAATTTCGCGCAACCTGTCGGTGTTCAAGGCGCGGCAGGTTCCGCCCTTGGGCTTGAACGTGTCGACATCCTCGCCCGCCACCATTGCATTGACCACCGACTCCTCGATGGCCTGCACCGCTGCCAGATAAAGCGGGTCGAGAAGGTCAATGGTCAGCTCTTCTTTGCGCACCAAGGGGGCGGCGAATTTCGGCATCGGGCCGGGATTGGCGGTCGAAAAGGCCAAAAAGATATCGCCCGAGCTGTTGCCGCCCGGCGTGCCATGCCGGCCAATGCCAATCGCGGCGCGCTTGGCCAATTGCCGCAGCGATAGACCCGAAAGCGGTGCGTCGGTGGCGATCACCACAATGATCGAGCCCATTTCCGTCTTTTGCGGGGCCTCATAGGGGATCAGCTCCCCGACCGGGCGGCCAAGGATGTTCAGCCAAGGCCGCAAGCCGTGATTGGCCTGCACCAAAGCGGCCACGGTATAATCTTGCCCGCCCACGGCCACTCTGCGCGACGAGGTGCCGGTGCCGCCCTTGAACTCATAGCAGATCATGCCATTGCCCCCGCCCGAGGAACCCTCGGCGACCGGCCCGGTCGAACGCGCTTCGATCGCGGCGATGGCATGCGCAGGCTCTACATGCAAAGCGTTGATATCGTTCAACACCCCGTCATAGGTCTCGGCCACCACCGGCATGGCCCAAGCGTGATGCTGGGTGAAATATTCCGCGTAATGATCGATCATCCAGCGGGTCGCGCCCATATGGGCCGCGCCCACGCCATGCGTGTTGGTGATCAGTACCGGGCCAAGGAAATACCCCGCATCGTCAATCCAATGCGTGCCGGTCATCTCGCCATTGCCGTTTAGCGCATAATGACCGGCCCAGACCGGCTGCGGTTCATGTCCCGGACGCGGCAGGATCGCCGTCACCCCGGTGCGCATGTCGCGCGCGGGATCGGTCAGGGTGCAAAAGCCGACCGCCACCCCGGGCACATCGGTGATCGCGTTCAAGGGGCCGGGCGTGCCGGGGAAAGGCAATCCAAGATCGCGGGCGCGGGGCTTTGGTTGCATATCATCTCTCCTTGGGACAATGGCGCGCGGGGCCTTAAGGCGCGGGCCGGATCGCATTCCACGCACGGTCATAATGTTCAATCGCCGTGCCAAGGTCTTCCAAGATTTGCAGCCGCCGATGCGTCTCGCCTTGCACATTGATGCTGGGCTGCGAGCGGATCGCCTCGGGCGTTAGCACATTGGCGGGGATGTTGGGCGTGCTGTTGAACTGGTGCGAGACATTCAGCGCCGCGATCTCGGGGCGCAGATAGAACTCCATAAATTTAATGGCGTTCGCGCGGTTCGGCGCCGAGGCCAGCACACACATATTCTCTTGATACATCGTCGCCCCCTCAGTGGGGATCACATATTTGATCTGGGGCCTGTCTTGGTAGAACGCATTCATCCCAACATAGGCCTGCGCGGCGACATAGGGGCCGTCTTCCAGCCGGGTGGGCGCTTCATAGTCAAAGGTCGCAATCTGTGCCTCTTGCGCCAAGATGTAATCGGCGGCTGCCCGGATTTCATCGGGATCGGTGCTGTTGACCGAGGTGCCATTGACGAAATGTCCAATCGCCAGCACCTCGCGCTTATCATCCAAGAGCGCGATCGGACCGAGGCCCTTTTTCGGGATGGCGAAAAACTCCTCCCAACTGGCGATGGGGCCGGTTTGCGCTTCATTGTAGAAAATCCCCACCGTGCCCCAAGCATAGGGCAGGCAATATTCGCCCTTAGAATCCAGCTTGGTGCGCAGGAAACTTGGGTCGATATTTTTGAAATCGGGATGAGTGTTGATGCCGGTTTTGTCCAAAAGCCCCAGCCGCAACATGATGTCGTTCATATGAACCGAGGGAAAGACGATGTCATAGCTGGTCGTCCCGGCTTGAATCTTCGCCAGCATCTCCTCATTCGAGGTGTAGCTTTCCAAGCGCACCGTGATGCCGGTCTCTTCGGTGAATTTGACCAGCACTTGTGGCGAGATGTAATCCAGCCAGTTGTAAAGGGACAAATGGCCCTCGGCCTGCGCGCCTGCGGGCGAAAGGGTCAGCGCAATGGCCCATGCCATTGTTTTCATTGGGAAGCTCCGCCCTGATGCCTGTGGCTCTGGGCCGCTGGAGGAAACGTTAAGGCGATGGCAAGGCGGGGAGGAGCGGCGGGCAGGCACGGATGGCAGACACGGCGGGCAGGCACGGGGGGCAGGCACGGAGGGAGCGAGCATCCTTCGGCTCAGACTGATGCAGGGCGCGTGGATGACACAACAACTGATGTGAGCGGTAACACTCTTTTGCATGCGGAATAAAGCCCTAGCCTTGCAGGGCGATTAATGCTGCCCTTAAAAGTGCCGATGGCGGCAGGCTGGCATCAAGCGCGGTGGCCTCATCGGGACCGGGGGGCTCAAGCGTGGCGTATTGGCTGGCCAGCAGCGAGCTGGGCATGAAATGGCCTTGGCGCTGGGCAAGGCGGGTGGCGACCAGCGGCTCGGGGGCGCGCAGATACAATATCTGCAACGTGCCCGCCTGACGCAACCGGTCGCGATAGGCGCGGCGCAGCGCCGAGCAGGCGACCACCACCGGCGCGCGATCGCGCAAGGCGCTTGCCACCCGATCCAGCCAAGGCGCGCGATCGGCGTCGTCAAGCGGCGTGCCAGCGGCCATTTTGGCGCGATTGGCGGCGGGATGCAGATCATCCCCCTCTACAAACTCGGCGCCCAAAGCCTGAGCCAAAGCCGCCGCCAAGTTGGATTTGCCACAGCCCGAGACGCCCATCACCAGAATGCGCCACGGGGCCATATCAGTCTTTCAACAGCATGATGAGCGCCACACAGGTCAGCGCCACGCCAAATCCCACCAAGGCCGAGGGCCAAAGCCCATGCATGGCCAACTCCCACAGGATCACCCAGCTTGGCACAAGGTAGGTATAGGCCATCACCTTAGCCGCAGGCAGCCGCAGCGAGGCGAATTGCACCAGCCAAAGTGTCGTCGCGGTGGCGGCGATGGTGATATAGGCCAAGGTAACCCAAACGATGCCCGGCAAAGCGGTCAGCTCGGTGCTGCGCAGGCTGGGAGCGGCCCAAAGCGTCAAGATCAACGCGCCTGCGATCATCGTCAGCAAGGTCGAGGTGAGCGCGCTTTCGCCGCGGTTGAACTTGCGCACCAGCGCCGCATAGGCGGCATGGCAAGCGCAGCCCCAGAAGTAAATCACCTCGCCCCGGCCGATCTCAAAGCGCAACAGCGCCGAGATGTCGCCGCGAAAGATCACCCAAAGCGCCCCAGCTCCGCCCAGAGCCAAAGCCACCCGCATCCGCGGCGTGGTGCGTTGGCGCAAGAAGAGCCAGCCAAAGCCCGCCGCCATCACCGGCGTGAGGGTGAAGACCGCAGCGGTCTGCACCGCAGGGGCCAGCTTCAGGCCTTCAAACATCAGCGTGAAATAGGCCGCCATCAGCGCGCCCAACACCAGCCAGCGCCAAGGCGCGCGGCGCGCCGCTTTGCGCACCGGTGCGCCGCTGATCCATGCCAAACCCGCCAAGAACACCGCTGAAAGCGCGAAGCGCCATGCCGACAGGAGAGCCGGGTCGATATGCGGGGCGGCCAGCACCCCCAGCGAGAACGATCCCGCCACAAGAGCGGAAAAGGCCAGCATTGCCAGATGGCCAAGGGCGGCGGGGCTCATGCTTGGTGTTCCTTAGTGGGGCCGGGCGCCTTCTTCAGTCTTAGCTGCACAGCCGCCACGATTTTGCCTGCTCTTTCAAATGCGCCACAAAGGCCTGCACCTTGCGGGTGCGGTGCAAATCCACATGCGTCACCAGCCACAAAGGCGATTCCCATTCTGCGCGCGGCGGCATCACCTCGACCAAGCGGTCGTCTTGATGGGCCCGGAAGGCCGACAGGAAGCCAATGCCCACGCCCTCACGCAGGGCCACTTCCATCGCTTGCGGCTCTCCAGTGCGGAAGGTCAGCGCCGTATCCGGCACCCGCTCGCGCAGCCAGCGGTGGAAGGGCGCGCGCCCAGCCTCATTATCGGCCGTGACAAAGCGGTGCTGCGCCAGATCGGCCTCCGTCTGAGGCAGGCCATATTTTTCGACGTAAGAGCGCGCGGCATAAAGCCCGGTCTTCATCCGCACCAAGGGCTGCACAACATTGTCAGGCTCTTCTGGCACGCTGCCAGCGCGGATCGCCACATGCGCCTCGCCGAAATCCAGTCGGAACAGCCGCATATCGGTGAGATAGCGCACCGAGAGATCGGGTTGCAGGGCTTGGAAGCTGGTCAGCACCGGCACCAGCAGATCCGAGATCCCCGCGATCGAGGTCACGATCAGCTCACCCTGAACCGTCTCGCCATGCCCTTTGATGCGATTGGCGAGCTGGACGAACTGCTCATCCGCCGCCTGCGCCACCACCAAAAGATCGCGCCCGGCTTCGGTCGAGGTGTAACCTCGCGCGTGGCGTTGGAAAAGTTTGATCCCCAGCCGCGACTCTAGCGCGTCGATATGGCGGATCACCGTGGCATGGTGCACGCCCAAAACCTCGGCCGCGCCCGAGACCGTGCCCAGCCGCGCCACTTGATAGGCTGTCCGTAACTCGTCCCAGTTTTGCACCTGAACCTCCTGTGCGATTATGCACATCTGTGCTGGGGGCGGCGCGAAAGG
The DNA here is from genome assembly GCF_030848395.1 of Pseudogemmobacter lacusdianii. GTDB lineage: Bacteria > Pseudomonadota > Alphaproteobacteria > Rhodobacterales > Rhodobacteraceae > Pseudogemmobacter > Pseudogemmobacter lacusdianii. Next base: position 85,559 of record NZ_JAVDBT010000013.1, on the reverse strand, counting down.
CAAGAGCTTGCGTGTCGAACTTACGCGAAGACAGCGCTGCGGTGCTTGACCTTGACGCGCTGAAGCCTGAGCTTGGCAGGCGAAGTCAGGCCTTTGGGATTGCGTGGTGATGATCAGTTGGAGAGAGGTGCGCGACCACCCCTTGCTGGGGCGACCCTCGGCCTTGGGGCTGGTGCTTGGCTCCATCCTGTTCGCCTTGTCGCTGACACCCTCGCTGATCCCGCGCAGCGGGCCGATGCAGGGGCTTTTGGGCGGCATCTGTTTTGCTATCGGCTATTTGATCGGTGCATCTTTGGTGATGCTTTGGGACTGGATGTTAGAGCGTCCCGCCCGGTCCGAGCGTTTCGTGCGCCAAAGCCTTTGGGTGGCGCTGGGCTTGGGCGTGGTGGTGGCCGGTTGGGGGCTTTGGAACGTCACCCGCTGGCAAAACGGCATCCATAGCGCGATGCAAATCCCGCCCGTTGAAAGCGCGCGGCCTTTCACCATTCTCTGCGTCGCGGCTGGGGTCGCAGTGGGGCTGATCGGCATTGGGCGGATCTTCCGGCGGCTTTGGCGGATGATCTCTGCCCAGCTTGAAGGGCTTTTGCCACGCCGTCTGGCGCTGGTGGTCGGGCTGGGGCTGGCCTTCTTGCTCTTTTGGTCGGTCGGCAATGACCTTGTCCTGCGCCGCGTCTTGGGCGCGATGGATGAGACCTATGCCGCCGTCGACAAACTTATCCCGCCTGACCGCGCCGCCCCCAGCGATCCTTTGAAAACCGGCAGCGCGGCCTCGCTTGCCAGTTGGGAGGGGCTTGGGGCCGAGGGACGCAATTGGATCTCGTCGGCCCCCGATGGCGATGAGATCACCGCCGCCACAGGCTTGGCCGCGGTGCAGCCCTTGCGGGTCTATGTCGGTCTGAACAACGCCAAAACCCCCGAAGAACGCGCCGCTCTGGCCTTGGCCGAGGCCAAGCGCGTGGGCGCCTTCGACCGGCGCACTCTGGTCATCGCCACCCCCACCGGCACCGGCTGGATGGACCCGGCGGGGATGCAGGTGCTTGACTATCTGACCGGCGGCGATGTCGCGACAATCGCGGTGCAATATTCCTATCTACCCAGTTGGATGTCGCTGTTTTTGCAACCCGAATACGGATCAGAAACCTCCGAGGCGCTATTCCACGCCATCTACGGCCATTGGCGCAGCCTGCCGATTGAGACCCGCCCGCGGCTCTTTCTCTTTGGCCTCTCGCTTGGCTCGCGCAATGGCGAATTCGCCGCCACCTCGCCGATGACCTTGGGCGATCCGGTGGATGGGGCCTTTTGGGTCGGCCCGCCCTTCGCCGCCACCGGCTGGCGACAGGTGGTCTCGGGGCGTGAGGCAGGCAGCACCGCTTGGGCGCCGCGCTTTGGCGATGGCTCGATCCTGCGCTCGATGACGCAAAAGATTGACCCGGTGGGCGAGGGTGCGGCTTGGGGCGCGGTACGGGTGGTTTATCTTGCTTATCCCTCGGACCCGATTGCGCATTTCACCACCGATACGCTCTGGCGTCGCCCCGATTGGCTGTCCGGCCCGCGCGGTCCCGATGTCTCGCCCGGGCTTGGCTGGTATCCCGTCGTCACCTTCTTGCAGCTGGCGCTGGATATGATGACCGCCACCTCGCCGCCCCCCGGTCGCGGCCATGTCTATGCCGCCCGCGACTATCTGCGCGGCTGGGAAGAGGTTTTGGGGCTAAAGACCCCGCCCGAGACGCTGGCGCGCATCGATCAGGCCTTGGCGGATCAGGGCCTATAGCCCGCCTTTGTGCCTGCAAGCCTTGACTCATTGGCCCAAGGCGCGTATCGCCCGACCCAATTCCCCGGAGGCCAAAGCTTCCGGTCCCATGGGCAAAGCCCGGGATCGCCATCCGTCAGCGCGTTGCGCCCACGGGTGCTTTGCCGCTTTGCCGTCTCGCTTCCCTTCAGGAAGTGGCCCGCAACGATGAGGTGACGCGATGTTCGAGAGCCTGTCAGAACGCCTTGGTGGCGTCTTCGACCGCCTGACCCGGGCTGGCGCGCTGTCCGAAGAGGACGTGATCACCGCGCTGCGCGAAGTCCGCGTGGCTTTGCTTGAGGCTGACGTCTCGCTGCCGGTTGCGCGCGATTTCATCAAGCGGGTGCAAGAAAAGGCCACCGGCTCGGCGGTGACGAAGTCGATCACCCCCGGCCAGATGGTGGTGAAATTCGTCCATGACGAACTGACCCGCGTTCTGGCTGGCGATGAGCCGCCCGAGGCCCTGAAAATCGACAACCCGCCCGCGACCATCCTGATGGTCGGTCTGCAAGGCTCGGGTAAAACCACGACCACGGCGAAGCTCGCCAAGCGTCTGAAAGAGAAGAACGGCAAGAAGGTTCTCCTCGCCTCGCTCGACACCCAGCGCCCGGCGGCTATGGAGCAGTTGGCGATCCTCGGCGTCCAGATCGGCGTCGACAGCCTGCCGATCGTCAAAGGCGAAACGGCGGTGCAGATCGCCAAACGCGCCAAGACCCAAGCCTCGCTTGGTGGCTATGACGTTGTCTTCCTTGATACCGCGGGCCGTCTGCACATCGACGAAGTGTTGATGGACGAGGTCCAAGCCGTCCGCGACATCGCCCAGCCGCGCGAGACGCTTCTGGTGGTTGACGGCCTGACCGGCCAAGACGCGGTCAATGTGGCTTCGGAATTTGACGGCAAAGTCGGCATCTCCGGCGTGGTCCTCACCCGGATGGACGGCGACGGTCGCGGCGGTGCGGCGCTTTCGATGCGCGCCGTCACCGGCAAACCGATCCGCTTCGTCGGCCTTGGCGAGAAGATGGACGCGATTGAGCCCTTCGAGGCCGAGCGCGTCGCGGGCCGCATCCTTGGCATGGGTGACATCGTCGCCCTTGTCGAAAAAGCCCAAGAGACCTTCGAGGCCGAGCAGGCCGAGCGGATGGCCAAGCGCTTCTCCAAAGGTCTGTTCAATATGAACGACCTGCGGATGCAACTGGAACAGATGCTGAAAATGGGCGGGATGCAGGGCCTGATGGGTATGCTTCCCGGCATGGGCGGCATGGCGAAAAAGGCCGAAGAGGCGGGCTTCAACGACAAGATGCTGCGCCGCCAAATCGCGCTCATCAACTCGATGACCAAGCGCGAGCGCGCCAATCCCGATCTTTTGCAAGCCAGCCGCAAGAAGCGCATCGCTGCCGGTGCCGGGCTTGAGGTGTCAGAGCTGAACAAGCTGCTGAAACAGCACAAGCAAATGGCCGATATGATGAAGAAATTCGGCAAAGGCGGCGGCATGAAGCAGATGATCCGTCAGATGATGGGCAAGGGCGGCATGCCCGACCCGTCGAAAATGTCGCCCGAACAGCTCGCCGAAGCCGCCAAAGGCATGCAGCAAGGCCTTGGTGGCATGGGCGGCATGGGTGGTCTTTCCGGTATGGGCGGCATGGGCGGTATGCCGCGCGGCCTGTCGTTGCCGGCCGGTCTCTCGGGGCTGATGAAGAAGAAATGACCCAAGCTCTGGCACAGCATGGCAGCTCTGGCCCGGTCCTTGCGACCGCGCGCCCGCATCTGTGCCAGAGGCTGCGGTCTCAGGCGTTTCGTGACCTGTATCCGACCCTAGCCGCATCTGTGTTGCGCGGTCCCTCGCCATCCGCTGATCCTATGGGAGCCATGCAATGACCGATGCCGTCACCGATCCCACCCTCCGCGCCGCCGAGCTGTTGAAAGAGCACCGCGAGTCGATTGATCGCTTGGACGCGATCCTCGTCTATACGCTGGCCGAGCGCTTCAAACACACCCAAGGCGTGGGCCGGCTGAAAGCCGAGCACAGCCTCCCGCCATCCGACCCCGCCCGCGAGGCGCGTCAGATCGAACGTCTGGAGAAACTGGCCCAAGAGGCCAAGCTGGACCCAGAGTTTGCTAAGAAATTCCTGAACTTCATCATCTCGGAAGTCATCCGGCATCACGAGAGTTTCAAGAAATAACCATCCGCAGAGAGGGCAATCCTGCCCCGCCTGCTAAAAGCCATCCAAAGGAGAAACACTATGGCTATGAAAATCCGGCTCGCCCGCGGCGGTTCGAAAAAGCGCCCGTTCTACTCGATCGTTGCCACCGATTCGCGCAACCCGCGCGACGGCCGCTTCTTGGAAAAGCTGGGCACCTACAACCCGCTCATGGCCAAAGACGCTGAAGGCCGCGTTGTCATGAACATCGAGCGCATCAACCACTGGATCGCCCAAGGCGCCCAGCCGACCGACCGCGTTGCACGCTTCCTCGAAGCCGCTGGCGCACGTCCGAAGAAAGAGCGCTCGAACCCGAAATCGGCTGTTCCGGGCAAAGCTATGGCTGAGCGCGCTGCTAAGAAAGCTGCTCGCAACGAAGCTCCGGCTGCTGCCGAGGAATGATCCTCCCGGGCCTAGGCCTCATTCGGCGGGTGATCACGCTGGGCCTGTGCGGCGCTTGCTTTTGGGCAGGGCTGCAACTGGGCCAAGCGGGGCAGGCGGGTGCCTGCCGCTCCGCCGGAGGGGTCTGGGACCAACGCGGATTTTGCAGCGGCGCTCAGCCATGAGCCCGCTGCAACCGCTTTTCACGACAACTCAAAGCAAAAGGATGTTCTTCGATGTCAGATGAGCTCATCTGTGTCGGCGCCATTGCCGGATCTTTCGGGGTCCAAGGCGAGGTGCGGCTGAAATCCTTCTGCACCGAAGCAGCCGATATTGCCGCTTATGGCCCGGTCTTCACCAAAGACGGCCGCAGCTTCACGCTGAAGCTGACCCGCCCCGTTGCGGGCGGTCTTGGGGGCCGCCTTTCCGGCGTGACCAACAAAGAAGACGCGGATGCCTTAAAAGGGACCGAATTGTTCGTCCCCCGCGCCAAGCTGCCCAAGCTGCCCGATGATGAGTTTTACCACAGCGATCTCATCGGCTTAACCGTGCGCGACACCGGCGGTGAGACCTTGGGTGAGGTGATCTCGGTCCATAATCACGGCGCTGGCGATATCCTTGAAATTCGACTGAATGGGCCAAAATCTGCCCTTCTTCTGCCATTTACCCTTGCCACGGTGCCCACAGTGGATCTTGCGGGCGGGCTGATCATCGTCGATCTGCCCGAGGGGTTGGACTAAGGTCCGAAAGCGGCCAAGCCCTTCCCTGTCCCGCTATCGTTTGGCCTTTGGACATTGGGGGGAATGGCGTGAAACTGCGTGCAAGATGGCTGCAAGCGCCTGCGGCGCTCCTCTACCTTGGGCCTTTGTTGGCGGGCTTTAGCGGCTATGGCTGGGCGCTGTTGCCGCCCTTCGTTCTCATCTTCTGCCTGTGGCTGGTGCAGCTTTGGCCGCAATATTGGCCGCGCCGCTGGTCGCATTGGCGAAAGCCGCGGCTGCTGACCTTGGTGATAAGCCAGGTGCTGACGCAGATCGCGCTGGTCACGCTTCTCTTCGCCATTGGCCGCGGGCTTGCCGGGGTGGCGGGCGGCACTGGCCCTGACGCATCCAGCGGTTTGCCGGCTCTGTCCTTGCCGCTTCTCTTGGGTCTCTCCTTCCTCGCGCTGCCGTTGTCGCGCCTGCTCTGGGATGGTGAAAAAGCCCTGAAACATGGCGTTCGGCTCGAGGAATTGCGCCATCCCCCAGTCGCAGAACCCCAACAGCCGCCCCATGCCCGGCCCGAGGCTGAAATCGCCCCGCTCCTCGCCTTTGCTGATGACGCCCCCGTGACCGAGATCGCCCCGGTGCTTGAGGATGTGATGGATGCCGCTGACGCTTGGCACCGGCTTGAGCTTTTGGGCCAAGCCCTTGCGGGCGCCCCCGACCAACACGGTGCCTTGCGCCGCGCGCTTCTTTTATGGGCGACCGAGCCCGAGGTTTTTGCCTCCGGCGCTGCCCCCACTGCGATCCGCACCGCCTTTGCCGCGGCGGGCCAAGATCTGCCGCTGCTGCAAATGCTCTTGCCCCGCGCGGCCTCACTGGTTCGCAGCTTCCCGGACCGGCGCCACCAATTTCCCGATGCGCAGGCCTTGCAAAGGCTGAGCAAGCTGGGCCTGCCCAACGATCTGGCGGCGGATCTTGCGACCTTAACCGCCACAGTGGGCCGCAAGGCCAGCCGAAGGGCTTGGACTCCGCACAGCCGGCCACAGCCGGGCTAAACCGAACGCGCCTGCGCTCAGCGCAAAGCCGGGGCTTGATGCTGCACCGCTTTCCCCGGATAACCGCCGCATGAGCCAAGAACCCGAACCCGTCCAACCGAAAAGCCACGGTCGCCTGTCGATCAAGGTTAGCATGAAGCCGCGCGATCTGATGGAGGGCGCGCCGCATCTGGCGCAGGCCTTCGAGGCGCGCGTGGTCACGCTTTTCCCCGATGCCTTTCCGGGCACGCTAGGCCTGTCGCTGACCGGCAAAGCGCTGGATGCGGGGCTTTGGCGGCTGAAACCCATTGATCTGCGGACCTTCGGTCTGGGCAAACACCGCACCGTTGATGACACGCCTGCCGGGGGCGGGGCTGGCATGGTCTTGCGTGCCGATGTGGTCGATGCCGCCCTTGAGGCGGCGATGGAGGACACCCCGGCCGACCGCAGCCGCTGGCCGGTGATCTATCTCTCGCCGCGCGGTCGCCGCTTCGATCAAGCGATGGCGCGCCGCTTTGCCGCTTGCGACGGCCTCACCATGCTGTGCGGCCGCTTCGAAGGCGTCGATCAGCGCGTCCTTGATGCGCGCCAGATCGAAGAGGTGAGCCTTGGGGATTTTGTCCTGACCGGGGGCGAATTGCCCGCGCAAGCCATGCTTGATGCCGTGGTGCGGCTCTTGCCCGGCGTCTTGGGCAATGCCGCCTCGACCGAGGAGGAAAGTTTCTCGGATGGTATGCTGGAACACCCGCAATACACCCGGCCCCAAGAATGGCAGGGGGCTGAAATCCCAGCAGTCCTGACCTCGGGCAATCACGGCGAGGTCGCCAAATGGCGCCGCGCCCAGTCTGAGGCATTGACCCAAGAGCGCCGCCCTGATCTCTGGCAAGCGCATCTCGACCGCCAGCCGCCGAAAAAGCAGCGCTGAACAACTTAATAGGGCGGGGGGCTCTGCCCCCCCCATTGCCAATGGCAGCCCCCTCCCGCCGGAGGCTTTCCGAAGCAGCCGGACCCGCCGCGCTTGCCGCAACGCGCAGCGCTTGCCGCAACGCGCAGCGCTTGACCGCAAGCTCTTGTCCCCCTATAGCCACCCCGTCCGGGGCTTCTTGCCCATCGGTCCCGATTCCCTGTGCTTGCTTGCCTTCTTCGGCAAGGTCATTGCCCAGGGCGCGGTTAGCAAAGCAGGCGGCATCTCCGGCGGGCTTGTCCATCAGGGCAGGGATCCGACAGAAGACCAGGAGCTCTGGCGCGGCATCACCTCTGCGGAACCACCGCAGGCAAGAATGGAGACCGGCGCATGAACCTCATCGCCCAGATCGAGGCGGAGCAAATTGCCGCCCTCGGCAAGACCATCCCCGACTTCAAAGCCGGCGACACTGTGCGCGTTGGCTACAAAGTGACCGAAGGCTCGCGTTCGCGCGTTCAGGCCTACGAAGGCGTTTGCATCGCTCGTAAAGGCGGCGCGACCCTGGCGGCTTCCTTCACGGTCCGTAAGATTTCCTTCGGCGAGGGCGTCGAGCGCGTCTTCCCGCTCTACTCGACCAATATCGCGACCATCGAAGTGGTCCGTCGCGGTAAAGTGCGTCGCGCCAAGCTGTACTACCTCCGTGATCGTCGCGGTAAATCCGCCCGGATCGCTGAGAACAGCACCTACAAAGCCAAAGCTGAATAAGAGGAGCCGGAACGATGAAAGAGGGCATTCACCCCGATTATCACTTCATCGAAGTGAAAATGACCGACGGCTCGACCTATCAGACCCGTTCGACCTGGGGCAAAGAAGGCGACACGCTGTCGCTCGACATCGACCCGCTGGCACACCCGGCTTGGACCGGCCAATCGGCCAAGCTGATGGACACCGGTGGCCGCGTGTCGAAGTTCAAAAACAAATACGCTGGCCTCGGCTTCTAAGCCCAGACCCGCAAAGACCAAGAGGGCGCATCTTCGGATGCGCCCTTTTGCATTGCTGCGCCTGACGGGCCTGCGCATGGCATGCGGGACTCACCCAAGGTCGCTGCAGCGGCTTTGTGCCAAAAAGGGCTTCCCCTTTCGGCTGGTCCTTGCCAATAGAAAGACCGGCCAAGAACTCGCGGGCCGCAAAAGGGGGCAATCACATGGCGCATATCATCGTTGTCGGCAACGAGAAGGGGGGCTCGGGCAAGTCCACCACCTGTATGCATGTGGCGACCGCCTTGGCCCGGATGGGTTTTGCGGTTGGCATGTTGGATCTGGACCTGCGCCAGAAGACCTCGGGCCGCTATGTCGAGAACCGCCGCGCTTGGATGGCGCAGGCCGGGATCGAGCTGCCCAGCCCCGAATACCGCGAACTGCCCGAGGTGGATGAGGCAAGCCTCACCCCCGGCGAGAATGCCTTTGACCAGCGGCTGACCAGTGCCGTGGCCGAGATGGACCCGGTGAAAGATTTCATCATCATCGACTGCCCCGGCAGCCATACGCGGCTGAGCCAAGTGGCGCATTCTTTGGCCGATACTCTGATCACGCCGATGAACGACAGCTTTGTCGATTTCGACCTGCTCGCCCGCATCGATCCCGAAAGCGGCAAAGTCAAAGGCCCGTCGATCTATGCCGAGATGGTTTGGGGCGCGCGGCAGCTGCGCGCGCAAGCCGGGCTGAAGCCAATCGATTGGATCGTGTTGCGCAACCGCCTTGGCGCCCAGCAGATGCACAACAAAAAGAAAGTGGGCGCAGCGCTAGAGGATCTCTCGCGCCGCATCGGTTTCCGCGTCGCGCCCGGTTTCTCCGAACGCGTGATCTTCCGCGAGTTGTTCCCGCGCGGCCTCACGCTGCTGGACTTGAAAGATTCCGGCGTTGAGCAGCTCAACATGTCCAACATCGCCGCCCGCCAAGAGCTGCGCGATCTGGTGACCGCGCTGCGTCTCCCCGGCGTTACTGCCCAGTTCTGAAAAGCACCGCCCGCGCGACCGAGACCTGACGCAGCCCGCCCATCTCTTGCAGCCGCTGCTCAAAGGCGCTGTCTTTCGGCTCATCGCGCTGGCGGAAGTTCCACAGCCTTTGCAACAAGCTCAATGCCTTGGCCATCGTCGTCTCTCCTTGCGGTTGGGACGGCTGCGCCAATGGCAACCCTCGCTGGCGCAAGGTTTGAAGCAAAGCGCGGCGGTTTTGTGACAAACCAGCGGGCAAACCGGGGCTTTACCGGGGCGCGCTTGGGCTAGGCCTTGGGGACTTCATCCTCGGCCAGCTCATGGTCCAAGAAGCGCTCAAAGGCATCAAGGTCCAAAGGTTCAAACTGCCCAAAGCCCCGCATCCAAACCGAGGCGCCGCGCAAAGCATCTGGCTCCAGCTTGCACCAAACCACCCGTCCGCGCTTCTCGCGGCTGATCAGCCCGGCTTCCGCCAGCACCTGCAAATGTTTGGAGATCGCCGCCAGACTTTGTTGAAACGGCTGCGCCACATCGGTGACCGCCATGTCATCTTCCAAAAGCATCGCCAAAATCGCCCGCCGCGTTGGATCGGCCAGTGCCGCAAAGATCGCGTCCAGCTTCAGGGTCTCGGCAGGGGAGAGGGTGGGGTCCATCAGGCGACTATCTGGCCCGTGCAGCCATTGTCAACCTAAGGGTTGAATATCGCTCAGCCCTGAATTTGTCACCATATGCCGCAAATTCAGCAAGTGTGAATCTGGAAAATACAACGTTTTCAGTGGTATAACTCGCAGCCTTCATCGCTTGACTCATGGCCCCCCGCCCCCTATTACCGCCGCTGACTGCCACGAGAGGGCCGCAATGGCTTCGGAACCTGATCCCGAGCGTCTGCGTGCGTTGGAACAACGCCTCGCTGCCGCACGCGGAGTGCCGAAGCCGCGCAGTTCAAGCGTGGCGCAAGGGATCTCGCAAGGCGAGATTGCTTGGAGGATGGTGATTGAGCTTGGCGCCGGCATCGTTGTCGGAACCAGCATCGGTTACGGGCTGGATAAGCTTTTCGGCACCTTGCCGATCCTTCTGGTGATCTTCTCGCTCTTGGGGTTTGTCGCGGGGGTGCGCACGATGATGGGCACGGCTCGTGAGATGATGGAAAAGAAGGCAGCTCAGGCTGCCGCAGACGATCAGGCGGCAAAGTCCGCCTTGAACGAGGGGAAGTGAAAAGTGGCGACTGAAGGCGGTTTCTCGATCCACCCGATGGACCAATTCGTGGTCAAGCCGCTCTTCGGCGATGGCCCGGTTGAGTGGTATACGCTGACCAATGTGACCTTGTGGATGGGCCTTGCCCTTGTCTGCATCTTCGCTTTGTTTGTGCTGGCAACCCGTCACCGCGGTCTGATCCCGACCCGGCTGCAATCCATTGCCGAAGTCTTCTATGGCTTCATCCACAATATGGTTGAAGAAGTCGCGGGCCATGAAGGGGTGAAATACTTCCCCCTCGTGATGACGCTCTTCCTCTTCGTGCTGCTGTCGAACCTCCTCGGCCTGCTGCCGATGAGCTTCACCACCACCAGCCATGTCGCTGTGACCGGCGTTCTGGCGCTTCTGGTTTTCCTCGGCGTCACCTTGATCGGCATCAGCCGCAAGGGTCTGGGTTTCTTTGCGATGTTCTGGGTGTCCTCGGCCCCCTTGGCCCTGCGTCCGATCTTGGCGGTGATTGAGGTCATCTCCTACATCATGCGCCCGGTTTCGCACTCGATCCGTCTTGCAGGCAACCTGCTGGCTGGTCACGCTGTTCTCAAAGTTTTCGCGGGCTTTGCCTCGATGGCGATCATCTCGCCGCTCGCGATCGCTGGTGCCGTTGGCATCTATGCGCTCGAGGTGCTCGTGGCTTTCGTTCAAGCCTATGTCTTCACCATTCTGACCTGCGTCTACCTTAAGGACGCGGTGGGCGAAGCCCACCACTAAGGCCCCGGCCTTGGTTCGGTAAGAAATCAAATCTCAAGCTTTTCCAACCTATAGGAGTCTACGACATGGAAGGCGAACTCGCTCTGCTCGGCAAATACATCGGTGCTGGCCTCGCAGCTTTCGGCCTTGCCGGTGCTGGCCTCGGCGTCGGTAACATCGTCGGCAAGTTCCTGGAAGGCGCTCTGCGCAATCCGTCGGCTGCCCCCGGCCAAACCGCGAACCTCTTCGTGGGTATCGCTTTCGCAGAAGCTCTCGGGATCTTCTCGTTCCTGATCGCTCTGCTGCTGATGTTCGCAGTCTGAACCAGCTTCTGACGTAAAAGTGGGAAGCGGCGCGGGTCGGAGACGGCTGGCGCCCTTCCTGTTCAGAACGGTTCGACGGAGAGCATGATGGCAACGGAAACCCACGGCATGAATTGGCATGCTGAGTGTCTTATGGACGCCGGTAGCGCCAAAGGGATGCCGCAGCTTTGCACCGACTGGATGCCGAACCAGGTGTTCTGGCTGCTGGTCACCTTGGTGGTGTTGTTCTTCATCCTGAAGACCATCGCTCTGCCCCGCATTGGCGCCGTTTTGGCCGAGCGTAAAGGCACGATCACCAACGATTTGGCCGCGGCCGAGGAACTGCGTCAAAAGGCCATCGCGGCCGAGCGCAGCTTCAACGAAGCTTTGGCCACCGCCCGCGCGGAAGCCGGGAAGATTGTCGCAGCTGCTAAGGCCGACATCCAAAAAGAATTGGATGCAGCCACGGCGCGGGCAGATCTTGAGATTGGCGCGAAAGCTGCCGAATCTGAAAAGCGGATTGCTGAGATCCGTGAGGGTGCCCTTGCAGCGGTGGAAGCCGTGGCCAAGGACACTGCGGCAGAGCTGGTCACGGCTCTGGGTGGCACGGTCGACGCCGGCGCTGTCACTGCGGCGGTTGCTGCGCGGCTGAAAGGGTAAGGCGATGAAGAAACTTCTCGTTCTTGGGACCGCTCTGGGGGCCGCTGTTGCGGCTGCCGCTCCGGCCCATGCTGCCGCCGGCCCGTTCTTCAGCCTGGGCAACACCGATTTCGTGGTGCTGATCGCCTTCCTCATCTTCGTGGGTATCCTGCTTTACGCAGGCGTGCCGGCGAAGCTGGCTGGGCTTTTGGACAAACGTGCGGCGACGATCAAATCCGAATTGGAAGAAGCGCGTGCTTTGCGTGAAGAAGCCAAATCGGTTCTGGCCTCCTATGAGCGCAAGCAAAAGGAAGTCGCCGAGCAAACCGACCGCATCGTCGCAAATGCCAAGGAAGAAGCTCAAGCTGCGGCAACGCAAGCGAAAGCCGATCTGAAGGTTGCGATCGATCGTCGTCTGGCTGCTGCTGAAGAGCAGATCGCCAGCGCCGAGGCTGCGGCCGTCAAGCAAGTGCGCGAGCGCGCGGTCACCGTGGCAATCGCCGCTGCGACCGATGTGCTGAGCCAGCAAATGTCGGCTGCCTCGACCTCGGCCTCGATCGATGCCGCGATCATCGAGGTGGAAGCCAAGCTGCACTAAGCCGCTTCAGCTGATCCAAAGAAAGAACCCCGTAGCCCCGTGCTGCGGGGTTTTTTCTTTGGCCCGGGCGGGGCAGGGCCATGAAAAAAGGGGCCGATCGCGCGGCCCCTTCTTCGATCCTTCAACAGGGGCCCGCTTAAGGGGCCTCCTCCGCTTACATCGTCGGGCGGATGATGATCTCCACCCGGCGGTTGCGGGCCTTGCCATCGGCGGTCAGGTTCGACGCGACCGGCTGGTCTTCACCCCGGCCATAGGCCGCCAGACGCGCTGCCGGAACGCCCGCGCCGCGCAGGACCGAAGCCACAGCCGAGGCACGGCGCACCGAGAGGTCTTGGTTGTAAGCCGCCGCACCGGTGTTGTCGGTATGGCCGATCACTTCCACGCGGCTGCGCGGATATTTCAGCAGGCTCGAGGCCACAGCGTTCAGATCGCGGGTCAGATCGCCGCGCAGCGTCGCGCTATCGGTCGCAAAGAGCAGGTCTTGCGGCATGTTCACGACCAGATAGTCACCCATATTGGTGACCGAGATGTTCGAGTTCAGCGAGACGCGCAGCTCCGCCGCTTGCCGGTCCAGATCTTGGCCGATCAAAGCACCGCCACCCGCGCCCAATGCGCCGCCGATGATTGCGCCCTTCAGCTCATCACCATCGCCCGAGGTCGCAACGCCAGCCGCTGCCCCCAAGATGCCGCCGATGATCGCGCCGTTCTTGGTGCGCGCATTCGGGTCATCGGGATAGGCATTCGGATCAACGCAAGCCGTCAGGGTCAAAAGGCCCGCAGCGGCCAGCACAAGAGGGGATTTCATCATGAATATGCTCGTTGTCGTTGGAATCAAGCCCGGTCTTAGACCTCGCGGCCCCGGGTTCACCGGTCAGCATAACATGCAGCCCCGCATCCGCACAGAGCCGAGGCTTGATGCGCGGCCTTCTGCCGATGACGAAGCAGTCACTTTCCAGTGCGAAAGGGCGCGCCTTCAGAACTCTGACCGCGCCGCCTCCCAAGCCAGCATGGCGCGCTTGCGCGGCAGGCCCCAGTGATAGCCGCCCAAAGCGCCATCGCGGCGAATGGCGCGGTGGCAGGGGATCAGGAATGAGATCGGATTGCGCCCGACCGCCGTCCCCACCGCGCGATGCGCCGAAGGATGGCCAATCGCCCCGGCAATATCGCCGTAAGTGGTGACATGGCCCGAAGGCACCGCCAGCAAAGCCTCCCAAACCTTGATCTGAAAGGGCGCACCAATCAGATGCAGCTTGGTCTCGCCGCCGCCACCAAAGGCCGCCTGCACCCAAGGCTGCAACCGCTCTGGCGCCTCACGATACTCCGCTTTCGGCCAGCGCCGTTGCAGATCGTCAAAGGCTTCCGCCTCTTCGCCCTCCTCCCCAAAGCCAATGCCGCAAATGCCCCGCTCGGTCCCCATCACCAAGGCCCGCCCAAAGGGCGAGGCGAACCAGCCCCAATAAATCTCCACCCCCGCGCCGCCGCGCGCATAGGCGCCGGGGCTCATCGCCTCCCAGCTTAGGAACAGATCATGCAGCCGCCCGGTGCCCGACAGCCCCAGCTCTTGCGCGGTGGCCAAAGTGGTATGCCGCTCGGCCAGCAAACGCCTCGCATGGTCAAGGCTAAGGTATTGCTGGTATTTCTTCGGCGAGATCCCAACCCATTGGCTAAAGGTGCGCTGGAAATGCGCCGCGCTCATCTGCATCCGCGCCGCCAGATCCTCTAGCGGCAGCCCCGGTGGGGCGGCATCAATCTCGCGCAGAGCCCGACCGATGACCGCGTAGTGATAGGCTGGGGATTGATCGGACATAGCAGCGCTCCTTTGCGGCGAATGTAGGCCAGCGCCCCCCGCCGTGCGACCCGTTTCCTGCGGTTCTTTCCGTCAAAGCTGCGGCGGGGGAACGGAAAGCGCTTTGCCGGGGGGCGCAGCTGCGAAGTCACCCCACGCCCTCACGGCACAGAACACAACCCAAACGCTAAACCTCTTGCCCCAAACCCCAGTTCATGCTGCAAGGCCCTATGGTCAGACAGCTCGATTACCCCGCCATGCATGCCCTTTTCACCCGGTTCCGCGAAGCGGAGGCCGAGCCGAAGGGTGAACTTGACCACACCAATGCCTTCACCTTGCTGGTCGCCGTGGCGCTTTCCGCCCAAGCCACCGACAAGGGCGTGAACAAGGCCACCAAGGCGCTGTTTGAGATCGCCGATACGCCGCAAAAGATGCTCGACCTCGGCGAAGAGCAGGTGATCGAGCATATCAAGACCATCGGCCTTTACCGCAACAAGGCCAAGAACGTCATCAAGCTCAGCCAAAGGCTGGTTGATACCTACGGCGGCGAAGTGCCCTCCAGCCGCGCCGCTTTGGTCACTTTGCCGGGCGTGGGCCGCAAAACCGCCAATGTGGTGCTGAACATGTGGTTCCGCATCCCCGCCCAAGCGGTCGACACCCATATTTTCCGCATCGGCAACCGCTCGGGCATCTGCCCCGGCAAGGATGAGACGGCGGTTGAACGCGCCATCGAAGACAACGTCCCGGCCGAGTTCCAACAACACGCGCATCACTGGCTGATCCTGCATGGTCGCTATATCTGCCTTGCGCGCAAACCCAAATGCGGCATCTGCCCAATCCGGGACTGGTGCCTCTACGAGGATAAGACATGAAAACCTATCAGATCGTCGGCATCGGCAATGCCATCGTGGATGTGCTTTCCACCGCGGATGACAGCTTCCTTGATCTGATGGGGATCGAGAAAGGCATCATGCAATTGGTCGAGCGTGAGCGCGGCGAATTGCTTTACGGCTCGATGAAGGACCGCCGCCAAGCGCCGGGCGGCTCGGTCGCCAATACCGTGGCCGGGATGGGTGCCTTGGGCCTCTCCAGCGCTTTCATTGGCCGGGTGCATGATGATGCTCTGGGGCGGTTCTACGCCCAAGCCTTGGCGGGCCAAGGCACCGATTTCGTCAACCCGCCTGTGGCCGGGGGGGAGTTGCCCACCTCGCGCAGCATGATCTTCGTCTCGCCCGATGGGGAGCGTTCAATGAACACCTATCTGGGGATTTCCTCCGAGCTTGGCCCCGATGATGTCTCGGATGATGTCGCGGGCAGCGCGCAGTTCCTGTTCCTTGAGGGCTATCTTTACGACAAGGACAAGGGCAAGCACGCGTTTGAACGCGCGGCCAAGCTGACCCAATCGGGCGGCGGTAAGGCCGGGATCGCTTTGTCAGACCCGTTCTGCGTCGACCGTCACCGCGATTCGTTCCGCCGGCTGGTCAAGGATCTGGATTATGTGATCGGCAACGAGCACGAATGGTCCTCGCTTTACCAAACCGACCTTGACGCGGCCTTGGCTCAGGCCTCGCAAGATGCAGGTCTCGTGGTCTGCACCCGCTCGGGCGATGAGGTGATCCTCATTCGCGGGGACGAGCGTGTGGTGGTGCCGGTGAACCGCGTGGTGCCGGTTGATGCCACCGGCGCGGGCGACCAATTCGCCGCGGGCTTCATCTACGGCCTTGCCACCGGCAAAGGGCTTGAGGTCGCAGGCCGCATGGGCTGTATCGCCGCGGCCGAGGTCATCGGCCATTTCGGCGCCCGCCCCGAGGCGGATGTGAAGGCACTCTTCCGCGCCGCTGGGCTGATCTGATCCCGCCAGACCCTCACGAGTAAAAGCCGGGCCCGCTTGGTCCGGCTTTTTTGTATGCCAAACCCCAGTGCTTGCTTGCCGTACGTGAACCATACGTAAGCCATACCTTTTCCAGACGTTGGCCATACGCCCTTTCCGCGTTGCCAGAGCCCGCTTCGGGTTCTATCTGCTGCAGGTGAATCGGAGGTCACGCGATGGACATGCCCCAGCCCAACGCTCGCATTATTGCGCGCAAATCCAGCATCCTAGCGCTCCTGTCGCAGGTGCTGCCTCCGGATGCCGTGATCGGCGACCCGGCCGAGACCCGCGCCTATGAATGCGACGCCCTCGCCGCCTATCGCTGCCAGCCCTTGGCCGTGGTCCTGCCCCGCACCACCGAAGAAGTTTCCGCCGTTTTGCGCATCTGCCACGCCGAAGGCGTGCCCGTGGTGCCGCGTGGTGCGGGCACCTCTTTGGCCGGTGGCTCGATGCCGACCGAGGATGCCGTGGTGATGGGTTTGGCCCGGATGACCCGCGTGATCGAAACGGATTATGAGAACCGCTTCATCCATGTTGAGACCGGCCGCACCAATCTCTCCGTCACGCAAGCTGTTGAAGCGGAAGGGTTCTTTTATGCGCCTGATCCCTCTAGCCAGCTTGCCTGCGCGATTGGCGGCAATATCGGCATGAATTCGGGCGGGGCGCATTGCCTGAAATATGGCGTGACGACCAACAACCTTTTGGGCGTTCGGATGGTGCTGATGGACGGCACCGTGACCACGATCGGTGGACCTTGGGATGAGCCTGGGAGCCTTGATCTTCTGGGTGTCGTCTGCGGCTCGGAAGGCCAATTGGGCGTGGTGACCGAGGCCTGGTTGCGCATCCTTCCAAAGCCCGAAGGCGCGCGCCCGGTGCTCGTGGGCTTCGCCGAGAATGAGGTCGCAGGCGCCTGCGTCGCCGATATCATCCGCGCCGGCGTGCTGCCGGTGGCGATCGAATTCATGGACCGTCCCTGCATCGAGGCGACCGAGGCTTTCGCCAAAGCCGGCTACCCCGATTGCGAAGCGCTATTGATCATCGAGGTCGAAGGGTCTGAGGCCGAGATCGCCGAACAATTGGCCAAAATCAAAGAGATAGCCCTCCGCCACAACCCGGTGGAATTCCGCGAAGCGCAAGATGAAGACCAAGCCCGCCGCATCTGGCTGGGCCGTAAATCGGCCTTTGGCGCCATGGGGCAGATCAATGATTACATGTGTTTGGACGGCACGATCCCGGTCTCATCCTTGCCTTATGTGCTGCGCCGCATCGGCGAGATGAGCGCTGAATTTGGCCTTGGCGTCGGCAATGTCTTCCATGCTGGAGACGGCAATATGCACCCGCTGATCCTTTATAATGCCAATAAGCCGGGTGACTTAGCTTTGTGCGAAGCCTTCGGGGCCGAAATCTTGAAGCTTTGCGTCGAGGTCGGCGGTTGCCTGACGGGTGAGCATGGCGTGGGCATCGAAAAGCGCGATCTGATGGTGGTGCAATTTGCCCCGGTTGATCTGGAAGCGCAGATGAGGGTCAAGGATGTCTTTGATCCGCAATGGCTTTTGAACCCAGCCAAGGTGTTTCCTTTGGCGGTAAGTGCCGGGCGGCGCGATGCAGTGACCACCGGGCCGGGGGCCAGCCCCCGGACCCCCGGGATATTTGAGGACAGAAAATGTCAGGCGTGATGCGGCCCGAGACCGAGGCTGAACTGGCGGAGATCGTGGCCGGTGCCGCTGGGCCTTTGGCGATCCAAGGTGGCGGGACACGGCGGATCGGCGGGGCTGAAGGCGCGGTGCTGGAGACCTCCGGTCTGAGCGGTGTTGTCCTTTACGAACCCGCCGCTTTGACCTTGGTGGTGCGCGCTGGAACGCCTTTGGCTGAGGTTGAGGCCTTGCTGGCGGGTGAGCGGCAAAGGCTAGCCTTTGAGCCGCTGGATATGCGGCAAGTGCTTGGCCGCACAGGGGTTTCCACCATTGGCGGCGTTGTGGCGGCCAATGCCAGCGGCCCGCGCCGGGTGCAATCTGGCGCTGCGCGGGATGCGCTGATTGGCGTGCGTTTCGTCTCAGGGCGTGGCGAGGTGGTGAAGTCCGGCGGGCGGGTGATGAAGAATGTCACCGGCTATGATCTGGTGAAGCTGATGGCGGGAAGCCACGGCACATTGGGGGTCCTGAGCGAGCTGTCCTTCAAGCTGCAGGCCCAGCCCGAGGTCGAGGCGACCTTGATCCTTGAGGGGCTGGACGACGGCCCCGGCCTTGCCGCTTTGCGCCGAGCGCTTGGCTCGCCCTTCGATGTCTCGGGCGTTGCGCGTGTTTCGGGCCGTTCGGTCGTTCGGCTTGAGGGGCTTGCAGGCTCGGTCGCCTACCGTGTTGGGCAGTTGCGGGCGGTGCTTCCGGGTGATGTCTCGGTGGTAGAGGGGGAAGCCAGCGCCGAGATTTGGCGTAATGTCAGAGACTTGGCGCCCTTGCAGGGGCCGGAGGGCGATCTTTGGCGGATCTCTTGCCTGCCCACACATGCGGCGGAGCTTGCTGCTGCGATGGGCGGCACGGTGCTTTTTGACCGGGCTGGCGGGCAGGTCTCGATGGTCTTGCCGGAGGGGCAGGGCGAGGCGCTGCAGAAGGCCTTGGCGGGCCGTGGTCAGGCCATCTTGCTGCGTGGCGCAGGCGCTTTGCCCTTCGCCCGATCCTCGGCTGAGGTCTTGGCCTTGTCCGCCGGGCTCAAATCCGCCTTTGATCCCAAAGCTTTGTTCAATCCCGCCCAGAGCCGAGGGCTTTTCTGATGCAAACCCATTTCACTGAAGCTCAGCTGGCTGATCCCGGCGTCGCGCGGGCCAATGAGATCCTGCGCTCTTGCGTGCATTGCGGCTTTTGCACCGCGACTTGCCCGACATATCAGGTGCTTGGCGATGAACTCGACAGCCCGCGCGGTCGGATCTACCTGATTAAGGACATGCTTGAGGCCGGGCGACCGGCGGATGCGCAAACGGTCAAACATGTTGATCGCTGCCTGTCCTGTCTGTCTTGCATGACGACCTGCCCCAGCGGTGTGCATTATATGCATCTCGTCGATCATGCCCGCGTTCATATCGAAAAAACCTATCGCCGTCCGTGGGTTGATCGGATGCTGCGTAACGTTTTGGCCTTTGTGCTGCCCCATCCCGGGCGAATGCGGCTGGCGCTATTGGGGGCCAAGATCATCCGCCCCTTCCGCCGTCTTCTGCCCGATGCGCGGCTGCGGGCGATGGTTGAGATGGCGCCGAAGACCATCCCTCCGGTCTCGCGCAATGACGACCCGCAGGTCTTTGCCGCCACCGCTCCACGCCGGATGCGGGTGGCGCTTTTGACGGGTTGTGCGCAAAAGGCGCTGAACACGGACATCAATGATGCCACGATAAGGCTTCTGCGCCGGCTGGGTTGCGAGGTCGTGGTGGCCAAGGGGCAGGGCTGTTGCGGCGCGCTGACCCATCATATGGGCAAGGAAGATCAAGCACATAGCGCGGCCGCTGCCAATATCCACGCTTGGATGGCAGAGCGGCGCGGCGCGGGGCTTGATGCGGTGGTGATCAACACCTCGGGCTGTGGCACCACGGTCAAAGACTACGGCCATATGTTCCGCAATGACCCGCTGGCGGCGGATGCGGCTGAGATTGCCGGTCTTGCCAAAGATATCTCCGAGGTGCTGGCGCAGATCGGCCTGCCGCAGGGCGCCCCGCGTGAGATGCGGGTGGCCTATCACGCGGCCTGTTCGTTGCAGCATGGCCAGCAGATCAAGTCCGCGCCGAAAGATCTTTTGAAACGCGTGGGTTATGAGGTGGTAGAACCCGCCGACAGCCATCTGTGCTGCGGCTCGGCTGGCACCTATAACCTTCTGCAGCCTGAGATTTCGGCCCAGCTGAAGGCGCGCAAATTGGCCACGCTTGAAGCAAAAGCGCCGCAAGTGATTGCGGCCGGGAACATTGGTTGCATGATGCAGCTTGGGTCAGGAGCCTCGGTTCCGGTGGTGCATACGGTCGAGCTTTTGGACTGGGCGACGGGCGGTCCGATGCCGCGCGCGCTGCATGAAAGTGCCTAAGAAACGCCTGCTTTGCAGCCCAAGTTAGGGGGCCTCATCGCGGCGCTAAGGTAAGGATCGACCCATGTTCCGGCTTAAGCCGTTGATGATTGCGAGTGTTTTTACGCTTTTCGCGGGGACCGCCCTGCCCGAAGAGGGAGCGGTCACGCGGATGCATACGGCCAATGATGCGCGCGGCTGGAACTCGGTCGGCAAGCTGATGATGGGGCAGCGCGGCTTTTGCACCGGGGTGTTGATCGCGCCGGCGCGGGTGCTGACCGCGGCGCATTGTCTTTTCGACAAAGAGACCGGTGCGCGGATGCCGGATGATCAGATCAGCTTTCAGGCCGGTTGGCGCAATGGCCGGGCCGAGGCCTATCGCGGGGTGCGCCGCTCGATCGCGCATCCTGATTTTATCTATAGCGGCGAAGATGATATGGCGCGCGTCGCTTATGATCTCGCGCTGCTTGAACTGGACCAGCCCATTCTTTTGCCGCAGCTGACGCCCTTTGCCATCGACAACCGTCCGGGTGCAGGAGACCATGTTTCGGTCGTCAGCTATGCCAAAGATCGCTCGGAAGTGCCCTCGATCGAGCAAGATTGCCGGGTGATCATCAACACCAAGCCGGCACTGATCCTGTCCTGTGATATCGATTTTGGCTCTTCGGGCGCGCCGGTTTTTACAGTGCAGGATGGGGTGGCGCGGGTGGTCTCGGTGATCTCGGCTAAGGCCGAGATGGAGGGCAATAAGGTGGCGCTTGCGGTGCCTTTGGAGCAACCATTGGCGCAGCTGCAAGAGGCGATGGACCAAGATGCGCCGGGCGAGCGGCCGCGCGGTCCGGTTAAGGTGCTGAAGGGTGGCCTATCGGGCGGCGCGAAGTTTATCACGCCTTAAAAAGCGGGGCGGTCGTCAAATCTGGCCCAAAGGCTTTGCAGCCCTTGGTGTCACGAACCTCTTGAAACCGCGCATCAGCCTTCCCAAATCAGCGTTATCCGGGTGCCAGTCAGGGCCCGGAGGTCCTAGCCCGGCCCCCTGATGGGGCGGGCGCAACCGCATCGCTTTTGAAGGATGACTCCATGCGTAGCTTTGATTTCGCCCCGCTCTACCGTGCCACCGTTGGCTTTGACCGCGTTGCTGATCTGATGGATCGCGCTTTGTCGGCCGATGTCGCTCAGCCGACCTATCCGCCCTATAACATTGAGAAAACCGCCGATGATGCCTATCGCATCTCGATTGCCGTCGCCGGTTTCACCCCCGAAGAGCTGTCGGTTGAAGTGAAGGATGGCCATCTGTTCGTCACTGCCCGCAAGGCCGAAGGTGGGGCTGAGCGCAGCTTCCTGCACCGCGGTATTGCGACCCGCGCCTTTGAGCGCCGCTTCGCCTTGGCCGATCATGTGAAGGTCACCGGTGCCAGCCATGAGCATGGCATGCTGCATATCGAGCTTGCCCGTGAGATCCCCGAAGCCGCGCGCCCGCGCCGGATCGAGATCGCCCAAGGCACCCCGAGCGTGAGCCATGCCGCGATTGAGGCCAAAGCTGAAACCGTGAACTGAACGACGCCTAGACTTTCCTCGTGACGTTTAACAAGTAGCAAAGGCGCGCCACCCGGCGCGCCTTTTTTCATTTTATAACAAGTGTTTGTGCGCTTAGCGGCCCAGGCTTTGCGCCAGTCGCATCAGGTTGACCGCTTCCACTCGGTAGCCGAAAGCATCCTCGCCTTTGGCGGAAAGCGCCAAGGCAATCGCCTCATCCCAGCCCCAGTCGCCAAGATAGGTCGAGCCTTGCAAAAGCTGGCCAAAGCCGGCGATGGCAGCGGCGAAGCGGGCGTCATCACTGGCGGGTTCCGTCCCGGTGATCGGCGTCTCAATGAGCTGGCTGTCTGCGGCACCCGGAGCTTTCCAGCGCAACCGCAGGAAGCCCAACTCACCCTCGGAGGGCTGCACCGGCGCCGCCGTGCCATAGCGCAAAGGCTCATTCAGCAAAGCCTCCGAGCCCGGCGCGGTGATCTCGTAAAGCGCCGTCACTTGGAGCCCGGCGCCGATTTCCCCGGCATCGACCTTGTCATTGTTGAAATCCTCGCGCCGCAAAGCGCGGGTCTCATAGCCGATGAGGCGATATTCTGCGACGGTCGCGGGATTCCATTCGACCTGCACCTTCACATCCTCGGCGATGGCGAAAAGCGCCCCGGTCAGTTGATCGACCAGCACTTTGCGCGCCTCGGACAGCGTGTCGATATAGGCCGCCTGACCATTGCCGTTCTGCGCCAAGGCCTGCATCGTGGCATCATCCAGATTGCCGCGACCAAAGCCCAAGACGGAGAGATAAACCCCCTCCGCTTCGCGCTTTTTGGCGACATAAGCCGTCAGCCCCTCGGGATCCGAGATGCCAAGGTTAAAATCGCCATCGGTGGCCAGAAGGATGCGGCTCACCTCGCCCTCGGCCTGCATCGCCTTGGCGGTCTGATAGGCCAGTTCCAGCCCTTCAGCCCCGGCGGTGCCACCGCCTGCGGCAAGATTATCAAGCGCCGTCAGGATCTTGTCACGCTCACCGGCCTTCGTGGGAGGCAGAACCGCGCCAGCGGAACCGGCATAGGCGATGATCGAGATCTCATCCTCGGCCCGCAATTGCGGCAGCATCAGCGCCAAGGATTGCTTCAACAGACCCAGCTTATTGGGATCTTCCATCGAGCCGGAGGTGTCGATCAGGAACACAAGGTTCAGCGGCGGGCGATCTTCAACCGCAGGCAGCGCGCCTTGCAGCCCGATGCTGACAAGCTTTGTGCCCGGATTCCACGGTGTCGGCTGGATCGAGACCGTGCTGCGGAAGGCCTGATCCGCTGCCGGGGCGGCATAGGCATAGGGGAAGTAATTCACCATCTCTTCGATGCGCACCTGTTCGGGCGCAGGCAGCACCCCGGCGTTCAGCGACGAACGGAGGATCGCATAGCTCGCCGTGTCCACATCGATCGAGAAGGTCGAAACCGGCTCTTCGGCCGTCACTTTGACCGGGTTGGCCTCGGCATTCGCATAGGCCTCGGTATTGGGCAGCGGCTGGGGGGCAAGCTCGGGCAGGGGGGCGGGCATTATGGCCACCGAGGGTGCGAGCATTGAGCTGCTTATGCTCTCGATTTCAGCGGTGGCCGAGCGGCGCGTCATCTGCGGGGCCTCGGCCGCGATCTCGGCGCTGGCGGCATCTGCCATCGGCTCGGCTGTGACATCGGCCAATGGCTCAGTCGGCGCTGTGACATCCAGCCCTTCAGCTTCAGATCTGGCCTTAGCAGCGACATCCGCCGTCGCGGCCGTCGCATTCGCTTCCGGCTTTTGCACGGTTGCAGGCGCGGTCGAGATCGTCGGGGCGGGGCGGGTCACGGGCAGGATCACTGCCACGCCAATCAACAAAGCCGCCACAGAGGTCGAGGCTGCAAGGGCAGGTTTGGTCGTCAAGGCTTTCAGCATGGCTTGCACTCCACTAAAGAACCCCGCCGCACCCATGGCTTGGGGCGGGCGGTCCTCACTGGAACGCAAAGGTGTGGGGCTTCCTTGGAGCCGGTCGAAATTTTCCATAGCCAGCTTCAAAGCGGCCTCGCGTGAGGCCGCATCGGGGGCAGGGGCGGCTTTCAGCGCCGCGCGCAAGGCTTGCAGATCGTCGAACCCGTCACTCATTTCGCTTCCTCCGCGGCCATAGCCTTAAGCCGCTTCTTCACCTCGGACATCCGCCAAGCAATGGTGCCCTCCGAGACGCCCAGCACCGCGCCTGCCTCGGCTTGGGTCATCTCTTCGCCCAAAACCAGAGCGACCGTGTCGCGTAACTCGGGTGTCAGACGCTGCATCGACACCGTCAGCCAATCCAAAGCCTCGGCTTGGGTGGCGATCTCATCCTGCCGGGCCAATTCCCAATCGCCCCAACCGCTTGCCGCCTTGCTGCGGGTCGCGGCACGGCGGCGCTGGTCATGGGCGGCATTGACGACAACGCGGTAGAGCCAAGTGGTGAACTTGGCATCCGCCCGCCAGTTGCGCAGCTTTGCGGGCAAGGCGGCGCAAATGTCTTGCGCCAGATCCTCGGCCTCGGCCTTGGCGCCGGTCAGCCGCCAAGCCAGCCCGTGGATGCGGTCATAATGCCGGGCCACCAGCGTAGCAAAAGCCGCGCGGTCACCGCTTGCGGCGGCTAAAGCAAGGGTCTCATCAGCGGTGTTCATCAGCATAATGGATAACAGACGCGCGCCGTCCGGCAATCCTTGGGACGCTTGGAGAATATT
This sequence comes from Pseudogemmobacter lacusdianii, assembly GCF_030848395.1. GTDB lineage: Bacteria > Pseudomonadota > Alphaproteobacteria > Rhodobacterales > Rhodobacteraceae > Pseudogemmobacter > Pseudogemmobacter lacusdianii. The sequence continues at coordinate 61,129 of NZ_JAVDBT010000013.1, read as the reverse complement.
TTCACAAAAAGGCGCCTTTGCTGGCCCTAAGGGGCAAAAGAAAGCCCCCGTCCCGACGGGCGGAACGGGGGCGCTTGGATCGTTTTGGGGAACAAAAGACGATCCAAGGCAACGAGGGGGCTCCAAAGTTACGGGGCTCCAAAGTTACGGGGCTCCAAAGATGCGGGGCTTCGTGAGGCGGGCTTAGTAGATCAGCCCGTCATACAAAGAATAGACGCCCGAGGATGAGTTTAGGTTCCGTGTCGCGCCCGCATCGCGTGCATAAGCGGCGATGGCATTATAGGTGCCGGGGCCGAAAGAGCCGTCGATGCTGCCGCGATAGTAACCGTAGCTGCGCAGGCTGCGCTGAATGGCGCGACGCTCGGCATGGGAATAGCTGTTGAAGGCCTGACCCGCCGGCGTCGCATAGACCGAGCGGTAGCTCGGCGCCGGATCGCGGTAGCGCGGCGGTTCGACGTAGCGAGGCGGCTCAACGTAGCGCGGGGGCTCGACATAACGCGGACTGTTGTTGCGGTGGCGATTGTTGTCGATCAGCTCATCCACGATAATCGCGGTCAAAGCGCCAGCAACGAAGCCTTGTTCTTTCTTGCCCCAAGCATGGGCCGGGGCGGCGGCAGAGGCCGCAATGGCCAAAGCAGCAAGCGCAGCGAAGCCTTTGTTTTTCATCATGGGCAGCATGACTTTGTCCTTTCGGTTCAGGGTCTGCACCGCTGCCGAGGAGAAGGCTTTGGTGCGATGAGGCCAAGATGGTCTGCATCGCCCTGCTAAGCAAAATCGTCGCTTGGTTATGAGATAGCGTAAGCAATATCAGGGGGTTAGACGGGTGACGCCCAAGCAAAAAGGCGGGCCCTTGCGGACCCGCCTTTGCTTTAACCAGCCGTAAGGCGGTGGATCAGATACTCAGGCAGATGTATTTCAGCTCCAGGAAGTCATCCATGCCGTGATGGCTGCCTTCGCGTCCCAGCCCTGATTGTTTGACCCCGCCAAAGGGCGCGACCTCGGTCGAGATGATGCCAGTGTTCACACCGACGATGCCGTATTCCAGCGCCTCTTGGACGCGGGTGATCCGGCCGATGTCGCGGGCGTAGAAGTAGGAGGCCAGACCAAAGATCGTGTCATTGGCCTTAGCGATCACCTCTTCCTCGGTGTCGAATTTGAAAAGGGGCGCGACGGGGCCAAAGGTCTCTTCATTGGTGACGATCATCGCATCGGTCACACCGGTCAGCACGGTCGGCTGGAAGAAGTTGCCGCCCAAAGCATGGCGCGCGCCGCCGATCTCGATCTTGGCACCTTTCGAGGTCGCATCGGCGATATGCTCTTCGACCTTCTCAACGGCAGCGAAATTGACCAGAGGGCCGAACTGGACCTCTTCGGCCAAACCGTCGCCGACTTTGGTCTTGGACACGGCTTCCTTCAGTTTGGCGGCAAAGGCGTCATAGACCCCGGCTTGCACATAGATCCGGTTGGCGCAGACGCAGGTCTGGCCGTTGTTGCGGAACTTCGACATCATGGCACCTGCCACCGCGGCATCGAGATCGGCGTCGTCAAAGACGATGAAAGGCGCGTTGCCACCCAACTCCATCGAACATTTCAGCACCTGATCGGCGGCTTGACGCAGCAAGATGCGGCCCACCTCGGTCGAGCCGGTGAAGGTCAACTTGCGGATTGTTGGATTCTCGCAGAACTCTTTGCCAATCTCGGACGAGCGGCTTGAGGTGATGACCGAGAAGATCCCCGCAGGCAGCCCAGCCCGCTCGCCCAAGACCGCCAAGGCCAAAGCCGAGAGCGGCGTCTCGGCAGCAGGGCGGGCGACGAAGCCGCAGCCCACGGCCAAAGCTGGGGCACATTTGCGGGTGATCATCGCATTGGGGAAGTTCCAAGGCGTGATCGAGGCCACCACGCCGATTGGCTGCTTGATGACAGTAAGGCGCTTGTCGCGCTGATGGCCGGGGATGGTCTCGCCATAGACGCGCTTGGCCTCTTCGCCGAACCATTCGATGAAACTGGCACCATAGGCGATCTCGCCCTTGGCCTCGGCCAAAGGCTTGCCCATCTCGGCGCAAAGAATGGTGCCAAGATCGTCTTGGTTGGCCATCATCAGGTCAAACCACTTGCGCAGCACCTGCGCACGTTCTTTGCCAGTGCGGGCGGCCCATTCCTTCATCGCCAGCTGCGCGGCCTTGATGGCGCGGGCGGCATCGGCGCGCGACATATCGGCGACATGGCAGATCACGTCGCCCCGCGCCGGGTTCAGGACGGGGAAGGTCTTTCCATCTTCTGCATCGACCCATTCCCCCGCAATATACGCTTTGGTCGCCAAAAGGCTGGGGTCTTTCAAAAGATCACGCAAATTGGTTACGGAATCGAGCATCGGAGCCTCCGTCAAAAAGGGATGCTTCGGGATGACATGCCGCGAATGGCCTGTCCAGTTCCGCGCCGCCCTTAGGTCCAGTCGAGCGCCGAACTTGGCCGAGGCTGGAAGGATAGAGCCTCCGGCGGGAGTATTTAGATCAAGATGAAAAGCTAAAGTTATTCATCTTGACGGAAATACTCTCGGGGGTCCGGGGGGTGAGCCCCCCGGCCTGCGTCAAGGGCGCGGCTTTAGCCGTTGGCGTGCATCCGCTCGATATAGGCGCGCATGTCTTCAGCCTCGGTGCGGGCATCGCGCAGGCCCTCCATCGCGGCGCGCAGTTCTGCTTCGGTCTGGGCGATTTGGTTCAAAAGCTCCGCCTCGCGTTCCTCGAGATAAAGCACGGCTTGGTCGCGGATTTCTTCGGCCTCATGCAGGCTTTGCGCCAGGCGGTCCATCTCGGTCAAATCCTCGCCCGCCACCCGGCTGAACCGGTGCAGAAGCCAATGGGTCAGCCAGCCCATGGCAAAGGCCAGCAGCAGGATGATCGCGGTGGCGATGACAAATTCGGTGCGGTTCATGCCCAGTCTGGTCCCGTCTGATCCTGTATTCTACCGTTGCGCGCTCACTCGGCCGCTGCCGGGCGCGGTTTCGGGCGTATCGTCTTTTCCCGCGGCGCAACAGAGGCCGAGGTGTCGTTCGAGAAATCATGCCCTTCGGCGGGCGCGTCGGCCACAGCTGCGGGAGCCGCATCCGCAGAGACCGGGGCCGCGCCTTTCAGCACAAACTCGATCCGGCGGTTTTCTTCACGCCCAGCCTCGGTGCCGTTATCGGCAATCGGAACGGCTTCGCCATAGCCGACAGCGGTCATCTGGCTGACATCGACGCGGCGGCCTTGCAGCGCGAGGAGTACCGCCTCGGCACGGGCCTGGCTTAGCGCCTTATTGCCGCTTTCCGACCCTTGGGAATCGGTGTGACCGGCGATTTCCAAAGGCACAGCGACGCAATTCTTTAGCGCTTCCGCCAGCTTGGCAGCGATTGGCAGGGTTTCGCTGGTGATCTCGGCCGAGCCGGGGGTGAAGGTGAACTTTTGGCTCTTCATCACCTCGGAGACCCGTGCCGCGCATTCCTGTGGAGTGGGCAAGGCGGCAAAGGGATCAAGCTCTTTGTTATAGCTGACATCGACGCGGAAGGTGGCCCCTTGGCCGAGCTTGCCCGACAGGATCCGTGTCACGCCAGCGCGCGCATCTTGGCTGCCCGAGACGCCCTTGACCTCAACCGTGTCGGCGCGCACCAAAAGGCTGCCGTCATGCAAAAGCGCGAGTGCTTCCAGTCCTGCCAGCACCCGCACCGGCCAGCCGTCGGGCAGGTCGTTGTCGAGCCGGGTTGCGACATAGACCTTCGAGGCGCCAAAGGAGGCCCGCGCAAAGGCATCGACCGCCGCTTGCTGCATCTCATCGGGCAGCCGGCCGCGCAGCTCGACCCGGCCTTCGGGGCTGAGCTTTGCGGTGAATTCTGCCGGACCTTGGGCCACGTCTTTCTTCGGCAGCTGCGCGTTCAGCGAGAAAACCGGCGGCAAAGCGGCGCGCAGCTCACCAACCACGCGGTCAAACAGCTCTTGGCTGACCGAAGCATCGGCCAACAGCGTCACATCAGCATCCGAGAAGGTGACGGTCGCATTCTCCAACTCCGCCACGGCCTTGATGCCAGCGGTTGCGCCCTCGGCCCAACGCGGCGTCGGCACGCCAAGGCCGATGGTGCAGCTGGCGCCTTCGGGCAAGCCAGCAACCTCGGCGGCGCGCAAAATGGCGGTGCGGGCGCGGACGCTGTCGGCGGCGCAGGCGTCAAACCGCGCGCCGCTGCCGTCTTTGATGAACCGCAAGGTGAAGGGCGTCAGCACCGGGCGTGGCGCTGAGATCTCGATCAAAAGGCTTACCCCGTCGGGTTTGGCGGCGTTCAAAGCTGCCTCAAGCCGGCGCTTTTCGGATTCGCTTTCCGCAATTGCGGTGATCTCGACCCGGTCTGCGGCCACCGAGACCTTTGAGCGTTTCAGGATCTTCAGCGCCGAGACGCCCAAGGTCAGCGCCTTGTTCCAAGTCTCGGGGGCGGGCCAAGCGGCGGCCTCCAAGAGGTTGCTGACCTCCATATCCGGGGTCAAAGCCGTGGCGGCCTCAACGAGGCTGGTCTCATCCATGCCGCCCTCTTCGGGCTTCTCAGGCATGAGACCGATAAGTTGGATGCCGTCATCATTGCGCAACATCTCGACCGAGAAGCGCGGCGCAGCCAAGGCCACGGCCGGGGTCACATCCAGCGAATCGCGGATCCGGCTGGCATCCACGACCGAGCCCACCAGGTTCAGCGCCCGAAACCGGGCGCGCTCATCCGGGGCGGTGCCAGTGAGATGCACTTGCAACCCGTCCGAGGTGCTGGTCGCCCATTCCATCCCCGCGCCATGCAGCGCCTTGGTGATCGCCCTGTCGGATCGCGACTCGATCACCAAGGCAGCCAGAAGGGCGACACCCAACATGAAGACGCCAGCCAGCCCAAAGGCCAGCGCAGCAAGCAAGTTGGTCGGCAGTCGAAGAAGGCGCTGGGGCAAGGTATGCTCGGCAAAAGGGGGTGGTGGGCCGGCCCATCGCTGCGGTCAGCCCCCATCAGCTTCGTAGGGGGAATGGGCCTTGGGATCAATCAGACCAAGGCCGCAATGGCAAGAAACAGCACAAACACAAATCCGGCATCGCGGTTTGAGATAAAGATGCGGCGGCACGACTCATTGTCGCTCATATCCAGCACCCGCATTTGCCACAGCATATGCAGCCCCATCCCCCAAACACCGGCCAATCCAAGCACCATCGGCAAGGGGCCACGGGACGCGGGGATGGCAAGGATCACGGCGGCGCTGAGCAGCACGATGACCGCAACAAGGAAGCCCGCCAGCCAGCGGCTGACATGGGTGCCGAAAAGCCGTGCGGTGGATTTGACGCCGATCAGCGCGTCATCCTCAATGTCTTGCAGCGCATAGATCGTGTCGTAGTAAAGCGTCCAGATGATGCCTGCTGCGTAGAGCAGGTATGCGGCGGGGTGCAGCGTCCCTGCATGCGCCGCCCAAGCCAAAAGCGCGCCCCAGTTGAAGGCCAGTCCAAGGAAGGCTTGTGGCCACCAAGTGAAGCGTTTGGCAAAGGGATAGATCGCGACCAAGGCCAAGGAGGCGATGCCGAGCAGGATCGTCAACCCGTTGAAACTGAAAAGGATCAGCGCCCCGATCAGCGCCTGTGCCACCATCCAGATCAGCGCTTGTCTCACCGTCGCCTGCCCCGAAGGCAGCGGGCGCGAACGGGTGCGGGCTACCAGCCCATCGATATGCCGGTCGGTGATGTCATTCCATGTGCAGCCAGCGCCGCGCATCACAAAAGCCCCAATGCCGCAGCCAAGCGCGATCCACAGATCCCAAAGCTGGAAGCCGTCGATATTGGCCGCCAGCACCAGCCCCCAAAGGCAGGGGATGTAGAGCAGCCAAGTGCCAATCGCTCGGTCTGCCCGGCTCAATCGTAGGTAGGGCCGGGTCTTTGCCGGGGCAAAGCGGTCCACCCAATTGTTTTTTGAGGCGTCTGCCACGATTCCTGCAAGCGCAGGCTCTGGCGTTTCATTGGTCTGGGACATAGATTTCCCCTCATGACAGAGCCTAAGGTCCGACTTCACATAGACCAGCCCCTTGCCGAGGGGCAAGCCGTGGCCCTTGACGAGGGGCAGGCGAATTATCTTTTCGCGGTGATGCGGCTGCAGGTTGGCGCCGCATTGCTGCTGTTCAACGGCCGCGATGGCGAATGGCGCGCCGAGGTGGCCGAGGCGGCCAAGCGCCGGGGCATCTTGATCTGCCGCACGCAGACCAAGCCGCAACAGATGCCGCCCGATCTGTGGCTGCTGTTCTCGCCTTTGCGCAAAGAGCGCACCGCCTTCTTGGTGGAAAAGGCGGTGGAGCTGGGCGTGGCGCGGCTGCTGCCGGTCTCAACCCGCTATCTGGCGGGGGACCGCTTCCGGCTGGAGAAAGAGCGCGCCCATGCGGTGGAAGCGGCCGAGCAATGCGGCGCGACCTTTGTGCCGCAGGTCGAGGAATTGCAGTCGCTGGACCGTGTATTGAAGTCTTGGGATCCCGCACGTCGGCTGTTCTGGGCGGATGAGGCTTTGGCGGGGCAAGCGGCTGCCTGGCCCGAAGCTGTTCCCGGCCCAGCGGCGATCCTGATCGGCCCCGAGGGCGGCTTTTCGCCTGAAGAGAAAGAGCGGCTGCGTGCTCTGCCCTATGTCGCTCCGCTCTCTTTGGGGCCGCGTATCTTAAGGGCCGAGACGGCGGCGCTTGCGGCGCTGACGCTTTGGCAATCGCATTACGGCGACTGGCGATGAGGGTGATCCGGGCCGAGGTGCGCGCGCTTTTCAGCCGCTGGGCTGAGCCGCTCTTTGGCCTCAGCTTGGCCGGTTTTGGCCTTTGGATTTTGTCGCTGGGCGGATGGGTTCTGGGGCCTGCCGGGGCGGCGATCATTGCGCTTGGCTTGGCTTGGGCGCTCTTGGGCCTGCGCCGGATGCGCTTTGCCGGGCGCGGCGATGCGCCGGGCTTGGTACAGCTTGATGAAAGCCGCATCACCTTTATGGGGCCGACGCTCGGCGGCAGCATCAGTGTCGATGAGCTGATCGAGATCCGGCTGTTGTCCTTGCGCGGCCGCAGGGCATGGCGGTTGCGCCAAGGCGACGGGCAGGTCTTGCTGGTGCCCATCGATTCCACAGGGGCCGAGGCGCTATTCGACGCTTTCGCAACCTTGCCGGGCCTCTCTTCGGCCGATCTTGTCGCGGCTTTACAGGGTGATAGCCCCGCCAGCGGGCAAAGCCTGCCCGCCTTGGATGGTGGCGACAGGCTGGTCTGGCGGCGGGCGCAAAAGGGGCTTGCCCCGGTTTAAGCTAAGGCGTTGATTACCCCCTGATCGCTGTGCCCGATCGATAACCCTTTGCGATGTTTTCGCCCGCTCTCTTGACAGGGCTGTCTGCACAAGACACCTGTGCCGCTAAAGACACCCTCGCAGCAGACGGAGCCTCCTATGTCCATCCCTCAGTCCGGCGGCGGTTTGATCGAAAGCTTTGATGATCTGGCAGGGCTTTTGGAGTCTGGCTGTAAGCCTGCGGATCAATGGCGCATCGGCACCGAGCATGAGAAATTTGGCTGGCTGACCGACAGCCGCAAGCCGCTGCCTTATGCGGGCGAGCGTTCGATCTCGGCACTTTTCGCGGGGCTGGAAAGCCGCTTTGGTTGGACCCCGGTGCGCGAGGGCGCCAATATCATCGGCATGACCCGCAATGGCGCGAATATCAGCCTTGAGCCGGGCGGCCAGTTTGAGCTTTCGGGCGCGCCTTTGGTCTCGGTCGTTGAGACGGCGGCAGAGCTGGACAATCACTTTGACGAGGTTGGCCAGATCGCTGGCCCCTTGGGCATTCGCTTCATGTCGATCGGGGCCGCCCCGGAATGGCGGCACGAAGATATGCCGGTGATGCCGAAGGGCCGCTACCGGCTGATGACCGATTACATGGGCCGCGTTGGCACCCATGGCACGCAGATGATGTATCGCACCTCGACCGTGCAGGTGAACCTCGACTTCGCGTCCGAGGCGGACATGGTCAAGAAGATGCGGGTGGCCATCGCTTTGCAGCCGGTGGCGACGGCGCTTTTCGCCTCGTCCCCCTTCTTTGAGGGCAAGGAAAACGGCCATAAAAGCTGGCGCTCGCGGATCTGGCGCGGCTTGGATGACAGCCGCACTGGCATGCTGCCTTTCGTCTTCGACGAGGCGATGGGCTTTCAGGCTTACGTCGATTGGGTGCTCGATGTGCCGATGTATTTCGTCTATCGCGACGGGGTTTATCACAATGCTTTGGGCCAATCGTTCCGCGATTTCCTGAAGGGTGAGCTGCCCGCTTTGCCCGGTGAGAAGCCCACGCTTTCCGATTGGGCCGACCATCTGACCACCGTCTTCCCCGAAGCGCGGGTGAAGAAGTACATTGAGATGCGCGGCGCCGATGCTGGCAATCGTGCGCATCTTTTGGCGCTGCCAGCCTTCTGGACGGGTCTGATGTATGACCAAACCGCGCTGGATGCGGCTTGGGATCTGGTGAAGGGCTTTGACGGCGAAACGCGGGAAGCCTTGCGGGTGGCGGCTTCCGTCTCGGGCCTGCAGGCCGAGGCTGAGGGCGTCAAACTGCTCGACCTTGCCCGCGCCACGGTGGCTTTGTCGCAAGCGGGTCTTGCAGGGCGCGGTTACGGCGAAGAACGGCTCTTGGCGCCTTTGGTGCAAAGCCTGAACACAGGCAAAACGCAGGCGGATCATTGGCTTGAGCTTTATCGCGGCGCATGGGGCGGATCGCTTGACCCGATCTATGAGGCGTCCAGCCTCTGACCCAGCAAAGGATCGCAAAGACAGTGCAACGGAGTCTGCAAGGACTCCGTTGCTGCGTTTTAGGAACGCCGTCCCGGTAGGTCGAGCCAGAGCTTGCCCTCTCGCACGCCGCCACGGATCAAGCGGCCGGGGGCGGCGATCTTGGGATAGTCCGCGATCCGGTCGCGAAAGCGGTCATTGCTGATGACAATCGCGTCGCTGTCGCTGGCATAGGTTAGCAAGAAAGGATCGGCCTGCTGGCCCTTGGGCACCACCAAGACGCGCTCAACATCGATCCCAAGCGCCCGCGCCAGATGGACGTCATTCATATGCCGCTCGGCCAGTTTATAGCCCGCATTGGCATCGAAGATCACACCAGCCTGATAGCCCCGCGCCTCTAGATGCTGCAGGACCGCGACAACGGGCTTAAGCTGGGGCGTGGAGCTGTCCCAATGCATAACGTTTGAGCCGTCCACCACCGCGATTGGCCGAGTGTCGCGCTTGCGTTTGCCGGGCTGACTTGGCCGTCGCGACGGAAGCTTTTTGCGCTTGGGCTTTTTGCCGCGCGGTTTGCCTCCGTAGCCCCGCAACAGCAGGGCCAAGAGGACCGCGAGAAGAAAAAGGCCAAAGAGCGACAGGAGCCAAATGTCACTCATCCCAGTGCCCTTCGCTTAGCTCTGCGGCTTTTTTTGGCCAATCTTCGGCTCAGTTCCGGCTTTGATCCGCGCCAAATTGGCGGCGTGGCGGATGTAGATCAGCACCGTCAAAATCACAGCCAAGATCAGCAACCGGCCATGATCAAACACAAATAGCCACAAAGGCGAGGTGGCGGCGGCCACCAAAGCTCCGACCGAGGAGATCCGGGTGATCGCAGCGGCGGCAAGCCAGGTGAGGCAGCAGGCCACGCCAATCTGCCAGTCCAATGCCAGCATCAGACCAAGGAAAGTGGCAACACCTTTGCCGCCCTTGAAGCCCAGCCAGATCGGGAAGAGATGGCCGATAAAGGCCGCCAATGCCGCCAGTTGCGCGGCGTCCTCGGCCCCAACGAAGCAGCGCGCCAGCACCACCGCCAAAGCGCCTTTGCCGCCGTCAAGCAAGAGAGTCGCCAAAGCGGCGCCCTTGTTGCCGGTCCGCAGCACATTGGTCGCGCCAATATTGCCCGAGCCGATCTGGCGCAGATTGCCCAGACCCATCGCGCGGGTGACCAGCACGCCAAAGGGGATGGAGCCCAAAAGATAGGCCAAGACCGCCGTCAAAATCAGCGTATCGGTGGCGGTCAGCAGTTCTGGCATATGCATCCCCTTAGGCGGTGAAGACCTGGGCGCCGGCGACCCATGTGGCCAACACCTTACCCTCCATCCGAGCGCCGTCAAACGGGGTGTTTTTCGATTTCGAGCGCAGCGCGAATCGGTCCATTTGGAAGGGCGCGTCGGGGTCGAACAGCACCAAATCGGCAGGCGCGTCTTCCGAGATCCGCCCCTGCGGCAGGCCAAGCCGTTGTGCCGGGTTCAGCGCCATTGCGCGGAACAATGCGGGCAGGCTGAGATGCCCGCCGTGATAAAGCCGCATTGCTGCGGGCAGGATCGTCTCCAAAGCCACGGCACCGGCGGCGGCCTCTTCAAAGGGCAGGCGCTTGGATTCCTCATCCGCTGGGGTGTGGAAGCTGGCGATCACATCGATCGTGCCATCGGCCAAGGCGGCGATGATCGCTTGGCGATCTTCTTCAGACCGCAAAGGCGGAGTGAATTTGAAGAAGGTGCGGTAATCGCCCACGTCAAATTCGTTCAGCGTCAAATGGTGGATCGAGGTGCCAGCCGTCACATCCAAACCCGCCGCTTTGGCGCGTTGCAACGCGGGCAGCGAGGCGGCGGTGGTGATCTGATCGGCGTGATAGCGGGCGCGGGTCATCTCGACCAAAGCCAGATCGCGCTCCAGCCCCATTCGCTCGGCCAAGGGCGAGACGGCGGGCAGGCCTTTCAGCGAGGCAAACTTGCCGGAAGTGGTCGAAGCGCCCTTCGACAACGCTGCCTCTTGCGGGTGGCCCACCACCAAAGCGCCAAGGCTGCGCGCATAGGTCAGCGCGCGGGACAATGCCTTCGTCTCGGTCGAGACGGCGAAAACATCGGTGAAGGCGATCGCCCCGGCATCCAAGAGAAAACCGATCTCGGTCATCTCGCGGCCCTCGCGGCCCTTGGTCAAAGCCGCCATATGGCGGATGCGCACCGGCGCAGATTCCTGCGCGCGGCGGGTCACGAATTCCAAGGTTTCGGGCGTATCGATCGCGGGCAAAGTGTCGGGCCGCGCGATGATCGTGGTCACGCCACCTGCCGCTGCCGCCAGCCCTGCCGAGCGGAAGCTTTCGCGGTGCCGCTCACCCGGCTCGCCGATCTTCACGCCCCAATCGACGATCCCCGGCGCAAGGCATTTGCCGCCGCAATCGATCAGCGTGGCGCCTTTCGGAGCCTTGCCATCTTGACCAAGGATCACCCCATCTTTGACCGTCAACGTGCCGGGCGCATCAGTGCCGGTCTCGGGGTCGATCAGGCGGGCATTGTGGAAGTGGAGCGTGCTCATGGGGTTCGGCATCCGTCTTGGCAGGGCACCAAGGGCCCCGCATCCTGCCTTGGCGTGTAGGCCTTGCGGCTGCGGCTGTCCAGATTTGCCTGCTAGTCGCGACGCTGCCGATTGCGTCTTGTGAGGTAAATGAAGACGCCAATTGCGATCAGGAAGGCCCAGAAGGATTCGATCTCGGCCGCGATCAGGAAGAGCGCAAAGACGCAGGCGAGGATGAACCACATTGGCATGCCGCGCTTGCGCTTTGCGCCTTTGGGACCAAACCGCTGCTGTGTCCCCCTTCCGCGCGACAACTGGCCCTTGATCAAGGGCACTTCGGCCGGGGGAAACTCCACCCGTTGCGGTGCAGGGCGGGGTGGCTCGGGCAGATAGACCGGCGGCACATCGGGGACGCTGGGGGGCTCGGCGCTATAGGTCGGGGGAGGCGAATGAGGGTGCGACAGCTGCGCGCCCGGAGGCGGCGGCACCTCACGCGGGGGCAGCGGTGGCAGTTCGGGCGGCAGCGGCGGTGGCACTTCGCGGGGAGGCGGCGGCGGCATAGCCTCGGCAGGCAAAGGCGGTGGGGTTTGCGGATCTGCGGGGCGTTTGTCGCTCATGGCTGCACCAAGGGACTGGCCACCACGGCGCTGGGGGCGGCGGCGCAGAAAGAAATATCGGGCATCAGATCAGCTTCTCCGCACTGGCTACCCGCGCAGAGGACGGCGGCAGGGCGTTGCTTGTCAAGCCAACTCGCCCAGCCTTGCCCGCTGCAAGCGGCGCTTGGCTAAAGGCCTGCCGCTCGCTTAGCTGATCAGCACGAAAAGCGTGGTGAAAAGCGCCAAAAGCACCAGCACCACGGTCGCCACCATGCCGCCTTTGCGCATGTCGTCTTTGCTGGGCTTGCGATCATGGCTCATGACATGGGTCTTTCGCTTTGCGCGTAAAGCGCGATCAGTTCCTTCACCGTCTTGCGGCTGAGCATCGCAAATTTCAACGGTTTGCGATGTTGTGCGGTAAAGCTGATCCCATTGGAGCTGCTGGTCCAAAAGGGTCTGGGATAGGTGCCAGCGCGCGGCATGCTCTCAACCCGCGCTGTGCCAAAGATCGGATGGCTATAGGCCAGAATGCGGCGGTCGGTCAGCGCATAGGCGCTGCGGCCATAAAGCCCGACCAAGACCGATGCCGGCGCCAAGGCGATCAGACCGGCAGGGCCGACGATAAGACAGAAGATAAAGGCGACCGTTGCCATCAGGCAAAGCGGCGCCAAGCTGGGCCGCCCCGACCATAATAGCTGCTCTTCGGGCATCAGATCGCCGCTCCAATCGCGCGCGGTCAGATGCGCGGGCAGCGCGGCCTGAGGCGCCTCAGTGCTCACACCATCGTTCCGACGATCTGCCGCCCACGCTCGGCGCGCAGGTTGCGGGCCAGAAGGTCCATGCAGGCCATCCGCACCGCGACCCCCATCTCGACCTGATCTTGGATCACCGAGCGGTTGATGTCATCCGCGAGATCACCGTCAATCTCGACCCCGCGGTTCATCGGGCCGGGGTGCATGACGATGGCATCGGGATTGGCGAAGGCCAGCTTCTCGGCATCCAGCCCGTAGCGGTGATAGTACTCGCGCTCGGAGGGGATAAACCCGCCGTCCATCCGTTCCTTTTGCAGACGCAGCATCATCACCACATCGGCGCCCTTCAGCCCTTCGCGCATATCGTCAAAGAGCTCGCAGCCAAAGGCATCGACGCCCGAGGGCATCAGCGTCGGCGGCGCGATCAGACGGATGCGATTCTCCATCTTGTTCAGCAGGATCAGGTTCGAGCGCGCCACGCGGCTGTGCGCAATATCGCCGCAAATCGCCACGGTCAGCCGCTGGATCCGCCCCTTGGCGCGGCGGATCGTCAAAGCGTCAAGAAGCGCCTGTGTCGGGTGCTCATGCCGGCCATCGCCCGCGTTCAGCACGGCGCAATTCACCTTCGAGGCCAGAAGGTTGACCGCCCCCGAGTTCGGGTGCCGCACCACCAGCAAATCGGGATGCATGGCGTTCAGTGTCAAAGCGGTGTCGATCAGCGTCTCGCCCTTCTTCACCGAGGAAGAGGCGACAGACATGTTCATCACATCCGCCCCCAGCCGCTTTCCGGCCAGCTCGAAACTGGCCTGCGTCCGGGTGGAGTTCTCGAAGAACATGTTGATCTGGGTCATCCCCTCCAGCACATCGGATTGCTTCACCGTGCGCCGGTTCAGGTCGACGTAGCGGTCGGCCAGATCCAGAACAGAGGTGATTTCCAGCGGGGCGAGGGGCTCAATGCCAAGCAGGTGGCGGGCGCGGAAGGCCATGTCGGTTTCCTTCGGGTTTCGCCCCCTCTATGGCAAAGCCCCGCGGCACGGGCAAGCCTATCGGTTGTTCAAGGCGCACGGTCGTGGCGGGCGATCTCAGGCAGGCGCGGCGCTTGTCGCTGAAGCGCTGGCAGCTTAGGCTGCGCGGATCATGGGAATCGCCTCAGACATAAGCAGCGACTGGGACGCATCGCTGGCCGCTTTGGCGTGGCAGTTCGATGCCGGCGTCGATGAGACGCTGTGCGAGACGCCGATTGACCGCTACGGCCTGCCCGACCCGCAACCCGTGGTGCGTGCGGCCCCTGTGCAAGCTCCGCCACAGGCGCAGCGCGGCGCTGCCAAACCGGCCCCACCGCCCGAGGTGAAGGTTGAGGCCATTGACCCCGTCGCCTTGGCCCGCGCGGCCGCTGGCTCGGCCAGTTCGGTTGAGGATCTGCGCGAAGCGGTGCTGAATTTCGAGCATTGCGAGATGAAAAAAGGCGCGCGCAACACCGTCTTTGGGGATGGCAATCCCAAGGCGCGGGTCATGGTGATCGGCGATATGCCGGGCCGGGACGAAGATCTTGCGGGCCAACCCTTCGCCGGGGATGAGGGGCAAATCCTCGACCGGCTTTTGGGCTTCATCGGTCTGTCGCGGCAAAGCCCCGATACTGAAGCTGCGGTTTATCTGAGCAATCTGATTTTCTGGCGCCCTTTGGGCGACCGCCTGCCGCCGCCCGAGGATGTAGCGATGATGCGCCCCTTCCTTGAGCGTCACATCGCGCTGGTTGATCCTGCGATGATCGTGGTCACCGGAAATCTTGCGCTCGAGGCGCTGACCGGCGAGCGGCGGCTGTTGCGTGCGCGCGGCGCGTGGCAAACCGCGCTTGGCCGCCCGCTGCTGCCGCTTTTGCCGCCTTCGATGTTGCGCAGCGCCGCAGATCGGCGCGCGACTTGGGGTGATCTTTTATCTCTGAAAGCGCGGCTGCGCGCCGCAAAGGAATGATTTCACATGCCGGTTGAGGCTTTGACCCTGCTTGCCTTCCTGCCTGCCGCTCTGGCGCTGAACCTCACGCCGGGGGCGGATATGATGTTCACCCTTGGCCAAGGGCTAAAGGGCGGTTGGCGCGCCGGGCAGGCGGCGAACCTTGGGATTGCGGTTGGCTGCATGGTGCATGTGCTGCTTGCGGCCTTGGGTCTTGCGGCGGTGCTGAAGACCCATCCGGCGGCTTTTGAGGCGGTGCGCTGGGCTGGGGTTCTCTATCTTCTGTGGTTGGCGGTGCAGAGCCTACGCTCGGGCATTGCCACGCCGAAAGAGGTGGCCAAGCAATCCTCGCTGCGGATCTTCCGTGAGGCGCTTGTGGTCAATCTTCTGAACCCCAAGGTGATTTTCTTTATCCTGTCCTTCTTGCCGCAATTTGTGGACCCCAGCCGCCCGGTGCTGCCGCAGTTCCTGCTGCTGGGTCTGGTGTTCTGCGCGGGGGGATTCGTGGTCAATGGCATCGTCGGCGGTTTTGCCAGCACGATCGGCGCCAAACTCGCCGCCTCGGCACGGCTGTCGCGCTGGTTGGGCCGAGTCACGGCGGGGATTTTTACCATGCTGGCGCTGCGGCTGGCGGTGATGGAGCGTTGAATGGCCATTGATGAAAGCCGCGACTTCATCCCGGTCCGCATCGCCGTCCTGACGGTCTCTGATACCCGCGAGGCAAAGGATGATCGCTCGGGCGACACTTTGGTTGAGCGGTTGACCGGGGCCGGGCATCACCTCGCCGCGCGCGGTATCCTGCGCGATGATCGCGCGGCGATTGTGGCGCAGCTTAGGGCCTGGATCGCCGATCCGGGCGTGGATGTGATCCTGACCACCGGTGGCACCGGTTTGACCGGGCGCGATGTGACGGTTGAGGCGCATCGCGATGTCTATGAAAAAGAGATCGACGCTTTCGGCACGGTCTTCACCATCGTCTCGATGCAAAAGATCGGCACTTCGGCGGTGCAAAGCCGGGCTTGCGGTGGTGTGGCGGGCGGCACCTATCTGTTCGCGCTGCCCGGCAGTCCCGGTGCCTGCCGCGACGCTTGGGATGAGATTTTGCGCCTGCAACTCGATTACCGCCACCGCCCCTGCAATTTCGTGGAAATCATGCCGCGGCTCGACGAGCACCGTCGTCGCAAGTAGCCACCTTCGGCCCCATTGAGGGGCCGTGCGGCGGCTTTGGCGCGCTCTGCCACGGGGGCAGATTTGTCAGACGTAGGCGCCTCTGGCGAGGCACCGGAGCTTAAGGGGCAGGGCAGCCGCGCAGCTCGACCGAGCCACGCTCGGAGATCAAAGTGAGCGTCAGACTTGAGCGATCCAGCGCAAAAGGTTGCGCCGAGGGGCCGACCATCTCGGTCACCGCAATAAGCTGGTTGCCTTGGCGCTGAGTCTGGGCCTCTGAGAACCAGATCTGCGGGTTTGTGGCCTCAAAGGCCACCGTTTCTTGGCGACCTTGGGGAGGGAGTGCGAGGCGCGCGGTCAAGCGCAACCCGTCTGATATCGGCTCGATTTTGCAATCGAGATCCGACAGTCCCACGGCGCGGGCGGTTTTGGGACCGGCATCCAGTGCGGCGCGGATCTGCGGGTTGGCGGCGCCGGGGGCTGCGATTCGCGCCTCAAACGCGACCGAGGCCGGCATGCAGATGTCTTCGCAGATCCCCAGATCGATTTTGGCGCGCAACAGGACGGGCCGCGTGGGGTCTTGGGCCACCAGCTCGACCGGCAGCACCACGCCGCCAAGATAGCCGATGGTTTGATAGCCATTGGTGTGGAAAACGATCGGCGAGGGCCAGTGCAGCTGCACCGATTTCAGGTTTTCAGAGCCTGACCAATCAAAATGCGGCGGGATGCCGGCATCGCCGGGGCTGCGCCAATAGGTCTTCCAGCCTGGTGCCAGATCGATCTGGATCCCAGCCATGTGATGGCCATTCTTGGTTTGCCAGCCGGGCAAAAGCTGCGCCTGCAGCACCTCTTCCTGGCTGGAGGTCTGGGCTGAAGCGGGCGACATAAGGGCTTGGCCGCCCAAAAATGCGAGCAAAGCCAGAGTGGCAGTAGGGGCAGCCAGAAGGATCGATTTGGTCATGGGCGGCAAGATAGGCGTTGCAAGGGGCGGCTGGAAATCACTTCGCGGCGACGAGCCGTGATCTGTGGCCGTCCTGCCGCAGCCGGTTCCCTCTTGAGGCTGGCGCGGGCTGCGCGCATGCTGGCGGTGGGAGAGGATCAGATGCGCACTATCGACGATGCTCAGGATCTTGCGGGTAAGCTTTTGATTGCAATGCCCGGCATGGAGGACACGCGCTTTCAGCGCAGTGTCATTTTCATCTGCGCCCATACGGCCGAGGGCGCGATGGGATTGATCATCAACAAGCCCTCGGCCGAGATGACGTTCGCTGCGCTTTTGGAGCAACTGGCCATCCGGCGGGACGCGTCTCTGGCGACCGAGCCGGCGCTCGAGGGCGTCAAAGCGGCCCGTGAGATCGCGGTGCATTTCGGAGGTCCGGTGGAGCGGGGCCGCGGATTCGTGCTGCATTCTGAGGATTGGCAGGGGGCGGCGGAGCTGGGCCTTGCCGTGCCAGGTGGCTACCGGATGACCGCCACTTTAGATGTGCTTGAGGCTTTGGCGATCGGGCAGGGCCCGTCTTCGGCCCTTTTGGCTTTGGGCTATTCGGGCTGGGGCGCGGGCCAGCTTGAGGCCGAGATTTTGCGCAATGACTGGCTCGTTTGCCCCGCCGATCCAGAGCTGGTTTTCGGTTCGGAGGATGGCGCGAAATGGGGCGGGGCGCTGCGGCGGCTGGGGATCGATCCGGTGACGCTCTCGCATCAGGCAGGGCGGGCTTAGCGGAAGCAAAGGTTCTTCTAGAGGCTCTTCGCGGTGCGTTGTTAACTATTTGGTAATAATTTTATGGGGTTAGGCGGGGCGCTCCGGGCTTGATGCATCCGTGAAGCGCGTGAAAGTACCACATGCCGGTCTGATCCTTGCCTTGGCCGTCTCGATTGTCGTGGTCGGAAGGATCAGTTTGCGGCTTATGCGACGGGGGGGAAGGGCATGATGCGACAGGCATTTCTGGCAAGTGTTGTGGCTTTGACAACATGGACCTTGGCCCTTGGCAGCGGCGCACCGGCGCAGGCACAAGAGCGGGTGAGCTTGGGCTGGGGGCGGCTTTTCAGCAATGACGCTTTGGGCGATGGCGCCGATCGTTGGCGCAGCGCCTCCTACACCGTCAGCCATTTGCGCGGACCCTTGTGGAGCGGCTCGCGGCCTGACTTTGGCGAAATCCTTGAATACCGTTTGCGCAGCGAGTTCATCTCGCCCGAAAATCTCACGCTGGGCGCTGCGGGCGACCGGCGCTATGCGGGCGTGCTGACGCTTGGCCTGCACACGCATTTTGAAATGGCGGGACTTGAGACCTCGTTGGGGGTGGATGTGGCGATCACCGGCCCACAATCGGGGATGAGCCGGTTGCATGACGGGCTCCATGACCTTTTGGACATGCCCCGGCCAATGGTGGCGGCCGATCAGATACCCGATGATGCCCATCCGACGCTGGTGGCCGAGATCGGACGCGATATCGCTTTTGGCGCGGCCACTCTGCGGCCCTTTGCCGAGGCGCAGGCAGGGCTTGAGAGCTTTGTCCGCATCGGCTTTGATCTGGCGATTGGCAGCTATGGGCGCGGTGCGCTCATGTTGCGCGAACAAAGCACGGGCCAGCGCTACCGTGCCATCAAAGGCAATCCCGATCCCGGCCTCACCCTTACCCTTGGTGGCGATGTGGCCCATGTCTTCGACAGCGCGCTTTTGCCCAAAGGCGGCGCTGCAGTGTTGCGTGACCGGCGTGAGCGGTTGCGCGCGGGCCTTGCTTGGCAAGGCGAGCATCGCGCGATCTTTCTGGGGCTGACGTGGCTTGGCAAAGAGTTCGTGGGACAGCGGGAAAGCCAGGTGGTCGGCTCTTTAAGCCTGAACCTCACGTTCTAAGGCTGCAATTTCGGTGATCCGAAAGCCTGGCCCACCCGTGGCACCGGTGGCATTCTGCCCTAAGGGAATGCAAGAACTGTGGCGCGCGGGTCATAGTCAAAGCGCCACCGGCCTGCTAGCTTGCGGGCAATAAAAGCAAGAACGAGCAGGCAATCAGGCATGAGAACGGGGTTTCAAGCCACGTTCGTTATCTCTTGGTCTCAGACGGAAGCAGACGGGGTTGCGGCCCCGCGCATGGATATGCTTGGCGTCGGCGCGGCTTGGCGCTGGACAGGCACGGCGGTGCGCATTGATGCGCCGGGCGATGTGCTGCTTTTGACAGGGGCCGAGGGGGAAACGGATATGCGCCAAAAGGCGGCGCGCATGGTGCGGCGCCTGATCGGTGTTGCCGTGCGCCCCGAGGCAGCGGCTTTGGCTCAAGATGACCTTCAAGACCTGCCAGACCAATGTTTCAGCGTGACGGATGGGCAGCGTTGCTACACAGTGACACTGTTGCCGGTCCCCGCCTCGGGCGCACGGCTTTTGATGTTTCACGGGGCGCCACCGCCGCAGGGGCGTGATCTGTGGATCTTGCGGGTGCAAATCGATCGCTCCGGCGCAGCGGCGGCGCAACACGCAAGCGGCGGTGTGATCTGCTTCAGCCCCGGCACCCGGATTCTCACCCCCAGCGGCCCGCAATTGATCGAGACGTTGCGCCCCGGCGATCTGATCTTGACCAAAGACAATGGTCCGCAAGAGCTGCTTTGGCGCGGCAGTCGCCGGATGAGCGGCGCGCGGCTCCATGCCATGCCACATCTGCGCCCGATCCGCTTTCGCGCCGGTGCTTTGGGGCAGGGGCGTCCGGACGGCGACCTTTGGGTCTCACCGCAACATCGGATGTTGGTGAAGGGTAGGGCGGCGCGGTCGCTTTTCAACAGTGATGAAGTGCTGATCGCCGCCAAGGATCTGGTCGATCACCACCATGTGCTGATCGATCACAGCCTGCGCGAGGTGACCTATATTCACCTCATGTTGGAGCAGCATAATATCCTTTTCGCCAATGGGTTGGAGACGGAAAGCTTCCACCCTTCCAACGCCGCGCTTGAAACGCTAGCGCCGCCAGACCGTGAGGGCTTGTTACAGCTGTTGCCTGCGCTGGCGCAAAACCCTTATGCTTACGGTGATCATGCGCGCCGGACGCTGACAGGCTCGGAAGCAGCGATTTTGCGGTTTGACAGCCGAGCCGCCTAAAACGCGCCAAGCCCTGCATCGCAGTTGGTTGACACCGCCAAGCCAGCCCCTATAAGCCCTCACATCGCCCCGGGAGTGATTCCGGGGCTTTGCATTGGTGTTGGTGGCCCTCGCAAGAGGATGACCTGTCGCCGGGGAGACCCGGAAAGGACAACGCCCTTCGTAACTGAGAAGGAGATCAGCGATGACCAAACGGACCGCTGCCAAACATAAAATTGACCGCCGTATGGGCGAAAACATCTGGGGTCGCCCGAAATCGCCGCTGAACAAGCGCGAATACGGCCCCGGTCAGCACGGCCAGCGCCGCAAGCAAAAGCTGTCGGACTTCGGCACCCAGCTGCGCGCTAAGCAAAAGCTGAAGGGCTACTACGGCGACCTGACCGAAAAGCAATTCCGTAAAATCTACGGCGAAGCTGAGCGTGTGAAGGGCGACACCGGCGAGATGCTGATCGGCCTCCTGGAGCGCCGCCTCGACGCAGTGGTCTACCGCGCGAAACTGGTTCCGACCGTCTTCGCTGCCCGCCAATTCGTCAACCACGGCCACGTTCTGGTGAACGGCAAAGCCGTGAACATCGCCTCCTACCGCGTTAAAGAAGGCGACATCATCGAAGTCCGTCAGAAGTCGAAGCAGCTGGCGATCATCGCCGAAGCCATCGCTCTGACCGAGCGTGACGTTCCGGACTACCTCGAAGTCGACAACACCAAGTTGACGGTGAAATTCGTCCGCACCCCGGGCCTCGGCGATGTGCCGTATCCCGTGCAGATGGAACCGAACCTGGTCGTCGAATTCTACGCGAAGAACTAATTTAGGCTGCGCCAAGCGCAGTCAAGAAAAGGGCCGCACCGCAAGGTGGCGGCCCTTTTTCGTCCTTAACTCATCTTACCCCGTGCTGGAGTGCAAAATGTCCAAGAAAGCCTCGCTGGAAAATAAGTTCGAGCGCTCGCTCTTTGCCAGTCGCTGGCTGATGGCGCCGATGTATCTGGGCCTGACGGTGGCTCTCGCTATGCTCATGGTGATCTTTGTCAAAGAGCTGGCCTATTACCTGCCGAAGACCCTTACCCTGACCGCGGATCAAGGCATCTTGGCGGTGCTGACGCTGATCGATTTGTCGCTTGCGGCGAACTTGCTCTTGATCGTGCTTTTCTCGGGTTATGAGAATTTCGTGTCGAAATTCGATTTCGACACGGGGGCTGACCGGCCAGGCTGGATGGGCAAGGTCGATTTCGCCGGGCTGAAGCTGAAGCTGATCGCCTCGATCGTGGCCATCTCGGGCATCCATTTGCTCAAGGTGTTCATGTCCTTGGGCAAACCCAACACCGGCACCGATATCTCGGTTGAGACGATGCAATGGATGGTGATCATCCATCTGACCTTCGTGGTCTCGGGCGTGTTGCTGGCGCTGATGGATTGGCTCGCGCCGAAAACCAAGTGAGGCAGGGCTGATTTGCGCTTTGCTTGCTCCCAAAAGAGCGCCCGCCCCGGATCTGCCGGGGCAGGCTTCGGTAGGGAGCTTCAAGTGCTGAAAGAGGGCCAAAATCCTCTTTCAGAATAAAATATCCTAGGGGTCTGAGGGAGGGGGACTCTCAACCTTTGGCCCCCTAGCCCCCGCCAGCCTGTCGTGCCAAAAGCACAATCGCCCGCGCAGTCATCGATCCTGCGCCCCCAGCCCTTGAAGGTGCTGGCCTTGGACAGGCGGGCCGGTTAAGAACCGGCCAATCTTGGGGAAGATGATGAACAACCTGATCCGACCGCAGCCCGGCATTCTCGAAATCGCTCCTTACGTCGGCGGCAAAGCCGCAGTGGCCGGCGTGGCGCATGCGGTGAAGCTTTCGTCGAATGAAAACCCGTTTGGCGCCTCTGAAAAGGCCCGCGAGGCCTATCTGCGCGCCGTGCACAACCTGCACCGCTACCCCAACACCGACCATGCCGAGCTGCGTGGCGCGATTGCCGATGTCTACGGGCTTGACGCGGCCCGCGTGATTTGCGGCGTGGGCAGCGACGAGATCTTGCAATTCATCGCGCAAGCCTATGCCGGCCCGCGCGATGAGGTGGTGTTCACCGAGCATAGCTTCTTGATGTATCGCCTGCTTGCCCATGCCGTGGGCGCCACCCCCATTCAGGTGGCCGAGCGTGATCGCACCGTCGATATCGACGCGATCCTTGCCGCTTGTGGGCCGCGTACCAAGCTTGTCTTCTTGGCCAACCCCAATAACCCGACCGGCACGATGATCCCGATGTCTGAGGTGGAGCGTCTGGCCGACAACATGCCCCGCCAAGCGATCTTGGTGCTGGATGGCGCTTATGCCGAATATGTCGAGGGCTTCGATGGCGGCCTCTCGCTGGTCGAATCCCGCAGCAATGTGGTGATGACCCGCACCTTCTCGAAGATCTACGGGCTTGGCGGTTTGCGCGTGGGTTGGGGCTATGGCCCGGCCGAGATCATCGATGTGCTGGGCCGCATTCGCCAACCTTTCAACCTGTCCGCCGGGCAAATGGATGCGGCTTTGGCGGCGGTGCGCGATCAAGAATACGTCGCCAAATGCCGGACCGAGAACGCAAGGATGCGCGCTTGGCTCGCACAAGCGCTTGAGGAAGCGGGCGTCCCCTCGGACCCGTCGCATGCCAACTTCATTCTGGCGCGCTTCTCCAGCACCGAAGAGGCGCAGGCTTGCGATGCCTTCTTGCAGGCGGAAGGGCTGATCGTACGGCAAGTGGCGGGCTATAACCTGCCGCATTGCCTGCGCATCACCATTGGCGATGAGGCAAGCTGCCGCCGGGTGGCGCATGCCGTGGCCAAGTTTAAAGGCACAAGGTAAGGCAGGGCGCGGCATGAGCCAGATTTACGGAAAAGTCGCGCTGATCGGATTGGGCCTCATCGCAGGCTCTATGGCGCATGCGATGCGCGCCGCAGGTCTAGTGGGCCATATCGCGGGCCATGCCAAATCTGCCGAAAGCCGCGATGTGGCTTTGCAGCTTTTCTGCGATTCCGTCGCAGTCACTGCGGCCGAGGCCGTGCGTGACGCCGATCTTATCGTGCTGGCCGTGCCGGTGGGGGCGATGGGTGCCATCGCCGCCGAGATTGCTCCACACCTGAAGCCCGGCGCGGTGGTCACCGACGTCGGCTCGGTCAAAGGTGCGGTGGTTGAGGCTGTCGCCCCGCATATCCCTGCGGGCGTGCATTTCATCCCCGGCCACCCCTTGGCGGGCACCGAATACTCCGGCCCCCGTTCGGGCTTTGCGACGCTTTTCCAAAACCGCTGGTGGCTTCTGACGCCGCTGCCCGAGAGTGATGCGGCGGCGATTGCCCAGCTTCGCGCGCTTTTGGAAGGCATCGGCGCCAATGTCGATGAGATGGATGTGGCGCATCATGATCTGGTGTTGGCCGTCGTGAGCCATGTGCCGCATGCCATCGCCTATACGATGGTCGGCGTGGCCGATCACATGCGCCGCGTATCGCAATCCGAGGTTATCAAATACTCCGCTTCCGGCTTCCGGGACTTCACGCGGATTGCTGCCAGCGACCCGGTGATGTGGCGCGATGTGTTTTTGACCAATAAAGACGCGGTCTTAGACATCCTTGGCCGCTTCACTGAAGAGCTTTTCGTCCTGCAGCGCGCGATCCGCATGGAAGATGGTGAGCATCTCCACGCCTATTTCACCAAAACCCGCGCCATTCGGCGTGGCATTATCGAGGCCGGTCAGGATACTGCTGCTCCTGACTTCGGCCGCGGGGCCGAGCCTACGAAGGGTAGCTGATGGTGCGGGCTTTTGGTGCGGTTTTGGTGTTGCTGGGCTCTGTGGCTGTGGCGCAAGCCGAGCCGGTGGAGAAGTCGCTGAAGCCGCCCGCCAATCCGTTTCTAAACGGCGCAGCTGCTATCCCAAGCCCTGCAGAGCTGAGCACTGTCGATCCTGTCGCTCATGCAATGGCGGTCTCATTGCGGCCGAGGACCCGGCCTCAGGCCATCAATGACATGGTGGCGGCGGCGGCAGCGGGCAAGCCTGCGCCGGGCTTGGACCTTGCGGCGATGATGCCAGAGCCTGAGCCGGTGGCCGCGCCCCCAAGAAAGATGACGCGGGCCGAGAAAAAGGCTGCGCGCGAGCAAGAGCGGTTAAACAATTCGCTCAAAGGCTCGGTCTGCGGTGTGGCGGCGATCAAGGGCGAGAAGATCGCGCCGATCAAAGCCAAGGTGCAAGGATGCGGGCTGAGCGACGGGGTGCGCGTCACCTCGGTCTCGGGTGTGCGGTTGAGCCAAGCGGCGACCATCGACTGCGACACGGCCAAGGCCCTGAACACTTGGGTTGATAAAGTCGTCCAACCGGCCTACGGCGGCGAAGTGGTCGAGCTGAAGATCGCAGCGCATTACATCTGCCGCCCGCGCAACAACAAAAAGGGCGCGAAGGTTTCCGAGCATGGCCGCGGCAAGGCGGTTGATATCGGTGGCTTTGTGATGGCGAATGGCAAGGTTTTGCCGGTGTTGGGCGGCTTCAATAGAACGATGCGCAAGGCGCATAAAGGCGCTTGCGGCATCTTCGGCACCACCTTGGGGCCGGGCTCAGACGGCTATCACGAAGACCATCTGCATCTCGACACAGCGCGGCATCGCAATGGGTCTTATTGCCGGTAAGGCGTTGATCTTTGCGAAGATCAGCGCAGACGCGGAGCGTCTCCCAAAGGGAAGGGTCCCAGCGACATCCGGCCTTCTTTCATCACCAAGGTCAGCGCCAAAAGTCCCGGCTCGCCGCTTTGGCTGGCAATGGCGTTCAGGAAACCGGCCACCGTTGGTGCGGTCTTTGGGGCAAGCGTTCCGCTGGCCACCAGAACCGCTGGCAACCGTTCCCAACCGCGCATTTGCAGCTTGATCTGCCCCTCGGCATGGCCGGTTGCATCGGCGGTGAGTTGGCCCTCGGCGGCAAGCGTCAGCGCGCCCCATGCGATATCGAGGCCGCGAATATCCAACGCTTGTAACTGGGGCTGGGTTTCTCTGGCAAAGCGGTCCAGAGGCGCGGTCAAAGTGATGCCCAGATCGCCGTCAATCTGCTGCACTTCCGCCGGCAAGTCAGAGGGCGGCATCTCCGGCACAGCAACCTTTGCCAAAGCCTGCATGAAGGCAGGATCGGGTCGCAATGGGGCAAGATCCAGCGTCAGATCGTAACCCGCAGGAGTGACCCCTTCGCGCAAGGTGACATCGATCTCACCAAAGCTGATCTGCCAGCCAAGATTGGATTGCACCGACAGATTCTCGGCCGAGGCGCTCACCACGCGCAAGGGCACGTCGCGAGAGGGGCCAACACGCAGCCCAGCTTGCAAAGCGGTGGAGGTGAGGGTGAGCTCCTGATCGGGCAGCGTCAAAAGCTGCTCTGCTGGCAGATCTGCCCGCAGCGACCAAGGCGCCCAGACCGGCGCGGAAAGGCGCAACTCTGGCCCCTGCCAGCGCAAGCCCCGGAGGGGATCGGCCAGCGTCACCTCACGGCCTGCCAGCTCCCAGCGCAGCGGGAAACCCGAGACCGCAGGCGGGGTTATCTCAACCTCCAGCCCTTGGGCGCGCGCCGCGTTTAGCGCGTCTGGCGCGGCCTTTTCCAGCAAGACCTTGCCGCCATACCAGCCGCCAAGCCAAACCAGCAGCACCAGCACGGCCAGCCATTTCAAAAACCGCATCCCGTGCCCCTTTTCGCGCGCTCACGCCCATGATTAACAGAAGGCGCAGAAGGAGAGCTAGCCTTGCGCGAAACGATGTGGGTTTTTGGCTATGGATCGCTGATCTGGAACCCCGAGTTTCCAGTGGCCGAGCGCCGCATCGCGCGCGCGATGGGTTGGCAACGCAGCTTTTGCATGCGTTCGATCCATCATCGCGGCTCTGAGGCGGAGCCGGGGTTGGTTCTCGCCTTGGATCGCGCCGCCACAGCGCATTGCGACGGTGTTGCCTTCGCGGTGGCCAAAGGGGCCGAGGATGAGACGCTTGCCGCACTGCGCGAGCGGGAATTGGTCTCATCGGCTTATCTTGAGACGCATTTAGAGCTGATAACTCAGACCGGCCCGATGCAGGCCTTGGCCTATGTGATCGACCCCGATCATGGGCAATATTGCGGCGGCTTGGGTCTGGAGGAACAGGCGCAGATCATCGCCCATGCGGTGGGCGGGCGCGGCCCGAACCGCGATTACCTTTGGTCCACCGCCGCGCATCTGGCGGATCTGGGCATTGTCGACCCCGATCTTGAATGGCTTGCCGAGCGTGTCCGAAGGCTGAGTGCGCCCCGCTAAACCGCGCCTGCTAGGCTCCGGTTTGTGTTACAATTTTCACGCGGGTTTCCCTTGGGGGCTTGGGCGTGACCTGCTAGGCTGCCGGCAAAGACAGCTTACACAAGGCAGGCAGATCGCGCATGGAACGACCCGAGACCGAACCGGGCACCACCTTCAGCCAGCCCATCCGCGCCATCACCACCATGCTGCTGGTCAGCGTATTGGTCGCCCTTGGCGCTTGGGCCATCCACGGCGCGGTGATCGAGATCATCTGGACCAACCCGGTGCTGAACGGGCTGATCACCTTCGTCTTCCTGATCGGCATTGCCACCTGCTTCTGGCAGGTCTTCATCCTTGCCCAATCGGTCAGCTGGATCGAGGCGATTGTCCGCCATAAGCCCGGAGCCGAGACGGTGGCCCCGCCACGCTTGCTGGCACCCTTGGCCTCGCTCTTGCGCAGCCGCAAGGCGGCAAGACTGACCATCCCGTCAAGTGCGGCACGGTCGATCCTTGAATCGGTGGCGCAGAGGATTGACGAGGCGCGGGATATCACCCGATACCTGATTAACCTTTTGGTTTTCCTTGGCCTTTTGGGAACCTTCTGGGGCCTGGCCACCACGGTTCCGGCTGTGGTCGAGACCATCCGCAGCCTTGCGCCGGCCGAAGGTGAAAGCGGCCTTGATGTCTTTGGCAAGCTGATGGGGGGCTTGGAAAGCCAACTTGGCGGTATGGGGACGGCGTTTTCATCCTCGCTTCTCGGCCTTGCGGGCTCGCTGGTGGTCGGGTTGTTGGAGCTTTTTGCAGGTCACGGGCAGAACCGCTTCTACCGCGAGTTGGAAGAGTGGCTTTCTTCCATCACCCGTATCGGCCTTGGCTCTGAGGGCGAGGGTGACCAATCCGGTGTGGCGCTGGTGCTGGACCAGATGGCGGGCCAGATGGAGAGCCTGCAAGAACTTTACCTGCAATCCGATGCCGCGCGCGCCGGGATGGAGGATAAGCTGGCCGGACTTGCCGCCGCCATCAATGGTTTGGGCGCTGGCCGTGCCGCGGCCGAGGCGCTTGCCGCCGAACACGGGGCGGCGCTGACCGCAGCCGTCGAGCGGCTTGCCCGTCTCGCCGAGACGGAGCAGGCCAGAGCGGCCGAACAGAATGCGACCCTGGCCGCTTTGGTGGCGAAGCTTGCCGCGGGCCAAGATCAGCTGGTGCAAGCGACGCAAGCTTCTGCGGACAATGTCGATGCCGAAAGCCGGATGCGGCTGCGCTCGATCGACACGCAGCTGCTGCGCATACTTGAAGAGCTTTCCGCCGGGCGGCAGGAATCGGTCAGCGATTTGCGTAGCGATATCGCGGGCTTGACCGCCGCGATCCGCCATCTGGGCCGCAGCCCCATGGGCCGGAGCTAAGAGATGGCCCTGTCGCGCCACCGCCGCGATTCCAGCATGATCTGGCCCGGCTTCGTCGATGCCGTCACCACGCTTTTGATGGTGCTGATGTTCGTGCTGACCATCTTCACCGTCATGCAATCGGTGCTGCGCGACACGATCACGACCCAAAGCGGTGAGCTTGCTGAACTGACCGATCAGGTCGCCGCTTTGTCGCAAGCGCTTGGGTTGGAACAGAAAAAGGTTGATGGTCTGCAGGCCGAAGTGGGGCAATTGCAAGCCTCACTGTCCTCGGCCTTGGCAGAGGGTGAGCGGCGGGCCTCGGTCATCGCGCAGCTTGAGGGCGATCTGGCAGCGCGCCAGCAAGAGCTGGCAGCGGCCGAAGCGCGGATCACCGGGTTCGAGGCGCAGGTCGCGGCCTTGCTCGCCTCACGCGATAAGGCCTTGGCGGATTTGGCTTTGGTGACGGGCGAGCGCGATGCCTCGCAGGCGGAAGCCAAAGAGCTGGCGGCCTCTGTTGCGGAGCTTGAGGCGGCAAAAGCCGTGCTGATCACCGATGCCGAAGCGGCGCAACTGGCCTTGGCGGGCCTGCGCAAAGAGCTGGATGCCGCGACCGAAGCGGCGCGGCTGGATGCCGCCCGCCGCGAAGCGATTGAGGCTTTGCTGCGTGAGGCGGAAACCAAGGGCAGCGCGGATGCGGCGGCTTTGGCCTCGGCCAAGACCGAGCTGACCAAGGCGGAAGAGGCGCGGCTCGTCGATGCGGCGGCTTTGCAGGCTTTGCGCGAAAAACTGGAAGGCGCGCAGACCGAATTGACGGCAATGACCTTGGCTTTGGAAGAGCAACGTCGCAAAGCCGAGGAGACATTGACGCTGCTGGCCGCCGCCCGGACGGCAGCGGCCCAGGACGCAACCGGCAAGGATGCGGCCTTGATTGCGGCCGAGGCAGCGCTTCTGGCTGAGCAAGAGAAATCGCTGCAAGCCGCGAGAAATGTTGAGCTTTTGAACCAACAGATCGCCGCCCTGCGCGCCGATCTGGGCTCTTTGCAGAACGTGCTGGATGAGGCGGAAAACCGTGACGCCGAGGCGCAAGTGCAGCTTGAGACCTTGGGCACTCAGTTGAATTCGGCCTTGGCGCAAGTGGCGTCCGAGCAAAAGCGCCGGGCTGAGTTGGAAGAGGCCGAGCGCAAAAGGCTTGAGGCGGAAAAGGCCGATCTTGAACGCTTCCGGTCCGAGTTCTTCGGCCAACTTTCCACGCTTTTGCAAGGGCGAGAGGGCGTTCGGGTCGTTGGCGATCGCTTTGTTTTCTCTTCAGAAGTGCTTTTCAACTTAGGTGCGGCGGATCTTGCACCAGAGGGGCAAGCGCAAATTGCAAGCGTTGTCAGCATCTTGAACGATATCCGCACCCAGATCCCGCCGGAGATTGATTGGATCATTCGGGTGGATGGCCATACCGACAATGTGCCGCTTTCGGGCAGTGGGGAGTTCCGCGACAATTGGGAGTTGAGCCAAGCTCGGGCACTATCCGTGGTGCGGTATATGCAGGATGAATTGGGCTTTCCGCCGGATCGGTTGGCGGCGACGGGATTTGGCGAATATCGGCCCGTGGCTGCGGGCAATTCTGAGGCTGACAAAGCGCAAAACCGGCGGATTGAGCTGAAATTGACCGAAAGGTAAGGGGGGCTTTTCGTTGTGGAATGAAAGGCTTAAGCTGGGGAAATGAGTGATACCCTGCCTCCGTGCCCCGAATGCCGTTCTGCCTATACTTATGAGGCGGATTCTTTGCTGACCTGCCCTGAGTGTGGCCATGAATGGACGCCCGGTGCCGGGCTTGCCGCGATGGAAGTGCGCGACAGTGTGGGCAATCTTTTGGCCGATGGCGACAATGTCACGGTCATTAAGGATCTGAAATTGAAGGGTTCTTCGACCGTCATCAAAGTCGGCACCAAAGTGCGCGGCATTCGACTGGTCGATGGCGATCACGATATTGACTGCAAAGTGCCGGGGATCGGTCAGATCGGGCTGAAATCGCAGTTCGTGAAAAAATCCGCCGATTAAGGTCTCAGTTTGAGAGCTGTTTTACGTCTGGCTTAGGTATGGCTGACGTATGGCTTTGGTGATGACATGCGCAAAAGACAAAAAGGGCGGAGTTTTAAGCTCCGCCCTTATGCATTAAGCCTGCGCCAGCATAGCATCGCTGACCTGAGCGCCGCTTTGGCGCGGGGTGATCAGCGGGCTGAGGTCATAGCCCATGGTCCGGGCATGATCCAAATATTCATCAATCACCGCCTGCGGCAGTTGCGGCTCGCGCGCCAAGAGCCAGAGGTAGCGGCGATCCGGGTCGCCGATCAGCGCGACCTTATAGTCGGGGTCCAGCTTCAAGATCCAATAGTCACCGCTGGTGAAGGGGATCCAGCGCAACAGCTCGGGCAGGAAAGTGACGGTCAGCTTGGAATTGCTGGCATCGACCGGCTCGGCCTGACCGATGGATTGCGTGGGCTTACCCTCATCATTGAGGCAGCGGTTGTCGACACGGACCTTGCCGCCCTCTTCCAGCGAATAGGTCGCGGTGATGTCGGCGGCGTAGGTGTCTTCCCATTTCATCGGCAGGCGCTTCAGCTCAAACCACGTGCCGAGGTAGCGGTTGAGATCCACATGCGGGACGGTGGTGACGGGGGTATCTTGGGTCATGTCCAAACCTGATTTTTTTTGCGATGTTCGGGGAACAACGCGGGAAGGCGGATTTGGCTGCATGGGGCGCAAAGGAAAAGGCCGCCCCGAGGGACGGCCTTTATGATGTTCAGAGCTTCACTCAGCCGTCAAAAGCGGCGGCTTTTGGTTGGCGAGCCGGGGTTTGCTGGGCTCTTGCACCTCAAGCTCAATGGCGCCGTTCTTGACCAGAACCTTGACCAGACCGCCCTTGGTCAGACGGCCAAAGAGCAGCTCTTCGGCCAGAGGCTTCTTGATATGCTCTTGGATGACCCGCGCCAAAGGCCGCGCGCCCATCTTGTCGTCATAGCCCTTGTCACCGAGCCAGATCGCCGCCTCTTCGGTCAGCTCGATATGGACGTTGCGGTCGATCAACTGCGCCTCAAGCTGAAGGACGAACTTCTCAACCACTTGCAGGATCACCTGTTTCGGCAGGGCCGAGAAGGAGATGACGGCATCCAGACGGTTGCGGAATTCGGGCGTGAAGGTGCGTTCCACCGCAGCGGTGTCTTCGCCTTCCCGCTTGTCACGGCCAAAGCCGATCGCCGATTTCTGCATATCCGAGGCCCCGACGTTCGAGGTCATGATCAGGATCACGTTGCGGAAATCCACCGCCCGGCCGTTGTGGTCGGTCAGTTTGCCGTGGTCCATCACCTGCAACAGGATGTTGTAGACATCCGGATGCGCTTTCTCGATCTCATCGAGCAAGAGCACGCAATGCGGGTGCTGGTCGACGCCATCGGTGAGCATGCCGCCTTGGTCAAAGCCGACATAGCCCGGAGGCGCGCCGATCAGACGGGAGACCGCGTGTTTCTCCATATACTCCGACATGTCGAAACGCAGGAGTTCGACGCCAAGGACTTGCGAAAGCTGCTTGGCCACTTCGGTTTTCCCCACCCCGGTCGGGCCGGTGAAGAGATAGTTGCCGATGGGCTTTTCAGGCTCACGCAGGCCCGCGCGGGCCAGTTTGATCGAGGCCGAAAGCGCCTCAATCGCTTTATCCTGACCGAAGACCAATCGTTTGAGGGTCTTTTCGAGATCGCGCAGGGTCTCTGCATCGTCTTTCGAGACGTTCTTCGGCGGGATGCGGGCGATCTTGGCGACGACGGATTCGATCTCTTTGGTGCCAATCACCTTTTTGCGCTTCGAATCCGACAGCAGATGCTGCGCAGCACCCGCTTCGTCGATCACATCGATCGCCGAGTCGGGCAGCTTGCGGTCGTTGATATAGCGCGCGGCCAGCTCAACCGCGGTTTTGATCGCATCGGCGGTGTAGCGGATGTCGTGATGCTCTTCGAAATGCGGCTTCAGACCCATCAGGATCTTGATGGTGTCCGGCACCGAAGGCTCATTCACGTCGATCTTCTGGAAGCGCCGGCTGAGGGCCCGGTCTTTCTCGAAGTGCTGACGGAATTCTTTATAGGTGGTCGAGCCCATGCAGCGCAGTTTGCCGCCCTGAAGGGCTGGCTTCAGCAGGTTCGAAGCATCCATCGCACCGCCCGAGGTGGCGCCAGCGCCGATCACGGTGTGGATTTCGTCGATGAACATGATCGCATCGGGGTGGTCTTCCAGCTCTTTGACCACGGCTTTGAGACGTTCCTCAAAGTCGCCGCGATAGCGGGTGCCGGCCAGAAGTGCGCCCAGATCAAGGCTGTAGATCGTGGCGCCCGAAAGCACCTCGGGGACTTCTTTCTTGACGATCTTCCAAGCCAGACCTTCGGCGATGGCGGTTTTGCCCACGCCCGGATCGCCCACCAAAAGCGGGTTGTTCTTGCGGCGGCGGCAAAGGACTTGGATCGCGCGCTCCACCTCTTGGTCGCGGCCAATGAGCGGGTCCACGTCGCCCTTTTGAGCTTTGACGTTCAAATCGACGCAATATTTCGAGAGAGCCGATTCTTTCGCCTCACCCGCCTCGGCCTTGGGGGTCTCGCCCTCATGCTCGGCCCCGGTGATCGGGCGGGCTTCGCCAAAGGAGGGGTCTTTGGCCACGCCATGGGCGATGAAATTCACCGCATCATAGCGGGTCATATCCTGATCTTGCAGGAAATAGGCGGCATTTGATTCACGTTCAGCGAAGATTGCGACCAGAACGTTGGCGCCAGTCACCTCGGTGCGGCCCGAGGATTGGACATGGATCGCCGCGCGCTGGATCACGCGTTGGAAGGCGGCGGTGGGCACGGCTTCCGAGCCTTCGACATTGGTCACCAAAGTCGAGAGGTCATCATCGATGAATTCGGTAAGGGTCTTTTTCAGCTCGTCAATATCGACCGAGCAGGCGCGCATCACCCGCGCGGCATCGGGTTCTTCGGTCAAAGCCAGAAGCAGGTGTTCCAGCGTTGCCAGCTCATGACGGCGGGCGTTGGCGAGGGCCAAGGCACCGTGGATCGCTTGCTCAAGCGTGGACGAGAATGACGGCACTTGTGCGTGCTCCTGTAACTCTGGGCAGGTCGGGCCGTTCAAGAGGGGCCTGATCCAACCGTGGCCTCATGTCGTTAAGGATCGGTTTTATTCTGGACACTTCAAGGGCAATTTCGCTGCGAGGGGCATTTCAAACGGCAAAGTTCGAAAATGTGATAAGCGCAGCGCATTGCGCCTTGGAGTGAGCCGGTCAGAACCGATCTTTGCGGCTGCGGATTTCGGCGAAGACCTCGGCGTCGCTGGCACTCTCCATCCCCAAAGACGCCTTCATTGCGGGCAGGGCGGCGCGCAGGAAGGGGTTGGTGGCCAGTTCGTCGGAAAGCCGAGAGGGCATGGGCAGCTGGCCTTCGCGGCGCAAGCTCTCCAAAGCCTCGATGCGGCATTTAAGTGCTGGATTGTCCGGTTCAAGGGCCAGAGCGAAGCGAAGATTGCCGTTGAGGTAGTCATGGCCCGAGCAGATCAGCGTCTCGGGGGGCAGAGCGGCGAGTTTGGAAAGGCTTTGCCACATCTGCGCCGGGCTGCCTTCGAAGAGACGGCCGCATCCGGCGGCCATCAGGCTGTCGGCGGTGAAGGCGAGGCCCGCGTCGGGGAAGTGGAAGGCGAGATGGCCGATCGTATGGCCAGGAACATCGATCACGGTGCAGCTCTCTGCCCCGATGGGCAGGCTGTCGCCTTCGGACAAGGCGCGATCCAAAGCGGGCAGGCGGTGGGCATCGGCGGCGCCGCCCCAGACCTTGGCGCCGGTGGCGGCGCGCAGCTCTGGCACGGCTTGGATATGGTCGTCGTGGTGATGGGTAAGGAGGATCAGATCGAGCTGCCAATCCCGCTCGGCCAAGGCGGCCAAGATTGGCGCGGCTTCGGGGGCGTCGATCAGCGCGACGGTGCCGGTCTCAGCCTCGCGGATCAGGAAGGCGAAGTTATCGGAGAGGCAGGGAATCGTGACCAGTTCGAGCGCCATTTTAATTTCTGCCTTTCGGGTTAGGATAGTCGCGATGTGACCTTAAAGAGCGGCGAACCGCAATGCACCTCGACGTGCTTGACCTGCGCACCTTTTATTACCGCACCCGCTTGGGGCGGGTGGCCCAAAGGGCGATCCGTGACCAAGTGGTGCGGCTTTGGCCGCCTGCTCCGGGGCAGACCGTGGCGGGCTTTGGCTTTGCGGTGCCTTTGCTGCGGCCCTATCTGTCGCAGGCGCGGCGGGTCATCGGCTTGATGCCGGGGCCGCAAGGCGTGATGCCTTGGCCTGCGGGGATGGAGAATGTCTCGGTCCTTTGCGAGGACGGCAGCTGGCCGGTCGCCACGGGGCTTGTTGACCGGCTGGTGTTGATGCACGGGCTTGAGACGTCCGAGCGGCCCTCGGCGGTGCTGGATGAGGCGCACCGGGTGCTTGGCCCCGGCGGGCGGGCTTTGTTCGTGGTGCCGAACCGCTCGGGCCTTTGGTCGCGGCGGGATGCCACGCCTTTCGGCTTTGGTCGCCCCTATTCCGGCACGCAGCTTGAAGCGCAGCTGAAGCGGCATGGCTTCACGCCCGAACGCAGCCTGACGGTGCTGCATGCCCCGCCCAGCAATGCGCCCTTCTGGCTGCGCACGGCGAACTTCTGGGAGACGGCGGGCGGGCGACTGCCTTGGCTTTCGGGCGGGGTGCTGATGGTTGAGGTCTCAAAACAGGTCTACGCCCCCACGCGCGGTGGACTTGGCGCGGTGGTCAAAAAGCCGTTGCGGGTGCTGGAGGGGGTGCGGGGCGGCAAAGCCGAGCCTGCCTTGGGCCGCAAGGGCAGCTAAGGCTGCCTTGGGCCGCAAGTGGGGGCGGGCCCCACTTGCGAGGATCGCGAAGATCAGATGATGCGCACTTGCGTGCCGACGGGCGAGATCTGAAAGAGCTCGGCGATGTTTTCATTGAACAGGCCGATGCAGCCGTCCGAGGACTTGCGGCCGATCTTGCGGGTGTCATGGGTGCCGTGGATGATATAGGCGGGCCAGCCCAGATACATCGCATGGGTGCCCAAGGGGTTCTCCGGGCCGGGGCCGATCGGCTTCCAATCGGGGTAGCGCTGCATCTGCGAGGCGGTGGGCGTCCAGCTGGGCCCTTCCTTCTTGCGCACAATCTCGGTCAGGCCGCGCTTGGTCAGCTCATCCGAGATCGGAACCGACGTCGGATAGACCCGGTGGCCCGAACCATCTGCCGCCCACCAATGCAAGGCGCGCGACTGGGTGTCGGCCAAGATCATCACGCGGCCTGCGGAATCAAAGTGGTTGCGCCAGTCTTGCATGGTGAAGCCCGAGCTGTTGCCGCGCACCACAGGCTCTGCTGTCGCTTGGGCCAGAACGGCGGGGGCTGCCAAGACCGAGGCGCTGCCCAGCAAGCTGCCGGCTCCAAGAATCAATGCGCGGCGGCGCGTAAGGGGGCGGCTCATGATAGGCTCCTTGGATCTGCTGCTCTTGTTAAACAGGGCGACGGGGAAAAGAGGTGGTCTTGCGCATGCGGGCAAGCGGCATCGCGCGTGATCTTTGCGACAGATCGGTCTTTGCGCGGCGAAGGTCAACGGCTGGCAGGCGCGACTCACGCGCTATTGACCCGAATGTGAGGGGCCAAGGGACGAGATTTCGTCGGGTGGCAGTCACTTATAGCGTTGATTTTGTGCACAAATTTTAATCGAATGTAAGATTGCTGACGCCGGAGGCGCTTTTGGCAAATGCGGTGATGCGGGCCGCCTCTGACAAGGCTTGAAAAGGCATTTGCCTGCGCAGATACTGAAAAAATCCTTGGTTCAGGCCAAAAGCCGGGCAGGCTCGGTTGGTTTTGTGGCCGGCTAAAGGGGCCAATCGAGGGCCAATTGGGGGCAATCGCGCGCGCAGGCGCGGCGAAATGACCACACGCTCAGTCACCTTTCGCAACGCACCCTAGTTGCGAGGTTGGGGATGCTCTGCTAAGGACGCCCGCGATATCGGGATTTCTACGGGCTCTCTGGACATGGCGCTGCTGCTATGGACAGGCAAGGTAAGGCCCGCGACATGGGAAGGGATGACGTGTCCGAACCAGCTTCTGTCTCCACAGGAATCGCGGCACGCTATGCCAGCGCCCTGTTCGATCTGGCCCGTGACGCTGGCGCATTGAAGGCGCTTGACGCTGATGCCCAAGCGCTGACGGCCGCGCTTGCAGCCAGCCCTGAGCTGCGTGCGATGATTTCTTCGCCGGTGCTGAGCCGCGCTGAGCAATCGGGTGCCATTGCCGCCATCGGCGCGCAAATGGGTTTGCACGAACTGACTGCCAACACTCTGGCTTTGATGGCCGACAAGCGTCGCTTGTTCGTGCTGCCGCAGCTGGCGGTGGCTTTGGCCGATCTGATCGCTGCTGATAAAGGCGAGATGACCGCCGAGGTCGTCTCGGCCGCCAAACTCTCGGCGGCTCAGTCGAAAGCTTTGGCTGTGACGCTGAAAGCCAAGACTGGCAAAACCGTTAAACTGAACGCAACCGTTGATGAGACCCTCATCGGCGGACTTATCGTCAAGCTGGGCTCGACCATGATCGACACGTCGGTCAAATCGAAGCTCGCTTCCTTGCAGAATGCTATGAAAGAGGTTGGGTGATGGGAATTCAGGCTGCTGAGATCTCTGCGATCCTGAAAGAGCAGATCAAGAACTTTGGCAAAGACGCTGAAGTTTCTGAAATCGGCCGCGTGCTGTCCGTTGGGGACGGTATCGCTCGCGTGCACGGTCTGGATAATATCCAAGCCGGCGAGATGGTCGAATTCCCGGGCGGCATCCGCGGGATGGCGCTGAACCTTGAGACCGACAACGTGGGTGTCGTGATCTTCGGTTCCGACCAAGACATCAAAGAAGGCGACACCGTTAAGCGCACCAAGTCCATCGTGGACGTGCCGGCGGGCGACGGCCTTCTGGGTCGCGTTGTGGACGGTCTGGGCAACCCGATCGACGGCAAAGGCCCGATCGTTGCCGCTGAGCGTCGCGTTGCTGACGTGAAAGCTCCGGGCATCATCCCGCGCAAATCGGTGCATGAGCCGATGGCGACCGGCATCAAGGCAATCGACGCGATGATCCCGGTTGGCCGTGGCCAGCGCGAACTGATCATCGGTGACCGTCAGACCGGTAAAACCGCTGTCGCTCTCGACACCATCCTGAACCAGAAGTCCTATAACGAGGCTGCTGGCGACGACGAGTCGAAGAAGCTCTACTGCATCTATGTGGCGATCGGTCAAAAGCGTTCGACCGTTGCTCAGCTGGTGAAGAAGCTCGAAGAATCCGGCGCTTTGGCTTACACGATCGTGGTTGCTGCAACCGCTTCGGACCCGGCACCGCTGCAATACCTCGCCCCCTATTCGGCGACCGCTATGGCAGAATTCTTCCGCGACAATGGCCGTCACGCCCTGATCATCTATGATGACTTGTCGAAACAAGCCGTGTCCTACCGTCAAATGTCGCTCTTGCTGCGCCGTCCGCCGGGCCGTGAAGCTTACCCGGGCGACGTGTTCTACCTGCACTCCCGCCTGCTGGAGCGTTCGGCGAAACTTGGCGATGCATCGGGCAATGGCTCGCTCACCGCTCTGCCGGTTATCGAAACCCAAGGCGGCGACGTTTCGGCCTTTATTCCGACCAACGTGATCTCGATCACCGACGGTCAGATCTTCCTTGAGACCGAACTCTTCTACCAAGGCATCCGCCCGGCCGTGAACACCGGTCTGTCGGTGTCGCGCGTGGGTTCGTCCGCTCAGACCAACTCGATGAAAACCGTGGCTGGCCCGGTGAAACTGTCGCTCGCTCAATACCGCGAGATGGCGGCTTTCGCACAGTTCGGTTCGGACCTTGACGCTTCGACCCAAGCGCTGCTGAACCGCGGTGCGCGTCTGACCGAGCTGATGAAACAGCCGCAGTATTCGCCGCTCACCAACGCCGAGATCGTGGCCGTCATCTATGCTGGCACCGCGGGCTTCCTCGACAAGATCGCCGTGAAGGACGTGGGCCGCTTCGAAGCGGGTCTCTTGGCCTTCCTGCGCGGTCCGAAGAAGGAAATCCTTGAGTGGCTGACCAAGTCGGACCCGAAGATCAAAGGTGCTGACGAGGAAAAACTGAAGTCCGCAATCGCTGAATTCGCCAAAGATTTCGCGTAAGCGCCCTGAAGGAGAAGGCGAATGCCGAGCCTAAAGGCCCTTAAAAACCGGATCGTAAGCGTTAAGAACACGCGGAAGATCACCAAGGCGATGCAAATGGTCGCCGCTGCCAAACTGCGCCGTGCGCAAGAGGCAGCGGAAGCCGGTCGCCCCTATGCCGAGCGGATGAACGGGGTTATGGCCTCGCTCGCCGCTGGCGTGTCGGGTTCGGGAAGCGCTCCGCGTCTTCTCGCCGGCAATGGCAATGACCAGACCCACCTTTTGGTGGTGATGACAGCCGAGCGCGGTCTCTGCGGCGGCTTCAACTCTTCGATCGCCAAACTGGCCCGGCAGCGTGCTGCCGAGCTGGTGGCACAAGGCAAAACGGTCAAGATCCTGACCGTGGGCAAAAAAGGCCGCGAGCAGCTGCGTCGCGACTGGTCCCATGCCTTTGTTGGCCATGTCGATCTGAGCGAGGTGAAGCGCATAGGCTACGCCAATGCGGCGGCGATTGCCCGTCAGGTCACGGCTTCTTTCGAAGCGGGTGAAGCTGACGTGGTGACGATCTTCTACGCGCGGTTCCAATCGGTGATCAGCCAGATCCCGACCGCCCAGCAGATCATCCCCGCCAAATTCGAAGAGGCGGCTTCGACCAATGCGCTCTACGACTATGAGCCTTCGGAAGAAGCCATCCTTGCAGACCTGCTGCCGCGCAATGTCGCCACGCAGATCTTCACGGCTCTCCTCGAGAACGGCGCCTCGGAGCAAGGAGCGCGGATGTCCGCTATGGACAACGCCACCCGCAACGCCGGTGACATGATCAACAAGCTGACCGTCCAGTTCAACCGGACCCGTCAAGCGGCGATCACCACCGAACTCATCGAAATCATCGCGGGCGCTGAGGCGCTCTGACGAACCCGGAGATTTAAACTATGGCAAAAGCACCGAAAGCTGCCGCCGCCGCGGGTAAGGTTACCCAAGTTATCGGCGCAGTGGTTGACGTTCAATTCGAAGGCGAACTGCCGGCGATTCTGAACGCGATCGAAACCGACAACAACGGCAAGCCGCTGGTCATGGAAGTGGCTCAGCACCTTGGCGAGAACACCGTTCGCGCCGTGGCTATGGACGCGACCGAAGGTCTGGTTCGTGGCGCCCCGGTTCGTGACCTTGGCGCTCCGATCTCGGTTCCGGTGGGTAACGCCACCCTCGGCCGCATCCTGAACGTCATCGGCGAGCCGGTGGACGAGCAGGGCCCGGTCAAGACCGAAGCCCGTCGTGCGATCCACGCTCCGGCTCCGGACTTCGACCAGCAGTCGACCGCGACCGAGATCCTCGTGACCGGCATTAAGGTTATCGACCTGCTCGCACCCTACACCAAAGGCGGCAAAATCGGCCTCTTCGGTGGTGCAGGCGTGGGTAAAACCGTTCTCATCATGGAACTGATCAACAACATCGCGAAAGTGCACTCGGGTGTGTCCGTGTTCGCCGGTGTGGGTGAGCGGACCCGTGAAGGCAACGACCTTTACCACGAGATGATCGAATCGGGCGTTATCGTTCCCGACGATCTGGAAAAATCGAAAATCGCACTGGTTTACGGCCAAATGAACGAACCGCCGGGCGCGCGTATGCGTATTGCTCTGTCGGGTCTGACCATCGCCGAGCAGTTCCGTGACGACACCGGTTCGGACGTTTTGTTCTTCGTGGACAACATCTTCCGCTTCACCCAAGCCGGTTCGGAAGTGTCCGCACTTCTGGGTCGTATCCCGTCCGCAGTGGGCTACCAGCCGACGCTGGCAACCGACATGGGCGCGATGCAAGAACGCATTTCGTCGACCAAAAACGGCTCGATCACCTCGGTGCAAGCTGTTTACGTTCCGGCCGACGACTTGACCGACCCGGCACCTGCGACCTCGTTTGCTCACCTTGACGCGACCACGGTTCTTGACCGTGCGATCTCGGAAAAGGGCATCTATCCGGCTGTGGACCCGCTGGGTTCGACCTCGCGCCTGCTGGACCCGCTGGTCATCGGCGAAGAGCACTACACCGTGGCAACCTCGGTGCAGCGCATCTTGCAGAAATACAAATCGCTGCAAGACATCATCGCCATCCTTGGCATGGACGAGCTGTCGGAAGACGACAAGATCACCGTGGCCCGTGCCCGTAAGATCGAGCGTTTCCTGTCGCAGCCCTTCGACGTGGCAAAGGTCTTCACCGGCGCCGACGGCAAACAGGTTCCGCTGGAAAAAACCATCGCTTCGTTCAAAGCTGTGGTTGCTGGCGAATACGACCACCTGCCGGAAGCCGCTTTCTACATGGTTGGCGACATCGAAGAAGTGATTGCCAAGGCCCAAAAACTCGCCGCAGCAGCGGCATAAGGGGGACAGAATGGCAGGCACCCTGCAATTCGACCTCGTTTCTCCCGAACGGCGGCTTGCTTCCGTTCAGGCGAATGAGGTGCAGATCCCAGGCGCTGAGGGCGATCTGACGGCGATGGCGGGGCATGCCCCCACCATCACCACCCTGCGTCCCGGCATCCTGAAGGCGGTTTCGGCCGCCGGCACCAAAGCCTATGCCGTGACCGGCGGCTTTGCCGAAATCTCGGCAAGCTCGGTCTCGGTTCTGGCCGAACGTGCGGTCCCGGTGGAAGAGCTGAACGCGCAGCTGATGGATCAGCTGATCGCCGAAGCTTCGGACGTGTCGGGCATCGAGCCGGCCAATGCTGCCAAGATCCTGTCGGATCTTCAGGCGATGAAGGCCGCTGCT
Organism: Pseudogemmobacter lacusdianii; assembly: GCF_030848395.1. Taxonomy (GTDB): domain Bacteria; phylum Pseudomonadota; class Alphaproteobacteria; order Rhodobacterales; family Rhodobacteraceae; genus Pseudogemmobacter; species Pseudogemmobacter lacusdianii. The sequence goes on along the minus strand of NZ_JAVDBT010000013.1, from coordinate 20,657 downwards.
GGCTTCTAAGCCAGAAACGATTTGAAAAGGCCCCGCCGCGCGGGGCCTTTTTCATTTTTAGACCACCAAACTGCCGTCTTTGGGCAGTATGGCGGGGGAATGAGTGTGCATTTTTAAGGAATAAATTGCGATAGGGGACGGCGCATGAAGCGGATCGGCAGTGGAACTGGTGTCCTGCAAGGCTCTCGCGTGCTCTTTTCCGACTTCGCCGATGACGGGGTGATGTGGACCGGCAATGGCAACCGCGAATGCCGCTTCATGGTGACATTCAAGCCCGCGTTCCGGCAGGTGCCTGCGGTCACGGTGGGGATCTCGATGTGGGATATGGACCATAAGACCAATTCCCGCGCCGATATCTCGGCCGAGAATGTAACGGCGAGCGGCTTTCACATTGTGTTTCGCACTTGGGGCGACAGTCGGGTGGCGCGGGTGCGGGCCGATTGGATGGCGATCGGCGCGGTCAAAGATGACGACGATTGGGATGTCGCCTGAGCTTCAGCTGCGCAGTTCCGCCGGGGAAAACCGGCGTTTGACCCTTCCCTTTTCTGAAGCGGCGGCGCAATTTGCCGGCCATGACCAATATGCGCGAAAAATTCTGGGAAACTGTCCCGCTGAACAAGATGACCCCCGCTGAATGGGAGGCGCTGTGTGACGGCTGCGGCAAGTGCTGTCTGAATAAGCTTGAGTTCGAGGATGATGGCGAGGTTGCCTATACCTCGGTCGCCTGCCGGCTTTTTGATGATGCGACCTGCCGGTGCGGGGATTATGCCAACCGGCGGCAATTCGTGCCAGAATGCGTGTTCCTGACGCCGAAGACGCTGGCGAAATCCGCCTATTGGATGCCCGCAACCTGCGCCTATAAGCTGTTGTATCAAGGCAAGACTTTGCCCGATTGGCACCCATTGGTGACCGGCGATCCTGAAAGCACACATAGCTCGGGCAATTCAGTGCGGGGGCAGACGGTCTCGGAGCTGACGGTGCCGGAAGACGATTGGGAAGACTATATTATCGAGGAGACGCCCTGATGTTTTTCGCATCCGACAACAGCTCGGGTGCTGCGCCCGAAATCATGGCGGCAGTGCTGCGCGCCAATGACGGGTCGCAGCGCAGCTATGGTGGCGATGATCTGATGGCGCGGGTGACGGCTCAGGTCCGCGCGCTTTTTGAGGCACCGGAGGCGGCGGTCTATCTGGTGGCGACGGGGACGGCGGCCAATGCTTTGTCGATCGCGCTGACTTGCCCGCCTTGGGGCGCGGTCTTCTGCCACCAAAAGGCCCATGTGGCTGAGGATGAGTGCAACGCGCCCGAGTTCTTTGCCGGTGGGGCGAAGCTTCTTTTGGTGGACGGCGCGGAGGGCAAAATTGATCCTGCCGCCTTGCAGGTGCAGCTTGACCGGATTGGCGCCGGCGGGGTGCATTCGCTGCAAAGCGGGATGATGACGCTGACCAATATCACCGAAGCAGGGACGCTTTACACGCCTGCCGAGATTGCGGCGTTGACCGCTTTGGCCAAGGCCAAGGGGCTGCCCTGTCATCTTGATGGTGCGCGATTTGCCAATGCTTTAGTGGCGAGCGGAGCCACTCCGGCCGAGATGACTTGGAAGGCCGGGATCGATATTCTGTCCTTCGGTGGCACCAAGAATGGCTGCCTTGGGGTTGAAGCGGTGGTGATCTTCGATCCCGCTAAGGCCTTTGAGTTTGAGATCCGCCGCAAGCGGGCGGGGCATCTTTTCTCGAAGCACCGGTTCCTCTCGGCCCAGTTTGACGCCTATCTGGAAGACGGACTCTGGTTGCGCTTGGCGGGTCAAGCCAATGCGATGGGGCAGCGTTTGGCATCGGGGCTGTTCAGCGGCAATGACGCGGTCTCGGTTCATCCGGTGCCAGCCAATTTGATGTTCGCCGATTGGAGCCGTGGCACCTCCGTAAGGCTGCAAGCCAAAGGCGCGCAGTTCTACAGCCGTGCCGGGGCCGAGGGCCGTGAGCGCGCCCGGCTTGTCACCAGCTGGGCAACCAGTGCTGAAGAGGTGGATGCCTTCCTGTCCGCCTATGCCGCGCAGCTGTGAAAAACGCTGAGTTCTAAAGACTAAGCCGCGATCTTTCTCAAAAGATTGCGGCTTAGCTTTTCGCCAGATGGGTTTGGACCAGAGCAGCCAGCGCTTTGGCATGGGTGAGGGGCAGCATATGCCCAGCATCGTCAATCTTGGCGCGGGTCAGCGGCGTGATGCGTTGGGCAAGGGCGTCATGGATGGCGCCGACGATGGCAGGGCTTTTGCCGCCTTCGACCAGCAAAACCGGCACCTTAAGGCTCTCAAGCCCTTCGGGGCGCAGAAGATGCGCATTGTCATCCACTAAGCCGGGATTGGCGGCGGGGATCAGATGGATCCGCTCGGTGATATAGCGCCGGGGGCGTTCGGGCAGATCGGCAAGGGCCTCTCCCGTGCCCCATTCGGCGTGGAAACTGGCGGCGGCGGCCTCTCGGTCTGCGGCAATCGCCTGCGCAAGGTTAAGCTGCGAGGCGGCCATCTGCGCGAAGGACTGCGTCGCCCTTGCTGCCGCGAAAAGCACAGGCTCCACCAGCACCAGCGCGCGCACGAGCCCGGGGTTCTCCAAGGCAATGCGCAGGGCCAGAGTGCCGCCAAAGCTGTGGCCGAAGAGGTCGATCGGACCGTCCTTGGCCAAGTCGTGGGCATGGGCCAGCGCTTCGGCCGTGGCCTGCTGGTGCAAGTCCTGCACCCCGTCCCAATCCCTATTGCGGCCATGACCGGGATGATCGGGGGCGGTCAGCGTGACGCCTTGCAAGTTTTGCGCCAAGTCGGCCCAAGCGCCGCCATGCGCCAGCGCGCAATGCAAAGCCAAGATCGGACGCGGACCCGAACCCCATTTGCGGGCGGGTGAGCGATCTGCAGGGGCGGGCGAGGGCGACATGAGCGAAACCTTGCGATTGGCAAGGGCGAGATAGCCCCAGCCTGTGTCGCCAACAAGCCATTCTGCCTTAATAACGACCCTCCAAGCGGGTTTTACGCTCCGTCCCCCTATGCCTAAGGTAAAGTGGGTGCTATCCCGCGCCCATCGATTCCGCTGCCCTTCGGAGACAATCCATGCCCGCCATCACCGAGCCGAAGCTGATTTCCGGCAATGCCAACCTCAGCCTCGCCAAATCCATCGCGCGCCGCATGTCGATGCACCGCGGCATGAGCGTCAATCTTGTTGATGCGCGGATCGAGCGGTTCAACGATCAAGAGATCTTCGTCGAGGTCTTCGAGAATGTCCGCGGCGAGGACATGTATGTGATCCAGCCGACCTCGAACCCGTCGAATGACAATTTGATGGAGCTTCTGATTATGACCGACGCTTTGCGCCGGTCCTCGGCCAGCCGGATCACCGCCGTGATCCCCTATTTCGGCTATGCCCGCCAAGACCGCCGCGCCAAAGCCCGCACCCCGATCAGCGCCAAGCTTGTGGCCAACCTGATCGAGACCGCAGGCGTCGACCGCGTGCTGACGCTGGACCTGCATGCCGCCCAGATCCAAGGCTTCTTCGATATCCCCGTGGATAACCTCTACGCGAGCCCGGTTTTCGCTTTGGACATCGAGCATCACTTCAAAGGCCAGATGGATGACATCATGGTCATCTCGCCCGACGTGGGCGGTGTGGCCCGCGCGCGTGAGTTGGCCAAACGGATCAACGCCCCGCTGGCCATCGTTGATAAGCGCCGTGAGCGCGCGGGTGAGATCGCCGAGATGATCGTGATCGGCAATGTCACCGGCAAGAAATGTATCATTGTGGACGACATCTGCGACACCGCTGGCACGCTGTGCAAAGCCGCCGAGACGCTGATGGAGGCGGGGGCCACCGAGGTGCACTCCTACATCACCCACGGCGTGCTCTCGGGCCCGGCCATTGAGCGGGTGTCGAAATCGGTGATGAAATCGCTGGTGATCACTGATTCGATCGAGCAAGGCGACAAGCTTCTCGGCGCGCCGAATATCCGCGTGGTGCCGACCGCGCCGATGTTTGCCCAAGCGATCCTGAACATCTGGGGCGGCATGTCGGTTTCGAGCCTCTTTGAGACCGAGACCCTGACCCCGATCTACGAAGGCTTCTACCCGCGCGGCTAAGCCTTTCGCGGTGGTCGCAAACTGGTTTGCGCCACAGATCTTATTGGGATGACAAAGGCCGGGCAGATCTTGCCCGGCCTTTGTGGCTTTATCGGCAAGGGCATTCGTGAAAGAGCCTGAAATGGCAGAATTTTTGCCCTTTGACTGCCATATTGCCCATCGAAATTGACGGCGATACGCGGGGTTGAGGGCAAGATGACAGCACAATCACAATCGGCGCCCCTGCAGGGCAGGGGCCTTGACGGCGCGGCCTTCCTACCGGGCGAGCGGATCTTGCTGGGGTATATCCTTGTCTTGATGCTTGGCACTTTGGCTTTGGTCTGGGGGCTTGGGCGCGATGTGGATTGGGCCGGCTTCGCGCCCGGTGTTGCGGCAGCTTTTGGCATGGTGGCGATTGGTGGCTATGCCCGCGCGCGTGCCAAGGCGCCAAGGCTGGCGGCAGGGGCGATTGGCGTCGGCGCTTTCATGGCGATCAGCGCTTTGTCGGCGATCTTCATCTTCGCGCTTTTCCCCCTTCATAACCCATTGATCGACCTGCAACTTATGCGAATTGATGCAGTTTTGGGCTATGATTGGGCGGGCTTTGTCACTGCGCTTTCCGCCTATCCGGCCTTGGTGCGGCCCTTGGCTTGGCTTTATCACAGCTCTTTACCGCAGATCCTTGGGCTCGTGGTGATACTGGCTGTGCAGCGGCGCGAGGTGCAGATGCAAAGGCTGTTGCTGTCGGGCTGTCTTGCCTTGGTGGTCACCACCGCAATCTGGTGGCTTTGGCCTTCGATCGGCCCGTCGGGATTTGCACAGATCCCCACCGTGATCAGCCAAAGCATCGGGCTTTTGACCAGTCCCGAGGTGGGGGCCGCGCTGTTGCATTTGGCCCAAGCAGGCCCCGGCGTGATCCGCCCCGAGGTGGTGACGGGCGTGGTGGCTTTCCCGTCTTATCATATCGTTATGGCACTCATGGTGGCGGTCTACGCGCGCGGAACCTGGTATTTTCCGCTGGCTCTGATCGCGGCTGTGCTGATGGTGCCGACGACCCTGTCGCATGGCGGACATCATCTGGTGGACCTGATCGCTGGGGCGCTGGTCTTCACGCTTGCAGCATGGGTGGCGCGTCGGTTGGTGCCGGATGCGGCGGCTTAGTCGGTCAAGATCTGCCGCGCTTGGGCGCAATCGGCGTTCATCTGGGTGATCAAAGCGTCAAGACCATCGAATTTCATCTCGGGGCGCAGGTAGTCGACCAGCGCGACCGAGAGGTGGTGGCCGTAAAGATCGCCTTTGAAATCCAAGAGATAGGTCTCGATGTTTGGCACTTCGCCGTCAAACATCGGCCGCACGCCAAGGCTGGCGGCGCCAAGGTAGCTGCCCTGCTGCGGGCCGCTGAGCACATCCACGCGGGCGGCATAGACGCCGAATTTCGGCAGATGCAGCCCGGTCAGGGCCATATTGGCGGTGGGAAAGCCAAGCTCACGGCCGCGCTTTTCGCCGTGGATCACCTCGCCTTCAATGCGATGCAGATGCCCCAGCATGGCGGCGGCGTCGCGCGGGCGGCCCTCGGACAAAGCGCGGCGGATCGCGGTCGAGGAGACCTCGTGGCCTTCGATGGCGATCAGCGGGGCGATGGTGGTCTCAAAGCCCAAGCGGTCTCCCAAGGCTTTGAGATCATTCGCAGTTCCGGCACGGCCAGCGCCAAAGCAGAAGTCGGCACCGACCACGATATGGCGGATGCCCAGCCCTTCAGCCAGCACGCGGGCGGCGAAATCTTCGGGCGTCAAAGCCGCGAGGGCGCGGTTGAATTGAATTTGAAAGAGGTGGTCCACGCCAAGTTTGGCCAGCCGATTGGCGCGGGATTCGGCGTTCATCAGGCGGAAAGCCGGGCCTTCTGGAGTGAAGACTTGGCGGGGGTGCGGCTCAAAGGTGATGACGCCCAAAGGGCCTTTGCCGCGCGCCAGATCAATGACGGATTGATGGCCGAGATGCACGCCATCAAAATTGCCCATCGCCACGGAAGCCCCACGGGCGGCCGGGGCAAGCCATTGCCAGTCTTGATGAATTTGCATCCTGCCTGCGCGTCCCATGCCTTGGCGGCGGGGGCTTGGGCCCCTAGCCGATCTTGCGCGAGGGGGCCAACACCACCGCCTCGCCCTTCAGAACCACGGTTTGACCGACTGAAGCGATGGTTTCAAGGGTCACACGGCGTTTTGCGAGATCAAGCTCAAGCACGGTGACGGTGGCGGTGACCGTAGCGCCGGGGCGAACAGGGGCAATAAACCTAAGGTTTTGGCTAAGGTAGATGGTGCCATGCCCGGGAAGCTGCTCGCCGATCACGGCTGAGATCAGGCCAGCGGTCAACACACCATGCGCGATGCGGCCCTTGAAGAAGGTCTCTTTGGCGTAGGAATCGTCAAGGTGGACTGGGTTGCAGTCACCAGTCGCCTCGGCAAAAAGCTCGATATCCCGGTCACTTACGACCTTGGAGAGCGAGCGGGACAGGCCGGGGGTGATGTCCTCGATATAGATCGTGCCGCGCGGCGGGGTTTGAGCGTTGTCGAGCATCATGGCGAATCCCTAAAAGTCTTAGGGCTTTTAGCAGATGCTGCGGCGCAGAACAAATCCATTAAGCAATAATCGGATGAATTGTTGCCTTGTGCGGCAATTATATTGCTGGCGTCAGCGCAGGTGGCCGATGGCATAGCTGGGCGCAAGCTGGCGCTCATCGAGCCATGCCTGAAGCAAGTCCTTGTTTGGATTGGAGGAATCCGTGCCAAAGGCCAAAGTGTCGATGCCTCCGGTGACGAAAAGCGTGTCGAGCCCCTCTTGCACGCCGCCGAGCACGTCGGTGTTCACGCCATCGCCGATGCAGAGGATGCGGCATTCGTCAGAGCGCAATGCCGCAAGGCGGCGGCGGGCGAGGTCGTAGATCGGCGGGTGCGGTTTGCCGAAATAAAGCGCGGTACCGCCCATTTCCTCATAATCGCGGGCCAGTGCGCCCGCACACCAAAGCCGCTTGTCGCCCATATCCACCACGATATCGGGGTTCGCGCAAAGCATTGGCAGGCCTAGCGTTTTTCCCAAAAGAAGCTGGGCGCGGTAGTCTTCTGGGGTCTCTACCAAATCGTTAATCAGGCCGGTGCAGATGATGCCTTCGGCGTCTTTGAGGGCCACACGCTCGATGGCGGGTTGGCTGGCGGCATAGGCCTGCAAATCCTCGGCGAAATCGTTGAAGAATGTCTCATCCTTCGGCGCGCCGATGTGGTGGATGCGGCGACCGACGCCACCCGAGAGCATACCATATTGCGCCGCATCGCCCGAGGTGGCGATGTCGTCCCACGCATCGCGCGGCACACCCATTGCGTCCAACTGCTTGATAACGCTGGGCTTTGGGCGCGGCGAATTGGTCAGCAGCATCACGATCCCGCCTTGGGCGCGGAAGGCTTGCAGCGCCGCAACGGCAGCGGGGAAGGGGGTTTTGCCATCATGCAGGCAGCCCCAGAGATCGCAGAACACCGCATCATAACGGGGGGCCACATCGGCCAGCGAAGCGATGATCTCGGTCATGGGGAACTCCTGAGGCGCGGCGGGCGCCAAAACAATGGTATGGATGACGTATGGCTTACGTCTGGCAGAGGTATGGCTTTGCGCCATACCTCTGGCCAAGGGCCGATCAGAGCTTCAGCGCGGGGATGATCTGCTTTTTGCGGCTCATCACGCCGGGCAGCACCACGGTGTCGCCGGAGACGGTGACGCCGAAGGAGGCCTCGGCCAGTTGCTTCACCAGATCGTTCGGGACGAGGAGTGTCGCCTCTTCGCGCAGGATGTCGACGACGAAGAGCAGCACTTGGTCAGCACTGTCTTCCTTGGCGACGCCTTCCATCGAGGCCATCAGGCTGGCCTTGCGGTCCAGTACCAGCTTCGGCGCGGTGGTCTCCAAGACCGAGACACGCAGTTCTTTGCCGTCGACGTTATACTCTTTGCTGTCCATGCGCAGAAGCTCGGCATCCGAGAAGGCCGAGATGTCGGATTTGGCTTCGAACATCGCGGTGGCGAGATCGCCCAAGTTGATGCCGAGATCGGCGGCCAGTTTCTCGGCCACGGCCTTGTCATGTGCGGTGGTGGTCGGGCTGCGGAATTCCAGCGTGTCCGACAGGATGCAGGAGAGCATCGCGCCTTTGATGCCGCGCGGGGCTTTCGCCAGATCGTCACCGATCAGGTCATGCATGATGGTGGCGGTGCAGGCCAGCGGGCGGATGGTGATGTCGATCGGGGTCTTGGTTTTCAGACCGCCCACCAGCATGTGGTGGTCGATGATCGCCAGCAGCTTGGCCTCATTGATCGAGGCGGGCAACTCGGCCGGGTTGTTGGTGTCGACAACGACGACTTGGTCGTCTGCGGTCACATCCGAGATGATCTCGGGCTTCGGGAGATCCCAATGCTTCAGCACGAAAGCGGCTTCGGTGTTGGGCTCGCCCAAGAGCACCGCTTTGGCCGGGGTGCCCAGCACGTCATTCAGATACCACGCCCAGATGATCGGCGAACCGGTGGAATCGGTGTCGGGGGATTTGTGGCCAAAAACCTTGATCGTCATCGCGGTATCCTTGCGGCAAATGTTTCGCGCGCCTTATAGACAGCGCGCGCGCCCTTGTCACGAAGGCTGGCAAGGCGCTTTGGCGCGTCGCCGCGTTATTCAGCCCATTCCGGATCGCCGGTGAAGACCACGGTAAGCCAGCGATGCGCGCTGTCGCCGCCGATCTCGGTGCCGATTTCGTCGCGCAACGCGTCCCATGCGGTGATCGGGCGCGGCGGCATCTCGGGCGGGACGATGAAGTAAAGCTCGATCTGGCGGGCGCGGCCGACGCGGGCGACATAGGCGCGGTAGCTGAGAAAGCCGTGTTTGGCGGCAAAGCGGCTGGCGATCTCGTCAATCTCGCTGCGCATGGCGGGCGGGGCGGCTAGGAGCACATCCGAGAGCGCTTGGCGGATCGTGGCGATCGGCAGCGGGATGATCAAAAGGCAGACCAGCGCCAGCACGGCGGGGTCGATATAGGGCTGAAGCCATTCGTGCCGGGTGCCTTGCAGCAGATAGCCGATGCAGAAGGCGATCAGCAAAGCGGCGGTGATGCTGGAGGACATGATCCAGCCCTTCACATCCAGCGCCAAAAAGTCGGATTTGATCCGGCGGTTGGCGCGGGTCTCGGCCACGGCGATGGTGATGCAAAGGGCCACGGTGGCGGCGGCATAGGCGATGGCCCAGCCAAATTCCAGCTCGCGCCCGCCTTGCAAGAGGCTGCCGACCGAGGTGATCAGCGCATAGACGGCAACGCCGATCAGCAAGGTGCCGTTGAGGAGGAGGACCATCGGTTCGAGGTGCCAAAACCCCATGGAAAACCGAGCGCGCAGTTTCGGCGAGAGATTGGTGGCGGTGGCAAAATTGGTGATGAGATTGACCACAAGCAGCGACAGCAAGCTCATGCTGGCATCGGTCAGCGAATAGACCCCGTCGAAGATGATGGCGAAGGAGCCAGAGATAAGGCCGAAGCCGATGCCGAGAAGGGCGACAAGCACGGTGACCGCGACGGAGAGGCGCAAGACGCCCTTTTCATCGGAAAGGTTGAAGAAAGTTGCTGCCATGGCCGTCCTATTTGCTTGCTTGCCCCCTCAACGCCGGGGGCGGTGATTGGGTTGCAATCTGAAGGCGGGAAGTTGCGCGGGGCATGGCGGTTAAACAGGCGCTAAGACGAAGGGCGGCGCAGGGATGCGCCGCCCCTTTTGCATGGAGCCGGGGGGGCCTTACGGGGCCGGGGCGATTTCGGTCAGCGTCCAGCCGTTGCGCTCTAGCAGGTTCAAGACGCCCTCTTCGCCCGAAAGATGCAGCGCGCCGAAGGCGACGACTGTAGAGCCTTTGCCGGCGGCCTCTTCGATCACCGGAATCCAAGCTTGGTTGCGGCGGATCATCAACGCCTCTTCCATCAGGGCCATATCCTCATCGACTTGGGCCTTGGTGAACCCGGGGATGTCGTAGGAGAGGTGGCGCATCAGCTCCCATGTCAGGCGGTTTTCACCGGCAAAATAGCCTTCGGCCAAGGTCCAGGAGAGATCGGCGATCTTCGGTTCAAACGAAAGGGTTTGTTCGATCATCGCCAGCTGGTCTTCGCTGCTGAAGAGCTCGAAGACGGCAAAGAGCGTGTCATAGGGTTCCAGCGCCTGCACCTTGGTGCCAGCGGCATCGGCAACGCTTTGCAGGCGATGGTCAAGCCCGTTCGGCGTCAGCATCAGCTCCATCGCGCAAGGCGGAATAGCGAGGAGCAGCGACAGATACCAAGGACGCATTTTGGCGGCCATGATCGGCGGGATGCCCCGCGTCTCAGCGGCTGTGGCAAGACGCTCCCAGATCTCGGGCGAGAGTTGGCTGTTGAGCGGCGGGCCATCGGTGATCACCATCAGCGAGGGGTCGCGGCCGATATGGTCTTGCAGCGCCTTTTCCTCTTCAGGTCCGGCCTCGAGCAACAAGAGGTCGGCGGCCTCAACCAGCGGGGCGAATTGTTCCACGATGGCATCGTGGCGCGGATCATCCAGGTGATAGGTGCCAATCACCGTCAGGCTTTGATCGCCCTTGGTGGCTTGCCAGAAATTGCCCGTGGCATAGGGGACCGCCTTGGCCTTTGCGTCAAGCTCAGCGCGGGTGTCGCTGGGCAACTGATCCAAGAGGTTCGTGCCGGTGCAAGCGGCGGAAACTGGGGCGGCGGCAAGCGCCAAAAAGCCAAGCGTGACAAAGGCTGAGCGGATATTGACCATGATACCTCCTACCAAGGTGGGAAGGATTGCACCCTTGGCCGGGAAGGGGAAGCAAGTTGCGCTCACGCGCCCGTAAATTTCCGGTCAGGAGAGAGTTGACTCGTGGCAAAGCGCTGCCTAAGTCTTCGTTCGTTAGCACTTACCCCTAGTGAGTGCTAAACGATTTAACCTGGAACCCAAGGGAGAGTTACCAGATGGCTTTTACACCGCTGCATGACCGCGTGCTGGTCCGTCGCGTCCAAGGTGAAGAAAAAACCAAGGGCGGCCTGATCATCCCCGATACCGCCAAAGAAAAGCCCGCTGAAGGCGAAGTCGTCTCGGTTGGCGCTGGCGCGCGCAAGGACTCGGGCGAGCTGATCGCACCTTCGGTCAAAGCTGGCGACCGTGTTCTGTTCGGCAAATGGTCGGGCACCGAAGTGACGCTGGACGGCGAAGAGCTGCTGATCATGAAAGAAAGCGACATCCTCGGCATCATCGCCTGAGACGCTTCTTTTGACCCGGATGGATCCCGGATCCGTCCCGTCCGCAACTGAATTTTCGAGGAGTCTGCACAATGGCTGCAAAAGACGTACGTTTCGAAGCCGATGCCCGCGCCCGCATGCTGCGTGGCGTCAACACCCTGGCAAATGCTGTCAAAACCACGCTCGGCCCGAAAGGCCGTAACGTTGTCATCGACAAGTCCTTCGGCGCACCGCGCATCACCAAGGACGGCGTGACCGTTGCCAAAGAAATCGAGCTGGAAGACAAGTTCGAGAACATGGGCGCGCAGCTGGTGAAAGAAGTCGCCGCTCGCACCAATGACGAAGCTGGCGACGGCACCACCACCGCCACCGTTCTCGCTCAAGCCATCATCCAAGAAGGCCTGAAGTCGGTTGCAGCTGGCCTGAACCCGATGGACCTGAAGCGCGGCATCGACCTGGCGACCTCGAAGGTCATCGAAGCTGTGAAAGCTGCGTCGCGCCCGGTCAATGGCACCGAAGAAGTGGCTCAAGTCGGCACCATCTCGGCCAACGGCGAAGCGCAAATCGGCAAAATCATTGCTGAAGCGATGCAAAAAGTTGGCAACGAAGGCGTGATCACCGTCGAAGAAAACAAAGGTCTGGAGACCGATGTTGACGTCGTCGAAGGCATGCAATTCGACCGCGGCTACCTGTCGCCCTACTTCGTCACCAACCCCGACAAAATGATCGCGGATCTGGAAGACGCCTTCATCCTGCTGCACGAGAAAAAACTCTCGTCGCTGCAGCCGATGGTTCCGCTGTTGGAAGCCGTCATCCAATCGCAGCGCCCGCTCGTCATCATCGCTGAAGACGTTGAAGGCGAAGCACTGGCGACCCTCGTGGTCAACAAGCTGCGTGGCGGTCTGAAAATCGCTGCTGTCAAAGCTCCGGGCTTCGGCGATCGCCGCAAGGCCATGCTGCAAGACATCGCGATCCTGACCGGCGGCCAAGTCATCTCCGATGACCTCGGCATGAAGCTGGAGAATGTCGGCATCGACATGCTGGGCCGCGCCAAAAAGGTCACCATCAACAAAGACAACACCACCATCGTTGATGGCTCGGGCGACAAGGCCGAGATCGAAGCACGCGTTTCGCAAATCCGCGCTCAGATCGAAGAAACCTCGTCGGACTACGACCGTGAGAAACTGCAAGAGCGCGTGGCCAAACTGGCTGGCGGCGTTGCAGTCATCAAAGTCGGCGGCATGACCGAAGTTGAAGTCAAAGAGCGCAAAGACCGCGTTGATGACGCTCTGAACGCAACCCGTGCAGCTGTCCAAGAAGGCATCGTTGTCGGCGGTGGCGTGGCTCTGGTTCAAGCGACCAAAGTTCTGGAAGGCCTGAAAGGCGCGAACTCGGACCAAGACGTTGGCATCGCGATCATCCGTCGCGCGCTGGAAGCGCCGCTGCGTCAGATCGCTGAGAACTCGGGCGTTGACGGTGCAGTTGTTGCCGGCAAGATCCGTGAATCCTCCTCGACCTCGTTCGGCTTCAACGCTCAGACCGAAGAATATGGCGACATGTTCGCCTTCGGCGTGATCGACCCGGCGAAAGTCACCCGCACCGCGCTGGAAAACGCGGCTTCGGTTGGCTCGCTCTTGATCACCACTGAAGCGATGATCGCTGACAAGCCGGCTGATAAAGCAGCTGCTCCGGCAATGCCGGGCGGCGGCATGGGCGGCATGGATTTCTGATCCATCCCCTATGGGTTACGGAAAAGGGCGGTCTTCGGACCGCCCTTTTTCTTTGCGGTGGGGTTTGGGTTGCTGTGGGCGGCGGGCTGCGGCTAGGTATGGGCTTGGATGTTTTGCCCAAGCCTCTTTCCCTGCGCCGCTTCTTTCTGAGCTGTATTTTCGCCCCGTCGATTGGAGTTTTCGCAATGCTCTTGCTGATCGCGCCTGCGCCGCTTTTGCAGATTGAACCGGGGCGCTGGGCGCTTGAGGAGAAATTCGCCTCGGGCATGAAGCTGCATTGCGAGGCTTGGCCGGGCAAGGTGCGGGTGCTTTTGCGCCGGCCTGTGGGGTTTCAGGCCGGTGATAGCCTGCCCGACACCGAAGGGTGGTTTGAGCTGGCGTTGATGGAGCCGGGACAACCGCCTGAACCGGCGCATTTGCGCGGTGCCAGCGTGATCTGCGCCTCGGCCGATATGCATGAGCTTTATGGCCTGCCGGCGCTGATTGAGCGACCGGCGCAAAAGCTGGTCTATGCGGTGGAATATCCGCTGGAGACGCAGCTGCAGATCCTGCGCTTGGACCGCCAGATGGGTGTTTTGCGCAAGCTGCGATCGGCGGTGTGGCATCTGGGGCAAGAGCGGCGGCGGCGGCAGGCGTTTCGCGTGGCAGATGGGGTGCAGGCCAATGGCTGGCCTGCGGCAGAGAGTTACGGCGGGCTGAACGCCAATCTCTTGATGTATCTCGACGGGCGGATGACGGCGGATCTTTTCGCCACGCCCGAGGATATGGCGACGCGGGCCGAGCGGCTGCGCAGCGGCGCGCCTTTGCGCATTGTGCATTCCGGGCGGCTGGAGCCTCTCAAGGGCGCGCAGGATCTTTTGCCCTTTGCTCGGGCCTTGCGGGCGCTGGGGGTGGATTTCACGCTGGATATTTACGGCGATGGTTCCTTGGCCGAGGGCGTGCGGCAGGGGCTTGCGGATCCGGGGCTGCAAGGGCGGGTGCGGCTCCATAGGCCGGTGCCGTTTCGCAGCGGGTTGGTGCCGATCTTGCGACGCGAGGCGGATTTGTTCTTGTCCTGTCACCGTCAGTCCGATCCGTCCTGCAGCTATATTGAGGCGATGGGCTGCGGCCTGCCGGTTGGGGGGTATGACAATCGGATGTGGCGCGGGCTGCTGGGGGAATCGGGCGCGGGGCTGCTGGTGCCGATGGGGCGCTACGCGGCTTTGGCGGCAGGGATTGCGGGCTGGGACCGCGACCGTGAGGATCTGATCGCCAAGGCCTCAGCGGCTTTGACCTATGCGCAAGCGCATGGATTTGAACAGGAATTTGGCTTGCGTATGCAGCAGTTGCGCGCGCTTAAGGCAGGCTGATCGCCACGACTTCCAGCGTCAAATCGCCCGCGGGGCGCTTCCAGACCACCTCATCTCCGACCTGCGCGCCCAGAAGCGCGCGGGCAAGCGGGGAATGCGGCGCGATGCGGCCAAGGTTGGCATCCGCCTCATCCTCGCCGGTGATCTCATAGCTGCTTTCGCGACCCTCTTCGTCGCAGACGGTAACACGCAGGCCGAAGGCCACCTCTTGCAGGCTTTGTGCCGCCGGATCGACCAGAATGGCCGATTTGAGCCGGGCCTCAAGCCAGCGGATGTCACGCTCGGCCGCGGCTTCGGGCAGCTTATCGAGCCGCTCAGCGCGGGCTTTCAGCGCCGCAAGATCGGCGACCCGGGTGGCGAGCCTTGCCTGCAGATCGGCCAGCCCGCGCGGCGTCACATAATTTGGCCGGGTCGACAGCGGCAGCTCGGGCAGGTCCGGGCGGTCGGCCCCGGCGTCCTCATTCACGAAGGCACGGCTCATAAGATCATTTCTTCCAAAGGGTCGTAGAGGCAGTCTTTGCCCCAAGCGGCCTCGATCAAATAGTCGGGTTTGAAACGGATTTTCCCGAGCGCGAGCTCGGCAAGCGACACAAAGCGGCGGCGGGTGACCACGCCTTCGGGGTCTTTCCAGCTGTCGTCGAGCTGGCCTTCGATAAGGGTGCAGCGGAAGAAAAGGTCGATCTGGTGAAAGCCCGAGTCGGGGTGGTGAAATTCATTGATCAGCGCAGGGGCCCCGACGCTGATGCGCAGGCCTGTTTCTTCATAGACCTCGCGGGCAAGGTTCTCGGGCAGGCTTACGCCGCCTTCACAGCCGCCGCCGGGCGCGCACCAAAGGTTCGACTTTGCGTCATCGGGGAAAGCGTTGACGAGTAAAAGCCGTTGGTCTTGATCGAGGATCAGGGCGCGGACGGCGATGCGGGGCTTTTGACGTATCTTTCTCATAGTGACGTAAGGTTGCGCCGCGTGCGGGCGGTTGTCCAGCCGCGAGGCGGCATTAGGCAATCATACCTAGGTGCGGGAAGCTGACTTGCATTGGGCGTTGGCTTTGGCATGATCGGCGGATGCGCAAAGCCCGCTCCGACAATTCTGCCTCTGTCTCACCTGAGGCCAAGTCCCGCATGAATGCGCCTTCTGAGCAGGTGCTTTTGGTGCATGGGCTGGCGCGCAGCCCGCGGTCTTTGCTGGCGATGGAGCTTGCTTTGCGGGCAGCGGGCTTCTCGGTCGTCAATATGGGCTATCCTTCGACCAAGGCGCCGCCGCAGGAACTGGTCGAAGGGCTGATTGCGGGGCTTGAGCGGGCGGCTGAAGGTGGGTCGGCTGAAGGTGGGGCGGGGCGGGTCACCCATATCGTCACCCATTCGATGGGCGGGATATTGGTGCGCGATTGGCTGTCGCGCCGACAACCGGCGGGTTTGGGGCGGGTGGTGATGCTGGCACCGCCCAACCACGGCTCGGAGCTGGTGGATGCGATGGGCTCGTGGCGGGCGTTTCAGGTTATGAATGGACCGGCGGGGATGGCTTTGGGGACGGGGCCGGAGAGCTGGCCGAACCGGCTGCCAGCGGCGAATTTCCCCTTGGGGGTGATTGCCGGGACCACGACGGTATCGCCTTGGTTTTCCTATATTTTGCCGGGGGCGAATGACGGCAAGGTGACGGTGGCAAGCACCAAGGTCGCGGGGATGGCGGATCACATCACCTTGCCGGTGAGCCATACTTGGATGGTGATGAACCCCCAAGTGGTGCGGCAAACGGTGCATTTCCTGCGCAATGGGCGTTTTTGGCGGGGGAAGTGAGGGGGGCCTCATGGCTCTTGGCCTTTCGCTCACCGCGCCGCGTTTCTCTTCCTTTTGGTCGGGTGCCCTAGCACCCGGCTAGCGCCCGCCCCGCCCCCTTCATATTATTGGAGCGGGCGCTTCTCGCGCCCACCCGGGCCGGGCGCTGGCCTCTGTTTGGAAACGCAAACAGCACCCGCTGGGGGCGCTGTTGAGGTCGTGGTGAGGGAGGCTTAGCCCTTCACGATCCGGTTGATATGGCCCATTTTGCGGCCGGGGCGGGCTTCGCCTTTGCCGTAGAGATGCACGGCAACGTTGCGCTCGCGCAAGAGCGCGGGCACGCGGTCCATGTCGTCACCGATCAGGTTCTCCATCACCACATCGGCGTAGCGGGTGCCGTCGCCCAAGGGCAGACCAGCCACGGCGCGGATGTGTTGTTCAAACTGATCGACGGTGCAGCCTTGTTGGGTCCAGTGGCCCGAGTTGTGCACGCGCGGGGCGATCTCATTGACCAGAAGGCCCGCGCGGGTGACGAAGAGTTCAACCCCCATCACGCCGACATAATCCAAAGAATTGAGGATCTTAGCGGCCAGCAGCACGGCGTCTGAACGCTGCGAGGGCGTCAGGCGTGCCGGCACGGTGGTGGTGCGCAGGATGCCTTCGCTATGCACATTCTCGCCCGGATCAAAGGCCGAGACCGAACCGTCCAAGCCGCGTGCGGCGATGATCGAGACCTCCCGCTCAAAGGCCACAAAGCCTTCAAGCACGGAAGCGGCACCGCGCATCGCGGCCCAAGCCTCGGGGATCTGATCGGGGCTGGTCAGTTTGAACTGGCCCTTGCCGTCATAGCCCAGACGCGTGGTCTTCAAGATCGCGGGCAGGCCCAGTTTTTCCACCGCAGCGCGAAGGTCATCTTCGCTGTCCACCTGCGCCCAAGGCGCGGTTTGCAACCCTAGATCGTTGAGATAGCTCTTCTCAGCAATCCGGTCTTGGCTGACGGCCAAAGTGCGGCGATTGGGGCGGATCGGCTTCAGGCTTTCAAGGATATCCAGCGCCGAGGTTGGAATGTTTTCAAACTCATAGGTGATGACATCGACCGAAGCCGCAAAGGCGCGCAGGGCGGCCTCATCGCTATAGGGCGCGGTGGTCACCTGATGCGCCACATCTGCGGCAGGGGCGGCGCCCGGCTCGAAGATATGGGTGCGATAGCCCAGACGGCTGGCGGCAACCGAGAGCATGCGGCCCAATTGGCCACCGCCCAGAATGCCAATGGTCGCGCCTGCGGGCAGTTCAGTCATCTTGCGGTTCCTCGGGGATGGAAGCGGAAAGCGCGTCGCGCCAAGCGTCAAGCCGGGCGCCAAGGTCGGGGTCCGACACGGCAAGGATGCCCGCCGCCATCAGACCGGCATTTGCCGCACCGGGCGCGCCGATCGCCATAGTGGCAACGGGGAAGCCTTTGGGCATTTGCAGGATCGAATAAAGGCTGTCGACGCCGGACAGAGCCTTGGTCAAAACCGGCACACCGATCACCGGCACTCGGGTTTTCGAGGCCATCATGCCGGGCAAATGCGCCGCACCGCCGGCCCCGGCGATAATCACCTTCAGCCCGCGCGATACTGCCGATTTGCCGTAATCCCACAGCCGATCTGGCGTGCGATGCGCCGAGACGATCTTGGTCTCGTAAGCGATGCCAAGCTGATCGAGGATCAGCGCAGCCTCTTTCATCGTGGCCCAGTCTGACTGGGACCCCATGATGATGCCAACGGGTGGGGTCATGCGTGCCTCCGCGCCTTTGTTGGCCTTGCGCTTATACTGCGGGGGCGCGCGGGGCAAGGCGGCAGGGGGCTGCCTCAGCTGCGCGGCCTATAATTTGGGCAGCCGTACGGAGTGGGGTCAGGCGATGATATCGGGGATCAAGTCATCCTCGATCCGGGCGATCTGATCTTTCAGCGCCAGCTTTTGTTTTTTCAGCCGCCGCAGGGTCAATTGATCGGCGCGGGCCTGTTCGGCCAAAGCGGCAATCGCCTCATCTAGATCGCGATGCTCGCGGCGGAGCACATCCAGCCGCACACGCAACATCTCATCGGCACTCATCTCAGATGGGGCAATCATGGTAACTATAGACGGTCCTTTGGCATCGGGCTGTCTTCTTATAGCGCGGAACGGGGCGGGGGCGGAAAGAATCTGCGGCAGATTGCGCAGATTTGCCGCAGCGGCGGGGAGAGGCGGCGCGGGGGCTTGCGGGCGCGGGGTCTGCGCCCCATATTTGGAGGGAAGCCGGTGCCCGAATGCGGGGCTGCGCTTCGGCATGTCGCTTGGACCAAGGACAGACCGATGACGAAACTAACCTTTGGGGCGCACCCCTATCTCTTGGGCTTTGAGCAGCTGGAACGGCTGGTCGAGCGCACCGCGAAATCCGGCGGTGAGGGCTATCCGCCCTATAATATCGAAGCGGTCAGCGATCAGGCCTATCGCATCACTCTGGCCGTGGCCGGTTTCCGTGAGGAAGACCTTGCGATCACGGTCGAGGATAAGCAGCTGGTGATCCGGGGCCGTCAGGCCGATGACATCGGCGAGCGCGTCTTCCTGCATCGCGGCATTGCCGCCCGCGCCTTCCAACGCAGCTTTGTGCTGGCCGATGGCGTCGAAGTGGCAGGGGCTTCGATGGAGCACGGGCTTTTGAATATCGATCTGCGGCGGCATGTGGCCGAATCCGTGGTCCAGACCATCCGTATTGGTAAAGGAGGCGAGAAATGAACACTCCCTTTGACGCATTGCCCGAGGGCAAAGCCCGTATCGTCTATGTCCGCCCGGTGCAGGTGGCTGACCTGCCTGAAGAGGTGCGTGAGCAGATTGCGGGCAAGGATGTGGTCTATTCCGTGCATGGTCAGGATGGTGAGCAGCTGGCCTTGGTCGCGGACCGGATGCTGGCGTTTCACCTCGCCCGCGCGCATGATTTCGCGCCGGTGAGCGTGCATTAAGCTTTCCGGTAATCGGATATGAGAACGGCGGCGCAGAGGGGATCTGCGCCGCCGTTTTGTTTTTCTGGGGGGCTTAGAGGCCGGTGGTCTCGTCAAGGCCCAGCATCAGGTTGAGGTTTTGCACGGCAGCCCCCGAGGCACCTTTGCCAAGGTTGTCGAGGACCGCGATCAAGGCGGTGGCGCCGGTCTGCGGGTTGCCTTGCACCGAAAGCTCCAGCCGGTTGGTGCCGTTCAGGGCTTGCGGGTTGACGCGGGGCTGGTGTGCTTCGGCTTCCACAATGGCAATGAAGGCGCTGGCGGCGTAATGATCGCGCAGGGCTTCGGCGGCGCGGGCTTGCTCCTTCGGCGAGAGGGTCAGTTGTACCGCCACCGCCATGCCTTGAGCATATTGGCCGACCGAGGGCACGAAGACCGGAGGTTTCGACAGGCGGCCATAGGCCACGATCTCGGGCAGGTGTTTGTGGCTTTGGGTGGCGCCATAAAGGAAGCTGCCTTGGGCAGTGCCCGCTTCGAACTCTTCGATCATCGATTTGCCGCCGCCCGAATAGCCCGAGACGCCGGAGATGGCGATATCGGCATCGGCCGCGATCACGCCGGCATCGACCAGCGGGCGCAAAAGCGCGATGGCGCTGGTGGACCAGCAGCCGGGGTTCGAGACGCGGGCGGCTGAGGCCACGGCTTCGCGCTGGCCGGGGGCAAGCTCGGGCAGGCCGAAGGTCCAAGCCGGATGGATGCGGTGTGCGGTCGAGGCATCGATGATGCGGGCCGAGACGCCTTGGGCGTCGCAGGCGGCGACGATTTCCTCAGCCGCCGGGTCGGGCAGGCAGAGGATGCCGACATCGGCCTCGGCAAAGGCGGCGACGCGGGCGTTTACGTCTTTGCGCAAGGAAGGATCGACGCGGATCAGCTGGATGTCCGCGCGGCGCTCGAGACGCTCACGGATTTGCAAGCCGGTCGTGCCGACATCCCCGTCGATGAACACCTTATGCGTCATGGCAAATCTCCGCGCTAAAACATGCGGCAGGGATATAACCCTGCCGCCACCGCTTGCAATGGCAAACGCCCGAGGTTTCCCCCGGGCGCGCTTTGGTTAAAGGCTGAAGAAAGGCTTAGCCTTTGATCAGGCCCATCGATTCCAGCTTCAAGATCACTTGATGCGCGCAGTGATCGACATCGACATTCTCGGTATTGACCACCAACTCGGCATGGGTCGGGGCCTCGTAAGGGTCGGAGATGCCGGTGAACTCTTTGATCTTGCCTTCGCGGGCGAGCTTGTAAAGGCCCTTGCGGTCGCGGCGCTCGCATTCCTCGATCGAGGTGGCGACATGCACTTCGACGAAAGCGCCGAAGGATTCGATCATCTCACGCACGGCGCGGCGGGTCGCGGTATAGGGTGCGATCGGCGCGCAGATCGCGATGCCGCCGTTCTTGGTGATCTCGGAGGCGACATAGCCGATC
>NZ_JAVDBT010000012.1 GCF_030848395.1 Pseudogemmobacter lacusdianii | reverse complement strand
CCGTCGTCGCCCTCGCCGCAACCGTCATCTTCTGGCTATGACACAAGAACGAGTCCTGACCCTAATGGCCTGTTTTCTTGCGGCTTTTCGGCAGTTCCCACCAGTTACCAGATATTCCCGCCTATATGCAGGTTCTTCTGTCACCGCACATTACTGGCGATTCCCGTCAGACGGGCCGAGTCGAGGGGGATTCTCACCCGCCGCATAAGTCTAGCGAAGCCGGCGCCAAGGCACCAGCCAGCCTTTGGTGAGTCGCTTAAGAATCTGGATTCGCTTGGCTCTTTAGAGGCAGGTCACGCTGCGCCGGTGCAGATGTGAGCGGCCAGAGATCACTCGCCGCCGTTGGTGGCGCGGTCGTTCTGCCGGGCCTTACGATCGCCCTTTTCACGGTTAACGCCGCCAGCATTCGGCTCAGTATTGCCGCGAATCGTATTGGCGTGTTTCTCAGCGGCCAGATCCATCTTACGCTTTTGCGCCTCGGCCTCGACGCGGAAGCCGTCTTTCGGTGCGTTTTGACCAGGATGCGGGGGGTGGTTCGGCTTGTCTGCGGACATATGCGGTCCTCCTTTCAAGAAAGAACCCATCGGCGCAGACAATGTTCCGGAGAAAACACCCCTGCGCCTTGGGGGACGCAGGGGGAAGCACAGGCTGAGCCTTAGGGGACGTTGCGGCTCAGCAGGGGAAGGGGGGACGCCTTGGCCCCATGTGGTGACCTTCGCCGCCGAAGGTCACAGCAAAATGACAGAGGCGCGGCCCCTGCGAGCCGCGCCTTTTTGCTAGATTTTGAGCGCATTTAGCGCGAGCGGATCATCCCGACGATGTCCTTGGTCTCATCGATGACCGGGCGCGCAATCGCATCCGCGCGATCAGCGCCTTTGCCAAGGATGCGGTCAATCTCGGCCGGATCTTTCATCAGCCGGTTCATCTCGGTCGTGATCGGCGAAAGCTTGGCCACGGCGAGATCGGCGAGCTTGGGCTTAAAGGTGCCAAACTGCGCCCCGGCAAACTCGGTCACCACTTGATCGACGCTGAGCCCGGAAAGCCCGGCATAGATGTTGATCAGATTGCGTGCATCGGGGCGGTCTTTCAGTCCTTCGGCGCTCTCGGGCAGCGGCTCAGAATCCGTCTTGGCGCGGCGGATCTTCTTGGCAATCGCATCGGCATCATCGGTGAGGTTGATGCGGCTGTTGTCCGAAGGGTCCGACTTCGACATCTTCTTGGTGCCATCGGTCAGGCTCATCACCCGAGTGCCCGCGCCCTCGATCACCGGCTCGGTGATCGGGAAGAAGGTGCGGCCGTAGTCATGATTGAACTTGGCGGCAATGTCGCGCGCCAGTTCCAGATGCTGCTTTTGGTCTTCGCCGACCGGCACATGGGTGGCTTTATAAAGCAGAATATCCGCCGCCATCAGCGAAGGGTAAGCCAAGAGACCCAAAGAGGAATTCTCGGCATTCTTGCCAGCGGTTTTGTCCTTGAACTGGGTCATCCGATACATCCAGCCGATGCGGGCGACACAGTTGAAGATCCAAGCAAGCTCGGCATGGCCGGTGACTTGGCTTTGGTTGAACAGGATCGAACGGTCGGGGTCGATGCCAGCGGCGATAAAGGCGGCTGCCGCCTCACGGGTCTGCTGACGCAGCCGCTCGGGGTCTTGCCAGACGGTGATCGCATGCAGGTCCACGAGACAGTAAATCGTCTCGATCCCCTCGTCCTGTTTCTCAACGAAGCGCTTCAGCGCCCCTAGATAATTGCCCAGCGTCAAACCGCCCGAGGGTTGGATGCCCGAGAAGATGCGCTGTGGGAAGGTCGTGGCCATTAGGGACTCCGGCTGGAAATCGACACCTGTCTCGCGTAATCCATGGGTCAAGGGGCGTCAACGGCCCCGCGCCGGTAACCTTGGCGCATCTGCCGATGGGAGAGACTATGGACCGCGACTTGAACGCCCCGCCGCTGAACCCTTTGCCTTGGATCGTCTGGGCGCTGGCCTTGCCGATCATTGCGGTCGAAGTGGTGGTGCAACTGGGCGCGATGGGCTTTGCCGGTGGCCCGGATGCCATTGGCTGGCGGCTGCGGGCGATGGAATATTTCGCCTTCGCACCCGATTTCCTGCGCCGCTCGCTGATGACCGGTGACTGGCCGCTGCAAGTGATCTGGCGGCAGGTGTCTTATATTCTGGTGCAACGGGACATCACCTCGACGCTCTTCGTCGTCGTCTTCCTTCTGGCTTTGGGCAAGATGGTGGGTGAGATCTTCCGCTGGTGGGCGGTGGCGCTGATCTTCCTTGCCTCGGCGGCAATGGGGGCCTTAATCTACACTTTGGTGATGCCCACCAATCAGATCCCCCTGATCGGAGGTTTCCCAGCGGCCTATGGTTTGATCGGGGCGTTCACCTTCATCATGTGGGTGCGCCACAGCGCCTCGGGCAGCAACCAATGGCGCGCCTTTAGTATGATCGGCGTGCTGATGGGGGTGCAGATCTTCTTCGGCGCAATCTATGGCGGGGTGACTTGGGTGGCCGAGTTGGGCGGTTTTGTCACCGGCTTTGCGCTGTCCTTCCTTGTTGCGCCCGGCGGGCCGCGCCAGCTGATGCAGCATCTGCGCCGCCGCTAAATCCCTTAGCGCCCCGCCCTATTTTCTGCCCCGGCGAAGCGAGGCTTTCAGCTCTGCCATGCTCATCGCGCCAATCGCGGCGGCACTGCCGAAATAGGTCACGATCCCGGCCAGCACGATGACCCCGAGTGCCGCCGTGCGCGGGCCGGGCGTCGCCAGCTGGGGGGCGAGCCAAGTGGAAAGCCCCCAAAGCACCACGCCCATCAAAGCCGATGCGACCACGATCCGCGGCACGCGCTGCACAAAACGCGCATCAAACCGGGCCGCGGCGCCCATAGCGCGGGTGCCGCGCCACAGCTGCCAGACCATCACCCAAGCCGAGGCCGTGGTGGCGATGGCCGCCGCCAAGAAGCCGACAAATGGCATCAGCGCGAGCGCGATGACAAGGTTCACCACCATCGACCAGACCGCAAAACGGAACGGGCTGCGGGTGTCTTCGCGCGCATAATACAGCGGTTGCAGCACCTTTTGCAGCACGAAGGCGGGCAGGCCGATGCCGTACACCGCCAAAGCCTGCGCGGTATAGATCGCGGCTTGCGGGCCGAAAGCGCCCCTCTCATAGACCACCGTGATGATCGGCCAAGCGATCACCACCAGCGCCACGGCGGCGGGCAGGGTCAAAAGCAGCGCAAATTCGGTGCCCCGGTTGTAAGCATCGCGCGAGCCTTGGTCATCGGCGGCGCGCAGACGCCGCGACAGCTCGGGCAGAAGCACGATGCCGATGGCGATGCCCACCACGCCCAAGGGCAGTTGGTAAAGCCGGTCGGCATTATAGAGCCAAGCCATAGCCCCATCGGTGGCCGAGGCAACCTGCCGCCCGACGATCAAGTTGATCTGCACCACGCCGCCCGCCAGCACCGCCGGGGCCGCAATCACCGCCAGACGCCGCAACTCGGGCGTCAGGCGCGGCATGCGGAAGGGGAGCCGGAAGCCCAAACGGCGCACCGCGATCCACGTCACCAAAAGCTGCAACACGCCCGAGATCGAGACCGCCCAAGCTTGGGTATAGGCCATATCCCAGCCAAAGCGATCCGCCAGCAGCATCCCCGCAATCAGCGACAGCGACAAAAGCACCGTCACAGCCGAGGTCACCACAAACCGCCCCATCGCATTGAGCATCCCCGACAAAAGCGCGGTCAGCGAGATGAAGAGGATATAGGGAAAGGCGATCCGCCCCATGGTCACGGCCAGATCAAACCGCTCATCTCCGACAAAGCCCGAGGCCATCGCCAAGACCAGCACCGGCATGGCGATGATGGCCAGCAGCGAGAACACCGTCAGCAGCGCCGCCATCCCCCAATAGGCATCGCGGGCAAAGCCCTCGGCATCCTCTTTCGCCTCGGATTTCTTGGCAAACATCGGCACGAAGGCGAAGTTGAAAGCGCCCTCGGCAAAGAAGCGGCGGAACATATTGGGCAGCGATTGCGCGACGATAAAGGCCTCGGCCACCGGGCCATCGCCAAGGAAACGCGCCATCAGAATGTCGCGCACCAGCCCGGCAATGCGGCTGATCAGGGTCCAAAAGCCCACCGTCAGGAAGCCCGAGATCAAGCGCATGGGTTTCATCGTCAAAGGCCTTTCGCGGCGCGCGCATTCGAAAATCGCAACAGGGGAAGCGTCTTGGCAGCGATAGCACATTTTCCCGCGCCAAGAGCAAGTCCCAGAGCCTGCCTCAGCGCGGGGAGGGGGCTAGCCCTGCGCCCGCTCGGCACCTTCGGCAATGGCAGCGCGCAGCTTTTTCTCCAAAGCCTCTTGCTTGGACTTTTGGTGCAGCTTCAGTCCGAACATGTCTTTGACATAGAACGTGTCCACCACCTGCGCGCCATAGGTCGCGATCACCGCCGAGACGATCGAGATATGGTTGTTCGCAAAAGTCCGGGTCAGGTCATAAAGCAGCCCCGGCCGGTCGCGGGTGTCGACCTCGATGATCGTGTAGATCTCCGAGCCTTCATTGTCGAAGGTGATATGGGTCGGGAAGCGGAACTCACGCTCGCGCTTTTTCACCTTATCGCGGTCCTTCAAAGCCTCACGCGGGACGACTTCGCCCTTTAGCGTGCGGTCAATCATCTGCCGCAAGCGCGGCAGGCGCGAGACCTCATAGGGTTTGCCCTCGGCATCCTGCACCCAGAAAACCGGCGTCGCATAGCCGTCTTTCGACGTATAGGTGCGGGCATCGACCACGTTGGCGCCAACCAAAGCCAAGGCCCCGGCCAAGCGGCTGAAGATCCCCGGATGATCGACCAAGGCAAAGCAAGCGCGGGTGGCGTCGCGGTCAGGATCGGGGTGCAGATCGATGCGGATCTCACCATCGGACAGATCGCGCAGAAGGGTTGCAAAGACCGCCTGCGTCTCGGTCATCAAGCCTTGCCAATAGGGCGCATAATGGCGGCCAAGCTCTGCCCGGATGTCCTTGGCCTCCCAGCCGGTCAAAGCCTCACGCAAGGCGCGCTTGGCCTCATCCTCGCGGTTGGCGCGGTTGACGCGCTCAAGCCCGCCCTCAAGCGCTGTCGCGGTTTCCTTGTGCAACTGGCGCAAGAGCATCGCCTTCCAGTTGTTCCAAGTGCCCGGCCCGACGCCGCGAATGTCGCAGACCGTCAGCACGGTCAAAAGGTCCAGCCTTTTGCGAGTTTTTACCGCTTTGGCAAAGTCGCGCACCGTGCGCGGATCGCCGATGTCGCGCTTTTGCGCGGTGTCGGACATCAGCAGGTGATAGCGCACCAGCCATTCGACCGTCTCGCATTCCTCTTCATTCAGCCCCAGCCGCGGGCAGATCCGCCGCGCGATCAGCGCGCCAAGGATCGAGTGATCTTCGGGCCGACCCTTGCCAATGTCATGCAGAAGAAGGGCGACATAAAGGACCTTCCGGCTGATCCCCTCTTTCAAGATCGAGGAGGAGAGCGGCAGGTCCTCGACCAGCTCGCCGCGCTCGATCTGGGCCAGAATGCTGATGGTCTGGATGGTGTGCTCGTCCACCGTATAGTGGTGGTAGACGTTGAACTGCATCATCGCCACGATCGGCTCAAACTCGGGGATGAAGGCCGAGAGCACGCCCAGTTCGTTCATCCGCCGCAGGGGGCGTTCGGGGTTGCCATGCTTTAAAAGCATATCCAGGAAGATCCGCGCTGCTTCCGGGTCTTCGCGCATGCCATCGTCAATAAGATGCAGGTTCGCGGCCACGATCCGCATCACATTGGGGTGGATCAGATAGCCGGTGCGCAGGCCTTCCTCGAAAAGCCGCAACAGGTTCAATTTGTCGGAAAGGAAGGCTTGCGGGTCTTTCACATCCAAGCGGCCCTGCACCAGCTTATAGCCCGGCTTCACCCTTTTGCTGCGCTTGAAGATACCAAAGAGGCTGGCCTCACGCTTGGCGTGGCGGGCTTCCAACTCGGTGAGGAAGACGCGAGTCAGCTCGCCCACGCGGGTGGCGTGGCGGAAGTAGTCTTGCATGAAGACCTCAACCGCGCGGCGGCCGCCTTGGTCCTTATAACCCATGCGCGCCGCCACCTCGACTTGCAGATCGAAGGTCAGCTGGTCGGTGGCACGTTTGGTGATGTGATGCATATGGCAGCGCGCGGCCCAGAGGAAATCCTCGGCGCGGTGGAAGGCCTCATATTCATCGCGGGTGAACAGCCCGGCATCGACCAGCCCCGCCGCACGCGGCACCCGGTGCAGGTATTTGCCAATCCAGTATAGCGTTTGCAGGTCGCGCAAACCGCCTTTGCCTTCCTTGATATTCGGCTCAAGCAGGTAACGCTGCCCGCCCTGGCGCTTGTGGCGCGCGGCACGTTCCGCGAGTTTGGCCTCAATGAACTCCGGCCCGGTTTTGCTGAACAGCTCGGTCCAAAGCCGCTCGGCCAGTTCATTGGCCAAGGGCTTGTCGCCCGCCACATAGCGATGCTCCAAAAGCGCGGTGCGGATGGTGATGTCGTCGCGCCCAAGCCGGATGCAATCGGCAATGGTGCGCGACGAATGCCCGACCTTCAGCTTCAGATCCCACAGAAGATAAAGCATCGTCTCGATCAGAGATTCCGCCCAAGGCGTGATCTTCCAAGGCGTGACGAAGAGGAGATCCACATCGGAATGCGGCGCCATTTCGGCCCGACCATAGCCGCCGACCGCGAGAACGGCGATGCGCTCAGCCTCGGTCGGGTTGGGCAGGGGGTGCAAGCTCTGCGCCACGGCAAAGGCCGCCATCACCAGACCATCGGTCAGATGCGCCTGCGACAGCACGAAATGCCGCGCATGGCGTGGGTCATTGGCAAAAGCGGCTTCCAGCACCGCATTGCCTTGGGCTTTGGCGGCGCTGAGATGCTTTGTTGCCAAAGCGCGGGCCGTCAAAGCGTCACTGCCCGCAGGCCGCTCGGCCAAGATCGACGAGCTCAGCGAAAGCGGGTCGATAATGTCAGCGGGGGGCAGCAAAAGCGGCCCCCCGGACAATGGACCTGCAGGAAGGGCGGGCCGATCAGAGGCCGGCGCCGGAGAAGCTACGCGGTGCGGGGTCAATCACAAAGACCTGGTTGTTGCGGATTTCAGCGACCGCCAGGCCGCGCTCATTGCTGCCATCCCCGCGGAAGCGGAAGATGCCGGTGACGCCGACGAAGCCCGCGCCTTGCGTCAGGCCCGAGGCGCCAAGCCCCTTGCCAGATTTCGCCAAAGCGCCAATGGCGGCGATGCCGTCATAGGCAAGGCCCGCGACCGGCAAAGGCTGCTCGCCATAAGCGGCGGTGTAGCGGTTTTGGAACTGTGCTTGCAGATTGGGATCGGGCAAAGCGAACCAGCCCCCCTGCACGCCGGGCAAAGACAGCGTGGCATGGGGAATATCCCAACGCGTCAGGCCCAAGAATTTGGTGGTGGAACGGTCAAGCCCACTGTTGACCAAGGATTGCGTCAAAAGCGGCAAAGCGCCTGCCGTGTCGGCGGTCATGAAAAGTGCCGAGGCACCTGCAGATTTCGCGGTCGACACGATCGTCGGCGCGGCCGCTGCGACCCCGCTTTGCGAGAATTCATAGCCCTGCACCGCCACAACCGTGCCACCCGCCGCTGCAACGCCGCGCTGGATGGCGGCTTTGCCAACCTCACCGGCGGTGTTTTGATCATGCACGATCATCACGCGATTTTTGCCACTGCGCACGGCGAAACTCGCCAGCCGCGAGGCGGTGTTTTGGAAGGTCGGCCCCAGAACATAGACATTGCCGCCCGCGATATCGGTGTTGTTCGAGAAGGCGAGGACCGAAATCCCACGCGGTGCGGCAGCGACGCCGACCGCATTGGCCTCTTGCGCAAAGACCGGGCCAAGGATCACCATCGCGCCCTCATCCATCGCTTTGGTGGCCATCGCGCGGGCACTATCGGGCGTGCCGCCGGTCTGATAGACGCGCAAATCAATGGTGACGCCGGAAAGGTCCGCCATCGCCAAACGCGCTGCATTCTCCAACTGGCGAGCCATTGCAAGATCGGTGGCTTGGCCTGAACCGCCTGGAACCAGCAGGGCCACCTGAACCGGCTCACCTCGGCCGGGATTGGGGCCACCCGATGGGCCTGCAGAGACGCAAGCCGAGAGCGCGAGGGCGGAAAGAGTAAGTGCAGCCGGCGCCAGTCGGCGGGTGAGAACAAGCTGGATCAAGGACTTGCAGCCCTTGCGGAATGCGGACAACATGAAATTACCTTGTATCTGGAGAGGCTCAGTGACGATTGGCAGGTTAGAGGGTTCCACCTCCCGTGTAAACGCGGCCCGCGCGCTTTGCCGGAGGATGGCATGAGCCGCGCCCCCATGGGTGGCGGCGCAGGCGGTATTCCGCCGGGCCTGCATCTGGTTGCCGTGCCGATTGGCGCGGCGCGCGACATCACTTTGCGGGCGCTGGACCTTCTGGCCGGGGCCGATGTGCTGGCCGCCGAAGACACCCGCACCCTGCGCCATCTGATGGAAATCCACGGCGTGGCGCTGAACGGTCGCCCGCTGGTGGCCTATCACGACCATAATGAGGCCGAGGCTTTGCCGCGTCTGATGGGCTTTTTGCGCGCCGGAAAGTCGGTGGCCTATGCGCCCGAGGCGGGCACGCCCTTGGTCTCGGATCCGGGCTATGGTCTGGCGCGGGCGGCTGCGGCCGAAGGCCTGCCCGTTGTGGCTGCACCCGGCGCCTCGGCGGTGCTGACGGCGCTGGCGGTCTCAGGCCTGCCTTCGGACCGGTTCCTCTTTGCAGGCTTTCCACCCTCGGGCGCCGGCGATCGTACCCGGTTTATCGCGGAGCTGGCGCCCTTGCGGGCCACTTTGATCCTTTACGAATCGCCCCGCCGACTGGGGCGCTTGCTGGTGGAACTCGCCGCCGGTCTTGGCCCCGAGCGCCAAGCCGCCGTCTGCCGCGAACTGACCAAACGCTTCGAAGAAGTGACCCGCGGCAGTCTGTCGGAACTGGCCGAGATTTATGCTGCAGCTGATCCCAAAGGCGAAATCGTCCTGGTTATCGATCGTGGCGCAGAGATTCAGGCCGATGAGGCGACCTTGGAAGATATGCTGCGTGCCGCGATGACAACGCTTAGCGTGAAGGATGCCGCCGCAGAGGTCGCGGCAAAAACCGGCAGCAGTAAACGAAGCCTTTACCAAATGGCGCTAAACCTGACCAAGAGTTGAAAGCCCCGTGCTACCTTTGCGTCAAATGAGGTGACAGATGCCCTTTGACTTTGGTTTTGGTCTCGACAGTGTAACGCCGCGCCAGCACCGTGGGCGAATGGCTCAACTGTCTGGCCTCGCGGCTGAAGATGTCGTTTTGCGCAGTTACGAAGCCCAAGGGTATCACTTGGTCGCGCGCCGCAAGCGTGGCCCTGTGGCCGAAATCGATCTTCTCTTGCGTCAAGGCGCGCAGCTTATCGCGGTTGAGGTTAAATCCAGCCGCACCCATGATGCCGCAATGGCACTGGCCCGTCCGGGCCAATTGCACCGCGTGGCAATGGCGTGCGAGGGCTGCATGTATGACATGGCCGCAGATGGGATTTCCGACATGCGACTTGATCTGGCGCTTGTTGATGGGCAGGGCCGGGTCGAAGTGATGCAATCCGTGCTTTACTACTAAGGCTCTGCCTCGGTTTCACGCGCAGGGGGTTTGCATCCCCCGCTGCCATAGGTCATCAAAGGGCATCTTGTGATGGAGATGTCGATGGCCCTGAAGGTCGCCTTGCAGATGGACCCGATTGGGTCGGTCAATATTCACGCCGATTCCACCTTCCGCATCGGGCTCGAAGCTCAGGCGCGGGGGCATGCGCTGTTTTTCTACATGCCAGACAAGCTTGCCTTCATCGAAGGTCGGGTGATCGCCCGCGGTCACTGGATCGAATTGCGCAATGAATTGGGCAATCACGTCTCCTACGGCCCCGAGGTTGAGCTCGATTTGGCCGATCTTGACGTGGTTTGGCTGCGGCAAGATCCGCCCTTTGACATGGGCTACATCACCAATACGCATTTGCTAGACATGGTTCATCCCAAGACCTTGGTGGTGAATGATCCGTTCTGGGTGCGCAATTATCCCGAAAAGCTCTTGGTGCTGAACTTCCCCGAGCTGACCCCGCCCACCGCCATCGCCCGCGATCTGACCACGATTCGCGCCTTTAAAGCCAAGCATGGCGACATCATTCTGAAGCCTTTGTATGGCAACGGTGGTGCGGGCGTCTTCCGGCTCGATGCCAATGACCGCAACCTGTCCTCGCTGCATGAACTCTTCACCGGCATCAACCGCGAGCCTTTGATCGTGCAAAAGTTCCTGCCCGCCGTCGCCAAGGGCGACAAGCGGGTGATCTTGGTGAATGGTGAGCCGGTGGGGGCGATCAACCGGGTCCCGCAAGCTGGGGAAACGCGTTCAAACATGCATGTGGGGGGGCGGCCTGAGAAGGTCGGTCTGACCGAGCGCGATCTTGAAATTTGCCGCGTCATCGGCCCGACTTTGCGCGAAAAGGGGCAGATCTTTGTGGGCATCGATGTGATTGGCGATTGGCTGACCGAGATCAACGTGACCTCGCCCACCGGCATTCAAGAGCTGGAGCGGTTTGACGGGATCAATACCGCCGCCAAAATCTGGGAAGTGATCGAAGCCAAGCGCGGGGGGTGACGCGCTGGCCTTCACCCCGGCTTCCCCGTCAGCCGATAGCTGATCGCCTCGGCGATATGCGGCTGGCGGACCTGCGGCGATTCGTCGAGATCGGCGATGGTGCGCGCGACCCGCAACACCCGGTGATAGGCGCGGGCCGAAAGGCCCATTCGCTCGGCCACCTTCAAAAGCAAAGCCTTGCCCTCGGCATCAGGACTGGCGGTTTCCTCTAAAATCGCGCCCTCCATATCCGCATTGACCCGCAGATTTGGCTTTTGCGCGAAGCGCTGGTCTTGTCGTGCGCGGGCCTGCGCCACCCGCGCCGCCACCACAGTCGAGCTTTCACCCGAGGCCGGCAGGTCCAGATCGGTGAAGGCGACCGGCGGCACCTCGACCCGCAGATCAATCCGGTCCATCAGCGGGCCCGAGATCCGGCCAAGATAGTCATCGCCGCACAGCGGGGCCTTGCCGCAGGCGCGGGCCGGATCGGTCAGATAGCCGCAGCGGCAGGGATTGGCGGCTGCGACCAGCAAAAATCGGCAAGGATAGCGGACATGGGCATTGGCGCGGGCGACGACAACCTCGCCGGTCTCCATCGGCTGGCGCAGGGTTTCCAGCACCGCACGCGGAAATTCGGGCAACTCATCCAAGAAGAGCACGCCGTTATGCGCCAGCGAAATCTCCCCCGGCTTGGCCCCCTTGCCGCCGCCCACCACTGCCGCGATTGAGGCGGTGTGGTGCGGTTCTCGGAACGGGCGACTGCGCGAAATCCCCCCTTCGCTCAGCAGCCCGGCCAACGAGTGGATCATTGAGGTCTCTAGCGCTTCACTGGCGCTTAACGGGGGCATGATGCTCGCTAACCGTGCCGCAAGCATAGATTTTCCTGAGCCGGGCGGACCCAGCATCAAAAGATGATGCCGCCCGGCAGCGGCGATTTCTAGCGCCCGCTTGGCGCGCTCTTGGCCCTTCACCTCGCGCAGGTCACGCCCCGAAGGGGGCATTGTCACTGCGCCAGCTTGGGCGGCAGGCAGAGCCGCTTGGCCGGTGAAGTGCCGCACCACGGCGTTCAAATTCTCGACGCCTAGAACCTGCGTGGCCCCCACCCAAGCCGCCTCGGCCCCACAGGCGCGCGGGCATAATAGCGCGCGATCGCCCTCGGCCGCGGCTATCGCCGCCGGCAAAGCGCCCAGCACCGGCATCACCCGTCCATCCAGCGACAGCTCTCCCAGCGCAACGTGATGCTCAAGCTCATCGCGGGGGATGATCTCCAGCTCCGCCAACAGCGCCAGGGCGATCGGCAGGTCGAAATGCGAGCCCTCTTTCGGCAGATCAGCGGGCGAGAGATGCACGGTAATGCGCTTTTGCGGCAAAGCGATGGACAAAGCGGCCAGCGCCGAGCGGACCCGCTCGCGCGCCTCGGAGACGGCTTTATCGGGCAGGCCGACCAGTGAAAAGCTGGGCGTCCCTGGGGTCATGGCGCATTGGACTTCGACCAGACGCGCGTCAACGCCCTCAAAAGCCACAGTATAGGCGCGCGCGACCATGCTCCGGCTTTCTGCTTAAAGTTGGTTAAAAAAGGGCTTCGCCTTTGGGGTAGCGGAGGAATGGTTAAGAAAAGGTAAGCAAAGACGCGCTCCGCAGAGCGGACCGGTCAATATGCGCCATGAATGGGGGGCGAGCACGGCGCTTATGTTGGGGGCTGGGGCAAAGCGATGGGCCTCGCTCGGCCGGTTACCTTTCCGTCAGCCCAATCGCCGGGCTGCTCAAGGTTAGGACCTCGCACGACCAAGCCGGTGATGGGCGTTCAGGGAAGGTAATTGATTTCAAAGGTTTGAGCAGGAGTAAGGCTCAGGCTTGTCACCGAAAGATTGTCGATCCTTTGCGCGAAAGCCTCTTCGGTCGAGATCCCAAGTGCGGTCTGCAAAGCGCAGAGGATCGGGCCGAAATGGGCGACGACGATGATATCGGGAGCAAGGCCTTGCAGGCGCTTAAGTGCGGTCACACTGCGGGCCAATAGCCTGTTCCAGCTTTCGCCGCCGGGCGGGCGGACATCGCCGGGATGCTCCCAAAAGGCGTTGATAAGCTCGGGCGTCTCAGCCTCAATTTCGGCGAATGAACGGGTTTCCCAAGCTCCGAAATGCATCTCGCGCAGATCGGGGTCATGCGGCAAGCGGACGCGGCCGAGGAAATCGGCGGTGGCCACGGCGCGCGACAGATCGGATGAGATCACCGGCGCCTTTTCGGGCAAGTACTGGTGCAGCCGCTGCAAAGCAGCACTGTCGGAAAGATCGGCCGGCAGATCAGTCCAGCCAATCATGCATTTGGCATGGGTCGGCGCGTGGCGCACCAGCCAAAACCGGGTCACGGAAGGTGACCTTTCAGAGCCAAAGGCAGGCCCGCAAAGACCGCCACTGCCAGATCGGCCGCCGCCGCCACGCGCTGGTTCAGCCGCCCCTGCTCATCCCGGAAACGCCGCGACAAAGCATCCAGCGGCACGATGCCCGAGCCGACCTCATTGGTCACGCAAATGACCCGTGCGGGGCATGCCGTCAAAGCCTCAATCAAACGCGCAGATTCTGTTGTAAGTTCATGATCTGCCAGCAAATGATTGGTCAGCCACAGCGTGAGGCAATCGACCAAAACCACCTCATCGGGCTGCGCTTGTGCCAAGGCGAAGCCCAAATCCAACGGCGCCTCAACCGTTACCCAATCCGTGCCGCGCTGGGCTTGGTGCAGGGCAATCCGCTCCTCCATCTCGCCGTCAAAGGCCTGCGCGGTGGCAATATAGCGCCGTTTCAGCCCGCAGCCCTTGGCCAAAACCTCGGCATAAGTGGATTTTCCCGAACGCGCGCCGCCGGTGATGAGGGTCAGATGCGGCAAGATCAGCGGGGCAGGGGGCACAGGCAACCTCATCGGCGAAACTGGCTTTGTATAGCCCTGCCGCGCGCTGCCGCGAAGGTCCAAAAGCGGCCAGCACGCGGGATTTCCCGCCTGCAAGCCGTTGAGTTTGCCCGGCCCTCGCCCTAACCTACACCGAAAGTGAGGTGCGCAATGCTGGCCGGGAAACGGGTGCTTTTGATCATCGGCGGCGGGATCGCGGCCTATAAAAGCTTGGATCTGATCCGCCGCTTGCGCGAGCGTGGGGTGAAGGTCCGCGCGGTGATGACAGCCGGCGCGCAGGAGTTCATCACGCCGCTCGCGGTCGGGGCTTTGACCGCGGATCATGTTTTCACCGATCTTTTCGACCGTCAGGACGAGCAGGATGTCGGCCATATCCGTCTGGCCCGTGACACCGATCTCGTGCTGATCGCCCCTGCCACCGCCGACCGGATGGCGCAAATGGCGCAGGGTCTTGCGGGCGATCTGGCCGGTGCGGTGCTTTTGGCCACCAAAGCGCCGGTCCTTTTGGCTCCGGCGATGAACCCCGCGATGTGGGCGCATGCCGCGACGCGGCGCAACCATGCCACTTTGCAAGGCGATGGGCTGCATTTCATCGGCCCCAATCGTGGAGAAATGGCCGAACGCGGTGAGGCTGGTGAGGGCCGTATGGCCGAACCTTTAGAGATTGTCGCCGCGGTTGAGGCGCTCTTTTCCGCAGGCCCTTTGCAGGGCAAACATGTGCTTGTCACCTCGGGTCCCACCCATGAACCCATTGATCCGGTTCGCTATATCGCCAACCGTTCCTCGGGTGCGCAAGGCACGGCCGTCGCTGCTGCTTTGCGTGATCTGGGCGCACGGGTCAGTTTTGTCACTGGCCCCGCCACAGTCCCGCCCCCATCGGGCGTTACGGTCATTCGGGTTGAGACTGCGCGTGAGATGCTGGCGGCGGTTGAGGCCGCTTTGCCCGCAGATGCTGCCGTCATGGCCGCCGCCGTCGCCGATTGGCGGGTGGAAAACGCGGGCGCGCAGAAGATGAAGAAAGACGGCTCGGGCCGCGCCCCGGCGCTGAACTTTGCCGAAAACCCCGATATTCTTGCAACGGTTTCCAAATCTGCCAACCGCCCGCAATTGGTGGTGGGCTTTGCCGCTGAAACCGAAACCGTGGTCGAACACGCCACGGCCAAACGGCTCCGCAAGGGCTGCGACTGGATCGTCGCCAATGATGTCTCGCCCGCCACCGGCATCATGGGCGGCAGCGAAAACGCGGTCACTTTGATCTCGGAGACCGGTGCCGAGGCATGGCCGCGCATGGGCAAGGATGAGGTGGCGCGCCGCTTGGCCGCCCGGATCGCGGAGGTGTTGTCATGAGTATTTCGGTTGCCATTCTGCGCGAGGATTGGGCCGATCCCGAACTGCCCTTGCCGATTTACCAAACCGCTGGCGCGGCGGGGGCCGATATTTGCGCCAATTTTCCGCCCGAGAGCCGCGCGGAAGGGCTGACCCTGCAACCGATGCAGCGCGCGATCTGCCCCACGGGCCTGCGCGTCGCGATCCCGGCAGGGTTTGAGATGCAGATCCGTCCGCGCTCGGGTCTGGCGACGAAACATGGGATTTCATTGCCAAATACGCCGGGCACCATCGACAGCGATTATCGCGGCCCCTTGGGCGTGGCGCTCATTAACCTTGGGCCTGAACCTTACACGATCCGGCACGGCGACCGGGTCGCCCAAGCCGTGGTGGCCCCTGTGGTGCAAGCAAGCTTCGTGGTGGTCGAGGCGCTCGACAGCACCGATCGCGGCGAAGGCGGCTTCGGCTCCACCGGATTTGGCGCGGTGAGTTTTGGCTTGGGCTTGAGATGATCGGACTTTTCGGCTTTGCGGCGATCTGGGGCTTTGGCCTTTGGCGCGGCGCAAAGCGGCTGGCGCTTTGGACCATCTCGGCGCTCTGGCTGGGGCTCATCCTTCTGGTCCACTCCCCCCGCTTCGGTGCTGAAGGGCCAGCGCGCATCCTTGGCGGAGAGTTCCAAGCTTGGCTGGTCTTGGGCCTTTTGGGGCTTGGCATCTTTCTATACGCGAGCTTCTTTCAGGCCGTGAAAGCGCGGATCAAACGGCCCGAGCCGGTGCCGCAAACCGCAGGCTTTTCTGATGCAGAACTGAACCGCTACACCCGCCATATCCTTCTGCGCGAGATTGGCGGGCCGGGGCAAAAGCGGCTGAAAGAGGCGCGGGTTTTGGTGGTGGGGGCAGGGGGGCTTGGCTCGCCAGCGCTCCTTTATTTGGCCGCCAGCGGCGTTGGCACCATCGGCGTCATCGATGCAGATGTGGTTGAGGCCTCGAACCTGCAGCGCCAAGTCATCCACCGCGATGCGGGCATCGGCATGCCCAAGGTTTTCTCGGCTGAAGCGGCGATGAAGGCGCTGAACCCCTTTATCGCCCTGCGCCCCTATCACCGTGAGATCACCGCCGAGAATGCCGGTGATCTCTTGGAAGATTACGATCTTGTGCTGGATGGCACCGATAATTTCGACACGCGCGATCTGGTGAACATCGCTTGCGTCAATGCGGGCAAGCCATTGATTTCAGGCGCGATTACCCAATGGGAGGGGCAACTTTCCATCTGGGATCCGGCGCGCGGCGCCCCTTGCGCGCATTGCATTTTCCCCAATCGTCCTGCGCCGGGCATGGTGCCAACCTGCGCCGAAGCCGGGGTTGCCTCGCCCTTGCCGGGGATCATTGGCACAATGATGGCGATGGAGGCGCTGAAGCTGATCACCGGCGCGGGTGAGCCCTTGCGCGGTCGCCTGATGATCCACGACGCGCTTTATGCCGAGACGCGTGTGATCGGCCTCAAGCGCCGCGGCGATTGCGCAATCTGTGGCACAGCGCCGCCTGCCTCGCACAAGCCATAAGAAAAGGGGCAGCCGAAGCCGCCCCTTTCTTAACGTTTCCTCAGATCTTAGCCGAAGCGGTAGCTCGAGGCGGTGACGCCGCCAAAAAGATCGGTGTCGTGATAGACCCGCGTCGCCACCTCACCTTCGGCTGCGCCCAAAGCGGCATAGACCGGGATGAAATGGTCTTCCTCGGCATGGGCCTCGCGGGCATGCGGGGCTTTTTCCCAGTCCAAAAGCTGCGCCGTGCGCTCGGCCGGGGGCAGGGCCAAAGTCTCGCCCAGCCATTTGTCAAAGGCCTCCGAGGGGACTTTCGCGCCAGGGCCAAAGTTGCGCAGGTTGTGATAGCTGAGGCCAGAGCCAAGGATCAGCACGCCCTCATCGCGCAAGGGCGCCAAAGCGCGGCCCAATGCCAAGTGCTCTTCGGGAGAATATCCTTTGCGCAAGGATACTTGGAACAATGGCACCGAGGCATCGGGATACATCACATAGGCCGGCACAAAGGTGCCGTGGTCATAGCCCTGCACCGGATCCAACCGCACCGGCAGACCTGCGGCGGCAATCAAATCCGCCGTGCGCTGCGCCAGTTCAGGCGCGCCGGGGGATTTATACTGGATCTCAAAGGTGTGCGGCGGGAAGCCGTGATAGTCATAAACCATCGGCGGCTGGGCCGAGGACATGACGGCGAAGCTGTCATCCTCCCAGTGACCCGAGATCATCAAGATAGCCTTCGGCGTCTCGGGCAATTCTTTGACCATCGCATTGAAGCTGGCTTCAAGGTTCACAAAGCGGGCGCGCCAATCGGGCATCCAAGGCCAAGGGCCGCCGCCGTGGCTGATAAAATAGGTGGGCATCCGTGCCATGAGGTTCTCCTTTGTCTTCTTAAAGGCAAGATGGCGGTCCACCGCTCATTGTGCAATTGGGCGCAGCCGGTGATTTATTGTGCGTGGCCGCACATCTCGGCCTGCGGATGGTCGGCGCGGCCTGCGCCAGCAGCGGACACTTCTTGCAAGCCGCTAGCCGCTTCATCATAGTCGTGCCAAACCTGAGGGGAGCCTGACCCATGAAACTGACCACCGCCTTTGGCGCTGCCGCGCTGACGCTTTTCGCCACGACCAGCCTTGCGCAAGATCTGCCGGATCTGGGCGGCAAGGAAATCGTGGTTGTCACCGAAAACGCCTATCCGCCGCTGCAGTTCCTTGACAAATCCGGCGCTGCGGTGGGCTGGGAATATGATGCGATGGCCGAGGTCGCTAAGCGTCTGAACGCCGTGGTGAAATACGAAAACACCAGCTGGGATGCGATGATCCCCGCAATCTCCGAGGCGCAATATGACATCGGCATGACCGGAATCACCATCAAGGAAGAGCGGATGGAGATGGTCGATTTTTCCGACGCCTATATGCGCTCGGAAATGCTGATGATGGTGCGCGCCGATGAGACGCGTTTCACCGATGCCGCCAGCTTCGCCGCCGATCCGAACCTTTTGGTTTCGGCCCAGCCCGGAACCTCGCCCTTCTATGCCGCCGTTTACGATATTCTCGACGGCAATGAGGAAAACCCCCGCATCATCAAGTTTGAAACCTTTGGCGCTGGGCTTGAGGCGCTGAAGAGTGGCGATGTCGATCTGACTTTGTCGGATTCGACCGGGGCCAATGGCTATGTTGGTGCCTCGAACGGCACGCTGAAAATCATCGGTGAGCCGCTGGCATCGGAAGATTTCGGCTTCATCTTCCCCAAAGGCTCGGATCTGGTGGAGCCGGTCAATGCCGCGATTGCCGCGATGCAGGCTGATGGCACGCTGGATGCGCTGAACCAAAAGTGGTTCGTTGACTATAAGATGGGCGAATGAACCTTTGGCCTAATGGGCTCGGGGCGCTTGCCCCGCGCGCCGACCGATGACGCCCAGTTCTAAGCCTGAAAACGATTTTCCCTGGTGGCTGGTGATCCTTGCGGTCACCGGCCTTTGGCTTTTCTACGAGGTGCTGTCGGATGACACCTATCGCAGCGCTTTAAGAACGCTCACCAAGGGGATCTGGATCACCCTTGGTGTGGCGGTCTTCGCCTATATCGGGGCCTGCCTGATCGGACTTGGTCTTGCGGTGATGGGGCTGTCTAAGCGCCTTTGGCTGCGCCAACTGGCCCGGCTTTACATCGAGGTGATGCGCGGTGTGCCGATCATCGTGCTCTTGCTCTATGTCGCCTTCGTGCTGGTGCCGGGGCTGGTGCAGGGGGTGAATTGGCTCTTTGGTGAGGGAACTTTGCGCACCCGCGATGTGCCGCTTTTGTGGCGCGCAGTGCTGGCTTTGATGCTGGCCTATTCCGCCTTTCTGGCCGAGATCTTTCGCGCGGGGCTCCAGGCCGTCGACAAGGGCCAGATCGAGGCGGCTATGGCCTTGGGGCTTACCCCGCGCCAACGCTTCCGGCTGATCCTCTTCCCGCAAGCCTTCCGCATGGTTCTGCCGCCCTTGGGCAATGATTTCGTCGCGATGGTGAAGGATTCCTCACTGGTCGCCGTGCTGGGCATCGGCGATGTGGCGCAGTTGGCCAAGGTGACGGCAGCAGGCAATTTTCGCTATTTTGAGACCTATAATGTCGCCGCGCTGATCTATCTGGTGATGACGATTGGTCTGTCTTTGCTGCTGCGGCGGTTTGAGACCCGGATGCGGATGCGCGGGCGCGAGCGGGTTTAGGGGGCGCTGCCCCCGCCGGGCCTTGCGGCCCGCCTCCCCCGGGATATTTTAAGACAAGAAATGATCAGGAAGGAGCGTTCGATGAACGTGCTTTTGCAGAAATGGGACGGCGGTTTTGGCCTGCCGCCCTTCGCGCACATCAAGGATGAAGACTTCCTGCCGGCTTTTGAGACGGGTTTGGCCGAGGGCCGCGCAGCGATTGCCGAGATCGCCAATGGTCCGGGCACCAGCTTTGCCGAGGTGATCGAGGCTTTGGAGCAGGCTGGCGAGACGCTCGACCGGGTGGCCGGGGTGTTCTACAATCTCGCCGGCGCGGATTCCACCGATGCGCGTGAGGCTTTGCAGCGCGATCTGGCGCCGAAGCTGAGCGCTTATTCGAGCGAGATCACCAATAACAAATTGCTTTATGCCAAGATCGAAACCCTTTGGCAGCGCCGCGAAACGCTGGGTCTCAGCCCCGAGCAACTGCGCGTGTTGGAGCTTTACCGCCGCATGTTTGTCCGCTCCGGCGCGGCTTTGGAGGGGGAAGGGGCCGCGCGGCTGACGGAGGTCAAAGCCCGGCTCGCCGTCCTTGGTACCCAGTTCAGCCAGAACCTTCTGGCGGATGAGCGCAGCTGGTTCATGGAGCTTTCCGAAGACGACCTCGAAGGTCTGCCCGGCTTCGTGATCGAGGCCGCCCGCGCCGCCGGGGCCGAGCGCGGCCTTGGCCCGGTGGTCACGCTCAACCGCAGCCTCATCGTGCCCTTCTTGCAATTCTCGCCCCGCCGCGCCTTGCGTCAGCGCGCCTATGAGGCTTGGGTCGCGCGCGGTGCCAATGGCGGCGCCACCGACAACCGCGGCATCGCGGCTGAGACCTTGGCCTTGCGTGCCGAGCGGGCGGCGCTTTTGGGCTACGAAGATTTCGCCAGCTTCAAGCTTGAGCCTGAGATGGCCAAAACCCCGCAAGCGGTGCGCGATCTTTTGATGCGCGTCTGGACCCCGGCCCGCAAAAAGGCGCTGGAAGATGCCGCTGTCTTGGAGGCGATGCTGCACAAAGACGGCATCTCGGGCCCCTTAGAGGCTTGGGATTGGCGCTATTACAGCGAGCAGCGCCGCAAGGCCGAGCATGACCTCGATGAGGCGGTGCTGAAGCCCTATCTCTCGCTCAACGCCATGCTGGGCGCGATGTTCGACTGCGCCACGAAGCTCTTCGGCCTGCAGTTCCGCGAGATCGATGGCCCCTTCTACCACCCCGACGTCCGCGGCTGGGAGGTGACCCGCAACGGCAGCCATATCGCTGTTTTCCTTGGCGATTATTTCGCGCGTGGCTCGAAACGTTCGGGCGCTTGGTGCTCGGCCATGCGCAGCCAGCGCAAGCTGGGCGGCGCGCAGCGGCCGATCGTGGTCAATGTCTGCAACTTCGCCAAGGGCGATCCCTGCCTTCTCAGCTACGACGACGCCCGCACGCTCTTCCACGAATTCGGCCATGCGTTGCACCAGATGCTTTCGGATGTGACCTATGAGTTCATCTCTGGCACCTCGGTCGCCCGCGATTTCGTCGAACTGCCGAGCCAGCTTTACGAACACTGGCTTGAGGTGCCCGCCGTGCTCGAAGCCCATGCCCGCCATGTCGAGACGGGTGCGCCAATGCCTGCCGATCTTCTGAAGCGGCTTTTGGACGCCGGCACCTATGATCAGGGTTTTGCCACGGTCGAATTCCTCTCCTCGGCTCTGGTCGATCTGGAATTCCACTCCGGCCCGCCGCCCGCCGATCCGATGCAAAAGCAAGCGGAGGTCTTGGAAAGCCTTGGCATGCCGCGCGCGATCCGCATGCGCCACGCCACGCCGCAATTCGCGCATGTCTTCTCGGGCGACGGCTATTCTTCGGGCTATTACAGCTACATGTGGTCCGAGGTGATGGACGCCGATGCCTTCGCGGCCTTTGAAGAAACCGGCGATCCCTTCGATCCCGAAACCGCCGCTAGGTTGGAGAAATTCATCCTCTCCGCCGGTGGCAGCCAAGATGCCGAGGCGCTTTACACCCAATTCCGCGGCAAAATGCCGGGGGTGGAGGCTTTGTTGAAAGGCCGCGGCCTTCTCGACGCCTGAGCAAAAGCGGGGCCTTTCCCGCTTTCAGAACAAAAATATCCCCGCCGGAGGCTCCTCCGGCGGGGCATGGCATTCCGGCCAAGGCCTTAGCGCCGCAACGCCCCCGGAGGCATGCCATAAGCGCGGCGAAAAGCGCGGCTCAAAGTGGCGGGGCTTGAAAAACCTGTCCGCAAGGCGATTTCCGCTAATGGATGCTGGGTCTCAGACAGCAACTTCCGCGCCGCTTGCAGCCGCAAGGCCAGCCCATGCGCGCCGGGCGTGGTGCCAAAGGCTTGGCGGAACAAAGCTTCCAACCGACGTGGCGACAGCCCAACCGCCGCCGCGGTCTCGGCGGTGCTTTCGGGCGCATCAAGCCGCGCCTCCATCCGGGCGGCGGCACGGGCCACGCGCGGGTCCATCGCGGGGTCGGTGCCGGGGCGCGCCAATTGCGGCTCTCCCCCGGGGCGCACGGAGGTGAGGAAGGACAGAGCCACCTGCCGTGCCAGCGCCGCCCCATGCCGGGCGCGAATAAGATGCAGCATGAAATCCTGCGCGGGCGCCGCTCCGCCAATCGTTACCCGGTTGCGATCAATGACATAGCGGTCGGGGGCCACGTCAATCTCGGGGTGGCGGGCGGCCAGATCCTCTTGATCCTCCCAATGCACCGTGGCGCGGTAGCCGTTCAAAAGCCCCGCCCGCGCCAGCACCCAAGGCCCGGCATCGACCCCTCCAACCAGCGCAAAACGCGGCGCAATCCGGCGCAATTCGCGGATCAAAGGCCGTGTCGCCACCTCATCCAAGCGGTAGCCCGCGATCACGATCAGCGCATCCGCCCCCACCGCCGCCGCCAGTGGCCCTGAGGAGGGCAGCGAGAGCCCGCAAGTCAAAGCCGAAGGCGCGCCATCGGGCGTCACCACTCGCCAGCGAAACGCCTCATGCCCCAATTGGCGGTTGGCATTGCGCAAGGGATCCAGCGCCGAAGCCACCTCAAGGATCGAGGATTGCGGCAGCACGAAGAGCGCGATGGTGAGGGCTGCGCGCGAGGGTGCAAAGATTGCATTTTCCGTCATGCAAAATGCGTAATCTGCAACGCATGGCTTTCCAAGCCCTTTATGCTGACCACAACTCTAGGGAGGAACCTATGCCGCTGACCATGAACCGCGAAGTCTTCATCACCGCCGCCATCACTGGCTCGGGCGGCACGCAGGACCGCAGCCCGCATGTGCCGCGCAGTCCCAAGCAAATCGCCGAAAGCGCCATTGCCGCCGCCAAAGCCGGCGCTGCCGTGGTGCATTGCCATGTACGTGACCCCGAAACCGGTAAACCCTCGCGCAGGCTGGACTATTACCGCGAAGTGACCGAGCGGATCCGCGATTCGGACACCGATGTGGTCTTGAACCTGACCGCCGGTATGGGCGGGGATCTGATGTTCGATGGCACCGAGAATA
The DNA here is from genome assembly GCF_030848395.1 of Pseudogemmobacter lacusdianii. Classification (GTDB taxonomy): domain Bacteria; phylum Pseudomonadota; class Alphaproteobacteria; order Rhodobacterales; family Rhodobacteraceae; genus Pseudogemmobacter; species Pseudogemmobacter lacusdianii. The sequence continues at coordinate 120,749 of NZ_JAVDBT010000012.1, read as the reverse complement.
TGAGCCGTATGGCCGCGCATTCCGACATGGCTGGCGCAGAAGAGCGTGTGGCGCATGTCGTTGAATGCCGCCCCGAGATCTGCACGCTGGATTGCGGCACGATGAACTTCAACGAGGCCGATTATGTGATGGTCAATACTCCCGGCATGCTGCGGGATATGGCCAAGCGCATGGTCGCCTCGGGCACGCGGATCGAGATTGAGGCCTTTGACACCGGCCATCTGTGGCTGGCGAAATCCTTGGCAGATGAAGGCATTATCCCTGATCCGGTGCTGGTGCAGCTGTGCATGGGCGTGCCGTGGGGCGCGCCGGATGACCTCAACACTTTCATGGCGATGGTCAATAATGTGCCGAAAAACTGGCACTGGTCGGCCTTTGCTTTGGGGCGGCACCAGATGCCCTATGTGGCGGCTTCGGTGTTGGCAGGCGGCAACGTCCGCGTGGGGCTTGAGGACAACCTCTGGCTCGACAAGGGCGTGCTGGCGACCAATGCGCAACTGGTCGAACGCGCCACCACGATCATTGAGAACCTTGGCGCGCGGGTGATCACCCCGGCCGAGGTGCGCGCCAAGCTGCAACTCGAAAAGCGCGCGCCTTTGGCGAAGTGATCCGCCAAAAAGGGGGAGCCGCCGTTCCGGCGGCAGCCTCCGGCGGGGATATTTTTAGACAGAAAATGACAGGCGCCACGCAGATGGCCCGGGTCTGAACAGGGAAGGAAGGTGCCGGATGGCACGTAAGGCAGCGATTGTCGGCGGTGGGGTGATCGGTGGCGGCTGGACCGCGCGGTTCTTGCTGAATGGTTGGGATGTGGGCGTCTTCGACCCCGATCCGCAAGCCGAGCGCAAGATCAGCGAAGTGCTGGCCAATGCCCGCGCCGCTCTGCCGGCTTTGTCGGATGTGCCGATGCCGCCCGAGGGCAAGCTGACCTTCCACGGCACCATTGGCGAGGCGGTTGAGGGCGCGGAATATGTGCAGGAATCGGTCTCGGAGCGGATCGAGCTGAAGCACCGGGTCTATGCCCAATTGCAGCAGGCCAATCCGGGCGTGTTGATCGGCTCTTCGACCTCTGGTTTTAAGGCGACGGACCTCCAACAAGGCTCTCCGGCGCCCGAGAATATCATCGTCGCGCACCCGTTTAACCCGGTGTATTTGCTGCCTTTGTCCGAGATTTCAGGCTCGGAGAAGAACACCGAAGCCACGGTGCAAAAGACGGTTCAGATCATGAAGGACATCGGGATGTTCCCGCTGGTGATCCGTCATGAGATCGACGCGTTCATCGGCAACCGCTTCCTTGAAGCGGTCTGGCGTGAGGCGCTTTGGATGCTGAAAGACGGCATCGCCACCACCGAGGAAATCGACGAAGCGATCCGCATGGGCTTTGGTCTGCGCTGGGGCCAAATGGGGCTTTTCGAGACCTATCGCATCGCCGGCGGCGAGGCCGGGATGAAGCATTTCATGGCACAATTCGGCCCGGCGCTGAAATGGCCTTGGACCAAGCTCATGGATGTGCCCGAGTTCAATGATGAGTTGGTGGAGCTGGTTTCCAGCCAGTCCGACGCGCAATCGGGCATGTATTCGATCCGCGAATTGGAGCGGATCCGCGACCAAAACCTGGTGGGCTTCCTGCGGTCTTTGAAGGATCGCAACTGGGGCGCGGGTAAGGTTCTGCGCGAGCATGATGAGGCCCGCGCCGCCGCCTTCCACGCCGAGATGCAAAAGGGCATCGATACCGGCCCGAAAGCCGCGCCTTTGGTCATGGCACAGATGCAGGTGCTGCCCGGTTGGATCGATTACAACGGCCATATGACCGAAAGCCGCTACTATTTTGCCAATAGCGAGACGGTCGACAACTTCCTGCGGCTGATCGGTGCGGGGATGGATTACGTCGCCGCCGGTCAATCCTTCTACTCGGCCGAGACCCATATTCGCCATCTTGGCGAGGCCAAATTGGGCGACCGGATCCGGGGCGAGTTGCAGATCATCTCGGCGGATGAAAAGCGTTTCCGGTCATTCGTGCGCATCATGAAGGATGATGAATGCGTGGCGACGATCGAACAGGTCTGCCTGCATGTCGATATGAAGGCCGGCAAATCCTCGCGCGCCGCACCCGAGGTTTGGGCCAAGCTGCAAGCCATCGCCGAGGCGCATGCCAGCCTGCCGCTGCCGGAAGGCGCGGGCCGCGCCGTCGGTCAAAAGCGCTAAAAGTTACAATTCTCGGGGGGGCAGCCCCCGGGAACCGTCCTTCAATTGCAAGATTGGTGAAAACCATGGACTTCGGTCTGAACGAAGAACAGCAGATGGTCGTCGACACGACCCGGGCCTTTGTGGAAGCCGAGCTCTTCCCGCATGAGCTTGAGGTCGAACGCAGCGGCGTCTTGCGCGCGGATCTGCGCCAAGAGATCCAACAAAAGGCCATCGAGGCCGGGCTTTATGCCGCCAATATGCCGGTGGAAGTGGGGGGCGCTGGTCTCGATACGATGACCTGGCTTCTTTACGAAAAGGAACTTGGCAAGGCCAATTACGCGCTGCATTGGACCTGCGTTTGTAGACCTTCGAACATTTTGCTCGCTTGCGAGGGCGACCAGCGCGACCGCTATCTGATGCCTGCCGTCCGCGGCGAGCGGCATGATTGCCAAGCGATGACCGAGCCGGGCGCGGGCTCGGACCTGCGCGGAATGAAGGCTTTCGCCCGCGCAGATGGCGATGATTTTGTGCTGAACGGCACCAAACATTTCATCAGCCACGCCGATGTTGCGGATTTCGCCATCGTCTGGGTGGCAACGGGCGAGGAAGACACGCCGCGCGGCAAGAAAAAGCTGATCACGGCGTTTTTGGTCGATAAAGGCACGCCGGGTTTCACGGTGCGCGAGGGCTATCGCAACGTGAGCCACCGCGGCTATCCGAACTCGGTGCTTGAGTTCGATGAATGCCGTTTGCCGAAGAGCCAGATCTTGGGAGAGCTGCACAAAGGCTTTGAAGTTGCAGGGAAATGGCTTGGCGCGACGCGGTTGCAGGTGGCGTCGACCTGCCTTGGCCGCTCTGAGCGCGCCTTGGGATTGGCACTGCAATATGCCGCCGAGCGCAAGCAATTTGGCCAGTTGATCGGCAAGTTCCAAGGCATCAGCTTTAAGCTTGCCGATATGGCGATGGAGCTGAAAGCGGCAGAGCTTTTGACCCGCGAGGCGGCGTGGAAATACGATCAAGGCACGGTGACCGAGGCCGATATGTCGATGGCCAAGCTGAAGGCGACCGAGGTTTTGGCCCATATCGCCGATGAGGCGATCCAGATTCATGGCGGCATGGGGCTGATGGATGAGTTGCCCTTGGAGCGGATCTGGCGCGACGCGCGGGTCGAGCGGATCTGGGAAGGCACGTCTGAAATCCAGCGCCATATCATCAGCCGCGAAATGCTGCGTGCTTTGGGGGCGTAAGGCCCTTTTCGCAAGGGCGGGGGGCCAGCCCCCCGCACCCCCCGGGATATTTTTAGACAGATGAAAGGATTTGTTAATCTTGTTGAGCAAATCTGACTCCGCGGTACAGGCGGGGACGCCGATGACCGTGACAGGTGAAACCCAGCCTCGCCCCGTCGGGGCTGGGCGCCCTCGCAGCCCTTTCATCTGTCCGGAAATATCCCGGGGTCCGGGGCAGAGCCCCGGCGCCGCAGGCAAAGCAGGGGGCCGCGCATGAGCCGCCTTGATCGTCTGCTGCGGCCGCGCCATATCGCGGTCCTCGGTGCCGGTTGGGCGCTGAATGTTATTGAGCAATGCGCCAAGATGGGCTTTGCCGGGCCGGTCTGGCCGGTGCACCCGACCCGTGAAGAAATTGGCGGGCTGAAGGCTTATAAGAGCCTTTCGGACCTGCCCGAGCCGCCCGATGCCACTTTCATCGGGGTCAACCGCCATGCCACCGTTGAGGTGGTGGACGAGTTGCGCCGCATTGGGGCAGGGGGGGCGATCTGCTTCGCCTCGGGCTGGACCGAGGCGGGCGCGCCCGAGTTGCAAGAAAAGCTGATCGCCACGGCGGGCGAGATGCCGATCCTTGGCCCCAATTGCTACGGCGTGATCAATTACCTTGATGGCGCGCTGCTCTGGCCCGACCAGCATGGCGGCGTCAGGGTGGAAAAGGGCGTGGCTCTGGTCAGCCAATCCTCCAACATCGTGATCAATATGGGCATGCAGGCGCGTGGCCTGCCGGTGGCTTATGTCGCCTGCCTCGGCAATGCCGCCGTTGTCGGGCTGGCCGAGCTGACCGGCGCGCTCTTGGATGATCCGCGCGTCACCGCCGTGGGCCTTTATATCGAGGGCATCGACGACGCCCCCGCCTTTGCCGCCTTGGCCGAGAAGGCCCGCGCCATGGGCAAAGGCGTGGTCGCGATCAAGTCCGGCAAGACCGAACTGTCGCGCACCGCCGCCGCTTCACACACCGCCTCATTGGCCGGGGGCGGGGCCGCGTCTTCTGCCTTCCTGCGCCAGATCGGCGTGGCCGAGGTCAACTCGCCTTCCGAGTTGATCGAGACGCTGAAGATCTTCCATCTGCACGGGCCGCAAATCGGCACCCGCATCTGCTCGCTCTCCTGTTCGGGCGGCGAGGCGGGGCTGGTGGCGGATCTCGCCGCCCCCTTCGGTATCGATTTCCCCCCGGTGCCGCAAGCCACGCATGACCGGCTCTTCAACGTGCTGGGTGAGATCCCAACGATCTCTAACCCATTGGATTACCACACTTTCATCTGGGGCGACGGGCCGAAAACCACCGAGGTTTTCTCGGCCATGCTCGAGCCCTATGACGCCGGTATCTATATCATCGACACGCCGCGCATTGACCGCTGCGATCCGTCTTCCTACCAGCCCGCACTCGACGCCATCGTCGCGGCGCAAAAGGCCACCGGCAAAATCGCCTTCCCCGTCGCTTCGATGGTGGAGAATTTCGGCGAGGCTCGCGTGACCGAAATGCGCGAGGCCGGGGTCTGCACGCTTCTCGGCCTCGAAACTGCGCTCGCCGCGATCAAAGCCGCGCAAACCGCCCCGGGCACCCAAGGCTGGCGGCCTGCCAAAGCCTTGCCACCGCGCGACAGCACCCTGCTTTCCGAGGCAGAAGGCAAGGCGCTTTTGGCCAAGGCTGGCGTGGCAGTGCCGCGTGCGATCACCGCTAAGGCATTGAAAGATCTCGACACCTCCGGCCTTACCGCTCCCTTCGCCCTCAAGGGCCTTGGCTTTGCCCATAAGACCGAAGCGGGCGCCGTTCGCCTCAATCTCTCTACCCTTGAAGGGCAAGAAGAGATGCCAGGCGCCACCGGCTATCTGGTCGAAGAAATGGTCACCGGCACCGTGGCCGAGATCCTTATCGGCCTGCGCCGCGACCCGATCTATGGCGTGACCCTGACCCTCGGCATGGGCGGCGTCACGGCCGAAGTTCTGGCCGACACCGTCACCCTCGTCCTCCCCGCCACCGAGGCGCAAATCCTTAACGGGGCGAAAACGCTCCGCCTTTGGCCGCTTCTCGACGGCTATCGCGGCCGCGCCAAGGCCGATATGGCCGAGGTTGCCCGCATCGCCACCCGTCTCGGCGCCGCAATGCTCGCCGATGACACGCTTGAAGAGATTGAAATCAACCCGATCCTCGTCAAAGCGCAAGGCGCCGTGGCGGTGGATGCGCTGATCCGAAAGGTCTGAGATATGGCAATGGAAATGCGGACCGAAGGTCCGATCAAAACCCGGCGCGATGGCGCCATCCTCGAGGTCACGCTCGACTCCGGCAAGGCCAATGCGATCAGCCTGAAAACCAGCCGCGTCATGGGCCTCGTCTTCCGCGACTTCCGCGATGACGACAGCCTGCGCATCTGCATCGTCCGCGCCTCGGGCGAGAAATTCTTCTGCCCCGGCTGGGACTTAAAGGCTGCGGCCGAGGGCGATGCCGTGGACGGCGATTACGGCGTGGGCGGCTTCGGCGGCCTGCAGGAACTCCCGAACCTCAACAAACCGGTGATCATGGCGGTGCAGGGCATCTGCTGCGGCGGCGGGCTGGAGCTGGCGCTTTCGGGCGACATCATCCTTTGCTCCACCAATGCCACCTTCGCTTTGCCGGAGATCCGCTCCGGCACCGTCGCCGATGCGGCCTCGATCAAACTCCCGAAACGCATCCCCTATCACGTCGCCATGGACCTCCTCCTGACGGGCCGCTGGTTCGACGCCGAAGAAGCCCACCGCTGGGGGCTCATCAAGGAAATCTGCCAGCCGGATCAACTGCTTGATAAGGCGTGGGAGCTTGCCCGCCTGCTCGAATCCGGCCCGCCCTTGGTCTATGCCGCGATCAAAGAAGTGGTGCGTGAGGCCGAAGCCATGCGCTTCCAAGATGCGCTCAACCGCATCACCAAGCGGCTGATGCCGACCGTCGACAAGCTCTATTCCTCCGAAGACCAACTCGAAGGCGCGCGGGCTTTTGCCGAAAAACGCGACCCGGTCTGGAAGGGCAAGTAACCCCGCCACGGCAAAGCAAGGCCCCGGATCGCCGCATCCGGGGCCTTTTCACATCTGCTGCAAAGATGTTCCATTCGCGACCCATCCGCGTCGCGAAAATCCAAACCGTTGCCAAAACCCCGCTCTAGCCTTTCCCCATTCGCCTTGACCCAAATACTCCACGGGGGTCCGGGGGTGTGAAACCCCCGGCCGCCGCCAGCCAGAGCGCCCACCCATGGAAGAGACAGATTACATCATCATCGGCGCAGGCTCGGCCGGTTGCACGCTGGCCAACCGCCTGACCGAAGACAGCCGCCACCACGTCACCTTACTCGAAGCCGGCGGCAGCGACCGGCGCTTTTTCGTCCAAATGCCATTGGGTTACGGCAAACTTTTCTACGACCCAGGCGTCAATTGGCTCTACAGCGCCGAGCCTGACCCCGGCCTCAACCACCAGCGCGACCATATCCCGCGCGGCCGGATTTTGGGCGGCTCCTCCTCGATCAACGCCATGGTCTGGATGCGCGGCCACCAAGCCGATTACGAAGAATGGGGCCGAGACAATCCCGGCTGGGGCTGGGACGAGGTGCTCAAAGCCTACCGCGAGATCGAGGATAATGAGGCCGGCGGCGACGCTTGGCGCGGCAAGGGCGGCCCTCTCTTCATCAGCAAAAACCGCAAAGGCCTGCATTGGCTGGTCGAGGATTACATCAAGGCCTGCGCCGAGGCGGGCCTGCCCTATAACCCTGATTTCAATGGTGAAAGCCAAGAAGGGGCGGGCACCTACCAACTCACCGTCAAAGGAGGTCGCCGCAATTCCGCCGCCCGCGCCTTCCTGCGCCCGGCGATGCGGCGCAAGAACTTGCGGGTCGAGACCGGCGCGCAAGTCACCCGCGTGTTGATCGAAGAAGGCCGCGCGACGGGCGTCGAATATCTGCAAAACGGCCAGCGCAAAACCCTTCGCGCCCGCGCCGAGGTCATCCTTTGCGGCGGCGCCATCAACTCACCGCAGCTTTTGCAGCTTTCCGGCATCGGCGATGGCGCACTTTTGCAAGAGATGGGCCTCCAAACCCTCGTCGATAACCCCAATGTCGGCGCCCATCTCAGCGACCATCACGGCATCAACTACACATGGCAGATGAAAGTGCCGACTTATAACAACATCCTGCGGCCTTGGTTCGGTAAGGCTTTGATGGGGATGTGGTATCTCGCCCTCGGCGGCGGGCCCTTGGCCAAATCGATCAACCATGGCGGCGGTTTTTTCCGCACAAGACCCGCGCTTGAGCGCCCCAATATGCAGCTCTATATGCAGGCCTTCTCAACGCTTATCCCGAAAGCGGGTGAGCGCCCGCTGTTAACCCCCGACCCATTCCCCGGTCTGTCACTTGGCCTTTCCAACTGCCGCCCCACCTCACGCGGCCATATCCGCATCGCCTCGCCCGATCCGCTGGCGCATCCAAAGATCACCCCCAACGCCTTCTCGACGCCCGAGGATGTCGAAGAGATGCTGCTCGCGGTGAAATTCCTGCGCAAAATCGCCGCTCAGCCCAGCTTTGCCCGCTGGGTGGAAGAGGAGCTCCGCCCCGGCCCCGATGTTCAGTCGGACGAGGCGCTGATCGACGATTTCCGGTGGCGCTCCGGGACCGTCTATCACCCGTCCTGCACCGCCCGCATGGGGGCAAGCGCCGAGACTTCGGTGATTGACGCTAAATTGCGGGTGCATGGCGTGCAGGGCCTCCGCGTCGCCGATGCCTCCAGCTTCCCCAATCTCATTGCAGGCAATACCAATGCCCCGGCGATCATGCTCGGCTGGAAAGCGGGCGAGATCATTCTGACGGAGTCCAAGTAGCCAGCTTGGCGGGCATCGAGCCCGCCTGCGCTGGCTTGCCTCCGGCGGGAGTATTTAAGTCAAGATGAAATACCCGCGTTAGAGCTTCATCTTGACTTAAATACTCTCAGGGGGCTCGGGGGCAGAATGCCCCCGACATGTTCGAGGGCGGCGGGTCTTACTCGCCGCGGGGGAAGCGTTTGTTCTCTTCCAAAACGTTCAGATCCATATGGTTGCGCATATAGCGCTCGGAGGCCGCGCGCAGGGGTTGGTGGTCCCAAGGATAGTAATTGCCGTTGCGCAAAGCCTCATAGACCACCCAGCGCCGGGCTTGGCTTTGCCGCACCTCGGCGTCATAGGCCGCAAGATCCCAGCGTGCTGCGGCAAGGGCGCGGAAATGCGCCATAACCTTCACCGCGCGCGGATCTTCGGCCAAATTCTCCCGCTCTTCGGGGTCATGGGCGAGGTCGAAAAGCTGCTCAGGATCGGCCATGCATTTGGTATATTTCCAAACCCCATGCCGCAACGCCACCATCGGCGTGATCGAGCCTTCGGCGGCATATTCCATCGCCACCGGGCTGTGGCGTGGCTGGCCTTTGGCCAAAGGCACCAAGGATTCGCCATCGGTCCAAGGCATGACCGCTTCCATCGACACCCCCGCCAGATCGCAAAGCGTGGGCAGAAGGTCGATGGTCGAGACCGGGGTGTCGATCCTTTGCGGATCAAGCCCTGGGGCGGCGATCATCAAAGGCACGCGGGCCGAGCCTTCAAAGAAGTTCATCTTGAACCAAAGCCCGCGCCGGCCCAGCATCTCGCCGTGGTCTGAGACGAAGACCACGATCGCCTCTTGCCGGCTCGCCTCAAGTGCCGCCAAGATTTCTCCAATTTTATCATCGACATAAGAGATATTGGCGAAATAGCCCTGCCTTGCGCGGCGGATGTGCTCTTCGGTCACCTCCAGCCCGCGCCAATCGCAAGCGTCCAAAAGCCGCTGCGCATGTGGGTCTTGATCCTCATAAGCCACCGGCTCGGGCGGCTCACATTCCGGCGCGCCTTCGTAGAGATCCCAATATTTGCGCCGCGCCACGAACGGGTCATGCGGATGGGTGAAGCTGGCGGTCAGGCACCAAGGCCGCGCATCCGCCCCACGCGACAGATCATAGATCTTCTGCACCGCTTGATGCGCGACATCATCGTCATATTCCAATTGGTTGGTGATCTCGGCCACGCCTGCGCCGGTCACCGAGCCCAAGTTGTGATACCACCAATCAATCCGCTCACCGGGCTTGCGATAATCCGGGGTCCAGCCGAAATCCGCGGGGTAGATATCCGTCGTCAGCCGCTCTTCAAAACCATGCAGCTGGTCGGGGCCCACGAAATGCATTTTGCCCGCAAGGCAGGTCTGATAGCCCGCGCGGCGCAGGTGATGCGCAAAGGTCGGGATGTCCGAGGTGAACTCGGCCGCATTGTCATAGACCCGCGTCCGGCGCGGCAGCTGGCCCGACATAAAGCTTGCCCGCCCCGGCGCGCACAGCGGCGAGGCGGTGTAGCTTTGCGCAAAGCGCACCGAGCGCGCGGCCAGTTTGCGCAAGTTCGGCACCTGCAAGAACGCCTCTGGCCCGTCGGGGAACAAAGTCCCTGTCAGCTGGTCCACCATCAAAATCAAGATGTTCGGGCGAGTCATATAGGTCTCCGACAGGGCAATGGCAGGGCGAATCCCGCAGCAGTCTAACCCGCGCCAGCCGCAGGGCTAGCGCGGAACGACCGCTCCTTGGCCAGAAGCGAAATCTTAGCTGGGCAAGCGGTACAGCCGCACCGGCGCTTTCGGGCCACGGGCGATCTCGCCCCGCGCCTCCAGATCCAGCTGCACGCATTTCAGCCACCAGCCGGCCTTATCGCCTTCGGGAAACAGCGTTGCATCCAGATGCGGCAGCAAAGCGGCCTTCGCCTCGGCCGGGGTCATTCCCGGCTCTTGGTCGGGCAAGGCCGCCATAAGGGCTTGATGCATCGCCATATATTTGGCGCGGTTCACCAGACCGACATGGCTGGGAGAGGTGACGTTCAGCACCTCAATCTGTTCGCCGTCAGGGTCGTTCATTTGGTCGCAGATCGTGTCATCGGCCATCGCTTTGGCGCTGGTCAGCATGTGCGGCAAGGGTTCGCTCCTTAAGGTGATCTCGGACGCAAAGGCGGTAGGGGCAGAGATGTCTTGTCTGGGCGTGGCCGTAGCACGGGCCTTTCATAGCGCGCGGCGGGCGCGTGCTCCGCTGCCCCGTCTGCCAGCAACTTGCCGCAGCCAAGGCCGGTCTGTCCAGCTTTCGTTACGCCAAGGCAGATGTCGTGCCCGATGTCGGAAAACGCGGTCAAAGCGCCGCTGCCAAGGCCGAGCCCGTGCCAAATCTCTATCCAATTGACCATCAAAGGACTTTCCCTTGGACGGAGAAGGGGGGCGAGGGCTTGCGCTTCCTGAGTTGCGCTGCAAAACTTTGGGCCGAAGATCAGGCACCTCCTTCGCCAAGCCTTTGCCGTGCAGTGCCTCGTTCCACGATCAGGATTTCTTCAAATCCCTCATAAAAGATTTGCTCCAAATCCTCTGATCGCGTTTTATTGACTAACAACTCAACAAAAGAATCTACCGGGGAAAACCCTGGGGACACATAGGGAGAACACCAATATGACGGACGCTCGTCAGCGCCTGGACCACATGATTTCTGAAGCCCGCCGCGGTCGTATGAACCGCCGCGAGTTCATCGGCCGCTCGACTGCGCTTGGGCTGTCGGCTGGCACCGCAGCTGCGCTTTTTGGCCATGCCGCGCTTGCGCAAGAGCCCAAAAAGGGCGGCACTTTGCGCGCCGGTATCTCGGGTGGTGAAAGCACCAACTCGCTGGATCCGGGCCTGGCGCTCTCGCCGGTTCCCTATGTCGCCAACTCGCAATGGGGCGAGACGATGGTGTCGATGACGCCCGATGGCCAAGTCGATATGCGCCTTGTCGATGACATCTCGGCCTCGGCCGATTCGAAGGTCTGGACCTTCCGCGTGCGCCAAGGCGTCACCTTCTCCAACGGCGCGCCTGTCACCGCCGAAGATATCGTCGCCACCTTCAAGCGTCACACCGATGAGGCCGCGCAATCGGGCGCGCTCGGCGTGGTCAAAGGCATCACCGAGATGAAGGCCGAAGGCGACAAGGTCGAGCTGACGCTGGATTCGGGTTCGGCTGACCTTCCCGTGCTGTTGACCGACTATCACCTGGTCATTCAGCCCGGCGGCGGCTTTGATAACCCCAATGCGGGCATCGGCGCTGGTCCCTATATCCTCGACACGTTCGAGCCGGGCGTGCGCTACACGATGAAGCGCAACCCCAACTATTTCGACAGCAGCATCGCCCATGCTGATGAGATCGAGATCCTTGCGATCAACGACAACACCGCCCGGACCGCTGCTTTGCAGGCCGGTCAGGTGCATATGATCAACCGGGTTGACCCGAAGATCTTTGAACTGCTGCAAGGCGCTCCGGGCATCCAAGTCCGCCGCGTGCCGGGCCGCGGGCATTACATCTTCATCATGCATTGCGACAAAGCGCCCTTCGATAATAACGATCTGCGTATGGCGCTGAAATACGGCGTCAACCGTCAGGAAATGGTCGATAAGATCCTTGGCGGTCTGGGCTCGCTGGGCAATGACTTCCCGATCAACGCCGCTTATCCGCTCTTTGACGACAGCTTCCCGCAGCGCGAATATGACGCGGCTAAGGCCAAAGAATATTACGAAAAATCCGGCCATGACGGCAGCCCGATCATCCTGCGCACGGCGCCGGGGGCCTTCCCGGGGGCGGTGGATGCGGCCAACCTCTTCGCCGCTTCGGCCAATGCGGCGGGCATCCCGCTGCAAGTCCAGCTGGAGCCCGATGACGGCTATTGGTCCAACGTCTGGAACGTCGAGCCCTTCTGCGCCAGCTATTGGGGCGGTCGTCCGGTGCAAGATCAGATGTATTCCACCGCCTATCTCTCGACCGCGGAATGGAACGACACCCGGTTCAAGAACGCCAAATTCGACGAGGTGCTGATCGCCGCCCGCGCCGAGCTGGATCAAACCAAGCGCAAGGCACAATATTCCGAGATGGCCGCGATGGTCCGTGACGAAGGCGGTCTGATCCTGCCGATGTTCAACGATTATGTGGCGGGCGTCTCCGATAAGGTCGGTGGCTGGTTCGACGATCCGAATGGCGAGATGATGAGCGGCCGCGCTCTGTCGCAGTGCTGGTTGGTCTGAGGCCAGCCCGGTGCATCCTATCGTAAAACTTCTGGTCCAGCGCATCGCGCTGGGCCTGCTGTTGTTGCTTGCTGTGTCTGCAGTGATTTTCCTTGGTGTCGAGGCGCTTCCCGGTGACACCGCTCAGGCGATCCTCGGCCAGTCAGCGACACCGCAGGCGCTTGAAAACTTGCGCGCGCAGCTGGGGCTGAGCGATCCGCCCCTGACGCGCTATTTCAACTGGCTCGGCGGCATTTTGACCGGCGATCTGGGCAAAGCTCTCACCAATGGCGCCGATATCGCCGCCTCGATCAAACCGAGGCTGGCCAATACGCTTTTCCTTGCCGGATGTGCGGCTGTCATCGCCGTGCCCTTGGCGATCCTTCTGGGCCTTGTTGCCGCCCGCTATGCTGGCAAATGGCCCGATAAGGTGATCTCCGGCATCACGCTTTCCACGATCTCGCTGCCCGAATTCGTCGTCGGCTATATCGTGATGTATATCTTTGGCGTCAAAATGGGTTGGTTCTCGCCCACCGCCATGACCTTCCCGGGCATGAGCTTCTGGGACCGCCTCCATGCCGTGGCTTTGCCGGTCATCGTGCTGGTGCTTGTGGTGCTGGCGCATATGATGCGCATGACCCGCGCCGCGATCCTCAACGTCATGCAATCGGCCTATATCGAGACGGCCGAGCTGAAAGGCGTGACCCCGATGAACATCATCTGGAAACACGCTTTGCCCAATGCCATCGCGCCGGTCGTGGCGGTGGTCATGCTCAACCTCGCCTACCTCGTGGTCGGCGTTGTCGTGGTTGAGGTGGTCTTCAGCTACAATGCCCTTGGCCAATATCTCGTGGATCATGTGACCAAGCGCGATCTTCCGGTGGTGCAGGCGGTGGGGCTGATCTTCGCGGGCGTCTATATCCTGCTCAACATGCTGGCAGATGTGATCGGCATCATCGCCAACCCGCGTCTGAGGCACCCCAAATGAGAATTCCGCTCTCTGCCCTGATCGGGATGATCTTCACCGGCGGCTTCATATTTGTCGCCATTTTCGCCCATTGGATCGCGCCTTATCCGATCAACGACCCCGTGGGGGGCGTGTGGGAGGCACCATCGGCCCAATTCTGGCTGGGCACCGATACCATCGGCCGCGATATTCTCTCGCGGCTGATCTACGGCGCGCAGGTGACGATCTTCGTGGCGCTGGCCGCCTCGATCCTCTCCTTTGCGCTTGGCACCTTCTTGGGCTTCACCGCCGCCGTCTCGGGCGGCTGGCTGGACCAAGCGCTGTCGCGCTCGGTCGATCTGATGATGGCGATCCCTTCGCTGATCGTCGCCTTGGTGCTGCTCTCCGTCCTGCCGCTTAACCTTACCGTTTTGGTGCTGGTCATCGGCATCCTCGATTCCACCCGGGTCTTCCGGCTTTCGCGCGCCGTCGCCGCCGATATCGCGGTGATGGAATATGTCGAGGCCGCCAAACTGCGCGGCGAGAAGGGCAATTGGATCATCTTCAAAGAGATCCTGCCCAATGCGCTTTCGCCCTTGGTGGCCGAGTTTGGCCTGCGCTTCATCTTCGCCGTGCTCTTCATCTCGACGCTCTCCTTCCTTGGCCTCGGCATCCAACCGCCGCTCGCCGATTGGGGCGGCATGGTGAAGGAAAACCGCGACGGGCTGATCTACGGCAAAACCGCCGCCATGCTGCCCGCTGCGGCGATCGCGGCCTTGGCGATCAGCGTCAACTTGGTGGCGGACTGGATCCTGACCCGCACCTCCAGCCTGAAAGGAGGCCGCGGTGGCTGATGATCTTTTGCTCAACATCAAAGGCTTGGTGATCGAAGCCACCGCCTATCCGCCGGGAGAGCCGCCCAAAGACATCACTTTGGTGCACGGCGTCGATTTGGCGCTCAAACGCGGCAAGGTGCTGGGGCTCATTGGCGAATCCGGCGCTGGCAAATCCACCATCGGGCTTTCGGCCATGTCCTATGGGCGCGGCGGGGTGCGGCTGGCGGCGGGCAGCATCATGCTCAACGGGCGGGAAATCCGCACCGCTGCGCCAACCGATCTGCGGCATCTGCGCGGGCGTGAGGTGACCTACGTCTCACAATCCGCCGCCGCCTCTTTCAACCCGGCAAAGAGGTTGATGGAGCAGGTGATTGAGACCAGCATCGGCCACGGTCTTATGACCAAAGCCGAGGCCGAAGCCCGCGCCGTCACGCTTTTCCGCAAGCTTGGCCTGCCCAATCCCGAAACCATCGGCAGCCGCTACCCGCACCAAGTCTCGGGCGGGCAGTTGCAGCGGGTGATGACGGCGATGGCGCTTTGCCCAAAGCCGGACCTCGTGATCTTCGATGAGCCGACCACGGCCCTCGATGTCACCACCCAGATCGACGTTCTGGCCGCGATCAAAGAGGCGATCCGCGACACCCAAGTCGCCGCGCTCTACATCACCCATGACCTTGCCGTGGTGGCGCAGGTCTCGGATGAGATCATGGTGTTGCGCCAAGGCCGCATGGTCGAACTTGGCACCACCGATCAGATCATCAACGCCCCGCGCGAGGATTACACCAAAGCCCTCGTCGCGGTGCGCTCGATCGAGCATGAGGAAAAGCCCGAAGCACCCGCCGTGCTTTCGATCCAGAACGTCACCGCGCGCTATCGCGGCACCAATTTTGACGTGCTGAAGAACATCACGCTCGATCTGCCCGCCGGGCAGACCTTGGCGGTGGTGGGTGAATCCGGCTCGGGCAAATCCACTCTGGCCCGCGCCATCACCGGGCTTTTGCCGCCCCGCTCGGGCCGGATCAGCTTTGCAGGCCGCACGCTCTCGAATGAGACCAAGGCCCGCAGCATGGATGATCTGCGCGAGATCCAGATGATCTATCAGATGGCCGATACGGCGATGAACCCGCGCCAGACCGTGGGCGATATCATCGGGCGGCCCTTGGAGCTCTATTTCGGTCTTAAAGGCGCCGAGAAGCAGCGCCGGGTGCAAGAGCTTTTGGACCAGATCGAGATGGGGGCAGGCTTCGCCCGCCGCTATCCGGCCGAGCTTTCGGGCGGGCAAAAGCAGCGCGTCTGCATCGCCCGCGCTTTGGCTGCCAAGCCCAAGCTGATCATCTGTGATGAGGTGACCTCGGCCTTGGACCCCTTGGTCGCGGATGGCATCCTGAAGCTGCTTCTGAACCTTCAGGCGGAATCGCAGGTCGCCTATCTCTTCATCACCCATGACCTCGCCACGGTGCGGGCGATCTCGGACAAGATCGCGGTGATGTATAAGGGGGCGGTGGTGCGTTACGGGCAAAAGTCAGACGTGCTGGCGCCGCCCTTCGACGACTACACCGACCTGCTCCTGTCCTCGGTGCCCGAGATGCGTCTGGGCTGGCTGGAAGAGGTGATCTCCACCCGCAAAATGGCCAGCGCCGGCAACTGACCGGCTTTCTAACAGGGGCAGCGCCGACCGCGCTGCCCCTTCGCGCACAGCCATACCAAAGCCATACCTTTTCCATATGTGAACCAGACGGAATCCAGACGTGACAAAACTGCTTCTCATCATCATTGACGGCGTGCCCTATCGCAACTGGCGCCGCCTTTTCGGCAATCTTGAAGGCTGGGTCGAGCATGGCGATGCGCAGGTGCGCCGCATGCGCTCGGTCCTGCCCTCCACCTCGGCCAGTTGCTATGCGTCGATCCACACCGGTGTGCCGCCGCAAGAGCATGGGATCTGGACCAATGGTGGCATTAAGCGCCTGGAATTCCCCGATATTTTCTCCGAGTTGACCAAGGCGGGCAAGACCACCGGCGCGGTCACCCACAGCTATTGGTCCGAGTTTTTTAACCGTGCTCCCTTCGATGTGGTCCGGGATATCGAATATGATGAGCCGGGCGGCCCGATCACCCATGGTCGTTTCCACACCATGGCGGGCTATAATCTGATCAACCAGATGACCCCCTCGGACTTCGATCTCTTCGGCACGCTCACGCGGCTTTGTGAAGTGAAATCAATTGATTACGGCATCTATCACAGCTGCACCTTGGACTCGATGGGTCACCGTTTCTTCCACGATTGCCAAGAAATGGACCACGCCTGTTTCCTGATGGACGCCACCTTGGCCCCCTTCATCCAACGCTGGCGCGACAATGGCTATGAGGTGATCGTCACCGCCGACCACGGCCAAGACGACCGCGGCCACCACGGCGGCACGACCGAGGATCAGCGCGACTTCGCCTTCTATTACTTCGGTGATGCGAAGTTGCCGCCACAAGATGTTGTGTTGGATCAGTTGGCTCTGGCGCCTTCGATCTTGACCCGGATGGGCGTTCCGGTGCCCGCCACGATGAAGGCGAAGAGCTTCTTCTCCTGAAGCTTACGAGGCATAGTCAGGGCTCTGCTCATCCAGCAAGGCCCTGATTTCACGCAAGAAATGATCGCCGACGCCGGGATAGGACTCCCATTCCTGCGCGGTTTTCTCGGCAACCTCATCCGACAAGACCCGCAACGGCTTGCCCGTTTGCAGCGCCAAAATATAGGTCGCTGCCGCTTTTTCGAAATAATAGAGGCGGTTAAAGGTTTCAGCCACTGTGCGACCGATGATCAGCACGCCGTGGTTGCCCATGATCAGCGTATGCAGCTTCGGGTCCGCCAGCATCTCGGCGCAGCGCGCCCCCTCATCGGCAAAGGCCATGCCGCCGTAATGGTCATCCACAACGTAACGGTTGAAAAACATTGCGGAATTTTGGTCGATCGGCGGCAGGGAACTGTCCGCCAAACTCGCCAAAACTGTCGCATGAACCGAATGCACATGCATCAAACAGCGCGCATGGGGCAGGGCGCGATGGATGCTGCCATGCAGCCCCCAAGCCGTGGGATCGGGCGCATCGGGCCGGTCCATCGTCGAGGGGTCATTGGCATCCAGCTCCAGCAAGCTTGAAGCCGTGATCCGCGCGAAATGCCGCCCGTTCGGGTTGATCAAAAACTTGCTGCCCTCGGGGTTTACTGCCAGAGAAAAGTGATTGGAAACAGCCTCATGCATGTTCTCCCGCACCGTCCAGCGGAAGGCTGCGGCCAGATCGACCCGCTCGGCCCAATGGGTCAGGTTGGCGTGTTTCATCGCAAATCCTCCTTGGGGCTGGCAGCCGATGCGGGCTTGGTGCTCACGTTAAGCACTCTGCGCGCGATTTCCTGAGCAGGCAAGGAAAAGCGCCAGGCCGCAAACCAAGACAGAATTGTGGCGTGCTGCCTTAAAAACTCCGGGGATTGCCCATAGTTCCACCGCATCTCTCTGTCATCTTAGGCCAAGTTCGAACGCCGCCTTTAGGAGATTGTGATGCAGTTAACGCGTGATTTTGGGCTGGATGGCGCTCTTCCCGTGGGCTGGGGCGTTCGCGTTATGGTGCTCAGCAATGATGCGCAAAGCCCTTTGCAAGAGCGGCTTGCCGGCATGGGTGGCGTGGTTGAGCATGAGATTGAGGTTTATGCCGCCTTGTCCGCTATCATCGACGACCCTGCTGGATACGGGCTTTTTGTGGTTGATTGCGACAGCTTAGGCGGGGTGGAGGTCGGCGCGCGCGTCGCCGCAACTTTGACCGCAGTGCAAAGCCGGGTGCCGGTCATTCTGATCTCCGAAGCGCACAGCACCCAAGTTTTCCCGCAAGAGCGCGATGAACCGGTTTGCCTGCGCGGCCCGGTTTCGGTCCTGTCGCTGCGCATGGGCTTTGAACACGCTTTGCGCGATCGGCTGGTCTGGCGCGCCGCCTGACTCTGTGCGATCGCTGGGATTAACACGCGCCTGCGGCAGGCTAACAAGTGCTTTCGGGACAGGGCAAAAGAAAAGGGCAGGTCGCACAGACCTGCCCTTTGCCGTTTATCCACCAAAGTTTGGCTTAGGCCAGGGCCAGATTGGTCGCTGATTCGCGGCCATCACGACCTGCTTCGATGTCGAAAGTGACGGCTTGGCCGTCCTTCAAACCGGTCAGGCCAGCGCGTTGCAGCGCCGTGATGTGAACGAACACGTCTTTCTTACCACCCTCGGGGGCGATGAAGCCGAAACCTTTGGTTTCATTAAACCATTTCACGGTGCCCTTGGCCATCGTGATGTCTCCTGATCGTAATACCGCCCGCGGAGTGCGGCGGCCTGGCGCAGCTAACTTTGGTCGAAACTGTGCCGCAATACGGAGCAGTCGAAGAGTAACGTCGCAATTGCCATTCTCTAGTATTCGGAATGCAAAATCAAGATGACGTGCGAACGGTTAATGGAAATGGCAAAAATGCCCAGCCAATACCGATGGCGAGCGTCATGATGCCGGTGCCGCTCCATATCAATAGGCCGGTCAGCAATGTGCTTCCAAGCAGCATTGCAATAGAAAAGGCGATAAGACCAATAAGGCCCGCCGTGATGGAAAGAATGATCGCCATTTATATCTCCATCCTTCTCCAATCAGAAAATACATTCAATTGGGCGAAAATGGGGCGTTAGGCTGAAGGCGCGTGGGGCGTGTCTTTGGTGGTGCTGGGGGCCGAGGTGCGGGGTGGGCTGGCCTTGGGGCTTTGAGGCCGTCCGGCGCAGCCTAGGCGGGTGTTTGGCGCTACCGCTTCGCCCTTTGGTTGGTGTGGCTGCCTAGGGGCGCTTAGCTTGTAGCGGTCGCGCTGGCTTAGAACACGTCCAGTAAGTCGCGCTGGCTTAGAACACGTCCAGTAAATAGAGGATGATGATGATCGGGATCGGGATGCCAATGACCCAAGCCAAAATGCCTTTCATTATGCCTCCACTGGTTAATTCATATGCCTTCGTGCCCCCAACGCGCGGCGATGCGTTAGGTTCCCAGTGTGACGCAATTTTGTCGCGAAATAGTTAATCGCTGGCTTAGGCTGTATAGCTCAGATCCGTGGGGCCAATGGTATTCGGTAAAAGTTAATTCATCTGCCTATGAATAACTCCAATCGAAGTGAATGGGTCAGTGTGGACATTGATGTCTATGTTCTATTGCGGGGTGGGGAGTTCGGCCTGGGTGCTTTAAAGTTGTGCGGCAATAAGCTTCAGCATCTTTTGTGGAGCAATTTTGGTGCGATTTGCGCAATAATGCGAAAGAATGATTGGAGGATTTGGTTTTAACATTCATATTTCGTTAATATTAAACTGGCCGGTTTAGAAAGCTGTCGATCAATTGACCGATCCTCCCTGCGCGGCGCTTTCGGGATCGGACAGCGCCTCGGTGATAGGGGAGAGGGCGAATGCAAAAGGCGGGAGCATTGCCCCCGCCTTTTGTCGTTTCAATCACCGCATAATTAACGGGTGAATTTCTTGTGCTTCACGCGCGAGGGGTTCACTGCATCCGGCCCCAGACGGCGGATCTTGTCGGCCTCATAATCCTCGAAGTTGCCTTCAAAGAATTCGACATGTGCGTCGCCTTCGAAGGCAAGGATATGGGTGCAGAGACGGTCAAGGAAGAAGCGGTCGTGCGAGATGATAACGGCGCAACCAGCGAAATCTTCGATAGCAGCTTCAAGGGCTTGCAGCGTTTCTACGTCCAAGTCGTTGGTCGGCTCGTCGAGCAGAAGCACGTTGCCGCCCGAGCGCAAGAGCTTGGCCATATGCACGCGGTTGCGCTCACCACCCGAAAGGACGCCGACCTTCTTCTGCTGGTCCGAGCCCTTGAAGTTGAACGCACCCACATAGCTGCGGCTTGCCACTTCGGCATCGCCCAGAACCACGATGTCGAGCCCGTCCGAGATCTCTTCCCAAACGGTCTTATTCGCGTCCAAAGCATCGCGCGACTGGTCGACGTAAGAGAGCTGCACCGTGTCACCCAAGGTGATCGTGCCGGTGTCGGGCTTCTCGGTGCCGATGATCATCTTCATCAGCGTCGATTTGCCGGCACCGTTCGGACCGATCACCCCAATGATGCCGCCCGGCGGCAGCATGAAGCTGAGGTTCTCAATCAGCTGCTTGTCGCCCATCGCCTTGGAAACATTCTCAAATTCGATGACCTTCGAGCCGAGACGCGGCCCGTGAGGAATGATGATCTGGGCCTTGCCGACCAGCTCTTTGACCGACTCGTCCGCCATTTTGTTATAAGCGGCGATACGGGCTTTGGACTTGGCCTGACGGGCTTTCGCACCGGCGCGGATCCACTCAAGTTCCTTCTCAAGCACTTTCTGCTTGGCTTTGTCTTCGCGGGCTTCCTGCGCCAGACGCTTGGCCTTGGCATCAAGCCAGGAGGAATAGTTGCCCTCATGGGGCAGGCCGCGGCCGCGCTCCAGCTCAAGGATCCAAGTGGTGATGTCATCCAGGAAGTAACGGTCGTGGGTGACCGTCAGGATGGTGCCTTTATAGGCGATCAGGTGCTTTTGCAGCCATGCGATCGTCTCGGCGTCCAAGTGGTTGGTCGGTTCGTCAAGGAGGAGCATATCGGGCTCTTCCAAGAGCAGCTTGCACAAAGCCACGCGGCGGCGCTCACCGCCCGAGAGGGTTGAGACATCGGCGTCATCGGGCGGGCAGCGCAAAGCTTCCATCGCGATATCGACCTGATTGTCCAATTCCCACAGGTTATGGGCGTCAATCTCGTCTTGCAGCTGGGCCATCTCCTCGGCGGTCTCGTCCGAGTAGTTCATCGCTAGCTCATTGTAGCGATCAAGCTTGGCTTGCTTTTCCGCCACGCCCAGCATCACGTTCTCACGAACGTTGAGGGTCTCATCCAGTTGCGGCTCCTGCGGCAGGTAGCCAACCTTTGCGCCTTTGGCGGCCCAAGCCTCACCTTGGAAATCCTTGTCCCAGCCCGCCATCACGCGCAGCAAGGTGGATTTACCCGCGCCGTTGACCCCAACGACGCCGATTTTCACGCCCGGGAGGAAGTTCAGGTGGATGTTCTCGAACACCTTTTTCCCGCCGGGATAGGTCTTGGACACGCCTTCCATATGGTAGACATATTGATAGCTGGCCATGGTGCTCTCCATCATCATCCGTGCTTGGCCGTCCATGTAGCGATCAGCAGGGCTAAGGGCAACGGGGAAGGCATAAATCGCCCTTTGGGGTTGACCTTTACGTCACGGTGCGCAGGGTGGCGGCGATTTGGGCAAAGGGCGGGACGGAGCGGTGCGGACAGGGTTTCCCAATGCCAAGCCCGGTATGGTGATCGGGCTTCTTGGCGGGTCGTTCGATCCCGCGCATGAGGGGCATGTCCATATCACCCATGAGGCGCTGAAGCGGATCGGGCTGGACCGGGTCTGGTGGCTGGTCTCGCCCGGCAATCCCTTGAAGGCGCGCCAGCCCGCGCCGATGCCCGCCCGGATCGCGCAAGCGCGGCGGATGCTGAAGGATGATCCGCGCGTCGTGGTCTCCGATATTGAGGCGCGACTAGGTACGCGCTTCACCGCAGATACGATTGCCCGGCTGCAAGAGCTTTACCCCGGGGTCAGCTTCGTCTGGCTGATGGGGGCGGATAATCTGGCGCAATTTCACAAATGGGACCGCTGGCGCGAGATTATGGAGCGGGTGCCGGTTGGCGTGCTGGCGCGCCCCGGCTCGGGCCTGAAAGCCCGGCTTTCGGTCGCGGCGCAGGTGTACCGGGGCAACCGGGTGGCGCGCGGCGAGAACTTGGCACATCGCAATGGTCCGGCTTGGGTCTTTGTGAACGTGCCGATGAGCGCGGCCTCATCCTCGGAGATCCGGGCCAAGGGGCAGTGGAAGCCTTAAGCCTGATCAGCTTTAGGTGAGCCATCCGCGCGCTTGACTGGCCTCCCTGCCTTTCGGTTTGATAAGGAACGGCGATACCGAGAAGGATTCTGGCGTGATTGATCGGCGGTTGTTTCTGACGGGGCTTTTGGCGGGCCTTTCCACGCCCGCTTGGGCCGAAGGTATTGCGCGCTCGCCTCGTCCGGTTTTGCGTGGAGACCGGGTGCCGGGCGCTGCCCCTGCTGCCGCCGCACCGCAAAGCATCGCCGCGCTGATCGCGGCGGCCAAGCTCGGCGGCTCGGTTGGCTGTGTGGTGGTGGATGCCACCACGGGTGCGGTGCTGGAAGCGCATGAGCCGCAGGTGCAGCTGCCACCAGCCTCGGTCGCCAAAGCGATCACAGCACTTTACGCTTTGGAAAAGCTTGGCCCGGATTATCGCTTTGTCACCCGCGTCTTGGCCACTGGGCCGGTGCAGGGCGGCATTGTGCAGGGCGATCTTGTGCTGGTGGGCGGCGGCGATCCGACGCTGCAAACCGACCAGCTTGGCGCTTTGGTGGCGCAATTGGCGCAGGCCGGGTTGAAAGGCGTGACGGGGCGGCTCCTCCTTTGGGACCGTGCCTTGCCGCGGCTGGATACGATCACCGATGATCAGCCGGTGCATGTGGGCTACGATCCGGCTCTTTCGGGGCTAAACCTTAATTTCAACCGCGTGCATTTTGAGTGGAAGAAAGCCGGAGCGGATTGGGCGGTCAGCATGGATGCGCGGGGCGAGCGTTTCGTGCCAGCCGTCGCGGGCATCACCGGCAAGGTCGCCAAGCGAGACACGCCGGTCTTCACCTATAAGCAAACCGCACAGACCGAGGAATGGACCGTGGCCTCGGCTGCGTTGGGCAAGGGCGGCAGCCGCTGGTTGCCGGTGCGCCGCCCTGCGCTTTATCTGGGCGAGGTGTTTCGGGTGATGGCGCGCGCGCAAGGCATCACCTTGCCAGCGGGGCAGGTGGTCGAGGCATTGCCTTCGGGGCAAGAGCTGGGCCGCAGCACCAGTGAGCCTTTGACCAAGGTTCTGCGCGATATGCTGCGGTTTTCCACCAATATCACTGCCGAATGCTGTGGTCTGACCGCGAGCCGCGCCTCCGGGCTGGCGGGCTCGGGCAAGGCGATGTCGGATTGGGCGGGCTCGCGGCTGGGGATCAATGCCAAGTTTACCGATCATTCCGGCCTTGGCGCCGGTTCGCGCGTGACGGCGGCAGAGATGGCGAAGGCTTTGCTCGCCGCCCACCGTGCTGGGATGGAGCTAAAGCCCATCTTGCGCGATATGGGGATGCGCGATGACAGCGGTAAGGTGATCGACAATCATCCGGTGAAGGTGCTCGCCAAATCGGGGACGTTGAACTTTGTCTCGGGTCTGGCCGGTCATATCGTGCCGCCGGGGGGGCGCGAGTTGATCTTTGCGATCTTCACCGGCGATCCGGCGCGGCGCGATGCGGTGCCGGTGGCGCAGCGCGAAGGGCCCGAGGGGGTGTCGTCTTGGACCAAGCGCTCGCGCCGCTTGCAGGGGCAGTTGATCAACCGCTGGGCGGGCCTTTACGCATAAAAGCGGTTACGCTTAGGCCGCCCATCAGGCTCATGGCTTTAGGGTTGCATATGCCGCACCCGCGCGCCCCATTCGATGGCGGCGGCGTGGAGACGGTCAACGGCCAGCTCTTCACGCACTTCCTCAAGCATCTGCAATTCGACCTGTGTATGGTGACCATCGGCAGTCACCACGTCACAGGCCAAGGCATAGGCGGTCTCGAAAAGCCGCTCGGGCAAAGCGGCGCGCACCAGCCCGAACAAGGCATCCAGCCCGTCCTCTTCTTCGAAGAGATCGATCACGATACGGGTGACCTCGCGGATCCGATCGGTGTCATAGCCCGCAAAGATCGGCATATGGCCCACCATGCGCTGAATGGCCACCAGCTCGGCCGTGCGCATATCTTGGTCCGAGGCCGAGCAGGCCACCATCACGGCCACCAACGCATCTTGCGCAGTCATCAAGGTGGTATCGGTCACGATCAGCTCCTACATCACATTGATTGAGAGATTATTGACCCCAGCCCCCTGCGGCAATAGAGGACGGAACGCCCCAGACACGGTGTCACGGGCTTTTCAGGAGTGGTGAGCATGACTTCCCTGCGCGATGCTGCAATGAATTCGAAGGCCTGGCCCTTTGAAGAGGCCCGCGCGGTCCTGAAACGGTTCGGCGGCAAGGATCCGAAAAAGGGCCATGCGCTGTTTGAAACCGGCTATGGCCCCTCGGGTCTGCCGCATATCGGCACCTTTGGCGAGGTGGCGCGCACGACGATGATCCGCCGTGCCTTTGAGATGATCTGTGACATCCCGACCCGGCTAATCTGCTTCTCGGATGACGTGGACGGCATGCGCAAAGTGCCGGAAAACGTGCCGAACCAAGAGCTTCTGCACGCCAATATCCAAAAGCCGCTGACTTCGGTCCCGGATCCTTTTGAGCTTTACGAAAGCTTTGGCCATCACAACAACGCCATGTTGCGCCGGTTCTTGGACACTTTTGGGTTTGAATATGAGTTCATCTCGGCCACCGAGTTCTACAAATCGGGCCAGTTTGACCCGACCTTGCGGCTGGCGGCGGAACGTTATGACCAGATCATGGCGATCATGCTGAAGTCTTTGCGCGAAGAGCGTCAGCAGACCTATTCCTGCTTCCTGCCGATCCATCCGGAAACCGGCAGGGTGCTTTATGTGCCGATGAAACACGTTGATAAGGTGAACCACACCATCACCTTCGACGATGAAACCGGCCGCGAATGGACGCTGCCCGTCACCGGCGGCAACGTAAAGCTGCAATGGAAGCCGGATTTCGGTGCCCGCTGGGCGGCGCTGGATGTCGACTTCGAGATGTATGGCAAGGACCACTCGACCAACACGCCGATCTATGACGGCATTTGTGAGGTTCTGGGCGGCAAGAAGCCCAATCACTTCACCTATGAGCTGTTCTTGGATGAGCAGGGCCAGAAGATCTCGAAATCCAAGGGCAATGGCCTGACGATTGACGAGTGGCTGACCTATGCTGCCTCGGAAAGCCTGTCCTATTTCATGTATCAAAAGCCGAAGACGGCCAAGCGCATGTCTTGGGATGTGATCCCGCGGGCGGTGGATGAATACCACCAGCAGCTGCGCGCCTTCCCCGATCAGACGATCGATCAACAGGCCAATAACCCGGTCTTCCACATCCACAACGGCAAGCCGCCGGAGTCGAAGATGGTGGTGCCGTTTGGGATGCTCTTGAACCTTGCCTCGGTGGCGGGGGCCAAGGATGCCAAGGGCCTTTGGGGCTTCATCAAGCGCTATGCGCCCGATGCCTCGCCTGAGACGCATCCCGATCTTGATGCCGCGGCCGGTTTCGCTTTGCGCTACTTCGACGACAAGATCGCACCGACCCGCACCTTCCGCCTGCCTTCCGACAAAGAGCGCGCGGCGATGGAGGATCTGGTTGCTAAGCTGAAAGTTTGGGACGGCGGTCTGGACGATGAGGCGCTGCAATCGATGGTCTTCGCCATCGGCAAAGAGCATGAATTCGAGCCGCTCCGCGATTGGTTCAAGGCGCTTTATGAGGTTCTGCTTGGCGCCTCGGACGGCCCACGCTTTGGCGGCTTCATCGCGCTTTATGGTGTCGATGAGACGGTGGCTTTGATCGAAAAAGCACTGGCTGGCGGTTTGATCGCTAAGTGATCCTTCCGAAGTCAGACATGAAAGGCGCGGTCCATTGGGCCGCGCCTTTTGCGTTGCGCCCCCAAGTCCTCCGCGCGCTGGTCTGAGGTCGCGTTAACCTCTCGTTGATACCTCCCTTGCCCCAAGGCGCGTGTCTGGGCCGCGGGTGAGGCTCATGCGCCCTTGATCCGCCAAGAGGCAAGGGGAGCAGAGATGAACA
Organism: Pseudogemmobacter lacusdianii; assembly: GCF_030848395.1. Taxonomy (GTDB): domain Bacteria; phylum Pseudomonadota; class Alphaproteobacteria; order Rhodobacterales; family Rhodobacteraceae; genus Pseudogemmobacter; species Pseudogemmobacter lacusdianii. The sequence continues at coordinate 94,606 of NZ_JAVDBT010000012.1, read as the reverse complement.
AGGTGATTACCGAAGGGCTGGTCCTGATGCCGCCGGCTTTCGCGGCGGGGTTAAGCCTGTGGTCCAGCGGCAATGGGCGCCCGGGCGATGCCTCGTATAATGGCGCGTCGAACGCGGCTTATGTCAGCAATGACGCCGATTTCGCGGGCTGTCTTGAGCTGAAAAAAACCAGTTCCACGCAACGGCTGCGCTCATTCAGCCAAACGCCGCTGCGGCGCGATATGTATCTGCGGATCAGCGCGCGGGTGAAGGCGGTCTCGGGCAACTTGCCTTCGGTGCGGATCGCGCTTTGGGCGGGGGATGCGGCTTCGGCCAATGTGACCACGGCGGTGCAGACCGGCCCTTCGGTGGCGCTGACCGATTACGGCAGCGTTGTCACCATCGAGGCGATTGTGGGCGCAGGCAACCGCACCGGCGTGGCGATGCCTTTGGGGGCAACGGCGACCTTTGCTCATATCGGTATCGATCTGACCGGGGCCAATGGCGGGACTGTGCGTATCGATGATCTGGTGGTCGAGGATGTCACCTCGGTCTTTCTGCGCGACATGATGGATATGGTCGATGTGCGCGATTACGGTGCTAAGGGCGATGGCAGCAGCAATGACATTGCGGCCTTTATGGCGGCGGATGCGGCGGCGGCGGGGCGGACGATTGTGGTCTCGCAAGGCAGCTATAACCTGCCGGGAAACCTGACGATCAACGCGCCGATCCGCTTTCAGGGCACAGTGGTTCAACCTGCGGCCAATCGGCTGATCTTGACCCGCAACTTCGATCTCGAGACCTATTCGCGGGCCTTCAATGGCGATGTGGAGGGGTTCAAGCGCGCACTTCAGGCTTTGTTTTATTTCACCGATCACGTCACCTTTGACATGTCAGGGCGGCGCGTTGATCTGACCGAGCCTTTGGATGTGGCCGCTTTGGCGGGACTCAACTCCTTCACCAACCGGCGGGTTTTGCGCAATGGCTCGCTCAATGCGGTGTCGTCGAGCGGTTGGACGAATGAGGTGGTAACCTCGGTTGGCACCTATGCCATTGCCAATTCGACCCAACTCACCGCTGTGGCCAATGTGGCCAATGTGCCGGTTGGGGCCTTGGTGCAGAGCACCGGGGTTGGACGTGAGGTCTATGTCAAATCGAAGAACATCGGGGCTGGCACGGTTGAGCTGTCGCAGCCGCTTTACGCTGCCGCTGGCACCCGGACCTACACCTTCACCCGCTTTAAATATCTGATGGATTTCAGCAATTTCGCGCTGCTGTCGCGGTTTGAGATCCATGAGGTGGAGTTCAACTGCCTTGGCAGTTGCTCGGGCGTGCTTCTGCCAATGTCGGGTACGGTGTTCCGCTTCGACAGCTGCACCTTCAACCGCCCGAAGGATCGCGGCATCAGCTCGGCCGGGACCGGCTGTCAGGGGATGTGGGTCGATTACTGCCAGTTCCTGTCGAATGAGCAGCCGCTCAACGCGCAAGACCGCAGCACGATTGCGATCAATGTGCAGGCCAATGACGTGAAATTCCGCAACAACCGCATCGTGCGCTTCAAGCATTTTGCGGTGATGAACGGCACCAGCCATATGATCTGCAACAATCATTTCTTCCAAGGCGATGATGCAGCAGCGGGGGTGCGGCTGGCGGGGATCGTCTTTACACAGACCAATGTTGCCACCGTGGTCTCGGGCAATTACATCGACAATTGCTTCATCGAATGGGGCAATGAGCATGACCCAGAGCCCGGCTTCAGCAATGAGTTCTCCTTCGGTGGGCTGAATGTCGTGGGCAATATCTTCATCGCCTCGGACGTGAGTGCCGCCTTCCGCTGGATTGTGGTGAAACCCTATGGCTCGGGCCATTTCTTCAATGGATTCAGTTTGGTGAACAACACCTTCCGGGTGTTCAACGCCACGGTGGACCGGGTCGAGATGGTGGATACTTCTTTTGCCAGCTTGGATTTCACCCGCTCGCGCAATGTGCGGGTCAAGGGGAATACCTTCAATCAGGTCAGTCAGACGATCCAAAATCCGATCGTGATGAGCCATAGTCAGACCACGGCGGCGGATACTTGGGTGCTCGATCCGGGCGGCTTCACGCCCTTTGGGGCGCGGATCCGAACCGTCGAAAGCGTGATGCCCGAGGGCGCAATCACCAATGCGGCCAATGTGACTCGGTTCAATTTCCCCAATGCGGTGGTGGGGCAGGGGCCGGGGGGCAGTCAGGCCAATCTGCGCTGGGGAGAGGCGGTGAAGGGGAAGGTGACGGCTGTCTTGCGGATGGACGTGACGGTCTAGGCCTTAGCTCTCGAACGCAAAAGGGCGGCCGTTGGGCCGCCCTTTTGGCATATGCTGCGAAGGTGCTCAGACCTTCATCATTGCGATGAGGTCATCCGAGGTCAGCCGGAAGGCGCGGGCAAAGCCACCATTCAGCAAAGCGGTTTGCGGGATGATCCGCACGAAATGGAAATCCGGCAGATCGATATAGACCGTGGCCTTGGGGTTGCGCTCGAGCCAGCGCGCGCGCAGCTCGGCGCGGCCAGGGTGGTCGGCGGGCAGGAACTCGGCTTGGGCGCGCACCATCAGCCGCGCATGGGTCATCGGGTCGCCCTTGGGGCCAACATCGCCCACCATCATCGCGCAAGCACCATTGGTGCGCAAAGCGCGCGTGTGCGGCGCCAGCTCGGAGATCAGGCAGAGCGGACCCTCAACCGGATCAATCGCGAAGGTGATGCGGCTGATGCCGGGGGTGCCATTGTCGGGGTCGGTCCAAGCCAGCGCGGCATGGCCGGTCTCGAGAAGGCCCCGCGCCTCAGCGCGCGCGCCCTCATCGGCATTCATCACCGGATCGCGGGGATTTTCTTTGATGATCAGGGGCTCTGACATGGCTGCTCCATCGCTAGCGGTCGAAATTGCTGGCGTGGTAGCATGGCAGGTGGGGCCGGAGAGCACTGGCCTCTGTTCCCGCCAAGGCATTCCCTGGCTGCGGATCTTGGTCTGGGCGCGCGCGGCGCTGCTGTCAAGCCGCCGCGCGCATTCGAAGCTAAGGATTTTCCTTAGAGATTGTCGGCCTGCGGGAAGCCCAAGACGTGGTAGCCGCCGTCGACATGGATGATCTCACCCGTGGTCGCCGCGCCATAATCGGAGCAGAGCCAAGCCGCCGTGCCGCCGATGGTGTCGAGCGTGGCGTTCGAGCGCAAAGGTGCGTTGTCCTCGGTGTGGCGGAAGGTGGCGCGAGCGCCGCCGATCGCCGAGCCTGCCAGCGTCTTCATCGGGCCAGGCGAGATCGCATTGACGCGGATCTTTTGCGGGCCAAGGTCATTCGCCAAATAGCGCGTCGCCGATTCCAGCGCCGCCTTGGCCACGCCCATCACATTGTAATTCGGCGCGATTTTGTTGGACCCTTGGAAGGTCAGCGTGATCAGCGTGCCGCCATCCACCATCAAGGGCTCGGCGCGGCGGGCCACCTCGATGAAGCTGTAGCAAGAAATCACCAACGAATTGCTGAAATTGGCCTTCGAGGTGTTCACAAAACGCCCCGTCAGCTCATTCTTGTCGGAGTAGGCGATGGCATGGATCACGAAGTCCAGCTTGCCCCAGCGGTCCTTCAGCGTGTCAAAGCAGGCATCCAAAGACGCCTCATCCGTCACATCGACATCAACCAGAATGTCCGACCCGACCGAGGCCGCCAGCGGTGCAAGCCGTTTGCCAAAGGCCTCGCCCTGATAGGAAAACGCCAGCTCCGCGCCCTCAGCCGCCAGCACCGAGGCGATGCCCCAAGCGATGGACCGTTCGTTCGCGACCCCCATCACAAGGCCGCGCTTCCCCTTCATAAGGTCTGCCATACTGGCCCCCTGAAAATGACACGTTCAATGATTGGGCCTGATCGTTTCAGGCCCAAACTTTTCAAGACAAAGCCCGGTTAGGCGCGGTATTTCGACATAACCAAGGTGGCATTGGTGCCGCCAAAGCCGAAAGAGTTCGAAAGCACGCTATCAAGCTCAACATTGTCGCGCAGGCTGGTGACGATCTCAGCCGGGTCGAGGGCCGGGTCCAAGGTGGTCACGTTGGCCGAGGCCGCAATGAAGCCCTTGTTCATCATGATCAGCGAATAGATCGCCTCATGCACGCCGGTCGCGCCCAAGCTGTGGCCGGTCAGCGATTTGGTCGAGGCGATCGGCGGCGTGGTGCCTTTGCCAAAGACCCGGCGGATCGCTTCCACTTCCGTGACATCGCCCACAGAGGTCGAGGTGCCGTGGCTGTTGATATAGTCGATCTTGCGACCTTCCGGCAGGGTCGAGACGGCAAGCCGCATCGAACGCTCACCACCCTCACCCGAGGGGGCGACCATGTCATGGCCGTCCGAGGTGGCACCGTAGCCGGTGACTTCGCCGTAGATCTTCGCGCCGCGCGCCAAAGCGTGGTTCAGCTCTTCCAAGACCACCACACCGCCGCCGCCTGCGATGACGAAACCGTCGCGGGTCGCGTCATAGGTGCGGCTCGCGGTTTCCGGTGCGTCGTTGTATTTGGACGACATCGCGCCCATCGCGTCGAAGAGGCAGGAGAGCGTCCAGTCCAACTCTTCGCCGCCGCCGGCAAAGACCACGTCTTGCTTGCCCATTTGGATCAATTCCGCGCCATTGCCGATGCAATGCGCCGAGGTCGAGCAGGCCGAGGTGATCGAATAGTTCACGCCCTTGATCTTGAAAGGCGTCGCCAAGCAGGCGGAGACCGTCGAGGACATGCCCTTGGTCACGCCAAACGGCCCGATCCGCTTCGGGCTGCCGCTTTCGCGCACGATATTATGGGCTTTGAAGAACGATTTCGTCGAAGGCCCGCCGGAACCCACGATGATGCCGGTGCGCTCGTTCGAGACCTCGGCATCCGTCAGGCCGGAATCCGCGATCGCCTGACGCATGGCGATGAAAGTATAGGCCGCACCATCGCCCATGAAGCGCAGGTCGCGCTTGTCGATGTGATCCTCGATCGCCAGTTTGACGGTGCCGTGGACTTGGCTGCGGAAGCCGTGCTCGGCATAATCCGGCGCAAAGACGATGCCGGATTTACCAGCCCGCAGTGAGGCTTCCACCTCGGTTACATCGTTGCCGATGGATGAGACGATGCCGATCCCGGTGATGACGACGCGGCGCATGGGGGCCTCCCTTATTAGCTGAAGCCTGTTTAGGGCACGGGCGAGAGTGGAGCAAGCGGGTAGGGCGGGTTGCCCCGCATTGCGTAGGCGATCCGCCGGAAGCCCACCTTTTAAGTGCAAAAGAAAAGGGCCCGCTGAGGGGCCCTTGTCACAGCGATGGGCGGCTTAGCTTTCGCTCAGCGCCACTTTCATGTCTTTGACGAGATAGATCGTCTCACCATCGGCCTCGACCCGGCCATCGGCCACGCCCATCGTCAGGCGGCGGGTTTGGATCGCTTTGGTGAAATCGACGTAATAGGTCAGCTTCTTACGGTCGGGGCGGACCATACCGGTCAGTTTGACCTCGCCCACACCAAGCGCATAGCCGCGCCCTTGCCAGCCACGCCAGCCAAGGTTGAAGCCGGTGAGCTGCCACAGGCCATCAAGGCCCAAGCAGCCCGGCATGATCGGGTTGCCGGGGAAGTGGCAGTCGAAGAACCACAGATCCGGGGTGATGTCGAACTCGGCCACCACATGGCCTTTGCCATGCTCGCCGCGATCTTCCGAGATATCGGTGATCCGGTCCATCATCAGCATCGGCGGTGCCGGAAGCTGGGCATTGCCCGGCCCGAAAAGCTCACCGCGCGAGCATTTCAGCAGATCTTCTTTGTCAAAGCTGGTCGGAAACAGACCCATAAGCCCGGCATCCCTTGGTAAAGATTGTTGTCAAAGATGTAACATTGCAGCGGAAGTCTAGGCAAGGGCAGGGCGCAGAGTTGCGCCGAAGACGGTGGGAAATCCGACCCAATCTGGGGATTTTACGAAACGCATTGATTCGTCCGCCCCCGGATTTTATATGGTCAGAAGAAGAAAACGGATTCTGAGCATGGGTTTGACGGCAGAAAAGCGCAGTGCGGACTGGCTGGCGCAGGGCGGATTGCGCCCGACGCGGCAGCGTCTGGCCTTGGCTGGGCTGCTTGTCGGAGACGGCGAAGACCGCCATGTCACGGCCGAGGGCCTCTTTGCCGCCGCCAGCGATGCGGGCGAGAAGGTGAGCCTTGCGACGGTCTACAATACGCTGCGCGCCTTTTGTGAGGCGGGGCTGATGTCCGAAGTCGTGGTCGATGGCTCGAAAAGCTACTTTGATACGCGAATGGACGATCATCCGCATTTCTTCTGGGAAGACAGCGCCACCTTGACCGACGCGCCCAAGGATGAGCTGAAGATCACCGGCCTGCCGATGGCGCCTGATGGCACCGAGATTGCGAAGGTCGATGTGGTGATCCGCCTGCGCCGCAAGTGAGCGGCGTTTAGGCCACGCAAGCCCAAGCCTGTTGTAGATCCGCCGTAAGCTCGGCCCGCGCTTGTTTTTGGGCGGCCGCATCTTGGCGGCGCAAAATACCCGAAGGGTGCCAACTGATCAGCACCTGCCCGCCGTGAAGCCCGGTTTCGATCGTGCCGCGCCGCGCGGTCAGCGGCTGGTCATTGCCGGTCAGCGCATAAGCGGCCGAGGCGCCAAGTGCTACCACCAGCTGCGGCTGTATGAAGGCAAGCTCAAGTCCCAGCCACCAGCGGCAATGGTCAATCTCGGCCGAATTAGGGTTTTGGTGCAGGCGTTGCTTGCCGCGCGGGGTGAATTTGAAATGCTTTACCGCATTGGTCAGCCAGAGTTTGTCCTCGGGAAGACCCGTTTCCATCATCACTTGCCGCAACAATTGCCCGGCTGGGCCGACGAAGGGCCTGCCTTCTAGATCCTCACGGTCCCCCGGCTGTTCGCCCACCAGCATCAGCCGCGCATCCGCAGCGCCGCTGCCCCAAACGGTTTGGGTCGCCGCTTCACAAAGCCCGCAGCGGCGGCATTGCAGGGCGGCCTGCTGCGCCTCTTCAAGGCTTTCGGGCAAAGCAGGGGCGACGGGCATCGTGGCGCGGTAACGGGTGGAGATCGCCGCCGCACCGGGCTTGGGCGTTGACGCCGCCGCCTCACGCATCCTTTGCACGCGCGCTTCGGCATCTTGCAGCATCTCGGGGATGAGGCGCGTCTCGGGCAGGTTTTTCCAATATTTCTTCGGCATCTCCGAGCGCATCGCATCTAGCTTCACGCGGGCCGGGTTGAAAATATTGGCAAAATAGGTGGCCCAAAGGCCTTCTGAGGCATCATCCGGTAGATCGGGCCGTGCGCCTCCGGGATGAAAGCTGAGCACCCTATTCTCAAACCGCGCGGTCTGGCGCGGGGTGGCGATCAGCCAATCCATATCGGCGAAACGCTTGGCAAAGAAGGTGCTGCCCGGCTCAACGATATGATGGTCCGGCTCAAACCAAGCGGCAAAGCGACGGCGCGGGCCGTCACTCGGCATCTCGCGAAATCGCACGAAGGCATGCATCTTATGGATGTCGCGCGAGACCGCCTTGGCCATCAATTGCAATCTTTGCCCCAAAGGATCGGCCTTTGACAAAGGCGCGCCCGTGCCGCGATCGAGCTGCCAAAGCGCCTGGTAAAGCAGCGCAAAACGCTCGGGTGCGGCGTTGTAGCTGACCGAGCGGGCGAGCTTCAGAAACACTTGCGAGACATTCACCGCATGAGGGCCAAGCTCGCGGGGGAGGGGGGTGGCGGCGAAAAGCCCGGTGTCGCCAGACCAGTCGATCTGATCGGGCGGGATGCGGTGGCTGATCGCCAGCCGCGCCGCCGCGCGCCAGTCGTCAAAGCGACCGGGATCGCCCAGATCGACGCCGTAGCTCATATCAGCAGCAGCTGCTCGGGCGGCGGCGCGAACTGCGCGCGCAGATTGGCGCTGTCGGTCAGCCCGCCGGGCGTCCAGCCGGGCGCGGTGATGAAGGGCCGCGCCTTTTTCATCGAGGCACCCAGCCGGGTCAGATCTTCATAACGCAAGGCGCGGTTGCGCCGGGCAGCGATGATCCGATCGACCGATTTCACCCCGAAGCCCGGCACCCGCAACAAAAGATCGCGGCTGGCGCGGTTCACATCCAGAGGAAAAAGCCCACGATGCTGCAGGGCCCATGCAAGCTTGGGGTCTATTTCAAGATCGAGATTGCCGCCCTGCATTCCGGTGGTGATCTCATTCGCATCAAAGCCATAAAACCGCAGGAGCCAGTCGGCTTGATAAAGCCGATGCTCGCGCAGAAGCGGCGGCTGGATCAGCGGCAAAGCGGCCGAGGCATCGGGGATCGGTGAGAAGGCCGAGTAATAGACCCGCCGCAGCTTGTAGCCCGTATAAAGCCGGGTCGAGCTTTGCAGGATCGTCGCATCATTGGTGCCATCGGCCCCGATGATCATCTGGGTGCTTTGCCCGGCGGGGGCAAATTTTGGCGGACGCTTGCCCGTATGACTGCGCTCTTTGGTCGCCTCTTGCTCCACCCGCACCTGAGCCATCGCGCCGCGAATGGTCTCGGGCCGCTTTTCGGGCGCGAATTTCCGCACAGAATCATCCTGCGGTAGCTCGATGTTGATCGAGAGGCGGTCGGCATAAAGCCCCGCTTCTCGGATCAGCTCGGGCGCGGCGTCGGGGATGGTTTTAAGATGGATATAGCCCTTAAACCCATGATCCACCCGCAGGGTTTTGGCGATCCGCACCATATCGGCCATCGTCTGGTCAGGCGATTTGATGATGCCAGAGGAGAGAAAGAGCCCCTCGATATAATTGCGCCGGTAAAATTCAAGCGTCAGCGAGACCACTTCCTCGACCGAGAACCGCGCGCGTTCCACGTTGGAGGACACGCGATTGATGCAATAGGCGCAGTCGAAGATGCAGAAATTGGTCATCAGGATCTTCAACAGGCTGATGCAGCGCCCATCTGGCGTATAGGCGTGGCAGATCCCTGCGCCCCCGGAAGATCCCAAGCCGTCTTTGCGCGAATCCCGCTTCTCGCCCCCTGATGAGGCGCAAGAGGCGTCATATTTGGCTGCATCCGACAGGATCGCCAGCTTATCTTGAAGGGTCTTTGCCATAGTTTTCTAGTAAATGTTCATGCTTTGTTTGGCAATTTTTACTCAAGCTTGCCCAAGAAAATGTGATCGCATTGTTCGCGCGGGTGCTGCGGGGCCACGGCAGTCGGTAAGTGCTTGGCGCTGCGGCAAAGCCCGTCGCCGTGAAGTGTTACCGCATGTGTCAATAAAGTGAGGCAACTTCTGCGCAAACGGGGCCGAAACCCTTAGCAATCTGCTTGAAACACCCTTCGGGGCAACTTAATCGGAGATAAGGTCCTTTCCTCGATCAAACGCATTTGCAGCGTGAAGCTGCTCGCTAACATCAGCCGCTTTGTGGTTCAGGAGAAGGTACGAGTTAAGGTCAGCGTTTTGCTGCGATGAAAGGGAACTTCCGGGGGTATGATCGAAGAGAACCTGCTGCTGATCCTTGTCGGGCTACCCTTCGCAGCGGCTGTCGCCGCGAGCACGGTTTCAACGACGGCGCATTCTGCGGCGGCATGGGTCTCGGGCCTGCTTCTCGCAACGGGCCTGATGATCCTCGGGGTTCTGCATGAGCCGATCAGCCAGGGCGAGGTTCTGCGCAGCTCGGTCCGTTGGGTGCCGTCGCTGGGGCTGAACCTGACCTTTCGCATGGATGGCTTCGTCTGGCTTTTCGTCGCGCTTGTCCTGGGGATCGGCATTCTGGTGCTGCTTTATGCGCGCTATTATCTGTCGAAATCTGACCCGGTTCCACGCTTCTACGCGTTCTTGATGGCTTTCACCGGCGCGATGCTGGGCATGTTGATGTCGGGGAACATCCTGATGTTGGCTGTCTTTTGGGAGATGACCTCGATCCTCTCTTTCCTGCTGATCGGCTATTGGCATCAGGGGCAGGCGGCGCGCGATGGGGCGCGGATGGCGCTGATCGTCACCGGTATGGGCGGGCTGGCGCTGCTTCTGTCGATGTTGATCCTTGGCCAGATCGTTGGCAGCTATGATCTTGATCGGGTGCTGGCGGCCGGAGATGTCGTGCGCGCCTCGCCGCTTTATCCGGTGGTTTTGATCCTTTTCCTTCTGGGTTGCTTTACCAAATCGGCGCAGATGCCGTTCCATTTCTGGCTGCCCGGTGCGATGGCCGCGCCGACGCCGGTCTCGGCTTTTCTGCATTCGGCAACGATGGTGAAGGCGGGGGTGTTCCTGCTGGTGCGCTTCTCACCGGTCTTGGGACAGACCGATCTGTGGTTCTATCTGGTCACCGGCACCGGCATGCTGACGCTGGTCGTGGCCTCGATCATTGCGCTTTTCCGTCATGATCTTAAAGGCTTGTTGGCCTATTCGACCATCAGCCATCTGGGGTTGATCACCGCATTGGCGGGGATTGGCAGCACCGGGGCCATTTTGGCTGCGATCTTCCATATCGTGAACCACGCCGTCTTTAAGGCCAGCCTTTTCATGGCCGCCGGCATCATCGATCATGAGGCTGGCACCCGCGATATGCGCAAGCTGAGTGGCTTGATGCGCTATATGCCGGTCACCGGCGCTTTGGCGATCATCGCCTCGGGCGCAATGGCGGGCGTGCCTTTGCTGAACGGCTTTATCTCGAAAGAGATGTTCTTTGCCGAGGCGGCGGATTGGCACAATGGCACTTGGCTCGACAATTCGTTGCCGTGGTTTGCCACTTTGGCGGCGATCTTCGCCGTCGCCTATTCGATCCGCTTCATCGCCACCGTCTTCTTCGGGCCCGAGCCGACGCAACTGCCCAAAACCCCGCATGAGCCGCCGTCTTTGATGCGCCGTCCGGTCGAGTTGTTGGTGCTGACTTGCATGGTGGTGGGGATCCTGCCCGGCCTCACGCTGGGGCCAACTTTGAACCTTGCGGCGCAATCGGTCAGCGGCCCGGATACGCCTTACACCGATATCTCCGTCTGGCATGGCTTTAACCTGCCATTGGTGATGAGCCTTGTGGCTTTGGTGGCCGGGGCCTTGGTTTATCTGGCGCTGGGCGCGCGGATCTCGAAAGCGCCGGAATGGCCGCCGATGCTGCAACAGCTGCGCGCGCAACGGATTTTTGAGCGGTTCTTGCTGATGTTCACTTGGGTGCTGCCGCGCCAGATCCACCGCCTGACCGGGACCGAGCAGTTGCAGCCGCAGCTGCGACTGATTGTGCTTTTGGCGATTGCCGCCGCCGCGGCGCCGCTTTGGGGCGTGTTGCGTCAGGCGCCGGCGCCGCTGGCTACGGATTTGAACCCCGGCTTTGCCCTGATGTGGCTGGTGGGGGCGGTCTGCGCCATCGGGGCTGCATGGATGGCGAAATACCACCGCTTTGCCGCCGTGGTGCTTTTGGGTGGGGCAGGGGCTGTCACCTGTCTGACCTTCGCGTGGATCTCGGCGCCGGATCTGGCGGTGACCCAGCTTCTCGTTGAGATCGTGACCACGGTTCTTCTGCTCTTGGGCTTGCGTTGGCTGCCCAAGCGCCGCGAAGAGATTGAGGTCGACAAGCTGCGCCCGGCCAAGCTGCGCCGCATTCGCGATCTGATCATCGCGGTTGTGGCGGGCGGCGGGCTGGCCAGCATCGCTTATGTGATGATGACTTGGCCATTGATCCCCAATGTCGGCAATTGGTTCTTGCGCAATGCCTATAGCGAGGGCGGCGGCACCAACGTCGTCAATGTGATCTTGGTCGACTTCCGCGCCTTCGACACCTTTGGTGAGATCACGGTTCTGGCCATCGTCGGCATCACCGTCTTCTCGCTTTTGCGCCGCTTCCGGCCCGCGCCGGAGAGCATTGCCTTGACCCAAAGCCAGGTTGATCTGGAGGAGGGCAATCTGGCCGATGTGCTGTTGGTGCCTTCGGTGATCATGCGCTGGATGTTCCCGGTGATGATCGTGCTGGCGGCCTATCTCTTCTTCCGCGGCCATGACTTGCCGGGGGGCGGCTTTGCAGCGGGCGTCACCATCTCGATCGCGTTCTTGCTGCAATATCTGGCGCATGATGTGCGCTGGATCGAGGCGCGGCTGACCGTGCTGCCGACCCGGTGGATGGGCCTTGGGCTTTTGATGGCCGGGGCGACGGGGGTGGGGGCCTTCCTCTTTGGCTATCCGTTCCTGACCGCGCATGCGCAATATGTGAACATCCCGCTGATCGGCAAAGTGCCGGCGGCGACGGCGATGCTCTTTGACGCCGGGGTCTTCTCGCTGGTGCTGGGCGCGACCGTGTTGATGTTGATCGCCTTGGCCCACCAATCGCTGCGGATCGCGCGGATGCGCGAGCGTGACACCGCCGCCGCTGAGAAGGAGGCCGCATAATGGAACTGGTCCTGTCCGGAGCCATTGGCATTCTGGCCGCCTCGGGGATTTGGCTCTTGCTGCGCCCGCGCACCTTTCAGGTCATCGTCGGGCTTTGCCTGCTCAGCTATGCTGTCAACCTTTTCATCTTCTCGATGGGGCGGCTGACCTTTGGTGCGCCGGCGATCATGCCGCGCGGCGGTTTCGTCAATCCGGCCTCCTATGCCGATCCCTTGCCGCAAGCTTTGGTGCTGACGGCCATCGTCATCAGCTTCGCCACGACGGCGCTGTTTCTTGTGGTGCTGATCGCCTCACGCGGGTTGACCGGCACCGACCACGTTGACGGCAAGGAGCCGTAACTATGCTCCCCGGTCCCGATCACCTGATCATTCTTCCGATCCTGATCCCGTTCTTCGCGGGCGCTTTGATGCTGATCTATGATGAGCGTCAGCGTCGCGCGAAGCTCACGATCAGCATGATCTCGGTTCTCGCCTCGCTTTGGGCGGCGGTTGAGTTGTTGATCCGCTCAAAGGGCAGTGAGCTGACCGGCAACAACGATATCGGCTTTTATCTCTTAGGGGATTGGGCCGCGCCTTATGGCATCATTCTGGTCATCGACCGGTTGTCGGCGATGATGTTGGTGCTGACCGGGCTTTTGGCTTTGCCCGCGCTGACCTATGCTTCGGCGGCTTGGGCGCGGCAGGGCCAGCACTTCCACAGCATGTTCCAGTTCTTGCTTATGGGGCTCAATGGTGCCTTCCTAACGGGCGATCTTTTCAACCTTTTCGTCTTCTTCGAGGTGCTGCTGGCGGCCTCTTACGGGCTCTTGCTGCATGGCGGTGGCCAGCTGAGGGTGCGCGGCGGTCTGCATTACATTGCGATCAACCTCACGGGATCGCTGCTGTTCCTGATCGGGGTCTCTCTGGTTTACGGCGCCACAGGCACGCTGAATATGGCGCAATTGTCGAACCTTGTGCCGATGCTGCCCGAGGCGCGGCGCCCCTTGTTCCATGCCGGCGCCACGATCATGGGGCTGGCCTTCCTCATCAAGGCTGGGATCTGGCCTTTGTCCTTCTGGCTGCCCACCGCTTATATGGCGGGTGCCGCACCGGTGGCGGCGATCTTCGCGATCATGACCAAGGTTGGCGTCTATGTGATCGTGCGGCTTTCTTTCCTGCTTTTTGGTCCCGGTGCGGGGGCTTCGGCAGGATTTGGCGGCGAGATGGTGATGCTGGGCGGTATGGCCACGGTCACCTTCGGCTTTATCGGCGTCTTGGCTTCGCAAGGCGTGGGGCGCATGGCTGCGCATTTGGTGCTGGTCTCCTCGGGCACGGTGCTGGCCTCGGCCGGTTTTGTGCTCTCGGGGCAGGATCCGCAGATCCTTGCAGCGTCGCTTTACTATATGCTGGCCTCAACGCTGGCGATCAGCGCGCTCTTCTTGCTGATTGAGCCGATGGGCCGTGAGGATGGTGGCATTGCCGCTTTGCTGGCGCTGACGGCCGATGCTTACGGTCTCGATGAGCGTGAAGAGGACCGCCAACCCGAGGTGGGGCTGGCGATCCCCGGCACTTTGACCGTGCTTGGCTTGGCCTTCTTTGCCTGCGTGCTGGTGCTTGCGGGCCTGCCGCCTTTGGCAGGGTTCATTGGCAAGCTGGGCATTCTGCAAGGGCTCTTGATGCAGGGCGAAGAGGTGCCGCGTTTGGCATGGATCTTCGTCACTTTGCTGATCGTTTCCGGCTTTGCCACGCTGATCGGCCTTGTCCGGGTCGGCATTCAGACCTTCTGGGCCAGTGAGGGCGACCCGCCGCGCGTCTTGGCGCTGGAAATCGCGCCTGTGATGGTGGTGGTGGGGCTTTTGATCCTGATGACCGTCAAAGCCGATGTCACTTTGCGCTATATGCTCGACACCGCTGATGCCGTCTTGCAACCCTCGATCTATGCCGAGGGCGTGCTGGGGGCACCGCGCGCGGCCGATGAGGAAGCGGAGGTCGTCATCCCATGAGCCGCATCCTGCCCCACCCGCTGTTGACCGCCGCATTAACCTTGATGTGGCTCTTGCTGACCAGCTTCAGCCTTGGCCATCTGCTGCTCGGCTTTGCCATCGCCACTTTGGCGGGCCGAGCCTTGGCGCTGATTGAGCCGCAGACCCCGCATATCCGCTCATGGCGGGCGATCTTAAAGCTGATGCGCATTGTCTCGATCGATATCATTCGGTCGAACTGGGCCGTAGCGGCGCTGATCGTAACGTCGGGCCGCCACGGCAAGCGTGTCTCGGCCATCGTGGATATTCCGCTTCGGCTGAAGGATCCGGTGCCGCTGGCGCTTTTGGCTATGGTGATCACCGCCACGCCGGGCACAGCTTGGCTGGATTACGACCGCGAAACCGGCGTGCTTTTACTGCATGTCTTTGATGTGGTCGATGAAGATGAATGGCGCGCGTTGATCCGTGACCGGTATGAGGCTCTGCTGTTGGAGGCTTTCGCATGACCTTGGTGCTTTGGCTGGCGCTGAACTTCGCGCAATTCGCTTTGGCCTTGGCGGCTTGTCTCGCTTGTGTGCGGATCGTCATCGGACCGCGCGCACAAGACCGGGTCTTGGGTCTCGACGCACTTTATATGTGCACCTTGCTGCTTTTTATCGTCACCGGCATGCGGCTTGGCACGCCGTTCCTGTTCGAGGCGTCTTTGGTCATCGCCATCGGTGGCTTTGTCAGCACGGTGACTTTGGCCAAATTCCTTCTGCGCGGTGAGGTGATCGAATGACCGCGCTGGACGGATTGCCGCCGTGGCTGATGGGGATCGTTGCGCTTCTTGTGGTACTGGGCAGCAGCTTGACGCTGATTGGCACCATTGGCCTCGTGCAGCTGCGCAGCTTTTTTGACCGCATCCATGCGCCGACTTTGGGCACCAGCTGGGGGGCGGCTTCGATCCTGATCGCCTCGCTGATCAGCTGGTCTTGGATCGAGGATCGCATCTTCTTGCATGAGCTGGTGATCGGCGTCTTCATCATGGTGACGACGCCGGTGACGATGATGCTGCTCGGCCGCGCGACCTTGCACCGCCAACGTGCCGAAGCGCGGCTCAGCGCTTTGGAGGGGGGATCGCATGACATCGGCAATGCCGCTGATGAGCTTTCGGTCGAAGATGAAGCGCTGGAGCGCGCCGAGGATGAGGCCGAAGCCGCAGCTGCTGCGCAAGTGCCGCCGCCCGAGGCCGATGCAAAGCCCTAACCGCCTCTAACAGGCAAACCGCGCGCGGGGCTCAGGCCCTCACGGCCTGCTTTTGCTTTGGCAAGGCCGTAGGCTTTGGCTGGTCATGCGCCCTAGAATTTTGCGCCAATGGAGAAGTGTTGACGTGGCGTAAGTGCGGCCGTTACAACGTTGTAGGAACAACGCTACAAGTTGAGTCGCAATGACGAAGCCTGCCCCCCTGAGGCCAAAGCCTGACGGCGCTGGCAGCTCTGTCCAGCTCCTGCCGCTGAGCGAGCTGCCCGGTCCCAACCTTGCCATGCGCAAACTGCCGCATCCCGGCCGTTGGCTGGCAGCCGCCGTGGTGGTTCTCCTTTTGGCAGTGCTCGTGCGCGCCTTTGCCTTGGGCAATATCCGTTGGGAGATCGTGGGAGAGTTTCTGACCGCGCCGGTGATCATCAAGGGCTTTGGTTGGACCATGCTGATCACCATTGCCGCGCTCGCTTTGGGTGTGGTCTTGGGCTTTGGCTTTGGCATGATGCGGCTCTCGGCCAACCCGGTTTTGCGTTACGTCGCATGGTTCTACGTCTGGGTCTTCCGCGGCACGCCGGTGCTATTGCAGCTGCTGATCTGGTTCAATATCGCGCTGATTTTCCCCAATCTCTACATCCCCGGCGTGGTTGATGTGAAAATGGTGGTGGTGATGACGCCCTTTGTCGCCGCCGTCTTAGGGCTTGGTGTCAACGAGGGCTCTTACCTGACCGAGGTGGTGCGCGGTGGCATCCTGTCCGTCGACAAGGGGCAGGTCGAGGCCGCGCATACGCTTGGTATGACGCCGGGCCAGACCATGCGCCGTATCATCTTGCCACAGACCATGCGGCTGATCCTGCCGGTTTTGGGCAATTCGGCGGTGGGTATGCTGAAGTTCTCCTCACTCGCCGCCACGATCGCGATGACCGAGATGCTGAACGCTGCGCAGCGGATCTATTTCATCAATGGCGCGGTGATCGAGATGCTCTTCGTCTGTGCGCTTTGGTATCTCATGGGCACCTCGGTGCTTTCAGTTGGGCAATTTTATCTTGAGCGCCACTTTGGCCGCAGCCAAGGGGGCAGGGCATGAGCGCGCCCATCGTCAAAACCGTCGGTTTGCGGAAATCTTTCGGCCCGAATGAGGTATTGAAAGGCATCGATCTTGAGGTCACCCAAGGCGAGGTGCTGTGCATCCTTGGTCCCTCCGGCTCGGGCAAATCCACGCTTCTGCGCTGCATCAACCATCTTGAGGTGCCGAACGGCGGCTATGTTTGGGTCGATGGCCAGATCATCGGCTATGAGCTGCGCAAGGATGTGCTGCACGAGCTAACGGTAAAGCGGCTGCGCGCCCAGCAAAGCCAGTTGGGCATGGTGTTCCAGCACTTCAATCTCTTCGCGCATCGCAGCGTGTTGGGCAATGTGATCGAAGGCCCGATGGTGGTGCGCGGCTTGTCACGGGCCGAGGCCACGGAGCGGGCCATGGCGCTTTTGGACCTCGTCGGTCTGGCCGAGAAGGCCGAAGCTTGGCCGGCCGAGCTTTCTGGCGGGCAAAAGCAGCGCGTTGCCATCGCGCGGGCGCTGGCGATGGAGCCGCGAGTGATGCTGTTCGATGAGCCGACCTCGGCGCTGGATCCCGAACTGGTCGGCGAGGTGCTTGAGGTGATGCGTCGCCTTGCCGCCTCGGGCACCACGATGATCGTCGTCACCCATGAGATCGGTTTCGCCCGCGAGGTCGCTGACCGGGTGGTTGTGATGATCGACGGTGAGATCCGCGAGACTGGCCCCGCCGAGGCGGTATTGGCCGACCCCAAAGACCCCCGCGTGCGCAGCTTTTTGGGCCGTGTTTTGGCCCGCCCCGCAGAATGTGACGCTTAACGTTCCTAAGATCCGCGACCCCATAACAAACTGAACCAAAAACGACGTCCAACAGACAAGAGGATTAAGCCATGAACAAGAAAATCCTAAGCCGCACAGCCCTTGCCACTCTGCTCAGCGCCGCTTTGACCCTGCCGGCAATGGCCGAGGTTGATGCTGCCGCACAAGCCCTGCTGCCCGAGGCGAACAAAGCCTCGGGTAAGCTGTTGGTTGTGACCTCGCTTGCCTATCCGCCGATGGAATATACCGAAGCAGGCTCGGAAGAGCTTTTGGGCTTCGATATGGATCTGGCGCGGGAAATCGGCGCGCGTCTGGGGCTTGCGGTGGAATTTGCCAATGTGGAATTTCCGCAGCTGATCCCGCAGGTTGTGACTGGCCGCTCCGAGATGATCATCTCGGCTTTCTCGGATAAGAAAGAGCGCCAAGCTCAGCTGAGCTTCATCGACTATTTCAACACCGGCAACGTGTTTTACTCGACCGCCGAGCATAAAGACGCGATCAAGTCCGAGGCCGATCTTTGCGGTAAGACCATTGCGGTCGCCACCGGCACCAGCTGGGTGACTTGGGCGGAAGAGGTGGGCAAGGCCAATTGCCCGGCCGATAACCTTTACAATGTGATCCAGATCCCGACCCAAGCCGAACATATCATGCAGATCAAACAGGGCCGCGCGCAGGCCTCGGTGATCGGTGTCGAAGGTCTGGCGGATTTGCAGATCCAAGAACCGGATGCCTTCTATCAGATCGGCGAGATGGGCGATCCGAACCCCTATGGCATTGCCTTCGAAAAATCGAATACGGGCTTGCGTGACGCGGCGCTGGCCGCGCTGAACGGTATGCTGGCCGATGGCACCTATGGTGAAATCGTCGCCCGCTATCATCTGGAAGTGGGCGCTGTGACGGAATTCGTCATCGACGGCGCCAAGAACTAAGCGGGAGAGCGCGTGTGAGCGGATCAAGCGACACCACAGAGACGGCGGGGGCGGTCAACCCGCCCGCGCAGGCCTTGGCGGCGGTGACGCTTGATCCCTATAGCGGCGAACAGATCTACCGGCAGCTCTACCGCGGCCTGCAGGGGCTGATCCTGTCGGGCGTGTGGCGTGAGGGCGATATGATGCCTTCCGAAAATGAGATGCGAGACCATTTCCAGATCGCGCGGACCACGGTGCGCCACGCCTTTTCGCTCTTGGTCAGCGAGGGGTTGGTGCGGCAGGTGCGCGGGAAGGGCTCGATTGTCACGCATCGACCGGTCACCCATTCGGTGTGGAATTTCGGCTCTTTCACTGATCTGGCGCGGTCGCGGGGCAAACGGCCGGTCACGCGTGTGTTGGAACATCGGGTGGAGGACGGCTGCCTGATCTTGGTGCGGGCGCGCGGCCTTGAAGACCCGGCGGGGGGTGAGGCGGTGGATTGGCTGAACCTTGATCATTCGCGCCTGTCGGTCCTGCGCCATCCCGGGATTGAGGACTATGATTTCGCCAGCCAATCGCTCTACGCGGTTTTGCTACGCGATTATGGCCGCACGCCTGTCCGAGCCGAGGTGAAGCTTTCCATCCTGCCGCCAAGCCCACGCTTGCTTGAGGTCTTTGGCACTGACGATGGCGTGCCCGGATACCTCTGCGCCTCGGGCGAGGTGTTGGACGCGGCGGGAGAGGCAATCGAGCAGACCTCGATCGTTTATTCCCCACGGATCGAGATGAAATTTGCAACCCGCTGGGGAGGCGCCGAGCCGCGCCATTCCTTCAGCAAGGGAGACGAGAATGTCTAAACTTGACCGCGTTTTTGCGGAGTCAAAGCCGATCCTTGGCATGCTGCATCTTGGCGGTGACACGCCCGAAGATCGGCTGAGCCGCGCCGAGCATGAGGCCCGCATTCTGGCGGATGCGGGCGTTGATGGCTTTGTGGTCGAGAATTACTTTGGCGATGCGACGGATGTCGAGCGCGCGCTGGAGCGGTTGGTTGCGCTGAATTTGGGGCCGCGGATCGGGGTTAATCTTTTGCGCGACAACGACCGGGCCTTTGCGCTTGCCCGGCAATATCCAGTTGATTTCATTCAGATCGATTCGATCTCGGGCCATCTTTCGCCTGAAGATGAACCGGGTTTCGCCGCGCATCTGGCGCAAGATCGCGCCTCGGTCCCAGCTTTGCTGTTGGGTGGGGTGCGGTTCAAATATCAGCCCGTGCTCTCAGGCAGGACCGAGGCCGAGGATCTTGCCTTGGGGGCCAAGCGCTGCGACGCGGTGGTGGTCACCTCGGACGCGACCGGGCAAGAGACTGACCCTGAAAAGCTGCGCCGGTTCCGCGCCACTTTGGGCGATGCAACCCCGATCATCGTCGGGGCGGGCATGACCGAGGCCAATGCCGAGGCGCAGTTGGCTTTGGCCGATGGGGCCATCGTTGGCTCTTGGTTGAAAGAGGGCCATGTCGATAAGGGATTGATGTCGGCCGAATATGCGCAGCGCTTCATGGGGGCCGTGCGCCGGGCGCGGGCGGTGCTGGCATGATCTTGCGTGCTGAAGACCTGACAGCCATGGCTTTTGCGCCTTTCGGCCGGGTTTACGACCTGCGCGGGGCGGAAGATCCGGGCGTCAAAGCTTCAAGCGGGGATGGGTGGAGTGACCGCTTCATCCGTGGCTCGCTGATCGACGGGGCAGGCAGCCTTGGCCGCACGGTTGGCCCTTCGGCCCCGTGGGACTGCCATGAGATGGAGCGCCATCCTTTGACCGAAGAGGCGCTCTTTTGCGCCGAGAATCCGATCGTTCTGGCGGTCGCCCCCTCGGGTGAAGGCACGGCGCCGCTGGCGCATGAGGTACGGGGCTTCATCCTGCGACCGGGCCAAGTGGCTGTGATGTATCGTAATATCTGGCATGACGCCTGCCGGGGACTGCATGGTCCGACGGCCTATTATTGGATGGCGCAGACCGGTCTTGGCATCGACCCTTGGGTCGAAGTTGCAGGCGGCGCGGTGAGGGTTGAGCTGTGAGCGCCTTTTTCATCGGCGATGTGGCGCTGGACGAATATTACACGGCCGAGCGTTGGCCCGGCGTGGCCGATAAGGATTTCGTGCAAGAATTGCCGGCGGAATGTGGTGGCTCCATCGCCAATGCGGCCGTGGTGCATGCCGCCTTGGGCGGTAAGCCCGAGTTCATCTCGCTTTTGAACGACAGCCCGCTCTCGGACCGCTTGATCGCCGATTTGCAGGCCAATGGCGTCTCGACCCGCCATATGCTGCGCCAAGCAGGCATTCCGGACTCGCGCAACCTTATCTTCCTTGTCGGTGGGGAGCATGTCGTCCTGACCGTCGAGATGGGCCAGCAGCCAATGCCCTTGCCGCCCGCCACGATGGAGGCTCTGCGCCAACCGGGGCTTTTATATACAACGCTTTACCGCGTGCGGCGGTTGGTCGAGGCTGAGACGGGCCTTGGGCAAGCCGCGCTTCTGGCCGATTTGCGCCAGCATGGGCGCAAATTGATCTTCGATCTCGACGTGGGCGGCGCGGATGAGGCGGATCTGCCCTATCTGACCGGCGCCGAGGTGGTGATCTTTAACGAGGTTGGCTTCCGCGCCACCTTCGGCGCGGATGATCTGCATTTGGCCGAGCCGTGGCGCCAGCGCATGGGCATAACCCGTCTGATCCGCACGATGGCGGCCGATGGTGCCGAGGCGTTGGACCGCGGCCGTGTGACGCGCGTTCGCGGCCTCACGGTCGGCGTGGTGGATGTCACCGGGGCAGGGGACACCTTTGGCGCAGCTTTGGCTTCTGGCTTGGATCAAGGCCAAGACTTTGATCAGGCGCTGGAATTTTCAGTTGCTGCCGCGTCCCGTTCGGTCACGATACATGGGCCGCGCGGCGGTAAAGCCACGCGCGCCGAGGTTATGGATTGGCTCGCAAAGCGCTAAGGCGGCGTGGTTAATAGCCGCGCACCCGGTCCACAAGGTGCAAGAAGCTCTCGCCCGCCTCACCACGGCGAATGTTTTCGGCGATCAACACCGAGGCTGTTGCCGCCCGAGTGTCGGCGGCGACATGCGGGGTCACGGTGACCTTAGGATGGGCCCAGAACGGATGGTCTTTCGGCAAAGGCTCTACGCGGAAGACATCCAATGCGGCATGGCCCAAGGTGCCGTGATCCAAGGCATATAGCAGCGCCTCATCATCGATCAGCGGGCCGCGACCGGGGTTCAGGACGGCGGCCCCGGGTGCGAGAAGTGCGAGAGTTTCAGCGTTGAGCACATTCTCGGTCTCTGGCGTTTTCGGCAAAAGCGTCACCACAATATCCGCGCCCTTTAGCGCACGGCGCAGGCCATCCTCACCATGCTCGCAGGGGAAGTCCTTGATATCTTTGGGCGTGCGGCTCCACCCGGTCACGTTGAAGTTCAGAGCCTTCAGCGCGCGGGCGGATGCCAACCCCAGCACGCCAAGCCCCAGCATCGCCACCTTCCGCTCACGCGCCAGCGGCGGGCAGGTCGGATCCCAAATCCGATCGGGGTTCACCGTATAGCGGTCAAGCCCAAGATGATGGCGCAGGCTGTGGCCAACCACCCATTCCACCATTCCTTCGGTGAGGCCCGGATCGGCCATCCGCGACAAAGGTTGGGTGAGCGTGGCGTTGCCGGTGATCCGCTCGACCCCGGCCCATAGGTTTTGCACAAGCTTGGCGCGGGTGAAGGGCGCGTAATCCACCAATGGCGCCGTGGGCGCGGTCAGGATGTAATCAACTTGCGAAGGATCAATGTTGCCGCCCTGATCTTTGATCTCGTGATAGGCCACGAGATGCGCTGCAATGCCGGCTTGGCTCAATGCTTCCGTAAGGGGGGCGTGATACTCGTCCCAAAGGGCCGGTACGGCAAAAAGGATCACAGGCATGTCAGGTCCTTATCAAGTTCAGCCAAATTGGTAGGCGGGAAGTTTGGCCCCTGCAACCAAAGCCCACGGTTTTTCAACGCTTTTCCGGCTGATGCGGTAAGGGCCCCGTGACATCCGGCGCGACGATCCCCATATTCCGCCTATCCCCAAGCGATCTGGCCACCAGCCGGGCCGCGTATTTGGGCCCGAATTGAACAGGAGATGCCCGATGTTCCTTCAGACCAGCAAGACCACGATGGTTCAGCCCGAAAATGCACTCCCCGGCCGGGCTGAGCCGCTGCCAACCGCCGAGACGCATTCTATCTTTGGCCGCCCGTTGAAGGCACCCGTGCCTGAGGGGATGGAAGAGGCGATGTTCGGAATGGGTTGCTATTGGGGGGTAGAGCGGAAGTTTTGGAATGTTCCGGGCGTTTGGATGACGGCGGTCGGCTTCACCGGTGGCATCACGCCCAACCCGACCTATAAAGAAACCTGCACCCAACTGACCGGCCATAATGAGGTGGTGCGGGTGATCTACGATCCGGCAGTGGTCTCTTACGATGAGCTGTTGAAGCTTTTCTGGGAGAACCATGACCCGACCCAAGGCATGCGGCAGGGCAATGACATCGGCACCACCTATCGCTCTGGGATCTATACCTATTCCGACGCCCAAGCTGCAGCGGCCGAGACCTCGCGCGCGGTCTATCAGCAGGCGTTGACTGCGGCGGGACGCGGCCAGATCACCACCGAGATCATCCCCGCGCCAGTGTTCTACTATGCCGAGGCCGAGCATCAGCAGTATCTGGAGAAGAACCCCGCAGGTTATTGCGGCATCGGCGGTACTGGCGTCACCTGCCCAATCGGCACTGGCGTGCGCGCTTAAGCTGGGGCCTAACGGCGAACCTTGCGTTCATTGCGGGGCGAAACTGCGTCCGCGATGGCGCCGGGCATGGACGCGGCCGCGCATTGGCGCTAACCCAAGCCTGACCCGCAAGGAGCCCGAACATGCCCACCTGGACCGCCCTGACCACGCTCGACGGCGAAGACGCCGCCCAATCCTTGGCCGATGCGATCGAGGAGATGGTGCCAGAGCCTTATGGCGTTGGCGTTTTCGACATCGAAGACGGCTCCGGGCGCTGGGAAGTTGGCGCTTACTTCGACGAGGCACCGAATGAGATCGTGCTTGAGATCCTTGCCGCCGCCTATGGTGCGAAGCCCTTCGCCATCTCGGAACTGCCGGATGTGAACTGGGTCGCCAAGGTCCAGCGTGAGCTGCACCCGGTGGATGCAGGCCGCTTCTTCGTCTTTGGGCCGCATGACCGTGATAAACTGCCCGAAGGTCGCGTCGCGCTTGAGATTGAGGCCGCGATGGCCTTTGGCACCGGGCACCACCAGACCACGCTGGGCTGCCTTTTGGCCTTTGATAAGCTGTTCACCGACGGATATCGGTTCGAGAACGTGGCCGATATTGGTGCCGGCACGGCGGTTCTGGCGATGGCAGCGGCCAAGGTGCTGCCCGAGGCAAAAATCCTTGCGTCGGACATTGATCCCGTCGCGGTGGATGTGTCGCGTGCCAATCTCGCGGTCAATGATCTCGCTGGCCGGGTCACTTGCGTTGAGGCGGCGGGCTTTGATCATGTGACGATTCGCAAGGCCGCACCCTTTGATCTGGTTTTCGCCAATATTCTCAAAGGCCCTCTGGTTGAATTGGCCCCCGACATGGCGCGCTATGTGGCACCGGGCGGGCGGGTGATTCTCTCAGGTCTCTTGGCCACCCAGGCCGAGCAAATCATCGAGCGTTACGAAACTTGTCAGTTCCGTCTGCAATCTCGCGACGATCTTGGCGATTGGTCCGCATTGGTTCTTGAGCGGATCTAATCGCTCGGAAGTTTCAGCAGATTCGCGCGAAAAGCTGGCCATTTGTGGCAGCTTGCTCAATTCTTGCCCCATAGAAACCACATCAAAGCCGCAAGGCAGGGGTGTCGCCTATGGCAAAGACGGTCTGGGCTGATCCGAATCTGAGCGATTTTTACAGCCGCGTGGCGCGGATTGAGAAGGCGCATGCCAAGGGCTACGGCTTTGAAGCGCAGGGCACCTTGGGTCGCTCGTCCACGCATCGCCGGCAACGGTCAACCTGGAAGCTGGTTAAGCCTTTGCTGGTGGTGCTGGCTGCGGGTTTTGCCACAAAGGGCGTGATCCATTACCATATCGGCGCGCCGCTTTACGAAGAGCGTGTCGCGGCGCTGATGCAGGGTGAGGGGTTTGATTGGTTGGGAGGCGCGTTGATGCAGGCCGATCCCGCGACGCGTGCCATCTCGTCCACCTTGGTGGCTGTGCTTAAGAGATAGCGCGAGCTGTAAACCATACAGTTTTAGAAAAAGGAAAAGCCGCCCCCAAATCAACGGGATGCGGCTAACCTCTGTCCGGTGACTGCCGCATTCTGCTGGCAGTCTATGGCTTGGCGCTGGGCTTAGCGGCCCATCATCTCGATGTCGCCACGGCACAGGCCGATATCGTCCAGCTCGCGATCCGAGAGCTTGCCGAGGGCCTTGCGGGTGACGCGGGCGTCGTTCCAGGCTGCCAGCATCGCCAGGATGCGGCTCAAGCCGGTGACTGCGCGGTACGTCGTGATGGCGCCGAACGGTGCCGGGCGGCTCGTTTCGATGGCGGCCATGTGATGTTCCTTTTCAAACTGCTTAAATCCAAGGCATCGTGCTTTGGATGACAGCGATTTAGACTTGCTGCATGTGCAAAGCAAGCGAGGCCCAAGCAAGGCCGCCTTGCAGCGGCTGCATGCCTCGTGTCACAATTTTGCCGCCAATTTTAAGGGGTTTTGCGCAATTTTCGGACTCGGCGCAATCTGGCAGACGGATTTGAGTTGGGTTGTGTCGTTTTCTGCGCCTGCACAATAGCTGCCCCGCAGCTGCAGGTTGCAAACTTGGCATTGGCGGATGTTCACTATTCGTGCTAGGTTTGGAAAAAATAATATAAGGAAGTGGGCAGGATGCGGGTGATCGGGATCGATCCGGGGTTGCGTAACCTTGGCTGGGGGGTGATCGACGTGCAGGGCGCGCGCTTGACCCATGTGGCCAATGGCATTTGCCACTCGGACGGCGCCAAGGATGATTTGGCACGGCGTTTGTGCAGCCTGCACAGCCAATTGAGCGAAATTTTCCGCAAATTTTCTCCCGATTCGGCGGCGATCGAGCATACTTTTGTCAATAAGGACGCGGTGGCGACGCTGAAATTGGGCCAGGCGCGCGGCATTGCGCTGCTGGTGCCGGCGCAATTTGGCCTTGAGGTTGGGGAATATGCGCCGAATGCGGTGAAGAAGACGGTGGTTGGCGTGGGGCATGCTGCAAAGCAGCAAGTTGAGCATATGGTGAAGCTACACTTTCCCGGCGTGCAGATTGTTGGCGCCGACGCCGCCGATGCCTTGGCCATCGCGGTCTGCCACGCGCATCACTGCCAATCTGCGGGCCGGTTGCAGGCGGCCTTGTTAAAGGCCGCAGGATGAGCGGCACTGCATTGAAGGGGGCGGGCAGATGATTGGTAAGATCGCCGGGCGGCTGGATTGGAAGGGGCTCGATCAGGTGCTGATCGACTGCCGCGGCGTTGGTTATCTGGTGCATGTCAGCGACCGCACCCTGGCCAGTCTGCCGCCCGAAGGCGAGTTTTGCGCGCTCTATACTGAGCTTTTGGTGCGCGAGGATCTGCTGCAACTCTTTGGTTTTCCGACGATGTTGGAAAAGGAGTGGCATAAACTTCTGATGACGGTGCAGGGCGTTGGCGCAAAAGCCTCAATGGCGATCCTGGGCACTTTGGGGGCCGAAGGCGTTGCGCGGGCGATCTCGCTTGGCGACGCACGGGCGGTGCAGGCGGCGCCGGGCGTGGGGCCGAAGCTGGCGCAGCGGATCATTCTTGAGCTGAAGACGAAAGCACCCAGCCTGATGGCGGCGGGGGCGCGGCTCTCGGCAGCGCCGCAGATGGACGAAACGGTGATCGAAAGCGCACCGGCTGCCGCCTCAAAGCCTGCCAAGCGTGCGCCAAAGGTGGATGATGCTGCACTGCGGCGTGCGGCGGCTTCCGCCGATGCGCTGTCGGCTTTGGTCAATCTGGGCTATTCGCAAGGGGATGCGGCGCAGGCCGTGGCGACGATCGCGGGCGAAGACCCCGAGGTCGAGACCGCTGGCCTGATCCGTTCCGCCCTTAAGCTTTTGCAACCGCGATAAAATATGCAGCCAGATCCCTCTCTCCGGCCCGAGAAACTTCCCGAAGACAGTGACCGCGCTTTGCGGCCGCAGGGGCTTGAGGAATTCATCGGCCAGCACGAGGCCCGCGCCAACCTGCGTGTCTTTATCGAGGCCGCAAAAATGCGTGGCGAGGCGATGGATCATACGTTGTTCCACGGCCCGCCGGGGCTTGGCAAAACCACGCTCGCACAAATTATGGCGCGGGAACTGGGGGTTGGCTTCCGGATGACCTCGGGGCCGGTCTTGGCGCGCCCCGGCGATCTGGCAGCGATCCTGACCAATCTTGAGCCGCGCGATGTGCTGTTCATCGACGAAATTCACCGTCTCTCGCCGGTCGTCGAAGAGGTGCTTTACCCTGCGATGGAGGATTTTGCGCTGGATCTGGTGATCGGCGAGGGGCCTGCCGCGCGCACCGTGCGCATTGATCTGCAGCCTTTCACGCTGGTCGGTGCGACCACGCGGCTTGGGCTTCTGACCACGCCGCTCCGCGACCGTTTCGGCATTCCGACCCGGCTACAATTCTACACCGAGGATGAGCTTTTTGAGATCGTCAGTCGCGGCGCGCGGCTTTTGGGTGTGCAGGCGGATGAGCTCGGCTGCCGCGAGATTGCGCGCCGCGCGCGGGGCACGCCGCGTATTGCAGGGCGGCTTTTACGCCGGGTGGTCGATTTCGCAATGGTTGAGGCCGGGGGCAAGATCGACCGTGTTTTGGCGGATCGCGCACTCACAAGGCTTGGTGTGGATCAGCTGGGGCTGGACGGTGCCGACCGACGCTATCTTCTTTTGCTGGCTGAGAATTACGGCGGCGGGCCGGTGGGGGTAGAAACCATAGCCGCAGCCCTCTCGGAGCCGCGCGACGCAATTGAAGAGGTGATTGAGCCCTATCTTTTGCAGCAAGGTCTGATCCAGCGCACCCCGCGCGGGCGGATGCTGGCGGCGAAAGCTTGGCGTCATCTGGGGTTGGATGCGCCGCGCCCGCCGGGACAGGCCGAGCTTTTTGACGGCTAATCCAAAGCTGACCGGGGGCTTGACCCTTGCAAGGGCTTGCGGGAAACCGGGGGGATGACAGCCTCCATCACCCCCCCGATGTCGCCCGCAGAAATCGAATCCCTGTTCACCCGCGCCGACGGGTCTTTCCTTTGTGCGCGTTGGGGAAGGCCCATCGTTCCGGTCATCTTTGGTGTCGAAGAAGCGGTTCTTGGCACCGTGAAAGGCGCGATTGAGGCGGTGGTCGCCCTTGCAGGCCATCAGATGGCTGAGACGGACCCCGAACTTGGGGCCAATCTCATGGTGTTTTTCTTCCGCGACTGGGCCGAGTTGCCGCAGGTGCCGAAGCTAGATCAAATGATCCCCGACCTTGGGCCGCTGTGCGAAAAGTTGGACGCGCGCGGCGCCAATCAATATCGCACCTTCCGCTATGACAAGGACGGCACCATCCGCGCCGCTTTTGTTTTCCTGCGGATGGATGACCATCTGGCGCAGCTTGCGGCGGAGGATTTGGCGCTGGAACAGGCGGCCAAGGTCATGCTCAGCTGGGGCGAGGCCGCCTTTGCCAACCGTTCAGTTCTGGCAGCGGTCGATGGCAGGGGGATATTACACCCGCAGATCGCCGCCGTGATCCGCGCCGCCTATGACCGGCTGTTGCCGGCGGTGGCGCAAGATAAAACCCATGCATTGCGGCTGTTTGCGCGCCTGCCGTCCGCGCTTTAGGTTTCGAGGCAGCGCAACCCTTTGGGTAAGGATCTGACGATGAATGAAGCGCGGCACCGTTTTGCCTTGCGTGTCTATTATGAAGACACTGATCTTGCGGGCATTGTCTATTACGCCAATTACCTGAAATTCATCGAGCGTGGTCGCAGCGAGTGGATCGCCGATCTGGGCATTGATCAGATGTCGCTGCGGGCCGAGAGCGGCATCGTCTTTGCCGTGCGCCGGGTCGAGGCAGACTATCTGCGTCCAGCCGTCTTTGGCGATCAGCTTGAGGTGACGACAGCTCTTAAGCTGATCGGTGGAGCTAGGCTGGTGCTGGAGCAGGCCGTTCTGCGCGGCGATGAGGTTCTCTTCCGGGCCGAAATCACGCTGGTTTGCATGTCTGCTGCCGGCCAAGCGCAAAGAGTGCCGCCAGCCATTCGTGAAAGGCTTAGCGCAGGGCGCGTACAGCAGAGATAGGCGAAGATGCCTAGATTTTCGCCTATGCCCTTCATCCCGCCCGCAAAAATCCGCCGGGTTTGACAAAATTTTTACGCATCACGGCGCCGCTCATGAACATGTGTTGGCTTTCCCTCTGTAACCTTGGTAGAATCGGCGCTAACGGAGCCACAAAGGCCCGATTATAAACGAGCAGGCGTAATGGAAACTGGAACCCTCGCACTGGCGCCGGAGATCGATTTCTCCATGCTTGCCCTCTTCGCGCGCGCCACCCTTACCGTTAAGATTGTCATGCTGATGCTGATGGTCATGTCCTTCTGGTCATGGGCAATCATCATTCAAAAGCATTTGATGTTCCGCACTGCGCGGCAAGATGCTGCGATCTTTGATCGCGCCTTCTGGTCGGGCGAGCCTTTGGACGAGCTTTACGAAAAGATCGGGCCGGAACCGCAGGGCGCCTCGGAGAAGGTGTTTGCGGCTGGGATGCTCGAATGGCGCCGCAGCCATAAACAAGACGGCGCTTTGATTGCTGGCGCGCAGGCGCGGATTGACCGGGCGATGGATGTCGCCATCGCGCGCGAATCTGAGCAGCTGAACAAGGGCCTGTCCTTCCTTGCCACCACCGGCTCGACCGCGCCTTTTATCGGGCTGTTCGGCACGGTTTGGGGGATCAAGCACAGCTTTGAGCAGATCGCCATCAGCCAAAACACCAACCTTGCCGTTGTGGCCCCCGGTATTGCCGAGGCGCTGCTGGCAACCGGCGTTGGCCTGATCGCGGCTATTCCGGCGGTGGTGTTCTACAACAAGCTGAATTCGGATTCCGAGCATATCCAAGGCAATTACGAAAGCTTTGCCGACGAATTCGCGACCATCCTGTCGCGCCAGTTGGACGCTTAAGTCATGGGCGCGGGTGTGGCGAAGAAAAGCGGAGGCGGCGGACGTCGTGGCCGCCGCAAGGGCTCATCCGCCGCGATGAGCGAGATTAACGTCACGCCTTTCGTGGACGTGATGTTGGTGCTTTTGATCATCTTCATGGTGGCCGCCCCGATGCTGCAAGTCGGCGTGCCGGTGAAACTGCCCGAGACTTCGGCCAATGCGATGCCGAATGAAGAGGAGGAGCCGCTGACCATCACCATCACCGCCGAGGGCGATCTGATGCTGATGACCACCGAGGTTCCCGAGACTGAACTGATCCCGCGCTTGGCGGCCATCGCGGCTGAGCGGACCTCGAAGAAGGTTTTCCTGCGCGCCGATGGGCGGCTGCCCTATGAGCGGGTGGCGCAGGTGATGGGCGCCTTGAACGCCGGTGGGTTCAACGAAATCGGTCTGGTGACCGATGGCGATGGCCCGCGGATGGATGGGGGCTGATTCCAGTGCGGGATTGGGGCCAAGAGACCCAGCTGTCCAAAGGCACAATCATCTCAGGCGCGGGCCATATCGGCCTGATCCTGTGGGTGGTCGTGGGCGAATGGCTGTTCCCGCATACTGAACCGGAAGAGATCGCTGTGATGGCGGTCTCGACCATGTCCTCGGCCGAGTTTGAGGCGATGGCCTCGGCAATCCCTTCGCCGCCCGTAAGCGATGCGCCCGAGCAGCCCGAGGCGGCTGATCCCGATGCCGTGCCGGTGCCGCCGGATGTTGAGCCTTCGGTTGAAACGGCGCCCAGTTCGCAACCTCAAGCGCCGCAGCCCGAGGCGCAGCCGTCTGTGTCCGAGCCTGACCCTGCACCTTCCGTGGCCGATCCGGCTCCGGATGATGTGGTGATGGCGCCTGATGAGCAGCCGATCCCCTCGATGTCGTCGAGCCTGCGACCAAAACCGAAGCCCGCCGCAATCGTCGCGCCGGATCCGGTTTCCGTGCCCGAAGATGCGGTGACCGCCGAGACGCCCAGCGAAGCCATCTCGGATGCGCCGGCCGAGGTGCCGCCCGAAGTCGTCGAAGAGCCGCAGCCCGAGGCCGTGGCCGAAGAGACTGGCGATATTATTGAGACTGAGGCGACTGAAGAGCAGGATGAGCCTTTGGGCATGGCCAGCTCGCCCCGCCCGAAGGCCAAGCCGAACCGTCCGGCACCGGTGGAAACGCCCGTCGAAACCCCGGTTGAGACGCCCGCCGAAGACACTTCGGCCGCCGATGATGCGATTGCCGCGGCCTTGGCAGAGGCGGAAGCCGAAGAGCGCGCCGCAGAAGCTGCACGGCAAGCCGAAGCCGCCGCTGCGGCTGCTGCTGCCGCGTCGAATGCACCTTCGACCAGCGGCCCGCCGATGTCGGCAGGCGAGATTGGCGATGTGCGTGCGGCGATCGGCGGCAAATGGAGCCTTGGCGCGGTCTCGACCGATACCCTGCGCACGACGATTGTGGTGCGTGTGACCTTCGATCAGACCGGCAAGCCCACCGACATTCAGCTGGTCAGCAGTGACGGCCCCAGCCAAGCCGCCACAGATACCGCCTTTTCCGCCGCCCGCAGCGCGATCATTCGCGCGGGGCGTGAGGGCGGCATTCCTTTCCCGCCCGACAAGTATGAAACTTGGAAAGTGGTGGATTTCGTCTTCGATCCCAATGGGATGAGGTTCAGATGAGCCGCATGCCTTGGGTGCGTATCGCAGAAATTTCAACAATGGGTCGCTTGATCCACGGATTTCCCCGCAACCCTTTGCTCGTCTGGGAGTAAAGTAATGTGGGACAAGGCAACAAGAAACGGAGCACGAGGCAGATGAAACCGTCCATCCGCATACTTCCTGCGCTGCTGGCATTGGCGATGGGCCCCTTGGCCACGCTGCCCGCTATGGCGCAAGAGCCGCTGCGCATCGTCATCGATCAGGCCGTGATCGACCCGATGCCCGTCGCGGTCCCGGTCTTCGTGGACGAGGGGGGCGCCGGTGATCTGGCGCGCAACCTGAGCCGCGTTGTGGCCGCTGACCTTGCTGGCACCGGGCTCTTCCGTGAGATCCCGCAAGAGGCCCATATCAGCCGCATCGGCAGCTTTGACGGCGGCATCGCCTTTGAAGATTGGCGCGCGGTCAATGCCCGCGTGCTGGTCACCGGCGCTGTCTCGGCCTCGGGCGGGCGTGTGACGGTCAAGTTCCGCGCCTTTGACGTGGTCAATGGTTCGGTCATCGAAGGGGCGGCGCTGCAATTTGCCGGCACCACCGACGGCTGGCGCCGCATGGCGCATAAGGTCTCGGACGTGGTCTATTCGAAGATCACCGGCGAGGGCGGTTATTTCGACAGCCGTGTGGTCTTCGTCTCGGAGTCGGGTCCGAAGAACGCACGAGCCAAGCGCCTGGCGGTGATGGATTACGATGGCGCCAATGTGCAATATCTGACCGACAGCGCTGCGATCGTGCTGGCTCCGCGCTTCTCGCCCGCGGGCGACCGTATCCTTTACACCAGCTATGAGACCGGCTTCCCGCGCATCACCTTGATGGATGTGGGCAGCTTGAAGCGTCAAACCTTGGGCGAGCAGCCCGGCACCATGACCTTTGCCCCGCGCTTCTCGCCCGATGGTGGCACCGTGGTCTTCAGCCTTGAGCGTGGCGGCAACACCGACATCTATTCGATGAACCTGCGCAGCGGTGGGCTTACTCAGCTGACCAACTCGCCCTCGATCGAGACTGCACCTTCGTTCAGCCCCGATGGCAGCCAGATCGTCTTTGAAAGCGACCGCTCCGGCGCGCCGCAGATCTATATCATGCCGGCTTCGGGCGGCGAGGGCCGTCGGATCTCGGGCGGCGAGGGGCGCTATGGCACCCCGGTCTGGAGCCCGCGCGGCGACCTTGTGGCCTTTACCAAGCAAAACAAGGGTCGCTTCCACATTGGCGTGATGCGCACCGATGGCAGCGAAGAGCGTCTGCTCACCGCTTCGTTCCTTGACGAGGGTCCGACTTGGGCACCCAATGGCCGGGTGATCATGTTCACCCGGGAAACCAGCGGCGACGGCGGCCAAGCGGGCCTGTGGTCGGTGGACATCTCGGGGCGCAACCTCAAGCAGATCTCGACCGATGGTCCGGCCAGCGATCCGGCATGGTCGCCACTGCTGCCGTGATAATTCTGCGCCGGATTCCCAAACCGGCGCAAAACTGATAGAAGCGGGAAACCCGGACGTGCAGATGCCGGTCCGCGCCAAATTGAAGGACAGAGAAGCGATGACGTTCATTCCCAAGGGCTTGTTGATCATGTCGGTGCTGGCTTTGGCCGCCTGCCAAAATCCTGACCGCTATGGCTCGGGCGGTGCTGGTGGCGCTGGCGGTGCCGGCGGTGCGGGCGGTGGCTATATCGACACCACCGGGCTTGGGGATCCGAACGACCCGAGTTCGATTGCCTATTTCAACCAATCGGTTGGCGACCGCGTGCTCTTTGGCAACGACCAGTCCACCGTCTCGCCCGAAGGCCGCACCATCCTGATGGGCCAAGCCAATTGGCTGAACCAAAACCCCGGTTATGCCGTGATCATCGAAGGCCATGCCGACGAGAAGGGCACGCGCGAGTATAACTTGGCACTGGGCGCCCGCCGCGCCGCTTCGGTGCAGCAGTTCCTGATCAGCCAAGGCGTGAATGGTGGCCGGATGAAGACCATCTCCTACGGCAAAGAGCGCCCGATTGAGGTCTGCTCGGAGGAATCCTGCTACACCCGGAACCGCCGTGCTGTGACGGTGTTGTCGGTCGGCTCGGGGGTCTAAGATGGCGCGCCTGCGCTTTATCTTCCCGCTGATGGCGCTGTCTTTGGCAGCGCCCATCGCGACATCGGCCGGGGCGGATACCCTGGCCGATATCAAGGTTCAGTTGGGCCAGTTGGCGGCGGATTTCAATTCGCTGCGGGCTGAGCTTTCCACCACCGGCAGCATGGCCTCTGTCGGCGGCGGAGATGCTTTGCAGCGCATGGATGCCATCGAGGCCGAGCTGTCGCGTCTGACTGCGCGGGCCGAGGAAATCGAGCTGCGGGTGAACCGGGTTGTCAGCGATGGCAGCAACCGCATCGGTGATATTGAGTTTCGTTTGTGCGAGGCGACACCGGGCTGTGATCCGATGAACATGCCAGCCACCACGCCTTTGGGCGGCGGCGCTGGCGCGGCTGCTCCGGCGGCTTCGTCTCAACCAGCCGCCTCCACTGGCGGGCCCGAGCTTGCAATGGGCGAACAGGCGGATTTTGACCGGGCCAAGGAGGTGCTCGGTCAGGGTGACTTTCGCGGGGCTGCAACGCTCCTTGAGACCTTTACGCAATCCTTTCCTGGCGGCCCCTTAAGCCAAGAGGCCTATTTCTTGCGCGGTGAGGCTTTGTCCCAACTGGGCGAGACGGCGAATGCCGCCCGCGCCTATCTTGAGGCTTATTCGGGCGATCCGCAGGGCCGCTTCGCCGCCGATTCGCTTTTGAAGCTGGGGCAGGCCTTGGGCGCTTTGGGTCAAACGCCGGAAGCTTGCGTGACCATGGCCGAGGTGACCTTGCAATATCCTGGCAGTGCGGCGGCCTCGCAGGCGCCAATGGCCATGCAGGGGTTGGGGTGTCCGTAAGCCTGCAAGCTCGGCTGGATCGGCCAGAGGCGCAGAGCATTGCAGTGGCGCTATCGGGCGGCGGAGATTCCGTCGCCCTTTTGCATATGCTGCGAGAGGCGGGGCATCAGGTGCAGGCCGTCACCGTGGACCATGGCTTGCGCGCTGAAAGCGCCGATGAGGCGGCGATGGTCGGCGGCTGGTGCCGCGATTGGGGCGTGCCGCATCAGGTTTTGCGCTGGGAGGATCATCCCAAGACTGGCAATCTGATGGATGCCGCCCGCCGCGCCCGCCGCGACTTGATCCATGATTGGACGCTCGCGCAGGGCCTGAGCACGGTGGTGCTGGGCCATACGGCCGATGATCAGGCCGAGACTTTGCTGATGGGGCTGACCCGGGCTGCCGGGATCGACGGGCTTTGCGGCTTGCGGCCAAGCTGGCAACAGGGGGCGGTGACATGGGCGCGCCCGATGCTGAGGCTGACTCGGGACGAGTTGCGAGATTGGCTCAGCAGCCATGGCCTGCCTTGGGTCGAGGATCCCAGCAACAGCAACGACCGCTTCCTGCGCGCCCGCACCCGTAAGCTCTTGGCGGGGCTTGCACCTTTGGGGCTGACCCCGGCGAGGCTGGCGGAATCGGCGGCGCATCTAGCCCGCGCACGGCAGGCTTTAGATGCGGCGGTGCTCGAGGCTGCGACGCGGGTCTGCGACGAGCGCGCCGGGGCGCTGCATCTGGACCCCGGTGCTTTCGCCGCTTTGCCCGAAGAGATCGCGCGCCGTTTGGCGCAGGCGATGATTCTGTGGCTGAGCGGCGCGGACTACCCCCCCCGCGCGGCGGATTTGGCGCGGTTCATCGCCGCAGTCCAAGACGGCAGAGCGGCGACTTTGGCCGGATGTCGTCTTAAGAATAGCTGGCTGACGGTTGAGCCGCGGCATGCGGACCTCCGCCGCTGGAGACTGACAGGGCAGGGGGAGGCCGCCCTGCTGGGAGCCGAGGGCCTGCGACAGTTGGAAAATTGGCGCGGCTGCGGCTTGCCGCGCCATGTGCTGGAACTGACACCCGCGCTTTGGCAGGGGGATCGACTGATCGCCGCCCCTTGCGCGGGCTTCGGCTTGGCTTCGGCAGAATGCGCGCCTTCCTTCAAAGCTTGGCTCTTATCGCATTGAACCTAGGCCTCAGATGATTATCTTGGGGCAAAGCCCTGCCACAACCGGTGGCAAGTGGCGGTTACGGGAGTCCATTCGTGAACAATGCACGGAACTTTGCCTTCTGGGGCGTCCTGCTGCTTCTCATCCTTATGCTGTTCCAGCTGTTCTCCGGCGGGCAATCGTCGATGTCTTCGCGCAGCATCAGCTACTCAGACTTTGTGCAGATGGTCGACAGTGACCGGGTGCAATCGGTCACCTTAGATGGCGAGCGGGTCGAGATTAAGGCCAAGGATGGTGCCAACCTTGTGGCCATCAAGCCCGAGGGAGAGGTGGTCACGGACCGGCTGATCGCCAAAGGCATCGACGTCAAGGCGACGCCACAAGAAGAATCCGGCTTCATGTCGGTCCTCTCGATCTACCTGCCGCTGCTTTTGCTGATCGGCGTGTGGATCTTCTTCATGAACCGCATGCAAGGCGGCGGCAAAGGCGGGGCGATGGGCTTTGGCAAGTCCAAAGCCAAGCTTCTGACCGAGAAGAACGGCCGTGTGACCTTTGACGATGTTGCCGGCATCGATGAAGCCAAGGAAGAGCTGGAAGAAATTGTCGAATTCCTGCGCAACCCGCAGAAATTCAGCCGCCTCGGCGGTAAAATCCCGAAAGGCGCTTTGCTGGTTGGCCCTCCGGGCACGGGTAAAACCCTTCTGGCACGCGCCATTGCCGGTGAGGCAGGCGTGCCCTTCTTCACCATCTCGGGCTCGGACTTTGTTGAGATGTTCGTTGGTGTGGGGGCTTCCCGCGTCCGCGATATGTTTGAGCAAGCCAAGAAGAATGCGCCCTGCATCGTCTTTATCGACGAGATCGACGCTGTGGGCCGCGCGCGTGGCGTTGGCATCGGCGGCGGTAATGATGAGCGTGAGCAGACGCTGAACCAGTTGCTCGTTGAGATGGACGGGTTTGAGGCCAATGAAGGCGTGATCATCATCGCGGCCACCAACCGCAAGGATGTGCTGGACCCTGCGCTTTTGCGTCCGGGCCGGTTTGACCGCCAGATCCATGTGCCGAACCCCGATATCAAGGGCCGCGAGAAGATCCTTTCGGTGCATGCGCGCAAAGTGCCGCTGGGGCCGGATGTCGATCTGCGCACCATCGCGCGCGGCTCGCCGGGCTTTTCGGGTGCTGACCTGATGAACCTTGTGAATGAGGCCGCATTGATGGCCGCTCGCGTGGGCCGTCGCTTCGTCACCATGGTCGATTTCGAGAATGCCAAAGACAAGGTGATGATGGGGGCAGAGCGCCGCTCGATGGTGCTGACGCCGGAACAAAAGGAAATGACCGCCTATCATGAGGCTGGCCATGCCATCGTTGGCATGACCCTGCCGAAATGCGACCCGGTCTACAAAGCCACGATCATCCCGCGCGGCGGTGCGCTTGGCATGGTGATGAGCCTGCCCGAGATGGACCGTTTGAACTGGCACAAGGATCAATGCGAGCAGCGCATCGCCATGACGATGGCGGGCAAAGCGGCGGAGATCTTGAAATACGGCCCCGATGCGGTCTCGAACGGCCCTTCGGGCGATATCCAGCAAGCCTCGGCCTTGGCGCGGGCGATGGTGTTGCGCTGGGGCATGTCGGAAGTCGTTGGCAACATTGACTATTCCGAAGCGCATGAAGGCTATAGCGGCAATACCGGCGGTTTCTCGGTCTCGGCCGAAACCAAGGGCCTGATCGAGCGCGAAGTAAAGCGCATGATCGATGAGGGCTATGACAGCGCCTTCCGCATCCTGACCGAGCGTCAGGAAGATTGGGAGCGGCTGGCCAAGGGGCTTTTGGAATATGAGACCCTGACCGGCGATGAGATCCGCCGCGTGATCGCGGGTGAGCGTCTGGGCGAGGATGGTGATGCTGGCACGCCTCCCGCGCCTTCGGATGGTGGCTCGTCCAGCTTGGTGGCGATCCCTAAGACCCGCAAGCCGCGCGCGCCGAAAAGCAAGCCGGATCCGGAACCCGCACCGCTCTGACGGCATTATGAAAGGCCCCGCATCTGCGGGGCCTTTTGCGCTTTTAGGGGCAGATCCATCAGCCGCAGGGACCGGGGCAGGGGACAAGTATGATCACAATATATCGCGAAGCCGGTGGGCGTTTGGTGGCGGAAAAGCTGGCGGCGGACGCGCCATCTGCTGCGCTTGAACCTTTGGCGGATGTGGTCTGGATCGATTTGGTCAGCCCAATCCCTTCCGAAGAACAGCTGATCGAAGCGGCTTTAGAGATCCTTGTCCCCAGTCGCGAAGATATGGAGGAGATTGAATATTCCTCTGGCGCTTATACCGCCCATGGTGCGCAATATCTGACGGTGCATGTGTTGGAACAGGCAGAGGGCCATCCCGCCTATCTTGGGCCAGTCACTTGTATCGTCACCCGTGCGCGGTTGGTAACGGTGCGCTACCACGAGCCCCCCGCCCTTGCCGCTTTTGCCGAACGGGCGTTGGGCCATGAGCTGGGTTGCCTGGACGGCATCACCACGATGATGGCGCTGATGGAGACCATCGTCGACCGTCTGGCCGACCTTCTTGAAGATCAAAGCCGCCGACTTGAAGCCACCACCCGCGCGATCTTTGCCGCGCATCGCCCCTCGGGACGGATGGAGGTGCTGTCGAGCTTGATGCAACGGATCGGCAAGGCCGAGGATTTGAATGGCAAGCTGAATGAGAGCCTGCAGACCTTGGCGCGGGTGACGGGCTTTATGGGATTGGTCGGCCCAAGTTTTGAGCATGGGGCCGAAAGGGCACGGCTGAAGACGCTGACGCGGGATGTGCGGTCGTTGCTGGACGCCTCGACCCGGCAAGAGCGCAAGATCGATTTTCAGCTGAACGCGACTTTGGGGGTCATCAACATCCGCCAAGCCGATGTGATTAAGATTTTCTCGGTCGTGGCTTTCGTCTTCCTGCCGCCCACTTTGATCGCCAGCATCTATGGGATGAACTTCGCCTTCATGCCCGAGCTTGAATGGCGCTGGGGCTATCCGGCGGCTTTGGGGGCGATGGTGCTCTCGGCCTTGCTGCCTTACCTTTTGTTCAGATGGAAGAAATGGCTGTGACCGATTGGAACCCTGCCGCCTATGCCGCCTTTCGCGGCCTGCGGTTGCGCCCCGCTTTGGACCTTTTGGCGCAAGTGCCTGACCTGCCGCCGGGCGATGTGGTCGATCTTGGCTGCGGCGATGGCGCGGCGGCGGCGGCCTTGGCGATGCGCTTTGCCGGGCGGCAGCTGATCGGCGTGGATGCCTCGCCCGCGATGCTGGCCAAGGCGCAAGGCTATGATGCGCGGGTCGAGGCGGATATTGCGACATGGGTGCCAGAGGCTGCACCAGCGCTGATCTTTACCAACGCGGCGCTGCAATGGCTGGGCGATCACGCGGGGCTTTTGCCGCGATTGGTGGGCGTCTTGGCTAAAGGTGGCACATTGGCGGTGCAGATGCCGGTAAACTACCTTGCCCCCTCGCATCAGCTGTTGCGCGATCTGGCGATGGCCATGTTCCCCGACCGCTTTGATTTCGCTGGCTTTACGCCGCCCGTTGCCGCGCCGGAGACCTATTGGGATCTGTTGCACCCCTTGGGTGAGCTCTCGATCTGGCAGACGGAATATCTACAAAAGCTGGAGCCTGCGGCCGAGGGCCATCCCGTGCGCGGCTTCACAGCCTCAACCGCGATGCGGCCGTTTTTGGAGCAGATGACTGCAAGTGAGGCGCAGGCCTTTACCGCAGCCTACGACAAGGCCTTGGACGGCGCCTATCCTTTGCGCAAGGATGGTGCGGCCCTTTTTCCGTTCCGGCGGATGTTTATCGTCCTGACCAAGGCTTGATGCGCAAAGGATTCGATCTATGGCAATTGCTTTGAAACCCACCGATTTCACCGCCCGCATCGTTTGGCTGGGCACGCAGGTGGTGCCGGTGGAGGATCTGGTGATCACCTCCGAGCCGGTCACCGAGATGCCGCTGACCTTTGCGGGCTATGCGCGCGAAAGCCACGGCGGAGAGACGCGGCCCTCATGCTCGCGGGTGAAATCGCAGCACCCGCGCGGCACTATAATCCGCAACACCCGCCAGCTTTGCGTTGTCAGCGCCGAGGAGATGGCCGAGGTCGCGGCTCAACTGGCGCTTGAGCCCTTTGACTATGCTTGGGTCGGGGCCTCGCTGGTGCTGGAGGGGATCCCGGATCTGACGCATCTGCCGCCCTCGAGCCGCTTGCAGGGGCCGGATGGGGTGACTTTGGTCGTCGATATGATCAACCACCCCTGCCAAGAGCCTGCGGTGACCATCGCCAAGGCCACGGGCGGCAAAGGCAAAGCCTTTAAGACCGCTGCCAAAGACAAGCGCGGCTTCACCGCTTGGGTCGAGCGCGAGGGCCTCTTGCGTCTGGGCGATGTGATGCGGCTGCATGTGCCCGATCAACGCGCTTGGTCGCAGCTCGACGCAGCGCGTGGATTGGCCCGTTAAGCGCTCGAAAAC
Organism: Pseudogemmobacter lacusdianii; assembly: GCF_030848395.1. GTDB lineage: Bacteria > Pseudomonadota > Alphaproteobacteria > Rhodobacterales > Rhodobacteraceae > Pseudogemmobacter > Pseudogemmobacter lacusdianii. The sequence goes on along the minus strand of NZ_JAVDBT010000012.1, from coordinate 54,818 downwards.
GACGCAACGTCAGCGCAAGGTGCATTGGGTTTCCCATCGGAAACCTGCGCTGGCGAATTTTGCGTCTTTCACGTCGCAAACGGCTCCAATCTTTGCCCATTGGCCCGGTATCACGTCGCTAATAGAAATTCCGGCCTGCCGGCCGCTCGTGGGAGACTGGGAATGGCGTTCAAAACCGACATCGAGATTGCGCGGGAAGCGAAGAAGAAGCCGATCATGGAGATCGGTGCGAAGCTGGGGATCCCGGCCGAGCATTTGCTGCCTTACGGCCATGACAAGGCAAAGGTCAGCCAAGACTTCATCAAGTCGCTCTCGGCCAAAGAAGATGGCAAGCTGATCTTGGTGACCGCGATCAACCCGACGCCGGCTGGCGAAGGCAAGACCACCACCACCGTGGGTCTGGGCGATGGCCTGAACCGCATCGGCAAAAAAGCCGTGATCTGTATCCGCGAGGCCTCGCTTGGCCCGAACTTCGGGATGAAGGGCGGCGCTGCGGGCGGCGGCATGGCACAAGTCGTGCCGATGGAAGAGATGAACCTGCATTTCACGGGTGACTTCCACGCCATCACCTCGGCGCACAACCTCCTGTCGGCGATGATCGACAACCACATCTACTGGGGCAATGATCTGCAAATCGACGCCCGCCGTGTGGTGTGGCGCCGCGTTATGGACATGAACGACCGCGCTTTGCGTGACACCGTGGTCAACCTCGGTGGCGTGTCGAACGGTTTCCCGCGTCAAACCGGCTTTGACATCACCGTGGCTTCGGAAGTCATGGCGATCCTCTGCCTCGCGACCGATCTGGAAGACCTGCAAAAGCGTCTCGGTGACATCGTCGTCGCCTATACCCGCGACAAGAAAGCCATCTACTGCCGCGACATCAAAGCAGACGGTGCAATGACCGTTCTTCTGAAAGACGCGATGCAGCCGAACCTGGTGCAAACGCTGGAGAACAACCCGGCCTTCGTCCACGGTGGCCCCTTCGCCAACATCGCACACGGCTGCAACTCGGTTATCGCGACCAAAACCGCGCTGAAACTGGGCGAATATGTTGTGACCGAGGCTGGCTTCGGTGCTGACCTTGGTGCCGAGAAGTTCTTCGACATCAAGTGCCGCAAAGCTGGTCTGAAGCCCTCGGCGGCTGTGATCGTCGCAACCGTGCGTGCGATGAAGATGAACGGCGGCGTGGCGAAGGCGGATCTCGGCACCGAGAACGTGGCAGCCGTGCAAAAAGGCTGCCCGAACTTGGGCCGTCACATTGCCAACGTGAAGTCCTTCGGCGTGCCGGTCGTGGTTGCGATCAACCACTTCTACAGCGACACCGATGCCGAAGTGGAAGCGGTGAAAGCCTATGTCGCCGAGCAAGGCGCCGAGGCGATCCTCTGCAAACACTGGGCTAAAGGCTCGGAAGGCATCGAAGATCTGGCCAATGCCGTTGTGAAACTGGCAGAATCCGGCGTGTCGAACTTCTCGCCGATCTACCCCGACGAGATGCCGCTCTTCCAAAAGATCGAGACCATCGCCAAGCGCATCTATCACGCAGGCGAAGTCATTGCCGACAAGTCGGTGCGCGATCAGCTGAAGGCTTGGGAAGCCGCTGGCTACGGCAATCTGCCGGTCTGCATGGCGAAGACCCAATACTCCTTCTCGACCGATCCGAACCTGCGTGGCGCGCCTGAAGGCCACACCATCCCAGTGCGCGAAGTGCGTCTCTCGGCTGGTGCGGGCTTCATCGTCGCGATCTGCGGTGAGATTATGACCATGCCGGGTCTGCCGAAGGTTCCTTCGGCTGAAGTGATCCGTCTGAACGACGCAGGCCATGTTGAGGGCCTGTTCTAACTCTGGAAAAAGGTGCGGGGGGCCAGCCCCCCGCACCCCCCGGAGTATTTAGGTCAAGATGAAGGCTTTCCGGGGAGGGGCGGCTGTTCTAAGCAGAAGCCGACTTTTTCAGGGGGCAAGAAGATGCGCAAACCCGAAGACTGCAGCAATATGGCCGAGTTGAGGGCCGAGATTGACCGGTTGGACGATACGTTGGTGCGGCTACTGGCGGAGCGGGCGAGTTTCATCGACCGCGCCGCGCAGATCAAAGCGGATGTCGATCTTCCGGCGCGCATTGACTCTCGGGTCGAGCAGGTGGTCGAGAATGTTCGCCGCCATGCCGAAAACTACGGCCTGCCGCCGGATCTGGTGGAAAAGCTGTGGCGCCGGCTGATCGATTGGTCGATCGCCCGCGAGGAAACCCATCTTGGGCCTGATTCCTTGCGCAAAACCTAAAGCTGCTGCGTGCCGCCGGATTTGCGTCTGACTTCGGGATGTCTTCGAGAAGAGGGGCAGAAAAACCCCTTTCTGAGCAACCTCCGCGCTGTCTTTTCGAAAGATGGCTTGTGAAGATCGCGTTGGGAGTTTCACGACCTGCGCATCGGAAAGAAAATAGCGAATGACGGCTACGCTGATTGACGGCAAGGCGATTGCTGAGCGGATGCGCAATGAGACCAAAGCCGAGGCGGCGACGCTGGCGGCGGCGGGGTGGGCGCCTCGACTGGTTTCGGTTTCTGTGGGCGATGTCGCCGCGGCCGAGCTTTATGTGCGCAACCAGCAAAAGCAGGCCGATGCGGCTGGTGTTGCCTTTGAGGCGCGCAACTACCCTGAAAGCACCTCGCTTGAGCAGTTGATCGGCGTGTTGCAGGGGCTGAATGCCGACCCTCGGGTCAATGGTATCATCATCCAGCGTCCGCTGCCCGCGCATATCCCCGTGAAAGCTTTGCAGAAAATTGTGCATCCTTTGAAGGATGTCGAAGGGATGCACCCCTCTTCCATCGGTAATATCGTCTATAACGATCTGGTGTTGGGCCCCTGCACGGCGGTGGCGGCGGTCGAGATCTTGAAAACCCTGCCGCTGCAGATGGAGGGGCTGAACGTCTGTGTCATCGGTCATTCCGAGATCGTTGGTAAGCCTATTGCCTTCTTGATGATGGGCCTTGGGGCGACTGTGACGGTTTGCCACCATATGACCCGGCAGGTGGCGGTGCATTCGCGTGCTGCGGATGCGGTCTTTGTCGCCGTCGGCAAGCCCGGTTTGGTGCGCGGCGAGATGCTGAAGCCCGGCGCGGCGCTGATCGACATCGGTATCAACCGCGTCGAGGGAAAGACGGTGGGGGACGCCGATTTCGCCAGCTGCGCGGAGGTGGCTGGCTGGATCACGCCGGTGCCCGGTGGAGTTGGGCCGGTGACGGTGGCGACCCTAATGAACAACGCCGTTTTGGCGACACGGATGCAGATGGACCATTATCGCGCCGCTTTTACGGCGGTCGGCTGAAGGAGCGATGAAATGACGGCGAAGGTGATCGACGGTAAGGCTTTTGCGGCAAAAGTCCGCGCGCAAGTGACCGAACATGTGGCGCGGCTGGCCGAGCAAAACGGCATCCAGCCGGGGTTGGCGGTGGTCTTGGTGGGCGAGGATCCTGCCTCGAAGGTCTATGTGAAGAACAAGCACGCCTCGACCATCGAGGTCGGAATGGCATCTTTCGAACATCGCTTGGATGCATCGACCGGCGAGGCCGAGCTCTTGGCCTTGATCGACCAGTTGAACGCTGATCCAAAAGTTCATGGCATTTTGGTGCAGTTGCCGCTGCCTGCTCATCTAAACTCTGAACTGGTGATCAACCGGATTGCGCCTGCGAAGGATGTGGACGGATTCCACATTTCGAACGTTGGCCTTTTGGGCACTGGCCAGAAGTCGATGGTTCCTTGCACGCCGTTGGGCTGCCTGATGATGCTGCGCGATCACCATGGCTCTTTGGCGGGCCTGAATGCTGTCGTGGTGGGCCGCTCGAACATCGTCGGCAAACCGATGGCACAGCTTTTGCTGGGCGACAGCTGCACGGTGACAATCGCGCATTCGCGCACCAAGGACTTGGCCGAGGTCTGCAAGCGCGCCGATATCTTGGTGGCGGCGGTGGGCCGGCCTGAGATGGTGACGGGCGACATGGTCAAGCCGGGCGCTACGGTGATCGATGTCGGCATCAACCGGATCGAACGCGACGGCAAGAACAAGCTGGTGGGCGACGTGCATTACGAAAGCGCCGCCGCGGTTGCCGGTGCGATTACCCCGGTTCCGGGTGGTGTGGGGCCGATGACCATCGCTTGCCTTTTGGCCAATACCTTGACGGCCTGCTGCCGTGCCAATGGTCTGGAAGAGCCTAAAGGTCTGACTGCTTGAGATAAAACTCCCGGTGCCGCCTTAGCGCGGCATCGGGATCGCCCGGGCTTTTGTGCCTGTCAAAATGGCGAGTGCGCGAGGCTGCATCAGGCTGGTCAGTGCGGGGCTTTCGGTCCAAAGTCCCCCGGTATAGGCGCCATAAGCGGGCATGATCAGCCGTTGATCATCGACGAGGAAGCAGGGCTTTGCCTGGCCCGCAAGGCGGGCCTTTGGGTGAAAATGCCCTGAAATTTCATAACGTTCTGACGGGTTGGCGATGTGCCTTAAACTAAGCCCGCTGATCTTCAGCTCTGCCCGATGCGTGCCGCCCAGATCTAAGGGGCCGGGGTCGTGGTTCCCCTCGACCCAGATCCACTCGCGACCAGCCATCGCTTGAGCCAACAACAAGCTGTCGGCGCTGTCGAGACTATCGGCGCTCTCCAGATCATCAAAGCTGTCGCCAAGACAGACAACGGTCGCAGGGCGTAGGGCAGCGATGTCAGCATCAAGCTTTTGCAGCGTTGCGCGGCTTTCATAGGGTGGCAGCAATTGGCCCGCACGCCGAGCAAGGCGGTGGGATTTACCAAGATGCAGGTCGCTCACCACCAGAAGCTTTTGGGCAGGCCAATAGAGCGCGCCTGATGGAAGCGCATGAAGGTTCTCAGAACCAAGCGTCAGGCCAAAATGCATGATTTATTCAAGTCCCGCGGCTTTCATCAGCGCTTCAGCTGCCGAATCTGCAAGTTTTTCGCGCGCCTGACCTTGGATTGGAATTTTGCCTGGCTCAAGGAAAAGCGGTGCCGCAAGCGGCGTGACGCGGGGGAGGCGGCGCAATTCTATGCGCCCTTGGACGCGGGTGAGCATCTCTTCGATGCGGGAGAAGTCGATCAGGCCGCGCATCGCCTCGTCCCGCGTCACTTGCAAAAGCAAATGTTCGGGGTCGTAGCGGCGGAGGGTGTCGTAAAGGATGTCCGAGGAGAAGGTGGCTTGTCGCCCGGTTTTGCGGCGTCCTTGATTGCTGCGTTCAGTGAGGCCTGCGACCAGTGCAACTGCGCGGAAGGTCCGCTTCATCAACGCATTGGATTGTAACCAGTTTTCCAAACCTTCCCGGAGGGTTTTAGCGGCGAAAAGCGGCGCGTGATCGGTCACGGGGCTTAGGCCCCAGATCAGGGTTGCATAATCTGTGGCGACGAAGCCTAAGGGGTTAAGGCCCTGATTCTCCATCTGTTTTGTCACAAGCAGTCCAAGCGTCTGCTGAGCGTTGCGGCCGGCGAAGCCGTAGATGCACAGATGCTCGCGTCCATCATGAGGGAAGGACTCTAGGAGAAGCGTGTCACGATTGGGAAGGCGCGACACTTCTGCCTGAAGCCGGAGCCAGTCCGCGGTGTGTTGCGGCAAATCTGGCCAGCTAGCTTGCTGTAATATTTGTAAAATTCTGTCGGCGAGCAGGGTGGATGTCGAAAACTTAGAGCCCCCATAGACCGCGACTTTAGGGTCGGTCGCGGTCGACCGGCTCACCTCCACCGTCATCTCATTCAGCCCCTCATAGCGAACGATCTGCCCAGCAAAGAGGAAAGTATCACCGGGGGTGAGAGAGGAAGCGAAGCTTTCTTCAATCTCACCTAGGGCTTGGCCTCGACTGCGGAACCGGACCTTCAGCATCTCGGTGTCAACAATTGTGCCAAGGTTTTGCCGGATCAGGGCAGCACTTCTAGGATCGCGCAAGTGCCATAGGCCATTGGTCTGCTTCAACCTCTGCCAGCGATCATAGGCGCGGAGCGCGTAGCCTCCGTTTGCCACAAAATCGAGCGCTTTGAGAAAATCATCCCACAACAAGTGGCGATAAGGTCCGGCTGTAATCACCTGCTCATAAAGCGCTACTGCGTCGAAAGCACCGGCGCAGGCGTGTATCAGAATGTGCTGACAGAGCACGTCGAGGGGGCCGGCACCGCGCGGTTCGCCATCAAGATTGTGGGCTTTTACCGCATCTAAAGCTGCTTTGCATTCAATCACTTCAAAGCGATTGGCGGGTACAATAAACGCCTTTGATGGGGTGTTGTAGCGGTGATTGGCGCGGCCGATGCGCTGCACGAGGCGTTTGACGTTTTTGGGGGCTCCGACTTGGACCACCAAATCGACGTCGCCCCAGTCTATGCCCAGGTCGAGCGAGCCGGTGCAGACGACGGCGCGCAGTTCACCGGCCACCATCGCGGCTTCGACCCGCTCGCGCTGCTCGCGCGAGAGGGAGCCGTGGTGGATGCCGATCGGCAACGTGTCGATGTTCGATAACCACAAAGCGTGAAAGAAGAGCTCGGCCTGAGCGCGGGTATTGTGAAAGATAAGTGTGGTGCGGTGTGCTTTGATTAGGTTCAGAATTTCCGGAATGGCGTAACGACCACCTGCACCGGCCCAAGGGGGGGCTTGTGGCGTCTCAAGCATGGAAATGTCAGGATCAGGCCCAGGATCTGCGTTTAGAATTTGGGTGTTGCAGCCCAAGAAGCGGGCAAGGGCGGGGGGATCTTCCACAGTTGCGGAGAGGCCGACTCGACGTAGGCTGGGGGCAAGGCTTTGCAGGCGGGTGAGCAGTAAGCTGAGTTGATCGCCGCGCTTCGATTCGGCCAAAGCGTGGATCTCATCCACGATGACGCGTTGCAGGCCTGCAAATATCTTTGAGGAATCTTCGTAGCTTAGCAGGAGGGCAAGGCTCTCAGGCGTGGTGAGTAGGATGTGGGGCGGATCGACGCGTTGGCGTTTGCGCGCGGTGGCGGCGGTGTCGCTGGTCCGGTCCTCGACCCGGATCGCAAGCCCGGCGCCTTCGATCGGCCTGCGCAGGTTGCGGCGGATGTCTGCCGTTAATGCTTTCAAGGGGGAGATGTAGAGTGTGTGCAAGCCGGCTGGGGGATTTTCGCCCAATTCACAAAGGCTTGGTAGAAATCCTGCAAGTGTCTTGCCGCCCCCTGTCGGGGCGATAAGCAACGTCGAAGGGCGATCGGCGCTGGCAAGCATCGTTTGCTGATGCGGTTGCAACTCCCAACCTTTTGCGGCGAACCAGCGAGACAGAAGGGGCGGGAGGGGGCTCATAATACAAAAGTTAGGTGCTGGTCGGGCAAATGCAATGTCTGCCTGCGCCCGCAGCATTTATCTGCTGAAATTGCTGCAAAACGCGGTCTGTTTTACGTCTGGCTTAGATATGGCGCGCGTATGGAAAACGTATGGCATCAGAGAAAGCCGCAGATCTTAACCTTTTCTTTACAAAGGCCGGCTAACCTGCCCCCATCAGCACATGAAAGGAGGCGTGGCACGCAACGGCAAAACAAAACTTACACGCAACTTGCTGCGCGACGGTGCCAAGAGGTCTTGCGGCAAACCGTTGAGCGGCCTAATCGGAGGGAATGAGGCTTCTATTTCTTGGCGATGTGATGGGCAAAACCGGCCGCTCGGCCGTGGCTGCTCGTTTGCCTGCTCTGCGTGAGGCTTGGGGCCTCGACTTTGTGGTGGTCAATGGCGAGAATGCCACGGGCGGCATGGGGCTTTCGGCCGAACATGCCAAGGGCCTGTTGGCGGCGGGTGCCGATGTGGTGACCTTGGGCGATCATGCCTTTGACCAAAAGGATATCGTGCCCCTGCTTGAGGCAGAGCCCCGTATCTTGCGACCGGTGAACTATTCGAAACTCGCCCCGGGCAAGGGCGCGCGGGTTTTCGACGCGCCCGGTGGGCGCAAGGTTCTGGTGGCGCAGGTTCTGGGCCGGGTCTTCATGAAGCAGCCCTTTGATGACCCGTTCAGCGCGATCGAGCCGGTGTTGAAGTCACATCGTCTTGGCACGGCCGTTCATGCGGCAATCATCGATGTTCATGCCGAGGCAACCTCGGAGAAGATGGGTATGGGGCATTGGTGCGATGGGCAGGCCAGCCTTGTGGTCGGTACCCATACCCATGTGCCGACGGGCGATGCGCAGATCCTAAAGGGCGGAACGGCGTATTTGACCGATGCGGGTATGTGCGGCGATTATGATTCCGTGATCGGTATGGAGAAGATGGAGCCGATGCGGCGCTTTGTGACCGGTATGTCCAAGGCGCGGTTTGAGCCCGCCGGCGGTGAGGCAACCTTGTCGGGGGTCTATGTCGAGACCGATGACAAGACGGGCCTTGCACTGCGGGTTGAGATGGTGCGGCAAGGCGGGCGGTTGCAACAGTCTGGCCCTGCGGCGACGTAAGCGCGGCGAGTGTCTGCAACTGCGCTTGATGTGAGACTGGCTTTGGTTTTCGTGCCTAAACCTGCGCCGAACGTTGAAGGAATGTGCCGATGAGACGCCTATTGCCGATGGTCTTGCTGCTGGCGGCATGTGCGGCGCCCGTGGCATCGCCGGGGCTTCGCTCGGTGAAGCTGAGCCAGGAGGCTTTGACGCTGACTTTGACCAATGGCACCCGCTGCTGGGTGGATTGGCGCCAGGCACCGGTGGGGCGCATGGAGGCTTGCGGCCAAGGCTATGGCTATGCGGTGACCGTTGCGGACAATCCGAACGTCTTGCGTCAATTGGTCGAGGGCGTTGTGCTGGCCTTGGGGGCAAGTGCGGTTCTGGCGCCGATGGCTGAAGTGGTGATCACCGGGCCGGGCGGCACCGATCAGATCTACCGCTTCCCCGAGCGCTAGGGGCGCGCGGCCCTATGAAAAATCGCGCGATTTCGGCGTAAAGAGGCCGCATCGGCGGGGTTGCCCTTGCCGGGGCGGGCAGTGTATGCGGTCCCATCGCAGTAATTGCAGGGGGTCGGGCCATGGCAGGCCATTCGAAATGGGCGAATATCCAGCACCGCAAGGGCAAGCAGGATGCCATCCGTTCAAAGATGTTTTCGAAACTGGCGAAGGAAATCACCGTCGCCGCGAAGATGGGCGATCCTGATCCCGATAAGAACCCTCGGCTGCGACTGGCAGTGAAGGCTGCCAAGGCGCAATCCATGCCCAAAGACGTGATCGACCGCGCGATTAAGAAATCGCAAATGGGCGATGCGGCGGATTACAGCGAGATCCGCTATGAGGGCTACGGCGCGGGTGGCATTGCCATTATCGTCGAGGCTTTGACGGATAACCTGAACCGCACCGCCTCGAATGTGCGCAGCTATTTTTCGAAAGCGGGCGGCAATATGGGGCAGACCGGCTCGGTCAGCCACGGTTTTGATCGTCTGGGTGAAATCTCTTATCCGCTCTCGGCAGGTTCGGCCGATGATGTGATGATGGCCGCAATCGAGGCCGGAGCGGATGATGTGGAGACCGATGACGACGGTCACTGGATCTATTGCAAGATCGAGGAACTGTCGGCGGTCTCCGAGGCTTTGGAGGCGGCGATCGGCGAGTCGACGGAGTCGAAGCTGGTCTGGCGGCCTCAGGTCCGCACCGAGGTGGATCTGGACACGGCGATCAAGCTGATGAAGCTGATCGATGTGCTGGAAGAAGATGATGACGTGCAGACCGTGACCCATAACTTCGATGTGCCCGATGAGGTCGCGGCGCAGCTTTAAGCGCTTGGCCGGTTGATCTGCATTTAGCCCCCGACAGAGTTTCTGCCGGGGGCTTTTTTTGGCCGTTGCCGGGGGTGCTTCGCCCCCCGGACCCCCAGAGAGTATTTTTATCAAGATGAAATTGCAGAGTTTTTGGGTTTGCATTGGCGTGAGGTGCAGGGTTGAGTGGGCCATGCAGGGACGTGCCGTGCAGGCGGGGGAATTCGATGACTGAAGCGGTTTTTGCGGGGTTTTTCACCGGTTTGAGCCTGATCCTCGCGATTGGGGCGCAGAATGCTTTCGTGCTGCGTCAGGGGTTGCGGCGGGAGCATGTCGGGCTTGTGGTCGCGATCTGTGCGGGCTCGGACGCGCTTTTGATTGCCGCCGGGGTTTCGGGCTTTGGCGCGCTTTCGGCGATGGCGCCTTGGCTGGCAGAGACGATGCGGTGGGGGGGCGTTGCGTTTTTGGTGGTTTACGGGGCGTTGCGCTTTGCCGCGGCTGCGCGGGGGGGGGCGGCTTTGTTGCCCTCGGCTGCGCCGGCGGCGGCGCGGGGGCAGGTGGTGGCGACGGCCTTGCTGCTGACTTGGGCCAATCCGCATGTCTATTTGGACACGGTGGTGCTTCTCGGCTCGGTCGCGGCGCAATATCCGGGGCGGGCTATGGGCTTTGCCGCGGGTGCGATGACGGCAAGTGTGTGCTTTTTCACCGCTTTGGGTTATGGCGCGCGCTTGCTGGCGCCGATTTTCGCGCAGGCGAAGGCTTGGGTTTGGCTTGAGATCGGGGTCGGGCTTTTGATGTGGAGCATCGCGGCGGCTTTGGTCTTTTCGTGAGCGCGGGTTTAGGGAACAAAAATGTCTGATAAAGCCGCGAGTGCGGCAGTGGAGCGGCGCAGGCCTTTGCTGGGTATTGCTTGGATGCTGGTCGCAAGCCTTTGTTTTGTCGGGGTGAATGGCGGGGTGAAGTATCTCGGCACCGGCTTGCCGGCGGCGCAATCTTCGTTCATTCGTTTTGCCTTTGGGGCGATCTTCTTTCTGCCGATGGTGCCGAAGATTTGGGCGATGCAGATCTCGGCCCGGCTTTGGCGGATGTTTGGCTGGCGGGCTTTGCTGCATGTGGCGGCGGTGGTCTGCTGGTTTCATGCCATGGCGCGGGTGCCGGTGGCGGAAATTTCGGCGATCGGCTTTTTGAACCCGGTCATGGTGATGCTTGTGGCGGGGATCTTGCTGGGCGATCGGCTGGGGCTGCGGCAGGTTATGGTGGTTCTCGCGGCGATGCTGGGCGCGCTTTTGGTGCTGCGGCCGGGCTTTCGCGAGATCAGTGAGGGGCATCTGTCGCAGCTGGCCGCAACGACCTTTTTCGCGATGAGCTATGTGATCGCGCGCCGTTTGGCCTTGGAGGTGCCGGCGGCGGTCGTGGTTGCGGTGATGTCGATCTCGGTCACTTTTGGGCTGATGCCGCTGGCGGCTGCGGTCTGGGTGCCGGTGAGCGCAGAGCAATTGGCCGTGCTGGCGGGCGTAGCTGCCTTGGGCACGCTGGCGCATTATGCGATGACAAAAGCCTTTGTTGCCGCACCCTTAACGGTGACGCAGCCGGTGAACTTTCTGCAAATCGTTTGGTCGGCGGCTTTGGGGGCCTTGGCCTTTGGCGAGGCGGTGGACCCTTGGGTGCTGGCCGGTGCGGCGGTGATTATTGGGGTTTTGTGCCTCAACACTTGGATCGAGGCGCGCAAAGAGGGACGGGCGAAGGCGGAAGCCTTGGCGGCGGCGGCAGCGGTGGAGAGCTGAGAACGCTGTGGTAACTTTGCGTTGAGAGCCGCCGCTTAGGGTCACGCCGAACAAGCGTTCCTGCGGAGGTGGCCTTATGGCTGACGAGACCGATATTCTGCGCCTGCCGCTGATGCTGCCCAGTCAGGCGCAAAAGCATGTGACCCATAATGAGGCGCTGCTGGCGCTGGACGCTTTGGTGCAACTGGTGGTTTTGAACCGCGATTTGACGGTGCCGCCGGCGCTGCCTGTGTCCGGGGACCGTCATATCGTGGCGGTCGGCGCGACGCTGGATTGGGCCGGGAAGGACCGCCAGATTGCGGTGATGACAGCCGAGGGCTGGCAGTTCTACCCAGCCCTTAACGGCTGGCAGGCGCAGGTGCTGGCCGAGGGCCAAGCGGTGGTCTTTGACGGGTTCGACTGGAAGGGTGTTTCAGAGCTGCCCTTGCAAGTCCGAGAGCTTGGGATCTCGGCCAGTCCGGATGCCACCAACCGGCTGGCACTCTCGGCCCCGGCGACGCTTTTGAACCATGCCGGTGCCGGGCATCAGCTGAAGTTGAACAAGGCCGCAGCGGGCGATACGGCGAGCCTGTTGTTTCAGACCGGTTTTTCAGGTCGGGCCGAGATGGGGACGGCGGGCTCGGATGCTTTCTCGATCAAGGTGAGCGCGGATGGCAGCAGCTTTGTGACGGCGCTTGAGGCCTCGGTCGCTGGGGTGCGGATGGATCTGCCGCTGGTGGGCACGGCGGTGACGCAAAGTGCCGCGGATGCCACTGCGGGGCGGGTGCTGAAGGTTGGCGATTACGGATTGGGGGCGGCGGCGGGGACGGTGATCTACGGACGCGCCAATCTTTTGGGCCCGGTTTCGCAAAGCAGCGGGGCGCCGACCGGCGCGGTGATTGAGCGCGGGACAGGTGCCAATGGTGACTATGTGCGCTTTGCCGATGGCACGCAGATTTGCAGCCTTGCGGCGCTTTCGCTGGCGCATGCCAGCACCGCTTTGGCCGGGCTTTTCCGCTCTGCGGATGTGACTTGGAGCTATCCGGCTGCCTTTGCCGCAGCCCCTGTGGTCAGTGGCGCGGTGGATGACGGTGATTGCTGGCTGGTCACGCAGGGCGCGCCGGGGGCGAGTGCAGCGGTGCTGCGGGCTTTGGCGGCGGTCAGCAAATCGGGCGCGCTCAACCTGCGCATTCAAGCGGTTGGGCGTTGGTTTTAAGCGCGTGTAAACCAATCTGGGACATAATTTACAGGAGCGCTATTTGACACAACCGTGCCGCTGGTGCTTAGGTCTGCCGGTCGCTGGCCTCGGAAAAAGGGGCAGCCACGGGGGATCGGCGCATGAAAATTGTTATGGTTGGCACCGGCTATGTCGGACTTGTCTCGGGCGTGTGCTTCTCGGACTTTGGCCATGAGGTGATCTGCGTCGACAAAGATCCGGGCAAGATTGCGCGGCTGCACGCGGGTGAAGTGCCGATCTACGAGCCGGGGCTTGAGGCTTTGCTGGCCAAGAACGTCGCCGCTGGGCGGCTGAGTTTCACCACCGATCTTGCCGAGGCCGTCGATGGCGCAGGGGCGGTTTTCATTGCCGTTGGCACGCCGACGCGGCGCGGCGATGGCCATGCCGACCTGAGCTATGTGATGGCGGCGGCTGAAGAAATTGGCAAAGCTTTGACAGGCTATGCGGTCGTGGTGACGAAATCCACCGTGCCGGTTGGCACCAATCGCAAAGTGGCCGAGGTGCTGCGGGCTGTGAGCCCTGAGGCGGCGTTTGATGTGGCCTCGAATCCCGAGTTTTTGCGCGAGGGGGCGGCGATTGACGACTTCATGCGCCCCGACCGCGTGGTCGTGGGGGTCGAAAGTGAGCGGGCGCAAAAGGTGATGGCCGAGGTCTATCGGCCGCTCTTCTTGCGTGAGTTTCCGGTGGTTTATACCGGGCTTGAATCGGCCGAGATGATCAAATATGCGGCCAATGCTTTCCTTGCGACCAAGATCACCTTCATCAATGAGATCGCCGCTTTGTGCGAGCGGGTGGGGGCGGATATCAAATCGGTCGCCAAGGGGATCGGCATGGATGGGCGGATCGGCAATAAGTTCCTTCATGCCGGGCCGGGCTATGGCGGGTCGTGTTTTCCCAAAGATACCAAGGCCTTGGCGCGGATTGGCCAAGAGCATGCGGTGCCGATGCAGATCGTGGAAACCGTCATCAAGGTGAATGATGAGGTAAAACGGCGGATGATCCTACGCATTGAGGATCTTTGTGACGGCGTGCTGCGCGACAAGGTGATTGCGGTGCTGGGGGTGACGTTCAAGCCCAATACCGACGATATGCGGGATGCGCCGAGCCTGACGATTGTGCCGGCTTTGGTGGGGGCGGGGGCTAGGGTGCGGCTTTGCGATCCGCAAGGCCAGCACGAGGGGCAAGCTTTGCTGCCCGGCGTGAAATGGTCCGATAATCCCTATCAGGCGGCGCAAGGTGCGGATTTGGTTGTGCTTTTGACCGAGTGGAACGAGTTCCGCGCCTTGGATCTGCAACGGATGGCACGCAAGATGGCGCAGCCTAAGATGGCCGATCTGCGCAATATCTATGACCGGGACGAGGTTCTGTCAGCGGGATTTAGCCATTATGTCGGGGTGGGGCGCTAAAGCAGCCCCGCGAAAGCGGCGCCCAGCATCAGCGCTTGGCCGCTGGGGGAGCTGCGTTTTGCGCCAAGGTTTTGGAAGCTTTGCACCCGGCGCCAGCCGCTTTTGGGCATGGCGAGGAAGGCTTCCAAAACACCTTGCGCCTGGGGGGTGAGAAGGGGGCTTTGCCCCTGCAGGGCAAGGGCATGGGCTTCGATCTCGGACCGCCATTGTTGGGTTAAAACCCGGTTAAGTCGCGACAAGGCTTGTCTGCGCCCGGTGGCACCAAGGGCGTTGCTGCTGTGCTGGCGGTAGAGTGCGGTGGGCAGCGGGTCGAGGATCAGCCGCGCGCCGGCCCCGGCGCTGAGTTGGTAGATCCACCAATCGTGAAAGGCGATGCCCTGTGGCGCTCCGGCATGGCGCAGAAGGTCGAGGGTCGCGGCGTTGAACATCATCGTATGGCCAGCAAAGAGGTTTTGCACCAAGGATGCGGCAAAGCTGGGCTGGGCGCGGCCGGAATGGCTGCGGCGAAAGGGCTTGCCGGCTTCATCGGCCAAAAGGCTTTCGGCGGCGTAAAGCGCCGGGCCTGTGGCGCTGTGAAGCCGCCGCAAGCCGCGCGCCAATTTGCCTTTGAGCCAAATGTCATCTTGATCTGCCAAGGCTATGGGGCCGCGCGGCAGGTCAGGATGGCAAAGTGCCGAGAGAAAATTGGCCGCCGCACCTTGTTGCGGGCCTTGGATCAGTTGCACCGGATGGTTACGGGCGAAATCTTGCAAAAGCGTTAAGGTCGCATCACTCGAGCCATCATCCGAGACGAAAAGCCGCCAATTGCGGTGGCTTTGCGCGGCGATGCTGGCCAATTGCGCCGGCAGATGCGCCGCTCCGTTGCGGGTGGCCATCACAATGGTGATCTCCTCGGCCGCCGCTTTGTGCATCCCCAACCACCGCTTGTGCCAAGGCCCTTTGCGCAGCATGGGCGGCGTCGGCTTTTCGCGCAAGCCTCACCACGCCAGCCCGTCGGAAAATGCCCGACATTCAAGGTGAATTGCAGGCAATTGCCGCGGTTCTGCCGCGCTTCCTGCCCGCTGCGGCACGTCTTTGCACGCAGAGAGAGAGCGGGATGTGGTGCTGTGAAGTTGGGGGTTTTCGTGGCGTTTCGGTTTGAATTGTCCGAGGTTTTCACCTCGGCACCTGCGCATATGATTGCGGGGATTACAGATTTTCTGGTGAGCGAAGAGGGCGGGCGGCGCTTGCTTTACGCGGCCAACCGCTCGGGCGGGGGGGTGACAAGTTTTGACATCACCGGCGCGATGCAACTGGTCGATCAGCAAGGCGTGACGGTCAGTTCTGCGCTTCCCGCGCCGCCAAGTTTGGCGCTGATGTCGTTGGGCGGCGCGAAGAGATTGCTGGTGACGGGCAGCGATCAGCCCTCATTGCTGACCTATTTGGCCAGCGACACAGACCCGATTGGCCGGGTGCTTTTGCCGCCGGGCGGGCCGGTGGGCGTGGTCTCGGCACTTGAGGCGGTCACGATCGGGGGGCAGAGCTATATCTATACCGGGCTTACCAACAGTGGCGCGGTCACGGGCTATCATTTGCTAGCTGATGGCGCGTTGCAACATTTGCAGACCCAGCTTTTGGCCGAGACGCAGCAGGGGCTGAACCTTGCGCAATTGCAGCAGATCAGCGTCGGTGGCGTGACCTATTTGGCGGCGGCGATGATCGCGGAAGACCGGATTGATCTTATGCGGATCGGTGCGGATGGGCGGCTGTCGCAGACCAGCTCGATCGGGGCGGAGCTTGGGCTGGGCATCAATGCGCCTTCGGCTTTGGGCGCCGTGGTGGCGCATGGCGTGACTTACCTTTTGGTGGCCGCTGGGGCCTCGCATAGTTTTACGGTGATCGAGGTGGCGCAGGATGGCGCGATGCTGGTGCGCGATCATATCGGCGACACGCTAGAGACAAGGTTTCAAGCGGTGCAGGCTTTTGACAGCTTCACCTATGCCGGGCGCAGCTTTGTGGTGCTGGGCGGAGGCGATAAAGGCGTTGATCTGCTTGAGATTTTGCCCGGCGGTCGGCTGATCCATCTGGCGCAAATCCTGGATACGGATGCCACAAGCATGGACGGGATCACCGCGATCAACGCGCAAGTGATCGGCGCGCGGGTCGAGATTTTTGTGGCGAGCGAGGCGGCCGGGATCACGCGCTTGACGCTGGATCTGGCCGCTATCGGCGCGGTGCGGATGGGGGGGGCGGGGGCCGACACGCTGCAGGGCACCGGGGGGGATGATCTTTTATCGGGTGGCGACGGGGCCGATCTGTTGAACGGCGGTGCGGGCGATGATGTGCTGATCGATGGGCCCGGAGCCGATACGATGACGGGCGGCGGCGGGGCCGATATCTTCGTTCTGAGCACTGATGGGCAGTTGAACATCATCACCGATTTTCAGCCGGGGATCGACAGGATCGATTTCTCGGCTTGGGGGCGGATCTATGATGTCTCGGCGCTGCGGATCACCGCGACCGCGAATGGCGCGCGGATTACCTATTTAGAGCAAGAGCTTGAGCTGCGCTCGGCCAATGGTCAGCCCCTGAGCGCGACGGGGCTGATCACCGCCGGAACCTTTGCGCTATGGCATATTCCGGCGGCTTTTACCCTGCGCCAGCAGGCGATCACCGGCACTGCCGCCAGCGAGCGGGTCAATGGCACCGAGGATGATGACCTGCTGATGATCTCGGGTGGGAATGACACGATCGACGGGTTCGGCGGCGAGGATATGCTGGATTTCAGCGGCAGCGCGGCTGCGGCTTCGATTGATATGCTGGCCGGGCTGGCGCGCGTGGGCAGTCGCGACCGGGTGGAGTTTCGCGGCATCGAGGGGATCACCGGCACAGGGTTCAATGACACGCTGACCGGCGATAACGCAGCCAATACGCTTTATGGCGGCGATGGCGCGGATATGATCTCGGGTCGCGGTGGCGATGATCAGATCTATGGCGGTGAGGGGCATGACACGCTGGAGGGCGGCGCGGGGGGCGATGCCTTTTACGGCGGGGCTGGCAATGATCTGGTGATTTACTGGAGTTCGCCGGTGGGGTTGCGGATCGATATGACGCAGCCCGACACCTCGACGGGCGAGGCCTATCGCGACAGTTATGAGGGGATTGAGCGGATCGCGGGAACGCTGCACCGCGATGTGATGATCGGCGATGATGAGGCCAATCACCTGATCGGTCTTTCGGGGGGCGATCACCTGATCGGCGGCGCTGGCAATGATATTTTACAAGGCGATGATGGCGATGACACGCTTTCGGGCGGCAGCGGGGCGGACATAATTTACGGCGGAAATGGCTGGGATATGGCCTATTATTGGGATGCGACCGCGGGGGTGCGCGCCGATATGTTGACCATTGTGGCCACCAGCGGCGATGCCGAGGCGGATCAGTTTTCCTCGATCGAGCAGTTGGCCGGGTCGAACTTTAACGATCAGTTGTTGGGCACTCACGGGGCGGACCGCTTGGACGGGCTGGATGGGGATGATGTGCTGTACGGGCGCGGCGGCAATGACATTTTGGTCGGTGGCGCGGGCAATGACAGCATGTCGGGCGGCGGCGGGGCCGATATTATCTATGGCGGCGCGGGCATGGATCTGGCGTTTTACTGGGATGCGCCGGGGCCGGTGCGTGCCGATATGCTGACGATTGTTGCCACTTTTGGCGATGCCGCCAATGACCAGTTCAATTTGGTCGAGATGATGGCGGGCACGTTTTACAACGATTACCTCTTGGGCGATCACAACGCCAATTGGCTGGACGGCCTGCCCGGCAATGATGCGCTTTACGGGCGCGGCGGCAATGACTCGCTTTTTGGCGGCGCGGGCAATGACAGCCTTTCGGGCGGGGCGGGCGCGGATTGGTTATACGGCGGCGATGGCTGGGATATGGTGTTTTACTGGGATGCGCCGGGGCCGGTGCGCGCCGATATGTTGCAGGTGCAAAGCACCTCGGGCGATGCGGCGGGCGATGTTTTCCACTCGATCGAGGTGCTGGCGGGGTCGTTTTACAATGACGTTTTGCTGGGCGATGAAACGGCGAACCAGATTGACGGTTTGACCGGGAATGACCGCATTCTGGGCCGCGGCGGCGATGATGTGCTTTTGGGTGGGGCCGGCAATGACACGTTGCAAGGCGATGACGGCAATGATGTTTATTACGGGCAGGCCGGGGCGGATACGTTCATCTATCACGCCGGTCATGATGTGATTGCCGATTTCGCGCCCGGCGAAGACCGGATCCAGATTGCGCGAACGGCGCTGCCAAGCGGGGTAAGCTCGGTGCAGGATTTGGTTGCAACCGCGCGTGAGATGCCGGCGGCGCATGCGGTGCGGCTGATGTTCAGCGATGGCCACAGTCTGACCATTCACGGCATTTCGGATGCGGATCTTTTGCTGGATAGAATGGTGCTGATTTGACCGGCCGGGGCGGGCTTTAGGCCACGCGCATGTTGCGGTTGTGATGCGCGATGCCCTCTTCGACATCGTCGAAAAAGAGCAGTTGGCCGTCTTCAAGCACCATCACTTTGGTGCAAAGCTCGCGGATCACCGGCATCGCATGGTTGACCACGATCGCCCCCGCGTTGCGCATCCTTTCGCGGAAAAGCGCATTGGATTTCGTGCGGAATGCGGCGTCGCCGACGGCGGTGATCTCATCCACCAGATAGGTGTCAAAGGCGATGCCCATCGAGACGCCAAAGGCCAGCCGCGACATCATGCCTGAGGAATAAGTGCGCAGCGGCAGGCGGAAATGGCCGCCGAGCTCGGCGAACTCCTCGGTGAAAGCGACCAGCTCGTCGCTGTCGACGCCGTAGATCCGGGCGACAAAGCGGGTGTTTTGCGCCCCGGTCATATCGAGATGAAAGCTGCCGGCAAAGCCCACCGGCCATGAGATGGTGCCGCCAACATGCACCCGGCCCGAGCTTGGGGCTTGGGTGCCGGCGATGATCTTCAGCAAGGTTGATTTGCCAGCACCATTGCGGCCCAAAAGCCCAATCGAGGTGCGCGCGGGCAGGGTCGCGGTGACATTATCGACAACGGTCTTTGACACGCCATTCATGGTGAAGGTCTTGGAAAGATTGACGAGACGGATCATCGCCAAAGCCCCTTAGCGCCGATCACGCAGCGAATAGTAAAGCAGCGCGCCGATGGACCAGATCATGAAAAGAAACACCCCAATCGCGGCAAGGGTGACGGGGCGGTCGGGATAGCGTGAGCTTTCGGCAAGTGTCGGCAGCACATGCGCGGCAAGGTAGCGGCTTTTGCGCACAGCATCGGCCTGAGCCACCTCATAACCTGCACGAGCCGCCAGATATGAGGCCTCGGCGAATTCGCGGTCCGCGGCCAGCCGTTCGTAATCGGCCATCATATCGGGATAGAGCCCGCCGGTGGTGCTGGAGAGGCCAAACTTGGCCCGTTCGGATTTGAGCCGCTCTTCGATCACCCGCACGCGCCGTTCAAGCGGGGCAAGGCGTGGATCGCTGGGCAAGGCACCATCGCGCAGCACATCGAGATCGATCACCGCTTGGGTCAGCTGTTGTTGCAGCTCTCCAATAAGTGCGGCTTGCAAAGTCAGATCGGACTCTGGGTCAACAATTTGATATTTATCGCGAAAAGCGGTGACGGCTTGGCGCGATTTGATCACCGTCTCATGGCTGCGGTTCAACTCATCTCGGGAGTAGCGCAGCGTGTCTTCGACGGCGATCGCGTTGAGTTCATTGATCATCAAGGTGGATTTCTCGAAGATCAGTGTCGAGATCTGCTGCGCCTCGACCGGGTCGAAGGCGAGGACGCGGACCTCGATCAGGCGGGTGGTGCTGTCGTAATAGACATTCACCATCTCGCGCCAGTAATCGAGTAGATCTTCGGTCGTGCCGCTGGGATCGAAACGGTAGATGACATCGCCTGCGGGGCGGCTCCAGACCCTGCGCAGATCAATGGCGGCATCAATCTCGGTCACAAGCTGTTGGCTGTTGATGTAGCTGTGAATGATGTCTGTGTCGGTTGAACTGGAGCCCGAGAAGCTGCTGAACCCGCTGAGCAAGGAAATTGCCGAAGCGCCATTCTCTTGGTGAACTGAAAAGCCCAAAGTCGAGGCATATTGGTCGGCGGCTCTGACCCACAGATACCAAGCCGAGGCCATAAGCGGCAGAGCGACGAAAAGGAGAAAAGAGATCAACAGCCCGATGTGCCGTGCCCTTAGCCGGCTGGGTCCGGCAGTGGTCATGTCTAAGCTGCCAGCTTCCGCATCGGGAGAGGTTGGACGCACCGCAGGCACCACGGTCAAAGCGGGCTGAGCGGGTGGCTGCGCCGCAGCGGCGGGCGTCGACGGGGCAGGCGTCGAAGGGGCAGGCGTGCCTGTTGCAGCAGGCGGCTGAGGGGCTGCGGGGGCGGGTGAATTTGGATCTGAAGGCGAGGGGATGTTATTGGTCAATGAATGATACTCGCTTTCTCAATCACTGCAGGCCAATTGTTATTGGTGAAACCTCCTGTTGGCTAGAAATAATTACGAGCTGAGCGCCGCTTTGCGGTCCTTTGCAGATAAAACGAAAAGACTTGGAACGTATCTGGATTTCTGTTTTTTAATGCGATGTCAGCCCCCGAGCCAGTGAGGGCAATTATGAACACGCGCCTCGCCCCTGCCCAAACGCCAATCGCGACCCAAGCAAAGCGCCGTTTCGCCAGTTTTAGAGCGATTGCGGCGCTGATGTTGCGGGAGATGACGACGACTTACGGCAAGTCGCCGGGGGGTTATGCTTGGGCCGTGCTAGAGCCGGTGGCGGGTGTGGCGATCCTGACCTATGCCTTTTCATTTCTCTTTGCAAAGCCGCCACTTGGAACCAGTTTTGAGCTTTTTTATGCCACTGGAACTTTGCCCTTTTTCATGTTCACCACGATTTCAAATCGGGTCAGTACGGCGATTTTATTTTCAAAGCCGCTTTTGGCTTATCCGGCGGTGACCTTTGTTGATGCGCTGATTGCGCGCTTCGCAGTGAACCTATTTACCGAGCTGTTTGTCTTTTATTTGGTGATGGTTGGCATTCTTGCGCTTTATGACACCCGCGCGGTGGTTGATGTGCCGCATGTGGCGATGAGTCTGGCGCTGACCGCGCTTTTTGCGCTGGGCGTGGGGGTGCTGAACTCATATCTTTTCCTGCGCTGGCACATTTGGCATGTGGCTTGGGCGATCATCAGCCGGCCGCTTTTCATCATATCGGGAGCGTTCTTCATGTATGACGCCTTGCCGGCGGCGTTGCGTGAATGGCTTTGGTATAACCCTTTGATCCATGTCGTGGGGCTGATGCGCAGCGGGTTTTATCCGACTTATGACGACCATTATGTCATGGTGTCCTATGTCGTCGGCGTGTCGCTTGGGATGATTTTGACGGGGCTGTTTTTGCTGAGTGGCAGCATCAAGACGCTGCTTTATGAGGCGTGAGGGTGCAGCTTAGGCAAAACGCAAAAGGGTAAGGCCGGGGAAGCCGGTCAGGCTGCGGTCAGCGAGCCAGACGAAGGGGCGCTGCATGGCTGCGATCGCTTCGGCATGGCGCAGATGCACCGGCGTGCGGGCAGAGCCTTCGGCCAACGGCTTTTGCGAAAGGGCATGGGTGACGTCGTAGCCGGTGGCCAGCGGCGTGAGCTTGGGCGGCAGGAAGAGGATCGCGCTCAGCTGCGGGGACGGCGGGAGCAGGGCCAAGGCCGTGGCAAGCGCGGGATCGTCAAAGGTATCGACGAGCAGAACCGTGGCGGCCGTGGTGGTTGTGCCAATGGGTGCCACGGTCAGGCCGGGTTCGGTGCTCTGCCACAAAGATGTAGCGGCGATATCGGGCGGCAGCCAGAGGCAGAGCTCGGCCTGCGGGGGCAGGCCAAGAGCGGAGCGAGCGGCATGGGCCAAGGCTGGCGGCGCGTGCAAGGCGGGCGGTGTGCCGGCGGGCATGAGGTGCTGCAGCTGCGGCTTGGGCGGCGTTGCCAGCGGCAGCGCTGGCAGGCCGGCGTGCTGCAAGATGCGGCGGGTGATCCGCGCCCCTTGCGCGCGCGAAGTGGTGGCGGCGACGAAGGCCAACCCGGCTTGCGAAAGGCGCGTCCACAAAGCCTGATCGGTGTAAAGCGAGACCAGTGCTTTGGCGATCTCATCGGGGCTGTCGGCGATCAGAACGTTCTCGCCATGCTGCAAGCCCATACCCTCGGCCCCGATGCTGGTGGTCACCACTGGCAGCCCATGCGCCATCGCCGTGATGATTTTGCCTTTGAGCCCCGCGCCATAGCGCAGCGGCACCAACATCACCCGCGCTTGCGACAGCGCCGGGGCAAGATCGGCAACAAAGCCCTCGATCACCAGCTGGTCCGAGGCGAGGGCCTGCATCTCGGGCGGGGCATGTGAGCCGATGGCACGGAAGCGGAGTTGCGGCAGTTCAGCCGCGATCAATGGCGCGATGTTTTGGGCGTAATGCAGAACCGCATCGACATTGGGGTAATGGCGGTATCCGCCAAGGAAAACCACATCTTGGCGCGCGGCGAAATCGGCTCCGGGGCCGCGCGGCTCATAGACCCAAGGGAAGACCACGACGGGAACTTGCGGCACATATTCGGCCAGCAATGCGGCCTCGAATTGCGAATGAACGATGGTGACATTGGCGCGGGCGATGACCGACAATTCGCGCTTCTTGGTGGCGGCGGGCGAGAGGTTGCGTTCGGCCACATTGGGGTTGGCGACGCCAAGGGCGCGTTCTTCGCGCAGAAAATGCAGGTCCGAATTGTGGAAGATCACCTTGGCGCGCGGGGCATGGCGCTGGATCGCGGCGAGGTGATCGGTCGCGGTATTGACCCGGAAAATCACCACGGCGTCATAGCTGTCACCGGCTTGGCGCAGGTGATCCTCGACCGATTTGGCCGCCGGATAGAGCAGGCTTTCGATGCCGAGACCGCCCAGAAGCTCCGTGTAGCGTGGGATATAGGTGAAGTTGGAGCAGGGGATGAACGAAACCTTATAGCCCAAGTCGCGCAAGGCCAGCATCAGCTCAAGCGCGGTGATGGAGCCTGCGTCTTTGTCCGGCTCGGGCGTGATTTGGTCGAGCACTAAGATCCGGCCGATCCGGCCGCGATCGACGGCGCTGACGGCATCGACGCCATTGGCGCCTTGATGCGGCAGCACATGCGCCCAACGCGCCTTCAGCTTTTCGGCATTGATGAGCTGATAGGCCTTCACGCCGGTGCTGGTATCGGTGCCCGAGGTGATGCCTTCGTAATGCACCACGCGCGAGAGCGGCTGGTAAAGCGTGGCAAGCCCGATGGCGCGCAAGCGAAAGGCCAGATCGCTGTCCTCGCCATAGGCGGGGGCGAAACTTGGGTCAAAGCCGCCCAGAGCCTGCGCAAGCGCCCTTGGCAGCAAGATCGCGGCACCCGAGCAGTAATCGGCCTGTCTTGCATAGGTGAAAGGCGCGGCCTCGGGGTCTTGGAGGCGGCCCCAATTCCAGCCAGAAAAGTCATCCCAGATGATGCCGCCGGCCTCTTGCAGCCGGCCATCCGGGTAGATCAGTTGCGCGCCTGCCATGCCGATGCCGGGATGCAGCTCGAAGCTGTCGATAAGGGCGGAAAGCCAGAGCGGGGCGACTTCGGTGTCGTTGTTGAGATAGCAGACATAGGTGTTCCGGGCGCGGGCCAGCCCGGCATTGCACGAGCCGATGAAGCCAAGATTCTCGGCATTGCGCAGATAGGTGATGTCGGCGCGGCCCGAGAGGAGGGATTGGGTGGCATCGGTCGAGCCGTCATCGACGACGATGATCTCATATTCGATTTCGGTGGTGTTGCGCTGGATCGCCTCGATGCAGCGCAGGGTGTAGTCGATCTGGTTAAAGACCGGGATGATGAGAGAGGCGCTGCGGGCCGGCAGGTTTTCTGGCACGCCGGTTGCGGCGCGGGCCAGTGCCAGAAGATCCTCGGCCAAGGGGCGCAGTGCGACTTGGGTTTGGCTGGCCAATTGCGGCGCTTTGCTTGGCACAAGTTCCAGCGCCGCGCCGTGCTTGGCGATCAGTGACAAGCGCAGCCGCTGCTTGGTTTGGCGGGAGAGGGGGAGCGCGTGAAAAAGCGGTCGCCCCACGGATTTGACGGCGCGCAGCGCGCGGCTTTTGAGTCGGGCCGCCTGCAAAGCGGCTTGGCTGTCGCGCTGCAGGACCGCATAGGCGCGGTTGAGCCGGTCGATTTCAATGCGGGCGGCGCATCGGTCGGCTTCGATCAAGGCTTCGAGCCGGGCGTGCTCTTGTGCGAACTCGGCTGCGTCCACGCGGTTGCGGGCGGTGAGCGCGTCAAGCTCGTCTTGCAGGCGTTGTTGGGCCTGAAGGGCCGCGTCGCGTTCAGCCTCAAGCCCGGTAAAGCGCTGGGCGGCGCGCTGGGTGAGGGCGGTGTGTTCGCTGTTCAGCCGGGAAATCTCATCGCTCGCGACCTTGCGCATCGCGTCAAGCTCGGTCTCAAGGCCCTTGGTCCGAGCCAAGAGGGCGCGGCGCATCGAGCGGCCCTCCAACGCCTCACCAATCGCGGTGAGGGTATCGGTGAGGCGTTGGTCATGGGCGAGCAGGTCGAGAAGATGGAGCACATCGGCTGGCACTTTGGCGCCCAAGGCCAGCACGCCTAAGCCGTTGCCAAAGCTGAAGTTATATGAGGGGCCGAGATGCGCGATCTCCTCCCATAACCGGTAGACGCCGAAATCGTCGCTGCGCACGGCGGTGTCGTGGAGCATGACCACGCTGCGCGGGGAAAGTTTGGGGCGCCAGCTTTCGAAGTCATGGCGAACGGCGTCATAGGTGTGCAGACCGTCGATGTGCAAAAGATCGACGGAGCCATCGGCGAAGGTGGGAAGGGCCTTGTCAAAGGTGGCGCGCAGGAGGGTGACACGCGGGGCAAGGGCGGCGGCGCGCGCTTGGACGCCTTGGAAT
This sequence comes from Pseudogemmobacter lacusdianii, assembly GCF_030848395.1. Classification (GTDB taxonomy): domain Bacteria; phylum Pseudomonadota; class Alphaproteobacteria; order Rhodobacterales; family Rhodobacteraceae; genus Pseudogemmobacter; species Pseudogemmobacter lacusdianii. Next base: position 29,764 of record NZ_JAVDBT010000012.1, on the reverse strand, counting down.
ACGGCATTGCCGTCGTAGCTGCCGGCATGGTCGTCCCCTTCCCAAGTGTCGATGCCGGTGACCTTTCCCGCTTGGCCAAAGTGCTGAAGTGCGGCGGCGATGGAGAGAAGCGAGTCGCCCTGATGCACGCCAAGCTCGACCACCAAGGCAGGGGTCAGCAGATCAATCAGCGCATGGGCAAAGGGCACATGCGCATGCCAGCTGACCACATCGGTCAGATACGCGGTGTTGGCCGCGAATGCCGCGGCGAGCACGCGCTCGTGAAGGTTGGAGGCGGGGGAGGAGGCAGAGGTGGGGCCGGTGCCTTTGCTCATTCAGCCCCTCCGCTTGCAGAGGGGCTGAGCCGGTCGAGTGCTTCGGCCAGCCTCTCGGCCAGATCTCCGGATTGGTGAAGAAGGCCGGTGATGCCGGTGGCATTGGCCGCCGCGATATCGCTGTCTTTATCGCCAACCAGCAGCGAGCCGGGCAGGTCAATGAAAAGATCCGCGGCGGCGCGTAAAATCATGCCTGGATTGGGTTTTCGGTCTGGATGGTTGGCGGCGCGATAGGCGGGCAAAGGGGCATCGGGGTGAAAGGGGCAATGGTAGAAGGCGTCAATCCAACCCCCAGCCTCGGCCCGCACCTGTGCATTCAGGGCTTGGTGGAAGCGGCGCATGGTGGGTTCATCGTAAAGGCCACGCGCAATGCCGGATTGGTTGGTCACCACAACGGTGCGAAAGCCGCGCTGGCGGGCGAGCGCTACGGCGCGGGCCGCGCCGGGCATGAGTTGCAGCGCGTCGCTTCGGTGTGCATAGCCGTCGTCGTCGCGGTTCAGCACATCGTCACGGTCAAAGAACACCGCGGGGCGGCGCAGCGCCTTTGGCAGGTCGGTCTGCGCTTGCGCGTAGGTCTGCGGCAGGCCGATATCGATGAAGTATCCTTGCTGCGGCTTGGCATGTAGGAGGCCCTCGGCCGCCAATGCCGGGTAGATATCGTTCTCAAGCGAACTGGGGCCGGGGGGGATGCGGTCCAGCACCGCGTGGGAGAGCACAGCGATGCCGGCATGGATCATGCCGGGGCCGGAGATGCCCTTTTCGGCAAAGCGGGTGATGCGGCCTGAAGCGTCGCTTTCGACCCGGCCGAAACGGCCGGTGTCGGGGACGAGGCGCGTGGTCAAAAGCGCATGGCCGCGTGGTAAGGCCGTGGCTGCGGTGGCAATGGCAACCGGATCGCAGGCAAAGAAGCTGTCGCCATTCACCAAGAACAGCTGAGGGTCGAGTTGGCCCCGCAACAGGCCAAGCGCACCGGCGGTGCCAAGCGGGGTCTCCTCGCGGCTTTCGCGGAGGGTGACAGCAAAGCCCTCGGGGGTATGCCAGCGGCCAGACTTGCGGCCCTGTGCAAGGAAAGGCGCAAAGGTTTCTGCAAGATATCCGGTGGAAAGGATGATCTCCTCAACACCGGCCTGCGCCAGCCAGGAGATCAGCCAATCAAGGAACGGCCGCCCGGCGACGGGCAACAGCGGTTTTGGCGTCTCGGCTGTCAAAGGCCCGAGCCGCGTGCCGAGGCCGCCAACAAGCACCACTGCTTGCCTGACATAGAGGGGATGCGTCATCCTTGCAGCGCGCCAAACATCCGCGCCTCGACCAAGGCGCAGAGCAGATGGTAGCTGGCCAGATGGCATTCTTGGATACGGGGCGTGACGGCAGAGGGGGCGAGCAAGAGGTGATCGCAAAGCTCTGCCATTGCACCCCCGTTGCCGCCGCCCAGCCCGACGACAGTTAGGCCGCCGTCTCGCGCGGCAGTGATGGCTTTGATCACATTGGGAGAATTGCCGGATGTGGACAGCACTGTCAGGACATCGCCGCGTCGGCCCAAGGCCTGGACCTGTCGGGCGAAGATGCGATCATAGCCGTAGTCATTGCCGATCGCGGTCAGGATCGAGGTGTCGGTGGAAAGCGCGATGGCCGCCAGTCCGGGGCGGTCAAAGTGGAAGCGGCTGACGAATTCGCCTGCGATATGCTGGGCATCGGCCGCCGAGCCGCCATTGCCGCAAAACAGCAAAGTGCCGCCCGCGCGCAACCGATCAATGTAGAGCTCGGCCACCTGCGCCAAAATGTTGCGGTAGTCTGTCTGGGCATAGAGTTGGGCCAAAACCCCTTTGGTTGCCGCAAGCTCAGATTCGATAAAATTGGCTACAGCACTGTCCAAGCCTGCGCCCCTTCTTGTGTGAAATGACAGTTGAAGAGATTGCCGCGGAAGCTGCCAAGTGCCTTGAGCACGCCGGGCTTGCGCTCGGGCGGTACCGAGATCATCACGAAGCCGCCGCCGCCTGCGCCCGATATCTTGCCGCCATGGGCCCCGGTCGCAATCGCCGCATCCAGCACCTGTTCGATCTCGGCCGTCGAGATATTGGCGGCCATATCGCGCTTTGCGGTCCAACCGTCGCGCAGCACCTCACCAAAACCGGCGAAATCGCCCAAGAGCAGCGCCTCTTTCATCTGGCGGGCCTGATCTTTCAGCCGGTGCATCGCCTCGATCGAGCGGCTTTGCCCGGTTTTCACATTGTGCACCTGCTCTTCGATGATCGCGGCGGAGGCGCGGGAGCGGCCTGAGAAGTATAGGATAAGCCCGGCTTCCAATTCCGAGATGATCCAAGGCCGCAGTCGCAGAGGATTGATGATCACCCGGTCAGCGGCGTAAAATTCCATTAAGTTGAAGCCGCCAAAGGTGGCGGCATATTGGTCCTGTTTGCCCCCCGAAAGGCCAAGATCCTGCCGCTCAATGTTGAAGGCCAAGCGTGCGGTTTCATATTCACCCAAAGGCACGCGCAGGTATTCGCAAAGGGCTGTGACCACGGCCACGACCATCGTGGAGGATGAGCCCAAACCCGAACCGGGCGGCACATCGGCATGGGTCCGTATCGTCACAGCAAAAGGCTGGCCGTTGCAAAAATCGCTGACAATGCGGTTATAGGCCTGCGCGACCAATGCCAGTTCATGGCCGAGCGGCAACGAAGGCTGTGCGGGGCATTGGAAGGATTTATCAATGTCCAATGCCTCGAGCGAGACAAGCCCATCGCTGCGCGGTGTGACCGTGCAATAGGCGTAAAGCGAGACGGTGGCGTTCAACACCATGCCGCCAAAGGCATCTGAATAGGGCGCAACATCGGTGCCACCACCCGCCAGACCAAGCCGCAGGGGGGCCTTGGCCCGCACCTTGTTGAAACTTTCGCGCATGGTTTCTTCGTCCCAGAGCTGCCCTGCAGATCACAGGTCTTGATCGTTGCGGAAGGGCGGATTGTCAGGATTCGAGGCACGAATGGTCGTTTGGTCGTCGCGATATTGGTTGAGATGGAGCCGCATTTCGCGGCTTGGCTGGGTGGCGCTGCGTTGGCGCGCGCCTTGAGCCACCTCGGCGGCTGAACGTTTGCGAATGACCACCTCGATCCCGCTTTCGCCGACTGGGGTCATGGTCTGGTCATAGCGTGGGAGATCGTAACGATAGGTCTCGTCCAAAAGCTCGACCTTTTCGACGGCGGCGGTGACGGGCAGGGCGCGCAGCATGTCGAGGATGTTGATCGAGCGGTCCGACCAGGAACGCGCCTTGGCAATGGTGAAGGTGTTTTTGTGGTCGCGATTGAAGGTCGAGGGGAAGGTGCCTTGTTCGTAAAGATCTTCTTCGGGCAAGGCGAAGATCACATAGCCGCCGGGTTTGGTCACCCGCAGCCAATGGGTCAGTCCTTCGAGTGGGTCGTGTAAATGTTCAAGGCAATGGCTGGAGAAAACGAAGTCAAAGGTGTCATCGGTGACGCCGGCCATGAATTGCGCATCGCCGTCATCAAGGTCCCAAGTGCGGACTGAGGTCATCAGTGGGAAGAATTCTTGATACAGAACAAGAGGATCGGGAGCGCCGCCGATATCGACGCCGTTCCCCTTAAAGTACTGCCTTGCAAAACGAGAGTCGGAGAGGCGACGCGCAATTGATTTGCTGCACTCTTTCATAAGTCCCTCGATGGGTAATAGTTAATTTTAATTTCACTCTAAACTATCGGCGCTGCGGCGGCTTTGAGGTTGCGGCTTTAATCGTTCGGGTCATTGTATGTTTGGATCTCGTTGCATATCTAAACAACTCTAAGTAGTTTTATCAAGTTCGTTGAGCGGATGGGGTGCATTTGAATGATCATCTTGCCAGAGCTGACGAGCGCGCCTGAATTGCATCGAGGGCGCAATATGCGGGCAGCGTATCAGCGGGGGTGGGGGCTGCAATTCAGCAACTTGGCTGAGCAGGTTCGGCGCGATTCGCTTTACCGTGCAGCTCTGGCGGCGGGGGGAGATCGATCGGTCGTCTCAGAGCACAATAGGATGAACATTTTCATCCTGTTGCGGTTCTTTATTGGGGATTTGCCCCCCGGTCATATTGTTGAGTTTGGCTCTTATCGCGGTGGGAGTGCGCTTTTCATGGCGAAGGTTTGTAAAGAGCTGTTTCCGCAAACCAAAGTGTTCGCTTTTGACACATTTGAAGGCATGCCAGAGACTGACGCGGCGCGCGATGCCCACCGCAAGGGGGATTTTTCGGATGCCAATATGGACGAAATCCAGCGGTTGGCCGATAAACACGGGCTTGCAGATAATCTGACGCTGGTGAAGGGACTTTTTGAGGACAGCTGGCCCTCTATGCAGCCTGAGATCGGGGCGATTCGCTTGAACCATGTGGATTGCGATATCTACTCTGCGGTAAAATACAGCTATGATTGCACGCGTTCGACGATGGTCCCGGGTGGCTATTGGGTCTTTGATGATGCGCTTTATGGCAGCTGCATTGGCGCAATGGAGGCGGTCGAAGAGCTGTTGATCCAGCGCGATGGTCGCTTTGCCGAGCAGGCCTATCCGCATCTGGTTTATCGCAATCTGGATCCGAAAGTTTCGGTTTTATAAGGGTTTAGATTGCGGGTGCTCCTACGGTTTTTGCCACCAGATCCCGGTCCAATCTACGCTGGTCATTGGCGCGTCAATGTGGTGCTTGGCGCGAAACTCATCCACCGCCTGGCGGCAAGCGGCAATCGCACCGTAGTCATCAACAATGATAAAGCCTCCGGGCGAGAGGCTATCATAAAGGTTTTCTAGGCCGTTCAGTGTTGATTCATACATATCCCCATCCAACCGGATGAGCGCCCATTTTCGTCCCCTTTGCCCGGGCAGCGTGTCGCGGAACCATCCTTTCAGAAACTCTACCTGCGCGTCTAAAAGGTCATAAGCTGCGAAGTTGGTCTTCACCTGCTCAAGGGGAATGGCGAGCTGGCGGAAGGTGTGGTGGGTGTCATCGCGGTCCTGCGGGAAACTCTTTGGGTTGGGAGGTGGCAGGCCGTCAAAGCTGTCCGCCACCACCACTTTCCGGTCTTTCACCCCATGTGCAGCGAGAATCCCACGCATCAGAATGCAAGCTCCGCCGCGCCAGACGCCGGTCTCAATCAGATCTCCAGGAATTCCACGAGCGAGCGCTCGCTCGGTCAGCATACGCAGGTTTTCAAGCCGTTTCACCCCAACCATCGAATGCGCTTGCGATGGCCAATCACGGCCTTCGCTGCGAATGCTCTCATTATAACTGGCGTCAGACCAAGGGTCCTGTGGCCGGTCACCGTAAATGGTGTTGGCAATCGTGCGGATCAGTAAATCAACGTACAGCTTTGCGGCGGACATATTTATCCCTTTGTTAAAGTTTTGATAATAGGTAATTGCCGCAACTTTTAGCTATCCATCAGTCTAAGATTGAAAGCATGGCTGTGCTGGGGTAGCAAAGGATTTGGCAAATTTATTATCGGATCGCTCAATGGTCTTGCAACAGGTCTTTGGTGAAATGGCATTGCCCCGCCCCGTGATCGTCGGGATGCAAAAGGGCATCATGTCATGGAGCTATCGGGGGCGGCCAACTTGGAAATGTCCAATGGATCTTGCCATTTACGGCCAGATTCTGTGGGAATTGAGACCGCGGACTGTCTTGGAGTTTGGGTCTAACCGCGGCGGAAGCGCCCTATGGTTTGCCGATCAGTTAACGGCATTCGGTGTGGAAGATTTTAAGATTTATTCGCTGGATATTTCTCCGGTTAATGATCTGGAGGATTCACGGATTGTTTTTGGATTCTGCGATGTTGCAGATCCTGCGGCCCATATCGGGCTGGCCGATTTGCGGGCCTTGCCTAAACCTCTTTTGGTGATTGATGATGCCTCTCATATGGCTGGCCATGTGTTGGCAGTGCTGCGCTTTGTTGATCAGGCGATGCAGTCCGGTGACTATTTGATTGTCGAGGATGGCAGCCTTGTTGAGCTGGGCTGGGCCGATGAATATGACGGTGGGCCGCTGGCGGCGCTGCAAGTGTTTTTGGCCGAGCGGGGAGATGACTATAAAGTAGATCGAAACCGGTGTGACACATTCGGCCATAATGTCACTTGGAATCCAGAAGGTTATCTTAAAAGGGTTTAAGGCTGCGCATGTGTCAGGATGCCAGCCCCCTTGCGCATATTCTCCGTGTGATGACTTAAATATTGAAAGAATCTAATGGTCATTTCTACGCAAGGCGCGAAGGTCGGACTGAGAAAGATCCGCACTGCGGGGCGAATGGTTGAGCGCCGTTCTCGGGCTTTGGCCCGTAATATTGCCGCATACTGGGAGCCTCAGCAGCGCATGTTTTCTGTGCATATTCCAAAGACCGGCGGTACGACGTTTCAAACCGTTCTGGGGCAGGAGTTCGGCGCCCGGCTGGTTTTGGATTATGATCTGCCGCGTGAAGAGGTGAACCGGCTGATCGGCGGCGGTGATGCATTTTGCATACATGGGCATTTTCGGCTGGAGAAATATGCCGATGTGGGGGATGCCACATATGTCACTTGGATGCGCGACCCAATTGACCGGTTGATTTCATGGTACAATTTTTGGTCGAACTATCGGTTTCCCGATCACATGCTTTGGCGGCATGTGCATTACGGTCAGATGGATTTCTTAACCTTCGCCAAGTTAAAGTTCATCCAAGATGAGCAGTCTCGCTACTTTAGCGGGCGAAGCTTAGATGATTTTGCCTTTGTCGGCGTGACCGAGCTCTTCTCAGAGGGGATGGAGCTTTTCCGCGACCAGTTCAACATAAGCTGTGATCTGGCAAACTTGCCGCGGCTGCGCGACAGCGGCAAGTTCCGCAAGCTCTTTGATCGCTCGCAACTGTCGCGCAAAGAGTTGGCGATCCTTTATGACGCGCATGGGGTGGATACACAGCTTTATCATCAAGCCGTGGCGCATTTTCGCAAGAACGCTCAACGCTTTTCTGCCTCGGCGGTGGTGGAAAAGGGGGCGCGGTCTGCGCGGAAGAAGGACGAAGCAGCTGATTATGCGAAGTTGATGTGGGGCGGTCAGTATTTGCCGGCCGAAACGGAGCAGAGCGCACTGAGCCACCGAGAGCTCATCAGCCAACGCTTGCAGCGCGCTGGGATCACGAAGATCCGCGGGAGCTATTATTATGGCGATGCTTGGCCGGTGAATGTCTGGGACAGTTTTCGCCCCGAATTGGCAGACCGGCTGCTGCACGCGCTGCGCGATAATGGTTACAACACGGTTATTCTTCTGATCCCTGCCGGGCTTGAGCTGTTGAAGCGCAAGCGCCCGGCGGATTATGCGCAGTTTTTGAAGGACTTGACCTTTCTTCTGGGCCGGATCCGCAGCATGGGCCTGACCTATGCCTATCGGATCGGCTACGGCTGGGAGGGATATCCGGTGGATGAGCATCGGGGGCATCACCTGTTCTCGCTGATCTCTCCGGGCCCAATCCAGCAAAACTACCTGACTATTTTGGCCGAGCTTTGGCAGATGGTGAAGGATGACCCGTTGTTCTTGATGGGGTTCACCACTTGGGAAGATCTGATCTCAAACCCGATCAATCTGGCCACCAAGGAGCCGCCTGAACGCAAAGCGCTGATGGCGAAAGAGATCGGCTACCGGGGGGGCGCCAAGGGGATACCAGATCTGAAAGACCCCGATCTGATTGGATATCTTGAGCATATCGACGACTGCTATGTCGAGTTCATGTATATGATAAAGAAGGTTTTTCCGCCGGTGACCTTGGAGGTTCGTGTCGATCACACTCCGGTCTATGACGCCACTGGCACCATGCATCCCTATATCCACCACAAACAGATGATTGAGCCAGACACGGATGTGCTTGGCACCTATTTCGGCACTTATATGATGATTGGCCCGACGCCTCGGACTGCGGAACAGGCGGTCGAGGGGATGGAGCGGGCCCATATGCACACGCGGCAGGTGGCGCCTTTCAGCAAAGCCTTTGTCGATCAGTTCAATTTTGTGATGCGTGAGAAGGTGTTCAGCCAGTTTGAACCGTTGGAAGCTTCGGAAATCAAAAGATTTTTGGGCATGATGGTCGATTGGTTTGATGCGCGAACTGTGGGCTACGCCACCTGGAGTTTCGTCGATTACATGACCGATATCATCTCGAATTGCAGCTTCCGCTTGGGGCTTGAGGGTTGGAGCGTGGAAGGCAACGCGAGGCTGGTGGAGGTGCAGGAGGAGGGGCTGCCCGCACCTGCGCGGCAGGTGATGATGGCGGCGGGCAGTAGCCTAAGCGGTAGCAACATTCGGCATTATTCGCCTTGGGTGAAGGACGGCTGGATCGTGATCGAGGCGGCGCTGGATCCCGAAGCTGTGCTGACCGTCGATTTGGGGGGAGATTTGCGGCGCCAATATCAAGCAGCAGACTTCACGAAGGATGCGTTGGGGGTTCTGCCTCGGCTGATCCGCCCCTTCGAGGGCCAGACCCGCGGTTTCAAGCTCAGAGTCGAAGCGGGCGGCGCGCGGATTGCTCGGGCCTCGATGGGCGGGGATCTCTGCTCGAACGGCGGGCTGACTGTCGGGTTTGGCGAGAACGAGATTTCGCAATTGGTCGCGGCATTCAATCGCCAAGTTCAAGAAAGGTCCGGCGATGGGCGTTAGCCAAAGGCTTGAATTCCTTTCGCAATCCGGGGCGGGGTCTTTGCCCGCACTTAAGGCGCTGTCCTTCCGTACCTATGCCGACTTCCAAGAGGCATCGGCCGAATTGGGGCCCGAATTCATGCAGCGTCGTGCGCGTGAGATGGAGCTTGGCCGCAGCGGCGGTGATCCGGTGCGCTACCCCGGCCATTGCGATCTTTGCGGCTTGGATACGGAGTTCAGCTGCGATTGGGCAATCTATTACACCCATGATGATGGCTCGCGTGAGCCGGTTTGGCGCGAGCGGTTGGTCTGTGGCCATTGCGCTTTGAACCCGCGGCTGCGCGGCGCGATGCATTACCTTTTTGCCAGTTGCGGGCTGAATGCCAACTCAGCCTGTTACCTAACCGAACAGACGACGCCGCTCTTTGGCTTGTTGCAACCCTTGTGCAAAGGTCTTGTCGGCAGCGAATATCTGCAAGACGGGACGTTGTCCGGGGGGCGCAATGGCGCAGGCTTGCGGCATGAGGATGTGACCGCGCTAAGCTTTGCGGATGAAAGCTTTGATATCATAGGCACTTTTGAGGTGATGGAGCATGTGCCCGATTACCGCGCTGGCTTGCGTGAGATGTTTCGGGTGCTGAAGCCCGGCGGGCATCTCTTGGCGACCTTCCCCTTTCGCGCCGATCTGCCGCAAACTTTGGTGAGGGCGCGCTTGAAAGACGGGGGCGGCATCGAGCATCTGCTGGAACCCGAATATCACGGCGATCCGCTGTCGCGCGACGGGGTGCTGTGCTTTTATCACTTTGGTTGGGACATTCTGGACGAGCTGCGCTTGGCTGGCTTCCGCGATGCCCGTTGTCTTTTTTATTGGTCGTGGGAGGGGGGGTATCTCGGTGGAGCCCTGCCGATGTTCCACGCGACGAAATAGGATTACGACAGGCCCAGAAGGGCCGATATCCAGAAGGCCAAAGTGGCTTTGCGCGATTGGTGCCAGACCCCCGCCTGCTGCAGAAGGCGTAGACGTTGCAGGCCCCGTGACATCTGGGCTTGCTGAAACGCCTGTAGTTTCAACCTGTTCTGCCTCTCAAGCCGATGTGCGGAGGCGGCTAGGGCGCTGGCATTCAGCCGGTGCCATCGCGCATGGGCGCCGCTGAGGTGGCGTCTTAACCTTTGGGGCAGGGCGGCGATCCCGCTGTTTGCGCCCACCAAATTGCTGCCATGTTGGCGATAAAGCACCGTTGGCTCGGGATCGAAGGCAATCTGAGCTCCGGCGCCGCTGAGGAGCTGATAGGCCCACCAATCATGCAGAACGAAGGGGCCCGCCTCGGCCTCGGCCGCGATGAGAAGGGCGGCTGCGGCGGGGTTCATCAGCATCGTATTGCCGCTGAGCACATTTTGCACCAGCGCATTGCCGAAATCCGGAGCGCGTTGCGGCAAGGGACTAAGACCTAGGGGTTGGAGCGCGGCATCGACATAGACCATTCGGCCGCCGGCAAGGATCGGGCGGGGGGTTGCCGGGGCCAGGTCCAGCTTTTGCGCCAAATGGTTGCTCTGCCAGACATCATCTTGATCGCAAAAGGCTAAGGAGGCGCGCACGCCCGCGCCGTGTTGGGCCGCTTGCTGGATCAGGAAGCGGAAATTAGCCACGGCGCCAGAATGCGGGCCGCGCAAAAGGGTGACTTGCCCCGCAGGCCACTTGGCCGCGAAGGCTTGCAATAGGTCTGGCGAGGCATCGGTCGAGCCATCGTCCGAGGCCAAGAGCCGCCAGTCTTGATGGCTTTGCGACGCGATACTGTCGAGCTGGGCTTGCAAAAAGCGGGCGCCGTTGTACACGGCCATTAGGATGACAATTGAAGTCACGGCTGGCCCTACCCTGAAGCGGAAGCGCCAGTATAGAGAGCGGCATGCTATGTGCATAGGCCCGCGGCTTTACGCGGAGCAAAGCTGGGGCAGGCCTCAGGTCACCAAGAAATCGGCTGCGGTCAGGGCGAGGCCGGGGGTCACTGTGGCAAAGAGCACCTTCGCTGCTGCGCCTGTGCCATCGCGGTCGTAGAAGATCTGACCCGTATTCGCATCGTGGATGATCCGATGCGTCGCAGCCGTGGCGGCGGTGCCGGTGACAAATTGATTGGCCGCCAGTGGCCCGGTCTTTGTCAGGGCGAGGAAGATGACATTGTCGATGGCAATCGTGTCATCGGCGGGCGAAAAATCGACAATCGTATCGACATTATTGATGCCGAGGGCCGTGTTGAACTCAAACTGATCGGCCCCAGCACCGCCGATCAATGTGTCTTTGCCGAAGGAGCCCATCAGCACATCATTGCCCGCCCCGCCAGTGATCCGGTTGCCCACCGCATTGCCGACCAGCAGTTGCCCAGTGTTCAGCGCCCCGGTCAAATGCTCAAGATTGGCAAACCAATTCAGGCTGAATGCCGGCGCGCTGCTGACCACTGTGTCAGTGCCTTCGCCCGCCAGCTCGACAATGGTTTCGAGGTGGCTGTCGATATAGAAAGTATCATCGCCGAGACCGCCAAACATATAGTCGATCCCGGCGTCACCATAGAGGTGGTCGTTGCCGTCCAACCCATAGAGCGTGTCATTGCCCAGACCGCCGTAGATCTGATCGGCGCGGTGATTTCCGGCAATGATGTTGTTGATATTGTTACCAATCAGCGTGTGGCCCAAAGTGGGCGAGATCCCGGTCAGGAACTCGATATTGGGCAGCTCCATCAGTGAGTAGGTACCAAGGATCGTATAAATATTGTCCGAGCTGCCTTGGCCCGGCAACTCGATCGCCTGATCCTCGATGACATCGATATAGAAGATGTCATTTCCCAAGCCGCCATACATAACATCAATGCCTGTGCCGCCGCCCAAGGCATCATTGCCGGCGCCACCGTAAAGCGTGTCATGGCCCGCCCCGGCGGCGATCAGATTGGCCAGCTCATTGCCGGTGATCCGGTCATTGCCCGCGCCTGAGGTGACATGCTCCAGTGTGGTGCCGCGCGCGATCACCACATTTCCGATCAGCCCGCCAATGTTTGACCGCGCCAACGGGTTCATGTCGATGATCTGGTCTTGGCTGAAGGCCGAGACATTCAGCGTGTCCTGTCCGCCGCTGTCGTAGATCATAAAGGCCAAAGGTTCGCCGTTATAGATGCTGGAATCAGCCGGGGTTCGTCCGCCCCACATATTGAGCAGGGTCTGGAAAGGCGCGTGGCTGTGGTTGCCTCCGGGGCCCCAAACGGTGGCACCCATCTGATGGCCGGGGCCGGTGCCATAAAGGCTTTGAATGGCGATCACATCAGCTGGCATGATAGTGGCAAGATAGGCCAAGCCGGCGGGGTCCAGCGGGTTATCCTCTTGGTTAAAATAGGACATCACCGTGGTTGACCAGCTGTCATTGTCGTAGGCGTTATGGGTGCCCCATGTCGCCCCGCCATCATAAGGACCAGCATGGCCCAGGCCCAAAGCATGGCCAATCTCATGGATGTAGGTTTGCAGCATATAGCCGTTCAAATTATGCGCATCCCAAGTGTCGGGGATGTTGACCAGCGAGCGCAGCAGGCGGGTGCCGGTCATCTCGGACATGGAATAGGCGCCAAGCGAATCTGCATCGTTGAAGGTGATTTGGGCGACGGGCTGGATCGACAGCTCATATCCGCCCCTGAGATACTCGTTAAAGCTTGAGGCTTCGACGAAATAGGTGCCGCTGGTGGGGGCGGTGAAGGTGATATATTCCCCGGCGCGCCGGCTTTCTTGGCTGTCAGCAAAGCGCAGCTCGGTGCCCGAGGCGTTCAGCACCCGCAGATAGGAATCGGTCTGGCTGCCCGCAGTATGCGTCATTGAAATGGAATAGGTTTGCCCTGCCGTGAGCGTGACGCGGTAAAGGTCGACATCGCCGACCGCGCCGATGCCGGCGGAGACGATTGTATTGGTACCGATCGTGGTGGCGGAGCCTGTGGTCGCCCCAACATCGGTGGTTTCGGTGAATAAGGTGGGGGTCACGCCGACATCGACAAAGGTGATACCGGTGGCGCTTGCCCAGCTGGCCAAGGCATATTCCGCTATATTGCGTGCGGCCGGGGTCAACCGGCTGGCGTCATAGGTGATCGTGCGGCTGCCATCGAGCGTGAAAGAGCGCGCTTGCCCACCGTCGAGGCCCCAATAGCTGTGGGTCAGATAGGCCGCCACCTGATCCAACGTATAAGGCGCCATGGCATGGCTGGCCGTGGGGGCGGTCGCGGTGGTGCCAATCTGGCTGCGGTCTGTTTCGGGTTGGGCTGTGTTCAGCGCAGGAGAGGCTTTGGGCGCATCAGGGGCCAAGGGGGTGGCAGCTGGCTTATACGTCATCACAAGGCCCTTTCTCTCTTACTTTGTTGGGATGGGCACCGGCGTCAGCGCGATTGAACGCTCATAAAGTGAACTTTGCATTGACGCGTTGAGGCTGCGATCCATGCTGGAAACGGAATGCACTTCGCCGGGGTGGCGTTGTCCCTGAGCATCGCTCCAGACCAGTTGAATGATGGTCGAATTGCGCTGGGCAGCGGCGATGTGCAGCTCGGCGGTCAGGGTGGGCTCGGCAGGAGACGCGGCATTTGTCGATTGGGGCGCGAAGACCCACTGGGGATAGCGTTGCCGCAAATGTTGCAAAAATGCGGTGCAGACAGGCGTATAGGCTTCGGGCGCAAGCTGTTGAGACGCAGAGCAACGGTAGGCGATCACTGGTGCGCCGGCTTGCGCGGTGCCTTGCCAAGGCGTCACCAGCGGCAAAGCAACTGTCATTACGAGGACCAGACGCCTGAGCTTCAGGCGCCTGGCACCCCGAAAAGAGCAAACCTGCAACTCGTTACCTCCAGCTGGAACAGAGGGTGTGAGGCCCTTAGGAAAGGGTGATACATACTAAAGATAATATCAAGCCCTAAAGTATGAATTGCTTAATGCTGCGTGTATTCCATGCTTCGGCTTTCCCTTGCAAGCCGGAGGCTGGCAGCGGACAAACGGTATAAGTAGGGCGACGAGGGCAGGGCGGTATGACGACAGTTTTGGTAACGGGCGGCGCCGGTTACATCGGCAGTCACGCCTGTAAGGCCTTGGCCCGAGCCGGTTTTACGCCGGTTGCCTTTGATAACCTGTCGACCGGCTGGGCCGAAGCTGTGCGGTTTGGTCCGTTGGAACGTGGCGATCTGCTGGACCGGGCTGCGATTGATGCTGCAATGGAAAAGCACCGGCCGGTGGCGGTGATGCATTTCGCGGCTTTGTCCTTGGTCGGAGAATCGATGCAAGATCCCGGCCGCTATTGGCGGGTCAATTTGGGCGGCGCGCTGAACTTGATCGAATCGGCCGTGGCGCATGGCGTGAAAAATGTCGTCTTCTCCTCAACCTGTGCCACCTATGGCGATCAAGATGGTGTGGTGCTGGATGAGGACACACCGCAGCGACCCATCAACGCCTATGGCGGCTCAAAACGCGCGATCGAAGAGGTGTTGGGCGATTTTGGCGCTTCGCATGGGCTGCGCCGGGTGATTTTTCGCTATTTCAACGTGGCGGGCGCCGATCCCGAGGGGGAGCTGGGCGAGCAGCACCAACCCGAGACGCATTTGATCCCGCTGATGCTGGAGGCGGTGGCGGGCAAACGCCCTGCGTTGACGGTTTTTGGCGAGGATTACCCCACTCGCGACGGCACCTGTCTGCGCGACTATGTGCATGTGACGGACCTTGCGCAGGCGCATGTCTTGGGGCTGCGCTGGCTTTTGGAGGGCAAGGAGGATCGGGTGTTCTGCCTTGGCTCGGGCACGGGGTTCACGGTGAAAGAGGTGATTGCCGCCTCGCGCGCGGTGACCAATCGAGAGGTGCCGGTGGTGATGGGCGCGCGGCGCGCTGGCGATGCGGCGGCACTGGTCTCGGGTTCTCGCCGCGCGGTTGAGGAGCTGGGCTGGGAGCCGCAGCATTCCTCCTTGCGCCAGATGATCGGCGATGCTTGGGCTTGGGCGCAAAAGCCCGGTTATCAGCGATAAGCGGCTAGAAATCCCAGTCGCGTGCGGGCTTCGCAGTGGTTTGGGCCGGGTTGAGGCGCAGCCATGCGCCGCGGAAGGGCAGGCGGCGCTCGGCGCCCCAGTCGCCAGTGACGGTGAGCTCGTCGCCCTCAAGCCGCACCGCCGCCACCGCCTGACCCGAAGGCCAGTGGATCGCGCCGATTACATGGCGCAGGTCAACCGTGCCTGCCGGTTCAAGCTGCAGAAGGCCGGGCTGGCCAGCGGCGGCCAAAGGATCGGGCGTCTCTTGGCTCGAAAGCCCCAGATTGGGCAGTGCCGCGCCCTCTTCGACACCAAGGCAGCCGTGATGGCGGCCGTTCCAGGGCGCATAATCGCGGCCGCCGTTGGAATGCCAAAGCATGGTCATCGGCAGGGCCATCGGGTTTTTCAGCGATAAGAAAAGATCGCCCTCAGCCGGGCGCACCACCGCCGTCCAACCCAAGGCCGAGCTTGGCTCTTCCACTGCTGCGACGAAATCCTCATGCGCCGCGCCCCAAGGGTAGCTGTGAAGGTTGACCGGGCCGTCTTTGCCGGGAAATTCGGTCGGGTCTTCGTGGCGCTTGGGATAGGCCAACGCCGAGCGACCGCGCGCAGGATCGGGTTCCAATGGTGCGCAAAGGGTTTCAAACCAGCGCTTGCGCGAGAAGGAAAGCTTGGCGCCTTGTGGCACTGAGACCATCGCGTGATTGGCGACCGGTAGGCTGCCAGAACCGCCGATGAAGAGGTGGCGCTGATAAAGGAAGGGATGATCGTCGCTGACCGAAAGCTCCTTGATCACCGAGGCGCCCATGATCTGGCCTTGCAGCAATGCGCGCAGCTGGCCTGATTGCGTGGGCAGGACCTGCCAAGGGCCATTGGCCGCCAAACCATGCAGACCATCCGGGCCAGCACCCATCGGAGCGGCTAGAAAATCCCCGCGCAGCCAAGCCTGATGCGGCGGAGCATCCGTCGGAACATCTTTCTCGGCCCAAGGGGCGGCATGCAAAGGTGCGATGATCTGGCCTTGATCCGTGACTTCAAGCGGGTGGATGACCCCGCCTTGCGCGGAGAATTGCAGGGTGATGCCGCTTGCGGCCAAGGTGATCGACATAGCGCCTCCGCCCGCCACAATATGGCGGTTCGGAGTGAAACTGGCACGGGCAGGCGGGCCGGGGCAAGCACCGAGCGACAGGACTTGCCCGCAACCATTGGCAAGAGAGGCGGGGCCCGCTTAGGCTAGGTCCAGATTGTTAAGGAGAGATTGATGGCAGGCCGGTTGCAGGACAAAATTTGTGTGGTGACGGCGGCGGGGCAGGGCATCGGTCGGGCCTCGGCTTTGGCGATGCAGGCCGAGGGCGCGCAGGTGATCGCCACCGATATCAACTCTCGCACTTTGGGGGAACTGGCCGAACAGGGCATCGAGACCCGACATCTGAATGTGCGCGACAGCGTTGCGGTGCAGCGCCTTGCCGCCGAACTGCCGCGAACGGACGTGCTTTTCAACTGCGCAGGCTTTGTTGCCAATGGTTCGATTCTGGACTGTTCGGACGAGGATTGGGCCTTTTCGATGGACGTCAACGTCAGCTCGATGTTCCGAATGTGCAAAGCCTTCCTTCCGGGGATGATCGCCAAAGGTGGCGGGTCCATCGTCAATATGGCCTCGGCCGTAAGCTCGATCATCGCCGCGCCGGACCGCTTCGTTTACGGTGTGACCAAAGCCGGGGTGATCGGCCTCACCAAGGCGATTGCGGCGGATTTTGCCACCCAAGGGATCCGCTGCAATGCGATTTGCCCCGGCACGGTGGACAGCCCAAGCCTTGAAGAGCGGCTGCGCGCCACGGGTGATTACGACAAAGCGCGTGCGGCTTTCATCGCGCGCCAGCCGATGGGGCGCCTCGCCCTGCCAGAGGAGATTGCGCATCTGGTGGTCTATCTTGCTTCGGATGAATCGGCGTTCACCACCGGCCATGCGCATGTGATTGATGGCGGCTGGACCAATGTCTGACCTTAGGTCAGGCTGCGTGAAGAACCACTAAGGAAACAATGCGATGCGGGTTGGAATCATTGGCGGCACCGGCTGGTTGGGCGGCGCCTTGGGGCGCAGCTTGGTTGATAAAAAACTGGCTGAGGTGATTTTGCTGAACCGCCGCGGACCGCAAGATTACGGTGGTCGCGCGGTGGTGTGGGCCAACGATCTTGCCGATCTCGTGGCGCAATCGGATGTGATTGTCGTCTCGGTCCGGCCCGAGGATTGGGCGGGGTTGCAACTGCAAGCGCCGGGAAAACTAGTGATTTCCTTCATGGCCGGTGTTGGACTTTCCACCTTGGCGCAATGCGGCGGGCGTGTCCTGCGCGCGATGCCCAATGCCTCGGCTGAGATCGGGGCGAGTTATTCGCCTTGGGTGGCAGGGGCTGGGGTCACTGCCGAAGATCGCGCCGCCGCGGCGCGGGTTCTGGGCGCGATTGGCAGCCAAGAAGAGCTGCCCGAGGAGGCTCAGCTGGAGGTGATGACGGCGCTTTCGGGCTCGGGTCCCGCCTATCCTGCCCTTTTGGCACAAGCGATGCTGGCCTTCTTGGCCGAGCGTGGCGTGGCGCCGGATGTGGCGGCGCGCGCGGTTGAGGCAACGGTCTGCGCCTCGGCCCGGCTGTTGGAGGGCAAGGTGGCGGAGGCTCCGGCCTTGGTGCAGACCTTCATCGATTATCGCGGCACGACCTGCGCCGGGCTTGAGACGGCCGAGGCGAAGGGCTTCTCTGCGGCTGTTGCGGCGGCGCTGTCGGCGGCCACTGATAAGGCCTTGGCGATGCGGCAAGCGAATGCGCAAGCCGCAGGTTAAGGCGGGCTAAAGCGCTTTCCTACCGGCATGGGGGAACCCTTGGGTGGGCTGAGCTGTTGCCTAAAGCCCGGGACAGGTTCGGCTTGGCAGAGGGGGGAAACGTGGCGAGGCGGGCCGATCAGATCCTTTTCCCAACGGACTCCGGGTTATACTGCCCGGATGGCGATTTCTATATCGACCCGCTTACCCCGGTGCCGCGCGCTTTGGTCACGCATGGACACTCGGACCACGCCCGTCCCGGTCATGGCGCGGTGCTCGCCACCCGCCAGACGCTGGAGATCATGGCGATCCGCTATGGCGAGGATTTTACCGCGCAAAAGCAGGTGGCCGAAGGGCCTTTGCGCTTGGGCAAGGTTACCGTCAGCTTCCATCCAGCGGGCCATATCCTTGGCTCTGCACAGATCCTGATCACGCCGGATGACGGGCCACGCATCCTCAACTCCGGCGATTATTGCCGCACGCCCAACCCGGTTTGCCTGCCTTGGGAGCCGGTCGATTGCGATGTTTTCATCACCGAGGCGACCTTTGGCCTGCCAGTCTTCCGCCATCCCGACCCTTTGGCCGAGGCGCGGCGGCTTCTGGCCAGCATGGCGGAATTTCCCGAGCGGCCGCATCTGGTGGGGGTCTATGCCCTTGGAAAGGCGCAGCGGCTGATCGCGCTGGTGCGGCAGGCGGGGCATCAAGAACCCATCGCTCTGCACGGCGCTTTGCAGCGGCTTTGCGACTATCACATTGCGCAAGGCATTGATCTTGGCCCGCTTGTTCCCGCCACCGATGCCAAGGGCGCGCAGCTGGTGCTTGCCCCGCCCTCGGCCTTTGCGAGCCCTTGGGTGCAGCGCTTTCGCGATCCGGTGCTCAGCTATGCCTCGGGGTGGATGACGGTGCGCGCCCGCGCGCGTCAGCGCGGCGTGGAGCTGCCTTTGGTGATCAGCGATCATGTTGATTGGCCGCAGCTGACCGCCACAATCCGCGAGCTCAGCCCTCAGGAGGTTTGGATCACGCATGGTGCCGAGGATGGGCTGATGCGCTGGTGCGCGATGGAGGGGGTGCCCGCGCGGCCCCTGCGGCTGGTTGGTTATGGGGATGAGCCGGAATGAAAGCCTTTGCCAACCTCTTGGAGCGGCTGGCTTTTACCGCAGGGCGCAATGCCAAGCTGACGATCCTGGCGCATTACTTCCGCGATACACCCGACCCAGATCGAGGCTGGGCGCTGGCGGCTTTGACCGGCACGCTGG
Source organism: Pseudogemmobacter lacusdianii (assembly GCF_030848395.1). Classification (GTDB taxonomy): domain Bacteria; phylum Pseudomonadota; class Alphaproteobacteria; order Rhodobacterales; family Rhodobacteraceae; genus Pseudogemmobacter; species Pseudogemmobacter lacusdianii. The sequence continues at coordinate 10,735 of NZ_JAVDBT010000012.1, read as the reverse complement.
AACTGCGTCAGGTCTCACCCTCGCTGTTGCGGCGGCTGACGGGTGAGCGGGTGGACGCCGAGCTTTTGGCGCTCTCCTACGATTTCGTCGGCGATCTGGCCGAGACGATTGCGTTGATCTGGCCCGAGCCTGAGGGCGCGTTGGCCGATGTGCCTTTGCGTGAGGCGGTGGCTTTGCTGCAAAGCACCGGCAAACTGGCGCTGCCGGGGGCGATTGCGACGGTGCTCGACCAGATGCATCCGCCCGAGCGGTTGGCCTTCCTGAAGCTTGCCACCGGCAATCTGCGCGTTGGCGTCTCGGCCCGTCTGGCGCGGGTCGCACTGGCCGCTTTGGGCAGCCGCCCGGTCGAGGAGATCGAAGAGATCTGGCACGGGCTGGTGCCGCCGTTCCAGCCGCTTTTCGACTGGCTTTCAGGCGGCGCGCGGCCCGAGGCGGCAGCCTTGGCACCCTTCCGACCGGTGATGCTGTCGACGCCAGTGACGCCCGAGGATCTGCAAGCGCTGACGCCCGAAGATTACTTTGCCGAGTGGAAATGGGACGGCATCCGGGTGCAAGCCGTGGCCGAGGGCGGCGAGCGGCGGCTTTACTCGCGCACGGGCGAGGATATCGGCAGGGCCTTCCCCGACCTTTTGGACGCGCTTGATTTCGAGGGCTCTTTGGACGGCGAGCTTTTGGTGCGGCGCGGCGATCAAGTGGCCAGTTTCGCAGATCTGCAAAAGCGGCTCGGGCGGAAGGTCATTTCCAAAGCCATGCTGCAAAGCCATCCGGCGGCGCTGCGGGCCTACGACGTGCTGACGTGGCAAGGCGAGGATCTGCGCAGTCTGCCGCTTTCAGATCGGCGCGCGCGGCTTGAGGATTTGCCACTGCGATCGCCGAGGATCGATGTCTCGCCGCTCTTAAGGTTCACCACTTGGGAGGAGCTGGCGGCATTGCGCGCCGCGCCTCCTTCTGCGGTGATCGAAGGGGTGATGCTGAAGCGGCGCGATTCGCCCTATCTGGCGGGGCGGCTGCGCGGGCCTTGGTTTAAGTGGAAGCGCGACCCGATGCTGGTCGATGCGGTGCTGCTTTATGCGCAAAGTGGCCATGGCAAAAGATCGGGCTTTTACAGTGACTTCACCTTTGGTGTCTGGGACGGGGCAGACCTTGTGCCGGTGGGCAAAGCCTATTTCGGCTTCACCGACCAAGAGCTGCAAGAGCTTGACCGTTTTGTGCGCAAGAACACCGTGCAGCGCTTTGGCCCGGTGCGGCAGTTGGCGCCGCTTTTGGTGGTCGAGGTGGCGTTTGAAGGGCTGAACCGGTCCAGCCGGCACCGCTCGGGCGTGGCGATGCGGTTTCCGCGCATCTCGCGCATTCGCTGGGACAAACCTGCCGCAGAGGCGGACCAGTTGCAGAGCTTGATAGCGATGTTGCCCCCGGCAGAAGTCGAGGGCTGATCGATTCGGTGTAACGGAGCGGCGTTAACGCAAAGCCTCGGACCCGTTCACACCGGTCACGGCCAAAGCCGTCAGCTTGGCATTGGCGGCCTTTTCTTCGTCCAGGATCAAGGTCAGGAGCTTATGCGCCTCATCATAGCCAAGGATCTTCGCCCATTCGCGCAAAGTGCCATAGCGGGCAATCTCGTAATGCTCGACGGCTTGGGCCGCCGCGATCAGGGTGACATCCAAGGCGTGGCCTTCGGCCTCTTCAATCAGCCCGTCAGTTTCTTTCAACAGCCCCGCCATGGCGTCGCACTTCTCGCCGCTCGCCTTCAGTTTGACCGAAGCGAAGACCTTTTCCAGCGTGGCGACATGGCCCTTGGTTTCTTCAAGATGTGCCTCAACCGCCAGTTTCAACTCGCCATTATTGACCGAGCGAGCGACTTTGGGCAGCGCTTTGACCAAGGCTTTCTCAGCCCAGTAAATGTCTTGCAGCGTGTGTTCGAAGGCGTCTTTGAGCGTTTTCATCAGCGGCATCCTTTTGGGGCCAAGCGAATTGCGACGAATCTGAGCGGCGCAAACGCGGGGCACAGAGCATCAAGAGCCAAACGCTGGGGCGGAACGCGGGGTTCCGGGATGGGCGAGGGGGCCACAAGCGGATCGGCTTAAAGTCGCCGGTGATCGGGGGAATACGGTGCGCCTGCGCAGCTTGCGTGGCGAGCATGTCATGCCAAGCAAAGCGGCTTAGAGGGAAGAGACGGTGCTCAAACGCGAACTGACCGCCGAAAGGCGGCACCACTTAACTGTTTTATTATCAGGGAGTTAAGTGGTGCCCAGACACGGATTCGAACCGCGGACACGCGGATCTTCAATCCGCTGCTCTACCAACTGAGCTATCTGGGCACGCTTGGTGTGGGCGTAATAGCCAAGGCGTTCGGGGGTGTCCAGAGGAAAAAAGCACTATTTCACAAGCTAGTGCGGCTTCTTTCCTTCGGGCCTTATTTCTAAGGGCAAAGCGTCCGAAGAAATATCATCCTCGCCCGCCGCATCGTCCGGAACGCGGTAGCTTTCGTTCAGCCAACGGCCCAAATCGATGTCGGCGCAGCGGCGCGAGCAGAAGGGACGGTAGGCATGTACCGTCTCTTTGCCGCAAATCGGGCAGCCCGCGCTCATAGAAGATCCCGCAAGGCGAGACGGTCGCGGCGGCGGGTCAGCTCGAACAGACCCAGCGTGGTCCAGCCGGCCAGATTCGTCTCACCATCGCCTTTGAAAGCGGCTTTCATCACCTGATCAAGGATGTGACGCTCGCGCTTGGGCATCGGGGCGAAATCGATCACGACTTGGCCGCCAAGGCCGCGCAGGCGCAGCTGGCGCGGCAATTCGCGCGCGGCGGCAACGTTCACCTTCAGCGCGGCGGCGGGCGAAGTGTCGCTGCCGGTGTTCACATCCACCGCGACCAAGGCGCGGGTTGGCTCGATCATCATATGACCTTCGCCAAGATCGACGCGGGTGGCGAGGAGCGATTCGATTTCATCCGTGACGGCATGATCTTCGAAGCTGCCCTCTTCGGCGACCTCATCGGGGGCCGGGTCGAGCCAGTCGCGCCAAGCCAGATCATGCGCCGAAGGGCCGTCGAGCAACAGCTCAGGCCCACCGTCGAGATCTTTGAGGATCGCCTCGGCAAGACCCCGCATCGCGGCGATATCTTCGGCTACGGCCTCGGGTTCCGCCTCTTCGCAGGCCGAGCGCAGAATGAGGCCCATCATCTCATCTGCGCCTGCCATGCCCTCTTCGGCCAAAGCCTGCAGCTCATCGCGCAACGCCTCATCGCGGATGCGGCGGCTGATGTTCAGGCCCGGTGCGCCGGGGGTGATGATGGCAAAGCGCGATTTGAACAAAAGTCGCGTGGTGACGGGGGTGGCTTTGCCGGGCTCGGTCGGGCCCGAGACTTGCACCAGCACCCGGCCACCGGGGGCAATGCCGCCGGTTTGGCGCAAAAAGCCGCGCCCGAAGGGGAGTTTGACGAACATGCCGCCAAGGCCCTTCATCGGGCGGTCGGCAATGGCGCGGTAGATCGCGCCGGGGATCGCCTCATCACCTTCGGGGTCGATGGTCAGTTCTTCCAGACGCCCGTCGACCAACAAGGCCGCCGCAGGGCGACCGTCGATCTGGTCAAGGCACAGCACGCGGCCCTTCATGCGCTTCTCCACAATGGCCAGCCTGCGGCCTGCAATAGGGTTGAGGTTTCGGCCAAAGGCAGGCCCATAATGCCGGAATAAGAGCCTTGGATCCAAGGCAGGAAGGCCCCGGCAAGGCCTTGGATGCCGTATGCGCCGGCTTTGCCTTGCCATTCGCCAGATTGCAGATAGGCGTTCAGCTCATCATCGGAGAGGCGCTTCATCTTCACCACCGAGACGCTTTCGCGCGCCCAGATGCGATCGCCGCGCCGCAAAGCGACGGCAGTAATCACCTCATGGCGACGGCCGCCGAGCAGTGTGAGGAAAGCGGCAGCCTCGCCAGCATCGGCGGGTTTGCCAAGGATGCGGCGGCCAAGCGCCACAGTGGTATCGGCGCAAAGCACCAGATCTTCAGGATCCGCAGGCACGGCGAGTGCCTTTTCGCGGGCCAGACGCGCCGCATAGGGGCGGGGCAACTCGCCCTTGCGGGGATCCTCATCTATATCGGGGGGCAAGATCGCATCGGGAGTGATCCCGATTTGCGCCAGCAATTCCTTGCGGCGCGGCGATGCGGAGCCCAGAATAAGCCGCAAGACGGCTTACTTGAAACGGTAGTTGATGCGGCCCTTCGACAGGTCGTAGGGGGTCATTTCCACCTGCACCTTGTCGCCTGCCAGAACCCGGATGCGGTTCTTGCGCATCTTGCCGGCCATCGTTGCAATCAACTCATGGCCATTGTCGAGTTCGACCTTGAATGTCGCATTGGGCAGAAGTTCCTTAACGACACCGGGGAATTCGAGAATGTCTTCCTTGGCCATGGTCACTCCAATAGGGGTAGGGCCCGCGGGAGCCGCAGGCGTTTCTTGCCGCGCATATGCGCCCGAAACCTTGAAGTTTCAAGGGCAAATTGACTTTGTGGGACGGGGAAGGGGGCTCTGCGCCCTCGGCCTGACGACTTACTCTCGGGATATTTTGGTTCTGAAAGAGGGGTTAAGGCCTCTTTCAGAACTTAAATATCCCCGCCGGAGGCATCCGGAGTCGGGGCAAAGGGGAGGGTTTAGAGTTCGCGGATCCAGAACTGCAAAGGCTTGGCGCTTTCGGCGGCAGCGTTGGTGTCTTTCCAGCTGAATTCGGCAAAAACACCGTCGAGAGGCGTATAGCCGCGGCCGCGCCAGAAGGCGTCATTGGTGCGGAAATGTGCGGGCCGCATCGGGTGATTGTCGGGGCGCATCACCGAGCAAAAGGCAACATGGCTGCGGCCGAGGGCGCGGGCATGTTCTTCGCGCAGATCGAAGAAGCGGTGGCCAAGGCCTTGGCCACGGAAAGCGGGCAAAAGCACCGATTCCGCGCCGTAAAGAATGGTCTCGACCGGCAGACCAATGGCTTTTAAAGGCTCGGCAAAAGCCTCGGCATGGTCTTCCATCGGGGTCGAGGTCGAAGCGCCGATCAATTGATCGCCGTGGAAAGCGCCCACCAGCAAAGCGCCGGGGCTGTCGCGATAGGTTTGCAGATAGGCCCGCTCGTAATCGAGCGAGCCATCGTAGAGATAGGGCCAATCGCGAAAGACTGCGATGCGCAGGGCGGCAACGCCGTCCAGCGCCTGTTCCAAATCCGCCCCGGTCAGGGCACGAACAGTGACCTCGTCCATCATTTGGAGACCTGCGCCACCCAGTCGTTCAGGTTGTAGAAGGTGGTGATGCGGGCGATTTTGTCGCCACGGATGTCGAAGAAGCCGCCTGCGGGCAGGATGTAGCGCTGGCCTTTTGCCTCGGGCAGGCCGGGATCGGTCTTGAGATATTCGCCATGCACAACAAATTCGGCAGCGGCACGGTCGCCCGCATCATTGGCGAAAAACACCATATCTTTCAGGGTTTCGCGGTAGCTGACGCCCATATGCGAGCAGAATTCGGTGAAGAGTTCTTTGCCCAGACGATGCGCGCCTTCATTCACCCGATGCTCGATGTCATCGGTGATGCAGGCCAGCATGCCCGCCGTATCACCGGCGTTGAAGGCTTCGTAATAGCGTTGGATCAGGGCGAGGGTTTCGGCGCGGGCCATGGGCATATCCTTTGTCTTGCGCGGTCAGACTAGAGGCGCTGTTGCGCAAGGCCAAGCACGGAGGGGACGCAAACTTGGCCGATTGCGACCTTTCGTGCCGCAACGGCGCCGGTTGATGGCGCGGCGCGGGTAAGGGGGCTAGTCCTTGGCGGGCAGATCTTCGGTCGGTGGGCCGAAGCGGTCGATCATCCGGGTGCGGATCTGCTCGCGCGCTTGGCGATAGGCGGCAAGCTTGCCGTCACGGGTCTCGCCAAGGCCGGTTGGGTCGAGGATCGGCCAATATTCCACCTCAAGATGGTGGTAGCGGGTCAGCTCTAGCGCCATGCGTTGGCTGGCAGGAGAGAGTGCCACGATCAGGTCAAATTGCCCCAGATCATCGCCCCATTGCTGCATTTCCTCAAATGAGCGGCTGCGGTGGCGGCTGAGTTCGACCCCGATCTCTTGGCAGACGGCGATGGAAAAGCCGTCAATCTCCATGTCATTCTTGACCCCCGCCGATTGCACATAGGCGCGCTGGCCATAGAGCAACTTCATCAGCCCCTCCGCCATTGGCGAGCGCACAGCGTTATGATCGCAGCAGAAAAGGACAGACTGGGGGAAAGCGCCCAAGATCACCCCCAGTGCAGGACGCAGATAAGGGTGAAAAGGCGGCGGGCGGTGTCTTGGTCAACCTCGGCCTTGCCGGAAAGGCGCTCTTGCAGGATCGAAGCGCCTTCATTGTGGATGCCGCGCCGGGCCATATCGATCGCTTCGATCTGGCTGGGGGGCAAGCGCTTCACCGCCTCAAAATAGCTTTCGCAGATCTGGAAATAGTCCTTCACCACTTGGCGGAAAGGGCCAAGCGAAAGGTGGAATTCGCCCGCAGGGGTCTCGGCTTCGGTGGTGATGCCAAAGACCAACCGGCCCTCGCGGATCGCCAGATGCAGCCGGTAGGGGCCGGCGGGGATCTCGCGGCCCTCACGGGGCGGCAGGCCGAAGCGGTTCTCTTCCAAGAGATCGAAAATGGCGACGCGGCGTTCCTGCTCGATTTCCGGCGTCGGGCGCGCAAGGCCCTTTTCATCGATCTCGATATGGCAAAGGCGGTTGGTCATCACTGTTCCCTTAACACTGCACCTTTGATGCCCGAGCCGCTGGCCGCGCACAAGAGCACTGCGCGGCCTTGCTCAGCCGTTGAGACGGGCCAGCCGCGCCGTGACGCTGAGGCCGTGGGCATGCAGGCCTTCCGATGCCGCCAAAGCCTCGGCAGCGGGGCCAATGGCTTTCAGCGCTTCCGGGGTCATGCGCGAGATCGTGGTGCGCTTCATGAAATCCAGCACGTTGAGGCCCGAGGAGAAGCGGGCCGAGCGGGCGGTGGGCAGGACGTGGTTCGGCCCGCCGACATAATCGCCGATCGCCTCGGGCGTGAATGCGCCAAGGAAGATCGCGCCGGCATGGAGGCATTTGGCGGCGGTCGCTTCGGGATCGGGGGTCAGGATCTCAAGATGTTCAGGCGCGATGCGGTTCGAAAGCGCTGCGGCCTCGTCCAGATCGCGGACGGTGATGATGGCGCCATTCTCGGCCCAGCTTTGGCCCGCGATATCGCGGCGGGGCAGGGTGGTGAGGTGGCGTTTGATGGCTTCCTCGACCGCTTGGCCGAAGGCGGCATCGGGGGTGATCAGGATGCTTTGCGCGGAAATATCGTGCTCGGCCTGCGACAGCAGATCCAAGGCGACCCAATCGGGATCTTGATCACCGGTTGCGATGACAAGGACTTCTGAAGGGCCTGCAATCATGTCGATGCCGACGCGACCAAAGACCCGCCGCTTGGCGGCGGCGACGAAGGCATTGCCGGGGCCGGTGATTTTATCAACCGGCGCAATGGTTTCGGTGCCGTAAGCCAGGGCTGCAACGGCTTGGGCACCGCCGATGCGGTAGACTGTATCGACGCCAGCCAGTTGGGCTGCGAGCAAAACCAAGGGGTTCACCGCACCGTCGGGCGTGGGGCAGCAGATCACCAAACGTTCGACACCGGCGACTTTCGCCGGGATCGCGTTCATCAGCACCGAGGAGGGGTAAGAGGCGGTGCCGCCGGGGACGTAAAGCCCGGCCGCCGAAACGGCGGTCCAGCGCCAACCCAAAGTGGCACCAGCGGCATCCGTCCAGCTGGCGTCCTCGGGGCGCTGCCTTTCGTGATAAGCGCGGATGCGTTCGGCCGCGAGTTTAAGGGCTTCGCGATCGGTGGGAGAAACTTTGGCCACCTCAGCCGCCATTTCGGACGGGCTGAAGGCGAGGGTGTCAGCGGTCAACGTCAGCCGGTCAAAGCGCGCGGTCAGCTCAAGCACCGCCGCATCGCCGCGGGCGCGCACATCGGCGATGATACCGGCGACGATGGCATCCACATCCTCGGCCTCTTCGCGCTTCATGCCCAGAAGGGCGGTGAAGGCGGCCTCAAAATCCGGCTGCGTGCTGTCAAGGAAATGCGGCATCTTCGGTCCTCCGGCAAACCCGTGGCTGCGGGATAGGGGAGCGGGGGCGAAGTGTCAATTTGCGGGGCTGGCGGCTTTCGGGGAGGGCGGCGGCTCGGGCGCTTCGTCCCCTGCGGCCCTGCGTTGCGCGCAAGGCCTTCCGTCCGGGAATATTTAAGCTCTGAAAGGGGGGTTAGAGCCCGTGATCGGGTTGGCGGCCCGAGGGGGCGAGATAGGGGCGGGTCACATCATCCAGCCGCAGCTCCAGCGCTTCCAGCTGCAAGGCCAGCGCGCCGTCACCCGCGAAGGTGAGGGTAAGCCGACCGCTGCCTTCCTCTTGTGGCTCCCATGTCAGCGAAAGGATCGAGAGCACTTCGTCCTTTTGCCCCGGCGCGATGCCCATGACTTGCGCCGAGAGCACGTCTTCGACGGTAAGCACGCTGCGCACGCGCTCAAAGGGGCGCGAATCGCGGGCGGCTTCCTCACGGTCCTCCCAGCGGAAGCGGTTGAGGAGCGCCACAAAGCGGCGGCGGCGGCGGTCATAGGTGACATCCGCCCCGGTCAGCACAGCATCTTGCAAAAGGGCCGAGAGCACCGGCAGATCGCCAGCCTCTTGCGCCAAAAGCCGCAAGGGCGCCTCACCGCCGTCTTTGAACTTTGCGTCTGCCATCTGCGAACCGCCCCTTTATTGCGCCTTATTCAGAACGGATCCGTTCGATTTTGGCTCCGCAAGCCGAGAGCTTTTCTTCGACCCGCTCATAGCCGCGATCAAGATGGTAGACCCGGCTCACCACAGTTTCGCCCTCGGCCGCCAGTGCGGCAAGGATAAGGCTGACAGAGGCGCGCAGATCGGTCGCCATGACCCGCGCGCCGCGCAGTTTCTCAACCCCGGTGACGGTGGCATGACCGCCTTGCACTTCGATCTTCGCGCCCATCCGCATCAACTCGGGCGCATGCATGAAGCGATTCTCGAAGATCTTTTCTTCCAAGACAGATGTGCCATCGGCCGTGCAAAGTAGCGCCATCATCTGCGCCTGCAGATCGGTCGGGAAGCCGGGGAAGGGTTCGGTCACCACATCGACAGCTTTCACGCGGTCATTCCGGCGGGTGACTTTCAAGCCGCGCTCGGTTTCCGTGACGGAGATCCCCGCTGCATCCAGCTTTTCGCAAAACGCGCCGACGAGGTTGATCCGCCCGCCGAGGCATTCAATCTCACCGCCTGTAATGGCGGGGACCAGCATATAGGTGCCAAGCTCGATCCGGTCGGTGACGACGGGGTGAGTCGCGCCGTTGAGGCGATCAACGCCTTGGATGGTGATGGTGGAGGTGCCTTCGCCCTCGATCTCAGCGCCCATGCGGCGCAGGCAGTGGATAAGATCGACAATCTCCGGCTCGCGCGCGGCGTTTTTCAGTACCGAAGTGCCTTTGGCCAAAGTGGCGGCCATGACGAAGTTTTCCGTCGCCCCGACCGAGGCAAAGCGCATCTCATGCACCGCCCCTTTGAGCCCGCCTTGCGTTTTCGCATGCAGGTTGCCATCGCGCAGCTCAATCTCGGCCCCAAGGGCGGTGAGCGCGTCGATATGGATGTCCATCGGGCGCGCGCCGATCGCGCAACCGCCCGGCAGCGAGACGACAGCATGGCCAAGCCGCGCCAAAAGCGGCCCCAGCACGAGGTTCGAGGCACGCATTTTGCGCACGATGTCATAATCGGCGACCGGGTTCAGCAGGCCATGCGAGGACATGGTGATGACCTTGCCGTCTTGCAGGGCTGAGACCTCAACGCCGAGGCTTTCGAGAAGTTGTGTCATCGTGCGGATGTCGGACAGCCGCGGCGCATTGGTCAGAGTCAGCGGCTCTTCCGAGAGCAAAGTGGCTGGCATCAGCGCCAAACAGGCGTTTTTCGCCCCTGCGATCGGGATCACCCCGTTAAGCGGCCCGTTGCCCTTGACCAGAATCGAATCCATGCCTGCCTCACTCGTTCTTGTTGTTTTGGTCGCGGGCCATATCGCCGCGCGCCTTCGCTTGCGCCTTGCGGCGCGCCATATTTGCCTTGAGCGCCGCCTTCAGCCGGTCGTCCTTGGTCAGCGGAGCCGGCTTTTTCAGAGGTTTTCCGGTGGAGGGCGGCTGGTCTGGATCGCGCATAGAGGGCTGAATATCGCAGCGGGGGCGGGCGGTCCAGTGGAGCGAATAAAAAGCGGCAAAAAGGGGTTGCGGTCCCCGAAAGCTTCGTCTAGATCGGCCCCATCGAAGGCGCTGCAGTAGCTCAGTGGTAGAGCACTCCCTTGGTAAGGGAGAGGTCGAGAGTTCAATCCTCTCTTGCAGCACCATTTATCCCCTTGATCTCAAATATTCCTCTTGATTCTAAGGGTCTAGTGCCTTTTCTGGTGCCAGAATGGGGTATTGAAAATTGGCGGCGAAGCGGCGTCATTGGAAAGAAAAAGACGGTCGTTACTGGGCTCGGCTTGCTATACCTGCGCATCTCCGATCACACTTCGGTAACAAGACCCAACTGACTGAAGCACTCGGCGGTGATTTGAAGGTTGCGGACCGAAATCACTCTGCTGCGGTTGCGAGGTTGTGACCTGCCCCCCGGAAGATCCCTCGCTGTGATGTAGAGTCTGCCCAACCAGAGAAGGAGCAG
>NZ_JAVDBT010000011.1:64647-146452 GCF_030848395.1 Pseudogemmobacter lacusdianii | reverse complement strand
TTTATATAGGAAATATAATGGTCAGGACAGCGAAATCAGCGCCTTACTTGGGAAATGTGGGCTGGCCTGTTGCTGCTGACCGACGACGGCGAGTTCCTGCACCGCGTCACAAGCCCGAAACGGAAGGTCAGCAAGACCTATCGCGCGACCCTTTCCCGCCCCCTGAATGAGGATGAGGTGGAGCTGTTCGCCTCTGGTACCCTGATGCTGAAGGGTGAGACGAAACCGCTGGACCCCGCAGTGCTGAAGGTCGTCGCACCGACCGAAGCATATCTGACGATTACCGAGGGACGATACCATCAGGTGCGCCGCATGTTTGCAGCCTGCGGGAACCATGTTGAGGCGCTACATCGCGAAAGATTGGGGCAATTACACTTGCCCGGGGATCTGATTGCCGGCGCATGGAGACAGCTTGCGGGAGAAGAGCGGCAATTGATCTTTCTATAGCGAAATGGATGCGAAATATTTGCTGCCTAGCGGGTATAGCGAGACCTGGACAAGGTTTATGGTTTCCACAGACCCGGTTCACGGTCGCCGCTGTTTCCGACGGAATTTTCAAAAATCTGGAAGCGCCGTGCTGAGATTGTGGACAGGTTGGGGTGGCGCTCACGCGCCACCCTTCGCCATGCGGTAAACCGGGATGCCCATCTTGCGGGCCTTGTCGGCGAGGTTCTCCTGGATGCCGGTGCCGGGGAAGATGATGACACCGATCGGCAGGCAGTCGAGCATCTGGTCATTGCGCTTGAAGGGCGCGGCCTTGGCGTGTTTGGTCCAGTCCGGCTTGAAGGCAACCTGCGGCACCTTGCGGTTGCTGGCCCAGGTGGCGGCGATGCGCTCGGCACCCTTCGGGCTTCCACCATGCATCAGCACCATGTCCGGGTGTTTGGCGTGGATCTGATCGAGACGGTCCCAGATCGTGCGGTGATCGGTGGTATCCCCGCCGGAGAATGCAACCTTCGGCCCCGGCGGGACCAGCATCTCGGTCTCGGCGATCTTTTTGGCGGCGAGAAAGTCGCGGCTGTCGATCATCGCTGCGGTCAGATGGCGATGATTGGTACGTGAGCCCGAACGCGGGGCCCAATGGGTGCCGGTCACGCGCAAGAAGATGTCAGCGGCGGTTTCGCGGAAGAGTTCCAGGCTCTCACGGCGCTCGATCAGATTGCCGCCGATGCCGATCAGGCTCTCGAGTTGGACGGATTTGACCTCGCTGCCATCCTGTTCGCGCTGGAGGCGTTTCTGCGCCTGCTCGTTGTCATCCAGTTTGCGTTCGATCCGCTCGGCGGCGCGGTGGAAGGTGTTGACGGTCGACCAGAGGATCTCGTCGAGGTCGAAATCGAGGCTGGTATCGGCCATGGTGGAAATGAGGGCATCGAAGATGTCGGAGACTGCGGTCTGGATGGCCTGGTCTTCGGGGGTGGGCCGGGGATCTGCCTCGCCCTCGGCGGGACGATAGCCATAGAGCTGCATGTCCTCGATGATGTGGCCGGTCGGGGAAATGGTGTGATCGGGCTCGAATGTGTCCTGGGCATACATGGGATGCATCCTTCGAATTGGACCGCGACCGTCGCGGCCTTCTGGCGACGACAAGCCCACGGGCGCTCCGGCCGGGCAGCCCGCGCACCCGCGGGCCTTGATGGCAAAGCCAGGCTGATTTGCTTCGCGATGTAAAGGCGGGGCAGACGGGGTCCCCGCGCGACTTGTCGCGTGGGGTGGCGGGCCCGCCGACGGAAATCAGTCGGGCGCCGCCATTGCCGGGCCGGAGCGTTTGTGGGCCGCTCGCCCTCTGAGAAGGCCTCGGCGCGGTCCTCTTGCCGAAGGGGGTTGCCTCCTCTGTGTGCCCGGGCAGGAGCGCGCCCGCCCGATCACCCTCCCCGTTCCCGGCGGATCAGCGTAGGGTCATGAAGCGGCTGACGTCCTCCGGGGCGAGTTGCCCCCGGACCTGCGCCCGAAGTGCCTCCAGACCCGGTCCCATGAGATCGTCGTTGAAATCCCCCAGCATGGGCGAGAGCGTGATGGGTTCGATCCCGGCCTCGTGTGCCCGGGCGACCAGACTGTCCCGCGCGCCGTCGCCGGCCGGATCATTATCGCGGATGATATAGAGCCTGCGCAGAGTAGCCGGGAACAGGATGGCTGCGAGATGTCCTGCGGAGAGAGCCGCGAGCATCGGCATCTTTGGCAGGATCTGGCGCAGCGAGAGCACGGTCTCGATGCCCTCTCCTGCCGCCATGACATCTTGCACGTGACCAAACCGGACCGCGTTGCCGAGCAGATCTCCCATCGCCTTTCGCGGCGGGTCTAGAGGCGCTTTCCCGCTGCCATCGCGGGTGAGCCAGGTGCGGTGCACGCCGGTGAGTTTGCCGTCGAGATCGGTGATCCTGGCGATCAGCGCGGGCCAGGTCTCGGTCGGACCTGCGCCTTCCGGGCGGTAGTAGCAGTCAGGGTGAAAGCGAAGGTTGTCGGTATCGCGCAGATCCTTCAGGCCGCGCTTGCGCAAATAGGTGCCGGCCAGCGTGCCCCGGATGGACCGGGACATGCGCCAGAGCCGCTCTGCAGCGTCAGGTGATCCAGAAGGAACTGGTGCCGATCTGCGCGTCTTCGCCTCCGGTGCCGGTTCGAGCTGCGGCAGGCTGAGGAATCGACGGGCTTCCTCGGCCACATCGGCGAAGTCGCTAAGGCAAAGGCTTTCGCGGATCACATCGAGCAGATCACCGTGCTCGGCCGTAGCGCTATCGGTCCACTTTCCAGCAGCACCTTTGCCCGACGCCGGACCCGTCAGACGGACGAACATCGACCGCCCCGGTTCATTGCGCACATCGCCGACCTGCCAGTAATTGCCCTGTTTGCGGCCATTCGACAGATAGTGCCGACACACCGCCTCGGCCTGTTGGCCAAGACGGTGCGACAGATCGGCGGCATCGATGCGAGCCATCACGACACCTCATGCCGAAAATAACTATACACACTTTTATTGTGCCGTGAGGCACGTTGCCCTATCTTGAGCGCATGGATCTGGACTGGGACGAAGACAAACGCGCGCGCACCCTGCAGGAACGGGGCCTCGACTTTGCCGATGTTGCCGCGGCGCGTTGGGATGACGCCCTGACCGCCGAGGATCTGCGGGAGGAATACGGCGAGCGCCGCTTTGTCAGCCTCGTCCCGATCCATGACCGGCTTTGCGTGGTGGCCTGGTGCGTCCGCGGCAAGGCGCTGCGGGTGATCAGCCTGCGCAAGGCCAACACAAGGGAAAGGAAGCGCTATGAACAAGGATAGGCCGCTGATCGATAGCGATGGCGAGGTCGGCGATCTCGGCGACAGCTTCTTCGCCACCGCTCGGCGTGGACGCCCGGCACTATTGCCGGGCGAGAAGAAGGTTCGGATGAACCTGATGATCGACGCCGACATCGCCGCAAAGCTGAACGAAGTCGGCAACAAGAGCGCCTTCGTCACCGAGGCGCTGCGGAAAGCGTTGGCAGGATAGGTCATCATGCCGCCTCCCGCTCGGTGATACGGCTGATCGGATAGACCGCGAGCAGTTTGCCGAGGATGTCGGTGCCATTTGCACCCACCGGCACGAAGAAGCGCAGCTTCCAGGAGATGATCTCGCTGAAGAGCCCCCAAGCCCGCAGCCGCTCGCGCATCGCTTCCGAGAAGCCGGTCAGTTCGATCCGGTTCGCTCCCATCACCCGCGAGCGACGCAGTTGCAGGCCCTCGGCAAGATCGAGGACGGTCCGCCCGTCGAGCAATGCGGCGTAGGCCTGATCCGGGGTCAGGCTGGACGCTCCGCTTGCGGTGGCGTTCGTTGCCCAGGCGGGCGAGACCCGGCGGCCGATGATCCGCTCGCCGTCATCGGTCTGCAGGCGATAGACGCGGGTCTCATCCTGCGGCAGGCGCTTCCAGACCGGCAGCAGCAACCCCGAAACCACATGCAGCGTGGCATCCGAGAACTCCGGCACATCGGCGACCTCGGCCCGCCATGCGGCCGCGAAGGTCTTACTGTCAGTCTCAACCCAAAGCGTGTCACTCATCATCCTGACGGACATGCTGAAGGCTTCCATCGGCCGGATCAAGCGCACACGACGTTCTATCTCGCCATCGTCAAGCATGATCGAGGTGGTCGGCACCTGCACAGCCGCGCGGCCGGAGCGGCTGTTGACCAGCAAGACTGCGCGTGGATCGTCCAACTCGTCGAGCACAGCATCGAGCAGCAAGGGCGTGTTGCGCCGCCGCTCAGTGATGGTCAGGAGCCGGGTCTCGGCCCCGGTGCCGGGATGGGAGTAGATCACCTGCCGGTCGGTGACAGTGAAGCTTTCGGCCTTCAGCGTCTCGAGACCCAGATCATAGATCCCCGCCGCGATCGCCCCCTCGACCTTGGCCTCCAGCAGCTGCTCGAAAGCGGTGAAGAGAATGCCTTGCAATTCGATGGTCAGCGCCAGCAAGCGGTTGAGGAAGGTAGTGATCGGCGGCAGCTCATCCTTGATGCCGTTTGAGTCCATCAGCTTCAGGCCGGTGGCGGATTCAAACCGCTCCAGCGAGCAACCCTCGACCTTGCCGCGTACCAGCAGGAGGTAGAGCTGACGCAAAGCAGCCCGGGCATAGGGGCTTTCCAGATTGTCTTCGGGCCGGAACAGCCCCTGCCCGCCGGTCTGGCGTTGCCCGCGGGTGATCGCCCCGAGCGTGTCGAGCCGCCGTGCGATGGTGCTGAGGAAGCGCTTTTCCGCCTTCACATCGGTCGCAATCGGCCGGAACAGGGGCGGCTGCGCCTGATTGGTGCGATTGGTGCGCCCAAGGCCCTGAATGGCGGTGTCAGCCTTCCAGCCCGGTTCCAGCAGATAATGCACCCGCAGGCGCTGGTTCCGCGCCGAGAGTTCGGCGTGATAGCTGCGCCCGGTGCCGCCCGCATCCGAGAAGACGAGAATGCGCTTGCCGTCATCCATGAAGGCCTGGGTCTCGGCGAGATTGGCTGACGATGGGCGGTTCTCGACCGCCAGCCGAGCTGCCGGGCCATCACCCTTGCGGATGATCCGGCGCGAGCGACCAGTGACTTCCGCCACCATCTCGGTGCCAAAATGCTGGATGATCTGATCGAGCGCCCCTGGGACCGGCGGCAGGCCGGCCAGATGCTCGATCATCGCATCGCGCCGGGAGACCGCCTCGCGGCTCTCGACGGGTTGGCCATCCCGGAACACCGGCCGCGAGCTGACATTGCCCCCACCATCGCTGAAGGGCTCGTAGAGCTGCACCGGGAAGGAATGCTGCAGGTAGCTCATGACATATTCGCGCGGAGACAGGTCCGTGTTCAGATCGTTCCATTCCTCGGTCGGGATCTCGGCCAGCCGCCGTTCCATCAAGGCTTCGCCGGTCGAGACTATCTGGATCACGGCCGCATGGCCCGCTTCCAGATCCTCCGTGATCGAGCCCAGCAGGGTCGGCGTTTTCATCGAGGTCAGCAGATGGCCAAAGAAGCGCTGCTTGGTGCTCTCGAAGGCCGAGCGGGCAGCGGATTTGGCCTGACGGTTCAGCGTGCCATCCGAGCCGGTGATGTTCGCCGCATCCATCGCCGCATCGAGATTGTTGTGGATGACCGCGAAGGCCCCGGCATAGGAATCGTAGATCCGGCGCTGTTCTTCGGTCAGCTGGTGCTCGATCAGCTCGTATTCGACCCCATCATAGGAGAGTGACCGCGCCGTGTAGAGGCCTAGCGAGCGCAAATCGCGCGCCAGCACCTCCATGGCTGCCACGCCGCCTGCCTCGATCGCCTCGACGAACTCTGCTCGGGTGGCAAAGGGAAAGTCTTCACCGCCCCAGAGGCCAAGGCGCTGCGCATAGGCGAGATTGTGTACCGTCGTCGCTCCGGTCGCGGAGACATAGACCACACGGGCATCTGGCAGCGCGTGCTGGAGCCGCAGGCCTGCCCTGCCCTGCTGTGAGGCCGCGACATCGCCGCGCTCGCCCTTGCCCCCGGCAGCATTCTGCATGGCGTGGCTCTCATCGAAGATGACCACCCCGTCGAAATCCGACCCCAGCCAGTCCACGATCTGGCGAACCCGCGAAACCTTCTCGCCCCGATCATCCGAGCGCAGCGTGGCATAGGTGGTGAAGAGGATGCCTTCGCTGAGCGTGATCGCCTTCCCCTGCGCGAAGCGGGAGAGCGGCGTGATCAGCAGCTTCTCCTGGCCGAGGGCCGACCAATCGCGCTGCGCATCCTCGATCAGCTTGTCGGATTTGGAGATCCAGAGTGCCTTGCGCCGGCCCCGCAGCCAGTTGTCGAGGATAATCCCGGCCGATTGCCGTCCTTTGCCCGCGCCCGTCCCATCGCCCAGCATGAAACCGCGCCGGAAGCGGACAGCGCCAACTGCATCCGGTGCGGCGGCGCTGACCTTGTCCATGGTCTCGTCCAGCGTCCAGGAGCCAGCGAGGTGATCACTATGCGCCTCACCCGCATAGATCACCGTCTCGAGCTGCGCGTCCGAGAGACGGGCGCAGATGTCAGCGGGCAGAAGTGGCCGGTAGGAGGGACGGGGCGGCGCGACCGAGGCCATTGCGGCGGATTGCACGAGTTTGGTCGGATGCGGGGCCGCGCCGGGAATACGGATCGCCTGCAGGGCATATTCTTCATAGATCGCGTCCGAGAGCCGCGCGGCTTCAGGCGGCGTCCAGTCCAGCGTGTCATAGGCGAGCTCGACGGCATTGGAAGTCGTCAATGTAACCTGAGGAGACTTCGTCGCACCGGCCTGCGCAAGGTAGGAGCGCACCGTACGGGCGGCGGCCGGTGCTGCCGGTGGCCGGGGCAGATCGACCACGCAGCGCGGCGGCACTTGGGCAGCGATCCACCTGAGCAGCGTCGCAACATCGGGCGCAATGCCAGAAGAGGCCGGGAAGGAGGAAGGATCTTCGGCCGGGATCTTGTCGATCACCGTCAGCCGCGTGTCGAACGTGGTGCCGTGCTTTGCATAGGCGGCGCCGTCCACGGCGGCGGTGAAGGCCACGCGGCCATGCTCCTGCAGCCGGATGAAGGCCTCGCGCCAAGCCGGTGCTTCGGGGCCGAACCCAGCACCGGTGATGGTCACCAGCCGCCCGCCAGGGGCGAGTCGCGCCAGAGCGGAAACGATATGGCGGAAAGCGGCATCTGCCACGCGCGTGGTGACATTGGCCAGCGCAGAGAAGGGCGGGTTCATCAAGACAACGGACGGCACGACTCCTGCATCGAGGTGGTCGTGGATCTGGGCGGCATCGAACCGGGTGACAGGCAAGGCCGGGAAGAGAGAGGAGAGAAGATCCGCGCGGGTCTCGGCCAGTTCGTTCAGCGCGAGGCTGCGGCAAGCAATACCGGCAAGGATTGCCATCAGGCCGGTGCCGGCTGAGGGCTCCAGCACCAGATCCGCGGGCGTGATCGACGCGGCGGTGACAGCTGCGAGCCCGAGCGGAAGGGGCGTGCTGAACTGCTGCAGCGCCTGGCTTTCCTCGGAACGCCTTGTATGGCTCGGCAGCAGGGCGGCGATCTTCGTCAGCGCCGCGAGACGCGCCTCGGGCGCAGCCGCTTTGCGGAGCAATGCGCTGCCGAATTTGCGCAGGAACAGAACCGTGGCGACTTCACAGGCCTCATAGGCATCTTTCCAATCCCAGAGGCCGGAAGCGTCAGATGCACCGAATGCGGTCTCCATAGCACCGCGCAGCACCGTGCTGTCGATGCGCCGGCCGCGTTCGAGATGCGGAAGAAGCTCCTCCGCTGCTGTGAGAATGCAGCGGGCGGCCGGAACAGGAGTGGGCGCGACCGGCGCTTGCGCCGTGGCCGCGGGGGACAGATCGTTCATCGGGGAGACCCTCGGGAGAGCAGAGCACTGGACAGGCCCGGACAGCGCTCTCTCTCAACCGTCCGGAACCTGCCCGTTCCGGCCCCCTCTCGACCTCTCACGCTGAACCGGACAGACCCGTAACCTCCGCGCAGTGGCCGCGGCTCACCCCTCGGCGCCCCCCACCTCAGTCGGGCCCTGCGTCAGGGATCTATGCCCGAAAGGGGGAAGACGGCGACGCTGGCTTCCGTCCGCCAGGACCTGAGCCCGGTCCCGGCTGCGCCGGGAGACGTCAAAATCAAGACCCTGATCAAGAGGAGGAACTCACTGCCCCTCGTCGTAAAGAGCCCTTAGCGGTTGTTCGCGGCGCGCTATGCTCACAGGATACTCTCCCACGCTAATATGAAAATGTCGCCATATCAGAAGGCTGAACGCGCTGCTTCGACTTCCCCTTCCAGTGATATGGACAGCCTCTCTATATCAGACATCACCTCTCCAAGGTTCTCAGATTTGTTAATATAGAACCAATCGATAGTGAATTTGAGCGTCTCACCGAGTTGCACATTTGCTCCCTCTATAGGAGGCAATGCAATTGCACGTAGCTGTATATTTTCGCCAGCCCGTGCATGATCTTTCGCCCATCAGGCCAGAAACTCAAGCGCCTTTAGGCCCTTTTCGTCCCTTCTGACTGTGAAATTTATTGATAAGCGAAGCTCGCTAGGTAAGGCACCTTCGGTGCGACGTATGGTTGCGGCAGGCAAATCGCCAAAAAATCCAAGCAGAGACAGGTCCGACAGCGCGATATCGGGAAGGTAAGTTTTTGCGACATCCACCGACTTGATTCCAGGAATAGAGTATACGGCCAGTGTGAGCCTAGCTTCATAGAGGGCCGTACGTTTTCAGCCGATGAGGGTCCGGACAGGGTAGAAAGAGAAATAAGAAACGCAGCAATGAGGCGCATAACCCACCTTTTCAGATCGAATATCTATGGGGATGATTACCATTTGATGCTGACACGGATTACGTGGATTATCCAAGCAGTTCTTCGACGTCTACTGAGTGGGCGCTTTGTGCTTGTGTCGTCCCGACCGCGTCGCGCTGACAGCTCAAACAGCCTGCACCGCATACAGCATGCGCTACTGCTGCGCGCAGCCTGCGGGTTGCATAATGGATTTGCAACGGTATGTTACAACCCGTGATCATCGGTAGATGACACCTCAGGTTTGGTCGAATTCCGACGAAGCCCATCGCTGCTCTGCCATCGTCTGCTTTCATGCGGAGCACAAGCAAACTCTCGGCTCAACAGCCTTAGTCCGGTTCTCCGGGCGATGACGGCTGCACTGCTTCGAGTCAGGAAACAATTGGCAAAAGGTGCTATGCAGATCCAGCAACTAGGAACCCCCCTCACCCTTCTACTTCTGACACTATTTTTCGGCGTGACGTTCTTGATCACGCTCTCCATCGGTCGCAAACAAGAGAACGCCGATCACTACATGACCGCAGGCAATAAAGTTGCCTTTGGTATCTCCGCCGCCTCTATGACGGCGACTTGGATATGGGCCTCCTCGCTGTATGCGTCAGCGACCTCTGGCTACATCTACGGTATCTCCGGCCCAATACATTACGGCCTTTGGGGTGCCTTGATGATCCTCTTCATCTACCCATTCGGGCGAAGGATCCGCAGCCTCGCACCCAATGCTCATACGCTTGCCGAGATCTTGCATGTGCGTCACGGCCGCTCCAGCCAGCTGCTTCTGGCCGGCTCCAACGTGCTCGGTAGCCTTCTGAGCTTGACCTCCAACTTCATTGCAGGCGGCGCGCTCATCGCCATGCTCTCGCCACTCAGCTTTTCGGCGGGGGTTCTGGTGATCGCGACAGGCGTTCTGCTTTATACGCTCTGGTCGGGCATCCGCGCTTCGATCCTGACCGACTTCGTGCAGGTCTGCGCCATGCTAGGTGCCGCGGCGATCATCGTACCGACAGTATTCTTCACTGCGGGCGGCCCCGAGATCTTCACGACCGGCGCCGTCAACTTGACGCCGGAGCAGCAAAACTTCTTCTCCTCCGAGGCCTTCCTAAACCAAGGCGCGCCCTATATTGCGGCGGTCCTCGCCTATGCGATCGGCAACCAAACCATCGCGCAGCGTCTCTTTGCGGTGCGCGAGGACAAAATTAAGCAGACCTTTATCACTGCCACCGTCGGATACGGCGCGACGGTTATCGGGGTGGGCATGCTCGGGGTGCTTGCGCTTTATCTTGGTATCGAGCCTCTTGACGGTGACGTCAACAACCTCATCCCGCAACTCGCCGCCAGCTATCTCGGAACCGCGATGCTCTGCGTCTTCTTCGTGATGATCATCGGCGCAATGGCCTCGACCGCGGATAGCGACCTTTCCGCCCTCTCTTCGATCATGATGACGGATTTCTACGGCCGAAACATAGCCAAGCCCGGCCGCGCCGACCCCAAGCTGATGCTGTTGGTCGGGCGCTGTACGATGATCACAGCGACGGGAATCGCCGTTTATATCGCGTCAAATCGCTTGAACATCCTTGATCTTTTGGTCCTCGTTGGTGCGATCTGGGGGGCTTTGGTATTTCCCGTGATCGCAAGCTTCTACTGGAGCCGCGTGACCAACAAGGCCTTCAGCATCGCGGTTGTGGCGGCGCTGGCAGTATTCTTCCCCGTACGCTTTGGCTTGATCGAGCTTGTCGGACCCATCGCCCTTTTTTCTGACCTTCTTTCGGTCGTGGGCGTCGGCGTCATCGCCGGATTGATGGTGTTTGGCTTTCTCGGTCTTAAGGCCAGCCTTATCGCAGGGAGCCTCGTGACGCTAGCCGTCCTGCCCTTCGGCATGGGCTTTCTGCATCTCTATCCGGTGCTGACTGCATCTCTGCTGGCCTACTCAATCAGCACGCTGCTCTGCGTCGGAATCTCCCTACTGGGCGATCAACACTTCGACTTCGAGGTCATCGCCCAACAAACCGGGCGTTTCGATCGCGCCGCAAAACAGGAGTGACACTATGAATGCTGTATTTCTTAGCGCTTATCTGCTTGCTTGGCCGCTGATAGTTGGGGTTGTACTTGCAGTGATCGTAACGGCATTCGGCAAAGAATGGCGCGATGCGCGTAAAGCCGGACGATCCATGATGTAAGTCTCACCGGGGTGATGATGCAGGGCCCCTTGCACGGGCTCTGTATCGCTTCCTACCCGTGTCCGCTTAAGCTTCCTCGGCGCCACGATCCCATGCAAACAGCCCCCTACTTTGACTTTCTGTGACGACGTGCTTCCTGCATCTATCGCAACACTCTCGTTCATCGAAGCCCAACTGCGCGCCCTGCACCTTTGCGACATAGTCGATTTCAAGATCGCGCCCACAGTCTAGTCCCACTTATGAGGTGGATGCGGTGCGGCATCAATTCTCCGGACCTCTAACATAGCTCTGTGGCGTGCCCTGAATTCAGCAGCGACACATAGCGAAACATCAGCTGCGAGCATGGTCCGGCCGTAAGCTGCCTCCTGACCGGTATTCTCGCAGTCGGTCCATACTTTAGCTTTGAAATTCGTATATTCGGTTGGCCTGAAGATCAGCATTTCTTGTTGTAGGTCATCAAAAATCAGCTCAGCGGAAACCGCCATTGCAAGTGCACAGAGGCTCAAAGAGTGCTGGCTAAGATCGCACGCTTCGATCGAGCTCTTGATGTCCTCAACGGGGATATTCGTGCGCCTGAACATTTCGGAGAGCACAGCCTCCGTTTGGGCCCCCGCCACACAAGGTATAAGACAAAATACTAACGGCAGCAGTTTCTGGTATTTCAACATGAGCAGTCTCCATCTGACACCTACCTATAGACGGTCCCTGAGGCCGATATCTTGGGGGTCCTGTCAGCATAGCGCCGCGGTCCTTGATCAGCTTGGCAACCGCCTTCTCCCATTTCACGCCATAGGTTTTGACAAAGACGTCGAAAGCCGCATTTGCTGCGGCTTTGGTCTCGGCTTGCCATATATCGTGCAAATGGCCTTTGGCTTTTTCTTGCATGGACTTGGAGATGGCGTTCAGGACGTTGATCGTTTTATGGACCCAACATCTCTGTTCCCGCGTCGCAGCGAAAATCTCCCGCAGAGCGGTCCAAAGCGCCGTCGCCGATGGCCAGTTTTGGGTCTTGTTTCAAGCCGCGCTTCGATTTCATCTCGACCGCTCTGCACCCTTACCGCGAGGCCATCGGCCCCGCTTTCGAACGCGCCTTAGCTGCCGCAATCAAATCCGCCAGATAATCGGCCCGCGCCAATAGTTGCCTCTCCGGCCACGTCATAGCACTATCCCTTACAGTCTTTCACGAGGTCCCCATGCGTATCCTGAGCCTGCTTCTCCTGCTTGCCCCCACCACCACATTGGCCGATGTCCCCGTGCTGCCGGAACTGTTCTCGGTCACCGGCGTGACAGCCAAGGACGTGCTCAATATCCGCCTCGAGCCCAATGCCAGCGCGGCGATCATCGGCAGCGTCGCGCCCGACACCAAGGATATCGAGGTGGTGGAATTCTCCGAAGGCAGCGATTGGGCATGGATCAATGGCGGCGAAAGCGGCGGCTGGGTCTCCAGACGCTTCCTGCAGATGCAGCCCAGCATGTGGAAGACTGGCGCTTTGCCCGCCTCGCTCAGCTGCGTCGGCACCGAACCGTTCTGGAGCATCACCTTTGCAGAAGGCAAAGCCACGCTCGACACGCCCGACAGCGAACCGAAAAGCTACCAGATAGAGCATATCAACGATCGCGGATTTGCCGAAGACCGGATGCGCGCGGTGCAGGCAGGCGCGCTGACCGCCGTTATCGTCCCGCAGCAATGCTCGGACGGGATGAGCGATCGCAGCTATGCCCTGCAGGCAATCATCAGCCTGCGCGAGGGCGACAGGCCCATGCTGGCGGGCTGCTGTACGATCACGCCGCGCTAACGAATGAAGCTGCTTAGAAAGAGCTTGGGCCAGCTGGCAGGTCTGGCACTGGTTTTCGCGGCGATGCTGGCTGTCTTCGCAGGCGCGATCCGGCTTTCCCGTCATCTCCTCGGAGAAGATGGCCTGCTGGTCGGCGTGTTGATAGGCGGGATCACCAATGCCTTGGTGCTATACGGGGTCCAGCACCTGGCCCAGGTTGTGGCGCGCAAGGTGCAAAAGGCACAGCAGAGAATAGAAGCGAATGAATAGAACGATCAAATCCATCGCAGTGGTTGCGGGGATCTTCTTCCTCGGGATGATTACCGGCCTCGCTCTGCCGCAATTCAACATCTGGCCCTATTCAGCCTGTCATGGCCTTGGGGGCGCGATCGAGATTACCCATTACGATGGCAGTGGTCTGCACGGTTCCAACTGCGTAATCCCCTGGACGGAAAAAGCCACCCGACCGCAGTGAGATCCTTTGGGTCCTTTCTGGGCAAAACTCGCATGCGGGTAATTCGCACCCCGTGGGTGCCAGCACGCTTAACCAGCGATGAAGCCTTAACTTAGCTTGCGCCCGCACTTCATGCCGAGTAATCCCTCGAAATTGCGCCACCTGACAGAAGCACATCACACGATGAAGCCGCGAGCACGCGGCGCGCGGCACTGCCCAAAATCAACTTGGATACCGCGCTCTTTCCGTGAATGCCAAGCGCGATGAGGTCTGTTCTTCCGCTCCTCGCCAGCCGCACCAGCGCCGTGGCGGGATCGCCGCGAACGACCCGGATTCTTCCTGTCAGAGCGAGATCTGCACGGATAGAGCGCAATTCTACGTAGGCAATCTTTGCTTTGGCTTGACGATATTGGTCGAGCTCGGCCTGAGAGGTTCCCACTTTCAGCATGGCCTGCTCGAACGTAAGCGGGATCTCGAGGAAGTGTAGCAACTCAAGTTTCGCCGAGGGGGCTATTTGCGCAGCGCTCTGTGCTGCCGCAAACGACATTGGGGAAAAATCAATGGCCGCAATCACACGGTGGTATGGCTCGTCGGCCGCGCGCTTGACGACCACGATCGGACATACCCCGGCGCGGACGACCCGGTCGGCGGTCGAGCCGAATATTCTTTCGCGCAGATTTTGAGGCTTTCCTGGTCCGATGACAAGTAGATCAGCAGCGTGGTCGCGGATCAGACGCTCGATAAACTGGTCGGCTTTGCCGCATTCGACCTCGATTTCTGTCTGAACCGTCGCACTCTCGGCCATCTGCTTGAGTGATGCGATAGCCTCTGCCTCCAGCACGTTAGCGATTGCTTCCTCGTTGGCTGGAGCCGGAAGATCGGGATCAGATTTCGGAATGCTCTCGATCGCATGAGCCAGCACGAGCTTGGCCCCGTGGTCGACTGCAAGCCGGATCGCGCGGCGCGCTACCTGCTGCTCACCATTTTCGAGGGCGATCGCTGCAATGATTGTTTTGATCGTCACGCCGGATCTCCTGACATGAGGGGAGGAGCCAAGCGGTATGGGCTCCTCCCGTGGTTACTAGACTGGATAGCGTAGAACCGCGGCGAGCTCACCCTTTCCTGGCATATCCTCGCGCCGCACGCCCATGACACGGGCGCCGCTCGCCAGCGCACGTGCCGCGATCTCATCGACAACACCATAGGCCTTTGCGTCATCTTTCTCGACGTAGGTGACCGCCCCGCTTTCATCATCGACAAAGCCGGGAACGGTGGTGTCGATATCGATGAGCAGCGTGTCGATGCCACCAAAGGTTGCCGCCCGCGCGGCGTCCGCCATGTCGGTCGTCGCGCGGTTGTCCCCGGCACGTTTGTCGAAAAGCGCATGGATGTCGGAAATTTCGGATGCATAAGCCTTATCGAGGATGGGTCGGGCCTTATTGGCAAGCTGCGCCTCACTGAACTGGTCAGGGCTGTCGGCGATCGTATCCTTCAAAAGATGCGGATAGGAGCAGGTCTGGGCGAAGAGCGACGCCAGCCTGCCGGTGGCGGCAAGAACCAGCGGGGACTCGCGACCAGACAATACTTGGCGAAGTGCGGCGTCAACCTTGCGGACATATTGCTGAAGGCGGACGTTCTGTCCTTCGGATCCATGAATGCGACCGCTGAAGGTGCGGTCGTTCAAGGTCGACTTGCCTGCCGAGGACGCAGCATCCTTGGGCATATCGGGCACCTTCACCACCTCCGGCGCAAGATCGGCATGCATCTCGACAAAGCGGACGGCGTTTTCCGAAAGTGCGAGAATGAAAGCGGAATGTGGGAAGGTGACGGCGCGCAAAAGCGGCTTCAAATGGAAACGGTCGGAAACCTGCACCATCGAGGTCAAATCATTGGCCAGCCGATAGGCGCGGATCGAGTCCGCCGTCGCGAACACGGCTAGCTAGCCAGATGTCATCTTGGTGCAAGTGAGCAGAGCCATGGCAGAGCAGACGACACCGGAGGGGCAGCAGAAGCCTTGAGTGAGAGCGCGATAGGTGCCAGCGAAATATAAATACCCTCCGACACTTGCGTCGGATGGTTCAAAGAATTCATGCCGACAGAACTGGGAAGAGGTTCAGTCGATGGCCTGGAATATCTCCGCAGCCTCGGGATGATCGCCCGCAAATTCATAGAGCCGCGCGTAGCCCTCGACCAGTTGATCAGAGGCATGGTGGAATGAGAGGTGCGAGAAGGCGAACAGGGTTGCGATAATCCCCGCCGCCTCGGCCGATACCTCGCCCTGCCAGCCGTTGCCGCTACAGGCCATGCGGTAGCGCGCTTTCGAGGTCGGGGCCATAAAGAGCGGCCGTCCGGCCCGCTCATAGAAGTCCCAATGGCCTCCGGCGTAGTCCAGCGGGCTCAGGCTGTCCATCATGGCATAGACCATGTTCTCGGCGACAAGCATTCGGGTTGGCCCGAACAGCTCGGGTAAAAAGGTAGGGCGGCGCTCTTCGGCCGCCCGGGCAACAGTGGTCATCGTGCTCATGGGATCGAACTCCTCGGAAAGGGAAAACCTCGAGCCCGGCGGCGCTCTCTTTCCTGCCGCTCGGCTCACAGAACTCCCTCCCCCGCTCTGCCTCTCCCCGGCGCCGATTGATTTTGTTCCCTATATGTTCTATATTGGAGCTCAACCCAGCACGGGAGATCCACGATGGAACCTGTCCCTCATGCCTTGGCGGTGACACCGCGCCAGATCGCCTATGCCCGCTCGCTCGCCCTCCGGAACAAGACCCTGCTGCCCTGGGAGGTCCAACAGGATCGCCGCAGTCTCAGCACATGGATCGAAGCTCAAGCGCGCCTGAAACCTCTGAACGATGGCCAACCTACATCCAAGCAGGTTGCCTTTGCTGAACGGCTTGCGCGACTTCGGCGGCGTGCCCTCCCGGACGAATGCTTCCGCGACCGGCAGCTGCTGTCCCGGTGGATCGACAGCAATCGCTGAGCCTGAATCGCGGCCCGGCTGGCAGCCGGTTGATCAGGCCCGTCGCCCGCTTTCCGTGAACGTGTAGCCATTGGTGAGCACCGCTTCATCGACCGCAGCATCGGAAGACAGATAGTCGTACTCCTGCTCGAGCTGCCGGTAGAGCAAGCGGGCAAGGTCGCGCAGCAGGTCCGTAACAGTGCTCTCGGCATCGTCGGTCAAGTCCTGACCGACCGGGCTTTCGCGCGTGACAGCGATGTCCATGGTGAATGCATGATAATACCTGCCGCGATGCCGGACTTCCGCCTGCAACTGGTAGAAGTTGCGGCGCTGGACCGCCACGAGCGCATCTGCAATCCGATGCAGTTCCCGGTCCATTGGCGCGTAGGAGCGAATGGCAGAGCAAACGCCCTTGCTGAAGGAATAGCTTCCCTCCCACGCCGCCCCATCCCCTTGCGACCAGAACCCGGTGAACCAGATGCAGGGGCTTTCGCTGATCCCGCCGCCCATCAGCCGGGATGTCCGGGTCCGGAGACGAATTCCGAGGATCTCCGTAATTCGCTGGAAGTCCTCATAGACGGCATCATACCAGTCGTGATCAAAGGCACCTTCACGATACCAGCCCCGGGCATTGTCTTTGGCGGCCTCCGGCAGCTCGTCATAGCGATAGACCGTGATCTCGATGATCGAAGACATCACGCGGCCCTCCGCTGCAGAAGCGCGAGCTGTGCAGCATCGCGCCAGAACGGATCGACCAGGCGCCCTTCGGTCGCGGCAGCCTGCCTGCGCAAACCACTGGCTTCGGCATGTCTGCCCAAATCGGTGAGATGCTGCGCTTCAGCCCGCTGGCGGCAGGCCAGGGTGACCACCGCCCGCGCTTCAGTATCGCTGGCGACGGGCTGGCACCAGGTCACGTGCCGGTTTGAGACTTCGCCAGCGAGCACCAACCCATGTTCCGCATCAAGCACCGCGATCATCTGCGGCGTGAAGCCGAGCGCCGGATCATCGCCACAGGCAATTTCGCCGCTTCCAAGGCGCGTTGACACCAGCATCATCGCATCCACAAGGCTGTCACAGGTGCCGAGATCGACGCTGCGCTCGAAGGCCCACTGCTCGAGCTCGGGATCGAGATAGCGCGCCTCGCCGGAACAGCTTACGGTCAGAGGATAGCGCTGCGCCAATTGAAGCTGCGCAAGGGCCTGGCTGATCAGCACCCGCCCGGCGGATCGAAACCCTGCAGTTGAGCCAGAATAGGACATCGCGGTGTCTCCACGACAGGCAGCGGAAGCCTCTCTCCCACCTCATGACCCGTCGCTTTGCCCCGCCCCCCACCTCTCCCTCTCGACCGCGCAGCAGACGCGCGCGGCCGAGAAAGTTGGTATGGCTGGTCAACCAGTTCCATCGGTCAGATCTTGATGCCGTGCGGGATCGACCACGAACCCGAACAAACCGGGTTCATACTCGACTGACGGAACGAGGAAGCGCCGGCGCTCGACGCTCGGGCCACGCTTCGCTCCCGGCGTAGCCGTCGTTTCCACGAAACCGGGAAAGCGATCCGAACTGACCGCCGAGATCACAATCCAGTCTGCAGCGTGCTGACGCTCGAAGATCTGGCGATCCCGCTCCCGGGATTCGCCGGACTGAAGGGCGCAGCCATGAATGGCCTCCCAGGCTTCCGGCCAGTGATTGCGCAGTGTCTCATCGGACAGCCGGCGTTCATAGGCTGTGAACAGTTCCGGCAGCGCCTGCGCGACCGCCGCCCATTCAGCGTCCTCCTCGTAGAACCCGGAGGAGGAACGCAGCAGCGGATGCACACAGGCATTTTGCTCTGGCGCAAGCTGGAATCCGCCATGCCCGGCGGTGGAATGGCAAAGGACGCCTTCTCCATAGATTGTCGCGCCCTGCGACGCGTCCCATGGCGTATGGACCCGCGAACCAACCTCACGCCGCCCGAGTGCCGCGCGCTCACGCTGGTGTTCGGCAGTCTCGGCGACCAGCGCCCGGAACGCGGCCTCGTCGGCCACGTCGCCGGAGTGACCGTAAAAGTCATCGCGCCGCCAAGTGTCGAACGGGCGAGAAAGCCGCCAGCCCGTCGCAAGGAAATGCCGTCCCGCCCGGGTCGGCACCATGGCAAAGGCGGTGTCGCCGACGCGCGCGACCAGCAGGTCATCAGCGCTGCGACCAAACTCGACGACGGGCAGAAACCGGGAGGGAGAGGCGGGTATGATCGGAACCGTGGTGTTCATCCTGCGACCGCCTCCACGACGTCGATGTCCTCGCCATTCAGCACAGCATTCAGCCATTCATGTGTGCTGATCCAGCCAATGCTCTTGCGGGCCCCGAGATCGATGACATGCGCCCCGCCACCGAAAGCCTCAACCCTGGGTCGGGAGCAGGTATTGGCATAGTCGAACCCCCAGAGGCCGGTGAGATTCAGCTCTTCGGCAAGACGAAGCACGAAGTTAATGACGCCCTCAACATCGCCCTGATCATCATCATGGATCCAGAGTTGCGAGCCGCTCTGCCCGTCCTGCTGGACGAGATCGAAGCCGTTGAATGCAGGCTCATCGGCGTCCGCCTCTTCAGCGCGCAGGCGGTGGAACAGCGCCATCGCCTTGGCGGCATTCTCAGGCGAGCCCGCATCAAGCAGGCAGGAGAAATGGGTGAAATAGTCGGCCATGACAGGCTCCTTGTCAGAAATGGAAAGCCCGGCGCGAGGCCGGGTCTGGTCGGGATTGGACTGAAGGAAAGGGTCAGGTGCCTGGGGACGTGGGAGAGCCTTGCGGCGCTGCAGTCGCATGGGCGGCCAGCATCTGGCGGTAGAACCGCCGCCGGGCGAGCCTGAGGCCGGGATCCCTGCGGATAGTGGGATGGAAGGCCCGAGCCGCGGCGCGCAGGACCGTAAACCCTGAGACATCGGGGGAAAGGCCGAGAAGGGGATAAAATGGATCAGGTGTCCGGGTCGGAGCAGTCTGCAACGGCTCCACTTCGGTCTCGATCTTCTGGGGGCGGCCCATCCAGGGTTCAGGGCGGATCGCGCGCGCCCAGTCGGCGAAGCTCGGAATGTGGCCGAGATCCTCGCGGACATGTTGCTCGCCCACCCAACGGGTCGGGATCACCCGGCCGGAGGACAGGGTCAGCGTCTTGCCGAACACGGTTTCCATGAGGAAGATGCCCTCGGCATGATGGCGCAGCGCACGATGCCGGAAGTCAGCAAGGATCAGCTTCGAGGCATCGAACCAGGAGTGCAGGTCGATGTAATCCTCGACCACGCCGCCCCATTTCTTCACCGAGGACAGGGCATGATGATAGGGATGTGCCATGTTCCCCGTCCTCAAAAGCTGTGGTTGAATTGCTCGGACGAGGTGAACCGCTCGTTGTAGTCGAGCAGGATCGTCCCGGCCTCGGCGTCGAAATGGAACTCGCCGAAGGCACCGTCGCAGTTTTCCCAGCCGCCATGGCTGTCGGAGAGGAAGTCATAGGCCAGGGTCTCGACAGCCTCAGAGAGCAACATGCTGCTGGTCGAAATCTCGCTGATGCCCCTGCTGACCTGCGCGAGCGTGATTGCCGTGTCCGGCATTGGCACAACGGCGTCACCGCGGCGGGCGTCGATATTCTCGATCTGCCCGCTGTCGCCAGCACCGTCGAAGCTGACGATGATCTCGGTGATCCCGGCGGCGCGCATGGCTGCAAACAGGGCCTCTTTGTTCTGCGCCATTGCGGTCGTGCTGAGCGTATGATGCGCCAGTTGCGCGGCATCAAACTGCGCCATGGTGGCCGCCAGGCTGGCTTCCGGGGATGCTGCGATATCGTGGGTCATGGGATGTCTCCTGAGAGCAAAGGACAGGCGAAGCCGACCGGCGCTCTCTCAGGGACCGGAAGGCTCACCCTTCCCGGATCCCTCCTCGACCTCTCCCCTGCCGGGGTTCATCCCGGCACCGTTGCGCGGCGCGCGCCACAGGCGGGTGATCGCGCCCCCCGGGTGGACGGCGCGGCGCACAGCGAAAGCCGCCCAAAGGGGGTGAGGCGCTTACGCGCCTCACTGCCAGGGGTCGATCTCGAGGGCGATGAGCGTCTCATCGCCATCATATTCATCGGCGGGCATGGCGGCATGGCTGCCATCGCCGGCCTGAAACACGACGATCGAGACCATCAGCGTGGCGGCCAGGCTGGCGGCAAAAGCGGTGGCATCCTTCTTGGACATGGGACTGGCTCCTGTCTTTGGAGACGAGGGACCATCCCCCGCTCGACAGGCGCCCGAAGTGTCTGACCGGATCTGCAATCACCCTCGGGCGTTCGGGCCTTTTGCCCGAATCCCCGAGGGCGGCACGCGAAGCGTCAAGCCGACCCCTTGCGGGTTGATTTCAAAGAGACGGATCGGACCAAGGTTTGCGAATGGAAGCGGGGATGGGGCTTTGGCTCTGACAGGGGCCGTGTCCCGTGACGGGATGCCTCCGCTGCCGCTGGCCTTGGCGCTTCGCTGATCAAGGGTGTCGACGTGTTTCAGGCCAGATCAAAGATCTGCAGCGCGCCGACGATGAATAGGGTGGCTTCCAGCGAATGCCTGATAGTCCCTTGGCACAGGGCGCAAGCGCCGAGCTCGCCCCCTTCGCACCCCGCCGAGCACACCGCTCGCCATCCCTGTCCGCAACCGCGAAAATCTCAGTCTGAACAAGAGTCAGGTTGCGTTACGTCGCACACTTGATTGGAAGAAAAACATAGCCTATTTTCTGACACATGAAGACTGTATCTGCCTCTGTTCCCGATCGGATCATGAAGCGTGTCCGCGCAAGCGGACGCGGCAGCGTCTTCACGCCCAGCGACTTTCTGGACTTGGCAGTCCGTGGCGCGGTGGATCAGGCCCTGTCGCGACTGGCGAAGGCCGGAGACCTCCGGCGTCTCGCCCGCGGCCTTTATGACTTCCCCAAAACCCATCCGAAGTTCGGGGTCCTTAGTCCTTCGCCCGACGATGTGGCGAAAGCTCTTGCTCGCGAAACAGGATCAAACCTGCAGATTGACGGCCCACAGGCTGCCAACGCCCTCGGCCTCTCGACGCAGGTCGCGGCGCAGAGCCGTTGGCTGACGGATGGGCCTTCGCGCCGTGTTGTGCTGGGGAAGCGGGTGATCGATCTTCGCCATACCTCGCCCAAGCATCTGATTGCCCCCGGCAGCCCGGCCGGAACCGTGGTGCAGGCCCTGCGCCATGTAGGTGCTGCACGGGCCTCTGACGTGATGCACGCGGCCAGCAGTCACCTCTCGGTCAGTGACAAAAAGCTTCTCGCCAGGAGCGCAACGCAGGCGCCCGCGTGGATGCGGGCAACCCTGCTCTCGATTGCCGACCCAAAACCTTCAGGGTCCGGCGCGGGAGCCGCGCTTGGATAAGGTTGCCCGCCTGTCGGCCGCTGAGCTGGACGCGCCCCTTCCACTTGCCTGCGATGCGGCCTGATTCATGATATTTAGTCCAGAATTCTGAACATATTGATTCCTTTCGTCCATTTTTATGGCCTTCGGTTGACAGCACGCGCGCGCCCATACATCATGCACATAATTATGGACGCGAGTTGATCCTACGTTCAACATAATGAGCACGGCATAGGTCATGAAGCGCGAACGAAGCTATTCCCGTGTAACCCGCGACGCGCTGATCATGCTGGGTAGGATGATCCGCATCGGCCGGCTCGAGCGTGGTCTCACCGCACAGGACCTGGCCGACCGCGCAGGTATCAGTCGCACCACGCTGTCCAATATCGAGAAGGGCGCGGCCGGGCCTGAGGTGGGCATCGTGTTCGAGGTGGCCGCTCTCGCCGGGGTGCCGCTCTTTGGGCAGGACGCGGGCAGCCTGCAGTTGCACAACGCGCATCTGGGAGAAAAGCTCGCCTTGCTGCCCAAAAGCGTAAGACAAAAAGCACGCGAGGTTGATGATGACTTCTGACACCACGCCCAAAGGCGCCTTTGTCTGGGTCTGGTTGCCGGGCGCAGCAGAGCCTGTCGTGGCCGGGCGACTTGATCCGGATGGCACCCGGCTGACCTATACCTATGGCGCCAGCTATCGGCGCAATCCCCGTGCGATCCCGATTTACGAGCCGGAACTGCCCCTGCGCGAGGGAACAATCGAACCCGCACCCGGCCTGGGCATGGCGAGCTGCATCCGGGATGGATCGCCCGATGCCTGGGGCCGCCGCGTCATCATCAACCGGCTGACCGGCAAGAAACCCGATGCGCCCGATGTCCCCGAGCTGAGCGAGCTTACCTTTTTGCTGCAATCGGGATCCGACCGTATTGGTGCGCTCGATTTCCAGGCCTCGGCCACGGAATATGTCCCGCGCCTGGCGACAGAGGCCTCGCTGGCCGAATTGCAGGAAGCAGCAAACCTGATTGAGCAGGGTGTGCCACTGCCGCCCGCGCTGGATCAGGCCCTCAACCACGGCACATCCATTGGCGGCGCGCGCCCCAAGGCCATGATCAATGATGGTGGCCGCAAGTTCATCGCGAAGTTTTCCGCTGGCAACGACACCTATAGCGTGGTCAAGGCCGAGTTCATCGCCATGCGGCTGGCCCGCGCCGCCGGGCTGAACGTCGCGACGGTCGAGATGACCCAGGCCGCGCACAAGGACGTGCTGCTGGTCGAACGCTTTGACCGAACGCATACGGACCTTGGCTGGATCCGGCATGCGATGGTTTCGGCCCTGACCATGCTGGGGCTGGACGAAATGATGGCCCGCTATGCCTCATATGAGGATCTGGCCGAATTGATCCGCCATCGCTTCTCGGAACCCAAGGCAACACTGCACGAGCTTTACGGTCGGATCGCGTTCAATGTCCTTTGCGGCAATACCGATGATCACGCCCGCAACCATGCAGCCTTCTGGGATGGCCGACAGCTGACACTGACCCCGGCCTATGACATCTGCCCACAGGGGCGAACGGGCAGCGAAGCCTCGCAAGCGATG
This sequence comes from Pseudogemmobacter lacusdianii, assembly GCF_030848395.1. GTDB lineage: Bacteria > Pseudomonadota > Alphaproteobacteria > Rhodobacterales > Rhodobacteraceae > Pseudogemmobacter > Pseudogemmobacter lacusdianii. Next base: position 123,371 of record NZ_JAVDBT010000011.1, on the reverse strand, counting down.
CTGATCAAGGGTGACGCGCGTGCCAGCACGCTTGCCACCTGCCTTGCCGCAGCTCCGGACTTCCACCTGAAGGAAAGCGACGCCGTGGCCCTCATCGAGCGCCAGATCGAAGCGATTGCAGCGGGCTGGCAAGCGACCTGCGATGAGGCCGCGCTTACCCCGGTTGACCGCAGGCTGTTCGCCGGGCGCCAGTTCCTCAACAGCTTCGCGCTTGAGGGGTTGAAGGGGCAGCCGGCGCTGGTGGATGCATATGAGGCCGCGCGAAACGCTCTGATCGCAAACGCGGCAGTCTGAGAGGATCCACGAAGGCCCCGGCCTTTTGACCGGAGCCCTGGTTGGAGGGATTATTCCCCCCGGCGGCTGTTGGGACGCGACCAGATCAGGCTATGGCCCTCACCGTCCTCGTCGTCGAAGAGGTTGGCGTAGATCGGGTGCGAGAAGCTCGGATCGTCCAGCTTCAGGCCCAGATAGTCCCGGCCCTCGGTCGAGCGCTTCGACCAGGCCGCGCCGATCTCCGCGCGGCCCACCAGGATCCGGTGCGAAGGTGCGTTCTCGCCCGTGGCCCGCAGGTCGGGGACGATGCGCACGCCCTTGGCCTGCACGCTCAGGGTGACGATTTCTCCGGTGTATTCGTTGCCGATCTTCTTGAAGGTGCCGATGGTCGCCATTGTCTGTCTCCATTCTCTCGTGTTCGGGCCCGCTCCATTGCGTCCTCGATGGCGATCGACAGGCAGGAGACGACGGCCGGCGCAGTCCCGCTTGGGACCCTGACAGCACAGGCAGGGCTTTCTTGTCTTCCGCGAGGAATGGGCGAAGCCCAGGGGAAGAAAGTCCCACGACGCTGTTGCGCCGAGACGTCGAAGCGCGCTCCCGCGCGCTGATCTTCGGCCAGATCAGCCCATCACAGAGGACGCATGCGAGCGGTCCCGTCACCTCCAGAGAGACAGGAGACAGCGGCGATCCTGAAGGAACCGGCAGGAAGACCCGACAGGCGACCACCGGCGATCATCACCCAGGCTGCAAACAGGCCAGTGCGCACCCTTCCCCGCCGACCTGCCGCCACGGGCTAGGCAAAGCACCGGACCCGTATACTGCCGGGCCGCCGGATCGGCACATGCCGCCGTAGCGCACGACCGGGAAGAGGGACGGGGCCGGAAGCGCAATCAGAGGGTGCCACCGATCTGCGAACCCGACGACCAAAGAGGCCGGAAAGAGGGAATAACAGATCCCTGCACGCCCATAACTACCGGGTGTAAAAGTGCCAACCTCTGGCCGAGGTCGACAGGCCGTGCTGGCCAGAGGCCATCTTGGTGCAAGGGGCCCGAGCCAACCGCATGACAGGTCAAGAGAAGCCCCCTCATTTCTCGATCGGGTGCTGCAGATTTATGGACATAATCGGCTTTGACGAAGAGTGATAACCAGAAAGATGGCGATTAAGCACTCGCCGGGGCTGAGCCGGCTGCACTGCCGTTGTGTTGCCCCCCCTTACAGCTCTCACGCCTCGACCTGTGCAGTAAGGCTTCGTCGGATCTCCTGACCATCCCGACCCGGCGGCGATCCGAACAGGCGGCGATACTCGCGGCTGAACTGCGACGGGCTTTCATACCCGATGGCATAGCCGATCCGCGCGACATCGGCGCTTTCGGCGAGCAGCAGGCGACGCGCCTCCTGAAGACGCAACTGCTTCTGGTATTGCACCGGCGTCATTGCCGTCACGGTCTTGACGTGGCGGTGGAATGTCGCGGGGCTCACTCCCGCGACAGCCGCCAACTCACGCACGTTCAACTGATCCGCGAAGCCCTCGCGGATGCAGGCGATGGCCCGAAAGATCCGCGCCATATGACTGCCCGCGAGGCCGATCTGCCGCAGCGCGGGCCCCATGGGTCCGTTCAGCAAGAGCCAGGTGATCTTGCGTCGGATCATCGGTGCAAGGATCGTGATATCACGCGGTCGGGCGCAGAGGGTCAGCAGGCGGCAGAGCGCATCGACAAGCTCCGCCTTGAGCGCATGAACCGCCAGCGCCGCGCCCGCAGGCGTCTCCTCTGTTCCACCCAACTCCAGCAAAAGGTCAGAGATCGTGGCGAGATCCAGCGCGAGACTGAAGGGCAGATAGGGGCGCTCCGGCGTCGCGCGGGTGATCTCAGCCCGGATCGGCACCTCCATCGACGCGATCAGGCATTTCCCCTCATCATACCGATAGGCGCGGTCCCCGAGCATGCTCGGTCTTGGCGCCTTGCACGACAACACAAAGCGAGGGGCGTTAGACAGCGTGGATCGGGCCGGTCGGTGCCGCGACCGAGGTCAGCAGCAGGCCATCGACCTGGGTTTCCCGGGCATGTGCCCGCCATTGGCGGTCAATCAGGTCCTTGAGCGGCGAGAGGTAATTGGTTTCCATGCCCCGCACTCTAGTCACTGACCTATCAGGGTGCACCCCGGCATCCCGCATGAATGAGAGGATCGTGCAAGGATATGGGAAGATCCGCGTCGCCGGTCCGCATGGGACAGCGCTATCTTCACATTGAACCGGCGGCGTTGCCCCCGGCCCTGCCCTACACTGCGAAAGGAACAGCCCATGCGTTATCACACTCTCGGCCCGAGCGGCCTTCTGGTCTCTGAACTCTGCCTCGGCACCATGACCTTCGGCGGATCGGACGGCATGTGAGGCCAGATCGGCCAGTTGCAACAGGATGAGGCCGACACACTGGTCAGAGCGGCCTTTGACGCTGGCCTCAATTTCATCGACACCGCCAATGTCTATGCTGGCGGCGAGAGCGAGCGGATCCTCGGCCAGGCGATCCGCAACCTCGGCATCCCGCGCGACGATGTGGTGATCGCGACCAAGGTTCTGGGACCGATGGGCGACGGGCCGAATGCCCGTGGTGCCTCGCGCGCCCATATCATGGCGCAGGCCAAGGCCAGCCTGTCGCGGCTGCAGATTGATTATATCGACCTCTACCAGATCCACGGCTTCGATCCGGTGACACCGATTGTCGAGACGCTGGAGGCGCTCGACACGCTCGTCCGGCAAGGCCATGTGCGCTACATTGGCCTGTCGAATTGGGCAGCCTGGCAGATCGTCAAGGCCATCGGCATCACTGATGCGCGAAAGCTGGCACCGATCCTGTCCTTGCAGGCCTATTACACGCTGGTCGGTCGCGATCTGGAGCGCGAGATTGCGCCGATGCTGCGCGCCGAAGGTCTTGGCCTGATGGTCTGGAGCCCGCTGGCCGGGGGCTTCCTGTCGGGCAAATATAGCGGCGGCACTACCGCCAATGACGGCCGGCGTGCGAGCTTCAACTTCCCGCCCGTGGATCTGGCGCGCGGCGATGCCGCCATTGCGGTGATGCGCGGGATAGCCTCGGGCAAGGACTGCACGGTGGCGCAGGTGGCCCTCGCCTGGCTCTTGCACCAGCCGGCGGTGACCAGCGTGATCGTCGGCGCCAAACGGATCGAGCAGTTGCAAGACAACATCCGCTCGACCGAGGTGGCGCTGTCCGCCGAGGATCTGGCCGCGCTCGACAGCGTGACGAAACTTCCGCCGAATATCCAGGCTGGATGCTGGAGCGCCAGTCGCAATACCGGGCATCGTTTGCCTCGGAAAAGGGCTGATATGCTCTCAACGTCCCGCCACAGTTACGGCGGGGCGTTTTTCAGCCTGTCCCGACCAGAAAGAAGCCGGCGGCAAGCAAGATAGTTTCGCTCTCCATCCCGCTTCCGCCTTTGCCTGATGTTGCGGGGCGCTCGTCTGTTTGATGCTCCGGTTTACTGCGTCAAGGCCGGTGGGCGCCTGGCCGATCATCTCCATGCTCAGCCAGGCCGGAAATGTCAGCCCGGCATCATGCCACGGATGCGATCCAGCAATGCCCTGCTGACCGGGATTCCATCGCGCAGGTTCCGCTGCCGCATGGCATGCCGGCGGCTGCCTGGCAGCCGGGCGCCCTGATCCGAAATCGCGTCAAGCATCTGCTCTGCCTGTGTCTGCTCCATCTCCCCCGCCAGCAGAACCGGATTGAAGGCGATGATCAACTCGCCATGGCAGGGGGCGGCGTTGTGCCCCTGATCGAAGGCCGCCGAGGCCCGGCTGGTCCGGTCTCCAATGAGCGGGCCTGCCAGTAATTCGATCATCGTGGCCAGCGCCGAGCCCTTGTGCCCGCCGAAGGGCAGCATCGCCCCGGCCAGAACCTCTGCCGGATCCGTGGTGGGCTGACCCCCGGCATCCAGCCCCCAGCCTTCGGGGATGGATCTGCCCGCTTGCCGGTGCATCGCGATATCCGCGCGCGCGGCGGCCGTTGTGGCAAAATCGAACACATAGGGGGCCTTGCCGCCGGGCCGCGGCCAGGCGAAGGCCAGTGGATTGGTGCCCAGAACCGGCCGCGTGCCGCCCGCAGGGGCCACCCAGTCATGGGTCGGGTTCATCGACATCGCAGCCAGACCCTCTGCCGCGATCTCCTCGACCAGCGGCCAGAGAGCTGTCGCGTGAAAGCCGTTGTTGACCGCCATGAATGCAATGCCCAGATTGCGCGCACTGGAGATCAGAGCGGGAAGGCCGGTCTGCGCCGCAAGGGCCGAGAAGCCGAAACGCGCATCGACGCGCAAAACCGCCGGGGTCACCTGCGTTACCGCCGGAACCGCCTCCCGGTTGAAGGCCGGATGGGCCATGGTGTCGCGCGTTCCGGGCAGTCGTTGCAAACCGTGGGACAGGCATCCGTCACGCTGCGCGCGCGTCAGAAACCCGGCCATGGCTGCCGCCTGCAGCTGCGACACCCCGTGAGATACCAGAAAACCCTGCGCCAGCGCGAGGATCTCTGCCTCGGTCATCCGTATCTCATCAGACATGCTGGTTCTCCTTCACTGCGGTGCGCAGCATATCGCCCGCCCTTTCCCTGTCCATTGTGCCTAGCCGGTCAACAATCGTGGCCGAGGCAGCGTTCAGCGCCTGCACCGAGGAGATGTCCCAGATATGCGCATCCGAAACGTCGACCACCACCCGCGCAGGCGGGTTGCGATAGTCGAACGCCGCGCTGAAATCCTCGACCGAGCCGTAGAACAGCTGGCCCTCGACGCGGTAGGTGCGGGTGCCCGCGTCTTCGCTGGAGGTCACCCGGAACAGCTGCGCGATCTTCGCCGCGAAGAACAGGCCCGAGAGTAGCACGCCCACCCCCATGCCAATGGCGAGGTTGTGCGTCCAGATCACCGCCGCCACCGTGGTCAGCATCACCACCGATCTTGACCGGAGATGGGTGCGCAGATTGCCGAGCGACGCCCAGGAAAACGTGCCGATAGACACCATGACCATGATCGCCACCAGCGCCGGCATCGGGATCAGGCTGACCCAATCGCCAAGCGAAACGCAGAAGATCAGCAGCATCACCCCGGCAAAGCCGCACGAGAGCCGTCCGCGCCCGCCGGATTTCACGTTGATAATGCTCTGCCCGATCATCGCGCAGCCAGCCATGCCGCCGATGAAGCCGGTGCCGAAATTCGCCAGCCCCTGACCGATGCATTCCTGATTGCGGTCGGATTTCGTATTGGTGACCTCGTCGATCAGATTGGCGGTCATCAGGCTTTCCAGCAGGCCCACGACAGCAACCGCCAGCGCATAGGGAAAGATGATCGCCAGCGTCTGATAGGTCAGCGGCACATTGGGCAACAGGAAGACCGGCAATGTATCGGGCAGCGCGCCCATATCGCCGACATTGCGCACATCAAGATCCAGCGCCAGCACCAGCGCCGTCAGCACGATGATCGTGATCAGAGGCGACGGAATGGAGGTGGTCAGGCGCAGAAACAGATAGATGATCGCCAGCCCAAGCGCGCCCAACGGATAGGTCAGCATCGGCACGCGACCCGGGTCCAGTTTCGGCAGTTGCGCTAGAAAGATCAGGATCGCGAGGGCGTTGACGAAGCCGGTCATCACCGATTTCGACACATAGCGCATGACGAAGCCCAGTTTCAGCAACCCCATGCCGATCTGCAACAGCCCCGCCAGAATTGTCGCGGCCAGCAGATATTGCAGACCGTTCTCCTTGACCAGGGTCACCATCAGCACCGCCTTGGAGGCGGTCGCGGCCGAGATCATCCCGGGCCGCCCACCGGCAATCGCGGTGATGAGCGCGATGGAAAAACTGGCGTAAAGCCCGACCTTGGGATCGACGCCCGCAATGATGGAAAAGGCAATGGCCTCGGGGATCAGCGCCAGCGCCACCACAAGGCCGGACAGGAGATCGGGGCGGATATTGCCAAACCATTGGCTCCGGTAGTCAGCGAGAGAAAGCATGTGGAATGTCCTAACCAGCCGTCGCCTGCCGGACTGTCAAAGCTGTAGGGGCTTTTCAGGTTGTCCGGCGGATCGGCGGCCGGAAGAGCCACCCGGGGATCGCACCCGGGTCCATGTGTTTCGGCAGCGTTGATACGCGCTGTCGCTGCGGCGAACAAGCATGAGCCGGGACCTAGGGCTCAGTCGCTTTGCGTCACCATTGCCCGTGCAACCAGTTCCGCCCAGGTGAGGTTGCCAAACACCCGCTCCGCCACCTGCTCTGCCGGCTGCCAAAGCGTTGGCAGGCTGCCCATCCTGAACAGATCATTCCGGTTGGCAAAAACCAAGTGCTGCCAGCCATTCGCCCGGACAACAGCGCGGAGCACGACAGCGCGCGGCAAGGGCGGCAGGGCGGCCATCATCACCTGCAAGTGTTGCAGATCCTCCGGTCCAACATCCTGCGGCGAAAACACCTGCCAGCGCCGGCTCTGCCAAGTGAACTCGGCTCGCTGCGGCCAGTTCAGGGTGCCAATGCCGCCCGACATCGCCGCAGGTCTGCGGTTGGCGGGCAGTAGAATAACATCCGGCGCGCCAGGGGCCGCCTCGACCTGCACCAGCTGGCCGCGAAAGATGCTGATCGTATTGCCCTTGTTGCGCTGCTTGCGGCCGATCTCCAGAAAGCCCGCCTGCCAGCTGCGATCCGCGATGCGCCCCGTGACCAGATTGCGCATCATCCGGGTATTGCCTTCGGGAAGGACCCCTTCGGGCAGCAGGCGCCAGGTCGAGGCGACGGGTTGATGCTCCAGCCCGCGCGCCCGTGCCAGCGCCGGCAGGAAGGCGCTGTCGAGGCCAAGGCGCAGCATCCATGCCGCCATCGCCGCGCCGTTCAGCCCAAGGGCCAGCGCCAGAAAGGCGGCCAGTCCGGGTTCGCCCTGCCAACCGCCGAGGGCGAGGAACAGGGCCACACCGACCACAGCAGGTGCCACGATGATCCATCTGGCCCGCGACAACGCACAGGCCAGATCTGCCAGCCAGGGGGCGTCCTCATTCGCTGTCATCGGGGGGCCTCCTTTCCCGAGCCTGGCCGGACCCGCATCCTCAATTCCGGATCGAGAGCTTATCGTTGCGTCCCTCGACCGCCATGGCGCGTTCGACACCGGCCTCGGTCACATTGGACTTGCGGCTGGTGATGTTGCGCAGGGTCGGGATAGCCGCAAGGCTGGCCAGCCCGTCATCGCCCAACCTGGTCTCTTCGAGCATGATCGAGCTGAGCGGCAGGTTTGAAAGCGCCGCAACGCCCTCGTCACCAACCGCCGTTTTCGACAGCCACAGCGTCTCGATCGAAGTCGAGCGCCCCAGATCCGCCATGCCCGCATCGGTTACATCCGTGCCGTTAAGATAGAGCGTGCGCAGCCCCGGCAGCGCCGCAAGCGCCGCCAGCCCGGCATCCGAGATACGGTTTTCCCACAGGAAGGCGTTGCGCAGAGTGGGGATCTGCGCCAGTTCCAGCACCCCTTCATCGGTCAGCGCAGCGTGATGCAGCCCGATCTCGTCGAACCCAGGCAGCGCCGCGAGTTGCGCCGCCCCCTTGCCGGTGACGGCACTGCGGTTCAGGATCAGGGATTTTAGCTTCGGCGCAGAGGACAGCGGCGCAAAGATCGCATCCGTCACGCCCAGCGAGATCAGCGACAGGCGTTGCAGCGTCGGATGGCCCGCCAATTTGGCCACACCGGCATCGGTGACAGAGGTGCCGTCAAGTTGCAGCCCCTCCAGCACCGGCAGCGCCGCTACCGTCGGCATGATGGCATCGGTCAGGGCCTTGTTTCCGCTCAGTTCCAGCATCTTCAGGGTCTGGATACCACCAAGCGCCTGCACATGGGCGTCGGTCAGATCGGCGATCTTCCAGGAGACGAACCACAGGTTCGGTACAGCCTCCAAAGCGCGCAGGCCCTCGGGGGTCAGGCCCTTGACGCCATCCAGCGCCAGATGGCCCAGCCGGGGCAGCTTGGCCAGCAGCACAAGGTCGGCATCGGTCAGGCTTTCGCGCATCGTATGCGGGATCGAGATGGATTGCAGATCGGCAAAGCCGGCCGCATCGACCGGGCCGTTTTTCCATTTGATCTCCAACTGGTTCAGCCGGTCGATCACCGCCTGATCGGCAAAACCCGTCATCGGCACCGCCAGCAGCGCAAGCGAGAGGGCTGCGCCCATCAGGCGCCGGATCGGGAATGTCATTGTCTTCTCCATGGGTTTCATCGCTTCAGGGACAGGTCAGGTTCAATTCGGCCAGACCGGCCTCGATGCCCATCTCACGCCCACCGTCACCGGCGAGGCGCGGGACCGGGCGCAGCCGGACGGCCATGTCCCGGTAATCGGCCAGTTCGGCGGCGCTGGCCCCTTTGGTGCCGAGGCTGCGGATATGGGCCTCCATGTCGCCGCCATATTGGTGCAGGGCCGCCAGATCGCGGGCGACAGCCAGACGCTGCGCACAATCATTCGGGGGCGACGGCTGAACACAGGCCCCGAGCAAAAGCGCAGCCAGCAGAGCAGAAACACGGCCCATCACTCGGCCATCTCGAACTGTGCGATACGCCCCTCAAGCCAGCCATTGCGGGATGCCTGTTGCGTGCCAAGGCATGCAGCGGTGATCACCGCCTCCCAGGATCCGCCGGCCATGGCATATCCCGCCAGCGCGCAATCGGCATCGCGTGACGCCTCCCAGGCGATTGCCGAGGCGGCAAGGCGCGCAGCGCCATTCGGGGCATCTTCGACGTAACTCTCGTCTTGCGGGGCGATCAGCGCCGACAGACGCTCCATCAGCAGATCCGTGCGGGCGGTTTCACGCTGCCAGTATGTGTCGAGGCAGGCGACTGTTGCCGCAGTATCGGTTTCGTCATCACAAGACGCCCCCTGCGCAAAGGCCGGGAGAGCGAAAACGGCAAGCCCAAGGGCAGCCAGAGCAGATGGAATCTTCATCCTGTCAATCCTGCAAAGGGGAAAAGGGCGGCGTCAGCAGCGCCGGGCCGCCAAAGCCCCCGCGATTGCGGAAGCCTGCAAATTCATCCAGCCCGCTGGCGGCGGTCGCCGGGTCGCCCGCCGTTATCGTGATCCGGCGCAGGGTCCAGCCGTGGTCCATCCAGTGGTCGGTCAGGCTTGACCGCCCATCTGCGAGCTGCTGATCGATCCGGCTGATGCCCGTGGCCGGATCATAGCCAGCCTCGGCAAGAGGGGCGCGCGCCTTCACCGCCGCAATATCGGCGAGAAAGCCCGGGACATCCGTGCTCCAGTAGAGCTCCACCCGGATATTGCCCGCCAAATCAAGAGCAAGCTGGCCCGGATCAGACCCGCCCTGCGATGCCAGCCGCTGCGCAACAGCGTCCAGCCAGGCCGCGCCTTCCGCAAGAACAGGCGCCGCCAAAACCGCACCCGCCCCTGCCCCTGCTAGCAGCATCCGCCGCGTCAGACTCGCATCCACGATCGGGTCACTCCGCCGCTTCGGCCTCTAGATCCTCGATATTCCAGATCATGCTCTCGCAATAGCCCGCCTTGTCGCCCTCGAAGAGGTCGTTCAGGCCGTGCTCCATCTTCTCGGTAAAGGCGGCGACCTCGGCCTCGGGGGCGCCCATCACCGCGATATTCGCATGGCGCAGCATGTCCTCGGCATATTCAAACCCCTCGCAATTGTCCGAGACCCAGACCAGCAGGAAGGTATGCAGCGAAAGCTCTTCGGCCATGGCGGGGGCCGCGCCGAACAGGGCACCGGCAAGAGCGGCCGAGGCCAGGAGTTTACGGGTCATGGGGTCTTCCTTCGAAAGTGTCAGAGCAATCCGCCCGGATCCCATGATAGGGTCAGGCAGGCGACACTTTCCCCGATTCTGCCTGTTCGTGAATAACCCGGATGGGTTAATCGACATCTCTCATGCAAGTTCATCGAGGCGCGCGATAACGTCGCGCCACTTCAGAAAGAACAGAAGCTGCCCCGCATCGGGATAGACCGTGAACTCGATCCAGGGATGTTCATCCCGCTGCTCGACCATGGTTTCCTGCGGGGTCTGCGGATCCTGCTCGCCGCTGAAGAACAGAACCTTCATCCGTCCGTTTTCGACACCTGAGCGAAGTTGCGCCATCGGCCCTGTCCAGTCGGCTTGCGCCAGCGCCGCCACGCTTTGTGCGAAAGGCCCCGCCGCACAATGATCCGCTGAGAGCATAACCTCGGATCCGACGATCATCGCCTCTGCCACATCGGGGATCGCGAAGGTCGCGGCATCGGCGGGCGAGGAGGAAAAGACCGAAGCCAGAAAGCGGGTCTTGCCATAGCGACGCGCCATCGCAGCACCCGCGCGCACCATGAACGGCAGCAGATGCGGCGTCAGCCGCGCGCCGCCAAGGATGAAGCGATGCCACTTGCCCATGCGCTGGATCTGTTCGCTGCTGGTCAGTGGCAGGGCGCCGGCACAGGCCAGCAGCGCCGAGAAACGCTGCGGCGCTGCCGCGTAAAGCCGGATTGCCAGCAGGCTGTCATCGCCAAGCGTCAGGATCGGCAGGCGGGGAATGCGCAGGTGATCCAGCAGATCGAGATGATCGCTGATGAACTGCCGGAAAAACTCGCTCCGTGCCGGAGCGGGGCTGGAGCCACCATAGCCGGCGCGGATCGGAACGATGATGCGCAGCCCCCGGCGCAGCGCATCGGCCTCGGCCTTGGGTGGCCAGCGCACGAACCCCATATCGAGCGGCAGAAACAGGACCGGACGGCCCTCGGGGTTGCCAAAGACCAGATACTCCATCTGTCGGCCGCCCTTGAGCGCGAAGCGGCGGGTCTCGACCTCGGCAGGCCCTGTCCGGCGCTCGGACGCCGGCAGGGCCTGATCCCGCAGACTGTTCAAAGTCGTCAAAGCCAGCCGGATAAGCTCCTGCTGGCTGCGCGTGCCGGTGCGGCTTTGCAGGGATTTGAGCTGCACCCGGACCGTTTCCAGGCTGCGCCGGCGCTGCGCTGCGATATCGGCCACCGAGAGCCCTTCGGCGAGGAAGCGCAGCACCTCGATCTCGCTGGGCGAGAGGCCGAAGCTGTCCTCCATCAGTTGGGCAAAGCCGTCAGGCCAATGGATTTCCGAGGTGACGCACAGCACAAAGGCGGCTTCGGTCGGCGGACGGCAAAGCCGCAATTGCAGGACAAGCAGGCGGCCCGTGTCGCGCAGACGTAAGCACAGCACCCGCGAGATGGGTGCGTTGGACTGCAAAAGACTGGCAGCCAGCGTGATCAGCTTGTCCGCCTCGCCCCTCGCAAGCGGCAGATCGCGCGCCCTTGCACCGGCGGTCAGGCCGAACATCAGCGTGGTCGCGTTGTTCACCGCCGCCATATGACCCCGGCCATCTACCGTGAAACAGGCCGTCTGGCGGATCCGCTCGACCTGAGCCGCGGCCCCATCGTCCTGCGGGGTCATCAGCACCTGCTCGAGCACGCGATCAGCGCGCAGCACATGGCGCCCGACCAGATCATGAGGATCGGTCGCACCCGCCATCTGCCCCTCAAGCGCCGGGCGCAGCATGGTCTCCCAATGGTCGATCATCGCCTCATAATGCCCCGGATCCACCGCAACATCGTAGAGGTGCCCTATCAACTGATGCTCAGGGGAGGCGGTGTCATTCATCTGCTGCAATGCTTTCAAACAAACAGCCGCGATCCTCGCCCTTATGTCGCGTGGCGGTCAAGCAAAAGACAAGGGAATATGGTCAAGCACAGCCGCAACCTCGAAAAACTGCTCCGCATCGCGGAGTATAGTGCTCAGCCGAGGGGCCCCGGTATCAATGCCCGATACGCTGATAGGTCGTGCAGATCTCGACAAACCGCGTATAGGATCTGACCATCGTCTGCATGGTCCCGGTTTGCGTGCAGTGCCATTCGTTCTCGCGCAACGTGGCGATGACCGGCGAGTTGAAGCTCTCGATCAGGATCCATGGCGCGTAGCCCAACACCACCAGGACCGGAACGACGGTCAGGAATATGACGGCGATGTTGAAACGCGTCTCCGTGCGGATCGTATCCTTGATCAGCCGAACCAGAAACCAGGCACAACCGAGAGACCAGGCGGTGGCAGCAGGGTAGGCGAGATAGATCATGCGGGTACGAGGGCTGAACCGGGCCGGGTGCACGGGTGTTGCAGTTCAGGTCAGTATATCCATCGCAGCGACGCCATGAATAACCCACATGGAGTAATGTGCGGTTTACGGAAGAAAAACATTGCCTTGCTTCAATACCGTTAAGCCGCTCCCTGACCCTCATTTCCGCCACATCACCTGCGGCGCACACCGGTTGCCGTCTGCATGCAGGGTCTACAGAGTTTTTCCGGCCTCGTCCTCCATCCGGCAAAACTCGACGAAGAATCGAACGGGGCCCAATGGGGCAACCTCGTGCTGTTCCTCGGGTCGGATCACGGGATGGATGCCAGGGCCAAGGTCGAACACCCGGTCCCGCACCAGTTCGCGGAAGCGAAGCCTGCCCTCCAGCACGTGCAGCTGCGCCCAGGTGCCCGCCTTGGTGGCATGGGCGCGCAGAAGCCCCAGCGGAATGCTGGTCTCGGTGAACTCGGGCGTGCGCTTGTAGGGCTGCAGCCCCGTGGGCCAGTCGGTCATTGCTCCACCTCCAAAGGGTGCAGGGCGATATCAGCCAGCGTCGAGCGGTCAAGCTCTGCCATGAAGGCGGCCTCGGCCCGGCGCAGGCGCGATTTCAGGCCGCAGCGCCCGTCGACGGTGCAGGCCAACGCGCCCGGCGTCAGGCAATCGACCAGCCCCGAGCCACTCTCTTCCAGCAAACGCACCACTGCCCCGAGGCGCAGCGTCCCGGCCGGGACCGCCAGCATCGCCCCGCCACCACCGCCCCGGCGCGTGCTCAGGATGCCGCCCTGCGCCAGCCGCTGCACGATCTTGGCCAGATGATGCCGCGACAGGCCAAACTCATCCGCCAGTTCGGCGGTGGAAAAGCCACGCGACGGATCCGAGGCGATCCGCATCAGGGCGCGCAGGCCGTAGTCAGTGAAGGCGGTGAGGCGCATGGTCGCAATCAATCAGTATTTGAAATACCAATTAGCAGGATTATCCTGTCCTGCAAGGCGGCGTGACAGCGCGCCGCAGCCGGAGAGCCAGATGACCAGTACCGCACCCGCCCTTCCCCCGACGATGCGCCCCGAGGTGACCGCCGCGCTGATGGCAGAGACCGGCCTCGACAGCCGGATGCTGCATGACCTGGTGCACGGGTTTTACGACCGCGTGCAGCAGGATCCGATGCTGGGTCCTGTCTTTGCCGAACGGATCACCGACTGGGGGCCGCATCTGGAAAAGATGGTCGCCTTCTGGCATTCGGTCGCGCTGATGACTGGCATCTACAAAGGCGCCCCGATGCCCGCCCATGTCGCTCTGCCTGTTGAATGGGCGCATTTCGAGCGCTGGCTGGAGCTCTTCCGCCTGACCGCGCAGGAGATCTGTCCGCCTGACGGCGCCGCCCATGTGATCGAGCGCGCCGAGCGGATCGCGCGTTCTCTGAACATGGCGATAGAGGACCACCGGTCCCGTCAAAGCGACATGATGGCACCACCGAGGCTTTGAATGGCGATACCGAATTGACCAGCCAAGGCGGACATCGAGTCCCCAACCGAGGAAATGCGCTTCGGCACCGGTATTGAATGGCCGAGTGAGGGGCGCCTCTATGCCTCATGACCGAAGGGCGTAAGCAAAAAGAAAGGCCCGGTCACGAAGACCGAGCCAGTTTGAGAGGATAGAGGCGAGGGCGACCACGGCCGCCCTCGGGACTGGTCATTCTGCGGCGATGCGATGCCCCGGATTCTGCTCTTCATCTTCGGAGGGCTCTTCGTCCTCGCTGTCGCCCGAGAGGAAGTCCGGCAAGGCGTTCGCTTCGGAACCGTCGGCATCTGCCGAGTCTGCAAAGGCCTCGTGGTCCTCCATCCGCAGCGGCTCCGGCAACCAGCCGCTGCCTGCCAGCAGCCGTTCGGCCTCCGTCGCCATCTCGCCTTTCTTCAGATGACCGATCAGTTCCACCGCCTGATCGCCGACACCTTCACGCACGGCATCCAGGATACGCACCTTGGTGACGCGACCGAGGTAATTGGCGACCGTCGGCTTCCAGCCCGTTTCGACCAGATCGAGACCCGTCATGCGCGCGAGCCGATCCGCTTCATGCAGCCGCCGATCCAGGCCATGCTGGCTGATGCCATTGCCGCTATAGGGGTTCGGTCGCTCATAGAGCGCGTTGACCCCGAAGCTTAGGCAATGCGCCAGCAGAGCCTGACGGCTTGCCTCGTCAAGATCGTGCAGCCAGTCCCAGAGACGGTCATCGCCGTCATCAAGCGGGATATCCGCCCGCCAGGCCGCATGCCGTTCGTCGATGGCCTGCGCCGGGATCGAGTCGCCAAGGTCAGGAGCCTGCACCGACAGATGCACTTCGCTGACACGGGCCTGCAGCGCATTGCCCGAGCTGCGGATGCCGAAGCAGTCGAGCACCAGCCGGTGCAAGAGCGCGGTCATCGCGATGCGCGGGCTATTCGCCACAGCATCGCGAAGGGCCAGTGTCCGATGGGCCGTCAGTTCGATCACCAGCCGTTCGGGGAGAGGCTTGATCGCCTCGCCTTCGTCTTCTTCCTCCTCGGGCGAAGTCGCCGGCTCTCCTCCGAGGCTGATCACCGCACGCTGGTGGTAGGTTTCCGGCTCGCCGCGCTGCAGCACCTCGCCGGTCTCGGGATCGACGATCTCGGGCTCCGGTTCCAGCGGTGCTTCATCCTCGGCCCGGACGTAACCGCGCTCGATCAGCAGCGTGCCATCGACATCGAGGCTGACGAAGACCCCGGCCCGCGCCATCTGCGCCGGATCGTAGATCATCGGCCGCATCTCGAAGGCGCCGAGGGTCTTCTCGATCTCGCCCATCCGGGCATCGACCTCATCGGGGTATTCCTCAGCTTGCGCATATTCGGCCTCAAGCCGGTCGTATTCGTCTCGCAGCGCCTCGCGGGTGGCGCGCTCGTCCTCGGTCAGATCGACCGTGGTGCCGATCAACTGCCGCATGCCATAGGCGTGGCTGTAGGGGAAGCTGACCGCGAGCTCGATCCATTTCCAGCCCTCGGCGGCGATGATCTCGGCCTCGGCCTTCAGCTTCTCGTTCACCAGCCGGTCGAGCAGCACCGGATCCTGCAGCCAGCCGCCATCGTCCTGCTGGAAGAGGTCGCGCAGCACATAGCCGCCCGCCGCCTCATAGGCCTCGATGCCGACAAAGGTGACGCGCTTGTCGGAGGCCCGCACCGTGGTCTCGGTCAGCAGGCGGCGGATGTTGTAGGGTTCCTTCGACCAGCTGTCCTTCACCGCCTCCCAGACCTGAACCTGGCGCTCATGGTCCGAAGAGATGGTGAAGGCCATCAGCTGCTCCAGCGTCATGCCGTCCTCGGCATAGATCTCGAGCAGCGCGGGCGCGACCGAGACCAGCCGCAAGCGCTGTTTCACCACTTTGGCATCAACGAAGAAGGCGGCCGCAATGGCCTCCTCGGTCATGCCCTTCTCGCGCATGGCCTGGAAGGCGCGGAACTGGTCGACCGGATGCAGCGGTGCGCGCTCGATATTCTCGGCCAGCGACACCTCGTCGATCAGCACGTCGTCGGTTGCGTCGGACACGATGCAGGGGACCGGGGCGGTTTGGGCGAGGCGCTTCTGCTTCACCAGCACCTCCAGCGCCCGGAAGCGGCGACCGCCGGCGGGCACCTCGACCATGCCGGTCTCGGTACCATCCTCGCCCATAACCGGGCGGACATGCAGCGACTGGATCAGTCCGCGACGGGCGATGGACTCGGCCAGTTCATCGACCGAAACGCCGGCCTTGACGCGCCGGACGTTGGACTGGCTCAGCACCAGCTTGTTGAAGGGAATGTCGCGCGAGGACGACAGGGTGATCTTCTGAACGGCAGTGGCCATGTCAGATACTCCGAGGACGGGCGCCGGGGAGACCCTCTCTCCGGCTACCAACCCGTCATGGAAAACCCCTCCCCACTCTCCCTCTCCTGACCGGCGGCAAGGAAACGGTCGAACGGCCAAAGGCCCAGCCCATCTCGGGCATTGATCTGGAACGGATTTCCTTGGCCAGGGGGCAAGCCTGTGCAACAATATCACGATCCCGCCATGCGCCAGATCTTCCCTGCCAGCCAAAAGGAATGATCATGTATCATCACATCCTGATTTCCACCGATGGATCGGAAACCGCCACCAAGGGCCTCGACCACGGCTTGACGCTGGCCAAGACCCTCGGCGCGAAGGTGACCATCGTCACCGTCACGGAAGCCTTCCCGATCTATGCAGCGGCCGCGGGCGGGGCATGGGTCGCACCCATCGAGGTCAGCGGCGGGTTCGAGGAAAGCCAGAAGGAACTGGCCGATGGCATCCTGAGAACTGCGAAGGAAGCTGCGGACAAGATCGGTGTAGTCGCCGAGGTTCTGCATATCCCCAATGCCCAACCTGCCGAGGCGATTGTCGAGACTGCGAAAGCGCGGGATTGTAGCCTGATCTGCATGTCCTCGCACGGCCGGCGTGGCCTTGGTCGTCTGTTGCTCGGCAGCCAGACCGCCGAAGTGCTGGCCCACAGCCCGGTGCCGGTGCTGGTCGTCCGCTGAGGGCGAGTTGATATGCCTGCGCTGCGAGATGACCTGATGCCCGACACGCCGCCATCCCCGGAGCCGTGCGTTGTCGGACGATGAAATGCCATCTTCATGGCTCGATCTTCTGCGCGACGCTGAGGGTCTGCCAGAAAATATCCTGTCCCTGATCGGTTCTGACGCGGATCCGGAGACAGAGCAGATCGCCGAGCGCCTGACGGATCGCGGGCTCTTCAGGGTCATAAGCGCAAAGCGTTACCAACTGACCGATGCGGGGCGCGAAGTTCTTGCCAGGTCGCCCCGGTCGAAGCTGCGCAATGCCAACGGCAAAAGCAGCTGGCTCGGCAGGCTGCTGTCACGGCGTTAATGCCGTACGTGCAGGCAAGACGACATACCCCTGGGCGGCATCCCGCCCAAGGCCCACCGCAAATCCTTGCGAGCAGAAGACGCGCTCCCTACTTCCTGGTCGGGCGAAGATGCCAGCGACAACAAGAACATATGGGCATGCTGACAATGCGCTATCTGCTTGCATATTATTCCGGCACCACCAGCCAATGGCGGTGCCTCGACACCAATCTGCTGCCGCAGCAGATCGACAGAGCCGAAGATCTGGCGGCGGCGCTGGAAAACGCACCGATGATCGCGCTGTCCTGGATGTTGGAGCGCCGCCCATTCGGCAGCTATCAGGCGACCGTAGACGGTAAGAGCGTTGAATGCGTGATGGTCTATGAACTGGAGCCAACGGCGGCTTCACCGCTCGGCAATGGCACGGACTATGTCGGCCCCTGGTTGGAAATGTTCATGCAGACGAACGAGCCGATCGGAACAATCGGCCTCGGGGCAGGAAAGCCGATACCGAAGGAGGCGGCTATCAGCGCACTCCGGCAACTGGCGAGCACCCCGCTGCAAGCCTCAGATGAGGCATGCCAGCAGACCATAGGCCGCATGCGTGATTACGCTTCGTCTGCGGCAGAGCACGCCGAAGCCCTGCCAGCAGCAGAGAAGCAGGAAACGGCTTGAACGTCCACGCTGCGTGAAATTCAAGATTACGATCCTGCGCCAAAGTTAACATGGTCATCGGGATCCAACAGGAGCTGACCCATATGACCACGACCAACGATATCGCCGCCAAAGTCGCGGAAGAGAATGGCCTGACCAAGGTTCAGGCCAAATCTGCCGTCGAGGCGGTCTTCAAAGCCGTGACCGACGCCGCCATTGCCGGCGAAGAAACCTCGATCCCCGGTTTTGGCAAGTTCAAGGTCAAGGAAACCGCCGAACGCGAAGGCCGCAACCCGGCCACCGGCGCAACCGTGATCATTGCTGCCTCAAAGAAGCTGGCCTTTACGCCTGCCAAGGCCGTGAAAGACGCGCTGAAAGCGTGAGGCCACAGGCAGACCAGGCGCCTCTGCTGCATGGACAGGTTTCCCCTTGCAGCAGAGAGCTGTATCGCTCTCAGCCCTTCTCCTTGAGCCACTTCCGAATCCGGACTCGCGCATTGGCGTAGGGAGAAGACGTATTGAACTGGATCATCCGGCCCTTCGTCCATTTCCCATACCAGGGCCCGCCGTAGAGTTCGGGGTCGGACCGTGCGGAAATCGTGTCGACCAGCCGGGTCCTGGCCTCGGTCAGGCGTGCCAACAGACTGACCCAATCCAAAGCCTCATGATCCCGGTAGAACTTCTGGGCCAGCAGACCGAGTTCATTCCATTTGAACCCGGCCTCGGGAAAATCGACCGGCTCGCCCCGGTCGTCACGATCCAGCCACTTGAGCACCAAATCGTTCCACCCGATCAGATAAGCTACCAAATCGGCTGGGCTCATCATTGTCCCCGCCGCGTGCCCCGCGAGTGATGCCTCCCTTGCACGGTCAGTTCAACCCCTCGCGAGATCGATGGTGAGGCGATCAAATGTCGTCGCAATCGCTTCCAGTAGCTCGGCTTTTGTACTTGGAACCACCATCCGGCTCTTCTCCGTCATTCAGCTACAATTCTTAACGGTGTATCTGACTGGCGTTTCAGGTGAAGGATGGCAAGCCAGACCCGTGTCCGGTGAGTATTTGGCGACCTGTCGCTCAGAGATCACCGCGAGCACGCAGACTGATCTCACGCCCTGCCCCGACGATGATGTGGTCATGCAGGGTAAGACCCAGCGTTTTGCAGCCCTTCTGGATCTCCTTCGTCATCTTCAGGTCGGCATCAGACGGTTCGGGATCACCACTGGGGTGATTGTGGACCAGGATCAGCGCCGATGCGTTCATCAGAAGCGCACATTTCAGCACCTCGCGCGGATACACCGGCACATGATCGACGGTGCCGACCGAGACCCGAACATCGGAAATCAGCCGGTTCTTTCGGTCAAGGTAGAGAACATGAAAGCACTCGACCTCACCCCGTACCGCGATGGCACAATAGTCCAGGACAGCCTGCCAGGAGGTCAGCAGCGGGTTTTGGTTGAAATAGCGCGCAAGAATCTCACGCGCCTCAAGGATGACAGTTTTCTCCTGCTCAGTCATCGGCCCGCCCTCCGGGACCGCTGGCATGCGTTGCGCCCCCCATCACCGTCATCATCACACACGACGAACTGGAACTCCTGGGTGATGAAGTCGTTGAGCCGGATCGCCAGCTCCATATTCGTGGCAACCGAAAGGCCAAGAGCCATGAAGGCGGCGTAAACAGCGGTATCCACTTTTTCGTCGAAGGTTTGCATCAGGGGTCTCTCGGGATGAGAAGCCCGCCGCCCGCATCTATAAAGCCGCGAGCGCTTGGGCCGGGAATGGGAAGGGACGCGGCAACCGAGAACCAGGAGCCGGGCTGCCGCGCGATGATGGGAAGAATGGGTGCGCGACTGCTGTCAGCCCGCGCGCTCGAGCAGCTTCTTCGCCTTGCCCTCCAGCTCAAGCCGGGTGTCCTGCTGGGTCTTGTCCCGCGCGAGACGCGTGATCCCCTGAACAAAGTCGAAGATGCTCTCCGCCGGGTGGCCCTCCTCCACCAGCACCTTGTCGATGATCTTGCCCGCCTCGAGCTTCGAGAAGCCGCGCTTGCGCAGGAAGGCTTCCCGGTCCTCATCCGTCCGGGCCACAATCTGCTGACGGGCCGCCTTGATCCCGTTGATGAACCCCGAGGGCGAGGAATTGGCAAAGCGGGTCAGCGCCGGTGCCGCCTCATGGGCGAACCGCGAGGCGGCGTATTTCGAATGGCGGATGGTGATCTCCTGGAATTCTTCCTGCCCCCAGATGTTCCGGTTCTGGCACACAGCACGCAGATAGAAGCTGGCGATACCGAGTGTCTTGGCCCCGACCTCCGAGTTCCAGCAGTAGAAGCCGCGAAAGTAGAGATCCGGCGATCCGTCGGGCAGCTTGCCCGCCTCGATGGGATTGTGATCGTCCACGAGGAAGAGGAACACATCGCGGTCCGAAGCATAGAGCGTGGTCGTGTCGCGGGTGATGTCGACGTCCGGGTTATAGACCCCGGTCGACCAGTCGAGCCTGCCCGGCACTTTCCAGCGCGTGTCACCGGTGCCATTGCCCGCGATGCGCTGCACCGCCTCGACCAGCTCATGATCATAGATCCGCCCGTAATCCGGGCCGGTCACCGCGCGCAGTTCCGTCCTGCCGTCTTCGGTCTCGAAGGTCTTGATCTGCTCGGCCCGATGGCCGGAGAGGCCATACTGCAGATTAATCCCCGCCAGAGGCGCAGGCAGTTGACGCAGATACGAGGCCGGTGCGCCGACCAAGCTTGCAAGCTGGCCAAAGGCCCAATGGGTCGGTGCCAGCGGCGCATCGGCTTTCGGCAGGATCAGTTGCAGCCGCTCGGCATTGTCACGGCTGGCCTCGACATGGATCTTCGCCGTCTCGACGATGCGGGACGTGCTGCGCTCCGAGCGCGCCTTGACCGAGGCCCAGAGGTCATCGAGCGAAAGATAGCGCTCATCATCGGGCCGGTTGAACCATTCGGATGACACCCGGCCATTGCGCTCACCCCGGCTGACATCCACCTTATAGCCGCCGCGCGCCGGTCGCGCGGGTTCCAGAATTTGTATGTTGTTCATGACAGTCACTCCGCGACGGGCCGCCGGAGGCCTCTCCTCCAGCCCGGACCCGTCACGGGCAAACCACCCGCGCTCTCACTCTGAATCCGACAGGACTGCCCTCACCAGTATCGGCCGCACAATCCTTCCCGGATCATCTGTGCGGCCACGTCACGCCCATCGGGCAAAGTGCAGCGCCCGATGCTGCGATCATAGCTGGTGCGACCATTCAGGGCGCAGGTGAGGGGCTGCTCGGCAACCAGCTCCCGCATCCGCCTGGTAGCCGCATCGCCTCGCACTGTTCCACGCTCGGCACAGTCAAGGGATCCAAACCGGACAGGCGTGCCCGCCACCTCAATCGTATCACCGTCGCGAATATGTCTGACCGGACCTTCAACCACACGAATGGCGGTCAATTCCGGCAACGCCCCGAGATGCTCGGGAAAGCGCTCCACCGCCATAAAGCCAAACAACAACACGCAACCAAGAACGGCCAGACTTTGGAAAGGCCAGTGGCGCCCGCCGCCTGGTCGGCGAAGTCCAGATGCTGATCGTCTCGCAATGGTACGCGTGGATGGCCGGGGCTCTCTTCTTCTGCTCATGCGGCAGCATTAGACCACACAGCCATGTCTGGCCATGTCCCCCATTGGGGAATTGCCTGTCACCTCGCCCTGCCCTATCAGTGTTGCAGTACAAAGGGGACTTTGATGACCGAAATCAACCTCGACGCCTTCTCGCTAAGCGAACTGAAGCAGCTGGAAAAATCGGTGGCCAAGGCCATTTCTTCCTTTGAGGAGCGCCGTAAAGCCGAAGCCCGCGCCAAGGTCGATGAGCTGGCCCGCGAACTCGGCTATTCTTTCGAGGATCTCGCGGAAGCCGCAACAACCCGGAAGCGCTCTCCTTCGGTCGCGAAGTATCGCCATCCCGAAAACCCGGAACTGACATGGTCAGGGCGCGGACGCAAACCCGGCTGGATCGGCGACGCGCTTGCCGCCGGAAAATCGCTCGAAGATTTCGCTATCTAATCAACAGGGCGGGGAACGATAGGCCCTCGCTCGTATTGCGAGACGAGGAAGCCATGCCCAACGACCTTGAGCGCAAAATTGCCTCTGTCATGTCCAAGGCCATGGCGCTGATCTGTGTTCGTAATACGTGTCTTGAAACCCTGCATGCAGGCCCCGGAGTGGTCAGCCTTACCGAGGACTACTCTGATGTTATCGTGACCGACGCCAACGGCCGAGAGATCCCATGGTCAGAGGTTTCCAGGATCAGCGATGACGAACTGCGTGACTTGATGCACGAAATCGTCAATCGGCTCTACACATTCCAGTTGCGGGTCGGTGAACAAGAGTTCCGCGATTACCTGGACCGCCAGCTCACCTCGACGCAAAGCTGGGATGAGCCCAGGCACGACTGGAACCTGGCGGGTCGAAAGCTGCGCGAGTCGCTCGGGCCTGACGCGCCAGTTGCCCCCGCGACCGAAGACCCTGCCGCCTGACCAGATCACCTTGGAACCGGTCAACGCACCATCTTGCTCCTAACCCCCTGAAACCGATACACTGCACTTGGGGACGCCACGCGTCGTCCCTGGGGCGTGGAAACCCCTGAACCTGTCGGTATTGGCGTCGGCCGAAACGGCGCCGATTCCTTGACCATGCGGTCGGGGAGCCTGTGACGTATGTCCAGGCGCTCCGGTGCTAAAGGTCATAGGGACCGGACAGGTTCGGTTTTCCAACTCCCCGATCATGGGTCAGGAAGCGATTGCGGGGGCGTACCGCAGCATTCGCTTCTGTCCGGCAAAGGGTGGGCCGAGTTGGACGGCAATCTACAAGACTTTGATACGCGCCTCGGAGCGAGACTGAGAGAACTGCGGACAAGACGTGGGCTGTCACTGTCGGATGTCTCTGAAGAGATCGGCATCAGCTATCAGCAAATGCAAAAGCACGAAGCAGGCCGCAATAGCGTGTCCGTTAAGCGCATGTTGCGAGTGACAGCGCTATTGGCCGTAGAGCCTTGTGCAGTCCTTGAGTCAGTACTCACCGAGAGCTGCGACGACAGGCTATCTGAACTACAGCCATTTCAACGCATGGGGGAACGGCATCGCATACTGAAGGCCTATTTCTCCCTTCCAGAGGAAATCAGGCTGGCATTTCTGAGCCTCGCCGAAGAAGTCTGCGGCCAAATGGACGAAAAGCCGTGATGGTCTGTCAAAAATCGCTCTGACACTCGCGCATGATCTGCCTATAATCCGGCTTCCCACGGCAACTGGCAAACAGATCCGTCAGGTTAGCCATAGAAGCTCACCTAGTCGGGCGTCGTAGATATCGCCGGACAAGAAAAAAGCAGCCTCACAAGCGTCGCTTGACGATCTGCACCGGTTTTCTCGAAGATGTTACGCAGATGGAAGGCAACAGTCGAGGCTGACACACCCAGTGTTGCCGCAATCAACGCAGGTTTCGCGCCACCCGCCAGGAGCAGCGAGATCCGCGCTTCAGTCGGTGTCAGACCGTAGATTGAAGACAGCGTTTCCGGTCGCGGAAGCGGGGGCCGTTGTCTGTTTCCCAGAAACACCGCGATGTGCGGTTCAGCCCGGCCGCTCTGCAATGCGATACCGAAGAGCGAAAGATCATGCTCATCCGAACCGGCTGATATGGTCAGAGTAGCAACCTCTCCCTCGCTTTCGCCTGTCCCAACTTCCCTCAACCACATGCCGAGCTTGCGGTTTTCGGCATCATCACACGCAGAAATCCCGCCATCCAACACCAGCCCCCCCACCTCTTCGACGAATTTGCGGGCGGCGATATTGGCAAAATGGATACGCCGCTCGGCATCGGTCACGACCACCGGGGTCGCCAGCACATCGAGAACGCGCATCGCTTCCGGCGAACTGGCGTCAGACCAGCGCTGCGCTGCGGGACCGGTGCCGCGATCCGGCCAGAGCTTCACCTGCCTGAGCCGCGCCTCGACGGTTGCCAGCATCAGATCATAGTCGATCGGCTTCACCAGATAATCATCCGCGCCGAGCCGCTTGCCGTCGATGATCTGCTGACGCTCGGCGAGCGCCGTCAGGAACACGAACGGGATCGCGGCATTGGGGCCGCCACCCGCCTTCACGGCCTGAAGCACACCATAGCCATCCATTCCCGGCATCGAGATGTCACAGAGGATCAGATCCGGCTGCACACGGGCCAGTTGTTCGAGCGCAGCTTCGCCGCTGGCCACCTCAATCGCACCATAACCGGCCTCCCGCAGTTCATCGGCCAGATCGCGCAAAAGATCGGCCTCGTCGTCGATGCAGAGCACAAGCCCCTTGCCGTCACGTCTGCGCATGGCCGCCTCCTTCATGCAACTGTACCCCGTCGGCTCCGGCCGAGGGCAAAGTCAGTTCGAATGCCACCGTTCCGGGCGCTGTATCCAACAGGACCAGATCGCCCCCCTGAATGCGCGCCAGACTGCGGGCCATATAGAGCCCAAGGCCAATGCCGCTGACCCCCTCTACCCGGCTGCCCCGGTAGTAGCGTTCAAACACATGGGGTCGATCTACGGCTGCAATATTGCCGGGATTGGCGACGACAATCGAAGCCCCACGCCCTTTTGCTGCAAGGATCACGTGGATGCTCTCTCCAGGATCGGAGTATTTGCGGGCATTGGACAGCAGGTTGAGCAGGATATGCTCGATCTGTGTTGCGTCGCCAGTCACCGGCGTCAGATCCTCCGAGGGACGAGCGTCAAAGTCTATCGGCGCGAAATCATGCTCGGCATGTGCCATCAGCCTGGCCAGAAGCGCTGCAATATCTATCCTGCGCGAGTCGATCGTGACCTGGCCCGCGTCGAGACGGGCGGCGTCGAAAATACTTTCGATCAGGCGCAGCAGCTGCGCGACGGCACCGCGTGCCCGCGTTGCGCGCTCGGCAATCTCGGCGGTGTCGACCGCACTTCCGCGCCGCATCAGCCGCTGCAGGCTTGAGTCGACCACCGCCAGCGGGGTGCGGAACTGGTGCGAGATCATCGCGGCAAAATTGCGATAGATGTCTAGAGACGCCCGCTCGCGGATCAGGGCCGCATCCAGTTCTTCGGTGCGGCGCGCGACCTCGATTTCCAGATGGTCCCGGTGCCGCGCAAGCTCGCGCTGCGCATCGTGGCGTTCGGTGACATCGGAGGCAATCAACACCGCGCCCATAATCTGACTGTCCCGGCGCAAGGGAAAGCCCATCAGGTCAACGAAATGCGGCTCTCCGCCATCCCGGTCGAACACCGATTGGTCGACCGCCACACGCGCACGGCCCCCCGTAATGTCTTGCAGCATGGCCGCGATATGCTCCGTGGCAAAGAATCCGGCGATTTCAGCAGGACTGCGGCCAAGGGCCTCGGCCGCACGCACCCCGAACAACGCCTCCATCGCGCCATTCCACACCGAGCACCGTCCGGCCGCGTCAAAGGCCACGATCCCGCGATCCCCGGCACTGACCAACAGCTGGGAGAAGGCTCGCTCCGCCTGAAGCTGCGCTGCGCGGCGGTTCGACGCCCGCGCGGTCAGTGCCAATGAAAGCACAAGCACCAGCCCAGCCCCGGCAATCACCGCCAGCGATAGAGCGATCTGGCGCATGCCGGTAGCGGTCTCGTCCAACTGGCGCCCGACATCCTCCCATTCCGCGGTCATCGCGCGATTGGCGGCACGGGCGAGCTCTCGGCCCAGAGGTTGAAGCGTCTCCTGAACCCGGTCTTTCGCCGCAATGTCACGGGTGAGAAGGAGCGCGAGATCTGCCTCGAGATGGCCCTCGGCCGCCTCAAGCGCGATAAGCGTCTGCTCGAACCCAAGATGGATCATGCGGGCGCGCTGTGGCTCATCGAGCAGGATTTGCGTGCGCGAGAACCAGACATCCAACAGCTGCTGCACCCGTACTGAATCTTCCGGCCTGGCCCAGGCCGCCTCTTCGGCCAGCCGCAGGGTGGCGGCCTCGGCCCGAGAGATCACCCAGAGCATGTTCTGGGTCAGCTCGATCCGCAGCGTGCTTTGGGTGGCGGTTAGTTGGCGGAACGACATGAGCAGCACCGTCGCGAAGACCGCGATCGTCACAAGCGGCAGCACCACCCCGGCAAACTGGCGGGCGCGCTTCCTCACCGGATGTCGAGCCGGTTCAGCTGCCAGACCCAGCGGGTATCATAGCGGATGTCCTGCAACTCTTCGTGGTCGTCGCGGGGGTAGATGATCCACCACGGCCCCTTGTCACGCGGGGTCAGGCGGGTGCCGTTCATGCTGTGGGCCAGGATCACGTCAAAGCGGATGAAATCCTCCATCGGGATCTCGACCTCGTAATCGTTCAGTGCCCCGACGACGACGGTTTCGCCCGGCACATGGCGCGCCATGAGCGCCAGCAGATCACGCATCAACACGCCCTCGAACTGCTGCACCCCTTCGGTGACCGAGGTCGTTGTGGCGATCTGATGCATCGGCAGGGCCATGATCGCATCGGCATACACCGTGTTCGATCCCGTGCCATGATCGACCCAATAGTGAATATCCTGTGCAACCGTAATGCTGGCGGTCATGGCCAGCCAGGCAAGTCCGGCGGTCAAAATCCGCAGCTTTCTCAAATCAGCCTCCGCAAAATCCGTTCTGAACCGGGTCAGGATAGGCTCTGTCTCGATACCTGTCACAGATTTTGCCGCCCTTCCCCGTTCAAACGAACGGGGCGGTGCCGGTTCTGTCGTGCAAGGATCGAAAAAATTCGAACCAGGCGAAGGCGTTTCGACGATGTGGGATTTCAGTATGGCACAGGCGATTGGCCTGATGCTACGCACGATGCCGTTCGTGCTGTTGCGCGCAGGGGTCTATTTCGGGATCACCTTGGCCTATATGCTTGCGACCGGAACCGGGGTCGGGATCGGCTGGGGCATCGGAGCCTTTGGCGATGACGAGTTCCGGGCCCAGAGCATGGCCTGGGGCGGCATGATCGGCTTCGGGATCACCGGCGCGGTGATGTATTGGATCCGCGAATACATCCTCTACATCGTCAAGGCTGGGCATATCGCCGTCATGGTCGAACTGATCGACGGGCGGACACTACCCGAGGGGCGCGGCCAGATCGGTCATGCCACCGCCGTGGTGAAAGGGCGGTTCGGCGAGGCCTCGACGCTGTTCGCGCTGGATCAACTGGTCAAGGGCGTGATCCGTGCGGTGACCGGCCTTGTGCGCGGAATCCTCAGCATTCTACCAATTCCCTACGTCAAACAACTGATGGGCGTGGTGCAGGCTTTTCTGCGCGTGGCGGTGGGTTTTGTCGATGAGATCATACTGGCCCATGCGATCCGGTCCGGGTCTTCCGATGCCTGGGGATCGGCCCGCGAAGCACTGGTGCTCTATGGCCAGAGCTGGAAGGTGATGCTGCGCAATGCCGCCTGGCTGACGGTTTTCACCTATGGGCTGGCGGGCCTCGTGTTCCTTGTCATGCTCGCCCCGGCGGCGGCGCTGGTCTACGTCATGCCCGGAGCTTGGTCGGCCGGAGGCTTCGTCTTCGCGCTGCTCTTCGCCTGGAGCGTCAAGGCCGCTTTCCTTGAACCCTTTGCCGTCGCCTGCCTGTTGCAGGTCTGGGTGAAAACCACCGACGGCCAGCCGCTGGATCCCGAATGGGATGCGCGGCTGGAACAGATGTCGTCGCATTTCCGCAAACTCAAGGCCCGGGTCACGGGCGCCTTTACCCGCAAGGGAGAAACCGCATGAAACGCACTCTTTTTGCAGGGCTGGCGGCCCTTGGTCTTGCCCTCCCCGCCACCGCACAGCAGCGCCCGGATACGATACTCGTCCTTGATGCCTCCGGCTCGATGTGGGGGCAGATCGACGGCGTGAACAAGATCACCATCGCCCGCGATGTGGTGCGCGATTTCGTGGCGGTCTTTCCGGCGGATGAGAACCTTGGCCTTGTGGCCTATGGTCACCGCGAGCGCGGCCAGTGTTCCGATATCGAGACCATCGTAACCCCCGCCTTGGGAACCGGCGAGGATATCGCCAAGATCGTGGCCGAGCTGAACCCGCGCGGCATGACGCCGATGACCGATGCGGTGATCGCGGCGGCGCACGCCCTGCGCCATACCGAACAGGCGGCGACCGTGATCCTGATCTCGGATGGGATCGAGACCTGCAACCCCGATCCCTGCGCTGCCGCCCGTGCGCTGAACGACGCCGGCGTCGATTTCACCGCCCATGTCATCGGCTTTGATGTGCGCGGCGAGGCCGAGGCGCTGCTACAGATGCAATGCATCGCCGATGAGACCGGTGGGCGGTTCTTCACCGCCGACAATGCCGAAGAGCTTTATGGTGCGCTGGAACAGCTGGCCGTTGTCGAATCCGGCACCTTCAGCTTTGCCGCGTATCAGAACCACGAGCGCATGGGGCCAGAGCCGGTCTTCTTCCGGCCGGATCAGGAGATGTCGGCCGAGTATCTCGCGGGCAATGTCAGCTGGGAGATCTCGGACAGTGAAGCCAGCTATGTCCAGACCCTCACCGGCAACCCGGCCCAGCTGGACCTGCCGTTCGGCGACTATGTGGTGACCGTCACAACTGAGGCCTGGGATCAGCCGGTCCAGACCGAGATGAACTTCGCGGCGGATTCCATCCACAATCTGTCGGTGATGTTCCCGCCCCGAGAGCCGGACCTGGCCGAATTGACCCTGCGCGCGGTTCTGGACAGCGCAAGCGGTCCGCTGATCGATACCCCGATCACCTGGGAGTTCGCGCAAGGTGACGACAGCTTTGA
The DNA here is from genome assembly GCF_030848395.1 of Pseudogemmobacter lacusdianii. GTDB lineage: Bacteria > Pseudomonadota > Alphaproteobacteria > Rhodobacterales > Rhodobacteraceae > Pseudogemmobacter > Pseudogemmobacter lacusdianii. Next base: position 94,695 of record NZ_JAVDBT010000011.1, on the reverse strand, counting down.
ATTCGGCGGCAATCCCGGCGTCATGGAGGTTCGCCCCGGCACCTGGACCGTCACCGGCTATCACACCGCGATGGAGCTGGAGCAATCACAGACGCTGACGCTGGCGGAAGGTCAGCGCGCGACACAGACCTTTGTTTTTGAAACCCCGGCCGCGCCGCTGCCCGCCGTCACGGTCACCGCGCCTGCACAGGTTGTGGTGGGGTCTGCCTTTGGCGTCAGCTGGACGGCAGAGGGCGCGTTGAAGGAACGGGACTATGTGACCATCGTGCCCGTGGGCGCAGAAGGCGGCGCCTATACAGACTATGACCGTCTGCAGGGTCGGTCTGAGGGGCAGTTGCGAGCGCCCGCCGAGCCCGGCCTCTACGAGGTTCGGTTGCAGACCGAGGATGGCAAGGCCGTTCTCGCCACAACTCCGATCGAGGTTGTCGATGCTGTCGTGACCGTCTCCGGCCCGGCGCAGGTCGTGATCGGATCGGCCTTCCCGGTGAGCTGGGCAGCCGAAGGCCTGCACCCGCGTGACTATGTTACCATCGTCCCTTTGGGGGCCGAGGAAGGTGCCTATACCGATTACACCCGCCTTGAGGGCAAGACCGAAGGCAGCCTGCGCGCCCCTGCCGAAGCCGGGCTCTATGAGCTGCGCTTGCAGATGGAGAATGGCGGTCGTGTCCTCGCCCGCGCGCCCATTGAAGTTGTCGAGGCGCAGGTGACGGTTTCGGCACCCGCGCAGGTTCTGGTCGGCTCGGCCTTCGATGTGAGTTGGACCGCCGAAGGGCTGCATCCGCGCGATTATGTCACCATCGTCCCCATGGGCGCAGCCGAGGGGGAATATACCGATTACGACCGCCTTGAAGGTCAAGCATCCGGCCGCCTGCGTGCTCCAATTGAACCCGGGCTCTATGAGGTGCGCCTGCAACTTGAAAACGGTGGCCGTGTCCTCGCGCGCACGCCGGTGGAAGTGGCCGAAGGAGAGGTGACGCTGAGCGGCCCCGAGCGCGTCCGGGCAGGGGGTGATGTCGCCGTTTCCTGGACCGGTGCCATCCACCCGCGTGACTATATCACCATCGTTCCTGCGGGAACCGCAGATGGGGAATATGCCGCCTATACGCGTGTTGGCGATGCCTCTCAGGGCAGAATGACGGCCCCGGAAGAGCCCGGTGCCTATGAAATTCGCTATCAGCTGGAGCGTGGCAACCGGGTCATGGCTCGGGGACCCCTTGAGGTGCTGGCACCGGATGCGGCGCTGGATGACGGCGCCGGTCTGCAAGCTCCGGCCACCGGCAAACCCGGCGAAGTCATCACCATCAGCTGGAGCGGCGGCAGTGACAGTGCCGATCAGCGTGTGGCGCTGGCCCGTGCCGATCAGGCCGATTTCAGCTGGATCATCGCGGAAAGTGCCATTGGGCGCAGCAGCCTTGAGATCACGCTGCCGGATGCACCGGGCCGCTACGAATTGCGTTTCCTCGACGTGGCAGGACAGGCCGTGCTGGGCCGGACCATCATCGAAGTCGCACCCTGAGACAGGAGCATATGATGACAAGGCATCTTTTCGCGGTGCTGGCCGTTGCAGCCCTCGTCTCACCCGCCATGGCGCAGGTGACTACCGGAACCATCACCGGCACATTGGATGGCACACCGACAAGCTGGACCTTCTCTGCCACACAATCGGATTTCGTCTGGGATACCAATTACGCCAGAATCTCGCTGATGGGCTGGCCCGATGCGGCACCCGAGTGGTTCGCCATGATCAGCATCGGGTTCGGACTGCAACAGGGCAGACCAGAGAACCCGGAAGTGCTTTTGATGCCGCGCGGCGATGGACCGGCCCTGTTTGGCCAGGACATCGAAATCACGCTGACAGAAGTCGGGATCGAGGGCCAAGCGCTCCGCCTCTCGGGCAGCCTGTCCGGCGTTCTGGGCCAGACCACTGACTATGGCTCAAGCGTGGAAATGTCTGCGCCACGCCAGATCGACCTGACATTCGACGGCGTCATCGCCGCCCCGTGATCTGCCCAATTGACAGGAGTATTCCATGAAAAATCACACATTCGCTGCCCTGTTGGTGCTGCTTGCAGGCCCCGTGTCGGCGCAGGAATTTGAGCCAATCGGAGAAATCCGCGTCACTTTCCAGGGCGAGGAACTGGTGTTCGAGACGCAGGCCACCGAAATCGACGGCCAGACCATGTCCTCGGCCACGGTCGGCACCATGGGTGGCTCGCCGGGCCTGCCGCTTGTCAACACTCTGCAGATCACCGGCGTCAGGGCTGTGGACGGGCGCACGGCAGGCACATTGTTCCTGACCCGGAGTTTCGACGAACACCCCCACGACGGCACAGCCTCCATCATCTGGCAAAATGACTCTGTCAGCTATGCACTCAATCTCTCCACCCCGCCGATGTGGGAGATGAACCCTGATCAGCGCAGCAATGTCACCTATGAGGTCGACAGCTATTATTTCGATGGCGAGACCGGCATGATTCAGGCCCGCTTTTCGGGCGAGATATGCCGGGTGGACCAGCCCGGCTATGAAGCCGATCCCACAGATTGCCACGAAATCAGCGGCAGTTTCGAGACCCAGCTTCACAAGAATCAGGATTGATGCGCGGCGCCGCCCTTGCCGCGCTGATCGTCACGGCGCTTCTGGCCGGGCCTGTGCGCGCCGAAGCCATCGAGCTTTTCCCCAGCGAATGCGATGCATCGCCTCCGCTTGAGGATCTCGTCGGTCCCTACCGCCTGTCCGTCTTTCCCGGAATGCTCACCGATGGCGTCCGGTCCGTGGCGGCATCGCATCAATCATCGCATCCCGTCAGCCTCATTCTGATGGGGGAAGACCTCGTGTTGCAGGACACCTCGGGGGCCCTGCGGTCAGTTTCCGCTATGTCGGCCCGGATAAGCCGGACTGTCGCGGCGATGACGGCGAGGTCGGCACCGAGGAACTGGCCGAGATCGCCGGCTGCGACGTGAACCGTCTTCCGCAGCTGATCGGGTCGGGGACCACGATGGCGGATGGCGGGCAGGTCAGCTTCACCTATCGGCTGATGGTTTGGAACATGACGCCCGAGCATGCCGCCCTGATCGGCGGCATGGAGTGGAGCGGCGGGGGCGTAACCCTCACGCGCCGGGTCATGATGGAGGCACAGTAGATGCAACGTATCGACCGGCGTCTCTTTGGCATTGCTCTGGCTGGGCTCACACTCTTGCCTCGGTCGGCATGGGCGGACACGCCTGCGACAATCGGAATGCCGGGCGACGAAGTGACAGGCACCTTGGATCTGCTGCGCGAAGGTGAAGTGCCTTTGAGACTGGTCACCTATGCGCGAACCATTGCCGGGCGACCCGCTCCAGAGAATAGTGATCCGACAGCTGACCTGCCCTCCTTGGGTCCCTCGTTCATGACGAGAGTCTGCGGGTTTGAGATTGGTAGTCGGGTCGGACGTTCTGGGCAAGCGCGCCGGGCGCGGAGCCAGCAGCATCCCGCTGCCAATGGCGGATCCGATCAGGGTTCTGCGGGACAGTCTCATGCCGGATCTCCTTCGGTGGCAATAACAGGCGGCTCAAGTTGGGGAAGCGGCGTTCCGGGTGGGGCTGTGCCCTTGCCGCTCTCGTCTTCGGTCAGCACGATGACGCGCGCGCCCGAACGGACAAGGGTTTCCAGTTCGATCACATCCTGATGGAACATGCGGATGCAGCCGGCCGAGGTGGCATTGCCGATCGAATCCATCTCGGATGTGCCGTGGATGCGATAGAATGTGTCGCGGTTGCCCTTGTGCAGATAGAGCGCCCGAGCCCCGAGCGGGTTGGTCAATCCGCCCTCCAGGCCATCGCGATATTGGGCATATTGCCCGGGGAATTCGCGGATCATGTTCTCGGTCGGGCGCCAGCCCGGCCAGTCGCGGCTATAGGGAATATGGGCGGTGCCGGAAAAGGCCCGTCCCTCATCACCCACTGCCACACCATAGCGGATCGCTCGGTTGCCCGGCTGCTCATAGTAGAGAAACCGCTGCCAGGGGTCGACGATTACCGTGCCGGGCTTTTCGTCCGTCCAGTAATCCACCTCGCGCCGGATCGTGCGCTCGCTCAGATATTTCGCAGGCACCGCCGGCACCTCGATCCCGCCGTCCTGCACTGTGGCATATTGCGCCGCGATTGCGGGCGGGAGTTCCGGCGCGGACGGCGGTGCGGGCGGAGGCGGGGGCGCACATGCCGCCAGCGTCAGCAGCGCGCACCCAGCCAGCGCCCGCCTCATGTCAATCCCACAGCTCATTCTGTCCCGGTCCTTATTGCCGCGATGCCAGCCAGCAATCCCGCCCGCGAGATCTCGCCCATATGCGCGGTGTGGAGTTGCCCCTGTGCGTCGATGAACAGCGTGACCGGCAGCCCCATCGAGCCGTAATGCCGCATCAGCTGCGAGGTCGGGTCCAGCACCGGCGCAATCACGATCCCCTCACGCGAGAGGTAGCGGCGCACCGCCTCGGCCCCTTCGCCCTGATTGACGAAAACGAACTCCGCGCCGGTATCGGCGGCCGCCAGTTCCGCCATCATCGGCATTTCGCGCCGACAGGGCGGGCACCAGCTGGCCCAGAGGTTGATGACCAGCGGCCTGCCCTCCCAGTCACCGGGGGCGACCGGAGCCCCCGACAGGGTGGCCAGCACCGCCCCGGAGGGCAAGGCGACCGCTTCCCCCCTCGTCAATTGCCAGACGATGTTCCAGCCCCCCACCGCAAACAGGACCGAAGCGGCTGCGGGCAGGATCAGATCGGGATTGCGCCACAGATGCCAGCCGGTGGCCAGCGCGAAACCGGCAATCCCCCAGAGCGGGCTGAAGCCGCCCTGCCAGATCGCAAAAACGGACAAGGGGTCCGCCAGATAGGTCGTCGCATTCTGCACCACAAAGCCCAGCCGCGCGGCAATACCCCCGCTGATCGCAGCGGCGCTGGCCCAGCCTGCGATCGCCGGCCCCATGCGCCGCGCAATCAGCCCGGTGGCAAGCAAAAGCACGATGAGCCCGGCCAGGACCGCCGCCCGTTCACCCGAGAGGGCCATCGGCCCCAACGCCAGCCCGCCCATCACAGCCCCCCTTTCGCCAGGATGGCCGAGGCCGCCACATCACCGGCCTCGATCGTGCCGATCAGGCGGCTGCCTGCGGGCTCGCGCTGAGCGGCATCCAGAAAGATCATCGTCGGCGGCCCGGCGGCGGCCAGATCACGCATCAGCGCCTGCGCCTCGGGGCTGTTATCGGTCACATCCAGTTTCAGCAGCCGCATGGCGCGCAGGGGCGCGCCAAGCTGCGGATCGGGCAGCACGCTGCGCTCAATCCCCTTGCAGGTGACGCACCAGTCGGCGGTGACATAGATCAGGGTCGGACGGGCCGGGCTGTCGGCCAGCGCTGAGGCAAGGGTTCCCCGGCTCGTGACAGGGGCGAAATCCGGACCGGCGGCGACGGACCCGCCTTGGCCGGTCAAAGTCAGCGGCGCCAGCGGGCGCAGCGGATCATCGCCCCCCAGCCCCGCGCCGACCGCCATCACCCCGGCCCCGATCAGCGCAAAGACCCCAAGGCTGCGTCCGGGCTGGCGTTGCGGTGCCGCCTGCGCCGAAGAATGGTCGAGGGCCCCCAGCAACACTGCGGCCCCCGTCAACCACAGCCCCCAAAGCGCCAGCACCGGCGGCCCCGGCAATATCCGTGCCGCCAGCCAGATCGCCATGCCCAGAAACAGCATGCCGAACAGCCGCCGAACAGCCTCCATCCAGGCCCCGGCGCGCGGCAGCACGCTTGCGCCGAATGTGCCGGCAATCACCAGTGGCACGCCCTGCCCCAGCCCCAGCATGAACAAGGCCGCCGCCCCGAGCACCACATCGCCGGTCTGCGCGACATAGAGAAACGCCCCCGCCAGCGGCGCGGTGACGCAAGGCCCGACGATCAGCGCCGAGGTGAAGCCAAGCGTCGCGGCACTGCCGACCGAGCCGCGTCGCCCCGGCCTCGACAGCCGCGCGGTCCAGGCGGCAGGCAGGCTCAACGCAAACAGCCCGAAATTCGACAGGGCGAGCATGACGAACAATGCCGCCACCGCGCCCACCGCCCAGGGCGATTGCAGCACCATCTGCAAATTCTGTCCCGACCAGCCTGCCACCGCGCCCATCAGGGCAAAGGCCATGGCCATGGCCAGAACATAGGAACCCGACAGAACCGCACCGCGCGCAGGCGTCAGGGTCTCCCCCTGACGCGCCAGCACACCCGCGAGGATGGGCACCATCGGAAAAACGCAAGGTGTCAGCGCCAGCGCCATGCCAAAGCCGAAAAATGCCAGCAGCACCAGCCCCGCCCCGGTCTGCCAATCCGGCAAGCAGGCCGCCGCCTTCCGCCAGCACTATTGCGGTAGCGGCCCCGTCACCGCTGGCCGCCACCGGCAGCGGAGGCAGGCTCAGGTCGCTGGTCACGGGGGCATAGCAGATGCCATCTTCCTGACAGCCCTGCCAGGTGACACGGATGTCGCCCCCCGCGCGCGGCAGCACGACCGAGGCATTTCCATACCAGACTTCGACACGTCCAAAGCCGGGATCATCCTTGATCTGCCCCGCCGGGGCATCGACCTCCAGCGCCGCACCCTGTGTGGTTTGCGCAGAGATTTGGTCGCGGTAAAGGTAACAGCCGTCTGTGATCTGCCAGCCGATCACCGCCCGCCCCTCCTCGACCGAGATCAACTCGATACGAAAGGCCTGCTCGGGGTCAAGCGGGCGACCCGCCCCCGCGCCAAAGGAAAACTGCTGGGCAAACGCCGGGGGAAGCAAGAGCACAAGGCCCAGAAGGGCAGCGGCAAGCGCAAGGAGAAAAGACGTGCGTTTCATGGGTCCTGCCTTGTGGTGCCCGGCTTAACCGGGGCTTAAGCGCGCGCGACACGCCCCGACACAAATCCGCGAGGAGGGCGGCGTTGCCTGAGGGGAGTGGTTCCGGCATCCGTCCCGAACAGAAGGCCCTAAGACCGCTGCGCGCGGGCAGGGCGTCCTGTTTCCGCTTTCGCTTCCGTCCCGAAACGGGCCGGATGCTCAGGACAGATCCTGGCGGGCCCTGGCCATCAGGCGCGCAAGATCGGCAGCCGATTGCTTGCCAAAGAGACCGTCATTTCCGGCAATGAAGGTGGGCGTTCCCATCAGACCCATATGGTCGCCAAGTGCCATGGTTTCGGCGATATGCTCTTCAACGTCAGCGCCAACCATGTCGCGCCGCAGACGGGCCTCGTCCAGCCCGATGGCGCTCGCAATTCTCATCGCAGATGCTTCATCGGCACGGCCTTTGATCGCCATCAAACCGCTATGGAATTCCCAGTATTTCCGTTGCTTCAGCGCCGCCAGCGATGCCCGCGCACAAAACTCCGATCCTTCTCCGAAGATCGGCCATTCACGCAAGACCACGCGCAGGTCCGGGTCGCTGCCGATCAGCTTGCGGATCTCGGGGACGGTCGTGCGGCAATGCGGGCAATTGTAGTCAAAGAACTCGGTCAGGGTGATATCGCCAGCTGCATTGCCAAGAACCGGGGCGAATGGGGGCCGCTCGATGGCCTTGCGCAGTTCCCCCGGCATTGGGTTGCCTCCGGCTTGTCCCGGACGCGGCGAAAGGGTCAGGGCCAGTCCTGAGGCAAGCCCGAAGGCCGCGAAGTCACGTCGTTTCATCTTGCGCATATGTTGCCCGCGGATCGATTGACAGATTTACAGCATCACCTCTGGGCCTCGTCCCTTAAACGGGGCTTAAGCGGACAGGTCACAGGACGCCGAGCAGTTTCCACCACAGAAAATCCAAGGGCAACAGCAGGAACAGGGTGATCGCAGCCAGCGGCAGGGTGATCTTCAGCAGATGCCCCAGCTTTTCGCCCGACATCTGCATGGCGACGATCAGCGGCCCAACCTGGTAGGGGAATATCACGGTCGAGAAACCGATCACCTGCGTCATCAGAACCGCCTCTACCGAAAACCCCGTCTGTGCCGCAAGATCGCCCGCCATCGGGGTCAGTACCGCTGGCACACCCGGCATCGTGGCCAAAAGCCCGGTCACCACCGACATGACCGAAAGCGAGGCAAAATTGACCGCGTCCGCGCCTGTTTCCAGGGGAAGGATGGCGATCAGGCCCTGACCCAGCATCGCCCCCAAACCCGAGGCGTTGACCAGCGCGCCAAGCGCCAATGCCCCGGCAACGAACAGCAGCATCCCGAAATCGACCGATGCCCTGAATGCAGGCGGAGTGACCACACCGACCCCCGGCAAAAGCAAAAGCACTGCCGCAACAAGACCAATCCAGGCCGAGTTCACACCATGCAGGCTGTCGGTCATCCACAAGGCCAGCGTTGCCAGCAAGATAAGCCCCACCCTGATCAGAACCCTGCGGCTGGCGGGGCCGCCTTCCTGCACGGCTTCGCGCGGCGACATCGCCTCGCCTGTCCTCGCGGGGAAAATCCACAGGATCAGCATCACCACCGCTGCGGCCTTCAGCAAGCCCAGCACGGGGAAATGCAGCAAGAGATACTTCATATAGCCGAAATGTACGTTCTGGATCGTCTCTGCCGCGCCCGACAGCACCATGTTCGGTATGTTCGAAGGCAATATGGCAAAGCCCGGCATATTGGTGCCGATGGCCAGCACCGATGCGATGCCGATCCGGCCTTTCGATCCGGGGCCAAAGCCCATCTGATCCGCCAGAGCCATCCCCACCGGCACCATGACCACCGCGCGACCCACCGACGACGGCATCAGAAAACTCAGCAGCACCGAAACCGCCATCAGGCCGGCGATCAGGCGTGGGTAGCTGCCGGTCAGCAAAGGTGACAGCGCTCGCGCCAGTATCGCACCCAGCCCGGATATCGAAATCGCCGCGCCGATCACAAAGCCGGAAACGATCAGCCAGACCGCCGTCGACTGAAAGCCCAGAAAGACCAGATCCGGCGGGGCGAGCCCGAAGACCAGCAGCACCGCAAAGAAGATCAGGCTGGCAAGATAGCCCTGCACAAGATTCGTGGCCCACAACACGAGGGTCACCAGCACGATCCCGAGGATCCGGGCCTGATCCGGGCCCAGCATCGCGGGCCGCACCAGCGCCAGAACAAGCGCCAGCAGGGCGACAAGCGCCACAAGGGCATGTTTCATCGGGAAAGTCATCGCAGGGCACCAAACAGAATGGCAGGTACTTCAGACCTAGCCCTGATGCGCACCCTGTGCCAGACTGCCATGATGACAACAGATATCGCCAAGCCGCCAGATCTCGACCCGGCGGACGTCGCCTATATCCTCGATCCGGCGCGACCGGTCCTGACACATGGCCGGGTGATCGGGACGGGACAGGCCTTGCGCGCGCACAGCCATCCGCGCGGACAGTTGCTTTGGGCGATGCGCGGCGTTTTGCGGGTGGTCAGCAATGCCTGCATCTGGCTGGTGCCGCCCAGCCATGCGGTCTGGATCCCCGGCGGGATGGAACATCAGGTCACCATCGAGGCAGAAGCGGAGTTGCTGAACATCTATGTCGATCCGTCGATCTCGGTGCGAAAGACCAACCGCCCGATCCCCTGTTGCGCAGTGCTGCTGCTGACACCCCTGGCGCGCGAGATGATCCGGCGGCTTGGTGAAAGCGATACGTCGCTGCCCTTTGACGCGCGCCTGCTGCGCCTGTGTTCCGTTCTGCTTGATGAGCTGGACCTGCTGACCGAGGCACCGCTGAACCTGCCGGGCGGGCAGGATGAACGCCTGACGCGGGTGACGCGCCACCTGATCGGCCATCCCGACGAGCAGAGCCAATTGCCGGAACTGAGCCAGATGGCAGGTGCCAGTCCCCGCACGATGGAGCGGCTGTTTCGCGCGGAAACCGGGCTCAGTTTCCGGCAATGGCGGTCGAAACTGCGGCTCCTCAGCGCCATCGAGGCACTCAATCGCGGTGAGAGCAGCACGACCATCGCCTTTTCCATGGGATACAGCAGCCCAAGCGCCTTCATCGCGGCCTTTCGCGAGGCGTTCGGAACCACACCGCAGCGGTTTCTGAGCGGCAACCAAACCTGATTGAGGGGAGGTCCGAGGGCCCGCCGCAGCAGATCGGGGAACGCTTCGATCCGCCCGAAACCGGCCCCCGTGGCAGATCAAACCTTCTCTGCGCGGCCACGCATCAGCGATTGCGCGGTATAGACGAGGATCGCCGCGCCGACCGCCCCCATTGCCGCCACAGCCAGCAGGACGATTACGTCAATCGGCCCGCCGATATCGCGAAACCCCGAACTGGTGACCTTTTGCACGAAAAGCACCGCCGCAACCGCCCCGAAAGGCATCGAGACCTGCGCCCAGAGGAACTTGCGCCAGGACACCGCCCGATCCCGCACCAGCACATAGAGATAAAGCCCGGTCACCACTATGGCGGCGGCAACCATGAGCCAGAAAAGGCTGCGCCCGAAGATTTCCTCGAACACTGCGATCATGGTGGTGAATGTCAGGTCCTGCATCGCCTTTCCCCCTTATGCCTTGCCGCGCAGCATAGCGTTATAGGTGGCCTTCAGCGCCACTTCCTTCATCAGCCAGGAAATCCACAGCTCCTCAAGCGGCGCGATCAGACCAGGGAAGGACGGCACCAGATTGTTGTGATAGTCAAATTCCACCAGCATCGCACGGCCCACGCGGGTGATCATCGGGCAAGAGGTGTAGCCGTCATAGACCGCAGTGCCGTCCCTGCCCCCAATGGCTGCGATCAGATGGTCTTCGACCACCGGCACCTGCCACTTCACCGAGGCCGCGGTCTTGCCTTTGGGCACACCCGCCACATCGCCAAGCGCGAAGATTTCGGGATAGCGCAGATGGCGCAGCGTCTTCATGTCGCATTCGACCCAGCCCTGATCGCTCCATTTGTCGGTCCAACTCAGGCCCGATTGCCGGATCACATCGGGCGCGCGCTGCGGCGGGATCACATGCAGATAATCGTAATCCATTTCGGTGGTGGAATTCACCGCCTGGCCGGTTGCAGGATCTGTGGTCACAGTTGCAAAGGTCGCGCGCTTTGCACCGTGGTCAATGGCAGTCAGGGTCTGACCGAAATGCGTGGCAATCCTGCGTTCACCGAACAGCATCCGGATTTTTTCCGAAACGATCGGCACCGAGAACAGCACCTGCTGCGGGCAAGCGTAATGCACCTCATATTTGCCCTTCGCGCCGCCACGGCTTGCGATGTCGTCGATCAGGAACGTGTGTTTCAGCGGCGCACCGGCGCACTTCATCTCGGTCGCGGGACGGGTGAACAGGCCGATGCCGCCCTCTTCGCTGAATGTATGTGCGGCCTCCCAGGTCTTTGCAGCATGGTCCGGCCCGGCATAAAGTGCCCCGATCCCGTGCTGCCCGACCATGTCTGGGGAAAACCCCTCGATTGCCGCATGATCCAGCACAAGGCCGGGTGCCACCACAAGAAAATCATAATCCAGCCGCTGACCGCTTTCGGTCGAGACGGTTTTTGCCAGCGGATCGATCGCGGCGGCCTTTTCCCGGATCAGCGTGATGCCTGACGGCAGCCAGTCCGTCGTTTGGCTGACAACATAATTCGCGGGCTTCAGCCCGGCCGCGACCAGCGACAGTCCCGGCTGGTAGAGATGTTCCCTGCGCGGGTCGATCACCGTTATCGTGGCCCCGTCAAGCCGCTCGACCAGCCGGTTAGCCAGCGTCGTGCCCGCAGCACCGGCACCAATGATCACGATCCGCGCCGTCGTCGTCAGCCGCGCCGCCTGCGCGCCACCGCCAAGGCCCAGGGCCAGCGCACCCGCTGCACCAAGGCCGATAAAGCCCCGCCGCGTGCTGTGGAATTCCGCCATTCTGAAATCTCCCCCCTTCTGAAACCGAAGCAGAGCGGGGAAACCCCGCTCTGCACTGCGCATCATGCCGCCTCTGCCTCACGCGTGACGATCTCGGCTTCGCCCTCCAGCAGCTTGTGGACCGGGCATTTGTCGGCCATCGCGATCAGGAAGGCCCGATCCTCGGGCGACAGATCGCCAAGCAGGGTCACGACGCGTTCGAACGCATGCGGCTTCTGGTCAGAAGGCGCGCTATCCGTGCCCATATTCATCGGCGGGGCGCGCAAATGGCGCACCTCGACCGAGACATCATCGAGTGCGATTTTCCTGCGGCCTGCCACCATGCGGATGGTCATCGTGGTGCAGGCGCCAAGCCCGGCCATCACCAGTTCGAACGGGTCCGGCCCGGTATCCTGGCCGCCAAAGGTGCCAGGCTCATCGGCACCAAGAATATGGTGGCCGATATTGATATATTGCCCAAAGGGGCCAAAGCCGCTTTCACGGGCCTTGACGATGTTGCGTTGCGGAGCAGTGGTCATCGGAATTGTCCTTCAGGGAAATTGCGCTCAGGTGATCTGAAGCGAGCCTTTGGCCGCCATCATCAGGTCGATGACTTCGGGTGCGGTGACAATCTCGTAGCCCGGCACCATCTGCTCAGCGGAAAAGCCATTGTGGATCATGCAGGATTTGCAGATCCCGATGCGGCCACCGCCGTCGCGGAACTTCGCCAACAGATCGGAAACAGGCTCGAAGGGTTTGCCCACGTCGATGCCATCCGTTGCGCCGGGCAGGCCCAGTTCGACCGCCTCCACCATCAAAAGCACCATCGCACCATGGCCCTTTTGCTGCGCATTCAGCGCCATGGTGAAGGCCACGGTGACCTTTGCGGGATTGGACTTGCCATCGAACAGCGTTGCGACAAAATCTGCGGATTGCATGAAACCCTCCTGGAATCCGGGTAAAAAAGTTCAGGGGCGTCTGGACGCGTGGCCTCGGAACTGTGCCTTTTTGGATTTAGCCGCCAAACAGCAATTGCAGAAGATCGCCAGCATGCCATGATATGTCGCCAAGGCGACAGGCGACTGCGCGCAGATCTGTAGAGAGGCTTTCACCGCAAAGCCTGCTATCCACTGGCTTTAGATTTGGAATGGCCCGAAATCCGGCCGTTGCAGGAGCGATATATGAACGACTGGACCGCCCATTTCAAAGAGCTGGACCAGCTTCCCGCCGCGCTGCGCAAGTCGCTTTTGCATGGCAGCCGCAAACTGGACTTTCCCGCAGGAACACGGCTTTTTGGTGCGGGCCAGCCTGCCGATCACCTGCTTTTGCTGCTTTCCGGTCGGATCAGAGTCACTCAAGTGTCCGATAGCGGACGTGAAGTGGTTCTCTACCGTATCGGTGCTGGCGAAAGCTGTGTGTTAACCTCGGCCTGTATGCTGGCCTATGACGATCTGGCGACCGAGGGCATGGCCGAAACCGATATCGAGGCGATCGGTATCCCGCGTGCCACTTTCGACGAGATGATGGGACTTTCGCCCGAATTTCGAGGCTTTGTGATGCGGGCCTGGTCACGCCGGGTCACCGACCTGCTATCGCTGATCGACGACATCGCCTTCCAGCGCATCGATCTGCGCCTGGCACAGCGTCTTCTTGCCATGGCCGAGGGTGACAGGGTCAACGTCACGCATCAGCAACTGGCGACCGAGCTCGGTTCGGCGCGCGAGGTGATCAGCCGGGCGCTGGCGGAATTCCAGCGGCGGGGCTGGATCGAGCAGGCCCGGGGCGAGTTGCGGCTGACCAACCGGGATGCATTGGAAAAACTGACCCAGAGCGCGGAACAGTAACTAAGTCACAGACGGAAGGCGCCGGGGCGTGGCATCCATGACCCGAAACCGATTCCAGGGGTGTCCCATGCTGAAAAATCTTGGCCAGACCGACCGCATTCTGCGGCTGGCTGCTGGCATCGTCATCGCTGCCATTGCCTGGTTCTACGGCGCAAACTGGCCAATCCTCGGCCCTGTGCTGTGGATCGTCGCGGCAGTCCTGTTGCTGACCGCCGCTTTCGCCACCTGCCCGGCTTACCGTCTGGTCGGTCTCTCGACCTGTCCGTTGAAAAAGAAATGACCGAGTTCACCCCCTTCACATCCTTCTCCGGTGGCATGCTGATCGGACTTGCTGCCGTTTTGCTGATGGCCTTCCATGGACGTATCCTTGGTGCGACAGGAATCCTGTCCGGCTTGATGCGCAGCGGCGATGGCCGCGACTGGTCTTTGCGTGCCGTCATGCTTCTGGGCATGGTGCTGGCACCGGGGCTGATACTCCTTGCAACAGGCACATGGCCCGCAATGGAGGTGCCGGTTTCCATGGCCGCCATCATTGGCGGCGGGCTTCTTGTCGGCATCGGCGTCAGCTATGGTGGCGGTTGCACCTCCGGGCACGGCGTCTGCGGCAACGCCCGCCTGTCGCGCCGCTCGATCACGGCAACGATCAGCTTCATGCTCGCAGCCTTCGTCACCGTCTATGTGACCCGCCACCTGATCGGAGCCTGAAATGCGCCTGCTTTCCGCTTTGCTGATCGGCCTGGTCTTCGGGACCGGGATTGCGGTCTCGGGCATGTTCAACCCGGCCAAAGTCCTGAACTTCTTCGATCTGGCCGGAAGCTGGGACCCCAGCCTTGCCTTTGTGATGGGCGGCGCGCTGGCGGTCGCCATCCCGGGATACAGGTTGGTTCTGGCGCGGCGCGCGCCGCGGTTCGAGCCGAAGTTCCAACTGCCCGGCACCAGGCTGATCGACGTGAAACTGGTCGCCGGATCGGCAGTCTTCGGCATAGGCTGGGGGATTGCGGGCTTTTGCCCCGGCGGCGCTTTGCCCGCGCTTGGCACCCTGCGCCCCGAGCCGCTGGCCTTTGTCGCAGCCCTGATCTGCGGCCTACTGATCGCGCGTGGCATAAACGGCCTGATCGCCAGCCGCACCCAAACCGCCTGATTTACGGAGAAGCCCATGACCTGCAAACCCGATCTGACCATGAAACCCGAGGTCACACCGTTTTTCGACCCGGCCACCAATACGATTTCCTATGTGGTGAAGGATCCGGGCTCTGAGGCCTGTGCCGTGGTCGATTCCGTGATGGATATCGACTATGCCGCCGGCCGCATCAGCTATGAAAGCGCCGACCGGATCATCGCCTTCATCCGCGAAAAGGCTCTGCGTCTCGAATGGCTGATCGAAACGCATGTCCATGCCGACCACCTTTCCGGCGCGCCCTATATCCAGGCCGCGCTTGGCGGCAAGATCGGCATCGGCAGGAACATCACCGTGGTGCAGGAAACCTTTGGAAAGGTCTTCAACGAGGGCACCGAATTCCAGCGTGACGGCAGCCAGTTCGACCGGCTGTTCGACGATGGCGACAGCTACAGGATCGGGGCCATGACCGCCTGCACGATCCATACCCCCGGCCATACACCGGCCTGCATGACCCATGTCATCGGCGATGCGGCCTTTGTCGGCGATACGCTTTTCATGCCCGATGGCGGCTCTGCCCGCGCCGATTTCCCCGGCGGCGATGCCGGAACGCTTTATGACAGCATCCAGCGCGTGTTGGCCCTGTCCCGCGAAACCCGGCTTTTCATGTGCCACGACTACGGACCGAATGGCCGCGACATCGCATGGGAAACCACGGTGGGAGAACAGCGCGACCACAATATCCATGTGGGTCAGGGCCGCTCGCGCGAGGACTTTGTTGCCATGCGCGAGGCCCGCGACGCCACGCTGAAGATGCCGACCCTGATCATTCCCTCACTTCAGGTGAACATGAAGGCGGGCGAGTTGCCACCCGAGGAAAACGGCAAGCGCTTCCTCAAAGTGCCTCTTGGCGGGCTGTAAGAGGCCGGTATGGATATTCGCCACCACACGCCGCAGATCGGCATCTGCGGCCAGATCAGCCCCGACGACATCCCGGCGCTGGTCAAATCCGGCTACCGCCTCCTGATCTGCAATCGCCCTGACGGCGAAGAGCCGGGTCAGCCGGGATTTGCCCTGATCGCCGCCGCAGCGAGCGCGGCCGGGATCGGAGCGCTGCATCTGCCGGTTTCCGGGCCAGCAGATATTGCAGCCCAGGCCCCGGCGTTGGCCGGGGCCCTGCGCAATGCTCCCGGACCAGCCTTGCTCTGGTGTCGTTCAGGGGCGCGCAGCAGCGCGCTTTGCGCCGCCGCCGGTGTCTGACGGCCCACCCTGCCCCACACCCGCGCCCTGATCGGGCGCGGGTTCCCGAATTTGCCGAAAGTGGCTGCCATGCGCCTGTCCCTGACCTCTCTGATGCCGGTTCTTGTCTGGGGGCGGCGCTACAACCGGGCCGATCTGTCGTCCGACCTGACGGCGGCGGTAATCGTCACCATCATGCTGGTGCCGCAATCGCTGGCCTATGCGATGCTGGCGGGGCTGCCACCGCAGGCGGGAATCTATGCCTCGGTCCTGCCGATCATCCTTTATGCGGTCTTCGGCACCAGCCGGGCGCTGGCAGTGGGGCCGGTAGCCGTGGTCTCGCTGATGACTGCCTCGGCGGTGGGCCAGGTCGCCGCGGCCGGGACGGCGGGCTATGCGGTCGCCGCGCTGACACTGGCACTGCTGTCAGGGCTGATGCTGATCGCATTGGGGCTGCTGCGCTTTGGTTTTCTGGCGAATTTCCTGTCGCATCCGGTGATTGCGGGCTTCATCATCGCCTCGGGCCTGCTGATCGCCGCCGGGCAGGCGCGCCATATCCTTGGCATCAGGGGCGGCGGTAATACGCTGCCGGAGATCCTGCACGGGCTTTGGCTGAACATCGGCGGCACCAATACACCAACGCTGATGATCGGGCTTGCCTCGCTTGGATTTCTGGTCTGGGTGCGCAAGGGCATGAAGCCCGCGCTGAAACGGTTGGGCGCGGGCGAGGGGCTTGCCACGCTGCTGACCCGGGCTGGACCGGTCTTTGCCATTGTCGCCACCACCGCCGCAGTCGAGGCCCTCGGTCTGCATGAAAAGGGCGTGGCAATTGTCGGAACCATCCCGCAGGGGTTGCCGCCCCTGACCCTGCCCGGCCTGTCGCCCGACCTGCTCGGGGCCCTGCTGCTGCCCGCCGCGCTGATCTCGATCATCGGCTTTGTCGAAAGCGTCTCGGTGGCGCAGACGCTGGCCGCGAAGAAACGCCAGCGGATCGACCCGGATCAGGAACTGATCGGGCTTGGCGCCGCCAATATCGGCGCGGCCTTTACCGGCGGCTTTCCGGTGACGGGAGGCTTTGCGCGCTCGGTGGTGAATTTCGACGCGGGTGCTGCCACGCCCGCCGCCGGGGCCCTTACCGCGATCGGTCTGGCGCTGGCAGCACTGGCGCTGACGCCGCTGCTTTACTTCCTGCCGCAGGCCACACTGGCGGCAACGATCATTGTCGCGGTCCTCAGCCTTGTGGAGCCGGCCATCCTGCGCCGCACCTGGGCCTATTCGCGCCGCGATTTTGCAAGCGTGCTGGCGACGATCCTTGCCACGCTGGGCTTCGGGGTCGAGGCCGGGGTATCGACCGGGGTCGCGCTGTCCCTGCTGCTGCATCTGCTCAATACCGCCCGCCCGCATGTGGCCGAGGTCGGGCTGGTCCCCGGCAGCCAGCATTTCCGCAACATCCAGCGCCATCAGGTCGAGACCCTGCCGGGCGTGCTGATGCTTCGGGTGGACGAGAGCCTCTATTTCGCCAATGCCCGCGCCATCGAGACCATGGTTCTGGACCGGCTCGCCGCAAATCCCGCAATCCGCGAAGTGGTGCTGATCTGTTCGGCGGTGAATGTGATCGACTATTCCGCCCTGGAATCGCTTGAGACGCTGGCGCATGAACTGGCGGCCCAGAACGTGCGGCTGCACCTTTCGGAGGTCAAGGGCCCGGTGATGGATCGACTGCAAGGCAGCCGTTTCCTCAACGACCTGAACGGCAAGGTCTTCCTTTCGCAATATGACGCCTGGAGAGCAATCATTGCGGACGCACCAACAGCCCATGTCGAGTGACGGTCAGACAGCCTGATGCTTCCCAAAGCTAAAGCGGCAGCAACCTGGGGCAGCCATATGCTGCACTTTTCATTTGCAATCCATGCCAACAGGAACTGCAATATACTTGACTGGAAAAGTCTCTTGTTAAGCGCGATGGAAAGGCAAGCGTCGAACCAAGGCGAGAGAGACAATTGTAATCTGCCTGTTTCATGCCGCACCATTCCGTGAAGAGCCGCCCATGCCGAAATGTCGCGCGTCATCCCGCCGCGCGGCCCTGGCGCATTAAAACGGTATGTTGTCGCGTCACTGCCTGACGGTTCGTTCCGGTTCCCCGTAAATACAATTGCAGAGTGGTAAATCACGGATTGCATCAAGACCATGTCAAACCGACCCAAAACCGAGGATGCAGAACGTCCCGCGCGCCAGCCGATCAGGCTGACGCTGTTGCCGACGCTGGCCGCGGTTTTGTGGCTGCCGCAGGCCGGCCTGCTGGCGCAGGCGATCTCAAACGTCGCGGATCGGATGTCCTGGGGCGCGACGATCCTGCCGGCGGCAACGGCCGCAGCCATAGGCATTTTGCGAGTCATCCTCGGCGCGCTCAGCGAGCGTGCAGGCCATCAGCATGCCCGCGCCCGCGTTTCTGCGTTACGCATGACCGCGATCATGGCCCTGTCAGAGCGCGCGCCGCTTGACAGGCGGGCCATCCCATCAGGTGAAGCCGCCAGCATGATCGCCGAACAGGCCGACAGCATCACGCCCTGGCTGGCCAGGTTCGGCCCGGCGCGGATGAAGGCCGTGCTGGTTCCGCTGGCAATTTTTCTGGCGATCCTGCCCTTGTCCTGGACGGCGGCGCTGGTCCTTTTGATCGCAATGCCGGTGATCCCGGTTTTCATGGCGCTGATCGGCTGGCAGGCGCAGGCGGCCAGCAAGGCGCAACTGGTCGAGATCGGCACGATGAACGCCTTTCTGCTTGACCGGCTGCGTGGGCTTGCCACCATCCGGGGGCTGGGCGCGACCGATCAGGTGGCCACCCGTGTCAGAGCCGAAGCCGAGGGCCTGCGGTCGCGTTCGATGGCGGTTTTGCGCATCGCCTTTCTCACCTCGGCGGTGCTGGAACTGTTTGCTGCGCTCGGCGTGGCCATGGTCGCGGTCTATGTCGGCTTTCACCTGCTGGGAGATCTGAATTTCGGAGCCTGGGGCGACACCCTAAGCCTGGCGCAGGGCATGTTCATCCTGCTGTTGGCCCCCGCCTTTTTTGAACCGCTGCGCGATCTGTCGGCTATCTGGCATGACAAGGCGGCGGGTCAGGCGGCACAGGACAATCTGTTGCGCCTGTCCCGCAGCGAACGGACGTTGCCCGAAGCGGGGCTACCCGCAACCCCGCCTGCCTCCCCCGGTCCGCAGGCGGCTTCTGTCCTGGTCGCAGGTCTGCGGTTCCGTTATGGCGACGATGGGGGGACGCTGCCTGCGGGACTGGATTTCACCCTTGCCGCAGGCGAACATCTGGCGCTGACCGGCCCAAGCGGCGCCGGAAAGACCACGCTGCTGGCGCTGATCGCCGGGCTGGATCTGCCGCAGGCGGGCCGGATCGAAATCGACGGCGAGGCGCTGACAGCCGAAACCGCCCCCCGCCTGCGCGCCCGCATGGCCTGGATCGGCCAGAGCCCGCATATCTTTGCAGGCTCTTTGGCGCAGAACGTCACCATGGGCCGCAAGGAAATCGGGCAAGAGAAGGTCAGCCGCGCGCTTTCAGACATGCATCTGGGCGCAATGGCAAGTATCCGTGGCGCCGCGCCGATTGGCGAGGGCGGCAACGGGATATCGGGTGGCGAGGCGCTGCGTCTGGCGCTGGCACGGATCGCCGTCAGCCCGGCGGGCCTTGTGCTCGCCGATGAGCCAACCGCCCATCTTGACCCGGAAACCGCTGAAAGCGTGACGGAAAGCCTGCTGGCGCTGGCGCAGGGACGCAGCCTGATCGTCGCCACCCATGATCCGCGCCTTGCCGCACGGATGGATCGCCGGATCAGTCTGCCAGCGCCCGCAACGGTGGAGGCCCCATGATGTCGCGCCTGTGGCAGGATTTTCGCCCTTTTCTTGCGCTGCCCGACCGGCAGGCGCGCCGCCGATTGCTGGCGGGCGCGGCGCTTGCGGCCCTGACGGGATTGATGGGAATGGCGTTGCTGGGGCTTTCCGGCTGGTTCATCACCGCGACGGCGCTTGCCGGGCTTTCCACGGTCACGGCGCTGGCCTTTGATGTCTTCATGCCCTCGGCGGCGATCCGGCTTTTCGCGCTTGGCCGCACAGCGGCCCGCTATGGCGAACGTCTGGTGACACATGACGCGACGCTGGCCGTGCTGGCGGCGCTGCGCGAACGGCTGTTTCGCGCCTGGTCTGCGGCGGGGGCCGCACGAGCGCTTGCCCTGCGTCCGGCGCGGATTCTGTTCCGGCTGACCGCCGATGTCGATGCGCTGGACACACTTTATCTGCGGCTGATCGTGCCGCTTTGCACGGGCTTCATCGCCGCACTGGCCGCAGGCATCACCTTGGCCTTTATCAGCCCGCTGCTCGGGCTTGCCATCTTTGCAGTGCTGATCCTGTCGGGGTCTGTGATGGTGTGGCGTATATCGCGCGCTGCCACCCCCGCCACACTGCGCCGTGCCGCCCTGATCGAGGGCCTGCGCAGCGGCGTGATCGACCTTGCCAGCGGTCAGACCGAATTGCTGATGGCCGGGCAGTTGCCCGCCCGCTGCGCGGATCTGGGCGCGCTGGAGACCCGGCTTGCCGCGCATGAAACCCGACTGAACCGGATCGAGACCGGGGCAGGCATCGTCTTCGGGGTGATCGCCGCGCTGTTGCCACCTGCGGTGCTGGTCGCCGCAGCCATGTCGGGGATCGGGGCACCCGGTGTCGCGCTGGCCCTGCTGGTCGCCATGGCCGCGTCGGAAACGCTTGCACCCTTACGCCGGGGCGCGCTGGACCTTGCCCGCACCCGGCTGGCCGTGCGCCGTATCGGGCCGGGGCTGGCACCGCCCGCCCCCTCTGTCATCCCGCCCTCTCCGAAAGACGGGGTTGCCGTCTGCCTGCACCATGTCACGCTGCGCCATGACGGGGCGGCGACTGCGGTGCTTGGCGATCTCTCGCTGGAGATCCGGCAAGGCGAGCATATCGCCCTGACCGGCCCGAGCGGCATCGGCAAGACCAGCCTGCTCCAGTGCCTGGCTGGCGAAATAGCGCCGCAATCGGGTGAGGTCTTCTGCCTGCCCTCTGCCCGGCTGACCCAAAGGACCGAGCTGTTTCACGACAGCATGCGCGGCAATCTTCGGCTTGCCGCCCACGATGCTGAAGACGCAGAACTGATCTCCGCGCTGACCGCTGCGGGGCTTGAAAGCCTGTTCGACAGCCTGCCCGATGGGCTGGACACAATGCTGGGAGATCGCGGTCAGGGGCTGTCGGGCGGTCAGGCGCGCAGGCTGGCACTGGCGCGGATGATCCTGCGCAATGCGCCCGTCTGGCTGCTGGATGAGCCGACCGAAGGGCTTGATGGCCAGACCGCGCGCGATGTGCTGGCGCGACTGCACCGTGCCAAAGACCAGAAGGCCAAGGATCGGACAACCGTGGTGACCGCGACCCATACCCGGCGCGAAGCGGAAAACGCCGACCGTATCCTTGTTCTTGGACAGGGCGGCATCCTAGCCATCCATATTCGTGGCAGCCCCGGTTTCGATGCGGCGCTGACTGCGCTGCGCCCAGACTGATGCAATCCGACTGAGCCCCCGTTTCCGACCCGCCCACCACCCGCATTCAAAGCTCCATCCCCCCGCAATACGCAAAGGCAGCAAGATGGAATTCGACATCGTCACCCTGTCGCGGCTTCAATTCGCCCTGACCGCACTTTACCACTTTCTTTTCGTGCCCCTGACGCTGGGCCTTTCCGTCCTCCTCGCGGCGATGGAGACGGTCTATGTCATGACCGGCCGCCCGATCTGGCGCCAGATGACCAAGTTCTGGGGTACGCTCTTCGGCATCAACTTTGTCCTCGGCGTCGCCACCGGCATCGTGATGGAATTCCAGTTCGGCATGAACTGGAGCTATTACAGCCATTATGTCGGCGACATCTTCGGCGCCCCCCTGGCCATCGAGGGACTGATGGCCTTCTTCTTGGAAGCCACATTCGTCGGGCTGTTCTTCTTCGGCTGGGACAAGATGTCAAAGGTCGGGCATCTGTTCGCCACCTATTGCGTGGCGATTGGTTCGAACTTCTCGGCCTTGTGGATCCTGATCGCCAATGGCTGGATGCAGCACCCGGTGGGGGCGCAATTCAACCCCGATACGATGCGGATGGAGGTGATCGATTTCTTCGAGGTCCTGTTCAACCCGGTGGCGCAGGCGCGTTTCGTCCATACCGTCTCGGCGGGCTATCTGACGGCTTCGGTCTTCGTGCTTGGCGTCTCGGCCTGGTATCTGCTGAAGGGCTGCCATATCGCCATCGCCAAACGCTCGATGACCATTGCGGCCTCCTTCGGACTGCTGGCGTCGATTTCAGCGGTGATCCTGGGGGATGAGGGCGGCTATCTGGCAACAGAGCACCAGAAGATGAAGCTCGCAGCCATCGAAGGGATGTGGGAAACCGAACCCGCCCCCGCCTCTTTCACCCTGATCGGCATCCCAGACATGGAGGCCCGAACTACCCATTACGCCGTGCATATCCCTTGGGTGATGGGCCTGATCGGCACCCGTTCGCTGACAACCGTGATCCCCGGCATCAGCGAGTTGGAAGCCCATGCCGAAACCCGCATCCGTAGCGGGCTGCTGGCCTATGACGCCTTGCAGGAATACCGCGCCGCACCAACGCGAGAGGCGGTTCCGCCCGAGGCCATCGAGATCTTTGAGCGGCATGGCGACGATCTTGGCTATGCGCTTTTGCTGATGAAATACGTCGACGATCCGCGCCGGGCGAGCGAAGAGCAGATCAGGGCCGCCGCATGGGATACCGTGCCGCATGTGCCGACACTGTTCTGGTCCTTCCGCATCATGGTCGCCATAGGCTTTTTCAATGTCGCGCTGATGGGCTTTTTCGTGGTGCTTGCCGCGCGCCGCAAGCTGGGCATCAGCCGCTGGCCGCTGAAAATCGCGGTCGCATCACTGGCCCTGCCCTGGATCGCGGCGGAACTTGGCTGGATCACCGCCGAATTCGGCCGCCAGCCCTGGGCTATCGAAGGCGTCCTGCCGACTGTCGCCGCGGTCTCGGACATGACGGTGACGTCGCT
This sequence comes from Pseudogemmobacter lacusdianii, assembly GCF_030848395.1. Taxonomy (GTDB): domain Bacteria; phylum Pseudomonadota; class Alphaproteobacteria; order Rhodobacterales; family Rhodobacteraceae; genus Pseudogemmobacter; species Pseudogemmobacter lacusdianii. The sequence continues at coordinate 71,626 of NZ_JAVDBT010000011.1, read as the reverse complement.
TCTGATCACCATCGCAGGGTTTACGCTGCTTTATACGGTGCTGATCGTGATCGAGATGCGGCTGATGCTGGCCGCGATCCGCAAGGGACCGCAGCCGGACCATGACCCGGAGATGCCGCTTGCGCCCAAAGCGCTGGCCCCCCGTAACCCTGTTGCAGCGGAGTAACCCCGATGATCCTGCACACCCTTCTTGATTATGACACATTGCGCGTCATCTGGTGGCTGCTGCTCGGCGTGCTTCTGATCGGTTTTGCCGTAATGGACGGATTCGACCTTGGCGTCGGAATGCTGCTGCCATTTGCCGGAAAAACAGATCTGGAACGCCGTATCGTCATCAACACCATCGGCCCGGTCTGGGAAGGCAACCAAGTCTGGCTGATCCTTGGCGGCGGCGCAATCTTTGCTGCCTGGCCGCCGCTTTACGCGGTCAGTTTCTCGGGCTTTTACCTTGCGATGTTCGCGATCCTTGCAGCGCTGATCCTGCGGCCGGTCGGCTTCAAATACCGCTCGAAACGAGAAAGCGCGACATGGCGCAGGAACTGGGACCGGGCATTGTTCATCGGAGGTTTCGTTCCCGCGCTGATCTTCGGCGTAGCGGTCGGCAATGTGCTGCAAGGAGTGCCGTTCCGATTGGGCTCTGACCTGAGGATTTTCTATGATGGCACGTTCTTCGGCCTGCTGAACCCGTTTGCATTGCTCTGCGGGCTCTTATCGGTCGCGATGCTGACCATGCATGGCGCGAACTGGCTGGTGCTGAAATCCTCGGGCGAGGTGGCCGGGCGCGCCCGCCGCTTTGGCACCATCGCCACCCTGGCGACGATCACGCTTTATGCACTTGGCGGCATCGCGCTGTGGCTGTTCGTCGATGGCTACCGCATCACCAGCGCGATCAGTACCACCGGCCCGTCAAATCCGCTGGCGAAAACGGTTGATGTCAGCGCCGGGGCCTGGTTCGCCAATTACGCCGCCCATCCCTGGATGATCGCCGCCCCGGTTCTTGGGTTCCTTGGCGCGGTGCTGGTGCTGTGGGGGCTGCGCGCACGCCGCGAGGTGGCAACGCTCTTGTTCAGTAAGCTCTCGATCTTCGGGATTATCGCTTCGGTCGGATTGTCGATGTTTCCCTTCATCCTGCCTTCGACCGCGCAACCCGGGGCAAGCCTGACGGTCTGGGATGCGTCCTCCAGCCATATGACGCTGTTCATCATGCTTGTCGTCACCGTGATCTTCCTGCCGCTGATCGTCGCCTATACCGCCTGGGCCTACAAGCTGCTGTGGGGAAAGGTGGATGAAGATGACATCACCGGCGGCGGTCACGCCTACTGAAAGGAGCAAGATATGTGGTATTTTGCCTGGATCCTCGGCCTGCCGCTGGCCGTCTGCTTCGCGGTGCTGAACGCAATGTGGTTCGAGATGCTTGATGACGGGGATGATGCCCCTGAAGACCGCCGCGATGGCGGCACCCACACAGGAGCATGACACGTAGGGGCATTGTCAGGTTTGTTGCCCGGGTTGCGTGCGGCTATGCTGGTCTCATGATATTGTCGCCTGATCCGACCCGCCTGAAAGGGCATCGCTTCCCCCGCAGCGTCATCGGCTACGCAGTCTGGCTGTACCATCGTTTTGCTCTCAGCCTGCGCGACGTCGAGGATGTTTTGGCTGAGCGCGGGGTCAGCGTCAGCCATGAGACGATCCGGGTCTGGTGCCTGCGATTTGGGCCGCAGTTTGTTGCGGCGATCCGGCGGGATCGCCCCAACCCGGCCGACAAATGGCACATGGACGAGATGGCCATCTCCATCGGCGGTCAGAAGCGCTGGCTTTGGCGCGCCGTTGACGCCAGGGGCGATACGTTGGAAATCCTGATACAAAGCCGCCGCAATGCCCGTGCGGCCAAGCGTTTTCTGAAAAAGCTTATGAAACACTGGGGCAATCCCCGTGTGCTCATCACTGACAAACTGCGCAGCTATGGCGTCGCGATCCGAGAGCTGTGCCCCGAGGCCGACCACCGGCGACACAAGGGACTGAACAACCGATGTGAAGCTTCACATCGGCACACCCGAAGGCGGGAGAAGGTGATGGGCCGGTTCAAGTCTGACCCGCACGCGCAGATGTTCCTGTCCACCCACGATCAAACCGCCGCCCTCTTTCGTAACCGCCCGGTTGCTACCGCTTTGGCTTGCGGTTGATCAGGCGGCTGCCGCCGGGGGTGCCGCCAGCGGCGACCAGTTCCAGGGCAGCAGATCGTCGAGCCGATTGATCTTGTGATCATGGATACGGGTCAGGATGTCGGTCAGATAGGCTTGCGGGTCCAAGCCATTCATCTTGGCCGTCTCAACGATGGTCATGACCCGAGCCAGCGTTTCGGCTCCGGTATCGGCCCCCGCGAAGAGCCAGTTGCGGCGTCCGACGCCGATCGGGCGCAAGGCGCGTTCGGCTGGGTTGTTATCGATGCCCACGCGACCATCGGACAAGAACAGGCTGAAGGCGTCCCGTCGGCTCATTCCATAACGGAAGGCTTTGGCCAGATCCCCCTTGCCGGGGATCCGCGAGAGCTGCTGCTCTGACCAGGCGAAGAAGGCCTCAACCTTCGGAGAGCTGTGCTTCTGGCGGACGGCAAGACGGATCTCCGCAGGACAGCCGTTGACCTCCCGCTCGATGTCGTAGAGCGCGCCGATGCGGTCGAGCGCCTCGCGGGCGATGACGGATTTGGTCTTGTCCCATTCGTCATGGAAGTCGCGCCTCAGATGGGCCCAACAGGCGGCTTCCCGCAGGCGGGGCGCCCCGTCCGGTCCCGGTTCATAGAGCTTGGCATAGCCCTTGTAGCCATCAGCCTGCAGGATGCCGCGGGTGTTGGCCAGATGGCGATGGACGTGCTCTTCCTTCCAGTCCGGTGCGAAGGCGTAGACTGCACCGGGGGGCGAGACACCCGACCAAGGCCGCTGATCGCGGACATAGGCCCAGATCCGCCCCTTCTTCACACCCTTGCCCAACCCCTTGTCACGGCCCGCACGATCCAGCACCCGGATCGGTGTATCATCGGCATGGAGTAGGTCGCTGGCCATCACATCCGCCTCGATCCGTTCGATCAAGGGTGCCAGCACATTCATGGCACGACCGCACCAGTCGACCAGTGTGCTGTCCGGGATATCAGCCCCCATCCGGGCAAAGATCTCGTGCTGGCGATACAAGGGAAGATGGTCGTCAAACTTGGAGACGAGGATATGCGCCAGCAGTCCCGCGCCTGCAATGCTGCCAGGGATCGGCCGGCTGGGAACCTGCACCATGCGTTCGCAGCGGCGGCAGTATTTCTTGAGCCTGGCGATCTGCACGACCTTCAACTGCGCCGCGATCAGATCCAGCATCTCGCTGACATCCTCGCCCACCAGGCGCAGATCACCGCCGCAATCGGGGCAACAACTGCCGGGATCCAGTTCCTGTCGCTCGCGCGGTGTGCTGTCCGAGACCCGAGGGCGGCGGCGGGAGGGGCGGTCACCGCCTTCATCGGGAGCTGACGTTTCCGGCGCATCATCGCCCTGGCCGTCATCCGTGACCGGGATATCGCTTTCGGCCGTTGCGATCAGCAGATCCTCCAGCGCCAGTTCCAGCTGTTCAATCTCGCGCTCGATCTTTTCCGAGGACTGGCCGAATACCTGCTTCTTCAGCTTGGCGATGCGGAGCCGCAAGGTCTGGATCAACTGGTCATGGGCACGCAACGTGGCCGAGATCTTCGCGTTTTCTGCCTGCAATGCCGCGATCAGCGCCTTCAGAAGCGCAGGATCATCTGGAAGGATCTGGGGCACAATCGACATGCGTCCAGCTACCACAAGACAGGCAGAACCTCTATAAAAACAAGGCGTTTCAGCAGGATAAATCAGCCAACGCGGGCCGGTGGTGCCCCCCAGTCCGGGCGGCGCCAGTCGATGCCTTCCCACAGCATCGCCAGCTGCGCCGAGGTCAGACGCGCCGCGCCGTCGCCACGCGAAGGCCAGGGAAAGCGCCCCTTCTCCAGCACCTTGTAATAGAGGCAGAAGCCTTGCCCATCCCAATGCAAAAGCTTCAGCCTGTCACCTCGACGACCCCGGAAGGCAAAGACAGCACCACCGGTCGGCTTCTGGCGCAGATGATCCTGGGCGAGGGCCGCCAACCCCTCGATCCCCTTCCGCATGTCGGTTACGCCGCAGGCCAGATAGACTCGGACGCCTGTGCCGGGCCCAATCATACAGTTTCCAGCACCCGGATCAGCCGGGCAAGAGATCGGTCATCGATCACCTCAGTGCAACGGATCTGCCGACCGTTGCGCAGCAATATCTCGATCATCGGCACTGATCCGGGTGGCAAGGGCTGGTTCAGGCCAGCGGTATCTTCGTCAACCTGAACGAACAGCGCCGAACCCGAAACAGGCCAAAGCCCCTTACGCCGCAGCTCCTGCCGCCATTGGTAGATGTGCTGCCGTGTCAGGTCCGCCTCGCGAGCAACATCCGCAACCGTCCTGCCGTCGACCCCAACACGCCCAAGGACCGAAATCTTCTCGGCATCCGACCAGTGACGGCGACGCTCCCGCCCTAGAACCTCAACATGACGCACCTGATGTCAGCTCCCCGATACGACGTCGGTAACGACGTCAATAACGACATAGCTTAAGATCTGAGGCCAAGATCAAAAGGCGGTGGCAACCGGGCCGTTACCCTCTTTCGCCCTAAACGTCACCACCTTTCCGCAATCTCATACCGGCATGCCCGGGCTGACGCCTTCAGCCTTTGGGCAGGCATGACTGAAAGGCTCTGCGCATAATGACCGCGAGAACCCCAGTGCTCCACCAAACGAAAACAACCTGACAATGCCCACGCAAGAGCTAGAGCGCGAGGCTGAACGGAGCCGACATAGGGAGCGTGGTCACGGGTGGGGGTTGTGAGAGCCCACTACCCAAGGACGATCCCTCACCTCTGGAAATTTCCGCCCCCGGCACGAAGCACGGGGGCGGGAGTTTGCCTGAGGATAGGCTGGGGATCGAGTTTACAAACGTCGCACTTTAGAAGCGCAGATCCAAGCCCCCTCCAACAGTTGGTGCAGTGCCCTGACCAACATCTGCGTTCAGTTTAAGGGAGCCATTCCCTTGCAGGATGTTGCGCTCATAGAAGATGCGGCCCGTGGCCCGGACAGTCGAGTCCGTTCCCTCAAGACCCAGCGCATAACCCAGCGTGTCGCCCGTTTCGGTCTCGGTCTGCGACCACTCAACGTCGAGGCTGGTCCCACAAGTGGTTTCTGAGCCAATCCCGGTGAAACGATCACAGAAGATCCCTGGCGTGATGGACCAGTTCCGTACTCTCTCGAGGTCGGACTCTTCCGCGTCACCATCTCCGAAATGGAACCCAAGCTCACCAATGAGGCGCAGACTGTTTTGATCGCCGATCCTAAGCTGACCTTGCTCGCTCAGCCCCGGGATAGACGCAGTGAAGTTTGCAGTCCCACCATTGGCGTATGTGAGATGCGCCCCCACACGCGGCACAAGGGTATAGTTGTCGAACTTGCGTTCTCCAGAGACCGAAACCCCGCCGAATGCAGCCCAGTAGTTGTAAGCGCCATCCACATCGATGTCCGTCGGCACCGTTCCGGGGAATGTCATATCGAAGCTATGACGTCCCGCTGAACCTGCCAGATAGTAATCGAGGATGAGCGCGCGGTTACTGATATATTTGGCACCATAGATACCACCATAAGCGCCGAACCCATTAATGCTGCCGTCTGCTTGGCCAGACAGAGATGTCTTGCTGCCATAGAGACCCACAAAGTAACCGCTCAAGTGGTCGTCAGAGACCATACGCTCACGCTGCAGGGTGCCGAAGATTGCAGCCTGCGAGCCAAAGTCATCTTGATCACTGATGCTGAACTCACCGCTGATGATCTGACGAACGCCCGTCTCACAGTTGTAGGTTTCACCGCCGAAGCGACCATTCCCATTGGCTGTGCCGCCTCCTGCTTCGAGAGACCCGTCAACATCAAACGGCGTGACAGTGCCGCACTCTTCTTCCCGTGCCTCTGCCACCACGTCAAGGTTGGTGAACACAACGCGACGATTGCGCGCCATGCCTTCTTCGGTCGAGTTGTCTGCGATCGGCTGGCGTTCGCCGTAGCCACGTGCGCTCAGCCGCTCCGTATTGACGCCGCGCTGACGCAGAGCGTTCAGGACAGAGTCAACGCGGGCTTGGCTCAGGCCCATGTTGTACTCGTCGCTCCCACGGGAATCCGTGTGACCGCCGATTTCAATGCGCCCGTTTTCGCACTGGGCCAGGATGTCTCTGATCTCATCCAGCACAGGACCGCTCTCCGGTTTCAGATCAGCGCGTGCCGTCTCAAACAGGATCGGGTTGTCCGTGACAAACTCGTTCAGCCGGGCCACGCACTTATCAACCGCCTGACGTGCCAAGCGATCTCTCGCCCCGCTGGCGATATCCTCGAACAGGCGAGACTGTTTTGCAGTCGTCTCACGCAGGTCGTCTTCGAGGATACCTGTTAGAGGTTCAAGGACTTGCTCGACCAAGCTCAGTTGCAATGCCGTGATGACCTCATTTGACAGTGCACTAACACTTGTCCCTGCCGGGGTTGTCCCCTCGGCGATTGCAGTGTTCGGTACACCACCAGCAAGAATGTCATCATACGTGACCGCATAGGTCGCCGTGAAGACGGTGCTTGCGCCTGGTGCCAAGGTTGCAACCGAAGTCGGTGAGATCGCGCTCAGCCCGGGAAGCGGGTCGTTCACCACCACATTGCTCAGCGTCACATTGCCGGTGTTGGTCACTGCGAAGCTGTAAGTGATCGTGTTACCCACTGCAGCTGGACGCTGCACCGCAGAGTCATCCGCCGTCTTAACAACCGCAATCCTGGGGGTCTGCGCCAGCGGCGTCACGGTCGTGGTGTTGTCGTCCACATCCGTGCCCGACAGGTCGCTCACCGACTGCGGATCGCCATCGAGATCCGTGTAACC
>NZ_JAVDBT010000011.1:0-64453 GCF_030848395.1 Pseudogemmobacter lacusdianii | reverse complement strand
TGAAGGTATAGGTGATCGTGTCACCCAGACCGCCCGCGCCACCTGCCACGCCCGCTTTGACCAGCGCAATGTCTGCGGCCTGGAGCGCCGGAACCGACACAGAGTCCGTGTTGTTGACAGGCACATTGCCCGGCGCCGTCGCATCAGCCGTCGCGGTGTTCACGACCTGGCCTGCGTCGATATCGGCCTGCGTCACCGTATAGGTTGCGGTGAACTGCGTGGTCGCACCAGGCGCGAGGCTCGGCACGCTCGCAGGCGTGATCGCAGAGATATTCGGCAGGGTGTCCGTGATCGACACGTCGCTCAGCGTCACGTTGCCGGTGTTCTCGACCTCGAAGGTGTAGGTGATCACCCCATTCAGCGCCGGAAGCTCGGTCACATCCGCCGTCTTCGTCAGCACGAGCGCAGGATCTGACGCAAGCGGGGTCTCGATTGGCGCATTGTTGTTCTGTGCTGTACCAGACTCGTCTGAAACATTCGCACCAGCAGGCGTTATACCCGTCACTAGGGCGGTGTTCAGCACGCCGCCTGCATCGATATCCGCTTGCGTAATCTGATAGTCGACCGTGAAGACCGCGGTTGCATTCGGCGCCAGCGTGCCGGTGAAGCCAGCAGGGGGCGTTACGCTCAAGGCCTGGCTAAGGTTATCGGCAAGGTTCGTATTGTCCGCATCATAGCGATAGAGCGTGTCCGCCAGCGTCACGTTATTCAGCGTGAGGTTGCCGGTGTTTTGCACCGTCATCGTATAGCTGATCGTCTGACCTGCGACCGGCGGGTTTGACAGACCTGCGACATTCGCAGCCTTAACGACGCGGATCTCCGCATTTCCAGTAAATCCTGTCACCGCTGTACTTGGAGTTACGGGAGCCAATACGCCTGCAATCGGATTACCGGAGGCCGTAGCGCTGTTCGAAATAGATTGTAGTGGATTGGCCGAATTTGAGAGGTTCAGTGCATCTTGCGCTGTCAGCGTGTATGTTGCCGTGAATGTCCTTGCGGCATTAGCAACCAGTGTTACCGGTCCACTTGGACCAGTCGGCGTGAACACGAGAGCGCTGCCAGTGCGAGGTATTCCATTAAAGAGTGGTCCGTTATCGACAGGCGTGACATTATTCAGCGTCACATTTCCCGTGTTGGTAACCACAAATTGATATTCTATTGTGTCCCCTGCTGTCGGGACTGGACTTAGATTGGTGCTCAGGACAGATTTTTGAATTTGCAGAGTTGCAACAGCGTTATATTGCACCCTATCAATCGCCAAGAAAGCATTGTTTTGATCAGAAGGTAGACCAGTACTAACAAAGCTCGATCCAAAATCAGTCGCATTATTCATCACCGTTAAAAGCAAGCGATCGTAGTTCTGTGTCGCCGTAAATGAAATATTATAGTTTGCAAACGCATCAGTATTATTCACCAAAGTAGTCGATCCTAGGTAATCGACTCCAGAGATAGCATCAATATCGTCCGCGGATACAAAAGTATTACTGGCGGGAGGTATAGTTGTCCCTGTCCGTACGCCATATACGTTTATCACACCGGGTGTGTTGAATATAAGTCCTGAAGGGCCAGAGACATTGGTTAACTGCAGTTGATAAGATGGAATAACCATCTGGTACGCAGTATTTTGAACCAACCCTCCCTGTGCTGTGATATCAGCAAAAACAACTTCCCCACGATGGAACGCAGAGTAGGCTTGCCCAAACGGTGTGTCACGAATTACCGCAGAGAACCCAGCCCCGGGGTAAGTTCCTGTACCGTTACGGAAGTAACCCGCGGTGCCTCTGTAGTTTACAACAGTACTACTAGCTGCACCAAAAGCTGTTGCGAGGCTATCGTATCCGATCGCGAGTGGATTTGAAGCGCCCTCGAAATCTTCAAGAATGATGACGCCTTGCGCGTATGCAGATGAAATCAAGCCTAAAGAGGCTGAAAGAGTGACGGCCATCGCCAATATAAATAGCCGAATAGCTTTTGCAACATGTGCTATCGCTTTTTTCATCTTTACCCTCTAAGCTTCTTTTTTCTTGCGCGCCCATATGATGCAGGCATCATTTTGCTCGACAGTCGACACACGCTGAACGAATTAACTTCGTTTCTTCTGTCAAAGTCTTCAAGGTAATCAAAATTTTGCCCCATGTGAGTGGTGATGTGGAAATCACCCACTCTCAAGGATGAGACACGTCGAGCCTAACAACGGGAGATCAATCTGAGAGGCCTTCGGGCGCTCCCCCACGGACTTCCAATAATCAAGTCGACGATCACATCTTCTGATAAAAACACTCGTCCACCAGTGATCACACATATTCAAGTGACCCACTTTGAGGGACAAAAATACCCATACATACCGGTGCTCAAGATGTGTGCAAAATCAAGTAGATCCATCATCTTAGGCTCGACCTGTTGCTCAAAAACTGCATCTCGCAGGGTTAAACAGAATGAAAGGTGCCTCTACATCGGCAACTGTCCAAGGCGAAGGCATCTACAGATGCCAGTGGCCAGGTGAAGATCGGCGGCTGCATCATCATAGTTTGGGGTGGCGAGGCCATGAAGGCGACAAGGTCGGTGCCTAGCGGGACTGGAAAGTCACCGCCCGCCCGCAGGATTGCGCGGCTCCTGACAGTGGGTCGCAACCACCTATCGAGTGCTGACGCAGTTCAGGTCGCGCGGATCGAAGAGGCGTTGCCCGCCCTAGCAGTCGCCCGAGAACTCACCGATCAGTTCACGGACATGGTGCGTAATGCTCGTGACGATGCATTGGCTGACTGGCTCGACGACGCCGAGAGCAGCATGATTGCGCCCTTCGCTCGCGGCCTTCGAAGCGACTACAGCGCCGTCGCCGCCGCGCTTCGGGAACCGTGGTCAAACGGACAGACCGAAGGCCAGATCAATCGGCTGAAGACGATAAAACGCCAGATGTATGGCCGCGCCAACATCGATCTGCTCCGCGCGCGCCTCGTCGCAACATCATGAACATGCAGGTGCACCAAATCTGAGTCAGAGCCACTTTTGGACGCCGATCGGGGGGCACGTTTGGATGCCGATTGACAGGCGAAAGAGGCCGGCACGCTGTAGCGATTGCGTTCCAGGTGGATCAGACACGTTGGGGAAACACGCTTGGTGTGCTCGACGAACCCGTCAAAAGCACGCCCCATGACTTTGCCGACCTCACGGATCGCGGCCCGTGAGCGGAAGTGGATCACCACGGCGGTCAGGCCCGCGCGCTCCCGGGTGTAGCGCTCATAGATCCACTGGATCACCTCTTCGCGGCGCTCGTGCTCGAAATCGACGTCGATATCCGGCGGCTCGCCGCGTTCCTTGGAGATGAAGCGCTCGAAGATGAGGGTGATACTCTCGGGCGGCACTTCGGTGATGCCCACGAGGTAGCAGACGACGGAGTTCGCGGCCGATCCCCGGCCCTGACAGAGGATGCCTTTCGAGCGCGCGAAACTGACAATGTCATGGACGGTCAGGAAGTAGGGCGCATACTCCACCTCGGCAATCAGGCGCAGCTCTTTCTCGACGCGGGCTGTGACCTTCGGCGGCGGCCCGCCCGGATAGCGCCAGTGCAGGCCTTCACGCGTCAGCCGCTCAAGGCGGGACTGGGCCGGCTCCCCGTCCTGGGCCTCGTCGGGGTATTGGTAGCGCGGTTGATCCATGCGGAAGGCGCAGCGGTCGGCGATCTCGACCGTACGACGCAGGGCGGCCGGATAGCGATGGAAGATGCGAGCCAGTTCCTCACCAGATTTGAGGCGACGCTCGCCATTGGCAAGGCGCCGGTCGCCAATGGCGTCAATGGTGCAGCCCTCGCGGATGCAGGTCAGCACATCTGCGAGCGGTCGACGGTTGGAGCGGTGCATCAGCACATCGCCGACCGCGACTTTGGGCAGTCCTGTCGCCTGCGAAATCTCGGCCAGCCGGTCCAGCCGCTCCTGATCCTGTCCGTCATAGAGGGGGGCCGCGCCGAGGAAGCATTGACCCGCAAAGCGGGCTGCGATCCGGTGCAGATCCCGCTCGAAGCCCGTCGCGTCCAACGGATCGGGCGGCAGGGCGATCAGAACCATCCCCCTGCCCCACTCCTCCAGATCGGCGAGGCCTATGTGGCAGCTGCCCTTTTCGGCGCGCCTTTTGCCAAGCGACAAAAGACGGGTCAGCCGCGACCAGGCCGCCAGATCGGTGGGCAGCGCGACCCATTCCACCTCGCTGTCGGTCAGCACGAGCCGCGCTCCCGGGATCAGCCGGGGCAAGGACGCCCCCTGCCCCGCGTCCTCCGCGACGCGCGCCAGTTCCTTCAGCGCAGAAAACGCCCGTACCACTCCGGCAACCGAGTTTCGGTCGGTGATGGCGATGGCCGTCAGGCCCAACTCAGTTGCGCGCTTCACCAGTTCCTCGGGATGCGAGGCACCGCGCAAGAAGGTGAAGTTCGAGGTCACGCAAAGCTCGGCATAGGCGGTCACAGGAACACTCCCTGCGCATACCAGTCCCGAGATCCCGACTGTGGGGTGCGAAAGAGCCAAAGCCGGGGCCCCTCATTGGTCTCGATCCGCCAATAGTCGCGAACGCCGCTGCGCCATGCCGGATCATCGAACCACCATTCCGGGGTGATCCGCTCGGGGCCATGCGCCCGAAGGGTGGTAAAACCCATCCGGCGCCAGCTGAAGCGGGCGGGCGGGCTGCCAGAGACCTGAGCCAGGGCTTCCGCCGGAAAGAGGGTGATGGGACGGCGCGGACGGCGCTTTGGCGGAAACGGCTCCGATGCGGCATAGGCGGCCGGGACGGTCAGGAAGCTGCGCTCTGGAATGCGGCTGCTGGCCGGCAGGAAACGCTGCACCGCCTCAAAGCCCAGCCGGTTGCCGATCCGGAAGATCAGGTCGGAAAGCTCATCTTCGGCCCGCGCTTGCGCGTTGCCGATCTGCGCAGGCGCCAGCGCCTCGGTTACCGTGGCGGTCAGGCGCAGGCCGTCGATCCCAAAACCGGAATCGACCTCGTCCACCCCTTTGAGGAACAGGGCCGAGATCCGGACCGGGTCGCGCATTGCGCGGGCGAGACCGACATCGACCACGGCGGCCGAGCGATCCACGCGCTGCAGTTCCAATCGGACAGCTCGCGCCCCCATCTGGGCCGACGCCACCTTGTCGCACAGCCGCACAAGCAGCCGGTCCAACACCCCCATGACATCCGTAGTCAGGCCGAGCGGCTCGGGCAGAGTCATCCGCACCCCGAAATGCGGCGCATCCGCTTCGGCTGCGACAGGCTCGGCCTGGGTGCCAAGCGCCTGATCCAGACGGCGAAGAAGTTCCGCGCCGAACCGCCGCGCCAGCGGTGCCCGGGGCACAGCGGTCAGGTCGACAATCTTGTGTAGCCCGAGGCGGGTCAGTCCTTCGGCGACCGGCGCCAATCCGCAGCGCACTCACCGGCATCGGGCCGAGACGGGCGAGCAACCCGCCTTCCGGGATCACGCCCCCTCCACGTCGGGCAAGTGCCCAGGCTCCGCCCCGGGTCTCGGCAATGGCGCTTTTCGAATAGACCCCTGCCCTCTCGAGGCGCACCTCAACCTCACCGCCAAAGAGATGCGGCACGCCCGAGACATCGACGATCAGGCCATCCCTTCCGTCTTTGGCGGCATGTGGTCCATAACGGCTGGCCCATCTGCGCAGCCTTTCAAGCGCCCTGCCCTCGCGGATCAGATCGGCTGGCCGCGTGGAGAGCACCGGACAGACGGCGCGGGCATCAGCCAGCGGCATGCCGCGATGGAGACCGGCAGCACCTGCAATGCTGTTGAGACAATGCAGATGTTCCGCGTTCGACGCCCGAAGCGTCAACGCGAAAGGCCCCTCAACGGGGCGGGCCCTCAGGCTGATGTCGCTCGCCAGCCTGGGGAACCAGATGGACAGCAGCCGTCGCGCCATTCCAACTCACATCATAGATTCCAATTGTTCCTCTTTTGTTCTTATTAAGGACCCAACGATGACGAGTCGAGTCCGGAGGTGACGGCAGCGGATCACATTTCCAGCGGGTCTCGGCGGCATTGCTCCCCTTGCCCTCATGGATCAGCACGATGCCCGTTGTGTCCCCGGCCTCGGCTGCCAGCTGGAGCCGTCTGCCCGCGGTCAGTGAGATTGGTTTCCCTAGAGCGGCGATGACCAAGGACACAGGCCGCGCCCGTAGCGCTTCTTCGACGGTCCAGAGCAGATTCGTCTCGTCTCTCGCTTCTATGAAGTGCAGCCGCTCGGCAACACCGTCTGGCAAGGCTGCTGGCATTGGCCGATCGCGGTCATGCGTCAGAAGGATCCAGAAGATCGGCCCCGCTAGTCTGGCGGCGTGATACAACGCAAAGCCGGTTCGGCCCCGGCCCTCTACTTCGTGGACGCGGCCCTTCACCAGGTGAAGCTGATCATGACTTCCGGCCTGCAGCCGGTCACGCAGGGTCCGCACGTGTTCCCTCCGCGACTATTTCGAGAAGACCATTGGCCAGCGGCCGTTGAAGCTTCAAAGCCTCGCTCGTATCCGCGGTCAGCCAGCAGCGCCATTCATCCGGGCGCGTGAGGATCACCGGCATGGCTTTGGGATGTATGGGGCGAGCCACATCATTTGGTTCACAGGTCAGAAACCCGAAGAGCTCAGCTGTCACCTCGCCCTCCTTCAGCTTTCTGACCGAAGTCCACTCGGTGTGGATGCCAGCGAAGAAGGCGATCGGGCGGTCCTTGCCGAGGGCAAACCAGACCGGGTTGTTGCGAGGTGCGCCGGGTCGGGCGTCGAGTTCGGAAAAGCTGGTGAATGGAACGAGACAGCGATGTTCCATGCCAAGCCATCTGCGCCAATGGGGTGAGCTGACATTGCGGATATTTGTGACGCCGGGGTCTGTGCGCTTGCCAGCCAGATAGACGGGTGGCGTCGGCATCCCCCATCGGGCCGTGGTCAAAGTCCAATCCCGTCCTTCACTGCGGGGAATGATCGGCGCGTCATAGTCGGGGAAGATGCCGGATGCAGGCGCGAGATTGCCTGCGGTATCGATCAGATCCTCACCGTCTTCGAGCACGCCCCGAAAGACCTGACGCATCGCGTCCTGGCTTTTCGTCTGGGCGTAAAGATTGCATATCACTCAACCTCGCAGCAGTTCCGCATGAGAACAATCAACGAACTTATCCGATTCCTCTCGAGCGGTCTATCTGGGTGTTTCATGGTCATGCGACCGCGGTCAGAGATCACGCTCGTAGGACGGATCTCACATAGGCATCAGGGTTGAGGATGGTTCCGATCTGCTTTGCCATGCGGTTTTCAAGCTTGAGAAGTTCCCAAAGCCCGAGCCTGTTCGCCGCGCTTGCGAGGATGTCCTGGCTTATTCTCAGCATCTTCCCGAACTCGAATGCGATGCGTGTGGCTTCATGAGCACTGGTAGGCTCTTTATAGAAAGTGCTGACCTCGGTCAGGGCCGCCCAACTGGGAAGGTCCTCGGCTTCTCGCTTTCTTTTTTTTGTATCTGAGTCTTGCTCTATGTGGCGGACATTCTGTCCGTCAGAGGCGGGCTTTTGCTCGGTTGGCGGCAAGCGGCAGGTTTCTGCGGTGAGGGCCTGAAAGGTTTGGGGGACCGCTTGGCCTGGAGCGTGGTCCATGGTGGCCTCTGCGCAGGATGTCGCATCAGCGGCTTCCGCTTTGGAGGGCAGGCGCTTCTCAACCTCTTCGACCTCGCAATGGATTATTGCTTGTGGGGCTGCATGTGATGAGAGGACCGCGGTCAGCTGCGAGAGAGCTGCTCGAGCCTCAATGAGGGTTAGTGAGGTACGCCGCACGAGGTTGCGCAACCCTTCGATGAATGTGGCGACAGTGTCGCTCAAGTGGAGTTCAGCGCAGGCCGCGCGAAGTCTGAGGATCTGGGCCCGCAGCCCGCGCAACTCGTCTGCCTCCTCGCGGCGGCGCAGGGCAAGGGCGAGCAACTCGTCGGACTGCGCGAAGAGGGGGGACAGGTCCAGCCCGAAGGCGCCGATCGGTTTGCCGTGCTGCATCACAGGGAAGCGCTTACCATTTGCACTGTCACGGCGCCGGATCAAGCCGGCGGCTTCGAGTGTCTCAAGATGCCGCCGCAACTGACGGTCGGTGAGGCCCTTGGCGCGGAAGCACAGGGTTTCGTTGCTGGCATAGACCGTGAGCAGGGTGGTCGGGGAGATTGGCATTTCTCGGCCATCTGCGCTCTTGCAGGGAAGACAGCTCAACAGAGCGTCCAAGACAATGACCGCGCCTTGCCGGATGCCGAGATCGCGGCTGCATGTATTGACCGCAGCCATGATGTCACGACGCGAAATCGGTCGGAATGCTGGCTGCAGAGTGATCGAACCCATGCCGGGGAGCGTGTGCTCCGCGGATTTGGCACAGTTCGCCTGCGCCCCGGCCTGAATGGCCGTGGATGTGATGTGCTTCATGCGATTTCAGACGGCAAACGAGATCCGTTCACCGAAATCGGTGTTGCGCTGATTCGTTTTTCGGGCTACGAAATAGGTGTTCAAGCTATCGGAGCCCTCTGGAAGCATCACCGCTTTCGGGGGGTTTCTTTTTGCCTAGAGTCTGCTCCCTTTTCTGCTCGTTTCTAGTTTAGCCTTCCAGCCACTGGCATCGGATTGTTGACCACTGGTCAATTTATGTATCAATCCGGACCTATTTTGACCGGTGGTCAACTCAGCTGTGCTTGAGACTTCCAAACTCGGCGAGTAGCTGTTCGAGCCTCTCATCGAGGAAAGCGGCAAAGCCAAGCATCTCTTCGTCCGATGCCTTCACGAGGATCCTGCCGCGTGTTGTCTCAACCTTTATTCTGCCGTCCGCGAGTGTGCGCTTGGCGCTGATCTGCGGGGCGGGGGTAGGCTTGTGACAGAGTGCTCGGATCAGCCCCTGCAGACGTTCATTGCTGTCGGCGGCGTCCGTCGGGATCAAACTTTTGACTGCGGGCTCATCGAGGTCCGCACGCTCTTTCAGAAGCTCTCGCAGCTGCTGCCATGGTCGGCGGCCAGAGTCATGTGCCGGTCCGATCCGCTCGATGATGGAGCGGGGCACATCAGATACCACGCCCAGCATCCTGCTAATCGTGGTTTTGTCGACCGCGAGTACCTCCATGATGTCTTCGCGCGAAAACTCGTGGTGTAGCAGCTGCTCTGCGTAGACTGACTGTTCAATGAAGCTGCGCTGGAGGCGCGCCGCGTTCTCGAGCCCTTGGGAGATCAACGCCTCGCGATCGCTGAGCTCTGCGATATGGGCAAGAACCTGAATGCCGAGCTGCCGACATGCCTCGATACGGCGCCGACCGTAAACCACTTCATAGGGCAGGGGACCCTGAGGTGTGCGTCGGAGCAGTACCGGAAGCTTCTGCCCCGACGCCTTTATCGAGTTTATCAGATCCTCCAAGCCATCCTGAAGGTCGAAGCGGTCCTTGACGGCGCTTTCTGAAATCTGAGCCGGATCGATCTGACGGGCCGCACCGGCGCTGAGCTGATCCAGGCCGCGCTGAACGTCGAGCACACCCGAGAGTTTCCGAGGCTTCTGTTCGTCTTCGGCAGCTGCGGCCTTGCCGTCGCGGACTGCCTTCAGGCTGTTGGCAAGCAAGTTCTTTCGCATCACGCTCTCCCCCAACTCTGCTGAAGCATAGCGTGCAGTTCTTCGGTCACTTCATGCACCGACTGTATTGCCCGCTCGTAGGTCTTCCGGTTGCGCATCTCGCCGAGCTCGACCTCGAGCACGGTCTGCTGCGAAACCCCGGCCTCGCTGATTGCGGCCGACTTCAGGAAGGATGATTTCATGACGGCATCGCCGAATAGGTCGCGAATGAACGACGCGAAATCGACCTGGGTCGACACATTCGTGTCGAAGCGGCTTAGCAAGAAGCGGAAGTTGTCGAACAGGCCCACTCCGGCACTTTCGTGCAAGACCTCGGTCAACGACGACGCCATGTTGAGGAACTGAGCCGCGGAGGCGAGGTCGACGCGCTCCGGGATGATCGTCATCACGATGTTCTGCGCGGCGCAGATAGCAGAGAGGGTCACGTAGCCAAGTTGCGGCGGGCAGTCGAGGATGACCACATCATAGTCATCCTTCACCACCTGCAAAGCCGAGCGGATCTTGTCGAAGAATACGGGCAGTTCACCCTTGCTAAGTGCCGCAGGCGTTTCATGTTCGAACTCTGCTACCTGTATGCCGCCCGGCACCAGATCAAGATTTGGAAAATAGCTGCGCTTGATCACGTCTGTGATCGGCCTAGGCCCTTCCCCCGTCTCCCGATCACGGTAACGGATGACATCGTAGAGCGATCCGCCATCGAAAAAATCGAGCTCCGGCTGATAGCCAAAAAAGGTCGTTAGCGAGGCTTGCGGGTCGCAGTCCACGGCGAGCACCCGATAGCCGCGCAACGCGAGGTCCTGGGCCGCGTGAATGGCGGTGGAGGTCTTCCCCGAACCGCCCTTAAAGTTGACGAAGGCAATGACCTGCGTCGGGTCATCAGCGCTGCGTCGACCGGGGCGGAATTGATCGGGGTTCTTTGCTGAGGAAGCCAATACCCGCCGGATCTCATGGATCTGTTCGGCGGTATACTTTCTGCGCCCGCCCGGGCCCATCTCAACTTCAGGGATCCGGCCCTCGTGGTGGGCCTTCCTCAGATAACCGTCCGCGACGGTAAGGTAATAGCTTGCTTCCCCGGCCGAAAAGGTCCGAAGCGTTTTGACTTCGTGGGGCGCAAATGAACTCTCTGACAGCGCTTTGAGCGCTGTGGTAAGATCCTTTGCGAAGCCCAAAAGGTGCTCGTGTAGCGCCTGTGGCATCTGTCCGCTCTCGCTGTTCGGTGGGGTTAGGAACGGTAACCGCCCGAATTTTTCGATTATTGCGTCCACTCTATGCTGATAGGATGGTCGGAGCGCAAGAAAATTTTGCGGCTGTCGGAACGGAAGTTCATAGATATAGTGGTTAGAAACCGTTCCGACAGCTTACAGATTATATCAACATAGTGCCATAAATAACTGATTTAGAAGACTTAATTTTATCCACAATGTTGCCAACAGGGGCTGGTGTCCAACCATTCTGCCCGAAAGTGTCCCTGTTCGCTACATGAGGCACCGGAACGGCATTTTCTCGATAGTGAGTGGAGCGCCGTCCGATGAAGCCGACTGGACGGGTTGCGATTCTCATCTGCACTTCAGGTCTCGCGTTCTCCTGCTCTTGCGAAGGTCTCGTTGCCAAAACAGACCGGGAACCGCCAATCCCGGTGCTCGATGCCTTCGCGGCGGTCACAGGCCCGCCGCCTTGGTCAGGTTCACCCTGAACCTATCGCGGCGGCGCTGATACCTGCGGGTCATCTCGGCGCTGGCGTGGCCGAGCTGCTTTTGCACATGCCGCTCGTCGACCTCGGCTGAGGAGGCGAGACCGGCGCGAAGGCTGTGGCCGGAGAAGAGGGCAGGGCGGTCCTTCTCGGGCAGATCGCCCCGCAGTCCCGCTGTTTGAGCGGCCCGCTTGACCAGTCTCGCGACCTCGCGGTCATTGAGACGGAACGGCCCCGGTTCCTTGCCCCCGCCGGTGACCCGACGGAACAGCGGTCCCTGGCTGATGCGGGCGAACTTCAGCCAGAGTTCCAGCGCTTCGACCGGGCAGGTTGCGGGTGACGACCCGCGACCGATCTCGACCTCGCGCCAGCCGGTCTTACCGCGCAAGGTGAGAAGCAGCCCGCCGGGAAGAACCTCGATCCAGCCGCGCCCATCCTCGGTCTGGCCTCGGCCCACATCTAGCCCGGTAATCTCGGATCGGCGCAGGCCTCCGGCGAATCCGACCAACAGCATCGCTCGGTCGCGCAGCCCTCTCAGGGTGCCCCGGTCGCAGGTCTCGAGCATGGCCAGCAGATCCTCGGGCAGGATCGCCTCCTTCTGGCGCGGCGGGGCGGCATGGCTGTTGCGGATGCCGGCGAGGACGGTGGCGATATGGCGGTCGCGCCGGTCGAGGGTCAGGCCGCGTTGGGCATAGGCCCAGACCAGCGCCGAGAGACGCCGCTCGATAGTCGAGACCGCGTTCTTGCGCCCGCCGACCGATTTCGCCCCGGAAGCACAGGCGGTGATATAGAGACCGACGACCTGCGGCTCGGGCCTCAGCGCATCCAACCCCTCGCGCCGACACCATCCGGCAAAGTGCTTCCAGTCGGCGGCATAGGCCTTGCGGGTGTTGACGGAACTGGCCGCCACGGCATAGATGCGCGCCCGTTCGGCCAGATCCCGCAGGGCAGGGGGCTGGTGGTCGAGCAGGGCAGGGGTGGGGGCGTCCCGCGTCAACTCCTCCTGATCGGCTGTCTCATCTGTCATGGCGATCTCCTTGGGCGGCAGGCACTGGCGCGGGGGCTCTGTTGCGAGATGCGGACGTAGCCGCCGCAGGACCCCAGACAGATGCACGCGCTCCGCACGGCCTTTCTGGCGCGTCTCGGGCAGGGTTCCGGGTCATTTTTAGCGTTCTGGAGCGCATCTCTGGATAGAAGAACAATTAGTCCGATAATGCAACCTTATTGGACATTATAGAGAGAAGACAGGTGCGGCGGATAAGTTAAAATATACTGGTATAAAGCGCCGCTCCTTGCTAGCGTTACCGCATGTACCGTGCCGTGAAACCTCCTCCGCCTGCCCTAATCCCACCGGCCGTGCCGCGATGGATACGGCAGGCCGTGGGTCGTGATGACCCTGAAATTGCAATGCTTTCTGCCGGGGCAGCGCTCGCCACTTTGGATCCGTTCGTGCGTTCTGACGATCTCGTTGGGATGCTCTGGCGCAAGCGGTTGGCGCTTACTGCTGCAGCGGCGATCTCAGGGTTTGAGGGTCGCCGGGAAGGGGAAGCAGAACTACGCGATGTCCTGGCTCTTTGTAAATCTGGAGATGACCCTGGCCCGGCCGGGCGAATGCTGATCGGCTGGCGTGCTTTGGGCGAGGCGCGTGCCCTGCGCTCGGCGGAATGGCCGGCGCGGCTGCCCGGCTTCTTTGATCTGTCGCCTGAGCCCGTATCAGTGCTCTTGCAGGACCTTGGGGCGCGGTTTGTTGGTCGCGCCCATCCGATGCGCTTTGCGGCTCAGGCGGCCAGGGACGTTCTTGCCCTGGGCCCGGCCTATCGCGGTCTCGCCCTCTGGCTGGCGGATGCAGCTTTGGCCCGGGCGCTTGGACAGGATCGTCCTGTGCCACTGCTCGCGCCCCATCTGCCGCGTTCGGCTTTTCGGCTGGAGGGAGACGCATGGCTTGCCGCCTGCGCGCGCGCCTGGGGCAGGGCAGCGGTTGCGGCTATTGATCTCCACGTCGATCTGGCCCGCCGTGCCGATGCCCTGCGTGCTGCAAACCTGCGGCGGCCGGGAAAGGACACGGCCGCGATCATCACCGCCCTTCAGTCCGAGGATGCGCTGGCGGCACAGGCGGGGAAGGAGGCCAGTGATCGTGCGGCGCGGCGCTTGCTCGGCAGGCTGACATCGCTCGGGCTGGTGCGCGAGCTGACCGGCCGCCCGACGTTCCGGCTGTATGGGTTATGACCATGGCCCCTAAATCATCTGAGCCGCTGGACGCGGAACTCGCCGATCTGCCACAGGCTTTGCGCTGGCGGGAGTGGATGGCGCGGGTCGAGGCCGTGCTGTTCGCCTCCTCCGAGCCTGTGGGCCGGGAGGTGCTGGCGCGTGTGGTGGGCCGGGACTGTGCGCTTGATCTCCTGATCGAGGATATTTCTGCTGAACTGGCGGGTAGGCCTTACGAGATTGCGCGTATTGCGGGAGGTTGGCAGTTTCGCACCAAGCCGCAACACGCGGCGGCGATCCGCGCCGCCCGCAAGGAGGGGGAAGAGGGTCGCGATTTTACCCCGAATGAGGCCCTCGTCTTGACCATTATTGCCTATATGCAGCCGGTGACCCGTGGTGCGATCGCGCGGTTGACGGGCCGTGAGGTCAGCCGTGATCTGATCGCACGGCTGCACCGCCAGGCCCTGATCGCCCGAGGTCCGCGCAGCCCGGAACCAGGCGCGCCCTACACCTATGTCACCACGCCGGGTTTCCTCATTCAGTTCGGTTTGGAAACCCTGCGCGATCTTCCGGATATCGAGGCGCTGCAGGATGCCGGACTGCTGAAACCGGTGGCTGATGTCGATCTGGACATGCCCATCGCCGCTGAGCAGGAATGATTGCGCCTGCTCAGGACGCTAACTGTTCAAGGCCGACGGGAGAGGAGAGCCGTGATCTGCTGCGTGCTGTCCAGCCAGGCGGCCACGTCTGGACGGCGCCATTCTATGATCCTGCGAATGCGCTGGTGATCTTCATGCAGATTTCGAGCGAAGATGGGCTCGTGATGCGCGATCCGGTTTCTCAGCTTCCGGACCTCGTCGATGTCATCGAACAATCTGGCGCGGGCTTCTGACAGCGTCAGTGCTTTGTCATATCCCGGAAATGTCGCCGCGAGGTGGGGATCCCAGATCCGAGGCTGCTGGCCTTTCAAGAACAGGAAGCGCCAAAAGGCGAACTTCAGCTCGGCGACGACCTTTCCCGCTGTGGGAAGCTTCGCTGCGCAATCTGTCAGATCTTCTCTGGGCCTGTAGCCCCTTGCTGGTGCTGGGAGCGTGTAGACGAAACCGCGGTTGAGATGCCAGTTGCCCCCGAAAACCGCCTCAATCGCCTCGACTGCTCCGTTTCGGATCGACAGTTCGCAGTACTGCAGCATGACGTAGAAAGCGGCAGACACATCGGTGTTCCAGCAGTAGAGATCCATCGCTCTCTGGCGATCGCCCGCGGTTTCACGCAGATAAGAGCTGAACCGTGGAGGTGACAGCACGGCCTCAAGATCAAAAATCAACTGGTTCGAAAATCGTGTGTGCATGGGGCGTTGCGGTATAGCGATATTGACCAGAAGACCATAGTGACCTATCTAGAGTAGGCAAGGCTTTGAGGTTCGCGGGCATCTGCCTTCCCTCATCGTCGTAAGATCTGCAGAAAGCCCGTCGCGTTCGCGGCGGGTTTTCTAATTTGGGCACTATGTGCGGACTGCCATGCTGTAGGTTGCGCCCTGCCTGCGATTTAGCAGGCAGGGCGAGGGCAGCGGCTGGTCAACGAGTTTTATAATCCAAACCGGCGATGTGACTTCAGAATTTATGCCGCCTTGGGAGACAGATGTCTGTAGGCTTTATTTGTCTGGCCGCAGGACGAGACTGGCCGTCTCTGGGTCATAGTGAAACTTTGTGATCGTTCCGTCCTTGATCTTCTGAACGGCCTCATCAATCACGAAGAGCGGTACCAGGAACCATTCGCGCGGAATTACGGGTCTTCCGAACCGATCGGCAATCTCGATGTCGAGCTGTGCACTGCCGAAAATCCGATGGATCAGGTTCTCAAGCCGAGTTTGGTTGATATTGTAGAGCTCATAGGTCGCGACAACTTCCACTGGAGCCATGAGGAATGTGGGCTGTAGCTGTGCACCCGCAATCCGCTTTTCGACTCCCAAGGTAGTGACGCCAATTTTGTGGACCAGCTCCCGGTTCTCAGCCACCATGGGATGGTCGGATTTGCTGCGCAAAACGTAGATTGTGCCAGTGGTGCTGTCGCCCTCTTCCGGCGCGTCTGCGAAGAGCGGTCCCGCCACAGACTCGGTGATCCGCCGCCCAGATTCATCCTTATTCAAGGCGCGCTGAAGCGATCGCATCAGCATGTTGCTTTCGGTGCCGTTGTCGAAGATGACGCGCAAGCGCGCATCAGTTCGGCCTTGGTCGGTCAGGGTCTGTTCGCCCATCTCGGCGACATATGCCTTTTGACCTTCTACGATGAAGAAGCGGCCTTTTTGAATTTCGGCTTTCAGTTCGAACGGGCGGGTTTCACGCTCGCCGGAATCCAGCTCACGCTGAACCTTTTCGAAAAGCGGCTTGAAAGTCTCAAAATCCGTGCAGCGTTGCCGACTGGCAATGTCGTCCACAGCTTTTCTCTCTGCGTTCGATCGGACATGCTTCAGCTGAGTGAGGGGCGATGCTTCAACCGTGATACCGAGTGCCGCAAGCAGTGCGTCATCATCCAGATCTTCAGAGATCGGCGCGAAGTTATTTCCCGTTAGCAGGCCGCCAGTGTCCAGCCCCGTGAGAAGATCGACGGCTTCGGGCAGCTCCCGCAGGCGCTGCAAACGAACAGCATAAAGCCGTTCGAAGATATCTCCATCTTCTGAATGCTGCGGGACACGTCCATGGTCGGATACGAACTTCTGGATATCTTCGAATCCAGCGATGATCCGCTCTTCACGTGGGGTCCGTAAAGCTTGCGTCTTTTTCTCGATTTCGATGCCAAGCTCTGACAAGAGGGCATCATCTTCGTCCGTGAATGTATTAGCCATTCATCGCCTCCTGCTTCATCCGGGCAAGGAAGGCCACGCCTTCGGCCATGCGTTTCTCCCACGCGTCAGCGGAAGTCAAAGACGGAAGCCGCCCGCGTTCTTGCTTGAACTTCACGGCGCGCTTGACGAGGTCACGCGCCTCTTCCGGCGACAGTTTGATCTTCTTGGCCTCGATCACGGCGGCAACCTCTTTGAGGCTTTCTTCGCTCATGGTTTTGGCGAGGATCGCATAGGCTTCGCTGAACGGGTTGATCCGGTCGATCAGGTCAATATCGAGCTCTTTGACGCTCATAGCGAACTGGCGAACACCGTCAACAAAAGCTGTGTTTGAGGGGGCGTCCGTGCCATCACCAAGAAGAGTCTTCTTGGCCTGTTGCGTGAAGTTCATCGCAGCAATGGCGTGCTGACGCACCGCCTCCTGGTCGGCTTCGTCCAGCTCAGGATACTTGTCGCGAACGATCTTCCCCATTTTCACCTGGGTCAGCTCCTCCGGCACCATTTCGGCGTCAAAAAGCCCACGCTCGATCGCGGTCTTATCCTGTAAGAAGGTGGTGATGACCTCGTTCAGGTCATTCTGACAGATGCGATTTGCTTCTGGGCTCTTGGGCTGGATGAGCCCTTTGATCTCGATCTGGAAGATGCCCTTTTGTTGATTGAATCCTACGTTGCACTTGCTGTCATCGTAGCCGTTTTCGCCATAGTCGAAGCCATCCTGCGCAGTGTTTGCAGGCATCTTTGGTTTGAACTCGAACTTCGGTGTCAGCACCTGCTCCATCAACAGACTGGCGGCGATAGCCTTCAATGTGTCGTTGACGGCCTCACGCACCGCCTCTTCAGACGCGTCAGGTTCTGCAATCAAGTTGGTGAAGCGAGCACGTGTTTTGCCTTTGGCGTCGCGTGTGGCGCGTCCGATGATCTGAACGATCTCGGTTAGGCTGGAGCGATAGCCCACGGTCAGCGCATGTTCACACCAAATCCAGTCGAAGCCTTCCTTCGCCATGCCAAGCGCGATGATGATGTCGACATGGTCACGATTGTTCTTTTGGGCTGGATCTTTCAGTGACGCCGAGACCTTGTCCCGCTTGGCGGTATCATCATCCACGAGGTCCGCAATTCGCAGCACTTTGCCATCGGGACGCTTCACCAGCTGGAAACCCGTAGCAGGATCGGTACCCTGCCAGTCACCTAAGGCGTCGATGATATGCTCGACTTCCCGATGCTTGTCCTTCGTGCTTTCACGCGAGTTGACATTCGGGATGTGCAGGATGGTCTTCTCGTTCGGATCCAAAACTTTGAGAAGCTCGTCGGCGTAGGAGCCACTGTAAAAGAAATATCCGATGTCGAGCGTCTTCAGCCATGTGTAGCCGCTGAGCTGCTCATAATAGGTATAGGTAACAGTCTCAAAGCGCGCCTCATCTTCGGGCGACAGCACGGCTTCAGTATCACCTCGGAAATACGATCCGGTCATGGCAACCACATGCACCTTATCGCGTGTGATAAGCGTGCCTAGGTGCGCCCCCAGCTTGTTATCTGGGTTGGCTGAGACGTGGTGGAACTCGTCAACGGCGATAAGGCGGTCATCGAATGCTTCGATGCCAAACTTGTCTACGGCGAAGCGGAAGGTTGCATGGGTGCAGACGAGGATACGATCGTCACCTTCTAAAAACTTGCCAAGTGCGCCGACTTTGCCGCTGTCGCCTCCCGGCGCGTTGCACAGATTCCAGCGCGGTTCCACGGTCCAGTCCCAATAAAACCCGAACTTAGACAGAGGCTCATTAGCAAAGCTGGATCCGATTGACTTTTCCGGGACGACAATGATCGCCTGCTTCAGGCCCTGATTGTGCAGCTTGTCGAGCGCGATGAACATCAGTGCCCGGCTTTTCCCAGAGGCGGGCGGCGACTTGATCAGTAGGTATTGCTCGCCGCGCTTTTCATAGGCGCGCTCCTGCATAGTGCGCATTCCAAGCTCGTTGGACTTGGTGGAGCTTCCATTTGCTGGATAGGAAACGGAGACAGAAGGAATGGATTTGGTCATGTGGAAATCCTGAAATCTTGCAAATAAGAAATGGCCCAAGAAGGAGGGCTGGGCCAGCTGCGGAAGCCCTGAACATGCCAGCTCACGCTGCCATCTCCGATCAGCCCATTCACTTCAAGGTGTCGGACAAAAGCATCATGATCATAAAGGTAGGCGTCGTTGCCGTTTAGAAAGGCAACGTAGATTTTTTTGCCGAGATATTTCCTGTCGATAATGAGCCGCCCTTTCAACTGGACCTTCAAGAACGTTTCGCCGTCGATGTGGATCGCGATGAAATCGGCACCCTGCCAATCATCCGTCAATCTTATGCAATTGAACCCGTAGTCTGCCATGCGAGCTGCGAACTTATGAAAATTGTAGTTCTCGCGCTGCCTGGCATTGAGGGCTGTATATGGCACACGCGCAAACATTTCAGGCGGGCACCTTCATAGTCATCTTCGTATACATATCGAAGAGCTTTTCGAGTCGTTCGGTATCGTTCTTAAAACGGCGACCGATGTAGATGCGCTCTAGTGTCTCGTCGTTGCGATCATGGGCAGCACGGAGGTTGGCCGGCATCTTCTCAGGATCATAGAGATCAGCAATTGTGGCTGGGAAATGCGCCTCGCGCGCCAGAAGAATATCTTCGGCGCAGCGGGTTAGGTCTTTGCGGTTTTTCTCGGTAAGTTTAGGTATAGGGAAGCTATTATAACATACTCCACTAGAATACCGAAAATCTGACTTCATTCTCCCAGCAGTGACATCGACCCACGCACGATGCAACTTAGACCCGACTATTGAAATGACATATAACGGCGCATCGTAAATTGCCTGCGCAGCATCGGATACAATTATATCCTTTTCAAGGACGCCGACAGGAAGATATTCTCTACGTTCGGATGAAACTCTCGGAACAATAATAGTTCTTTCTTTAGCGACTATTGTCCTTTCAAAGCGATGTGGTGTGTCCAAGCCAAGTTTCCCCCTTTCACTTCCGTATCGTCTATACTCTACAATTCTTTTCAGACGCTCAGCAACCTCTGGTATTTCCCATGCAAATTGACTTAAGTGATCGGGAATCCACAAACAGTACCTCTCAATACCATTTATAAATTCTCTTGAGCCTTGAATTCTCCGAATAATAGCCTCAGCTCCCGGGTGGGAAGCGATAATATGATTACGCTCCTCATGGCTAAGCATGAAATTTGCTTGGTCCCTTGGAATATTTCCTGCCACCATTTGAGGTAACGCGGCAATTGGGGAGGGATGCTTCAAAACTATAAGGCTCGGACCATCAACTAAATATGCGTTGATGTTTGAAACTTCTCTTTTTATTCCCGCATCATAGATATATTTTTTTTGAGAGCTCTTGTTTCGCACGCCCACAATAACACAAATTACGTTTGCATTATTGCTTGCATTGTTCTTCCAATAAAAGCTTCTGTGTGCAAAATATATTTCTTGACCCTTGCTTTCCAAATCCCCCCACACTATTGGAACTTGCACACCTTGACAAATCGAATTCGTTGTGACGAACGCAAAAGATCCTTCAACCTTTATGAAATCAGATGCCTTCCATATCCACCCGGTGACATAATCTGCGGCTTTATAGTCTTTACGACCACCTGCAATGTGCTTTAAATCTGATTTTTGGTCTATAGTTTGATTTTTATCACCGACATATGGTGGGTTTCCGCAAATATAGGTTTCTCCACCTGCGTTCTCAAAATCAATCTGAGCTTGATCCAGTGGTGTTTGAAACAGATCTTCGGCTTGGAACTTCACACCGGTCCCAGTCGGCGGGCAGATTGACAACCAATCCAGCCGCAGCGCGTTACCGCAGGTGATCCAGTTTTGGCTGTCTAGCGGCAGAAACTCGGCCAGAGCTTCTTTCTGTCCGCGATAAGTCACATCGCACTGATATTCCGCAATGATTAGCGCCAGACGAGCGATCTCGGCGGAAAAATCCCGGAGCTCAATGCCTCGGAAGTTTGTCAGGGGGATGTCTGTCTTACGATCGGCCTCGCCACGACGGCGGTTGATCTCAGCCTCGATCGCACGAAGTTGCTTGTAGGCAATGACCAGAAAGTTTCCGGACCCACAAGCTGGATCGAACACCCGAATTTTCGCGATGCGGTTACGCAAGTTCAGGAGCTTGCGAGCATTGTCGCCCGCCTCTTCCAGCGCCGCGTTCAAGTCGTCGAGAAACAGTGGGTTCAGCACCTTCAGAATGTTAGGAACGGAGGTGTAGTGCATGCCGAGGGCAGAACGTTCGCTTTCGTCCGCCACAGCCTGAATCATCGAGCCGAAGATGTCGGGGTTGATCTTGGTCCAGTCCAGCCCACCGATATGGCTAAGATAACGTTGAGCGATCTTGGAGAAGCGCGGCACTTCGGTAGAGCCAGAGAACAGCCCGCCGTTCACATAGGGGAAGGCATCGGCCCACCGAGGTAGATTGGCATCGGCTCGGTCTGCTAGCGGCACGTTCATTGCGCGGAAGATTTCGCTGATGATCTCATGCGTGTTGGTGCCATCACGGTTCGACATCTGCTCGATCGTGCCGGTGAACAGCCGAGATGAGGCAAAGATATCGGTGTCTTCGGCGAAGAAGCAGAAGATCAGTCGTGCCATGAAATGGTTCATATCGGGCCGCCGATCGATTTTCCCCCAGTCCGGGTTGTCCTTCAGCAACTCCATATAGAGCCGATTCAGGCGGCCAGTTGCCTTGATGTCGAAGGCACTTTCTTTGATTTGCTTGACGGTCGAGATGCCCGCGAGCGGCAGGAAAACGCCAAAGCTGTCCGGAAAATCTGGGTAGGCGCAAGCCACCGTGTCGCCGCCGATCAGATCTTCCGCTTCGAAGGTCTGCCCATCGGTTGCGAGGATGAACTTGGCCTTGTGCTTGGCCGTGGCGGGGCTGGCCTTGAGTGCCGCGAGGGTCTGAGACACCTCACCAGGCGCGCAGGTCGCGATGTGGATGTTGTTGCGTTGCAGAACGCCGCCGAGGTCCGACTTGTTGGAATCGCCTTTGCGCAGCTTCTTAATTTCCGTTTCCTTGCGGCCGAAGGCTTCAAGGAAGGCGTAGGGGAATTCTGTGGCGTCGAAGGGCGCTTCGGCGAGGTCCGAAATGGCCTGTTCAATTTCAACCGGGTTCATGGGGTCTGCCTCGTAAATGGCTGGACTTCGATCTCATCGGCACGTGCCATGACCGTTTCCAGTTCGTAATTCAGTTGCCGTTCCATCCAAGCGCGGGCGGATGTGCCGAAGGCTTTCTCCAAACGCAGGGCCATCTCCGGAGAAATACCAGATCGTCCATTGAGGAGATTGCTAAGGGTCTGCCGGTTACACCCGAGCACTTGCGCAGCCTCAGTGACGGAAAGAGCATTGGGGCCAAGGCATTCTCGCCGGACCAGGATTCCAGGATGGATCATAATATCTCCCCGTTTAGTCTGGATGTACGGTGATAATGGGCAGTTATCAATCAAACATTGAAAGCTGCTGAGGCATGACCCAATATCCGCGCTGTCGTTTGGACTTTTCTAACGCGAGCAGGGCGGCGATGGCGTGGTGCTCTTCTTCAAACCAGTCCAAGCGGACCTGACCGTCCTGTCCGATGCGACCCCATTCCCGATAAAGCGACCATTCCCCAAACAGGTTGGGCATGACGGCCATCCGATAAAACCGGGCGATGTTTTTTGCTGGATGGCGCTTTTCGAGATAGGTCTGCATGGCTCAGAGGTGATGCCTCCGCGCAATTTCTAGAGCTTCAGCCTGCTCCGTACCGATGTAATCCTTGGTGCTCTCGATGCTGGCATGGCCGAGTAGAAGTTGGGCTGCCCGTAGGTTGCCGGTTTGCTGATAGATATGGGTTGGGAAGGTCCGGCGCAGGGAGTGCAGCCCATAGAGACTGGGATCGAGACGTGCTTTTTCGAGCCAGGATTTGAACAGCCGCCAGAGCTGGCTTTCGCTGAGATGGTTGTGGGACCATCTGGGCCCCTGTCCGGTAAAGAGCCAGTCGTGCAGAGGTTTATCAGCGGCAGCGAGATAGGCGCGTAGGCTGTCACGTGTATTCTCGGACAGCCGAACCTGAACCGGGCGGACGTTGCGGCTTTCGGTTTTCTTCTGCCGGATTTCGATGATCTCGCGCACCCCTGCCGCGGTGGCGACGTCCGAGACCCGCAGGCGCACCAAGTCCGAGCCTCGGAAGCTGGTATCGAGGGCGGTGTTGAACAATGCCAGATCGCGCTGCGCCTTCTCCTGGCGCAGGAGCAGCCGGATCAGGGCAACCTGATCCGGCGTCAGGGGAGGCTTTTTTCCGACCACACGCCCCTTGTTCCATGTCGTTTCTGACGTCTCTGACACGGCTTCTTCCTTGCAGGCTATCAGATGAATATGGCGAGAAAGCTTGCATCAGGGAAAGGAAAACTCTCGTCCTTGAGAATTTCTCTTTATTCTATTGGGATTTTAGCCGCCATCTTCATGCAAGCTTCTAACCAAAAGCTCGCATGAAGATGACGCGCACGAAGTAGCAGGGGTTGACGCATTCGGCCCTAAGCGGTCGGTCGAGTGCGCAGCGATGCCACAGTACGACTTCTCCAGAACGGACACTCAGACTTGCCGCAGCGATCTTATCCTCGTGTGCTCCCCTTCTTGTCGTCGATGGCGGCACATGGTGTTTCATTGCTTTGTGGTAGCACAACCAGTAGTATGGTGCCTGATTAGGAGTGCCCGCAGATGAAGTTGACCAGGTTCAGAGTCACCAATTTCCGGTCCGTGTCGGACAGCGGCTGGCTTGATGCCGACGATGTGACAGCGCTGATTGGGGTCAATGAGTCTGGCAAGACGAACTTGCTACTGCCACTTTGGAAACTCAAGCCTGCCCAAGACGGTGAGATTCAACCTACTTCAGATTACCCAAAAACAATGTTCGGAGAAATCCGTAACGCGCCGGGCGACTATCACTTCATCGAGGCAGAATTTAGTACCGGGGTCTCTGGCGCTGCCATCGCGCGTGCCGCCGGTGTCTCGCCCGAGATTGCCGAGACAGTCCGTGTTACGCGTTTTTTCGATGGTACCTACTACATCGAGTTTCCAAAGCACCAACGGACAACGACTGTCGCGCGAGCGTGGCTCGCAAGCAAACTCACCGGGGCAGCAGATGCTGTTGGGGCAGCACAGGCACTCAAGAAAGAAGCCGAGTTGCAGCCTCAGTTGGTCCACGGCCTCAGGGCGGCCGCCGACGCGCTGCCCGAGGCTGAGAACCTTAGCGCGGCTCCGTTGAGCGCTGCCATAACTGCCGTCGATGCGCTGATACCAGCAGAACCGGCAGAGACTAGCGTTATTGTCCCTATGGTCCGTCAACTGTCTTCGGAGCTAGGCGACCAACTTCACGTCCTCACGACGCTGCCGCCAGGTGAGGTCGAGGGCGTCACCGACGCGGTGGTCAAAGCCATCCCGCCTTTTGTCTACTACTCCAACTACGGCAATCTCGACTCAGAAATCTACCTGCCGCATGTCGTTGAGAACCTCGCGCGCTTGGATTTGGGTGCGAAAGAAGCAGCAAAGACGAGAACGCTGCGGGTGCTGTTTAGCTTCGTGAAGTTGGAGGCAAAGGAAATCCTCGAACTCGGTCGTGACTTTAAAGAGGTGAATGGCGAGAACCGAGAACCAACCGCTGATGAGATTGCGGTAATCGCGGAGCAGAAGCGGACACGCTCAATCTTGCTTCAATCAGCGGGTGCAACGCTGACCACTCGTTTTCGGGATTGGTGGAAGCAAGGAGACTACCGGTTCCGGTTCGAGGCAGACGGAAATCACTTTCGCATTTGGGTTGCTGACGACCGGCGTCCGACGGAGGTCGAACTTGAGAACCGGAGCACGGGTTTGCAATGGTTCCTGAGTTTCTATCTCGTCTTTCTCGTCGAAAGCCGGGGCGACCACAAAAAGGCGGTCCTACTTTTAGACGAACCAGGCGTGTCGCTGCACCCGCTTGCCCAACGTGACCTTTCCGCGTTCTTTGAGAGTCTCTCCAAGACAAACCAGATCATCTATACGTCCCATTCGCCCTTCCTTGTCGATGCGGATCGACTTGAGCGGGCTCGGAAGGTGTATGTGTCAGCAGACGGGACCACGAAGGCAACGCCAAACCTGCGCCACAGCGAGGGCCGCGACGAACAGGCAGGGGCGGCGTATGCCGTCCATTCCGCACTGAACCTGAGCGTTGCAGAAAGCCTGCTTGTTGGTTGTCGACCCGTGCTGGTTGAGGGCCCGTCAGACCAGCACTACCTGACCGCAATCAAGGCGCTGTTGGTCTCCGGAGCAAAAATCACACCGAAGCGAGAGCTGGTTTTCCCACCGTCTGGAGGAACGAAAACGGCGCGGGTGGTGGCAAGCATCCTCACCGGTCGCGATGAAGTGCTGCCGATGATGCTGTTGGACGATGATGGGCCTGGCCGCCAGATGCGCGGCAACTTGGCTCAGGGCCTGTATGCGGAAAGCCCGGAGAAGGTGCTGAACGTGGCAGACCACGTTGGCTACGAGCGTGCAGAGATTGAAGACCTAATACCGTTCGACATCATCGCCGATGAGTTGGACCGAATGGAGCGCGATCCAGACGTAAGGTTTGCGGATGTTGTGCAGGCAGGCCAGCCGATTGTTGGCCAGATCGAAGCCTGGGCGCGGGCGCAGGGCGTAAACCTTGACGAGCACTGGAAAGTGCCGCTGTCGATCAGAGTCAAACAGCGAATGCTGACACGAGGATTGAATGCGATTCCGCAGGATGTGGTGGATCGCTGGGTCGGATTATTCGAGGCATTCTCGCCTCAAGACGCACAGTAACGGCGTCTGAAGGAGCGCCTACCTGCGCAGTGCTACCCCGTCAGGGCGGCGTTCACCGGGAGCTACCTATGCCCGGCGGCCTACCATTCTGCAGACGCTAAGGTCCGCTTTCTGCGTTGCGCTGTCGTTTATGGGCGGTGTGGCGAAAGTCCGCTTCCCGCCCTTTCTAGCGGTCAGGGTCGCTGAACTCTGCTGACATAACGTCTGGAACATGTGGTTTCTGCCGACATTCGACATTGATATCTCGGCCGGAAGATCATTGCGGACGAAGCCCGAGACGCGGTTTTGTCTCATCGCTGGATCACTCCTTCTGCTACGGCCATTCCGTGCACAGCCAGCTGTGCCTGGAACACCGAACAGCCGAACCTGCTGCGCAGATCTTCTACTCGCTTCTCATAGCGATCCACCCCGAGTTTCCGCTTCAGATCACTTTCGTGGAAATATCGATTGATGAACGGCGCTGGCGCCATCAGGCGCTGCAATTTGTCAGCCTGTCGCGTGATTGGTTTGCCGCTTGCGAGGGAAGGGTCGGACCCGGAAACGTCACCACCTCGCCACTTCCGCATGAACCCCAGCAGATACCGGGCTGGCACGGCGTCATGACCTCGTCCACGGTTGAACTCCCTGAATCGTTCCCAGATGTGCCGGCTGTCTGCGGCGCGACAAGGCAGGGCGGTCTTGGCCTTTCCGATCAAAGCCAGCCAGCGTGCCGCTTTCTCAGGCTCTTCACGATCAACCACTATCGTTCCTGAGAATACATTTTTGTTTGAATCTCTTATATAAGGGGTGGTGTCAGCTGTGGTTGACACTTCGCCATCTGCATCAGGTTGGTCACAGCACCCGAAGCGGAAGAGCCATGGCGCAAACCGGCCCTTACCCCGCTGACGCAGTAGGCGCAGCCCTGAGGCTGCCAGTTCTGCCAGAAGAGCGTGCAGGTGCTGTCGCGATACCGTCATGCGATCGGCCAGATCACCGAGGGTAAAGGCTGCTGTGCCATGCGGCAGGCCATTGTAGCCGTCCTTCCAGGCAATGGCGTCAAGGATGACAGTCGCAAGCTTGTGCGCGGCACAGGAAAGTTCGGTGTGGGTGATGCGGCGAAGGATGGCGCCGGTGGTGAGTTCCATGATCGTCGTCTCCAGGGCGACGTCGCAGACACAAAGCAAAAATACACCATCGCAATCAATCAAACATTATTGGTTGCGCAACCTCAAAGGATGGTCTAGAATACTCTGGCTAGGTGAGTGTTCTTTGAGGTTTTGGTGTTGGACCTTTGGTCTGGCGTCGTCTTCAAAAAGGGGATCGACCGTCCCCGACACAGAGAGCCGCCGGGGCCGCAATGCCCCGGCGGCTTCTCAATAGCGGACCTCTTCCGATCCATAGTTTCCGGCATGGTCGCGCCAGTCCACGAAGACCGAGCGCCAGGAATAGCTTCGGCAATGCTCCGGCAACGCGAGGCTCGATGCCTCCGGGACAGCGGAAACCGAGGATCTGGCCCAGCCATAGTCGCCTTGCGTGCCATAGGAGCCGAGACGGGTGGAATCGCTGCGAATGCAGTCGCCATCGCGGTTCTGATGCTGGCTGAACTGGATGTGGTAGACCCGGATGCTGCGCACGAAATCAAAAGCATCCCCGGAAATGTCGATATCGGCCTGCTCCTGGGTCTGCGCGAGGATCAACCCGGGTACAGCCTCGGCAGGAGTGGACAGAGCGCTTTCCTGTAGCTCGCGGAACGCAATGTCATAGAGCCGCTCCATCGGGCTGAGCGGCGCTTGACCGCCGAAGGATGCGCCCATCGGGCAGCGCCAGATTTGTAGGGGCGGCTCGACCGGCCAGGGCGTGATGCGGCGAATGAACTCGGCGCGGGCCCGTGCGCAGGGGACGGAGGCTGGCCAGCCGCCGGCGAGGCAAAGGAGGATGGCACAGTCGATCTGGTAGGTCTGCGCCTGAACGGGGGCAGGGCTCGAGACTGCGGCGGTCATGGCCAGAGAGGCTGTCAAAACGATGGTTCGAAAGGCAGGGTACATGGAGGCGACTCGCTCAGTTACCCCCTATCGCTACGATACACCACTATTGAATGCAACATTATTGCATTGCTTATCGCATGGCTGACGCGTCCGATCTTCGGCTCAGTGTCCCACCACGCTCTGGAAACGCCCGTAATCCTGACTGACCTCCTGTGCCTCGGAGAAGGCCCGGGCACGCTCGGCATCGAGGCAGCGGAAGTAGTCCTGCACTGCGGAGATGTAGTCCTCGAAGTCGTCCCGGATCAGATCGGCATAGGCCCGTACATCGGCCGGGTCGCTTGGCAACCATGGCCGTTCAGGGGGATCGCATGATGCTAAGGCGGCGGAGCAACTCACCATGATGGCGACAAGGCAGGATATCAGGCGCAGCTTCACCATGTTTCGGACGAGGCCCCGTCATTGCTTTGATTTGCCACAGACTTGGGCTATCCACCTTTATGGAGCGATGATCTGCCGTCAAGGCATCAAATAGTCATTGCCATCAATAATGGTGTAATGCTACGGCTATGGTGATTTGATTCCCCATGGCCTGACCCATTCTATGGAGAGGAGCCGCGGGGAGACCATGCTAGAAGACGCCCCGAATGTGGTTACAGAAGACGGATTGCGACAGCTGCTCGCCCAGGGCTATTCGGCCGAAGTGGTCTGTCGGACCGCGGCCGAGAAGCGCCTCAACGCCTGGTACGGCTCCTGGTATGTGCGGGCCATCGGCCCTTCGGGCGGCGATGAGAAGATCGTTGTCACCAGCCGCAATTACATCAAGGCCCGTGAGTTCAAAACCGTCGCTGGGCTTGTCAGCTTCCTCTCGGATATCGGAATGCGCACGGCGCATATTCCGCTCGATGAGGGCGGCCGCTCTCTCCACCAACTGCCGGAATCCGCGCCCGCGCAGCAGGGCTGACGCTTCATCCCTTATTCTGGCCCTCTGCGCCCTAGCCGGGTTCACCCCTGCCGGTGTGAGGGCCGAGGGCTTTGTGTTTCGGGTGGCGCTGGACGGCCAACTGGCCTCGGTGTCATCCGACGCGGGCTTCATGCGTCAGTTCGGCACCGAGACGCCGGATCGCCTTTTCCTCTTCAGCACTCCGCAAACTGATGGTGACACTGGTGCCAGTGTCGTCGCGCCACGGCCTGCTTCTGCTAGTCCCGAAATACTCCAAGGCATCGAAGACACCGCCTTGCGCTATGGTGGCCATGCCGCGCTGAGGCGGGCGGGCCTTTCTGTCACCGACTGGGCACTTTTCTACCGGGCCAATATCGAGGTCGAGAGCGCCTATAACCCGGTGGCCCTGAGCCATGCCGGTGCAATCGGCCTTGGCCAGCTGATGCCCGATACCGCCAGCTTTCTCGGGGTCGATCCGAACGACTGGCGGCAGAATCTCGATGGATCGGCCCGTTATCTCCTCCTGATGCTCGAGACCTTCGGCACGCCGGAACTGGCGCTTGCCGCCTATAACGCCGGACCCGAGGCCGTCAGCCGCCACGGTGGCATCCCCCCTTACGTTGAGACCCAGGGCCATGTGGCCCGAGTGCAGGCCGTTTTTGCGCGGCTGAAAGGAACGAGTTGATGAAGTCCCCTTCCGTCACGGCCGTCATAACGATGGCCTTTGTGGTGCTCGCAGGTCCTGCGCTAGCACAGAGTATCGACCTCTCGCCGGTGCAGACACTGCTGCAAGGCATCGTTGATGCGATCACCGGCCCTCTGGGCATCGTGATTGGCACACTGGCGCTGATCGGGGTCTTCCTGTCCTGGCTTTTCGGCATTCTCGATTTTCGTCAGGCGCTTTGGGTGCTGGTGGCGATCGCTGGGATTGCCGCCGCACCGACCATCGTTGCCGCGATCTGGACCACCTGAGGCCAGGGCATCATGGCGGAACAGTCGCGCGTCTTCATCGGCCTCTTGCGGCCCCCCAAGCTGATGGGGCTGCCGGTCATGTATGCCATGGTCTGGCTCTTTGGCTCGTCGATGCTGTTCCTCTGGGTCCAGAGCTGGATCATCGTGGTTGCGGCCGGGATTGCCTGGCCGCTCTTGTGGAAGGCGGCGGACTGGGACCCGAACTTCCTCGACGTACTGGTGATCACGCTTCAGGAAACCCCGCCGACGCGGAACCGCAAGCATCACGGGGGCGACAGTTATGCCCCGTGATGCTGCGACCAAAGCAATATATAGCGCCGATCTCGCACTCGACCCGATCTCGGCGCTGCCGGAATGGACCGGGAAGGAAAAGCGGCTCGCACATATGCTGCCCTATGTCAGCTTGGTCGCCGGCAACACGATCCGCACCCGGGGCAACGAGTTGATGCAATGCATCCGCCTTGAGGGGGTGAACAGCACCACGTCTGAGGATAGCTATCTCGACCGGATCGGGGCACTGCTTGCTGGTGTGGTGGCGCAGGTCGGGACGGAGTTCTCCTTCTATCTGCACAAGGTGTCAAAAGCGGTGGACACGCGGCTGCCACCGATCCCGGGTGATGGGTTTGCAGCGGCAGTCGACGCCCGCTGGCAGGCACAGCTTGCGAAGAGTGGGCTGCG
The DNA here is from genome assembly GCF_030848395.1 of Pseudogemmobacter lacusdianii. GTDB lineage: Bacteria > Pseudomonadota > Alphaproteobacteria > Rhodobacterales > Rhodobacteraceae > Pseudogemmobacter > Pseudogemmobacter lacusdianii. The sequence goes on along the minus strand of NZ_JAVDBT010000011.1, from coordinate 34,714 downwards.
CGACAAGACCCTGACGCTCTCAATCCTGAAACGCCCAGACCCAGGCAGCCGGATCCCCTTCGTTGCGGCGGCCTCTCGCGCCCGGCTGGCCGCTGAAACTGTGCGGCGCCTACGCAAGCTCGATGAGGTGGTGGGCTTCATGCTCTCCAGCTTCTCCGATCTGAAGCCCCGCCTGCTGACCGCCGAAAGCGGCGAATTGCTGGGCTTCCTCGGCAGCCTGAACACGGGCGAGGAGCACCCTCTCTTCCCGGCCTCGCGCCTCGGCATCCTCGCCGAGGACGTGGCCAACACGCGCGTGACCTTCCGCAGCGCAGAGATCCATCTGACTGATGGCGCCGTGGGCGACAAGTTCGGCGCGATCTTTGCCGTCAAGAACTACCCGGCCAAGACCGACAGTCTGATGCTCGATGAGTTGAACCTGCCGGTCGATATGGTCGTCACCCATTCCTTCGTACCGATCAATTCGAACATCATGGCCGGCCGGATCAAACGCCAGCTACGGCTGATGCAGGCCGCGAATGATGGCGCGGTCAGCCTCGCGCAGGAATTGGAGCTGGCACAGGACGATCTGGAATCGAAGCGCCTGATCTTCGGCGAACACCATATGACCGTGGCGGTCTATGCCAGATCCCGGGCCCATCTCGACGATATCTGCGCCGAGATCCGCAACATCTCGGCCAGTTCCGGCATCAACCTCATCTCGGAAGGCTTTGGTTCGCGCGCGCATTACATGGCGCAGCACCCGGGGAACACCGGCGCGCGGAGCCGCAAGGCGGCGATCACCAATCACAATTTCGCGGATCTGGCGACATTCCACCGCACCCCACTTGGGAAGACCGGTGAGGAACTGCCCTGGGGCGTGCCGATCACGCTGTTTCCAACCCCGGAGCGCAGCGGTTTCCGGTTCAGTTTCCATGAACAGGGCTCGCCTCTGAAAGAGCCGACCGGCGGGCACACTCTGATCCTCGGACGTCCCGGTTCCGGCAAATCGGTGCTGGCTGCGTTTCTGATGACCATGGCCCGCCGGGCCGGCGCCCGGCTCTTCATCTTTGATTACCGCGCCGGCATGGAAATGGCGGTCCGCGCTCTCGGCGGCAGCTATGCCACCGTACGCGCGGGCAAACCCACCGGGCTGAACCCACTTCAGACCGAGATCGACAATCGAGGTCAGGCCTGGCTTGCCGATTGGTTGGCAACGCTCCTTGAACGCCGCGACCGGCCGCTGACCCCTGTTCAGACCAACCGCCTGCAGGAAGTCGTGCGCCAGAACGCCGGTGCCGACCACGCGGGGCTTCGCAACTGGTCAGACTTCGCCTCACTGCTGGTCTCGACCGATGATGACGGCGATCTCTTCGAGCGAATGCAGGAATGGACCGAGACCGGCCGCTATGGCTGGATCTTCGGGGCCAACCCGCAAGACAGCTTCTCGCTCGGCGGTGAAGTCTCCGGGTTCGATCTGACGGGCATCCTCGATTCCGAGAGTGAGCGCGAGCGGATGGCCGTCCTCTCCTACCTTTTCCGCCGGGTCGAGCGGGTGATCGAGGATCGCCGCCCGACGGTGATCCTGATTGATGAAGCCTGGAAGGCGCTCGACAATGGCTATTTCGCGGACCGATTGAGCAACTGGCTCGTCACAGCCCGGAAACAAAACGCGGTCGTTGTGATGATGACGCAATATGCGAGCCAGCTCGAGCGCACCCGCACCGGCAAGACCATCGTCGAAGCGGTGCCGACGCAGATCCTGCTGCCAAACATCCGCGCCAGCGCAGCCGATTACGCGATGCTCGGTCTCAGCGAGAAGGAACTCGATGTCCTTCTGGGCGTGGGCACCGCCTCGCGCCTTGCGCTGGTGCGCGACGACCGTGGCTCGGTCGTCATCGATGCCGATCTCTCAGCCCTCGGCCCTCTCGTGACCGTCCTTGGTGGGATGGAGAAGGGCGAGCAACTCGTGGGGGCGGATTACCGCGACCGCCCTGATTTCTGGAAGGTGTAGTGTCTTGTTTGGTGTAAATGGTGCCCGGTCTATTCATCTTCCCGTCTTCAGCAGTCTTCTGCTCCTTGCCGCTTGTGCAGGTGGGCAGGCCCCACGAGCCAATTGCTTCAGTTTCGCTGATCGCTCAACTGGCGTCACGGTCTCGACCATGGGCGGCGAGGTCTCGCGAGTGGCGGACCCCTGCGCATTCACCCTGATCGGTGTGGCGGACTGACGCTATGGCCCGGGTTCTGGCACCGATCCTGCCACAGGTTCTGATCGGCATTTCTCTGGCACAGCCTTTGGGCGCGCAGGGCGTACCGACCTTTGACGCTCAGGGCTTTGCCAGGACGGCGGCGACGATTGCACAGCGAGATCTGGACATCGCGCTGCAGCGGGATCGGCTGAGCCGGGAAGAGCAACTGGCCGAAATCGAGCGCCAGCAATTGGCCTCATTGGAGAACATCCTTGGCGCCATGACTGTCGGCGCCAGTGTGTCCGTTGGTGCGAGTGTGGCCGCGCTGGAGGCCGGGAACGGGGGAGAGACGGCTGCATCGGCGCTCTTTGCGACCGAAGACGGCAACCCCGCCGCGACCCGACTGTTCGGCGACGCCCGCGAAACGGTCGAGGAATTGATCATCCGCGGGGCTCGCGACACCTACTCTCTTTCCGGCGTGTCGCGCGCAGGGCTGACGCCGGTGCAATGGCGCTGCCTGCTGCAGGCGCTGATCTGGCAGGAAAGCCGCTTCCAGATCGGAGCGCAGTCTGGTGTCGGTGCCTTTGGCCTGACGCAGATCATGCCCGGCACCGCAGGTGACCTCGGTATCTACCCGGCCTATTACGATGATCCCTATTTGCAGGTGACCGGCGGCGCGCGCTACCTCGCACAGATGCTCGGCATGTTCGATGGCAACATCATCCATGCGCTCGCCGCCTATAACGCCGGGCCCGGCCGTGTGCAGCAATACAGCGGCGTGCCACCCTTTGCCGAGACCCAGAACTATGTCGTGGTCATCCCGGCGCAATACAATCGGTACCTCGCGATGGTGGGCGGCCCCGATGCGCTTGGCACCATCGATCCCGTGCTGCTGGCCAATGCGAGTTTCAGCCTCTCGGCGCATGGATCCGGCGTCTACGGCGACTATTCCATGGTGTCGGTCCGGGCTGCGGCGCAGCGCTTGCATGACATAATTAGTCTTATCGGAACGATTGAAGACGTGCAGGCGTCCATCGCCCTGAACACCTATGCGCGTGCCGAGCTGGCCCGGATTGTCGCGATCCGCACCCGGCTCAAAGCGGCGCAGACCCAACCCTTGAGTGACGAACAGATCGCGCTGGCCGCTGCACAGGCGGCCGAGCGGCGGTTCATGGATTTCCGATTGGAGGATTTGCGATGAGACGGTTTCTGATCAGCACGGCACTTTGCCTTGGTCTCGCCAGCGGCGCCTCGGCCCAGGGCGTGCCGACGGTCGATACTCAGAACATCGCCCAGGAAATCCGCCAGCTGCAGCAGATGCTGGAGGATTTCGGGATCCAGAGCGACATCTTCGAGAATGCGCTCGAGCAGCTGGACATGCTCCAGCAGCAGTTCGACCAGTTGCAGAGCATGTATGCCTCGCTGACCGGCCCGCGCGAAATCCTCGGTCTCATCATGGGCGGTGAGTTGGACCAGCTTCTCGAGGCAAAGTTCGAGAACATCCTCGGCCTGATCCGCGGCATCCAGCAAGGCGACTGGAGCAATCTGCTCGGGGCCACCGCCGGGCCGATGCGCACCCAGATGGAGCAGGCGCTCGCGAGCGCGGGTTTCGACGAGAACTCGCTGCGTGAGATCGCCACGAGCGGGAACCCAGGGGCCGAAGGCATCGCCACGCGGGCCACCACAGGCGCGGTGCTCTCGGCTGCAGCGCAGAACAGCCATGAGGAGGCTGCGCAGTCCTTGGCACGGGTCGAGCGACTGGTCGCGATGATCCCCGACATGGACGATCTCAAGGCCTCGATGGATCACAACACCCGCGTCACTGCGGAACTGGCCATCGCCATGACACGCATGTGGGAGCTGGAAGCGATCCAGACCATTGGTGCGGGCAACGCCGGGGTGGTCGATGCCGCGACCATTGCTGAGGAACGGCGTTACATGGATTTCACCATGCCGAGCCTCGAATGACGGCGGGCGCGAGTATGGCCCTGCGCGAAGTCGTCGAGGAAGAGCTGGTTTACGGTGCGCTGCGCCGGGAGCGCCAGTGGCGGGTGATCGGTCTGTCCGGAGCCAGTTTCGGTGTTCTGGGCTGCCTCGCGGCTGCGGCAGTCGCGATCCTTGTCGAGCCGCCCCTGCCCGTGGTTGTGCCCTATGACCCGGAAAGCGGCCTCGCCTTACCCAACGCCACTGTCCAGCCGGTGCGGCTGTCCGAGCGTCCGGCGGTGATCGAGTCCCAGATCTATCGCTACATTCTCGACCGCGAGACCTATAACCAGCTCGACAACGACCTGCGGGTGAACCGGGTGCTGGCGCAGTCTATCGGCGCGGCCGAGGCTAGCATGCGGGCGATGTGGACCAGCGGCCAGGAGAGTTTCCCTCCCACCCGCTACGGCGCGACATCCGAGATGGCAGTCGAGATCGCCAGCATCACTCTGATCGGCGAGAACCGCGCCCAGGTCCGGCTGCGCAAGCGCCTGACAAGCCCGCAGGGGGGCCAGGTCGGCCTCTTCACCGCAACGCTGATGTTCGAATTCCGCCCGGAGCGCGCCCGCAGCATCGACGATGTCTGGCAAAACCCCTTCGGCTTCACCGTCACCCAATATGCCATCAGATCGGACCGGTCGGAATGAAGCTCGCCCTGCCCCGCCTACTCCTCCCCTCCCGGCTTCTTTCCGCAATCCTGATCGTCGCGGCCCTGCCAGCATTCGCCGAGACCACACCGCGCCCCGGATCGCATGACAGCCGGGTGCGCGTGGCAACCTGGACCGAGGGTCAAGTTTACCGCGTGGTCACCAATCTGACCCGCGTGACCTCGATCGAGTTCGGTGAGGGGGAAACCATCCGCTCGATCATCGCGGGCGACACGGCGGGATTCCAATTCGACGGCGTGCCCGGCGGCCGGGCCTTTGCCATCAAGCCGGTGGCGTCGAATGTGGCCACCAATATCACCGTCTATACCAACCGGCGTTCTTACTATTTCCATGTCGTGGAGGCGCGCGAGACCCCGCACTATGTCGTGCAGTTCCGTTATCCGGATGCCGCCACGCCCGCCGTCAATGCCGTTGCTGCAGGTGTGCCGAACAGCAATTATGCTGTCAGCAGCCAGGCCGAGTTCACACCAACTGCCGTCTGGGACGATGGCACCTTCACGTACTTCCGCTTCCCGCGGAATGCGCCAATCCCCGCGATTTTCCGCTGGACCGGCGGCCGCGAGAGAATTGTGAATTCCGTCGCGCAGGAAGAAGGCGTGATCCGTGTCTCCGGCGTTCACCGCCAATGGGTGTTGCGCCTCGGGGAGGAGGTCATCTGCATCCAGGATATGTCAGGCGCTGAGGGCGCGGCATCGTCATGAGCAGTGATCCTGACGATCTTTCCGCTCGCCTCAAAGCCATAGAGGCCTCGACGGGAAAGCGTAAAGCGCCCGCACGCCCCTCTCTCTTTGCGGCCCTGCTCGGCAGCGCCGCCATTCTGATGGCAGGCGGCTTGGGATGGATGCTGATGCAGCCAAAGCCCGAGCCCAGCTTGCCCACGGCGGCGGCTGAGGAGTTCCAAAGCACCGGGTCAGGCTTCGGCGAATTCCCGACAGCGCCGGCGCCAGAACCTGCTCCGGCACCCGCGCCGGTTCCTGAAGGGCCAAGCGCTGCAGAGCTCGAGTTGCGAGAAACGCTCGGCAGATTGCAAGCCGAACTGGCCGAATTACGCGCGCGTCCCGTCGAGACCGGAGATCCAGCGGCGCAGGCGGCAATCGCGGATCTGACGGCGCAGCTGGTGGCACTGGATGCCTCGAACGCGGAAGCCCGCAGCGCTCTTGAGCGGCAGATCGTCGAGCGCGACCGCGAGTTGGAGCGCATCCGCATGGATCTTGAGATTGCCCGGCTTGGAGCGCCCGGCACCGGCGAGGAAGATGCAAGGCTTGCCGAAGTCGAACGCCGGCGGGCCGCCGAGGCAGCCGCGCGCGAGGCCCGCATCACCTCCCCCATGCTAGCCTGGTCTGGTGTGGGTGGGGGAGCGAACGGGGAATCCGAGGTCGAAGCAGCCCGGCTGAGCGCCGACGAGGCCTTCGTGCGGGGTGGCGCGGCGGCGGCGCCCATGACCCGCGCCGAGATCATCGTGAACCCCGGTCATACCGTGGTGCAAGGCACGATGATCCAGGCCGTCTTGGAAACCGCGATGGACAGCACCCTACCCGGCGTGATCCGGGCGGTCGTCTCAGAAGATGTACATTCCTTTGACGGCACCCGTATCCTGATCCCGCGCGGTGCCCAGTTGATCGGGCGCTACCGCTCTGAGGTCTCGCTCGCGCAATCCCGGGTGATGGTCGGCTGGGATCGGATCATCCTTCCCGACAACCAGACTGTCCAGATCAGCGCCTTTGGCGGGGATGAACTCGGCCGCTCTGGCGTTACAGGCGGTGTCGACAGCCGATTTGGCACGCGGTTTGGCTCTGCCGCACTCATTTCCCTGATCGGCGCGGTTCCCGCGGCCGTCGCGGCAAGCATCGATGATGACAGGACCTCAGATGCGGCAGGCGATGTGGCGACGGACCTGCGCGATGCCAGCCGCAGCGTGATGCAGGACTACCTTTCGATCCGTCCGGTGATCCGCGTGCCGCAGGGAACGCGCATCACCGTGATGGTCGACCGGGATCTGGAGATCCTCTGATGGCGGCAAGCTATCTCGAAGCCTCGCTGGCACGGCTGGGGGATCCGATCCGCCGCCCTGATGTGATCGAGATCTGCATCAACCCCGATGGCCGGGTCTGGGGCGAGTTCCAGGGCGATCACTTCATGCGAGACCTGGGTCAGCCGCTCACGCAGATCGAGATCAGGGACCTTGGCAACCAGATCGCCTCGGCGGCGAACACCACGCTCAGTAACCGAAAGCCCATCGTCTCGGTCAGCATCCTATGGGGAGACCGACCGATCCGAGCCCAGGTCATCCAGCCGCCAGCAGTCGAGGGCGGGTTTTCTATCTCGCTGCGGTTCTTCTCGACGCTCCCCCTCGAGCAGATCAGGCTCGGATTTCTCTATGGGCGCGAGCGCAGTCTTGAGGGCCTGCGCCGGGAACGCAATCTCGCGCTTCGAAAGGTGGTGGCGTCGGGCGAGATCGAAGCTGCCCTGCGCTTTTGCGTCGAGAACAAGCTGAACATGATCGTCTCCGGAGGCACCTCCACCGGAAAGACTGTCGCCGCCCGCAAGATCATCTCCCTCATCCCGGATGAAGAGCGCATCCTGACCATTGAGGAAGCTGCCGAACTCAGGCCCGAGCAGCTCAATGTCGTGACGCTGATTTCGGACCGGGAATCTGACGTCCGCAGCGCCGACGCGCTCCTGACCTCGACTCTGCGCATGCGGCCGGATCGGATCGTTCTAGGCGAGGTGCGAGGCAAGGAGGCGATGACCTTCCTCGAGGCGATCAACACTGGCCATGGCGGCTCTCTGACCACGCTTCACGCCGAGACACCGCAACTCGCCGTCCGCCGTCTTGCCATTGCCGCCCTGAAGACGGACCTTCCGATGACCTATGCTGACATGATCACCTACATCGAGGGCTCCATCGACGTGATCATTCAGGCCGGCCGCCATGAGGGGGCCAGAGGCATCACCGAATTCTACCTGCCCGGCATTGGTCCTGATGATGCCCCCTCACGCCTTGCCGCTGAATGATGAAAGGAAACCCCATGCGTGTTCTTGTTCTCGCCGCTGCCATCTGCGCCGCCGCCCTCCCGGCGATCGGCCAGACGCCGGTAAACAACGATCTGACACCCACGCTTCAGCCGCAGCGCTACCGGATCTGCAATGACAGGCCCGAGCGCCCGGCATGGGCGGATGAGCTCCATATTCGGGAGGCATGGAAGGCTCTGACATTGCGACACCTTTATGAGCTGCGTGCCTGGGAAAACATCGTGTCGAGCCAAGACTGTTCATGCGGGACCCGCTTCCCTGACTGGACGCTGGCCGATGAAGAATACCGAGCGCGCTACTTCCCGCTCAGCCAAGGCGAGCAGACTGCCTTGCGCAGCGAATTCATGGCAGCGCAGCGGTTGCTTGAAGACCAAGTGCGCGTGATCTGCGAAGCGCAGGGCAACTGGTAATGGGCGTCGTCAGCTGGATGGTCGGTTCGGCCGATAGCTTCCTCGCCTCGGCTGCGGAATCGCAGTTTGGGGCCATGGCGAGCAATATCGGCACGATCACCCTGCTGATGGTCACACTCTCCCTCATCGGCCTCTGCATCAACATGGCCTTTCAGTACCGCAGCATGGATGGCGCGACCTTCTTCTGGTACCTGCTGAAGCTGACCCTGATCGGGTTCTTCGCCTTCAACTGGACCCGCTTCAACGCGGTTGCGAACGCTGTGATTGGCGGCCTGGACTACATTGCGGGCGCACTAGTCGCATCGGTCGGAGGCGGCGGGGCTGGCGCGACCCACTTTGCCGGCGAGTTCGACAATCTGATCGAACAGTTCTCGGCCTATCTGAACGCGATAGGCAACAATCTCGGCTGGATGACCGGTGCGATCCTTGGCGGCATCGGCCTGATCCTGCTGAGCATCCTCGGTTTCATGACCGGGATCGTGCTGATCTTCGCCAAGATGATGCTCTCGCTGATGTTGGGCCTCGCCCCGGTTATGATCGCGCTGTCGCTGTTCGATGCGACCAAGGACTTCTTCCATCGCTGGGTCTCGACCACCGTCAGCTACGCCTTCTACCCCGTCGTCATCGCCGCGATGTTCTCGACCGTGGTCGGCATGGCAAATGCTTTGCTGGACCAGGTTGGGGACCCAGCATCCGCCACGAACATCGGCTCACTCATCCCCTTCTTCGTGATGATCTTCCTTGCGAAGGGCTTCGTCGCTGCAACGCCTCTGATCGTGCGCGGGCTGTCGGGGAACTTCATGGTGGTGGCTGGGCCAGCGGTTGCAGCCGGGACTGCGGCCATGACCCGCGGGATGCTGAATACGCGCGGCGTGCAGGCGCGCGAGCGAATGGGAAATCTCAGCACCGGCGAAATGGTCGGCCGCCAGATCACCCAGAATGCCCCCGCCGTGAAATCTGCGGCTCTTGCCGCCGGCGGGCAAATCGTCCGGGTCGCAGAGCGGGCACGGAGGCTCGGGAAGTAGGCGCCCTTTCGAGGGCGAGCCTTCAATCCAGTATCGTAACGAGGAAAGATAAGATGTTGTACACCTTTGCGGAATTCCAGATTCAGGGCTATGTCGGCCGTAGAACCGAGCTTGGCGGCGGCAAGGTCCTGAAGGTCAGCATCGCTGCAACCGACAGCTGGAAGGACAAGGACAGCGGCGAGTTGCGCGAGCGCACTGACTGGAACACCGTCACCCTTTTTGAGCGCAGCACGGCGGGTTTCGCCTGGCTGAAGGAGAACCTGAAACCCGGCGACCTCGTCCATGTGAGGGGGCGGATCGGCGAGAGCAATTACGCCAAAGACGGGCAGACCGTCTATGAGACCTCACTCACGGCTGATCGCTTTGCAGTCGTGCCGGTCGGGAAAGATGGGTAAGGGTTGCACTGCAACCCGCCTTCGCAGCGGTCTTCTGAACCAGATGTATCTCGCTGGCTATTCGGGCCGCCAACCGCCACGCTGGCTGCGCCTGCTGCTGGCGGGCTCGTGCTGGCGCCGGGCGTGGCTGCTCGGGCGATTGGGCTTCTTCGTTGAGAATGGGATAGGCTACGGACCCGCCAATCCCTATCCCGGTTGCATTTCGTCCGAGAACCGGGAGAAGGCGTCCCCTGAACAGGTGTCCTAGTAATATGCGCTCGGCCCGAAAGCCTGTACCAGAGCGCGCTGGCTGTCAGTCAAACCCTGACCCAAGGGTTAAGCAAGATCACCCCTGTGTCCTTGAAATCACCGGTGTTTCGGGTCACGACCGTGAAACCATGGACGAGCCCCGTCGCCGTTATCAGTGCGTCCCGTTCTGATCTCGGATCAGGAACGTGAAGACCCGCGCATCGCAGTGCCACGCTTGTATCTAACGGCAAAACCCGGTCCTGGAACTCCGGCATGACCCGTTCTGCGAACCATGCCCGCAGCATGGCTCCCTGCACCGCATCGCGCCGCTCGATGCGGCGTACACCGATATCCAGCTCCATCACCGTGATGGCCGAGATGAACAGTGCTCCGGCATCCTGACCGCTCAGCCAGGCGGTGACATTGGCATCGGCTCTGCCATCCCCCGCCTTACGCAACTCGGAAATCACATTGGTATCGAGCAGGAACATCAGGACAGATCGGCCGGTCGGGACACGATCTCAGCCTTTGTCGGCTCGAACTCGATGTCCGACAGCCCCGGCACCGCAAGCGCATCGAGGATGTTGCGGCGCTGGCCGCTCATCTGCTGATACTGCGCAAAGCTCATCAGCACATGGGCCGGTCGGCCCCTATCCGTGATGAACACCGGCCCGTCGAGCGCCGCACGTTTTGCCCGGGCCAGATCCTGGTTCAGTTCACGGCTGCTGATCGTATGAATCGTCATCGCGGCCTCCATTTGTAGTCACGTTACTACATGTGAAACCTGCGACTAAAGTCAAGGCGGAAGATCTTGTCGATCAGCCTTCTGCGGATGAGCGGGAAAGGCGGAAAGCGGTCGCCCCCACACGCGTCGCGAACGACTGTCTAGAACAACGGAACCGTTTCCGAAGGCGCAGGTTTTGACGGCACGACAGCATACTAATGTCGTATGTGCCCACGAGTAGCAGACGTTCAGCGTTAAGTGCTCCTTCAGGATATCAGTGGTGCCGCCTTGATCACTTCCAAACCTTCCTGCAAAGATTGGCGAGCATTCCTCGCCGCCAAAACCAGGAAAAATTCGAATTTGCTTGTACTGGCATCCTTTGCAAAGAATAACAAAGAGCAAGCGCCGTTGTTATGCATGAGCAACGGCAGAAAAAGGCTTTCTCCCAAATACGTTACTTTTAAAAGTACCATAGGGATACTTTAAAATGAGAACCTTCGCTTACACAAAATATAGCCTGGAAAATCTAATTACCCGCGACGACTGGGCAGCATATGGGATCGCAAGCGCGCAGCAGCAAGCGGATGTTATTGACCGCATTCAGTCAAGGCTTCACAGCAATATACAGCCGTATTCCTTTAAGGTCTTCACGAAGAACGGTCGAACGATGTGTAAACCTGATGATCTTGAAACGGCAATTCTCATCAGAAAAGTGAACAAAGATTTTGCTGACCTGACCAAAGCAAGGGTTACGAATCGTGTTGAAACGATTTCTGCCCTGAAGTCCATCTGCTCAGAAGGGCTTCCTATGACGATCATTCGCTTAGACATCAAAAAATTTTATGAAAGCGTTGATATAGATAAAATTCTTCACTGTGCCAGTAGAGGAACAAAAAGCACCTATGCACTACGCAGGAACCTGGAACACTACATCAATTGGTCAAGGAGTCGTGTCAAAGGCGTCCCAACTGGAGTCTCGCTATCCTCCTCGCTAGCCGAGTACTATCTTATGGAGCATCTTGATAAATTTGCCAACTCACTTCCTGGGGTTCACTTCTACAGGCGTTACGTCGATGACATAATTATGGTTTGCAGCAGCCGACGCCCTGCAAAAGATTACATCGACGAATTAAAGTGTATCCTGCCAGAGGAGCTTGAATTCAACTCAGCGCCTGAAAAGCGTGATATTATAACGTTGCACGTACCTGAGGATCATGGCTCTTTTAATTATCTTGGATATAGGTTCTCTATAGGTGCGAAAATTAATAAGACTGGCCATAGGCCAGTGAATCTAGATGTTGCACCATCCAAGATCGTCAAAAGAAAGAAGCGCTTCGTCCATACATTATTGCAGTTCTTGAAAGACGGAAACGAGGAAGATCTCCGACAAAGGTTTCTACTTCTAAACAGCGGGTACTCCTTTTGGGACAGTAGCAGGGGGCGCAAAATGAGCGCGGGACTATGCAATACTTACTCTGAAATCGATCTGCCCTCGGAAGCACTATCAAGCCTTATGCATTTTTACCGCGCAAGCATGATGAACAAAAAGTTTCAACTTTACCATAGGCTTAGATTATCACACCTTTCAACACACACCCGCCGTGCAATTATATCCCTTGACCTTCAAAGGCACGTTCAGGATCGGAAGCATTTTAATTTTTCGCCCGAAGCACTCCAAAACTTATCTAGCTGCTGGAAAAAATGAGAAAATCCAAGAACATTATCATTCAAAAGAATGATTGGAACCGCGCCCTTCTTAGCGAAACCACTCCCTCGGAGATTCCAGTACTTATTTCGAATGATGGCTTCTACTTAAATATGAGATCTGGAGACTTTCCGGCGACGCTACAGGTATTGATAGACGAATTCCTGGCGCCATCAAAATCCAAGCAATTCTCAATTCCCTTTAGCTACAAGATTTCAAAAGATGAAGGATCATTGCGTCGGCTCAGCTTGCCCCACCCACGCTCACAGCTTGAGGTAGTGACTTTCTATCGGAAGTATCACAGCCTTATTTCTCACTATTGTAATCGCGGCAATTTCTCAATTCGCCGCCCATACCAGATCGCTAGCCACTACTATGTTGAAGGTGTCAACGAAAACGCATTCGCCTACCGATCCCAAATGATCGAGATCGCAGATCGTGATAAGTCTGCGAAGCATCCCGTAAGTATTTTCTCCTACCGAAGCTTTAGGCGACTTCATGAGTTTTTTGATTCATCAATTTTTTCCAATCTTGAAATTAAGTACTCCAGCATGGCCTCCATAGATGTGAGTAAATGCTTCGACAGCATCTACACCCATTCAATTGCATGGGCCACCAAGTCGAAAGATGAAGCTAAAAGCGACACTAACGCGGAAACTTTTGGCGGGTCTTTTGATCGATTAATGCAGCTTATGAACTACAACGAGACTAATGGGATCATCATCGGACCTGAAGTCAGCCGAATATTTGCGGAAATAATCCTAGACAGGATTGATGTTGATGTCGAGGCGGCATTAGGTCGAGCCCCTGGAGCGAATGGCGCTGGCCCTTACATTAGGGGAAAAGACTACGACGTCTTTAGGTATGTGGACAACATATATATTTTCTATAACAATGATCGCGTAAGAAGAGACATCATTGAGACTTTTGAACGTAGCCTCGATGATTACAAAATGAGCCTAAACAAGTCTAAGTCAGAGATTGCCCGCCGTCCCTTCTTTACAAGAAAATCAATGGCGATATCTGAGGCTAAGCAAATAAGAGATCGGTTCTTCGATGCACCTATTGAGACTATATGGAGGGATGGAAGACGTATTTCGGGAGTAAAGTCACAGGCCAGATCCACTCCTCCTGTCAGCGACTTCCCTAATAGCCTCCGTCGCGCATGTTTCATGGCGAATAGTGATTACTCGAGTGTTACTGGGTTTCTCATTGCCGCCCTGAGATCACGCATTCAGCGGGTACTAGAATCCCAAAGAGTTTTTGAAAGTCATCTAGTAGCAACGAGCGACCAGTCTGAAGAGGAGGTACGTCTTGAATATAAGTCAAACCTAGCTTCATACATCTCAACAGCAGTCGACATGTGCATGCACATGTACACCCTTGCACCTTCAGTTCCCAGCTCACTAGATGTCGCTACAATTCTTCTTCTGTCAGCAGAGGCATTAAAGAAAGCTGACTTGGACCATTTCCTTCACATGCAAGAGAGGCTGCAACTGGCCATCTCAAAGCTCATGACTTCATCCGCCATTGCGGAACTAGTTGGAAACAATTTCGCAGTTCCGATTGAAGTTTTGAATATTCTTTGTGCTCTTACTGCCTTCGACTACAATGCGAAACATATTGAAGAGCTGGTGTCCGCAACTGTCGGAATTGAGAGTTCTTTAAACTACTTCGAGTTCATAACAAAGATCTTCGTGTTAAGCAGGATGGCTGGGAGCGAGAAGGCGGTATCATTGGTGTTTGAGTCTGCGAAAACAAAGATATTAAACGACGCAGACTTGCGGCTTAATTCAGAAAACTTGCACCTATTTCTGGATTTACTGTCCTGCCCTCACATTGCTCGCATAGAACGCAGGCAACTATACAGGGACGTCATCAGCAGGTTCAACGAACTTATGAGGAGTGCGGAGAAGCCAGGGCGGTCCCTCCCCAACAAGGCCAGCAACGCAGCTATAGACGATATGCTCGAATACATGGAGAAGAATCCATGGTTTGTCGATTGGGAGAAGATCGATTTGCTGCGGCTCATCCAAAAGAAACGGTTGAGGAGTGGCTACTCTTAATCTAACATAGCGCGCATCAGTCTTATTGTGCCGACTACGATTGGGCAACCGATCAAGCTCCTGAAGCCGATGGTGGTACTACTTCGCGAAGCCAGAGGTGCGAGGGGGAAGTGGTTTGCATAAACGGCACGTCCCTTTTGGGGCGGGTCGTCAACCCTGGAAGGGGTAGCCCGCTAGCGTCTGTTGAGGGACGCATCTAGATGCGTCCCTCCTATGAAGCGAATGGGCACACACCGAAGATTGGTACTGGAAGGAGCGATTGCCTGGTTGCCCCGGCAACTCGGTGATCGCTCTGGAAGGCTTAATCCCTTTAGATGCGCAGGATCAGAGTGCTTAGGTTTGCTACTTCATTCATGTGACCTTCAGCATTGCTGAATTCCGGCAGGGCACCATGAAAGTTTTCGTACAATTATGAGTGGGTAGCGTTTGCGCCTACACGTCTGAATAGTCCCTTCGCCATAAATGAATATTTTGATCGAACAAGGCTACCGTCATGTGCTGCGATCGACATGAGCGGCGGCTATGGGCCGACCAGCGCGGAATGCGCCGGTCGGATTATTTTTTAAAGGTCGATCCCCTCAGAGAGCGTCAAAGCATCCTCGATGTCGACACCGAGATAGCGCACCGTGCTGTCCATCTTCGTATGGCCAAGCAGCAGCTGGACCGCCCGTAGGTTTCCGGTCTTCTTGTAGATCTGCGCGACCTTGGTTCGCCGCATCGAATGTGTACCGTAGGCGCTAGGCTCCAGTCCGACCGATACAACCCATCCCCGGACGATCCGGGCATACTGTCGCGTCGACAGATGCGGACTGCCATGGATTCGGCTGGGCCAAAGGAACTCCAGGCCGATCATTTCGGGGTCGTGGATCCAGCGCTCGAGAGACAGCCGCGTCGTCTCGGTGATTTCGAACCGGAGCGGCTTCGCGGTCTTGCTCTGGATCATCGACGCTCGTTCCTTGACACGCCCAGCAGCGAATACATCCCGGACCCTGAGACTGACGAGATCGCAACCACGCAACTTGCTGTCCACGGCCATGTTGAACAGCGCTAGGTCACGTAAATTGCCTGCCATCTCGAGGCGAACGCGTATGGACCAGACATGCCGGGGTAGAAGCGGGCGTTTCTGGCCAACAATACGTCCCTTGTTCCACGGCGAACGGACGGGACGAAGGATAGGAAGAAAATCAACGGGCATGGGACTACCTCCAGTCCACCGGCCCCACCCTTCTTCGGTCATGCCGACCACGAGACTGTATCACGTTTCGGGCCAAGATGGGCATCGTCGACCTGAGTGCGCACGGATGCAGGTGCGAACGCCTGCTCGCGACAAATGGCCGACGAGGTCCGTCATGCCAATGCGGATCGCACCTACTGTAGCGTGCGTTGGTGCAAAGAGCCCATTGCTGACGATCAGCGCCGACACTGTACACCGAGATTTTCGACCCTGAGGTGCTGTTCCAACCTAACGCGGGGCATGATCTCTCCACCGCGTGGCCACCTGAATCTGCGCTTTCGCCCGCTGATCTGCTGTCCTCAGCAATAGCTTGCCCAACTTTTCGAAAGGGCTATTCTCCCATTATAGCATTGGCAGGGAGACGAAGCATATAATGGGTGCAGTTTCTAAGGTGGACGCTGCAAGGCGGCAAATAGATACTGCGATTGATTTGTATTTTTCGGGTGGGGATTTTCTTGCCATCTACACCATCGCATTTGCCGCGCACCAAGTTCTGAACGATATTTACAGCCATCACCGTGATGATGGTTTCTTGCTGTTAGTATCGGAGAAGCTACCTTCTGATTTTCGGAGATTATTGGCTAATCCCGCAAATTTCCTGAAGCATGCGGATCGAGACCATGATGCAACTCTTCATGAGTTAAGCTACGTTCAGATTGAAGCCGTTCTTTGTGTTGCGACCGTTCTTTACAGGAGGATTTCTGGAGATCTCACTTCGAAGATGAAGGGATTTGACTTTATCATCGAAGAGCAAGCATACGAAGATATCGGCGTAGAGGAAATTGATACAAATGCTGATCGCATTAGGGAGCACGCTGCTCGTCGAGAGAAGTTAAAAACCTTACCCGACGCTGAGAAGCTCGAAGAAAAGTCAAGAATATATCATGCATTCTTGAAGATGCTCCCAATGATAGAGGCCATTCGAAAAGAAATGGAATCGAAAGGAAAAAGCGTGGTCGATGTTCTGGACATGTTCGACAATCTTGATGGCGGCGAGTTGCCCCCTAAAATAAGCTGACGGCATTCGACAACTTTGCGCGCCTAGGTGTACCTTGAGCCTGCTGCTCAGTTCGGAACCCAGTGGTATTCGAAAGTTGTAGAGATCACCTAGAGGTTGTGCATTGCAAGCGTATCCAATTGGCTGCCGCCGAATGGCTGCTTTGTCCCGCAGAGCAGCCATCGTGGAGCTTGTGCCGGACGGCCGTCAGCGCATGAAACCACTGGCAACGCTTGGAGCCCATTGCTGACCTTCGTCGACGACGCTAGCCTGTAGGGACGCGCATAAAGATCGACCTGCAGGGTCGATCATCAGCGCCCCCCTCCATTGGAAAATAAGGATGGCACATGTGTGGCCATATGTTTGTCGTGACTGGTGGTCCCGGTTCCGGCAAGAGCACGTTGATCGACGCCCTGCACGAACGGGGATTTGCGTCCATGCCCGAGGCCGGGCGGGCGATCATCCGCGATCAGGTCCAGATTGGCGGCACCGCTTTGCCATGGGCAGACAAAGCCATGTTTGCCGAACTCATGCTCGGATGGGAGCTGCGGTCGTGGCATGAAGCTTCGGCTTTGGAAAATCCGGTTTTCATGGACAGGGGCGTCCCCGATGTCGTCGGCTATCTGACGCTGTCTGGCCTTCGGGTTCCCGCCCATGTCGAGGCTGCCGCGAAGACATATCGCTACAACAGGATAGTCTTTATCGCTCCATATTGGGAGACCATTTTCGGGCAGGACGCAGAAAGAAGGCAGGATCACGAGGAAGCCGAAGCAACCGGCCGGGTCATGGCTGATACTTACGCCCGCTTCGGCTACCAGCTTGTTGAGCTTTCCAAAGTGACAGTCGAGGAGCGTGTTACTTTCGTCCTGGATCTCCTGAATGCAGGATGACGGCTTTGTCCCGCATCGATATCATTCTGACGGGAAGATCTCTGCGGAGCAAGGCGAACGGTAGTTTCCGGTCATGCGTCCACGCAGCATTGGTCGAGGCCGACCGACCGAAAAGAGCCAAAACTGTTGACGCCTCGGCCCCGATCAAAGATGGCATGCTTTGAACCCGCTCGGGTTTAGTCAGTGGCTCCCAGGCCTCCATGTCCAGCGATGATCTCGGCGGTCGTGACGACAGCTTTCTGAACCGCAAGGCGGCTTTGCTCAGTCTGCCCAAGCGCGGAAAGGTCCAAACTGATCGGCTCTGGCGCGAGAGCCAGCGTTCCACGCCGGGCTGGTGCTCGCAACACCGGCTTCGGGTCGGGTGGGGTATCGGGTCCCTGCCCTCGCGTCGCTCCCTGCTGCACCGCCTGCAACTGCTGCGCCAGTTTCGCAACCGCCGCCTCGGCCTCATGCAGCCGTGCATCGTATTGCCGCTTTTCGGCGTCCGGATAAGGAAGATCCCCCTTCTGTGCGGCATGGATCGCCTTCAGGGCGGGATCCTCATAGTATTTGACGCGCCGTGCCCGGATTGGCATCTGGGCATCGACGACGAGGATCACCTCCTCCAGATCCAGCCGCCGCGCCTCATCCTCATTGAGGAGCGGAGTTTCCTCTGTACGCTCGGTGACGCTGCGGCCCTCGAACGGGTTACGTCCCACCGAGCGAGACCGCGTGACCACCCGTTTGGTCGTCTTGCCGACAGCCTGGCTCAGCTCTTCAATGGTCTTCTGGTCGGATGGGGTCAGATAGAGCTTAACCCCCGCCCCGCCTTGAAGGGAGCGACGCGTGTTCTCGCCATAGATCTCGTCCAATGCCGGAATGGTCTGGGTGACGATGGCGAGGTTGCCGCCATAGGAGCGCAGCGTCTTGATGCTTTCCGCCACAATCGGCATCTTTCCGAGCCGATCAAACTCATCAAGCATGATCATCACCGGCCAGGGCTCATCCTTTCCGGGTTCAGCGGCCTGCAGCGAGGCGATCAGATCCGAGAAGAACAGCCGGATCAGCGGCGCCAGCGGCCCAACCATCTCAGATTCCACCACCAGATAAATCGCATGCGGCTGCCGGCGGATGTCTCGGAACGAAAAATCCGAGGTCGCTGTGGCGGCGTCAATCGCCCGGTTGTCCCAGGTATCAAGACCGGAGGTCATCAGGAGTGAGAGGTAAGAGGTCAACGTGTCGTTGTTGGTCGAGGCCATGCGCTCGAAGATCAGCTTGGCCGATGGGTTCTTCACCTCCTCTGCCCGCTTCAGGAACTCCAGCTGCTTGTTTCCGCCCGACGCCGTGATGCGATAGATCTCGCCGATGGTCGGGTTCCCGCGCTCGAAGGCCAGCAGCCCCGCAGCCACAAAAAGATCGATCCCGCCGGCGAGAAGACCACTGAGCTTTTCGTTGTCGGTCTGCAGGAAGAGCTTGGCGGTCAGCTTCAATTCCATCTGCTGGCGATCGGGGTTTTTCAGAGCCGCGATCCGGGCCAGCGGGTTGTAGCGATGCGTCGGTCGCTCCCAATCGGTGGGCGCGAAGCGGAACACCTTGTCTCCGGTCGAGGCCCTGAAGCGCGAGGTCTCACGGAAGTTCTCGCCCTTGACGTCGAGCACCACGGCTGAGCCTCGATAGGTCAGGAGGTTAGGGATCACGAAGCCGACCCCTTTGCCTCGGCCTGTCGGGGCCACGACCAGGGCATGCGGAAAGGTGCGTGAGACAATGAAGGGCTTTTTCGATTTCGGCGAGCCCATCTTGCCGAGCAGGAACCCGGCCCCGGGTCCGGCAAAGAAGCCGTTGCGCTTCATCTCGGCCCGGCTCTGCCAATGCGTGGTGCCGAAGCGGGTCAGCGCATCGCCGAGCATGGTCGCGGTCAGGAGGAGGGCAGCGAGACCCGTCCCAAGGATGATGCCGTTCACCCAGAGGAAATCCTGCGGAGCCGAGGTTCTCAGCCCCAACCAGTTCCGCGCCAACAGAGTGAGATCGAAGCTGCGCGTCGAGTATCCGAATTGGACGGCAAAATAGATCGTCGCCAGCACATAGCCGATGGCGAGCCCGAGTAGCGTCAGAACTGCGGCGCCAAGAAGCATGCGTCCCTTATCCATGGGTGATCCCCTTCTCACCATGGGAGAGGGAGTGCCTCAGATCGTCGCCATGGCGCTCTTCCACGATCCGCTCGAGCACCCGGTCCACCGCCGGATCATTGGTGTGGACATCTCTGGCCTCGAGATAGGCCCGCGCCAGCTGCAGCTGTTCCAGCGCATTTGGGGTGAGCCGGTCCAGCACTTTGGCGTCGCCGCGATGCAGATCATTGATTTCGGCTGGCGTCAGGCGGTCATTGACCTGTTCGACAAAACGTTGGCGCGCCGCATCCGAGGCCAGATCGACCTTGCCGTCGGCGGCCTGTCGTAAGGCGGAGGCAAGCTGGGGAGCTGTCAGATCAAGGTTGCGGCGTTCGGCATAGGCCTGGCGGGTGTCGTCCTCAACTTCGGCCAGCCTCTCGATGATGCGGTCGCGGGATGCGCCTGCAGCATGGAGCTGGTTGATCTCCTGGCTGACGGCATCGCGGATCTGCTCTTGGGGGGTCTCGGCCCGCAAGCGCGCCATCTCGCGGACCTCTTCCGTGATCGGGCCGAGGTGGATCGACGGATCACGCTGCGCAATATCCATATCACCGGCATGGAGGGTTCGATGTGCGGCCCGAATGCCGTTGGCTGGAGGCTGAATGACATCGGTGGCCTTTTCCCATGCCATGGTCGCAATTTCAGCATGCTGGGGCGAGCGTTCGGCAAAGCGGTCGAAGGCCTCTTTCGCCTCGGCCACCTGCTTCTCGCCATCACGCCGCGCCCGCGGGTCATCGGAATAGGAATAGCTGAAATCAGTCCGCTGGAACTGTTTGACCAGCGCCCGGAATTCCTGACGCTCAGTGGGACTGAAGATGTCCGGCTCGCTGCGCAGGGTTTCGTTATCAGCCGAAACCCTGTGGGCGGAGGTCTCCGACAGCCGCGCCCCCTCATCCCCTTCCGGCCCTTCCCTCTCCACATCCTCCACAACCCGCAGGACGCGGACCTCGGTCAGCACATCGCCCAGCTTGCCATGAACCGCCTCAAGCCGGTCCATCGCCTGATCACGCTGCGCGGTGTCGCGCAGATCAAGCTGCTCTTCCTTTGCGATGGCGCGTAGATCCTGCGCGAGCCATTGCTGCTCCAGCGCGGCATTGCCCGCACCCTCACTCATCCGGGCCAGAACCGCATCGCTGTCGATCCCTGTCCCCTGCACCGCTTCGGTGATGCGGGCTTTGAGACCTGGATCCTCGAGCTGATCTCGGTGGGCCTCTACCAGGTTGGGCGCGGCGTAGATCCCGTCCCGGGATGCGGGTTCATGCAATGTGTCGGAGCGCTCGCCAAGGGGACGCAGATGCGAGACCTCGCGCAGCACATCGGTCAATTTGCGCTCGATCACCGGGCGCTCGGACGCAGGAGCGCGTTCGATCAGCCCTTCGATCTGGCGGATGTTCTGCGAGAACCGATCTATCAGTTGGTCAAAATCATGAACTTCATCACTCATATACAACACTCCGTCTGACTGGATACGATCACCCCGGGCAAGCACATCCCCGGCCCGGGACAGGGCTTCCGCAACATCGTGGAAGTTCGAACGCGAGGCCTCGGCAGCGAGGCCCCGATAGATCGTGGCATTGCGCGCCACCTCGGCGATAGCCTGATCAAGGTCAGCGCCGGTGCGATGTCGCTCGACCGGTGACCTGCCCTCTTCCATGGCTTTGCGGATCTCGACGTCGCTGGCAGCGCGGGTGAGCACACCCCGATCCAGCCTACGCGTGGCTTCAAGCCGCAGCCCATGACGTTCGGCCGCCTCAACCATGGCTTCGCGGAAGGCGTCGTAGTTGAAGTGATGATCCTTCCCGAGGAAGAACATCTCGCCATCCTTGCTGCGGCGATTCAGCACGATATGGGCATGGGGATGGGCGCGATCCTCGTGGATCGCCGCGATGTAATCGAACTGCGCGCCGTCCCCTTCGAAGAAGCGCTCGCAGATCTCGCGCGTGATCTCCTGTGCCTCAGAGGAGCGGGTTCCGATGGGGAAAGCCATCAGGAGATGCGCGGTATGGCCGAGCTTTGGTGCATGCCGCTCGTTCCACTGGTTCTCGAAGCGCCGCGCCACGCGCTCGATCTCGCCGGGCGAGAGCAGCTTCTTGCCGTCATGGGTGCCACGGGAATCGAGGATGAAGCTCGATTTGGTGGTGAGGTAGGACAGCTGGGCGCGCAGCTGCGCCCCGGTGTGGCAACCGCCTTGCCGGATCGCCTTGAATATCGCTGGGGAATGGCCGCGCGCCGCGCGGATCATCTGTGCCCGTTTGCCAAAGCCCCCGGAGGCCGAGCCAGAAACCTTGCTCCAGCCGCGATCAAAAAGCGCCGGATTGACCGCCCTCACGGCATCAGCCCGCGCCATCGCGTGCCTCCCGGATCAAGGGCGCGAGCGCCTTGTCCACCTCCAGCTTGATGGACGCCCGCCGGTTGCGGCTCATCTCCTGGACCTGATCCGCGATGGTGAAGACCAGCCCGGCCAGAGCCCGGATCTCGGCCTTCTCCGACCCGGTCAGGACCGCCTGCTCGCCACGGACACGCCCCTCGTTCAGGCGGCGGGCGATCTGGTTGATGTTGTTGCCGACCCGGTTCATCGCCGCGCCAAGACCGCGCAGTTCCTCCGTCATGTGCACATCGGGCGCGAGCAGGTCGCTGGCGGCCAGTATCATGCAGCGCAGAGCATCAGAACGATGCCCGATGCCACGTGCCGAGAGCGCCGCATCAAACTGGCGCAGCTCGGCCGCGCTGAGCCTCAATCCGACCACCTGAGGCCGACTGCCGTTCGAGGTGCGCCGTCCGTGAGCATGGTTCACAGCGTTGTAGACCGCCTTCAGGCTGACCCCGAACTGTTGTGCCAGATCGGCCGCGGGCACGCCTTCAGACCGCTCTTTGGCGATCCTCAGACGCTCCTCTTCGGTCAGTCGGCGGGCCGGGGACATTTTGAAGTTAACGCTCCTATTTCTTGCCAAAATCGTACAAGCCCGCCGAATCCCAGCACAAGCGGATTCGGGCCTACGGGCTTGTACTCATTATGAAAAACCGACCCAAAGGGGCGGTTTCCCGTTGTCTGCGGAATGCATCACGCGCCTTGCGATTTGCATCCCGTCCCATGCGAAATGCCTCCCGTTATCTGCGCTCTGGAGCATGTCTTCTGGCACCTGCATCGCGCTCTTTGCGTCCTGCATCCTGCGGAGTGGGAAGTGCCGGAAGGGGAATGGGATCTGCATCACGTTGCCTGCGCCACGTCCTCTGGAAGCCGCATAATGCTTGCCGCTTCCTGCGATCTGCGCCTTGCGTCCCGCTTGACGCATCCCGGTCAACGCCCTACGACAATGAAGCTCTTATGTTTACGAGTAACCATTATTGCAGGTGTGCCATGCCAAATGACTCCTTGCGCGTAATCGCCGCGATGGCCCGCAAAGGCGGGTCGGGCAAAACCACGCTGAGCCGCGCCCTGATCAGCGCCGCTATCGCCGCCGGTCGCCGGGTCACCCTCATGGACACCGACGGGACCGATGCACTCGGTGCCTGGTATGAACGGGCCGAGGGTGCCGGGTACAGTTCACCCCTGCTGACCCGCACCAGGGCGCTCAGCATTGCCGCCATCGAGCAGGAGATCGAGCGGATCTACGACGAGGATCTGGCCGATCTGATCTTCATCGACACCGCTGGTGTCGGAGCGGACTGGTCGGACAGCGTCGCGGTGCTGGCCGATCACATCGTCACCCCGGTGATGCTCTCAACGACCGACTTCAAGGTCGGCATCCAGACCGCAGACTGGTTCGCCCATCTGCGGACCCGTGTGGACGACCCGAGCGCCCTACCCCAGCATCATGTGGTTCTGAACATGGTCCCCGCGAAACCGACCAAGGCCGATGCGGAACTGATCGCACAGGCGGTCAACTGCTTCCCGGTCATCGAGACCGTGATGATGCACCGAAACGCCTTCAAGGAGATGGATCGGCTTGGTCTGCTTCATGCCATCGCTCTTGCGCGGCAGAATGATCCCAACCCGCTGATGAAGCCCCATGCCCGCCCGCTCGTCGAGGCGCTGGAAGAAGCCACCGACATCTTGAACACCATCATCAGCGGCTGAGAGTGACATGGTCCGCAAACGCATCCCCCTCGTGACACGGCCGGATCAGGCCTATTCGTTCAGTCTGTCCCAACAAAACAGGACCGACCCGGCACAGACGCGAGACAGAGACGAACCAGCCAGCACGGCCGAGGCCCGTGCGCCGGCGCAGCCGAGCGCCAGCATCGCATCGGAGGATCAAGCCTCAAGAGATGACTCGAAAGCCTCGATCCAAGTCGACGTGCGCGTGAACGCGTTGAAGCGCCAGGAACAAGGGCTGGTTGCCTGCGGCATTGCCCCCCGACAGGTGATCCGGGCCGCCCTGCGGAAGGCCGTCAAGAAGTGGGGGCTCTCAGCAACATATGCCATCCCCTCCAGTGACAGGCGGGCAAGTCAGGCAAGCTGGACCGTCAGGACCAGCGTCGCAGTGCCCGCCGCCATCTTTGATCGGCTGCTTGCCGATCAGGACCCTCTGGGGGTCGACAGCCGCTGGTCATTGGTGCGGGGTCAGCTGGAGCCGCTGGTCTGGGCGGAAATCGATGCTCTCCTCGCATCGCTCAGTGACGACTCCGACGATGTCCGCTGACCCACGCTGGCACGGGCTATTCAGGCCCTGACGCTGGCTGGTTCAGGATCAGACCGCGCTTGGTAGCGATTGCCACTGCCTGTACCGAGTTCCGC
The DNA here is from genome assembly GCF_030848395.1 of Pseudogemmobacter lacusdianii. GTDB lineage: Bacteria > Pseudomonadota > Alphaproteobacteria > Rhodobacterales > Rhodobacteraceae > Pseudogemmobacter > Pseudogemmobacter lacusdianii. The sequence goes on along the minus strand of NZ_JAVDBT010000011.1, from coordinate 10,306 downwards.
GCCCCGAGCAGGTCCCTTATCCGCTCCAGGCGCTTCTTTATGGTCTCGGTGCTGACGCCCTGCCGATGCGCGACTTCCTTATAGGGCAAACCGTTCGCCAGATCAGAAAGGATAGCACGCTCCATCTCTGAAAGCGGTCTTGCCGCCTCGATAGAGGCGAGCAGCTGTTTGAATATGCCCTCAACCTCGTCCAGCTCACCGTCGGTCAGTTCCCGATCCTCGCGGGCGCAAAACAGGCAGCTGAGCGTGCCATATTCTTCAATGCGACTGCGAGAAACGCCGCAACCATAGTTGAGGCCATACTCGCGCGCGTGATCCATGATCAGAGTTCCAGCAGGCGAGAGCTTTTCGACCGGCACTTCACTCCATCTGATGCGACCTGAATGCGTCCTGGCCCAGAGATTGACCGGATCAAACATCGCATATTGCCGCTCAGTGTAAATCTCGACCCAACGCTCCGGATAGGTGGAGACATAATGCTCTGGCGTCAAACTGCGCACATGGATGACGAGTGAATAGCCCATCGGTGCAATCGCCCGCAGCCGGGCATCCAAATGGGCCATTTCCGGAACAGTAGTCCAAACCATTACCCCTCCCGCACGAGAAAATGTGCAGTCCTCAAACAGCGATACCAAAAAGGGTAACGGCATGGCCGCTCCCCCACCGTTGTGTCAGGTTGTGATGAAAGCGCGCGCAAATCAACCGTGAAGCGACCTTGCGAAAAGGGTTCCGATCGCCAGCCAGCGAAGTTCTGTGACAGTCGAGACAAGTATTATGAACGTGCAGACCAGTGACCATCGCGGCGGCTCATGCCGCACCAACCGCATCGAGGCCCGGCCAATCGCCCGGCTTCGCCACAAGGACGATGGCAGGGTCATTGGCCTGGTTTATGAATGGAACACGGGCGAGACGCAGACGGCCTGGTTCGGCAAGGCCGAGCGCAGCTTCGTGACAGAAGAGTTGCGCTGAGGGCGATTGCTCGCTGGCAAGATGAAAGGCCCCGGCCTTTCGACCGGGGCCCTGGTTGGGGGGATTACTCCCCTCGGCGGCTGTTGGGGCGCGACCAGATCAGGCTCGAGCCCTCGCCGTCCTCATCGTCGAAGAGGTTGGCATAGATCGGGTGCGCAAAGCTCGGATCGTCCAGCTTCAGACCCAGATAGTCCCGCCCCTCGTTCGAGCGCTTCGACCAGGCGGCGCCGATCTCCGCGCGGCCTACCAGGATCCGGTGCGAGGGCGCATTCTCGCCGGTGGCCCGCAGGTCGGGGACGATGCGCACGCCCTTGGCCTGGACGCTCAGGGTAACGATTTCGCCGGTGTATTCGTTGCCGGTCTTCTTGAAGGTGCCGATGGTCGCCATTGTCTGTCTCCATTCTCTCGTGTTCCGGCCCGCTCCATTGCGGCCTCGATGGCGATCTAGAGGCCGGGGACGACGGCCGGCGCAGTCCCGTCCGGGACCCTGACAGCACAGGCAGGGCTTTCTTGTCTTCCGCGAGGAATGACGGCACCGCCGGCAGGGGAAGAAAGTTCAACGACGCTGTTGCGCCGAGACGTCGAAGCGCGCTCCCGCGCGCTGATCTTCGGCCAGATCAGCCCATCACAGAGGACGCATGCGAGCGGTCCCGTCACCTCCAGAGAGACAGGAGACAGCGGCGATCCTGAAGGATCCGGCAGGAAGACCCGACAGGCAACCACCGGCGATGATCACCCAGACCACGAACATGTCAGTGCGCGCCCTTCCCCCTGACCTGCAGCCACGGGCACCGCACCGCATCAGACCGGATACTGGGCGGGCCACCTGATCGGCACCTGCCGCCCAAGTGCTCGACAGGGAAAAGGGACAGGGCCTGATGCGCGATCACAGCATGCAACCGATCTGCCAACCCCGCGATCAAAGTGGCCGGAAAGAGGGAAAGATTGATCCCTGTGAGCTCATGACGACGGGGAAATCCAACACCGATCCCGGCGATAGGCAGGAAGGCCGCGCCATGAACGTTATACCGCAAGGATTGATAACAGTTATTAAGCGTGGCATTGTGAAACCAGCAATAGCGGAGGCCGCGATGATCAGTGCCGATCTGGGAACACAGCTGGAGAGCTTTGTGACAAAGCTGGTCGAAACCGGCCGTTACAATTCCAAGAGCGAGGTCCTGCGCGAAGGCATCCGCCTGATCCAGGAGCGAGAAGCCCGCCTTGCTGTCCTGGATCAGGCCCTGGCCAGGGGGCTTGCAGATGCTGATGCCGGGCGGGTCAAACCGGCCGGCGACGTATTCGCGCGGCTTGAGGCCAAGTATCAGGCGATGGGCAAACCTGCGAAATGATCGTCGAGATCACCGCAGAGGCCGAAGCGGATCTGGAAGTCATCGGCGACTACATCGCACGCGACAATCCCGCACGCGCTATCAGCTTCGTGCGTGAACTCGGCCGAAGCTGCATGGAACTCGCCGAGTTCCCCGAGGCCTGGCCGATTGTCCCACGCTATGAGACGCAAAGCATCCGGCGCCGCGTTCATGGCCGCTACCTGATCTTCTACCAGATCCGCGGGGATCAGGTGACAGTGCTTCATGTCGTGAACGGCGCGATGGACGTTGACGCGATCCTGTTCCCGCAAGGCTGAGATCAGTGAACAGCGCCGCAGCATTTCTTGTACTTGCGCCCTGAACCGCAGCTGCACGCATCATTGCGACCGGGCTTCGATGCAGCTGAGGGCGCAGCAGTCAGATTGGCGGCCAGCGGCAGACCGGGCATGGATTTAGCCGTATGCGCCTTGGCGAAGGCGTTCAGATCCTCGACCATATCGGGGATCAGATCATGGGCCTCGCGCGACAATTTCGTAGCCTTCCAGCCTTTCCCTTCGGCGAACCCGGTCGAGATACGCGAGAGTTTGCCTGCGAGATCCAGCGCCTTCTTCGCCCGCCGGTCCTTGCTGTCCTCAATCAGATCCCAGGCGTCAGGCCGCAGTCGCATCGCCGCGACGAAACCCATCATCCAGAACTCCCAGATGATGTCCCCGTTGCGCTGATCCTCGTCGAGGACAGGGAAATACTCCCCCGGGATCATCAGCATTCCGGCAACGCGGTTGTAATGCGCCATGATGAGATCGAGAGCCGCCTGAAGCTCTTCGGCGCTGCCGAACTCCGGCGGGCCGCCAGTCCCCCAGACCTTGGCAAGCCAGACAGACGGCGAAATCATTTCCGGACAAGTGATGAGACCCGCACAAAAGCCATCGAATTCGGCAAGGATCATCGGATCGTTGTCTTCGGGCAGCGCCGAAAGCACCGCGTCGAGGCGATCAAGGTCTTCATCGCTATGCCAAAGTGCAATCGTCATGCTGAGCCCCTGTCGAGAAAAATCATCCTGCCGTCTTTTACGACAAACCGATCACGGTGAAACAGGCAACGCGGCCGGAGAAAGCCGCTGTTGTTGCTGGCTCTTGATCTTTCCGCCCCGAAAAGCCTCTCCGGCAGAAGGCCGAACGTCGCGGACACGACAGAAGCCAACCTATTGAAATATTTTTATAAAGATCCATATCACACTCAGGCTCTGCCACGCGGTGCCCCCTGATGAAGGTTTCTCCATGAACAGGTCACGTCCCATGCCAGCGATCCTGCGCGCCGAACAGGCGCATGTCCCGCCCCGGCCCTGTTAGCCCCTGCCTTTCGGCGGGCGACAGGGACCGGGGAGGATGCCCTGTTTCAATGTCCCGCCAAAAGGATAGTCCCATGTATCGTAATCTCTTGCCCGCCCAGTGCCATGCCTGCGGCGAGGAAGTCCCACGCGCCGCAGCACACCGCTGCCCGATCTGCCTGAATCCGTTTTCGCGCATGCCTCTGGATCAGACGCGAACGCGCCCCAAACCAGAGATGCGCAGGCGGCCGATGCACCGAGACGGCGAATGATCTGGCCCGACATCCCTAAAAATCAGATCGGAGCATTGCTGGCACTGCTGTTGTTCGCGCTTTTCGGCGAAGCCCTGCCTGCCATGGTCGAGGGTGGCGCGGCATGGTGGGAGCCGTTGCGCAACACCGCGCTTTCGGGCGTATTGTTCCTTGGCGCGCATCTTCTGCATGCCATTTCCTCCGCGCGCCTGACACGACGACGGAAGGGCAGACGCCCCGTGCCGAAAGTCGCGCTGGACCTGCTTCGCCTCGCCCTCTTTGCCGCAGCCACGCTGGCCAGCCTGTCGCTGTTCTTCCGCCAGGACCTGTCGGGGATCCTGACCGGCTCCGGCCTTCTGCTGGCGGTGCTGGGATTTGCCATTCGCAATGTGGTCGCCGACACATTCTCGGGCCTCGCGCTTGGGCTCGAGGCACCGTTCCGCATCGGCGACTGGGTTGCGATCGATGGGCTGGCGCAGGGTCGGGTTCAGGAGATCGGCTGGCGCAGCACAAGGCTGATTACCCGCGACAGCACCCATGTGATCCTGCCCAACAGCCAGATTTCCCGCCAGAGGATCACAAACTACAGCGCCCCTCGGCCAGAGTATCGCGACCATGCCGAACTGACACTCCCGGCCACGCTTCCAGTCGCAGAGGCACGGACACTGATAACGGAAGCGCTTGTCAGCGCGGAGACCATCGCCACCGGCAAATCGCCTGAAGTACAGGTGGCGATGTTCGGGCCTCAGGGCATCACCTATCGCGTGAAATACTGGGTTCCCCAGCATGACCGCGAGATGGCCTGCCGCAACGAGGTATTCAGCCGGATCGACGCGGCCCTGCGTGAGAAGGGCATAAGCCTGAAGCCATTGGTTGAGGGGACGGCATGACGAACCGCATCCCACGCACCATCAAACCAGATCGGAGGGCTGCGTCATGTCGAAAGCGGTAAACGCCCGTATCGACAAGTTGCTGTCCTCGATGGGCTATGGATCGCGCCGCGAGATCGGCGGGCTGGCGCAAGCGGGCCGCATCATATTGGACGGCGAGAAGGTCAATGACGTGACGCGGCGTATTGCGGTCACGGCGGAGCTGCCCAGGCGCATGACCGTGGGCGGGGAACAGCTTGATCCCGTTGCAGGACTGGTGATCCTCCTGAACAAGCCCGCCGGGGTGACATGCTCGCACAGCGATGCCGGGCCACTGGTTTACGATCTGCTCCCGACCCGCTGGCGGCGGCGGGATCCGGCGATTTCGACGGTCGGCAGGCTCGACAAGGAAACATCTGGCAGCGCATTGCCCGAGCTGCGGATCCCGAAGCAGTCGAGCACCAGGCGGTGCAGCAGCGCCGTCATCGCGATGCGCGGGTTGTTGGCCACGGCATCGCGCAGCGCGAGGGTTCGATGCGCCGTCAGTTCGATCACCAGCCGTAGAGGTCCATCTTCTTGAGAACGGCGGGTGCCTCGCGCGCGACCAACCGACCGCCGCTTTGCCGCGTGAGGTCCTGCACATAGGGCGCGGCGCTGGTGAAAATGACGTCCGTCTGCGCGAGAATCGCCGGCACATGGTGGAAGTCAGCCACCTTGATGCTGACCTCGCGGCGCAGGCCGAGTTGCGACAGACGGCCCTTCACCGGCCCAAGGTTCATCTCGGAACTTGAATCCGGCGCAATATGTTTGGCCGAAAGATAGCGCTCGGTGGTCAGGGGCTCGGCCGCGAGCGGGTGGTCGGCCCGCATCAGGCAGCCGAACGGATGCGAACAGTGAGCCGCGAAGCGCAGATGGCCGGGCGGTTCGGGGCTGTTTCCGATGACGAGGTCCAACTGCCCCGAGCCGAGGTCGCGCGTGATGTGCTCGGTCGAGCGCGGCGTCGAGAAGACGATGCTGGCCTGCGGCGCCTCGCGGGCCAGCCGCTGGCAGATGTCGGGAACGAGATATTCGGCGAAAGCGCTGAGGATCGAGACTTGGAAGCGTTTTTGCGACAGGGAGGGTTCGAAGGCTCCGCCGTCGCTGATGGCGGCCAGAAGCGGCGCGATGGCGCGCTCGAGCTGGCGGTAGATTTCTTCGCCGCGCGTCGTCAGCACCATGTGCTGGCCGTCGCGCACCAGAAGCGGATCGCCGAACACCTGCCGCGCGCGTTTGAGTAGCGCCGCGACGGCCGGCTGGCTTTGTGCCAATTGCCCCGCGACGCGGGTGACCGACCGCTCCTTGAGCAAGAGCAGCGTCACTTTCATCAGCTTGAGGTCCAGCGCGGTGTCGATGTCGAGATCTCGCAACCCTGTGTCCGACATCGCAGCCCCCCGTCTGACCTGCGCGATCCCTAAACGAAGACGGCAGCCGAGGGGAGGGGCATCCTCGGCTGCCGCAAGGGACCTGCATCGGCAGGCGGGAGGAGACTTAGAAGCGGTAATCGAGGCCGAGGCTGATGCGTTGCACCTTGGCCGAGACCGAGGTCGGCTCGGTGAAGCCGTCGAAGGTGAAATCGTCGTAGCGCGTCTCGGTCGCCTCGGCGAAGACGCTCAAGTGATCGGCCAGACGGTAGGCGCCGCCGAGGCCGAGCGTGGTGCCGGAGACCGAGGTGCTCGCATCGTCGAAGCCGAGACGCGTCAGCTCCGCCTCGCTCCACGAGCGGCCGGCAATGGCATAGGGCATGAAGCGGCCCATGTCGTACCCGAGGCGGAGCGAGAGCGTCTTCTGCGCGGCGATCCCGAGTTCGGCGGGCGAGCCGTCGCTGGTCGCGACGCCGAACGCGTCGACCGCCGAGGTATATTCGCCCATCACACCGGCGACGATGCGGCCGAACTGCCAATTGTAGCCGGCGCGCAGGGTCAGGGTCGTGGCGCTCTCATCGGCGGCGAGCGACGAGAAATCCTGTACGGCCGCCATGATCTGGACGGGCATCTCGTCCGTAATGGACGGCAGGCTTTGGATCGTTATCGAGGGTTCCTCCACGTTGGGCGCCTCGGGCGCATTTTCCGACGAGATGCGCGCCTTGCTGGTGCCGACCCCGATGCCCAGAACGGCACCGCCCCAGCCGGGCGTGAAGCTCGGGGCGGCGCGCGGCGCCTCGGGCGGGGGCGTCACGACGACGTCGCCGAGGCCGCCTGCGAAGGCCGAAGGCGCAAAGCAAAGGACGAAAGCGGCAGAACCGAAAAGACGGGCGAATGGGGCTGGAACTGGCAAGGGACTGGTCCTTGGGTTTGTTAACCCCTTCGCTCTAGGCGGCCCCGCCGGGCCGATGAATAACCCGAATGGGTTAAACCGTGCGCTTTCATCGCGTTAGAGGCGAAAGATCCTCTCTTGAAACGCGAACGGGCGGCCCGAGACACAGGGTTGGAAGGCTCAGAAGCTTTGCGTGACAGCATAGGCTGTGAACAGTTCCGGGAACGCCAGCGCGACCGCCGCCCATTCAGCGTCCTCCTCGTAAAACCCCGAGGAGGAACGCAGCAGCGGATGCACACGGGCATGCTGCTCTGGCGCAAGCTGGAATCCGCCATGCCCGGCGGTGGAATGGCAAAGCACACCTTCATCATAGACTGACGCGCCCTGCGATGGCCCCATGGCGTATGGACCCGAGAGACGATCTCCCGCCGCCCGTTCACGCTGGTGTTCTGCGCTCTCCGCAACCAGCGCCCGGAAAGCGGCCTCGTCGGCCTCGTCGGCCACATCACCGGAATGGTGTATTCCAGAGCTCGGGATCGCCTCTAACATCTCCGACTGACGAGAAAATGGGGCGCATACTAGCTCAGGCTGCGCAGTAGTGCTCCGAGCGAGGCTTTAAACCTTCAGCTTTGCGCCCCTTATTCGATCCTCGGGAGCAGGGCGCTCGGCGCGCCTGGTTCTTCCGGAGTGTCTTCGATTACAGGTAAGGCAGGATCGTAACCGGCACAGCTGGGTGGGTTGAGGTCTTTGGTTGCGATGCGATCAGAGACACATTTGGCATAAGCGCGATCCTGCCCTGTCAATCAGGTTCTCTTGCTGGAACTGACCTTCAAGTAGCATAAGCAGAACAGTTGGGTTTGGATCCAGGAGTGCGCGATGCAGAGCAGTCCAGCCCTCCTTAGTGTCTTTAACCATCGTGTCCGCCCCGAAGGCGAGTAGCGCCAAGATCATGTCTTCGCGGAGATCATCCTTCCGGGTTGCGGCCATATGAAGGGGAGTGAGGCCGCGCTTCTTACCGACCCAATTGTCCGTCGGGCTGGCAAGCGTGTTCGGATTGGCGCCCCAGGCGAGAAGTTGCAGCAGAACTTCAGCGGATTCTCCTGTCTCAGCGACAAGATGCAGGGGAGTATTTCCGGAAGAGTTTCGTTTTTCTACAAGTAATTTAGGGGTCTCCGCAGACTTTAGGATCTGGTCGATAACCAACGGATCGGCTGCATTCTCGGCTGCGAGGTGGAGTATGGTGTTCCCATTATGATCCACAGCAAAAAACTGCTTTTCGTCTGAGCGAGCTTTTCCCGTACATCCGCCGATACAGAAAACCGGAGTGCCTGATTTCCGGGTTTCAGGTTCTGCGGCTGGCGTCGCTCTCTTCAGAGGAAGAGGGCGGCGCTTCGCTTCGTGACGGGCTGATAGCCGGAGAGAGAGGCTCACCGGCGTCCGTCATGGAGTCACTGACATGGCCACTGCCGTTCAGAAGATCACCCTGTCGTCCTCACGCGACATTCCTTTCAACAAGCTGGTCCTCAGCCAGTTCAACGTCCGGCGCGTCAAGGCCGGCATCTCTGTTGAGGAACTGGCCGAATCCATCGCCCGTCGCGGCCTGATCCAGTCCCTGCATGTCCGCCCGGTCGTGGATGCCGAGGGCAAGGAAACCGGCATATTCGAGGTGCCCGCCGGCGGTCGCCGTTTCCGGGCACTGGAATTGCTGGTCAAGCAAAAGCGTCTCGCCAAAATCGCACCGGTCCCCTGCGTTGTGTCGGAAGCCAGCGCCGATGTGCTGATCGACGAGGTTTCACCCCTTTTTAACCAAAGGCTTAAATCGAAAAACATCGCCTGGTTTTATCGAATGAGCGTCATGCTCAACCTGTTTGGGGAATGGTGGCATCGGACAGGTCAGTGAGTCATGTTGCTTCAGCGCTTGATTATAGGCACGCCAGTTACTGGTCTTCTAGCGGGGTTTGGATGAGCAGCTCATGCAAACAGCGTAGCACGATCAGGCAAGACACTGAAACAACATAGATTTGTGCAGAAGTTCCCCGCCAAAGAGTATCACCCGCCGTTAAAGTCCTGATAAAAGGCCGCAAGACCATCGTAGCTGTGCTCTGGCAGACAATCCTTGTCGAAGATCGGAACAGCTATGCCGGCCCGAACCACGGTGAGCCCAGGCTGCGCAATGCCAGAGCTGGGGTCCAATCTGGTTCCGGCCATGTAGAGGAATGGGCCGCTGCCAAAGGTGATGGCACTTACGCGTGCAGCGTTGCCGCCCCCCTCCGTCACGAGGCCAGTATCCTCGTGGGTCTGCTCCAGGATCAGTTCGGGCTTTGCGTTGAGATAGCCGTAGGCATAACGCATGCCCTTCGGTGTTTGGCTGATCGACACCGCATGAGTGCCGCCCTCCAAGCGACAATAGAAGACCGTGTCCGTCGGAGTATAGCTTGGGCTCGCGGCATGGACGGTGATATCGACATCGCGGCGCGGCTCATTGGCTGATGGATCGCAGTAATGCTCCAGCACTGCTTTGTCTTCCGGAACCTTCCCGCTCGGCAATGGCTGAGGCACGCCGCCGTTTCGAGCGGAATTGATGTAGCAGGTAAAGGCATCTACGCTGCCCGGCGCCGCCGCAGCGAAAGGGTCGATCTCGACTTGGAAGACAAAGGCTCCAGCGTCGATCATGTAGAGCTGATAGAGCTGCCCGGGCCCATTGCGACTGGCGGCTACGATATAGCCATCGCGATCGCGCGACAGCGTGTGACCGTAGATCTGTTGTGCGGCAGTGAAGGACCCGCCATTCGCTCCCCGCAACGAGACCCCGAAGGTCCCATTCACCATCCCGACCGGGGTGAATGTCACAAGGTCCAGCCAGCCATCTTGATCGACATCAATCAGCTCAGGCAGGCCGCTGGCCGTCAGCACAGGGCGATCGCCGACAATCTCCAGCGAAGCCTCTTGGAAATCGTCCTGCACCGGCCGCCAGATCAACGTATTGAGCCGCCCATGCTCGATCCAGCTGATCGTGCAATCGGGACCTGTCATGAAATTCGGACCCGCTTCCAGTTTGGTGCTTGAACAATCCTGCATCGCTGATGCGGGTGCACTTAGGCCAAGGAGAACCGTCGCGGCAAGAAAGTGCGCAGATCTGGAAATGGTAAACCGCATCGTGCCTCGAATATCAAACTCAGATCAAGCCTATCTCGTTCGGACCAGGAGCCTGCATTCCCCAAGTGGCGTGTCGTTTGAGGTGAAGATCGCCTGTATCCGAGCGCTAGACAA
>NZ_JAVDBT010000010.1 GCF_030848395.1 Pseudogemmobacter lacusdianii | reverse complement strand
TCTGTCAGTCTCCTCGCGGAGCCTGAATCACGCCGCGAGTGGATAATCAATGGGTCCTGACCCTAAGAAGGCGGGCACGCTTCTGTTCAATGACACGCTGGAAGCTCTGCTTTTCGAGGTGATCATTACCGAAGAAGTTCAGCGCACAAGCTGGTGGCAAGACTTTCTTGCGGCGTTCATGGCTGGACTGATCGTCGGTATTTCGCCCGGCTTCCGTGTTGCGCCTCCTGAGGCGGTAGCAGAGGCCGAGACGTTCGAGGATGAAGACCCGGCAGAGGGTAACGCGATCATTCGCACCATTCTTGCAGCGATCCTGTTTGAATTGTCGTTTGTGACCCGGCCAGCCTATCCGAACACGCAATTGGATCTGCGGTCCGAGACGCATCAGGACCGCATTCCCGTTCGTGGTCCGGCCTATTCCTTGAACAGGTGGCGCGCATGACAAGCCTGCATATCGAATCCGAGGCGGTCATTGGTGCCGTCACCTATCCCGCTGCACCTCCTGACGTGACGGGCAGCATTCCCGAGGTCATTTGGAGCATATTGGAAAACTATGTTGCGACACGCTGGAGCACTGCTGAAGTTGAATTTGTCGTTCATTCGCCATGCCGTAACGGTTGGCGTCCTCCGTATTATCCATGGGTCGTGCAGTCTGTTGACGGCGATCCTGCCGAAGTGAACGAATTTGGCGAAGTCACTCTAGAACCCGGTCGGCACAAGGTTGTTTGCCAGATCGGCGGGCAGGTTGTGACGGCTGGTGTGCAGGAGGCCTATCGCCGCCTTAGCGCCTACTACTCCGATCCTGACAACCAGAAGGGCTATTCCCGTTACTCAGTGAACCTTGGCGGAGAAATCTCCGAAAGCTGGTCACGCGGGCGCAACACCAGCGCCGTGGGCAACTCGGGTGCGGCGGAATTACTGCGAAAATATAGGAAGGCGGGGATCGCCCATGTTTGATTGGTTGAAGCGAAAAAAGTCTGAGGTCGAAACCCGCTCTGTGGCGCAGGGTGGCTTCACGGGGCAAGTGATGGCTCTGCGGGAAAGCTGGCTGGCAGGGCACAGTGGTCTTGGTGAACTTACCGCCGCAGTGCAGTCATGTGTGTCGCTGTGGGAGGGTGCTTTGTCGGCTTCCGAGGTGACGGGGGCTGACGGGCTTATGACGCGCTCGGTGATGGCACAGACGGCCCGTGCGCTGGCTCTGCGGGGCGAGGCGCTTTGGTATATCGGTGACGCTGGCCTGCTGCCTGTGAGTGATTACGATTATTCAACGCGGCAAGGCGTGCTGCGGGCTTATCGATTGACTATCCCGGATGCTGGCGGGGCTTATTCGGTGAACGCGCTGGCCGGTGAAGTGCTGCACTTCAAGATTGGTGTGGACGCGGTAAACCCGTGGCAGGGGACTAGCCCGCTGCGGCGCGCATCCCTTACGGCAGAACTGTTGCACGTCTTGGAAACGACGCTTGCCGAAGTCTACAGCAACGCGCCTATCGGATCGCAGGTTGTTCCGTTCCCGGAATCCCCCGGCACTGATCTGGAAACTCTCGGCGCTGGCTTCAAAGGGCGGCGCGGTCGAGTGCTGTTGCGTGAAAGCGTCAACGTTGCGGCTGCTGGTGGTCCTGTCCCTGCGGCTGATTGGAAGCCCCAGAGCCTGACGCCGAACCTAGCTGACAGCATGGTGACGCAGAACCTAGCCGCTGCCCGTGGTGCGATCCTGAATGCTTATGGCGTGCTGCCGGGGTTGGTAGAGCCTTCCACAACTGGACCGCTGATCCGTGAGGCGCAACGGCACCTTGCAGGCTGGACGCTGCAACCTGCGGCGTTGCTAATGGCAGAGGAAGCCAGTGCCAAGCTGGGCGGCGTAGTGGAAATTGACGTTATGCGGCCTGTCCAAGCCTATGATGTGTCTGGGCGTGCGCGGGCGATGGCAACGCTTGTTCAGGGTCTGGCGCAGGCCAAGGAAGCGGGGATTGATCCTGATGCGGCGTTGCGACTGGTCAACTGGGGGCGCGACGATGCGGCTTTCTGATTATCGCAGAGACATGTTGGAACGCTTCTGGCGCGATCTTGCGGCAAGGCATTCCACGGTTGCCGCAATGGCAAGTGAGGCAGAGGTTACGCCTGCTTATGTGTATGCTTCACTGGCACGCTATGGCGTTGTCACGCCGCGACGGGGGCGCTGATGGGGACTAAGTATCGCGTCTCAGTTTGCGAACCGCCTGTGGTCTGCCATGACGGTCCGAAAATTACGCGAACTGGCGCTAGAACTGAGGGGCTGGCACGCTACTTCACCGGGGAGCCGTGCAAGTATGGTCATATTGATGAGCGCTACACGTCTAGCACCATGTGCCTGCGCTGCGAGAGGGAGCGGCATCGCTCAGAAGCCTATCACAAGTGGGCGGCAAACTATCAGCGCAGCTACCTCCCTGAGCCGTCGAGACGCCATAACTCCAAGTGGCAACGGGTTCAGGAAGCTGCCTAAGTGTTGCCGTAAAACAACATTTCTGCGATGGCTAGCTAACTAACAATAACAGTCTTAATGGTGGGTAGAATGGCGGATATCCAGCCATGACCCCATTTTTATTCAATGATTTCAATGTAGTATGGAGGCGGGTACCGGAATCGAACCGGTCTTCACGGATTTGCAATCCGCTGCGTAACCTCTCCGCCAACCCGCCGGAGCCTAGGCGGGATTTAGGCGGTTTGGTGGAGGACGTCAATCGCTAACGCGCGGGGAAGTGACAGGAATATTACCTGGATTGATGCAGGGGGGTGCGACGGGCCGGCGAGCGGGCTTGCGAGGCGGCAGGCTGGAGGTGAGGCCTATGCACGGCGGGTCACCTGTGGCGGCGCCTCGAGCCATAAGAGGACGCTATCGGCGTCGTGATCATGGTCAATCGTTCTGTAGGCCGCCCCTTGCCGCGGGGCAGGGGCGGCCCTGGAGTTACTTCTTCAGATTGGTCCAGATAGCGTCATAAAGCTTCTGCGTCGCCTCATCGCAGACTGCCACGAAGCTGCCATTCGGGGCATCTGCGGGCGGGTTGTTCTCGGGGCTGTTGCGGATCTCTTCGGTCAGGAAGGGCTCGACCCCGGTCACGCCCGCCGTATAGGCGGTGTAATTGGTCAGCGTGCCGGCATTTTCGGGGTCCAAGAGGAAGTTCAGGAACTTCAACGCGTTCTCGCGGTTGGGCGCATCGCGCAGCAAGACCGCATTGTCCATCCAGACCACAAAGCCCTCTTTGGGATAGGCATATTCTACATTGGCGCCTTCAGCCCGGGCCTTGGCGGAAAAGCCGTTGTAGATCATCCCCGCTGCTGCATCGCCCGAGACCAGCACGTCCTTGGCGGTGTCCGAGCCAAAGCTTGCCCAATGCGGCTTGGCGGCCAAGAGCATATCCATCAGCGCCTTCAGCTGATCCCGATCGGTGTTGCATTGCGGCATACCCATATAGATCGAGGCCAAGGCCAGAACCTCACCTTGGCTGTCGAGCATATTGATCTTGCCCTTCAGCTCTTCCGGCGGATCGAATAGGATCGTCAAGCTGTTGATATCGCCCTGATAAACATCCCGGTTCACCGCAAAGGCGGTGGAGCCCCATTGATAAGGGATCGAGGATTTGCGGCCCGGATCAAAGGGCACGTCCAGCCATTGCGGGGCGATATTGCCGAAGTTCGGCAGCTCTGCTGGCTCAAACGTGTCGAGCAGGCCTTCACCGGCCATGATCTCAACCATGTAATCGCCCGGCACCGTGATGTCATATTGGCCGATCTTGCCGGCCTTCAGGCTGGCCAACATCGCCTCATTGGAATCGAAAGTGTCGATGGTGACGGCAATACCCGTCTCACTTTGGAACTTATCGACCAGCTCTTGCGGGATATATTCAAACCAGTGGTAAAGCTTCAGCTCACCCTCGGCGAGGGCAGGGCTGGCCATAAGTGGCAACAAGGCTAAGGCGCGCAACTGTTTCATGTGTCGTCCTCTCTGCTGTGTCAGGGGCTTCTTTGGCCCTTTCGGTTGATCAACCAGGACAAGGTGACGAGGCTGGCCGAAGCCAACAGCATCAACGTTGAGATGGCCATGATATTGGGTTTGATGCCTTGCTTAACGCTTCCGAAAATGGCGGTCGGCAGGGTCTCCATGCCGGCACCTTTGACGAAATTGGTGATGATGAAATCATCCAGGCTGATGATGAAGGCCAAAAGCCAGCCCGAGATCACGCCCGGCGCCATCAAGGGCAAAAGCACATGGGCGAAGGCGCGCGCACGGCTGGCGTAAAGGTCGCGGGCGGCCTCTTCGTAAAAGGGCTCAATCCCTTGCAGACGCGCGGCGATCGGGAGGTAAGCGAAGGGGATGCAAAAGGCGATATGGGCGATGAGAATGGTGCCATAGCCGGTTTTGATACCGATCATGGTGAAGAAGATCAGCATGGCGACGGCGGTGACGATCTCGGGGACCATGAGGGGTAGGTTGATCAGCGCAAAGCTGGCGTTGCGGCCGCGGAACTTGCCGCCGCGCACCATGGCAAGGCTGGCGGCGGTGGCGATTATCGTCGCGGCAGTGGCGGCCAGCACCGCAATTGTCAGCGAATTGCGCGCAGCAAGGCCGAAGCGCGGCGCCTCGGGGCCGGTGAAGACATCGATATACCAGCGCCAAGAAAACCCGCCCCATTGGGTGATCGAGGTGGAGCCGTTGAAGCTATAGACGGTGACCACGAGAAGGGGCGCGTAAAGCACGATCAGACAGACAAGCGTGATCGCCAGAAAGCCCGGGAAATGCCGCACGCCCTTCATTTCTGGCTCCTTTGTGCGCGGGCGTAAAAGAGCAGGGAGAGCAGCACTAAGCTCATCAAAATGACCGAGATGGCGGCGCCGAAGGGCCAGTTGCCTTGGCTGCCCTTGAATTGCTCATCGATCAGGCTGCCGATCATGAAGGTTTTGGCGCCGCCCAGAAGGTCGGGCGCTAGGAAGGCGCCAAGCGAGGGGATGAAGACCAAAAGGCAGCCCGCGATGATGCCGGGTTTAACGACCGGCAGAGTGATCTCGCGCAGGGTCCGCCAGCGGCTGGCGTAAAGATCGGCGGCTGCCTCGCTGAGCGCGAAGTTGTAACGTTCAACCGCGGCATAGATCGGCAGCACCATGAAGGGCAGGTAGCTGTAGAACAGGCCCAATTGCACGGCGAGGTTGGTGTTGACCAAGGGCAACGGGCCAGAGGTGAGGCCAATGCCCATGAGGAATTCGTTCAGCGGGCCGTTGTCGCGGATCAGGAATTTCAGGCTGACGGTGCGGATCAGCAGGTTCACCCAATAGGGAATGGTGACCAAAAACAACCAAATAGAGCGGCTGGCGGGCGGACGCGTTGCGATGAACCATGCGGTGGGAAAGCCGATCAGCAGGCAAAGGCCGGTGGCAACGGCTGCCTGCCAAAGCGAGCGCCAGAAGATGCCAATATAGGTCCATTCAATGCTGGCGGGTTCATCCCCGAAAAGGCCGCGCGAGATGAAAAACTGGTCATAGGCGGCCAGTGAGAATTCCCAAATCACCCCGCCGCGAAACTCTTTGGTAAGAAATGAATAAACCACCATCAAAAGGACGGGCAGGAGCAGGAAGAAGCCGATCACCGCCCAAGTGGGCAGCATCAAGGGCAGAGCCAGCGGGGCCCATGCGGCATCCTTGCCCGACTTGCCCGAGGGGCCGGCGCCCGCCATCAGTCCGCCAAAAGGCGCGCCGCACCTTCCTCAATGCTGATGCGGATCTCTTCGCCCTCATTCGGCAAAGCAGTGCGGGCCGAGTTTTGCATGCGGATCACCAGCGGGCTGCCGTCGGCAAGCCGCGCCATAAGGTGTAAGTCCGTGCCCAGATAGACCACATGTTCCAGCCGCGCGGTCAGGCTGCCTTGGGGATCCAAGCTCAGCCGTTCGGGGCGGATGGAGAGGCTGTGCTGGCCGCTGGCTGTGGGGGGGGCGGGCAGATCAAGCGTGCTGCCACCGGGCAAAGTGACCCGTGTTAAATCTTGAGAAATAGGTTGAGCTTCAACCTGTAATATATTGGTTTCACCAATAAAATCTGCCACGAACCTATTGTTTGGCGCCTCATAAATCTCGCGCGCCGTGCCCACTTGTTGCAGCCTGCCAGCCGACATCACCGCGATCCGGTCGGACATAGTCAGGGCCTCTTCCTGATCGTGGGTGACGAAAATAAAGGTGATGCCAGTGTCCTTTTGCAGTTGCTTCAGCTCAAACCTCATGGTCTGGCGCAGCTTTAAATCAAGCGCCGACAGCGGCTCATCCAAAAGCAACACCCGCGGCTCTGGTGCCAAGGCCCGCGCCAAGGCCACCCGCTGCTGCTGGCCGCCGGAAAGCTGCGCCGGCAGGCGATCGGCAAAGGCGCTCAGATGCACGATCTCAAGCATTTGACCGGCGCGGGCGCGGCGCTTGGCCA
The DNA here is from genome assembly GCF_030848395.1 of Pseudogemmobacter lacusdianii. Classification (GTDB taxonomy): domain Bacteria; phylum Pseudomonadota; class Alphaproteobacteria; order Rhodobacterales; family Rhodobacteraceae; genus Pseudogemmobacter; species Pseudogemmobacter lacusdianii. The sequence continues at coordinate 140,235 of NZ_JAVDBT010000010.1, read as the reverse complement.
GATCGACGCCCTTCATCTTCAGTCCGAACCCCACATTGTCCAAAACCGACATATGCGGGAACAGCGCGTAATGTTGGAACACCGTGTTCACCGGGCGGCGGTCCGGCGGCAGATTGGCGATATTCTGGCCAAAAAGCCGGATCTCGCCCGCGCTGACAGCTTCAAACCCGGCGATCATCCGCAAAAGCGTGGTCTTGCCACAGCCGGAAGGGCCTAAAAGGGTGAAGAATTCGTTATCCGAGATCGAAAGCGACAGGCTTTCCAGCGCAGTCGTCGCCCCAAAGCGCTTAATAACCTCGATGATCTCGATGGCATTCGCCATGCATACCCCCCGCTTTCGCATCACAGGCTAGGCGCAAGGCTTCTAAGGGGTATATACCCCCAGAGAGGTATCGATTGCATGGCGGTGTGAAGGGGCGGCAAACCACGGGGAGAGGCGGATGGACCCATTGGTCAACCGAGCCGAAGATGCGCTGGCGGCGGCGGTGCGCCGCTTGGGGAAGTCGGGGTTTGAAGCGGCTTTGATGGCGCTTTTCCAGCGCCTGGCCAATCCCGATAACCTTTTGATCTTGGCCTATCGCGACGCGGGCGCGCCGCAGGTGATCTATGCCGAGGCGGGCGACAGCCCAGTCTTCTCGGCGCTGCCCACCACCTATCTGGCCGGGGCCTATCTCTTGGACCCTTGCCACGGGCTCCATCTGACCCGGGTGCCAGCCGGGCTTTACCGGCTGCTCGATGTGGCGCCAGACGCCTTCCAGCGCAGCCGCTACTATGTTGAATATTATCAAGGAACCACGCTGATTGATGAGCTGACCTTCGTGGCATATCCCGCGCCGGGGGTGTCGCTGAACATCTGTCTGGGACGCGATCTCACCTCAGATCAGGTCTTCTCTGCGCGTGAAGTTGAGGCATTGGAACGCCTCACTTCGGTCGTTCTGGCCTTGGCCGAGGTACATTGGGCGGGGCTTACCGGGGCTGCAGCTGCGCCTGCTGACATCGCAGCAGAGCTTGTCGCCGCCTTGGCACCGCAAGGCATTCAGCTCTCGCCGCGTCAAGCCGAGGTGGCACTCTTGATCCTGCGCGGCCATTCGTCGACCTCCATCGCTTTGCGGCTGGGCGTCTCCGTGCAGACGGTCAAGGTCTTCCGTCGCCAACTTTACGGCAAATGCGGCATCTCAAGCCAGGCCGAGCTTTTCGCCTTGATGCTGCCACTCTTGCGGCCGGTTTAGCGCCGCAATCGTTGCACCAGTTGCATCGAAAAGTTCGATGTATTGGGGCGTCACTTGTGATGTAACCGGTCCATGCCCTCTGCCAATCTTTCCGTAAAATTGCGGGAGATATTTTGTGACATCTGAAAAAGCGACTGCTCACACCTATGCATCAGGCAGGCTTAATTTGCCATTTGTTGGGATTTCGACCTTTGGAAAGCGCGAATATGTCGCGGATTGGTCGCAGATTAAGGCCGATATTGCCATTCTGGGCGCGCCTTTTGACTTTGGCACCCAGTTCCGGGCGGGCGCGCGGTTCGGGCCGCGTGCGATCCGTGAAGCCTCGACCCTGTTCAGCTTCGGCCATGCTGGGGCTTATGATCATGAGGATGATCGGACTTATTTGGGCAGCGATGTGCGCATGGTCGATATCGGTGACGCCGATATCATTCACACCGATACCGCCCGCAGTCACGCCAATATTCGCACTGGTGTTGAAGCGATTTTGCAGGCTGGCGCGCTGCCGGTCGTGCTGGGCGGGGACCACTCGGTCAATATTCCCTGCATCGAGGCCTTCGAGGGGCAGGGTGATATCCATATTCTTCAAATAGATGCCCATCTCGACTTTGTGGATGAGCGGCATGGCGTGCGGGTCGGCCATGGCAGCCCGATGCGGCGGGCTGCTGAAAAGCCGTGGGTCACTGGGTTAACCCAGGTTGGCATTCGCAACGTCTCGTCCACGGCGCAAGAAGGGTATGAGGCGGCGCGGGTAATGGGGTCCGACATCCTCTCGGTGCGTCAGATGCGCGCTTTGGGGGCACAGGAGGTCATTAACCGTATTCCTGAGGGCGCCAAAGTCTATGTCACCATCGATATCGACGGATTTTGCCCCTCTATCGCGCCGGGCACTGGCACGCCCAGTCACGGAGGCTTTCTCTATTACGAGGTCCTAGAGATGCTTCAAGCCGTGGCGCGCCGCCATGATATCGTCGGGGTCGATCTGGTCGAGGTCGCTCCCGATTATGACCAAACCGGCAGCACCGCGATTTTGGCAGCGCAGATTCTGCTGAACTTCCTTGGGTTCATTTTCGATGCGCGGGCCGCGCGCGCAACAGGGGCCGCGCCCGTCTAAAGAGCTGGTCAATCAAAGGGCAGGATCACATCCCGCTCACCCGGCCGAGGGGTCCGTAAGGGCTGCTCGGCCACGCGTTTTAGAAAGCTACGGACCATCATGTTGCGGGCATTGTCCTGCCGGTAACGCAGCTTGATCGGTGAGAGGTAGTCGATCCCGGGCATGACGCGGATCCGGGCCAGCCCCGGCAATCCCAAAGCATAATGGCAGGGCAAAAAGCCGATAAAAGCGCCAGAGCGGATCATTAATGCCTGCGTTTCCATGCTGTCGACCAGAGCGGCGGGCGAAAGTTGACCGATCCTGCCGATGTCGTAGCGATGCAGATAACTGCGCGCTGCAAAAGGATAATCCTGCAAGGTATCTGTATCCACCAGCGCCAATCCGGCCAAGGGATGATCCTCAGCACAAAAAAGCGCGTGCCGCTCACGAAAGAGTGGGCGCTCTTCTAGCCCGGCAACGGGTTGGAAAGCGGGACCGATGGAAAAGTCCAATTTCCGCTCAAGCACCAGCCGCTGCATCTCGGTTGCGTTATGCGTGGAAAGCTCGATGACGGTGGCGGGTGCGCGCTGGTTGAAGCGGCGCAGGATCTGCGGCAGGTCCCACAAAGGGTTGGTTAGGATCGCATCGACAAGCCCCAGCCGCAACACGCCGCGCATCTGCCCTACGATGCTGGCGGTGGCATTTTGGAACTGGTCAGCTGCGGCCAAAAGATCATCTAAAGCGGCCAAAAGTTGGCGGCCCTGTTCTGTCAAAGCAAAGCCACCGCGCCCGCGTTGGCAAAGCCTCATATCGAGGCGTTTCTCAAGATCAGCAAGCTGACTGGAGAGGGTCGACTGTGAAACATTCAGCACCGCCTGTGCGCCAACAAGTCCGCCCGCCTCGACGATCGAGCGGAAACTGCGCAGCAACTTTAGGTCAACATCCTGCAATCGGCGCATCACATGCTCCTGCCACATCCATCGCCTTCATATCGGAAGATGCGATGTTTTACGTCATAAATTCTGGTTTGTCGCTGCAAGGATACTTCTTAGATGCAGTGCCTCAAAGGTGGGTAGAAACTTGTCGGCGAATCGCGGATTTGCCTTAGATTGATGGGATGGAGCACGATCCCAACACCGTCGCTTTTGTGCTGCGCGAGCACGTCGGTTTGGCGGCCTTTCTATGGGCGCAACGGGATTCTTTGGCGCAAGAGGATCCGGCGGATTTCGCTGCCCTTGCCACCGTTGACGGCCGGCTCGCTGCCAATCTTGATGCTTTGTTGCTGGCTGGTGGCGCGGCTTGGCCGATGATTGATGCGGCCTTGGCGGATTACCCTGAAAAGGGCGAGGTTTTTCTCTATGCTCACCACGCATTGCAAAACCAAGATTGGGCGCGGCTTGAGGCTTTGGTGCCGCAGGCCGCCGCGGCGGAGGAGGGGCTACACGGCCTTGGCGCTGCGCTCGCGCATCTTCCCCCGGCAGTGACCGCTGCGGTGGTGCGTGATTGGTTGGGCCATAGCGATGGATTTCGGGTGCAAGCGGCACTTGAGGCTTTGACAATACGAAAAGTCGATCCAGGCCAAAGACTTGCAGAGTTTCTGCGCCACCCCGATTCCGGCGTTCGCACCTGCGCTTGCCATTTGGCGGCGGTTTTGGAGCGGCAGGATCTCAAACCGGAGCTGCGCCAGCTCTACGCAACGGATGCAGCCGCTCAAACCGCCGCTGGACGGGCATTGGCCCGGATGGGGGAGCCAGTTGCGGCGCAAAGCTTGATGGCTGAGGTTGCGGAAAAGGTCGAGAACTGGCCGCAAACTTTACGCATTTTGCTGTCCTGCCTGCCAGCCGATCGCTTTGCGGCTTGGATGACGGAGTTGGGCGGCGATCCAGCCACCCGCGAGATCGTTGTGCGGGCGGTGGGTATGGCGGGTGACCGGCAACGGCTGGACTGGATTCTGGCCCAAATGGCAGAGCCGGAAACCATCATCGCGGCCGGCCATGCGGTCATTGATCTTTGTCCCGAAGCGGCGAGCCAAGAAGAGCTTTGGTCGAGCGAAGCGGCTAAATTTCCGCCCCGCATCGCCGCGCATTTCCAAGAGGATATGCCGCGTTTGCCCTTAGCCAAGGCAATGGCGCAGGCCTTGCTCGGGGGGGCACGTAAGGGACGCTGGCCTTAACGCATTGATAAGGCTACACTCTATAGACCAAATCAACGGCCAGCAGGCTGTTCGTCATGGTGGAATATTCGATCTCGATCCCAATGACACCACGGTGCCAGACGGCGGTCAGCTGGAAATCCTCGGCAGCGATGGCCTCGGGCTCCTCACCCATGGCAGCTATAATCTCTTGCCATGAGGCACCAAATCGCAAAGCGCGCGGGAGCTCTCCGGGCCAGTTGCGCGCGCCGAAGCGGCGATCACCCAGCAAGGTGATGCGGTCCAGCGCCAGACCCTGCACGTCTTTGACCACGCCAAATTGCAGCTCTAGCCCCAGATCGTCGCGAAGATCGGCGCGCATCAGGCTGGGATCAAGCGCTTGCAGCGCGCGCGCATAACCCGTGCGTGCCAGCGTTGCATCAAGTTGCGCGTCGCTGAGCGGTCGACCCAGCATTGCAGCCAGTTCCGCCACCGAGGGGCAACGGGCCAATGCTTCCGGATCAGGCGCCAAGATTGGCGGGCGCAGGATCGCGACGGCATAGTGAAAAACGCTGCTGCTGCCGTAATCTACCGTGAAGTCAAACCCTTGCAGGGGCCAGGTGTCCCGCTCACGCCAGCGCAGCTCTGCGCCACTGCGCTGCATCTGCGCCCTAATACTGGCGCGGTCATCGCCGAGACGCAGATCAAAGGGGAAACCACCTTCATAGGGCGCGGCAGCAGGGTGGGCAGCGTAGAAATAGATTTGGGTGAGCAGCATCGGCCCTTCGCCCCATTCGACCGGCGGGGCTCCCAGAAAGCTCGCTTCATCCTCAAAGCCAAATTCGATGCCGCGTTGCAGGTTCGCCAGCCAATCTTGCACCTCGCCGACCTCATCCGAGAGCGGGTCCGTCTCAACCTCGGGGCTGCGGGTGATCTGGAACTGCTGCAAGAGGTTCTGCACCCGCCGATCATCCGCAGGCAGGCCAAGGCAAGAGAGGATCTCAATCGGGCGCATGGCGCGGGCCTTTCGTCAGATAACTTAACTCTTTTCTGCACCCTCGGGGACTGAACTCTTCGGCTCAGGCAGAAACACTGTCAAAGTGGTCAAGGACTGCAGATCCTCGGCGTAGCTGGCGGTGACCTCGGTTCCGTCGATCAGCCACTTATCCCAATGCCCATCTTTAGCGACAGCCTTGGGCGCACCGAACTTTGCGCGCAAAGAAGCTTGGCCGTCGCCTGGCCGCACATCGTAAGGCAGAAACCCGTGGTAAGGTTTGCTGCCCTTGAGGTGCAGCGCGATGCCATAAAGGATGCCCACCCCAGAGCCCAAGCGATCTTTGCGGCCCAAGACCACCGGATCGGCAAAATTCACCGTGAGGCCGCCAAAGCTTTCATAGGATTCAAGCATATGGCGCTTGATCACCGGAGGCTTGGCAAGCCCGGCGCGGGTGCATTCTGCCACGACCGCTGGATCGAGGGTGGATTTGCCGAAATGCTGCGCCCAGCTGCGATAGTCTTCTTGGTCGGCCATGCCACGCCCCCATGCTGTGGAAATTGTTACGGATATTTCGCCTTACAATCCTTGATCGCTTTGTCGATCATGGTGTCAGTATCGTTGGAACGGGCCTTCTCGGCCGCTTTACGATAGGCCGCCGCGCAGTCTTTGTCGGCGGCGCTGCCCTTTTCAGCGACCTCATCCAGATGCTTTTGCATCGCCTCGGTGTCGCGCTTAGCGGCGGCCTTCATGGTCTCGGGAGACTGCGAGTCGTCATTGATCTGTTGGCGCGTGTTGTGGCCGCTGCAGGTCGGGCTGAACCCCCGATGCGATTTGCGAGGGATGACGATGGCGAAGCCCCGGTCCCTGCAGGCCCGTAGGGTGCAATCTTTCTGATCCTTACTGGCGCCTTTGAAATCTTCATTGACGCGGGCGCGGGCGTAGAGCTGCGCCTTGGCGGGGATGTGGTCGCGCTCATACAAAGGGCGTGCGGCCTTGCCGTTTGACTTTAGGCTGCCGTAGGTGCCGCATTCGCCGCATTTGAGCCATGGCTTGCCCGTCGCCGGGTCCATATTCCCCTGCAAATTGGCGGCATTCTGGTTGTTGTGGAACTTTTTGTCGGTGTGGCGGCAGGCATTTTGCCCATCCATCTTCACATCGAAACTATAGGTGATCCAATCCGTCGCCTTCATAGTGACGCTGGATTTCACCCCGCCCGCCGTGCCCGGCTCATCGCCATTGGAGGAGCCATATTGCGAGCCCTTAATCGCGATCATGTTGCTTTTGGCTTTGACGGTGGTGGTGCCGCCCTTCAGCGAGGATTGCTGGGCAATATTGGGGTAGGGGATCGGGATTGGCCCGCCGGGGCTGGGGGTTTTGCAGACATCCGGGATCGTCGCCATCGAGATGCCGATGGTGGATTTATAGGTCAGCCCAAGGCCGTTGATCAGGATATGGGACGGCATCAACCCCTCTCGATCCGGCCCAGAAGGGCCGCGCTGCGTTGACCATGTTCTGAGCTGCCCCAAATCAGGGTCAGCGGTCCGGGCGCATAGCCGCGCGCCTCGGCCTCGATCGCGAGGCAGGCGTGCAAAGGCCCCGAGGCAGCCCCCACATCGCCAAAGCAATCGGCGGGGGGCTGGAAGGAGGCGGCGTTGCGGAAAAGCTCAGGGACGCGCAGGGCGGCCATGCCATATTCATTGGCGCGATAACGCTCGCCATTCATATCGCAAAGCACCCAATCGGCGGCGGGTAGGTCAGCGGGGGCCGCACCATTGGCGCGGGCTTGGGTCAGTGGCTCGGCAATCTCGCGGAAGGCCTGCGACAGGCCAAGTCCAAGGCAAATGCCGTCATCTTTAAGCCGCACCGTCTCACGGGCCGAGGCTGTGCGCAGCACCGCAAGCAGCGGTCGCAGGCGCAGCTGTTGCGCCGTGCTGGCCGAGGTCAGCAGCAAGAAACTCGCCGCTTCGCCGGGACAAAATCCGTAGATATTGCCTTCGGAATGCAGCTGTTCGGCCAGATCAAGCGCGTTGAGCTGCGGCGGATCGAGATAGCTGTCAACGCCTCCAACCAGCACCATCTGGGCGCGACCCTCTTGGATAAGGCGACTGGCGGCATCGATCATGCCAGTGCCGCCCGCATGGCCAGTCATCGCATGTGCCCGCTCGGCAATGGCGATCCGAGGTTGCAGGGCCTGCAAAAGCCGCTGCATCAGCGCCTCGGAGGTTCCCTGCTCTTGGCCGGTTCGGGGTTCTCCGGTGGCAAGGAGCAGTGTCAGCGGCGGATAGGCATGCGCGATAGAGGCAAGCGGGGCCAGCGCCTCAACTGCTGCGGGCAGGGCCAAAGCGGTGAGCCGCGCGGCACCGCGCAAGCCCAGATCAATCCCGGTGTCACGCGCCACTTTGAACGGTTGGCCAAAGCGGTCGCGCAGGTCGGGATAGTCATCGGCGGCCGAGATCGCGCAGCGCCAAGCTGCCGCGCTGCTCTGCCGGTTGCGCCCCAAGGGGGTGCGCGCACCGGCGCCAAGGATCACCACGCGCCCGCTCATTGCGGCACCCAGACGCCGGTGGCTTTCACCGAGTCCGGTGTGCCACTGCGCGGCCTGACCCGCAGAGCGGTGCCCAAAAGCCGCTCTTCCATGCCACCCGGCACATGCAACGCGGTCTGATAGACAATCTCGAAACGGTTCTGATCTGGGTAAAGCCACAAAGTGTGGATCTGGGCGCGTTGGTTGTGATCCCGCGCACCGCGAAAGCTGGTCACGATGTCAAAGGTGACACGCGGCAGCACGAAGCCCCAAATCCCCTCGGGCGTGACACCGCCGACGCGGACCTGCTCATAGCCTTGCAAGGGGGTGGCGGTTTGCTGGTCCAAGGGGGCCGAGCGGAAGTAGCGCCGGTCGAAGTCTTCCGGCAGCAGCGGGTCGCGGTTTTTGCGCCAAGCTTCGTCATAAGTGCCGCCAAAGCTGCGCCGGGGCAGCCAATGATGTGCCACCGGACCAAAGCCTGCCGTCCGGCCGCTCTCACCACTGCGATAAGGGGCGGTGGCATATTCGATATTGGGGGCTTGGGTCTCACGCAGACGCTCGGCCTTTGCGGCAAAGCCGCGCCCGGCGGGGTTCTCGCCGTGCCAGCGTGAGGCGTCTTCGGGGTCATAGCCGCCATAGCTTTGCGCCCAGGTTAGCGGCAGTGCAAGGAAGGGCAAAGGCTCGGTCACTTGGGTGCCGAGCGCGCCTTGATAGATCAGCCGCTCGCCCAAAACCTCAAGGCTTTTGTCGATATCGGCAAGCTTTAGCCGCACCGAGACGCGGGGGCTCGGCTGACCATGCGGGGCGACGGCGCGGCCGGCCAGCAAGACATCTGTGCCGGTTTTGCTTAGGGCAAAGTCGCTGTCGCTGAGCATCTCGGCGCGGAGAGGGTCGCCGGCGAAACTGGGCGCCATTTGCACCGGCGTTTGGCTACGGGTCGGGCGCTGCACGCCATCGGGGCCAATGCGGAAGCTGGCGCGGATCGCAACAAGCCAGAACTCGGCCCCGCGCTCATCGCGGATCCAGGTGCGATCGGCAGAAAACGGCGTCTCGTTATGCAACAGCCACACGGGTTACGTCCAATGGCACAGGGAAATGCTTCGGCAACAGGCAAGGGTAGGGACGAAAAATCGCAGTGAAATGTCGGCGGAACGGATGCGCCATGGCCAAAGGGGCGGTGGTGCAGAAAGGCTGGCATCAGGCAAAGGCAGGCGGATGCGTCAGGCAGGGCTTAATAAGCCGAAGTCTGCACGGCTTTGCGGCGTTGCGCAAGACACTGCTAAAGTGTGAGCGCGGGGCGCGGCGGGGCAAAGCAAAACGGCGCCCAATCAGATTGAGCGCCGCTAAAGATTGGTCGGATGATTTGAGATGCTCAGCGCTTGTCGATCCGGCGAGCAAGGCTGTCGCCGGCCCATTGCATGCCGATCACCATCACCACCAAGATCGCCACAACCGCCAGCATGATCTCGGTTTCAAAGCGCTGATAACCGTAACGAATGGCGATATCGCCCAAGCCGCCAGCGCCGACCGCCCCCGCCATCGCCGATGCGCCAATAAGGGTCACCAGCGTCACCGTGAAGCCCGAAACGATGCCGGGCAGGGCCTCGGGCACCAAGACGTCGCGCAGGATCGTCCAGCGGGTTGCACCCATCGCGCGGGCGGCATCGATCAAGGCGCGGTCCACCTCACGCAAAGAGACCTCGGCGATGCGCGCGTAATAGGGCGCGGCGGCGATGGTCAAAGGCACGATGGCCGCGGCAATGCCGATGGCCGAACCGGTGATCAGCCGGGTCAGCGGGATCACTGCCACCAGCAAGATGATGAAGGGCAGCGAGCGCAGCCCGTTCACCACCAGCCCCAGCGAGCGGTTCACGGCAAGGTTTTGGAAGATGCCGCCGCGATCGGTGGTCACCAAGATCAGCGCCAAAGGCAGGCCGATCACGAAGGACAGGAAGCCCGAGACGCCGGTCATCAGCACGGTTTCCCACAGGCCCTTTAGCAGCAGATTATACATCGCTTGGGACATAACCCAACACCTCGATCGCTGTGGTTTCGGGTTGCAAGCGATCCACCACCGCTTGGACGGCCTTGGGATCTGCAGTGCCAAGCGCCAAGAAGAGCCGACCGTAGGGCTCACCCTGCACGTCGTTCAGCCCGCCGTGCAGCAGGCGCGCGGGCAGGCCAGTGATGCTTTGGATGATCGCCAAAAGCGGCTGACGTGCCGCGGCGCCGTAGACGTCGACGCGGATCAAGGCTTGCTCGCCCTGTGGGGCAAGTTGTCTGGCCAAATCTTGCGGCAAGACGGGAGAAAGCCCACGCAGCAGGCTGCGGGTCGTCTCGGCCTGCGGCGAGGCCAGAACGCGCGCCACCGGGCCTTCCTCGACGATGCGGCCGGCGTCAAGCACCAGCACGCGGTGGGCGATCTGGCGCACCACCTCCATCTCATGGGTGATCATCAAAACGGTCACACCCAACTTGCGGTTCACGTCCTGCAAGAGCTGCAAGATCGACTGCGTCGTTTCAGGGTCCAGCGCCGAGGTCGCCTCATCCGAGAGCAAGAGCAGTGGATCCGCCGCCAAAGCCCGCGCAATGCCGACGCGCTGCTTTTGCCCGCCAGAAAGCCGGGCAGGGTAGGTATCGGCCTTATCGGCAAGGCCCACCAGCTCCAAAAGCTCCATCACCTTGGCTCGGCGCTGCGCCGGGGGCTGGCCTGCGATCTTCAGGGGCAAAGCAACGTTATCGGCGACGGTCTTGGCCGACAGCAGGTTAAAATGCTGAAAGATCATGCCGATGCGACGGCGGATCGGTTGCAGCGCTTGTTCCGAGAGGTTCGTGATATCGGTGCCGTCGATCTCAACCCGGCCCTCTTGCGGGCGGTCCAGACCGTTGAGGCAGCGGATCAAAGTTGATTTCCCCGCGCCCGAGCGCCCGATCAGCCCGACGATCTCGCCGGCTTGGAGCGTGAGGGAAATGCCGTCGAGTGCAGGTCGGTCGTTAAAGCGTCTGACCACCCTCTCGAGTTGCACCACCGGGAGCTTATTGCCCGTGTTCATCCTTAACCCTGACTTCTTAACTTAGAAAGCGAACGGCAGGCGCCTTTTGAGGGACGCCTGCCCGTCTTACGAAGGCTTGGCGGAAGCTGCAAGCTGGCCGGTCGGGCGCGCTTGCAGCTTGTAGCCTTCGGGATTTACCAAGAGGTAACGGCCGAGCCTTTATAGGTGACGGCATAGGCCTCTTTCACTGCATCGCTTTGGAAAGCTTTGCGCAGCGTCTCAACCCAAGCGGCATCCTTGTCTTCGGTGCGGATGGCAAGGAAGTTCATGTAAGGGTTGTTCTCGCCGGATTCTTCGGCGATGCGGTGGTCCAGCAGACCGGCTTTGAACGCCCAATCGGTGTTGACCACGGCGGCGTCGAGATCGTCGATGGCGCGACCGACAACACCGGCATCCAGCTCACGCAGATCAAAGCCGCGCGGATTTTCGGTCACGTCGATGACGGTGGCCAGAATGCCAGCTTCCGGGTCAAGCTTGATCAGGCCAAGTTGCTCCAGCACCTTCAGCGCGCGGCCACCGTTCGACGGGTCATTCGGCAGGCCGATGATCGCGCCCTCGGGCAGCTCTTCCAAGGTCTTGTAGGTCTTGGAATAAACGCCGATCGGGAAGATCGCGGTGTCGAAGGCCTGGCTCAGCTCATAGCCATGTGCGGCGATTTGCGCTTCGAGATAGGGGCCGTGCTGGAAAGCATTGGCGTCGATATCTTTGTTGGCCAAAGCTTCGTTCGGCTGGGTGTAATCGTTGAAGGGCACGGCTTCGACGATCAGCCCAGCGGGTTTCGCCTCAGCGGTGACGGCGGCCCAGACTTGTTCGTCCTCACCACCCATGATGCCGACTTTCAGCGTGACGTCTTGCGCCTGAGCGGCCGAGGTCACGACCAGAGCGGTCATAAGGGCAAGGGCACCACGGCGCGAAAGGGAAAGGATAGGAGACATGTCGGTCCTCGTCTGTTTTCTAGAGCCGGTCTGAGCCGGAGGCCCGCTGCTTATCGGATGCGACGGGGGCAAAGACAATGGAGGCGCAGAGAATGCCTTTCCGATCTTACTGGGCGAAGGGGAAAGCTTTCAGCGATAACAGGCGCGGCGGAGAATTCCCGATCAGCAGCGATTTTAAGGCGTTGCGAATCTCAAGATCGGGTGGCGCAGCCCTTCAGTCGGCCCAAGGCGCGGTGCTGTCGCGCAGAACCAGTTCAACCGGCAGGATATGATCGCCCTCAGGCGCAGCCTCGCCCGACAAAAGCCGCAACAGACTTTCCGCCGCGATCCGCCCCAGATCGGCACGGGGTTGGCGGATCGTGGTCAAGGGCGGCGCGATATGGGCGATCAGCTCGATATCGTCAAACCCAACCACCGAGAGGTCACGCGGCACCTGCAAACCTTGGCGGTGCAACTCACCAATCAGCCCGCAGGCCATCTCATCCGAGGCCAAAAAGAGCGCAGAAGGGCGCGTGTTCGGGTCTTGCACCAGCCATTGCCGCGCCGCCTCTTGGCCCGATTGCAGCCCAAAGTCGCCGTGATAGATCGCGCTATCAGGCAATGTTAGGCCATGCTCGGCCAGCGCCTCATGCGTGCCCGCAAGCCGGGCTATGGACAGCACATTCTGCGTAGGGCCGGTGACATGGCCGATGCGGCGATGGCCAAGGCCAACCAGATGATCGATCGCGAGTTTCGCCGCCGCCCGGTTGTCGATCTTGACCCGCGGCGCTTGCAGCCCGGGGATCCATTCGCAAGCCTCGACCAATGGCACGCGGGCCAGCGACTCAGCGGCCAGACTGCCATCGAGTACGATCAGCCCATCGGCACGCGACGGCTCGGCATAAGCGAGCAGGGTTTCGGGATCGCTGGTGCGGGTGTCGGCGACCAAAAGGTTATAGCCGGCGGGGCCAAGCACACCGGCAATCCCGGAAAGGATCTGAGAAAAGAACGGGTTGGCAAGGTTCGGCACCAAGGCCAGAACGCCGCCCGTGCGACTGTGGCGCAGGTTGCGCGCCGTCAGGTTCAGCCGGTAGCCGGTGGCCTTCACCGCCGCCGCGACAGTGGCGCGGGTTTCAGCCGTGACCATCGAGGGATTCGACAAAGCCCGGCTGACCGTGGCGGTCGAGACGCCTGCAAGGCGCGCCACATCGCTGATTCTCGGCCGGGCTCGCACCATTTAATTCCCCAATTCTCGTGACTTGGCATCGCATAGGTCGGCAGCGAGATAAAGAGTGTTGCAAACGATTACATTCGCAGATTATCGTGAATGCAACCGATTTCAGCCGCATGGATCGTGGAGGAGAAAATGCGGACTATTAAAGGCCCCGGACTTTTTCTTGCACAATTTATTGGCGATGTTGCACCGTTCAACGGGTTGCCACAGATTGCCCGATGGGCGGCGGATTGCGGCTATCGCGGCGTGCAGCTGCCGACCAATGACCCGCGCTTTATCGACCTTGAGAAAGCCGCCACCTCGCAGACCTACTGCGACGAGCTGAAGGGCACCTTGACCGATGCTGGCGTCTCTTTGACCGAGCTTTCGGTGCATTTGCAGGGCCAGCTGGTCGCGGTGCATCCGGCCTATGATGCGCTTTTCGACGGCTTCGCGCCCCCGGCGGTGCATGGCAATCCCAAAGCCCGGCAGGCTTGGGCGGTCGAGCAGGTGAAACTGGCGCTCACCGCCTCACGCAACCTTGGGCTCAATGCGATGGTGGCCTTTTCGGGCGCTCTGGCATGGCCCTATGTCTACCCTTGGCCGCAGCGCCCGGCGGGACTGGTCGAGGAGGCTTTTGACGAGCTTGCCCGCCGTTGGCAGCCGCTTTTGGACCATGCCGAGGATTGCGGCGTCGACATTTGCTATGAGATCCACCCCGGCGAGGATCTGCATGATGGCATAAGTTATGAGATGTTTCTGGACCGGGTGAAGGGCCATGCGCGCGCTTGCATGCTGTACGACCCTTCCCACTTCGTGCTGCAACATCTTGATTACCTTGACCATATCGACATCTACCACGACCGTATCCGCATGTTCCACGTCAAGGATGCCGAGCTGAACCCTACGGGGCGGCAAGGGGTTTATGGCGGTTACCAATCTTGGGTGAACCGCGCGGGCCGCTTCCGCTCTCCGGGCGACGGGCAGGTGGATTTCGGCGCGATCTTCTCGAAACTGACGCAATACGGCTTTGAGGGCTGGGCGGTGGTCGAGTGGGAATGCTGCATGAAGCACCCCGAGGATGGCGCGCGCGAAGGGGCGGAATTCGTCAATCACCACATCATCCGCATCACCGAAAAAGCCTTTGACGACTTTGCCGGCGCCAGCACCGATCGGGCGCAAAACCGCCGCATGTTGGGTTTGGAGGGGTAAGATGAAGCCGATCCGTTTGGGCATGGTGGGGGGCGGGCAGGGCGCTTTTATCGGCGGCGTGCACCGCATTGCGGCGCGGATCGATGGGCAGTTCCAACTGGTGGCGGGGGCTTTGTCCTCGACGCCCGAAAGGGCTGCGGCCTCGGCGGCCGAGCTTGGCTTGGATCCGGCGCGTTCTTACGGTGATTTTGCCCAGATGGCGCAGCGCGAGGCGCGGCTGAAAGACGGGATCGAGGCGGTGGCCATCGTCACGCCCAACCATATGCATGCCGGCCCCGCGATCGAGTTTCTCAAGCGCGGCATCCATGTGATCTGCGACAAGCCTTTGACCGCAACCATGGCCGAGGCAAAGCGGCTGGCCAAAGTGGCCGAAAGCTCTAAGGCTCTGTTTATCCTCACACATAACTACACCGGCTATCCGCTGATCCGCCAAGCCCGTGCCATGGTGGCCGCGGGGGAGTTGGGCCGCATTCGCCTTGTTCAGGTGGAATATGTGCAAGATTGGCTGACCGAACGCGCCGAGAGCTCGGGTTCCAAACAGGCCGAATGGCGGGTTGATCCGGCGCGTGCCGGGGGCGGTGGCGCTTTGGGCGACATCGGCACCCATGCGTGGAACCTGGCCGCTTTCGTCTCGGGCCAAGAGCCGAGCGCGTTGGCGGCGGATTTGTCGAGCTTTGTCGAGGGCCGTCAGCTCGACGACAACGCCCATGTGCTCTTGCGCTATGAGGGCGGGGCTAAGGGCATGCTTTGGGCCAGCCAAGTGGCACCCGGCAATGAAAATGGCCTTCGGCTGCGGATTTACGGCGACAAAGGCGGCATCGAATGGGGGCAAGAGGATCCCAATAAGCTCTGGTTCACCCGCTTTGGTCAGCCAAAACAGCTGCTGACCCGCAATGGCACTGGTGCCTCGCCGGAGAACCAGCGCGTCAGCCGCACCCCCGGCGGCCATCCCGAAGGCTATCTTGAGGCCTTCGCTACCATCTATAGCGAAGCCGCCCGCGCCATCCGTGCCCATCAATCGGGCGCGCCGCTGCCTGCCGAGGTGCTGTATCCCAGCTTGCAAGACGGGCTTTCCGGCATGCGCTTTGTCGAGGCTTGCTTGCGCTCGTCCAGCCGCAACGGCGCTTGGGTGACGCTATGACCGCCCTGCTAGAGCTGCGCGATATCCGCAAAAGCTTTGGCCCGATCGAAATCCTGCACGGCGTCAATTTTGCGCTGCATCCCGGCGAAGTGCATGCTTTGATTGGTGAAAATGGCGCTGGCAAATCGACGATGATGAAAATCCTCGGCGGTTATCTGGCGCCGAGTGAGGGCCAAGTCTTGCTGGAAGGCCAGCCCGCGCCCTTCCGCTCGGGCCCTGAGGCCGAGGCGCAGGGCGTGGTGGTGATCCATCAAGAGTTCAACCTCGCCCAAGATTTGACCGTTGCCGACAATATCTTTCTGGGCCGCGAGAAAGGGGGCTTCTTCCTCAATCACCGCGCGCAAAGGCTGGCGGCAAAGGCTTTGCTTGAGCAGTTGGAATGCGGCGTTGATCCCGATGCAAGGATCCGCGATCTGAAAGTCTCGGACCGGCAAATGGTTGAAATCGCAAAGGCTTTGTCCCGGCAAGCCCGCGTTTTGATCATGGATGAACCCTCGGCCGTGCTGACCCACCGCGAGGTGGATATCCTGTTTCGTCAGATCGACCGGCTGCGCTCCGCTGGTGTGGCACTCCTTTATACCTCGCACCGTTTGGAAGAGATCAGCCATCTCGCCGACCGGATCACCGTGCTGCGCGATGGCACTGTGGTGCGGCAGGCCCTGCGCGGCGAGCTCAGCGAGGATGGCATGGCCACCGCCATGGTCGGCCGCGATCTAAGCGACATCTACCCGCCTCGGCGCACGCCCAGCGACGAGGTTGTGCTTGAAGTGCAAGGCTTTTCCGTCCCGCCCTTGGTGCAAGATATCTCCTTCACCTTGCGCCGGGGTGAGGTCTTGGGCATCTCAGGCCTTGTCGGTGCTGGCCGGAGTGAACTTGCCGAAGGGCTGGTGGGCCTGCGCCCGCACTCAGGCCGCATCGCGCGGCACGGCAAAGAGATCCAGATTCGCTCGCTGATCGAGGCTGAGCGCGCCGGGCTGGCCTATC
This sequence comes from Pseudogemmobacter lacusdianii, assembly GCF_030848395.1. Lineage (GTDB taxonomy): Bacteria > Pseudomonadota > Alphaproteobacteria > Rhodobacterales > Rhodobacteraceae > Pseudogemmobacter > Pseudogemmobacter lacusdianii. The sequence goes on along the minus strand of NZ_JAVDBT010000010.1, from coordinate 123,747 downwards.
TGACCGAAGACCGCAAGGAGCGCGGGCTTTTGCTGGGCAAGGGCCTGCGCGAAAACCTGACGCTCTCGACGCTGCCGCGCTTTGGGACGCCTTTGATCAGCCGCGCCAAGGAAGAGGCGGCGCTCACCCAAGCAATCAGCGATTTCGACATCCGCGCCCCCTCGCGCGCGATGGCCGCTGGCAATCTCTCGGGCGGGAACCAGCAAAAGCTCCTTTTGGCCAAGACCATGCTGCCCGCGCCCGATGTGGTGATTATTGATGAGCCGACCCGTGGCATCGACATCGGCACCAAGAGCCAGATTTACCATTTCATCGACCGTCTGGCCCGAGAGGGCCGCAGCGTGATCGTGATCTCCTCGGATATGCCGGAAATCTTGGGCCTTTCAGACCGCGTGCTGGTCATGCGGCAGGGCAGGCTGGCGGGCACTTTGACCGGCGAGGCCATCACCGACACCGCTGTGGTGCGGCTGATCATGGGCACATCCGACACCGAAGCGCCCAACCCCGAAACGACGCAAGAGGCAGCGGCACATGTCTAAGATTTCCTTCTCGGCGCTGGGGCCGATCCTCGCCTTGCTTCTGTTGATCGTGCTTGGCGCTTATCTCAACAGCAATTTCCTGTCGGGCGGCAATATCACCAATGTGCTGGCCCGTTCGGCCTTCATTGGCATCATCGCGGTGGGGATGACCTTCGTAATCGCCAGCGGCGGGATTGACCTTTCGGTCGGCTCAATGGCGGCCTTTATCGCCGGGATGATGATCCTAGCGATGAACCAGCTGATCCCCAGCCTTGGCATCGGCGTGCCCTTGGTGCTGGTTGGCATGGCGGTGGCCTTGCTGATCGGGCTTACGGCAGGCCTTCTCAACGGGTTACTGGTCACCAAAGCCGGGATCGAGCCCTTTATCGTCACCCTTGGCACGATGGGCATCTTCCGCAGTCTGGTGACGTGGATGTCCGATGGCGGCACCATCAGCCTCGATTTCGAGGCGCGGCAATTCTACCGTCCGGTCTATTTCGAAGGCGTCTTTGGCATCGTCTGGCCGATCATTGTCTTTGCCGTGGTGGCGGTGCTGGGCCAGATCATCATGCGCAACACCCGCTTTGGCCGCTACACTGAGGCGATCGGCTCCAACGACAAAGTGGCGCGCTATTCGGCTGTGAAGGTCGAGCGGATGGTGACGCTGACTTACGTCTTCCTTGGGCTTTTGGTCGGGCTTGCCGTGATCATCTATGTGCCGCGCCTCGGCTCGGCCTCGGGGTCCACCGGGCAACTGTGGGAGCTAGAGGCGATTGCCGCGGTGATCATCGGCGGCACCGCGATGAAGGGCGGATATGGCCGGGTCTGGGGCACTGTCGTGGGCGTGCTGATCCTGTCGCTGATCGACAACATCCTTAACCTCGCCGATCTGGTCTCGCCCTATCTCAACGGCGCGATCCAAGGCGTGATCATCGTGCTTGCGGTTGTTTTGCAACGCAGAAAGTCCCCGGCGGAGGGCCGGTAAGACCAATCAACGCCGCCCATTCCGGGAGGCACTTTCGGGAGGAAAGACCATGAAGCGCAGACAATTCTTTGGCTCGGCCGCCATGGTGGCGGTGGGTGCAGCGGCCGCCACCCGTGTGGTGGCGCAAGAGCAGACCTATACGATTGGCGTCTCGATCCCTTCGGCGACGCATGGCTTCATGGGCGGGCTGAACTGGCATGCGCAAGAGGCGATCAACCGGGTCGAGGCTGCCTATCCCAACGTGAAATTCGTGCTGGCCACGGCGGGTGAGGCAGGCAAGCAAGTCGATGACCTTGAAGACATGCTGGCCACCCGCAATATCGACGGGCTCGTGGTGCTGCCCTTCGAATCCGAGCCGCTGACCGGCCCGGTTAAGGCGGTGAAGGATGCGGGCAAATGGGTGACCGTGGTCGACCGTGGCCTGTCGCAGCCCAATATTGAAGACCTCTATGTCGCGGGCGACAACACCGCCTTTGGCCGCGTGGCGGGCGAGTATTTCAAGAACAACCTGCCCTCGGGTGCCAAGATCGTGCTTTTGCGCGGCATCCCGACCACGCTCGACAATGAGCGGGTCGAGGCCTTTGAGGCCGCCATCGAAGGCTCGGGGATCGAGCTTTTGGACAAGCAACACGGCAACTGGAACCGCGATGACGCCTTCACCGTCATGCAGGACTATCTGTCGAAATACCCGCAGATCGATGCGGTTTGGGCCTCGGATGACGATATGGCGATTGGCGTGGCCGAGGCGATTGCCCAAGCGGGCCGCACCGATGAGATGTGGATTGTCGGCGGTGCTGGCATGAAAGAGATCGTCAAAAAGGTCCAAGACGGCGACAAGCAATTCCCGGTCAACGTCACCTATCCGCCGGCGCAAATTGCGACCGCGATCGAGATGACGGCGCTGGCCTTCGTCTCCTCGGCACCTGTGGCGGGCCGCTTCATCATCGGCTCGGTCCTAATCACGCCGGAAAATGCCGCTCAGTTCTACTTCCCCGACAGCCCGTTCTGATCTGGCTTAGACCCATTCTGCCATTGTGAATGTCTGGTGCTGTTAACGAGTTAGTATCGTAATCAGTGACGCCGCTCGGGGCCCTAAACCCCGGGCGGTTTTTTCTTGCCCTTTGCCAAGCGAGGGCAGGGGGCTGGCATAGAAAAAAGGGGGAAGCGCGATGCTTCCCCCTTTTCATTTCCTGACCTCTCGCTGCGGCCTTAGTGCGCGCCGAATTGCTTTTCCACCGTTTTGCGATGCAGCAAGAACGAGGCATCGCTGCGCGAGATCAGCGTGTAGAACATCGGCACCACGAAGAGGGTGAAGGTGGTCCCGATCAACAGGCCGGTGAAGATCACCAGACCCATCGCTTGCCGTGCCGCAGCCCCGGCGCCCTCGGCGATGATCAGCGGTACGACGGCCAAGGCCATTGCAGCGGTGGTCATCAGGATCGGGCGCAGACGGGTTTTGGCAGCCGCCACAATCGCATCGCGGCGGCTCATCCCGTGTTCTTCACGCTGCTGGTTGGCAAATTCCACCATCAGAATCCCGTGCTTGGTGATCAGACCAATCAGCGTGATCAGACCCACCTGCGTGTAGATGTTCAGCGTCGAGACCCCGAAGTAGAGCGGCAGCATCGCACCGAAGATCGACAAAGGCACCGACATCAGAATGATCAGCGGGTCGCGGAAGCTTTCAAACTGCGCTGCCAGAACCAGATAGATCACGATCAAAGCCGCACCAAAGGCCAGAAGAATGGTGTTCCCCTCGCTCTTTTCCAGCCGCGATTGGCCGGAATAGTCGATGAAGAAGCCATCGGGCAGGGTCTCGGCGGCAATCTTCTCCAGCTCGGCCAAAGCCACGCCGGTCGACAGGCCGATCATCGGCATCCCCGACAAGGTGGCCGAGTTCAGCTGGTTGAACTGCTCGATCGAGTTTGCGGTGATGCCGGGCTGGATGCCCACAACCGAGGCCAGAGGCACCAACTCTCCGGTCGCCGAGCGCACGAAGAACTGCGTCAGCTTTTCGGGATTGTCGCGCCATTCGGCTGGCACTTGGGTGATCACATCATAGCTGTTGGAATCGCGGTCAAACTGCGCAATCGCGCCGCCGCCGACCAAGATCCCCAGCGACGAGCCGATGTCAGCCACCGACACGCCCAGTTCGGCCGCACGGTCGCGGTCGATGACGATGCGCACTTGCGGCGCGTCGAAGGCCAAGCTGTTTTGCACCACGATGAACTTGCCCGAAGCCATCGCCTTTTGGCGAATTTCCTCGGCCACTTCGAAGACCCGATCGGGGCCGTGGATCGACTGCAAGACCATCGAGATCGGCAGACCACCGCCAGCACCCGGCAGCGAGGGCGGGGCAAAGACATAGCCTTGCAGGCCCGGCGAACCGTCCAATGTGGCTTGGATCTCGGTCTGCACTTCTTTTTGGCTGCGCGACCGCTCAGACCAATCCTTCAGTGCCCAGATGTAGAAGCCGGTCGCCGCCGAGCCGCCCATACCCGCCACCGAGAAGGAGGTTTGCACTTCGGCGATATCTGCCGTGCGCTTACCGATCTCGCCGGTGAAGGCATCGGTGTAGTCCAAGGCGGCGTAGCGGGGCGCGTTCAGAATGGCAAAGAGCGCGCCTTGGTCTTCTTCAGGGGCCAGTTCGGTCGAGGTGTTGACGAACATGAAGCCTGAGACCGCGACCAAAACAGCCACCATCAGCAGGGTGACCGGCCGATAGTCGAGCGAGGAGGAGACCCGCCGCTCATACCAATTCGACACACCATTCAACGTCCGGTCCACGGCGCGCTGGAAGCGTCCCGGCTCACCATGGGTCAATAGCCGCGCCGACATCGCCGGGGTGATGGTCAAGGCCACGATCCCCGAGATGATCACCGAGCCCGCCAAAGTCAGCGCAAATTCGGTGAAGAGTGAGCCGGTCAGACCGCCTGTGAAGGCCAAAGGTGCCAGCACTGCGGCCAGCGTGATGGTCATGGCGATAACCGGGCCGGTGATCTCACGCATGCCTTGGATCGAGGCCTGCGCCGGGCTCATGCCCTCATCGATGTGACGGTGGATGTTTTCGACCACAACGATCGCATCGTCCACCACCAGACCGATGGCCAGAACCATCGCCAACAGAGTCAAAAGGTTAATCGAATAGCCCAAGGCCAGCATGATCGCGCAAACGCCGATCAGCGACAGCGGGATGGTGACAATCGGCATCACCACCGAGCGGAACGAGCCAAGGAAAAGCAAGATCACCACGACCACAATCGCCACAGCTTCAGCGATCGTCTTGAACACCTCCGAGATCGAGGCGGCGATGGTCTCGGTCGAGTCATAGACCAAGGTGATCGTCATGCCCTCGGGCAGGGTGTTGCGCAGCTCGGGCAGGGCGTTCAGCACATTCTCGGCCACATCGAGTTGGTTCTCGCCAGGGGCGGGAACGATACCGATGAAGGTGCCGGGTTCGCCGGCGAAGGTCACGATCGCGTCACGCTCGCCTGAGGTCAGCTCGACCTTGGCAATGTCGCGCAGCCGCACGGTGCCGTTCTTGCCTTGGCTCACGGGCAAAGCGCCGAAAGCCTCGGGGGTTTGCACGGTGGAGTCGAGCGTCAGCGAATAGACGAAATACTCGTTCTCCGTCTTGCCGGGGGCTGAGAGGAAGTTCGAAGCCCGGATAGCACCGGCCACATCCGTCGCCGTCACACCGCGCGCCGCCATTTGCAGCGGGTCAAGCCAAACACGCATCGCGTAATTGGCCGCGCCCATGATCTCCATCTGCGCCACACCGTCGATATTGGTGACACGCGGACGGACCACGCGCTCCAGATATTCGGTAAGCTGCTCGGGCGTCATATTGGGGTTTTGCGCTGCAAGATACATCAGCGCAAAGGTCATGCCGGTGCCTTTGACGATCACCGGATCCTCAGAGTCACCCGGCAGTTGGCCACGCACCTGCTGGATCTTCGACATCACCTCGGTCAGCGCCACGTCAGGATCGGCGCCCAGCTTCATCTGAACGGTGACGACCGAAGCCGATTGGCGTGAGGCTGAGGTGACGTATTCGATGTTCTCAGTCGTCGAGACGGCCGAGGCGATAGGGGCGGTGACAAAGCCCTGAATAAGCTCGGGTGCGGCCCCCGGATAGACGGTGGTGACGGTGACCACGGTCTCATCCACCTCGGGATATTGCCGCACCGGCAGGTTCACCACCGCAGCAAGCCCAAGAAACATGATCAACGCGGCCAGAACAGTCGACAGGACCGGTCGGCGGATGAAAATTTCAGAGAAGTTCATCTTGCCCTCACTCTTGTGCAGCGGGGGCCGCTTCGGCCGGTGCTTCAGTTTCGGGGGCCTCGGTTGCGGGCTCATTGGTCGAAACCGCGTCGATTTTGACCGAATTGTCGATCTTCACCCGTGCACCCGGCGTCAGACGGTTTTGGCCCGAGGTGACGATCTGATCGCCGGCCTGCAGCCCGTCTACCACTTCGATGCGCCCGCCAGAGCGGCGGCCGATGGTGACGAAGACCTGCTCGGCGGTGTATTCCTCTGCCGCTTCGCCGGCACGCAAGACATAGATCGTGTCGCCATAAAGGGTAGAGCTGACAGCCGTTTGCGGCACAGCGATCACGCCATCTTCTTGCGGCAGATCAATGCGGACGCGCAGGAATTGGCCGGGGTAAAGCTGGCCCGAGGGGTTCTGCACCTCGGCCCGCACCAGTACCATCCGCGAATTGGCATCAACGCGCGGCTCAACCGCGATGATGGTGCCGGTGGCCGAGAAGCCGCCAACCTCGGTCGCAACGGTGATTGTGCCGCCCAAGGTCAGATCGCCGATCTGCTGTTCGGGCACCGAGAAATCGACGCGCATATTGCTGAGGTCTTGCAGCGTGGCAAAGATCATGCCGGCCGAGACATACTGACCAACCTCAACACGCGGAATGCCGATGACGCCATCAAAGGGCGCGGTCAGCAGCTTTTGGTCCAACTGGGTTTGCAGCTGAGCCAGTTGCGCCCGGACGCTTTCCACCTGCGCTTCGGCGCTTTCGACGGTATTGGCCGCACCCACGCCGCGACCGGCCAAGGTTTTGGCGCGATTGGCATCGGCGACCGCCACGTTCAAAGCGGCTTTCGCGGCTTCCAAAGCAGCCAGTTCGCTGGCGGAATTGATCTGCACAAGGCGCTGGCCTTCTTTGATCTCATCATTGCCCGCAAAGAGCACGTCTTCGACCATGCCGCTCGATTCAATGGCCAGATCCACCCCACGCGCCGAAAGGGCGGTGCCAACGGCTTCGATGCCGGGTTGCCAGGTAACGCTTTCAAGCGTTTCGGTGGTGACCGGGGTCGGGGGCGGAACCATGCCTCCCAAGAATTGGGCAATCATATCGTCGCGGAAATATTTGAACCAGACGATCCCCCCTCCCACAATCCCCAAGAGGACGATCGCAATGATAAGCCGCTTGTACATATAATGCTCCGGAAGAAGGTTCTGGGCGCCGCTGATCGGCGGATGTCCTACTCTGCCTGCGGCAATGCGGCAGCTACGTCAACTACCATTGGCGCGCAAAGTTGCGCGATTGCTGCGGGTTTTCGCACATCTGCGCAACGTTAGGTCTGAAATTGGGCAGATATAAGGAGCGATTTTGTGCCCGCAAATGATCTGTTCTGCCACAAGTTGCGCGGGGCGTGGTCTCGCCGTTTTGGCTTTTTCGAATAGCCCTTCACCGCTTATTAAGCGTCTTGCGATGGGCGTTAACGCGCCAGTCGGGCGTAAAGTCCACCTTGCGCGATAAGATCTTCGTGGGTGCCCGTTTCCACCACAGAGCCGCTTTCCATCACAACAATGCGATCGGCGGTGCGGATGGTCCCTAAGCGATGTGCGATGACCAAGGTGGTGCGGCCTTGCGACAAAGCCTCAAGCGCGGCTTGAATTTCGCGCTCGGTCTCAGAGTCCAAGGCCGAGGTGGCCTCGTCCAAGATAAGGATGGGTGGGTTTTTCAAAAAGGCGCGTGCGATGGCGACGCGCTGTTTTTGCCCGCCCGACAGCATCACCCCGCGCTCGCCACACATCGTGTCAAGCCCGTCCGGCAACTGCGCAATCATCGGGCCAAGTTGGGCTTTCTCCGCTGCAGCAAGGATCTCGGCATCGCTGGCACCAAGACGGCCATAACCGATATTTTCGCGCAATGTGGTGCCGAAAAGGAAGACATCTTGGCTGACGATGCCCACCTGATTGCGTAAAGATTCCAAGGTCATGGCGGCCAATGGCAGCCCGTCCACGGTGATCTGACCGCGCGTGGGTTCGTAAAAACGTGGCAACAAAGCAAGCAAAGTGGACTTGCCCGCGCCCGAGGGGCCGACAAAGGCCACGGTCTCGCCGGGGCGGACCTGAAGCGAGACGTTAAGCAGCACGGGGCGGCTTTCGTCATAAGAAAACGAGACATTTTCAAAGGCGATCTGGCCTTGCAGCATCGGCGCCGGGCGGGCCTCGGCACTGTCGGAGATCTCGGGCTCAGTGGCCAAAAGTTCTTGGTAACGGCGGAATCCAGCAATGCCGCGTGGGTAGCTGTCGATCACCGCAGCAATCTTGTCGAGCGGGCGGAAGAACACATTGACCAACAGCAAAAAGCCGACAAAGGCACCGGTGGTGAGGCTGCCCTCAAGCACAAATCCTGCGCCCAGAACCATCACAATGACCTGCACAAAGCGCAGGCCCATATAGTGAATGGCGGTGGATTTCGCCATAACGCTATAAGCCTCGAGTTTGGTCTCGCGATAGGCGAAATTGTCTTTTTCGAACAATTTCGCTTCATGCCGTTCATTGGCAAAGGCTTGGACAATTCGGATACCACCAACGGTTTCTTCCAGCCGCACGTTGAAATGCCCAACCCGTGCGTAAATCTCTTGCCAAGCCTTGGTCATGCGCGCGCCATAGATCACCACGATCCAAATCGTTGCTGGCACAATGACAGCGGTGGTGATTGCCAGCACCGGATGCAGGGTCAGCATCAGGATAAAGGCGCCTACGAAGGTCATTACGGCGATGAAAAGATCTTCTGGTCCGTGATGGGCAACCTCGCCAATCTCCTCAAGGTCGCGGGTGACGCGGGCCACCAGCTTGCCGGTGCGGGCGCGGTCAAACCAGCGCCAGCTGAGCCGGGTAAGATGAGAAAAGGCGCGACGGCGCATCTCGGTTTCAATCTCGATGCCCAGCTTGTGACCCCAATAGATCACAATAATCATCAGCAAGGTGTTCACGGCATAGATCGCCAAAAGACCGATGGCCGCGGCGATGGTCAGGCTCCAATCCCCCATCGGCAAAAGTCGGTCGATGAAGGCGGTGATGGCAAGCGGGAAGGACAGCTCCAAAATCCCCGACAGCACGGCCGAGCCGAAGTCGAGAAAGAAAAGCCCCATATGCGGCCGATAATACGAGAAGAATGCGCGCAGCATGGGCTGGTCCCGAATGATCAAAGGCCGCAGCAGGGCGCTCACGCGGCACTGGCAGCCAAGGCCAAGCCGAATATGCAGCGGCGATGCGGACGCTTGCGATGAGCTCGCGACCATGACCGAGGGCTGGCTTGAAGTCTAGCGTCTAACGGGAGGAATGCCAGTGAGGAGAACCAACCGGCCGGTGAAGGGGGGGCCCTTCGCCGGCCGGGCGCGCGATGCCGGCGGGCGCTCGCACGCAGAACTCGTAAAACTACACTCTATCCGCAAATTTCCATCACCAGAGGGGAGAGGTCGCGGATCCAACTGGTCACGAGCTTTATTTGCGCCTTCATAAGCTTTTGGTAAATTGTCATCACTGCCTAGGCAAATATGCCTATATGCGCGGGCCTGCCCTTGCCTCATTACCGGCTTTTGCTAGACATATCTGATCGCCCCTTGAACCTTTGCCGTCTCTTTGGCGTTTGGGCCTAGCGCGGGCGCCATTAAATGCAGGACGCGCCTTGAAAACTTCCCTAGGCCTTCTTTTGGCAATCGGTCTGGCTGGACTGCAGTTTCTGGCCGTTTTGGTGGTGGTCTCTTCGTCCTATGTCACCTCAGAGCAGGCGCTGATCCGCCATGCACGCGACCTTCTCAGCGATGTGGGTGCTGGAACGATTGAACATGCGCGCAGCTTTCTCAGTCCCGCAGAGGGGGCGGCTGAATTGGCCGCACGGTTGGCGCAGAACCGCGTGATCGCCAGCGATGACCCGGACCAGCTGGAGCAGCTTTTGTTCCAGCACCTTTTGATCGCGCCGCATTTTGCCGGGATCTATTACGGCGGCGAGAATGGCGACTTTGTTATGGTGATGCGCGCACCCGAAGGGCCGGGGGCTTTTCAGACCAAAGTCATCACCCATGAAAATGGTGTGCGAAAGGTTGAGCTGATCTGGCGCACCACCGGTTTTCGTGAGGTGAAGCGCGAGCTGGATCCCGATGATCCATATGATCCGCGCACGCGGCCTTGGTATCAAATGGCGCGCGACCAGCGAAACACGATCTGGACCGATCCTTATATCTTCTTCACCAGCCAGCACCCCGGCATCACTCTGGCCGCTCCGGTGCGCGAAAGCGGTCAGTCCACCCGCAATGACCGGGTGGTGCGCGGTGTGATCGGCGTTGATATCGAGATCAGTCGCATCTCGGACTTCCTTGCGGGGTTGAAGATCGGCACCCACGGTCGCGCCTTCATCCTGAACAGCAACGGCGATGTGATCGCCCATCCCGACAAAGAGCTGCTGCGGATCCGAAAAGACGATGGCTCTTTGCGTTTCTCGCATCTGGCTGAACTTGATGATCCGATCGCGCGCGCCGCCTTTGGCGGGCTGTTGAGCGATGGGCAAGTGCATGTCGCTGAAGAGACCAAGACGCAATTCACCTACAACGGCGCGCGCTATGTTGGCACGGTGATGCCGATGGGCAGCAAGCGATTGCCTTGGACCATTGCCGTCTATGCGCCCGAGGATGATTTCACCAGTGTCATCAAGGAAAACCGTAAGGATAACATTTTGATCGCCGCGCTTGTGGCGGTGATCACTGGTGTCAGCGGTCTGGCATTGGCGCATTATATCCATAAGCCGGTGCGGGCCTTCGCCATCCGCTCGGCGCTGATCTCGCAAGGCGAGGTGGCACCCAATGCGCCGATGCCGCGCACCTATCAAGAGCTAGAACGGGCCAACGAAGCCTTGGTGCAGCAAATCGCGGCGCGGCGGCAGGCGGAGCATGAATATGGCCGCACCTTTGAGCTTTCCTCTTTGGGTATGGCGCAACTTGCCTCGCATTGCGGCGCCTTCTTGCGCGTAAATCCGCGCTTCACCGAGATCACCGGCTACACCGCCGAGGAGCTGCAGGGGCTCACGATGGCCGATCTTGGGACCGGCGATGTCTCGGTGATCTGGCCGGTGCAGGCGGATGGGCGGCGCGATTTTGCGGTCAATCGCGACCTGCGACTCTTGCGCAAAACTGGCGAGTCGATCTGGGTCTCGGTCAATGGCAATTTGATCCGCGATGGGAATGGCAATGCGCTTCATGTGATGCTGACCATCGACGACATCACCGCCACCCGTGAAAAAGAGGCGCGGATTGAGCAGTTGAACCGCGATCTGTCGCATTTGGCGCGGATCAATACGATGGGCCAAATGGCGACGGGTTTGGCGCATGAATTGAACCAGCCCCTGACCGCCATCGCGCAAAACGCCGATACCGCGCTTTTGCTGTCAAACCTTGAGGACAGCGATGGCACCGAATTGCGCGTTGTCTTGCAAGAGATCGAACGCCAATCCCTGCGGGCGGGGCAGATTATCCATGCTCTGCGCACCTTTATCCGCAAGGACGAAGGCGCGCGGGTGGGCTTTGATATTGGCGAGCTGATCGACCAGACCTTGCATCTGTTGCAAGCCGAACTCGCCGATACCGGGGTTCTGATCGACCGCCACCTGCCCGTAGATCTGCCGCAGGCTTGGGGCAATCGTGTGCAATTGGCGCAAGTCATGGTCAATCTTTTGCGCAATGCGATCGAGGCACTGGCCGCGGAAGAGGACAGTGAGCGGCGTATACTTCTGGCAGCCACCGCCAGCTCGGGCGAAATCACCATCATGGTGCAAGACAATGGTCCGGGCATGCCTGCCAACCTTAGCCCCTTTACGCAATATGAGACCACCAAGCGCGGTGGTATGGGATTGGGCCTCTCGATTTGTAAATCGATGGTGGAAACGAATGGCGGTCGGATCTGGTACGAATCCGCGCCGGGCAGGGGCTCGACCTTCCGCTTCACCGTGCCCTGCACACCGATTGATCGCGAAGGGGGCAAGGGTGAAGCTTAGTCATTTTCAGAGCAGAAGAGGAAAACTGGCCATGACAGGCAAAACCAGCGCAGATGGGGCCAAATGGAGCCACTTGGGCGCTGGGCGCCAGGGAACCAGTCACCGCCTTGCCGCGTTTGGGAAAGGCGGGTGCGCAGCAAATGGCTGAGGAAGAATTGACGGTCTATGTGGTGGATGATGACGAAGCGATCCGGATGTCGCTCTCGCGCGCTTTGACGACACGCGGCTACCGCGTGGATGTGCATGCCTCGGCTGCCTCGTTTTTGACCGCCTTTAACCCCGACCGCTACGGCTGTCTGGTGCTTGATTACGGCATGCCCGAGATGAACGGGCTGGAGCTGCAGGCCCATCTTAACAAGATCGGCTCGGATCTGCCGGTGATCTTCATCACCGGACATGGCGGCGTGCCGGAATCCGTGCAAGCCATCAAGGGCGGCGCGGTGGATTTTTTGGAAAAACCCTTCCGCCAGGCCGCTTTGATTGAACGGATTGATGCCGCGCTTGAGATCGCCAGACGCCAACAAGCCGCTCGTCAAGCTGGGCAGCAGCGGCGCGAGATGTTCAACCGTCTCACCGCGCGAGAATTGGAGATCGTCGAGCGGATTGTTGAGCGGCCTGCCGAAACCTCAAGCAAGGAAATTGCGGCCTATCTGGGGATCAGCCCGCGCACCGTGGACCATCACCGCGCGCGGATCTTGGAGAAGCTCGGCTTGCGCTCCATCATCGAATTGATCGCCATCGCACGGCAGTAAAACCGCACGCTTTGCTGGCTTTTAGGCGGGGCCTTTGCGTGATTCGGGTGGTTTGCAGGCAAAGCGCTGCCTGTCTTGCTATTGGCTTCGGCTTTCTTCAGCGGGCTTTGCGGCCATCAAAGGGCGATCTTGATGGCCAAAGCCCGCCTGTGCGCCTTGCGCAGAGCAGGGGCTTGGAAACCTTAAAAAAATGCCGCAACTGTAAATTGAATTGACAGATAATTTCGTCAATTCGAAAAGTAATTTACAAAATTATTATGCCAACAAAAGGGGTTATCAATAAATTGACGCTGCGCTAAGCTGCCCTTCTACGTGAGGAGTGCCCGCAGTCTTCGCTTCAGTTGGGACGCCATCTGACAGCTGCGGTGCGAAGGGAGAGACGAATGACGATCAAGCCGGATGCCAAGGGCATGTATGCTGCCTCGAGCGAAGTTGTAGCAGGGGCCCATGTGGATGCCACGGAATATGCCCGGCGCTATCAGGCCTCGGTGGCCGATCCGCAGGCCTTCTGGGCCAATGAGGCGCAGCGCATTGATTGGATCAAACCCTTCACCAAGGTGAAAGACACCAATTTCAACACGCCCGATGTCTCGATCAAATGGTTCGAAGATGGCACGTTGAACATCTCGGCCAACTGCATTGATCGCCATATGATCACCCGCGCCCAGCAAACCGCGATCATTTGGGAGCCGGATGATCCCAATGCTCCGGCGCAGCACATCACCTATACCCAGCTCTTGGAGCAGACCTCGCGGCTGGCCAATGTGCTGAAAGCCCAAGGCGTGAAGCGCGGCGACCGTGTGGTGCTTTACCTGCCGATGATCCCCGAGGCCGCCTATGCGATGCTGGCCTGCGCACGGATCGGCGCGATCCACTCTATCGTCTTTGCCGGCTTCTCGCCGGATGCTTTGGCCAATCGCATCAACGATTCCGATGCCAAGATCCTGATCACCGCCGATTTCGCGCCGCGTGGCGGCAAGAAAACCGCGCTGAAGGACAATGCCGACAAGGCTTTGCTGCATTGCAGTGACCGGGTGAAATGTCTGGTGGTCAAGCACACCGGCGATCAGATCTCTTGGGTCGATGGCCGCGATGTAGACCTGCGCCAAGAGATGGCAGCCGCCAAACCCTATTGTCCTTACGTCGAGATGGGGGCCGAGGATCCGCTCTTTATCCTCTACACTTCGGGCTCGACCGGTAAGCCAAAAGGCGTGGTGCACAGCTCGGGTGGCTATCTGGTTTACGCCGCGCTGACGCATCAGATGACCTTCGATTACCATGATGGCGACATCTATTGGTGCACGGCGGATGTGGGTTGGGTCACCGGCCACAGCTATATCATCTATGGCCCGCTGGCGAATGGCGCGACCACGGTGATGTTCGAAGGCGTGCCGACCTATCCCGATGCTGGGCGCTTCTGGGCGGTCTGCGAAAAGCACAAAGTGAACCAGTTCTACACCGCGCCCACCGCGATCCGCAGCCTGATGGGTCTTGGTTCTGAATGGGTTGAGAAATATGACCTTTCCTCGCTGAAGCTTCTTGGCACCGTGGGTGAGCCGATCAACCCCGAGGCCTGGAACTGGTACAACACCCATGTTGGCAAGGGGCGCTGCCCGATTGTGGATACCTTCTGGCAGACCGAAACCGGCGGCCATTTGATCACTCCCTTGCCAGGGGCGATGCCAACCAAACCCGGCTCGGCCACCTTGCCCTTCTTCGGCGTGAAGCCGGTGGTGCTCGATGCGTCGACCGCCGTGGTGCAAGAGGCGACGGAAGCCGAGGGCGTGCTTTGCATCGCCGACAGCTGGCCCGGCCAAATGCGCACGCTTTGGGGTGACCATGACCGCTTCATGGAGGCCTATTTCAGCCAATACAAAGGCTATTACTTCACCGGCGACGGCTGCCGCCGCGACGGCGATGGCTATTACTGGATCACCGGCCGGGTCGATGACGTGATCAACGTCTCGGGACACCGGATGGGCACCGCCGAGGTGGAATCCGCCCTTGTCGCCCATGAAAAGGTCGCCGAAGCCGCCGTCGTGGGCTACCCGCATGACATCAAGGGGCAGGGGATCTACGCCTATGTCACGCTGATGAAGGGCGTCGAGCCTTCGGACGCGCTGCGTAAAGAGCTTGAGGCATTCGTGCGCAATGAGATCGGCCCGATTGCCAAGCCCGACCTTCTGCAATGGGCGCCGGGCCTGCCGAAAACCCGCTCGGGCAAGATCATGCGCCGCATCCTGCGCAAGATCGCTGAAAATGACTTTGCCGCCCTTGGCGACACCTCGACCCTTGCCGATCCGTCGGTGGTGGATGAGCTGATCGCCAACCGCATGAACAAGGGCTGAGCCGATGAAAGCTGCCGCGCCCGCCAAGACCCTGTCCCAACTGGGGGCAGGGCAGGTGGGCCAGGCCAGCACGTTGAGCGGCACGCGTCTTCACGACGCGTGCGAAGGCCCCGCAAGATCAGGGGTTGCAAAGATAAACCGTGGCCGGGCGGTAAGCCGCCCCGCTGCAAAGACCGCCAACATAAAGCGATTGGCGGCTTAAGAACACTGCATCCGGGCAGGAGGAGCCTTGGGTGACAGAGACCATAAGACAGTGACAGACGGGACGCGCGCCGCAGGCGGGTGACCCGGATAGTCGGTGCATGTTCTGCACCGGGTTCTGAGGACTTGTCCGCCTGAAAGCCGGGCAGAGCCATATCGACATAACGGCCCCTTGGGGGCCGGTATCGGCAAGAACCGGTGCAGCGCGCTGCACCGCATGGAGGGGTCTTGTCTCTCGGATCGAGAGAAGGGGCTGGGAACGAAGGAAAGGCACCGCCGATCAACGCGGGCCGCGATAAAGGAGGAAACGATGGCATATGCAACGCCGGACGTGCGCGAGCGCTCGCGTCCCATGACCCGCGAGGAGAAGAAGGTTATCCTTGCTTCTTCGGCGGGCACGATCTTTGAATGGTATGATTTCTACCTTTACGGCTCGTTGGCCGCCATCATTGGTGCGCAATTCTTCACGCCCTTCCCAGAAGCCACGCGCAACGTCTTTGCGCTTTTGGCCTTTGCGGCAGGCTTCATCGTGCGCCCCTTCGGCGCGCTGGTCTTCGGCTCGCTCGGTGACCTGATCGGTCGGAAATACACCTTCTTGATGACCATCGTCATCATGGGCGTCTCGACCTTCATCGTTGGTCTTTTGCCCAACTACTACTCATGGGGCATTGCGGCACCGATCATCTTGATCGCTTTGCGCATGTTGCAAGGCCTTGCCTTGGGCGGCGAATATGGCGGGGCGGCGGTCTATGTGGCCGAACACGCGCCGCAAAACCAGCGCGGCTATTTCACCGCTTTCATCCAGACCACGGCAACCTTGGGCCTTTTGCTCTCGCTGGTCGTGATCTTGATGGTGCAGGGCTATGTGAACGGCAATTACCCCGACCAGCCGGTGCTTGACGCCGCAGGGGTTGCGGTGATCGGCGCGGACGGCGCTCCGGCGATGCAAAAGGCCTTCAACGCTTGGGGCTGGCGCATTCCCTTCCTTGGCTCGATCGTGCTGCTGATCGTCTCGCTCTACATTCGGATGCAGATGAATGAGAGCCCGGCCTTCAAAAAGATGAAGGAAGAGGGTTCGGCCTCGAAAGCCCCGATGCGTGAGGCCTTCGGCAACTGGCGCAATGGCAAGATCGCTCTGATCGCGCTTTTCGGTCTGACCGCTGGCCAAGCCGTGGTTTGGTACTCGGGCCAGTTCTACGCTTTGTTCTTCGTGCAGAACGTGGTGAAGGTCGACAGCTTCTCGGCCAACGTCTTCGTGGCTTGGTCGCTGATCCTTGGCACCTATGGCTTCATCTTCTTCGGTCGCCTCTCGGACCGCATCGGCCGTAAGCCGATCATCCTTGGCGGTTGCCTCTTGGCCGCGATCACCTATTTCCCGGTCTTCGGCTTCCTGACCAGCACCGCCAACCCGATGCTCTACAACGCGCATCAGACCCCGATCGTGGTGAGCGCAGATCCGGCGGACTGCTCGTTCCAGTTCAACCCGGTCGGCACTGCCAAATTCACCAACTCTTGCGACATCATCAAAGCCGGTTTGACCGCCCGTTCGGCCAACTCGGACACGGTTGAGGCGCCGGCAGGCTCGGTGGCTTCGGTCAAAGTGGGCGAGACGCTGATCGCAGGCTACTCGGGCTCGGCTGAAAACGCGGCCGATGAGAAGAAGCGCTTTGATGGGGAACTGAACGCGGCTTTGACCGCAGCGGGCTACCCGATCAATGCGGCGGATAACACCACCGTCGCCAAGGCGAGCCACTTCTTCGACATCTTCAGCGGCCAAAAGCTGACCATCGTGCTGACGCTGACCTATCTTATCATTCTGGTGACGATGGTTTACGGCCCGATCGCGGCGATGTTGGTCGAGCTTTACCCGACCCGGATCCGCTATTCCGGCCTGTCGCTGCCCTATCACATCGGCAACGGCTGGTTCGGGGGTCTGCTTCCGGCAACCGCCTTCGCGATCTCGGCCCAGTCTGGCAATATCTACGCTGGCCTTTGGTATGCGATCGTCATTGCGGTGATGACGCTGGTGATTGGCGCGATCTTCGTGCCGAACAACACCCATAAGAAAGACATCTTCGCCGATTGATCTCGGTACCTGTCACCCCGTGCCGGGGGGGTGCTCCCGGCACGGACTATCTTCATTCTAGCGCTGGCTGATCCGCTGATAAAGCGCGTAAAGACCCAGAACGACCGCCAGAATAATCCCATTCGCCACAAGGCCGGTGCCAAATTGCAGCCAGAACGGCTCGGGCAGGGTGCTGCCGAAGGTCGATGGAATGATCCCCGCGACGAAGACCACCCCCGCCGCCAAAGGCAGCCAAGTGCCGGTCTGGCTTTGCGTGCGCAGCATGGTGAAGACAAGCGCGACGATCAGCACGATCCGGAACGGATCTTGCAACTGGGCCAAAATAAGCTGCGGCAATGTCATATCTGTTCCTGAAATTAAGGTCTGTTGATGGTTAAGCGATTGCCTGCCTCAGGTCTAGAATTCTGCGCCGATCCCTTGCATTTCTGGCCAGCAAAGGTGCCGCATGGCTAAGGTTTCGCACCGTCCCGCCCGCGTGCTGGTGGTCGAGGATGAGGACCATATTGCGCTTGCCTTGGACTTTCTCCTTACGCGTGAAGGCTATGCGCATGAGCGGATCGCTGATGGGCGCGGCGCTTTGGCCAAGATCCGCGAGATGCGGCCCGATCTGGTGCTGTTGGATGTGATGCTGCCCGGGCTTTCGGGCTATGAGATCTGCGCGCAACTGCGCCAAGAGCCTGAGATGCAGGCGGTGAAAGTGCTGATGATGACGGCCAGCGGATCGCTGGCGCAGCGGCGGCGCGGGCAGGTCAATGGGGCCGATGGCTTCATCGCCAAACCCTTCGCCTTGCAAGATTTGCGCTTAGAGATCAGCCGCTTGCTGGCAGGCCCTTAAGCACCGCGCCCGATGTTTTCCTGCGCGACCGAGACCGCCTTTAGCACCGCATGAAGCCTTAGCCCCGGCCGCAAGCCCATCGCCTTGGCCGAACGCGCGGTGATCCGCGCCAGCACTGCCGCATCGCCCGCGCGCAGCCGCACCATGGCACCGGGGCCATCGCCAAGATGCACCGCCTCGACCACCGATTCAAAGTGGTTCAGTGCCGAAAGGCCCTGCGGCGCTTGCAAAGCCAGCATCACATCTTGCGCGAGGATCCGCAGCCTAAGCGGGCGCCCCGGCTCGCCGGCAACCCTTGGCAGCCACAAAGGCCCGGCCTCGGTGCTGATCCGGGTCAACCCGTCCTCTTCTTGCGCCGCGATCTGGCCTTGCAGCACGGCGCCCGCTTCGCGCAGGCCAAGGCTTTGCGC
This sequence comes from Pseudogemmobacter lacusdianii, assembly GCF_030848395.1. Lineage (GTDB taxonomy): Bacteria > Pseudomonadota > Alphaproteobacteria > Rhodobacterales > Rhodobacteraceae > Pseudogemmobacter > Pseudogemmobacter lacusdianii. Next base: position 105,311 of record NZ_JAVDBT010000010.1, on the reverse strand, counting down.
ATGTTCGGGCTGGGCCAACATTACGGCCACCGGGCCCGCCGCCGTGACGCGGCCCGCTTCCAAAAGCACCACGGTGGTCGCCAGCCGCGCCACCTCGGCCATCGAATGGCTGACATAAAGGATCGGCAAGCCCAGCTCATCGCGGAGCTGCTCCAGATAGGGCAGGATCTCGGCCTTGCGCGCCTCATCCAAGGCAGCAAGCGGTTCATCCATCAGCAAAATCCGTGGCTGCGATAGGATCGCACGGCCCAAGGCCACCCGCTGCCGCTCGCCCCCCGACAGCGCGCCGGGGCGGCGCTGCAAAAGCCCGCCAATGCCCAGAAGCGCGACGATCCGGTCGAAATCCTGCGCCGCTTCGGGCGATTTCGGCGCGAACCAGCGGCCATAAAGCAGGTTCTGTCGCACGGTCAGATGCGGGAAAAGCCGTGCATCTTGAAAGACATAGCCGATGCGGCGGCGATGGGCAGGCTGCCAAATGCCCGCCGTAGTATCGGCCAAAACCTCACCCGCCACCGACAGCCGCAAACGATCCGGCCGCAACAGCCCCGCCACCGCATTGACCAAGGTGGTTTTCCCGGAGCCTGAGCGGCCAAAGAGCGCCGTCACCCCGGGGGGCGCAGTAAACGCCGCCTCCAGCGTAAAGCCCTGAAAACGGTGCGAAAGATCCAAGCTCAGCGTCATGTGCCCGCAATCCTGCGCGCCACCGCCCGGCTGATCCATTCAGAGAGCAGCAGCGCCGCCATCGCGATCACGATCGCCACCAAGACCAGCCGCGCCGCCTGCGCATCGCCGCCCGGCACCTGCATATAGGCGTAAATCGCCGAAGGCAGCGTCTGGGTCTGGCCCGGAATGTTCGAAACAAAGGTGATCGTGGCGCCAAATTCGCCCATCGCCTTGGCAAAGGCCAGAATAGTGCCCGCCAAAATACCGGGTAGGATCAGGGGCAGGGTCACGGTCAGGAACACCATGAAGCGGCCCGCGCCCAAAGTGGCAGCCGCCTGTTCCAGTTTTGGGTCCACCGCCTCAATCGCCAGCCGGATCGCGCGCACCATCAGCGGAAAGGCCATGATCGCCGCCGCCAGCGCCGCCCCGGTCCAGCGAAAGGCAAAGACCAGCCCGAACCACTGGTCCAGCCATTGCCCGACCCAGCCCTTGCGACCAAAGGTCAGAAGGAGAAGATAGCCCGTCACCACCGGCGGCAAGATCAGCGGCAGATGCACCAGTCCATTCAAAAGCTGCCGCCCCGGAAACCGCCCCCGCGCCAAGGCCAAAGCCACCGCAATGCCCAAAGGTAGGCTGACCACTGTCGCCACGGCCGAGACGCGCAGCGACAAGGTCACCGCGCGCCATTCCTCAGGTGAAAGCCAATCCGTCATAGGGCTATGGTTAAAGGGTTAATTCAGGATCACAAAGCCTTGGCTTGCGAAAATCGCATCGCCTGCGTCCGAGGTGATCGCCTCATAAAACGCTTTATCCGCCGCATCCTGCGCGCCGGTCAGCAAAGCGCCCGGATAGATGATCGGCTTGTGACTTTCGGCGGGGAAGGTGCCCACCACTTTCACACCCGGTTCCGCCACCGCATCCGTGGCATAAACGATGCCGTAAGGCGCCTCGCCGGTGGCCACCAAAGCCAAAGCGGCGCGCACATTATCGGCCTGCGCCACCGAAGGCTCAACCGCCGCCCAAACCCCAAGACTTTCCAGCGAGGCTTTGCCATATTGGCCCGCAGGGACGGCATCGACCAAAGCCATCGAGAGCTTACCGCCCGCCAAAAGCCCCTTCAGGTCAAAATCCGGTCCAATTTCAACCGGGGCTGCATCGCCATGGGCGACCAGCACCAAAGTGTTGGAAAACATATCCTTACGGCTGTCCTCGGCCACCAGCCCGGCCTTTTCCACCTCATCCATCCAGTTCACCGCCGCCGAGACGAAAATATCCGCCGGCGCGCCTTCGATGATCTGCTTGGCCAAAGCGTTGGAGCCAGCATAGCTGATTACGACCTGATGGCCGGTCTGCTCTTGGAAGTCGCTCGCCACTTGGTCGAGCGCGGTCTTCATCGAGGCCGCGGCAAAGACCACCACCTCCTCGGCAGCAGCAGGGGCCGCCAGCCCAAGGGCCAGCGCGGTGATAAGAATGGAACGGGACATAGGGCCTCCTCGATATGTCTCGTGGAACATATCACTGGGCGATCCCGTTTAGGCAAGCGATATTTTCTTGTGGACATATCGGACGGCCAAACCGTCCCTCAGCCCTCCGCACGGGGCTTTAGCATCTGCTCCAAAGCCGCCACCGGCTCGGCAATCGCTGCCTCGGCGCGCGCCATCACTTCGCGGTAAAGCCGCAAAACCTCGGCGCCGGCGTCGGTCAACTGCGCCCCGCCACCGCCCGGACCGCCGCGCGCGCTGATGACCAAAGGCAGGGCCCAAGCCGCATTCATCTCTTCCACCAAAGACCAAGCGCGCTTGTAGCTCATCCCCATCACCCGCCCAGCTGCCGCGATCGAGCCGGTGTCGCGGATGCCCTCCAAGAGCTGCGCCTTGCCTGGCCCCAGCATGGCCTCATCAAACAAAATTCGCAGCTTCAAGGTGGTCATTGGGCGCTCCTTCAGGATCGCCCATGTTCACCGATGGGGAATGTGACCGCAAGTCAGTGAAGGTTTTCGGCGATTGCGCCGTGGGCCAAGGCAGGGCATTCTCGCCTGGTAGATCGGCCGCCCCGTGCCGCCCGAGGTACCATGCGTGCTGCGTTCACCCGCCTGCAACATCCCAGGTTCTGGGCCTTTCTCACGGTCTTTGCAGGCACATCCTTAGGCTTGCTGGCGCTGCTGCCGCCCAGCTTGGCGCTGATCTTAGGCTTTGACGCCGGGGCTTTGGTTTTCGTCGCCTCGACCTTTCCGCTTTGGCGCAGCGATGCTGCAATCGCCGCCCGCGCGCGCTCGGCCAGAGATGACGGCGGCAGGTTGTTGCTGCTCTTGATCTCGGTGGCGGTGCTGGTGGTGATCTTAGTGGCTTTGGGGCGGCTGGTGGCCGAGGCTTCGGGCTGGGGGACGGCTTTGATCGCGGGCAGTCTGGTGCTGGCTTGGCTTTTCGCCAACCTCCTTTTCACCTTTCATTACGGCCATCTTTACTATGACCGGATCAAGGAGAAGGATGCGGGGGGCATCACCTTTCCTGAAGGCGACGAGCCGGTCTTTGCGGATTTCGCTTATTTCGCCTTCAACATCGGAATGACCTGCCAAACCGCCGATCTTGATACGGCGTCTACGCGCATTCGCCTTGCGGTCTTGATGCAGGGGCTCTTCGCCTTCTTCTTCAATCTTGGCGTTTTAGCTTTTTCAGTCAATGTGTTGGCATCTTAAGTTAAGGTGACACTTTAACCTAAGGTGACCGCTCAAATCGACATCGTCGCCTGCACAGCGCCTTTCCAGCGGAGATAACGCCGATCGCGTTCCGCCTCATCCATCTGCGGTGTGAACTGGCGGTCTAAGGCCCAACCCTTGGCAAATTCGGCGGGCGGCGGGCAAATCCCGGCTTGCAAACCCGCCAGATAGGCGGCTCCAAGCGCGGTGGTTTCCGTCACCACGGGCCGGTCTACCGGCGCACCAAGAATGTCCGAGAGGAACTGCATCGTCCAATCGCTATTGGCCATGCCGCCATCGACCCGAAGGACCCCTGCGGAAGCCGCCCCCCAATCCGAACGCATTGCCTCCAGCAGATCGCGGGTCTGATAGCCGACGCTTTCCAAAGCCGCGCGGGCAAATTCCGCAGGGCCGGTGTTGCGGGTCAGTCCATAGATCGCGCCACGGCAATCGGGCCGCCAATAGGGTGCGCCAAGCCCGGTGAAGGCCGGCACCAGCACGATCCCCTGAGCCGTATCAGCGGCCTCAGCCAGCCCTTGCGTCTCCGAGGCCTCGCGGATCAGCTTCAGCCCATCGCGCAGCCATTGCACAACGGCCCCGGCGATAAAGATTGAACCTTCAAGCGCATAGGTGGTCTGGCCCTGCAAACGATAGGCGACCGTGGTCAATAGCCGGTTGGTTGAGGGCACCAAATCCGTTCCGGTGTTCAAAAGCGCAAAGCAGCCGGTGCCATAGGTGGATTTCATCATCCCAGGCTCAAAACAGGCCTGACCCACGGATGCCGCCTGCTGATCCCCAGCAACGCCGCAAATCGGGATCTCATGGCCGAAGAGATCCGCTCTTGTGCGGCCAAAATCATCGGCAGAGTCACGCAGCTCGGGCAAAAGCTGCATCGGGATATCGAGCAAAGCGCAAATCTCGGTGTCCCATTCATGGGTGGCGATGTTGTAAAGCATCGTCCGCGCAGCATTGGTGGCATCGGTCACATGCAGCGCGCCGCCGGTGAGATTCCAAATGAGCCAGCTGTCGACGGTGCCGAAGGCCAGCTCGCCCTTGGCCGCACGCTCCCGCGCGCCGGGGATTTCGTCCAAAAGCCACTTGAGCTTGGTGCCCGAGAAATAGGGGTCCAACAACAGCCCCGTGCGGGAGGTGATCAACGCCTCATGGCCAGCCTCGCGTAGGGTGTCACAAATCGCTGCACTGCGGCGGTCTTGCCAAACGATGGCGCGATGCAGGGGCTGGCCGGTGGCGCGGTCCCAAAGCAAAGTGGTCTCGCGCTGGTTGGTGATACCGATGGCGGCGATATCTGCGCCATGCAGCCGGGCTTTCTCCAAAGCCGCCCGCGCGGTCGAGGCGGTCGTGGACCAAAGGTCGGCCGGCTCATGTTCGACCCAGCCAGAATTCGGGAAATGCTGCTTAAACTCTGCCTGAGCCGAGGCGAGGGGCTGCAAAGCGCCTTTGTCATCGGCCTTGAAAATGATCGCGCGCGACGAGGTGGTGCCTTGGTCGATGGCCAGTATATATCTCATATCGCGCAACGGTCCCGGCATTGAGTGCTAAGAGTTTTTCAAAACTCTTAGCAAATTTCTTTGAAGAAATTTGCGGGCCACCCTTCGGAGGCCCGCAAAGAAAGATTACTGCCAGGATTTGATCAGTTCATCATAGCTGATGGTTTCCGGCGTCGGATCCTCATTGTCGAGCTTGGCCACCGGCGAGCCGGGGGCGTCAAGCCATTCTTGCGGATCCTTTTCCTCGTTCAGTTTCGGGCCAATGTCGCCCTGAACGCCAGCTCGCTCCAGCCGCTCAAGCACTTTTTCTTGCTCGGCACACAGCGCATCCAGCGCCTCTTGCGGGGTCTTCGCGCCAGACATCGCATCGCCGATGTTCTGCCACCAGAGCTGCGCCAGTTTGGGGTAATCCGGCACGTTGGTGCCCGTCGGGGTCCATTGCACCCGGGCGGGCGAGCGGTAGAACTCGACCAGACCGCCAAGGTTCGGCGCGCGCTCGGTGAAGCTTTCATGCTGGATCGAGCTTTCGCGGATCAAAGTCAGGCCAACATGGCTTTTCTTCACATCCACGGTCTTCGAGGTGACGAATTGGGCGTAAAGCCAAGCCGCCTGCGCGCGATCGACCGGGGTCGATTCCAGCAAGGTCCAAGAGCCCACATCTTGATAGCCAAGCTTGGTGCCCTCTTGCCAATAGGCGCCGCGCGGCGAGGGGGCCATACGCCATTTTGGCGTGCCGTCGTCATTCATCACCGCCGTGCCGGGTTTCAGCATATCGGCGGTGAAGGTGGTGTACCAAAACATCTGCTGCGCCACATTGCCTTGGGCAGGAACTGGACCAGCCTCGCCAAAGGTCATGCCCATCGCTTCCGGCGGGGTGTATTTTTGCAGCCATTCAATCGACTTGGTCACGGCATAGACCGCGGCCGCATCATTGGTGGCACCGCCGCGCGCCACGCACGACCCAACGGGGCGCGAGTTTTCATCAACCCGGATGCCCCATTCATCGACCGGAATCCCGTTCGGGTCGCCCTTGTCACCGCCCCCGGCCATCGAGAACCAGGCATCGGTATAGCGCCACCCCAAGGAGGGGTCTTTCTTGCCATAGTCCATATTGCCAAAGACGCCCGAGGCCGGGCTGCCATCGATATAGGACATATCGCGGCCGGTGAAGAATTCGGCGATATCCTCATAGGCCGACCAATTGACCGGAACCCCCAGGTCATAGCCGAATTTCTCTTTGAAATCTGCCTTGGTCTTCTCATCATTGAACCAGTCATAGCGGAACCAGTAAAGGTTCGCGAACTGCTGGTCGGGGAGCTGATAAAGCTGCCCATCGGGGGCGGTGGTGAACTTGAGCCCGATGAAATCCTCAAGATCCAAGCCCGGATTGGTCACCGCCGCCCCTTCGCCGGCCATCCATTCGGTCAGGCTGCGCGCCTGTTTATAGCGCCAATGCGTGCCGATCAGGTCGGAATCGTTGATATAGGCGTCATAGACATTCTCGCCGGTCTGCATCTGGGTTTGCAGCTTTTCCACCACATCGCCTTCGCCGATCAGATCATGGGTGATCTTGATCCCGGTGATCGCGGTGAAGGCCGGAGCCAGCACTTTGCTTTCATATTCATGGGTGGTGATGGTCTCCGAGACCACCTTGATCTCCATCCCAGCATAGGGCTTGGCAGCATCGATAAACCATTGCAGTTCCGCCTCTTGCCCGGCGCGGTCCAGCGATGACAGATCGCCGATCTCCGCATCAAGGAAGGCTTTGGCCGCATCCATATCGGCAAAAGCCGGCATGCCAAGGGCCATCAGCGCAAGCGCTATGGCGGTTGTGGTCTGACGGTGTCTCATCTAATCCTCCCGTGGAATGTGACACTTCGGTCTTACGTTCTTGTTCCGAGGGGCTGGCTTGGGGTCGCATCCGTGCAGCCCCTCGGGACGGTCGTTCTTCTCTTTAAACCCAGCGGAAGACCGCTGCGGCAAAGACAAGGCAAAGCGCAGTCGCGCCCCAAAGCGGCGGGCCCGCAAAGAAAAGCCAAATGAGATGGATGAAGCCTGAGCCGAGAAGGCTGATAAACAGCCGATCGCCGCGCGTGGTCTCGATCCGTAAGACCCCAAGGCGAGGCGTCTCGGGGTAGCGGATCGCCAGCAGGGTCATGGTTACCAGAAGGCTGGCGATGACCCAGAAGAACAGCGCAATCGGCAGGGTCCACGCCATCCAGCCGCCCGGGATCATCGGCGCGAACCAATCGATGGCGCCGTCTTTCTTTGGGGCGGCGATCAGAAGGGCTGCAAGGGCGGCCCCCATGATCCCAGCAGCGGTGAGTGTGATCGCCGTCCAGTTCCGGCGCGGAGCGGTCATTTTCATCACACCCTCCCCAGGGCAAAGCCCTTGGCTATGTAGTTGCGCACAAACCAGATCACCAAAGCGCCGGGCAGGATGGTCAGCACCCCCGCCGCCGCCAAGACCCCCCAATCCATGCCCGAGGCTGACACCGTGCGGGTCATGATCGCCGCGATGGGTTTTGCGTCCACCGCCGTCAGGGTGCGGCTCAAGAGCAGTTCCACCCATGAGAACATGAAACAGAAGAAGGCCGCGACCCCGATGCCCGAAGCGATCAAAGGCATGAAAATGCGGATGAAGAAGCGCGGGAAGGAGTAACCGTCGATATAAGCGGTCTCGTCGATCTCTTTCGGCACGCCGCGCATGAAGCCCTCAAGGATCCAAACCGCCAGCGGCACATTGAAAAGGCAATGCGCCAAAGCCACGGCGATATGGGTGTCGAAAAGGCCCACGCTGGAATAAAGCTGGAAGAAGGGCAACGCGAACACCGCCGGTGGCGCCATCCGATTGGTCAACAGCCAAAAGAAGAGATGCTTGTCGCCCATAAAGCTATAGCGGCTGAACGCATAGGCGGCGGGCAGGGCGACCGTGATCGAAATCACAGTGTTTAGAACCACATAGATGATCGAGTTCACATAGCCCATATACCAGCTCGGGTCGGTCAGGATCACCTCATAGTTCCGCAAGGTGAAGTTCTGCGGCCAAAGGCTGAAGGTCGAGGTGATCTCGGCATTGGTCTTCAGGCTCATGTTCAAAAGCCAGTAGATCGGCACCAGAAGGAAGATCAGATAGGCCGCCATCACGAGGGCTGAGGAGTAGCGCTTCATTGCATATTCTCCCGGTCCATATTGGTCATGACGGTGTAGAAGACCCAAGACACCAGCAAAATGACCAAGAAATACATCAGGCTAAAGGCGGCGGCGGGGCCAAGGTCGAACTGCCCAACGGCCATTTTCACCAGATCAATCGACAGGAAGGTGGTCGAGTTGCCGGGCCCGCCTCCGGTCAGCACGAAGGGCTCGGTGTAGATCATGAAACTGTCCATGAAGCGCAAGAGCACCGCGATCAGCAGCACGCCTTGCATCTTTGGCAGCTCGATATAGCGAAAGATCGCCCAGCGGCTGGCTTGGTCGATCTTTGCGGCCTGATAATAGGCCTGCGGAATGCTTTGCAGCCCGGCATAGGCCAGCAGTGCCACCAGCGAGGTCCAGTGCCAGACATCCATCACCACGATGGTGATCCAAGCATCCAGCCAGTCATTGGTATAATTGTAATCAATCCCAAGGCTGGCCAGCGTGCGGCCCAAAAGCCCAATATCGACCCGGCCAAAGATCTGCCAAATCGTGCCGACCACGTTAAAGGGGATCAAGAGGGGCAGCGCCATCAGCACCAGACAGAAGCTGGCCCAAAACCCTTTCTTTGGCATGTTGAGCGCGATGAAAATGCCCAGAGGCACCTCGATCGCAAGGATGATACCCGAGAACAGGATTTGCCGCCCCAAAGCATCATGCATCCGGCTTGAGGTGACGGTGTCCTCGAACCACTCAAAGCCCGCCCAGAAGAACTGGTTGTTGCCGAATGTGTCGTTGAAGGCGTAATTCACCACGGTCATCAAGGGGATAACAGCCGAGAAGGCCACGATGACCAGAACGGGCAAGACCAAAAACCAGGCCTTGTTGTTGACGGTCTTTTCCATCAGCGAACCCCCTCAATGCGCCAATCATCGGCGTAGACGCTGATCTTTTCCGGGGTGAAGCGGGCATGAGTGAGGTCGGGCCCCAAAGACGCGCCCTCGGGCAGCACGATGTTCAGGCTTTGCCCCGCGGTCTCCGCCCGCACCAGCCGGTGGCGGCCGATATCCTCGACCCGGTTGATCTTCACTGGCAGACCATCGCCCGCGGTCAGCTGCACATGCTCGGGCCTTATGCCGATCTGCACCTTGCCCGAGGCTTTGTAGCTCGCTGGCAGGTCAACCGTTCCACCTAAAACCCGCGCCTGCGCGCCGTTCACTTCCGCAGACAAGAGGTTCATCCCCGGAGAGCCGATGAAATAGCCCACAAAGGTATGCGCTGGGCGCTCAAACAGTTCTTCCGGCGTGCCCATCTGCACCACGCGGCCGTCATACATCACCACGACCTTATCGGCGAAGGTCAAAGCCTCGGTCTGGTCATGGGTGACATAGATCATCGTATGGCCAAACTCGCGGTGCAGCGATTTCAGCTGGGTGCGCAGCTCCCATTTCATATGCGGATCGATGACGGTCAGCGGCTCATCAAAGAGGATCGCATTCACATCCTCGCGCACCATGCCGCGCCCAAGGCTGATCTTTTGCTTGGCATCCGCCGTCAGCCCCTTGGCCTTGCGGTCAAGCCGCTCCTCCATGCCGATCATCGCGGCGATATGATTGACGCGCCCGGCGATGTAACCCGGGTCCATCCCCCTGTTTCGCAAGGGAAAAGCAAGGTTCTGGCGCACGGTCATCGTGTCGTAGACCACCGGGAACTGGAAGACCTGCGCAATGTTGCGCGCGGCTGTCGGCGCCTCGGTCACATCGCGATCGCCGAACAGAACCCGGCCTTGGCTGGGGCGCAAAAGCCCCGAGATGATGTTGAGAAGCGTGGTTTTCCCGCAACCAGATGAGCCCAAAAGCGCGTAAGCGCCGCCATCCTCCCAGACGTGGTCCATCGCTTTCAGGGCGTAATCCGCATCCGATTTTGGCTGCGCCAAATAGGAATGCGCCAAATTTGACAAGGTGATCTGGGCCATTACGCGGCCTTCTCGGTAAGGGCGTAACCGGCGGGCGCCGCCAGAGTGCCAGAGCCGTCGAAAAGATAGATATGGCGCGGGTCGATCCAGATCGAAATCGTCGCGCCCGCCGCCAGCTGTTGCACCCCATGCACCAGCGCAACCCAGCGCTGCCCTGCATAGCTCAGATGCAGATAGGTCTCCGAGCCGGTGATCTCTGTCACCAAAACCTTGCAAGGAAAGCCCAAAGCGTTTTCCGAAACCTTCGATAAATTCAAATGGTTGGCGCGGAACCCTGCGGTGTATTCGCCGTCTTGCAGCCCGGAAAATGCCCCTTGTGCCGCCGTGGTTGCGCCGTCGCCCAAGATCAACTGACCTTGCGCGATCCGAGCAGAGGCGAAATTCATTGGCGGATCACTGAAGACCCGCGCGGTCACCATATCGCTGGGCTGGCGATAGACTTGTGTGGTGGGGCCGATCTGAGTGACGCGCCCCTCCCAAAGCGTGGCCGTCTGGCCGCCCAAGAGCAAAGCCTCTTCCGGCTCGGTCGTGGCATAGACGAAGATCGCCCCGGAAGCCTCGAATATCCTTGGGATTTCCACCCGCAGCTCTTCTCGCAGCTTATAGTCGAGATTGGCCAGAGGCTCATCCAAAAGCACCAGCCCCGCGCCCTTCACCAAGGCCCGCGCCAAGGCGCAGCGCTGCTGTTGGCCGCCCGAAAGCTCCAAGGGTTTGCGCCCCAGCATCGGCGTCAGACGCAGCATCTCGGCGGTCTCGCGCACGGCGCGGTCAACCTCAGCCGCAGGTCGCTTTAGGATCCGTAGCGGAGAGGCGATATTGTCATATACGGTAAGACCTGGGTAATTAATGAACTGCTGGTAAACCATCGCCACGCCGCGATCTTGCACGCGCTGGCCGGTGACATCGGCGCCGTTCCACAGCACACGGCCCGCGCTGGGCTGATCCAGACCCGCCATCAGCCGCATGAGCGAGGTCTTCCCCGCAAGCGTCGGACCCAAAAGAACGTTCATTGTGCCGCGTTCCAGCACCAAGCTGGTAGGGTGGATCTGCACCCTGCCATTCACCGAACGCGTCACGTCTTGCAGTTCAAGCGTCATCCAAGCCCCTTACTGCGAGGCGGGCTGTTAGGCCCGTCGCTCTGCCATATGCACCTCAATTGCCTGCACGTCTGCGCCCGAGAGCCGAAGCCCCAGTTTCGAGCGTCTCCAAATCACATCTTCCGCCGTCCGCGCCCATTCGCGCGTCATTAACCAATCAATCTCTGCCTCGGTCAGCGTCGCACCAAAGTCGCGTCCCAGATCCGCCATGCTGCGCGCCGGTCCCAGCACTGAAAACGCATCCGTGCCATAGGCCCGGATCAACCGCGCGGCGTGGTAGGGCGTCAGAAACGGAAACTGCGCCCGCAGATTGGCTTCCAGCGCGGCTTTTCCATCATGCGGAAAGTCGCCGCCGGGCAGGGGGACGCGGGCCGTCCATTTTCCGGGAAGATTGGGGAAGAAGTCCGCAATTTTCTCCAGCGCGGATTCCGCCAGACGCCGCGAAGTGGTGATCTTGCCGCCAAAGACGTTCAGCAAAGGCGCACCGTTTTGATCCAAGGATAAAACATAGTCCCGCGTCGCCGCAGTGGCCGATTTCGCCCCGTCATTGTATAGCGGCCGCACGCCCGAGTAACTCCAGACCACATCTGCGGCCGTCACCGGTTTTGCGAAATATTGTGACGCAAAACCAAGCAGATAGTCGCGCTCAGTGTCGGTGCAATGTGCCTCGGAAGGGGGCGCCTGATGGTCCATATCGGTGGTGCCGATCAGGGTAAAATCTTGCTCATAAGGTATGGCAAAGATGATCCGACCATCGCTGCCCTGAAAGAAATAACAACGGTCGTGATCGTAAAGCTTGCGCGTGACAATGTGGCTGCCGCGCACCAGCCGCACCCCTTCGGCCGAGTTGATATGGGCGACGTTGCGGATCACATCCTCGACCCAAGGCCCGCCCGCATTGATCAAAACCTTAGCAAAATGATGCTGTTGGCCGTTGGGGCCTTGGGTTGTGATCTGCCAAAGCTCGCCCTGACGCTCGGCGCGGATCACCTTGGTACGGGTCATAATCTGTGCGCCGCGCGCTTCGGCGTCGCGGGCATTCAGCACCACCAAGCGCGCATCCTCGACCCAACAGTCGGAATATTCGTAAGCCCGTTGAAATTTCGCCTGCAAAGGTCGGCCCGCCGGATCATCGACAAGATCGAGGCTGCGGGTTGCGGGTAGGATCTTGCGCCCGCCCATTGTGTCGTAAAGAAAAAGTCCCAGCCTTATCAGCCAGCTCGGTCTGCGCCCGCGCATCCAAGGCATCGCAAAAGCCAAAAGCCGACTGGTTGGGGTGTCGCTGTCAAAGCGCATGTCCTTGTGCATTGGCAGCACAAACCGCATGGGCCAAGAGATATGCGGCATCGCGACGAGCAGGGTCTCGCGCTCTTCTAAAGCCTCACGGACCAAGCGGAATTCGAAATATTCCAGATAGCGCAAGCCGCCATGAAAAAGTTTGGTCGAGGCGGAGGAGGTTGCCTGCGCCAGATCGCCCTGTTCGGCTAAGCTGACCGAAAGCCCGCGCCCTGCCGCATCGCGCGCGATGCCGCAGCCATTGATGCCGCCACCAATGATGAAAAGGTCAGTCGTCCCAGACCCTGCGGCTTCGCTCAAACGCGTGACCTCCCCAAGATTGACCAAGGCCAGCGGCCTCAGTGCGACACCGTGCAAGCCTGCACCTTTCACGATCCATTCGTCAATCATCATTTTCGTTTATGTGCGGAATGGCGTGAAACGAACATTTGATATTTCGACTGGGGCGGCATATCGTCCTTGGATTGAAAAGCTTGCCGCAATCGCACAAAAGCGAATGCAGTCGCAGCAAGAGACTTGGAGGGATTAACGGCCAAATGGCGATAAGCCTTCGACAGACAGAGATCGTTGAAATTGCCCGCGCCGAGGGGCGCGTGGTGGTCGAAGATCTTGCGCAACGCTTTGATGTGACGCTGCAAACCATTCGCCGCGATTTGACGGAATTGGCCGAGGCAGGATTTCTTGACCGCATCCACGGCGGTGCGGTGGCGCGCACGGGCGTGGTGAACATCGGCTATGAGCAGCGGCGCAGAATGGCGCAAGAGGCGAAAGAGGCGATTGCACGGGCCTGTGCGGCTGAGATCCCCGATAACTCAAGCCTCATCTTGAACCTTGGCACCACCACCGAGGCCGTCGCGCGCGCGCTTTTGCACCATAAGAATATCACGGTGATCACCAACAATATGAACGTTGCCAACACCTTGCAGGCCAATCCGGGCTGCGAGATCATTGTCACGGGGGGTACGTTGCGTCGCTCGGACGGGGGGTTGGTGGGCGATCTGGCGATCCAATTCTTCGATCAGTTCAAGGTGGACTTTGCGGTGATTGGGACCTCGGCTTTGGATCTGGACGGCGATATGCTGGACTTTGATCTGGCTGAAGTGCGGGTCAGCCGCGCTATTCTGGCCCGGGCGCGTCGCAGCTTTTTGGTCACTGATCGTTCAAAGCTGGGCCGTTCGGCGCCCGCACGCATCGCCTCGCTCAGCGCGATTGACACAGTCTTTACCGACCAGGCCTTCCCGCCGACATTGGCCCGCGCGTGCCAAGAGTGGAACACCCGCGTCGTGCTTGGCTAGCGGCGCTTGCTTGGTCACTTGGCTCTGGTTACCCATGCGTAACCAACTGGGGAGGGCGGCAAAATGACGACGGAATTCGCGACGCGCTACGGCTTTGACCGGGCTGATGTGGGGCTGGCAAATTGGCGGCAGGCCCCTTTCAGCCATTGGGCCTTTCAAAACGTCGCCGAAGTGGTCCCGACGGCCTGGCGCGCAGCTGCGGTGATGAAGCATGAAGAGCCAGGTGCCGATCCTGCAATTCTGACGCAAAGTTTTACGGTCCAAGGCCAGCGCGCCAGCCTGGCCGATCATCTTGCCGCAAGCGCAACCGACCTTTTCACTATAATGCGGGGCGGTGAATTTTTGGCTGATTGGTCAGCACCTTACGCGGATCCGGCCCGGCCGCACCTGGTGTTTTCCATCACCAAATCGCTGACCGCATTGGTGGCGGGCGCATTAGAAGCGCAGGGCCTTCTCAGCCCCGAAGATCCGGTGACGCGCTTCGTGCCCGAAGCGGCGCAAAGCGCTTTTGGCAATGCCACGCTGCGGCATCTTCTGGACATGACGGTGCAGCTGCAGTTCGACGAGGCTTATCTGGATCCCGACAGCCCCTTTGCCCGCTATCGCCGGGCAATGCTGTGGAACCCCGGCAATGATGGCGAGAATTTGCGCCAATTTTTGTGCACTATTCCCGGCCAAGATTGCGCGCATGGCGGCAGTTTCCGCTACCGCTCTCCGGTCTCGGACATGCTGGGGGTGGTGGTCGAGCGGGCGGGCGGCGCAAGGCTTGCGGATCTGCTTGACCGGCTGATCTGGCAAAAGATCGGTGCGCAGGGCCCCTTGGGTTTGACGGTGGATGCCATAGGAACGCCCCGCGCGGCGGGGGGCGGTCTCCTTGCAGCGCGGGATCTCGCCCGTGTTGGCGAGATGATGCGCCAAGGGGGTATGGCGCCCGGCGGCCGGGTTCTGCCCGAGGCTTGGGTGCGCGATACGGTTGAAAACGGAGATCGCGGTGATTGGGAACGGGGAGATTTCCCCGAACTTCTGCCCGGCGGCGCCTATCGCAACCAATGGTATCGGGCCGCCTCGGGCTGGTTCGGTGCCATTGGGATCCACGGGCAGTGGTTGGCGGTCGATCCGGCTAGTGAGACGGTGCTGGTGAAATTCTCATCGCAGGCAGAGCCGGTCGACGATGATCAAGATCAGCGGAACATTGCTCTGTTTGAGGCGATTTTCCAGCATTTCAGCTAGGTTTTGGCCGGGGGCATCTGATTTCGGGGAACGTGCAGCGGTGCTTTGGCCGCATCGGGAATACCTGATGCGGCCAGGTATCAAAAAAGCTCAACTTGTGTCGGCGGCGTTGGCCGCGGCGGCGGTGTGCGCAGCGGCGTTTCATCGAGTTGCGTTCCGGGGATCAGCAATTGCCGAGCTCGGCCGGTTGCGGGGTGAAAGGTCACTCGGCGGGCCAAAGTGCCACCAAGGCTTTCCGCAAGGCAGGGGATGCTTTCAGTGCGTAAAAAGTTGCGGGCAAAGTCGGCGTTCGAGCTGCCAATATCGCGCAGATGTGCCGATATCTTCGCGCCGCCAAAAAGCTTGCCCCGCAGTGCGTCGCGGCGCGCACCCAAGCGCAACAAAGCGTTGATCAGCATCTCCATCGCGTGGACGCCGTAGCGATTGTCTCGTTCTTGCAAAGGGTTGGCAGAGTTGCTTTGTGATTGGGCCAGTAGAAAATGGTTCATTCCTCCCACTGCCGCTTCCGGATCCCAGATGCAGGCTGCGACACAAGAGCCGAGAATGGTTTGAAGCTGCTCATCGGGCCGGGTCGATACACGAAATTCACCTTGAACGATCACAATCGTCTTGGCCGCGAAATGCATCATCTGGTGGCACCCATCGCTTTGCGATCACCGACGACTGACATGGCTCGGCCGGTGCATCGGTTCAGAAGTTCTGGCCCGATCTGCATAAGGGGGAGGCGGCTCTCAACAGCCCCCAGCTCCCACGCCGCGCGCGGCATGCCGTAAACCACTGAACTGGCTTCATCTTGCGCAATCGTAAAAGCGCCGGCGCGGCGCAGCTCTAGCATGCCTTGCGCGCCGTCTCGCCCCATTCCGGTCAGCAAAGCCGCTGTGACCCGCGTGGCGATCGGCACGGCCGAGCGAAAAAGCTCATCCACCGATGGCAAATGACCCGAGACTGGCTCGCCTGCCGCAAGCTGAACCTTGGGCGGCGGACCTGGGTTTAAAAGCATATGCGCGCCACATCCGGCGCCGACCACGACCTGGCCTGGAACAAGCGGCAGGCCTGGTTGCGCCGGCCTGACCTGTGCGGCGCAACTGCGGTCCAAGAGGCGGATCAGACTGTCCGAAAAGGAGGAGCCGGTGTGCTGAACGATTGCCGTAGGCGGGCAGTCGGCAGGGAAAACTGAAAGCACGCGCAACAATGCGTCAATGCCGCCTGTCGAAGAGCCGATCAGGATGAAACGGTCAGGTCTACCACGCCCCAGAGCCAAGGGTGCACGCGGCACCAAAGGCATTGTCGATCCTGATTCATCGTTTTTTGCCAGTGCGTTACAGATAGATGTCAGCATCGCCTCTGGGCTATCTTCGGGATTTAGGACCGCCTCGGATGCGCCGGGGCGCGCTGCCTCATTGCCAATGCGCAGCCAAGTGATCCCCATCACTCGGAACATTGCCAGAAGGCCGGGGAAGTCGGGGTGGCGCGTCATTTCCGAGCCTAAAAGCACGATTTTCGGTTCGGCCTGTTCGACCCGGATATAGGCACCCGACAAATCGCCTGCTTGACCGCAGAGCTTGACCCGCGGCAAGCGGCCCAAGGCCCGGCCGAGCCGTGACAGTAAAAGCGGGCTTGAGGTCACAATGACGGTGGCGATCTCGGTCATGGCTTGTTGGCCTTTTTCCGAAAGGAGCTTTGGAAAGGTGAGTTCAGCGAAAGCAAAGGGCGAAGCGTAGCAGTGGTCCAACGGCTGGTCGTCTTCGGGTGAGTGAAGATTGCGGCCCATCAATTCAGCTTTGTGTTAAAAAACCTCGGCTGCGCTGGGGGGAAATGCAGGTGCCGTCTCGGCACCCGTCAGAGCGTGGCGCAATTCGGCCAGTGAAAGCACAGGCGCCAGATCGGCCGCGCTCATCGCGATGGGGCAATCACGCGTCGCGAGCGCCAAAGCCTCGGTCCATCTGGTCAGATCATGCAGCCGTTGATCCAGGCGATCGATCGCTTGCAATTCGCGCGCCGGACCCGAGGTCATTTGAATTTCGCCACGATCGACCAAGGCATGGATGGCATCTTCAAGCCGCTGCACAAGCTTTCGGCAATGACTGATCTCAGTGGCGGTAAGGCTGAGGAGTACATCCAAGGCGGCAGGGGGCGTGCTCATAGCGGGCCGACCACGCGCTCGATGCTGGCTTTGACGGTGGCGGTGGTAAAGGGTTTCCGGATCAAGTTGTTAAGGCCAAGCTGTTGTCCTTTTTGCAGAATCTCTGGCGTGGGCGTGCCTGTGATCAGGATGAAACCCATCTTTTGGGTGGTGCGATTTTGCCGGATCGCACCCAGCAGATCTAACCCCGACATACCGGGCATGTTCATATCGGAAATCACCAGATGCACCGGATTGGCCGCCAGCTTACCCAAAGCCGCTGTGCTGTCAGCCTCGGTCGCAACATGCTTGATGCCAATCTCCTCCAGCGACTGCGAGATCAGCGCGCGGCTGACCGACATGTCGTCCACCACCATCACCCGCAAAGATTCTTTCAAGCTCATGGCATGTCCTCCTTCCACGCGATGCACTGGGGCTCTGGCACCGGTTACAGTTTGCAATAGGCGGTTATTCCAACCGATGAGAAACCAGCCTCCGCCGGACCGCTCAGTCTTTCGGAATGTCCGATGAAGAGCATGCCCCCAGGCGCCAAAAGGCTGGCAAAACGCTGCCAAAGTCGGGCTTGGGTTTGCTTGTCGAAATAGATCGCGACATTGCGGCAGAAAATCGCATCAAGTGGCCCTCTCAGCGGCCAGTCCTGCATGAGGTTCAACTCACCAAATCGCACCAATTTCTGTACTTTGCTGGCAATCTGTTGCTGGCCGCCCTCGGCCTGCTGCACCCCCCAGCTTTTCATCCTGTCTGGGATAGGTTTTACCTCATCAGCGCTGAAAAGCCCCGCCCGCGCGCGCGCCAAAATGGCGGGGTCAACATCCGTGGCAAGGATCCGGATGTTTTGCTGAGCGGCCTCGGGTAAGACGTCGAGTAATGTCATGGCAATCGAATAGGGCTCCATTCCCGAGGAGCAACCAGCCGACCAAATCCGCAGCCGGGCACCCGATTTAAGTTCTGCCAGACGCGGCTTTACAACCAGGTTGGCCAAAAGGTCAAAATGGTGACCCTCGCGGAAGAAATGCGTCACATTCGTGGTCAGGGCCGAAACGACGAGGTCATGCTCGCCCCGCCCATCGGCACTTTCCAAAAGATCGCAATAGTCATGAAATCGGTGCATGCCTAAAGCGTGTAAGCGCTTGAGAAGACGAGAATAGACCAGATCGCGTTTGGAGGAATGCAAGGATAATCCGAACTCACGATAGGCAAAGGCGGCGATCCGTTCGAAATCGCGTTGCGTAAAACTAAGACCACTTGGGTCAACACCAGGGGGCGGGGGGCGGGATTTGCCGGTGCTGGATCTCGGCTCGGCAGCAAGGGGCAGATTGTGTGGAGCCGGGGCGGCCAGCGCGGTAGCGGAAACAGCGTGATCCGGTGCCATCATGCCGCTGCTTTGCTGCGCGCTTGGATCACCGCAGCCAAGTCGATCACCCTAGTCATCCCCTCATCGATCGGGATCACGCCGGTGATGCTTTGTTTTGTGGATTCCGAGCGGATGTCGGGGGTGTCTTGGATGCGATCGCGCGCGACCGAAAGGATCTCCGAGACGGCTTCGACCAAAAGGCCCACAGTTTGGTTGTCGATCATCGCAACCACAACCACATTACGGGGGCTTTCCTCGGTGTTGCCAAGACCAAAGCGGGCCGAGAGATCGTAGATCGGGATCACCGATCCACGCAGGTTCATCACGCCAAGGACCTCTCGTGGTGCATGAGGGAGGGGGGTGACGGCGGTCCAGCGGCGGATCTCACGCACATGGGTGATATCGAGCGAAAAGCTTTGTCCTCCGGCTTGAAAGGTGACGAACTCCACATCCGTGGCACTGCGATTTTCTTGGGCATGCATTGGTTATTTCCTTTCCGGTCAGGCGGCTGTGGCGCGCACTGGGGCGCCAGCGCGGTTCGAAGTCAAAGCGTCAGCATCCAAAATCAAGGCGATCTGCCCATCGCCCAAAACTGTGGCCGCCGAGACGCCGGGGATTGTGCCGTAATTTGATTCCAACCCCTTGATCACAACTTGCCGCTGGTCATGCACCGCATCGACGACCAAGGCGCATTGCGTTTGACTGTCGGTCTCAACCAAAAGCAGCAGCGGCGGCTGGTTTGGGTCACGGCCCGGGAAGCCAAGCGAGGCGGCAACATCGATCATCGGAATAAAGCGGCCGCGCATCGACAGCAGGCTCTCGCTGGTGCCAAGTTGGTGCAGATCTTCGGGGCCGGGGCGGATCGTCTCAATCACCGAGGTGATGGGCACCACCATCGTGTGGCCTGCAACCGAGATCACCATGCCATCCATCACCGCCAAGGTCAGCGGAAGGGTAATGGTGAACTCCGTCCCTTCGCTCGGGGTGGAGGTGATCGAGACCCGCCCGCCAAGGGCTGTCACCGCATTACGCACCACGTCCAAGCCCACGCCCCGGCCCGAAAGATTTGATATCCGGTCAGCTGTTGAAAAACCTGGCAAGAACAAGAGATTATCAATCTCTGCATCGGTCAGCTCATCCTCTGCGCTGACAAGGCCCCGGGCGATGGCTTTCTCCAATATCTTCGGACGGTTCAGCCCAGCGCCGTCATCGCGCACGGTGATCACGACCGAGCCCGAGCGATGCGCGGCTTGCAATCGGATCGTGCCTTCGGGGTCTTTGCCTGCGGATTGACGCAGCTCAACATTCTCCAACCCGTGATCCACAGCGTTGCGGATCATATGGGTGAGCGGGTCGGCCAGCCGCTCAATCACCGTCTTATCAACCTCAGTCGCTTCGCCCAAGGAGATCAGCCGCGCTTGTTTGCCAGTGGCATCAGCCGCTTCGCGCACGATACGTGACATGCGTTGGAACAAGGGCTTCACGGGCTGGGCGCGGATCGCCATCACCGCTTCTTGGATGTCCCGCGCGAGCAGGCGGTAATCTTCGACATGGGTGATCACTTCTGCATCCGCCGGCAGCGAGAGAATAGAGATGCTTTGTTCGATCATCGCTTGGTTGATGATCAACTCACCAACCGCATTGATGAGCCGGTCCACCCGTTCGAGTTCGACCCGCAGCGTTGGCTTGGGGCCGCGGCCATCTCCGGTTTCCTCTTCGGACAGTTTGGCCTCACGTTTGCGCAGGCCGGCTTCGGCCGGGGCGCGGGTTGCGCTGGGCGGGTTTATGGTATCTTGCAGGGCGGAAGTTATAGCCGCAGCGGTGGCATCCAAGAGGGTCGTTTTCTCGGAAAGATGCGGAACTTCCGTCGTAAGATCAGAGGGTTGCATCATCGGTTCAGGCTCCGTGATGGGGGTGATTTCCAGATCGCAGAACCCGTCGACGAATTCAAAAATCTCCTGCACGGCCGTTTCATGCTCATCGCTGGTCAGCACGACGGACCAAGCCAAGTAGCTGGCCGCGGGGTCGAATTCGGTCCAGTCGGGCAGAGCCGAAAGGTCCAAAGCGACCTCCATCTGGCCCAGATCTGACAGAGCGGAAAGGATCAGGGCCGGGTCATGGCCATTTGCGTAAAGCGTAGGGTAGGGACGGAAGTGGATGCGGTACCCGCGCGAAGCTGTGTTAGAGGGGCTAAGCAGCTCGGCCGATTGGGCAGGACCGTCGGGCTTGGGCTCTGACGGCACAGTAAGCCCGTCTGGCAAAGGCAAAGGCAAATCCAAGCCCAGATCCAACGGCATAGCAGAAAACCCAAAACAGGGATCCGCGTCAGCCACCGGATCCGTCACCGGGGGCCCCCCCAGCACAGCATCCAGATTGGCAATGAACCCTTCCGTAGTGTCAGGGGCGATCTCTGTCCCATCCCGGGCCGCTTCCACCTGATCGGCCAGATGATCGGCCGAGCGCAAAAGCACATGCACAACCTCGGCCGTCAGCTCGATGCGGTCGGCGCGTAAACCGTCCAGCACGGTTTCAAATCGATGCGCAAAGGCCACGAGCCCATCCAAGGCAAAGGCGCCAGCCCCGCCTTTGACCGAATGCACGGCGCGAAAGACCGCATTCACCGTCTCGGCATCGTGGAGCCCTTCGTTGATCAGCGACAGCCCCTCGGCCAGTGCTTCCAAGAGCTCTTCGCATTCCTCAAAGAATGTGTCGCGGATAGAGTTCATTGTTGCCATGAAAACGCCCCCTCAGACGCGCGCGCCGGTGACGCGGCGGACAACAGATACGATCGCGGTGTCCTCAAAGGGCTTGACGATCCAACCGGTGGCCCCGGCCGAGCGCGCCCGCGCCTTCAGCTCATCGGCCGATTCCGTGGTGAGAACGAGGATCGGCACGCTGCGATGCGCCACCCCGCTGCGAATGGCATCGATCACGCCAAAGCCGTCCATCCGGGGCATGTTGATGTCGGTGATCACCACGTCCGGAGCGATTTCGGCAAATCTTTCAACCCCTTGCACGCCATCATCCGCTGTGGTGCAGCTAAAGCCTGCATCCTCCATCGCCTTGCGGACCAGATTGCGGATCGTGCGACTGTCATCGATTGCGAGCACTTTGATCGTCATAGGGTCCCCAGATTGCTGAGTGAATCCGCCCCGACCCCAAAAGCGGCAAGTTGGGCGGCGTGATCGGCAGAAAGCCCGGTGAGATCAAAGGCCACGCCCCTGCGCTTGCGGTCGAATGCCGCCGCCAGCAGGCATTGCAGCAAAGGCGCGTCCAAGCGGCGCAGCTGGCCCGCCGCAATTTCAACCGCGGTATCGGCATTGTCCCGCAGAAAGGGCAGCAAATCATTCTCTTCGGTCACGGAAATCCGTTCCGGCAGCGTGAAGACAAGTGGCGACATGGGTTCCGGCCCCCTTGGCTGCGGCACGGGAACGATTACCCCGCATGGCCAGAGATAGCGCGCGGCTGTTTAAGAATTCCTTGCCACCCAAGGCCTGCCAGAAGAAAACTCGTTCAAATTTTCTGCAATCCTGAAGCGGCCGCCCCAAGGCGCGCAATCTTGACCTTCTCGCCGCCGCCGCCCATCCTGCCGCCAACAGAAAGGTCGGCCTATGCAAGTGCTAACCCCCTCAGTGCGCAGGGTTTTCATCACCGGAACCGCAGGCTTCATCGGCTATCATCTGGCCGAACTTTTGCTGGCCCAAGGCTGGCAGGTGCAGGGCTATGACGGCATGACCGATTATTACGATGTCAGCCTCAAGCGCGCGCGCCATAACCGTCTGCGCCGCCACGCCAATTTCACCGCGACCGAGGCGATGCTGGAGGATCGCGTCGCCTTGGACACTGCCATCGACAGCTTCCAGCCGCAGGTGATCGTGCATCTCGCGGCCCAAGCGGGCGTGCGCTACAGCCTTGAAAACCCTCGCTCTTATATCGATGCAAATGTGGTCGGCAGCTTCAATGTGATCGAGGCCGCGCGTCGGCTTCAGGTCCAGCATCTTCTGATGGCCTCGACCAGCTCGATCTATGGCGCCAATACCGAGATGCCCTTTGCCGAGACTGACAAGGCCGATGGCCAGCTCACCATCTATGCGGCCACGAAAAAGGCCACGGAATCAATGGCTCACGCCTATGCGCATCTGTGGAACCTGCCGACGACGATGTTTCGGTTCTTCACGGTTTACGGCACTTGGGGCCGCCCTGATCTGGCCTATTTCAAATTCGTCGATGCCATCGTGAACGACCGCCCGATCGACATCTATAATCATGGTGAGATGTGGCGCGATTTCACCGCCGTGAATGATCTGGTCGAGGCGATCCGGCTCTTGATCGACGTGCCCCCGGTGCGTCCGGGCGAGGGCGAGGCAATTCCCCCCGGTGACAGCCTGTCGAAAGATGCGCCGTTCCGGATCGTCAATATCGGCAATTCCACCAAAGTGCGGCTTTTGGATTTCGTTGAGGCGATTGAAGAGGTCTTGGGCAAGAAGGCGATCCGCAACTACATGCCGATGCAGAAGGGCGATGTGCCGGCGACTTGGGCCGATGCGAGCCTCTTGCGGCGCCTCACCGGCTATCAGCCGAAGACCGATCTGCGCGACGGGATGCGCGCATTCGTGGCGTGGTATCGCGACTATTACGGCAAATAGCGGCATGCGGGGGCAGGGGCGCGGCCTGCTCGATGTATGGCGCTTTGCCATACGCAAACCATACGCAAACCATACGCAAGCCATATGCGCATCAGACGTGCCGCAAGGGGCTGGATCTGATTTCTGGCCTGCATTCTGGTCTTAAATCTGGCGCGCTTCTGGTCCTAACAGCTGCGCCAAATCTCTCCGATACTGAGGGCAAGGACTTCTGCCTATCTAAAGGAGCATGCCATGGAAGGCATCGTTGGAATGAATGACATGAGCCGCGTGGTCGAGGCCGACCGCGCCCATGTCTGGCACCACCTGTCGCAGCACAAAGCCTATGAGACCGCCGATCCGCGCGTGATCGTGGAAGGCAAGGGCATCCGGGTTTGGGATGCCAAGGGCAAGGAATATATCGACGCGGTGGCGGGTGGCGTTTGGACCGTCAACGTGGGCTACGGGCGTGAATCCATTGCCAATGCGGTGCGCGATCAGCTCATGAAAATGAACTATTTCGCGGGGGCTGCTGGCTCGGTTCCGGGCGCGATTTTCGCCCAGAAACTGATTGCGAAAATGCCGGGGATGAGCCGGGTCTATTATTCGAACTCGGGCTCGGAGGCGAATGAGAAGGTCTATAAAATGGTGCGCCAGATCGCGCATAAGCACCATGGCGGCCGCAAATGGAAGATCCTTTACCGTGACCGTGACTACCACGGCACCACCATCGGCACGCTTGCGACCTCCGGTCAGGACCAGCGCGCCGAACAATACGGCCCCTATCCCGATGGCTTCGTGCGGGTGCCGCATTGCTTGGAATATCGCAAGCAATGGGATGTCGAAAACTACGGCGAACGCGCCGCGGATGCGATCGAAGAGGTGATCCTGCGCGAAGGTCCCGACAGCGTCGGCTGCCTCGTGCTTGAGCCGGTCACCGCAGGCGGCGGCGTCATCACCCCGCCCAAAGGCTATTGGGAGCGGGTGCAGGAAATTTGCCGCAAATACGATATCTTGCTGCATATTGATGAAGTGGTCTGCGGCATGGGTCGCACCGGAACCCATTGGTTCGGCTACCAGCATTACGGCATTCAGCCGGACTTCGTGACGATGGCTAAGGGCCTTGCTTCGGGCTATGCGGCGATCTCTTGCACCGTCACCACCGAGCGGGTTTTTGACTATTTCAAATCCGATGCGGCTGACCCGATGAGCTATTTCCGCGACATCTCGACCTTCGGCGGCTGCACGTCCGGCCCCGCTGCAGCGCTTGAGAATATGCGCATCATCGAAGACGAAGGCCTGATCGAGAACACCGCGCGGATGGGCGATCGCTGCTTTGCCAACCTGCAAGCGCTGATGGAAAAGCACAAGATCATCGGCGATGTGCGCGGCAAGGGTCTCTTCCTTGGTGCCGAGCTGGTCGCGGATCGTGGCACCAAAGAGCCTGCGCCCGAAAAGCTGGTGCAGCAAGTGGTGGCAGAATGCGCTGCGCATGGCGTGATCATCGGGGCGACCAATCGCAGCTTGCCGGGCCTGAACAACACGCTCTGCCTTTCGCCTGCGCTGATCGCTACGTCCGATGACATTGATCAGATCACCGATGCCATCGACAAGTCGCTGACCAAAGTCTTCGGCTGATCAAAGCCCCCTAACGATGGTCGCGCGCGCTATGTCCGCGCGCGATCGAACCCAACTCTGCACTTTCATCTTGACCGAAATACTCCCGCCGGAGGCGTCCTGCCGCCGCCAGAAGCGCAAAGATTGACATTCCTGGTTCCAGTCTTGCCAATAGGGCCAGTTGCTCTGTCGCATGAGGCCAGAATGTCGATCCCCGTCGAAGCCTTTTTCCTGACCAGCGGCGCGGCAGGCGCCCTCCAGCGCCGCATCCGCGCTATGGTCACCGACGGCATCCTCACGGGCCGGTTCCGACCCGGTCAGCGGATGCCCTCGTCACGGGGGCTTGCGGCGCATTTGGGGATCAGCCGGATAACGGTGACGCTGGCTTATGCAGATCTTGTCTCCTCTGATTATCTGACCGCGCGTGGGCGCTCAGGCTATTATGTTTCTGACAATGCGCCGCGTGCGCCTGAATTTCCCACCGCGGCGCGCCCGAAGGAGGAGGTGGATTACGCTGCCCTCTCTTCGGCCCGGTTCACCCGCGCTATGGCAGGGGTCGATCGTCCCGCAGATTGGGAGCGATACCCTTACCCTTTCATTTACGGACAGACCGATCCCACGCTTTTTGACCATCAAAACTGGCGCGCCTGTGCCCTTCGTGCGCTGGGGCGGCGCGACTTTGATGCGCTCACATCGGATTATTACGAGCGCGACGATCCGCTCTTAATCGAACAAATCTGCAGGGTTATCTTGCCGCGTCGTGGCATCGCGGCTGGCCCCGAGGAGGTTCTGTTGACGCTTGGCGCGCAGAACGCGCTTTGGCTGGCGGCCACGGTGCTGCTTGCGCCCGGACGCCGCGCCGTGGTGGAAAACCCTTGCTATCCGGGCCTGCGGCGCATCTTGCAAACTTGCGGCGCGGGCGTGGCCTCGGTCGATGTGGACGCGGGCGGCCTGCCGCTGCATTTGCCGCCCGCCGATGTGGTCTTCACCACCGCCAGCCACCAATGCCCGACCAATGCGACCATGCCTTTGGAGCGGCGGCTCGCTTTGCTGGAGGCCGCCAGTCGCGATGATTTCGTGGTGGTGGAGGATGATTATGAGTTTGAGATGTCCTTCCTTAAACCCGTCTCCCCGGCGTTGAAATCGCTCGATAAAACCGGGCGGGTGATCTATGCGGGCTCGTTCTCAAAGTCGATCTTTCCCGGCATGCGGCTTGGCTATCTGGTGGCGCCACCGTCATTTATCGCCGAGGCACGGGCCTTGCGGTCGATGGTTTTGAAGCACCCACCTGGCCACATTCAGCGGACCGTCGCCTATTTTCTGGCCGAGGGGCATTATGATGCGCTGATCAACCGGATGCGGGTGGCCTTCAAGCGGCGGCGGCAGGTGATGGAAGAGGCAATCGCCGAGGCTGGCTTGCAGGTGGCCGGGCAGGGCGGTTTTGGCGGCTCTTCTTTCTGGATGGCGGCGCCCGCGGGGGTCGATACCGAAGTTCTGACGCAAGAATTGCGCGGTGAAGGGGTGCTGATCGAGCCTGGGCGCGGCTTTTTCGACCCCGCGCGAGAGGCGCGCAATTACTACCGTTTGGCCTATTCCTCGATCGCTCCGGCGCGGATTCCGGAAGGGGTGGCGCGGATTGGCAAGGCATTGGCGCGTCGAGGGGCGGCCTAAGCGTGCCACATTGCGCAAACTTTGGCCTCCTCACGAAGACTGAGCGCGTTGGCCGGACGGCATTTAGCAAATCTTAAGAGGGATGGCCCGACAATGTTCGACTTAGGCCCGCTTGGGTTGATCTGGATGGCTCTGGTGATCCTTGGGGCGGGGTTTGTCCGCGGCTATTCGGGCTTTGGCTATTCCGCCATCGTGGTGGCGGGCGCGTCTTTGGTGATGAACCCGCTGCAGATCGTCGCGGTGGTGGCAGTGCTTGAGTTCTCGATGTCGTTGCAGTCTTGGCGCGGCGCCGGACCCGATATCGATTGGCGCCGAGTTCTATTCCTGCTGGCTGGAGCGGCAGTTGGACTGCCCTTGGGCCTTTGGCTTTTGACAGCGATCTCGGAAGATGCGGCGCGGGCGTTGATATCGGGCTATGTGCTGGTCATGTGCGCGGTGCTAATGGTCGGCTGGCGTTTGGCGGATGAGGTGGGGGCTAAAGGCACGGCCGCGATGGGGGTGGTTTCGGGCTTTGCCAATGCGCCTGGCATGGGCGGGCTGCCCTTGGCCGCCTTCTTCGCGGCTCAGCCGATGCGGCCGGCGGTGTTTCGCGCCACGTTGATCGCTTACTTCCCTTTTCTCGATCTCTATTCGATGCCGTTTTATTGGGGGCATGGGCTCATCAGCCTGCAAACGCTATGGGCGGTCTTGCTGGCTATCCCCCTGACTGGCCTAGGTAATCATCTGGGCGGGCGGCATTTCTTCGGAGCCGAGCCACAAGAGTTTCGACGCTTCGTGGTGCTGCTGCTGGCGGCTTTGGCCAGCTTGGGCCTCTTGAAAGCCCTTCTTTGATACGCAGCACCTAAAGGTGGGCGGCAGCAGACACTCGGTCAAAGCGATCCGCCAAAACTGCTGAAACCATTGCCTTTGGTCTAACGATCAGTGAAAACGAAGAAAAACGTTCTGCGGATGCGCAAGCGCGCCGCACAATAGTCTGGGGGTCTGCCGTTGCACTTGAAGCCAGCCAAAGCCGAATGCGCTCTAGCCACCTTGCCGTGCCGCCGTGAAAGGGCCGTCCAATGAATGTGCCGCGCCTTGAGACCTCGCCCGCTGTCTCGGATGAGATCCGCCAGACCACCTGTTACATGTGTGCCTGTCGCTGCGGGATCAATGTGCACATGAAAGAGGGCCGGGTCTCTTACATCGAGGGCAACCGCGATCATCCGATCAACAAGGGCGTGCTGTGCGCCAAGGGCGCCTCGGGGATCATGCAGGTCACTGCGCCTTCACGGCTGAAGGCGCCGTTGAAGCGGGTTGGGCCGCGCGGCTCGGGCGCATTTGAAGAGATCACTTGGGACGAAGCCCTTGATCTTGCAGTGCAATGGATGAAGCCTCTGCGTGAGACTGCGCCCGAGAAGCTGGCCTTTTTCACCGGGCGCGATCAGTCGCAATCCCTGACCGGCTGGTGGGCGCAGGCTTACGGCACGCCCAATTACGCGGCGCATGGCGGCTTTTGCTCGGTCAATATGGCGGCGGGTGGGATCTACACCATCGGCGGCGCTTTTTGGGAGTTTGGCCAGCCCGATTGGGAGCGGACCAATCTTTTCGTGATGTTCGGCGTGGCCGAAGATCACGACAGCAACCCGATCAAGATCGGCATTGGCAAGCTGAAGGAACGTGGCGCGCGGGTGATCTCGGTCAATCCGGTGCGCACCGGCTATTCGGCGGTGGCGGATGATTGGTATGGCATCACGCCCGGCACCGATGGGCTTTTGATCTTGTCGCTGATCCATTGCCTGATGGAAGCGGGCAAGATCGACCTTAACTATCTGGCGCAATGGACAAATGCGCCGATGCTGGTGAACAGCCAGCGGGGCGCCGAAAAGGGCATGCTCGTCAAAAATGCCGAGCGTCAGCCCTTTGTGATCGACCGCCGCACCGGCCAGCCCGCGCCTTGGGACGGGCAGGGGGTTGAGCCAGATCTGGGCGCGACGTGGGAGGGGCACCGCACGGTCTTCCAGCATATGGCCGAGGAGTATCTTGACCCGAAATACGCCCCCGAAGCGGTCTCGGCCCGTGTCGGCATCGCGGCAGAGCGCATTCGCAGCTTGGCGGCAGAGCTGGCGCAAGCGGCCTTTGATCATGCCTTCACGCTGAGCCGCCCGTGGAAAGATTTCCGTGGCAACCAGCATGAGGCCATGCAAGGCCGCCCGGTTTCCTTCCATGCGATGCGCGGAATCTCGGCCCATTCCAACGGGTTCCAGACCGCGCGCGCCTTGCATCTTTTGCAGATCATCCTTGGCTCGGTTGAGGCGCCGGGCGGCTACCGCTTGAAGCCGCCTTACCCCAAGCCTGTCGAGGCACATCCGACCCCGCATTTCGCCTCTGCCCCCGGCAAGCCGCTGTCCGGCCCGCATTTGGGCTATGTGCGCGGGCCCGATGATCTGGCGCTTTTGCCCGATGGCAGCCCCGCACGGATCGACAAGGCCTTCACTTGGGAAAACCCGCTTTCGGCGCATGGGCTGATGCATATGCTGATCCCGAATGCCCATGCCGGCGACCCCTATCGCATTGATACTTTGTTCCTTTACATGGCGAATATGTCTTGGAACTCCTCGATGAACACGACGCGTGTCATGGAGATGCTGACCGAGCAGGGCGCGGATGGCGAATATATCATCCCGCGGATCATCTATTCTGACGCCTATGCCTCCGAGATGGTGGCCTATGCCGATCTGATCCTGCCCGACACCACCTATCTCGAGCGGCACGACTGCATCAGCCTTCTGGACCGCCCGATTTCTGAGCCGGATGCCGCAGGCGACGCGATCCGCTGGCCGGTGATCGCGCCCGATCGGGGGGTGCGCTGCTTCCAATCGGTGCTTTTGGATCTGGGCGCACGGCTTGGCCTGCCGGGGATGGTGAATGAGGACGGCAGCGCGAAGTTCCACGACTACGAAGATTATATCATCAACCACCAGCGCCGCCCCGGCGTGGGGCCCTTGATCGGCTTTCGCGGCAATGGTGAGGAAGAGGGGCGCGGCGCGCCGAACCCCGCGCAGATGCAGCGCTACATTGAAAATGGTGCGTTTTATCAGGCGCATATCCCGGAAGAGGCCAGCTTTTATAAGCCGTGGAATGCCGGCTATCAGGACTGGGCGGTGCGCATCGGGCTTTATGAAACCCCGCAACCCTATCTCTTCTCGATCTGGTCCGAGCCGATGCGCCGCTTCCAATTGGCGGCCGAGGGGCAGGGCGATCGCCAGCCGCCGGATCACCTTCGGGCGCGGTTGAAAGAGGCGATGCATCCGCTGCCGATTTGGTATCCGCCTTACGGCGATGCCGATGCCGATTACGGCTATACGGTCCATGCGCTGACCCAGCGGCCGATGGATATGTATCACTCTTGGGGCAGCCAGAACGCTTGGCTGCGGCAGATCAAGGGGCATAACGCGCTCTATCTGCCGACCGCGATTTGGCAGGCGCAGGGCTTTGAAAAGGGCGATTTCGCCCGCGTCTCCTCGCGCAATGGGGTGATCGAGGTGCCGGTCGCGCATATGGCCGCGCTGAACCCGAATACCGTTTGGACGTGGAATGCGATTGGCAAACGCCGTGGGTCTTGGGCCTTGGACAAGGATGCGCCGGAGAGCAATTTGGGCTTCCTCCTCAACCACTTGATTTCCGAGCTTTTGCCCGGGGAGACGCGGCTTTCCAACTCGGATCCGGTGACGGGGCAGGCGGCTTGGTTTGACTGCCGGGTGCGGATTGAACGTGTGCCCGCCGCCGATCGCCCCGAGGGCCGTCCCGCGCAGCCGCAATTTGCCGTTCTGCCTGATCCGCCC
This sequence comes from Pseudogemmobacter lacusdianii, assembly GCF_030848395.1. Classification (GTDB taxonomy): domain Bacteria; phylum Pseudomonadota; class Alphaproteobacteria; order Rhodobacterales; family Rhodobacteraceae; genus Pseudogemmobacter; species Pseudogemmobacter lacusdianii. The sequence continues at coordinate 75,189 of NZ_JAVDBT010000010.1, read as the reverse complement.
CATGCGGAAGGCGGGCGCGGTTTAGATAAGAAGGGGGCGCGCGCATGACCTGCTTGCCCGGAAAAGTTGACAAAGCGCTTGGTCTGGTCATCGACCTTGACACTTGCGTCGGCTGCCAAGCCTGTGTGACCGCCTGCAAAGGCTGGAACGATCAAGGCTACGGCGTGCCGCTCTCGGACCAAAACGCCTATGGTGCAAAGCCTTCCGGCACCTTCCTCAACCGGGTGCACAGCTATGAGGTGCAGGCCGAGAACGCCGCCCCGCAGGTGGTGAACTTCCCGCGCTCCTGCCTGCATTGTGCCGATGCGCCTTGCGTCACCGTCTGCCCCACCGGCGCCAGCTATAAGCGCAGCGAGGACGGCATTGTCTTGGTCAATGAAGACGCCTGCATCGGCTGCGGCCTTTGCGCTTGGGCCTGCCCTTACGGCGCGCGCGAGATGGATGCCGATGCCGGGGTGATGAAGAAATGCACCCTTTGCGTCGACCGGATCTACAACACCCATCTGCCCGAGGAAGACCGCGAGCCTGCCTGTGTGCGCACCTGCCCAACCGGGGCGCGGCATTTCGGCGATCTTTCGGACCCGACAAGCAAGGTCTCGCAACTGGTCGAGGCGCGGGGCGGATATGCTTTGATGCCCGAACTGGGCACGAAGCCGGTCAACCGCTACTTGCCGCCGCGCAAAAAGGGCGCCGTCGCTGCCCCGGTGCTAGAGCCTTTGGAGGCCAAGGGCCTTGCCGGTTGGCTTGACCGGATTTTGGGGAAAATCTAATGAATCCGGCACCTTCTGTTATCATCTTCACCACACTTTCCGGTGCGGGCTTTGGCTTTTTGGCCTATCTGGCTTTGGGCATCCTAACGGTTGCAGGCTGGCCCGCCTTCTTCCTTTGGGCCTTGGGCTACGGGCTGGCGGTGGTCGGGCTGCTCGCCTCGGCCTTTCACTTGGGCAATCCGCAACGCGCGCTTTTGGCCTTCACGCAATGGCGCTCCAGCTGGCTGAGCCGTGAAGCTTGGGCCGCGGTCGCCACGCTGATCCTCTTGGCACCCATGGCTTTGTCGGATTGGCTGGGCCTTGGTCTGCCGCGCTGGATCGGCGGCATCGGGGCGGTTTTGTGTGTGGCGACACTCCTTTGCACCTCGATGATCTATACCCAGCTGAAGTCGGTGCCGCGTTGGCATGACCCAATGACGCCGGTCACGTTCTTGGCCTTTGCCGCAGCGGGGGGCGCGATCCTTGCCGCCCCGAAGCTGGTCGCCATCGCCCTGTGTCTCTTGCTCGCTGCCGTTCTGGCCTATGGCTGGAAGCGCGGCGACACTGCCTTTGCCCGCGCGGGCCAGACCATTGGCTCTGCCACGGGCCTTGACCGGCTGGGCGAAACCAAGGTCTTTGAGCCCGCCCATACCGCCGGCAATTACCTGATGCGCGAAATGATCTATGTCGTCGGTCGCCGCCATGTGGCCAAGCTGCGCGTGATCGCGCTGGGGCTGGTCACGGCTTTGCCGGTGATCTTGCTGGCGCTGCCGTTCCCCGCACTTGCCGCGCCGGCCTTTGTGCTGCATCTCGCCGGGGCTGCCTGCGCGCGCTGGCTCTTCTTCGCGCAAGCCGAGCATGTTGTTGGGCTTTATTACGGGGCGAGAGGGTAAAGATGCTGAGCTGTTTCAAGGCCTATGACATCCGTGGACGGCTCGGCGCAGAACTGAACGAAGACATCGCCCGCCGTATCGGCCAGGCCTTTGCCGAGGTGCTGGGGGCGAAAACCGTCTGCGTGGGGCGCGATTGCCGCGCCTCGTCCGAGGCTTTGATGGCGGCGACGGTAGAGGGGCTCTTGGCGGCCGGGGCTCAGGTTTTGGACCTTGGCCTTTGTGGCACCGAAGAGATCTACCACGCCACCACGCATTTCGGTGCCGATGGCGGGATCGAGGTCACGGCCTCGCATAATCCGATGGATTACAACGGGATGAAGATGGTGCAGCGCGGCTCGGCCCCGCTGGAGCCTGCGCTTATGCGGCAGATCCATGATCTGGCCGAGGCCGGGGAATTCCGCGCCGCCGCCCCGGGGCAGATCCGCGAAGCCATTGGCGCGCGCGCGGCTTATGTTAAGACGCTAACGCGGTTTGTTGACCCCAAGGCCCTGCGCCCGCTGCATATTTTGGTCAATTGCGGCAATGGAGCCGCCGGGCCCACCTTCGATGCGCTGGCCGAGGCCTTGCAAAAGAAGGGCGCGCCCTTGCGTTTCACCCGGATCCACCACGAGCCGGACGGCAGCTTCCCCAATGGCATCCCGAACCCACTACTGCCTGAAAACCAGCCGGTGACGGCCAAGGCTGTGCGCGCGCATGGCGCCGATATGGGCATTGCCTTTGACGGAGACTTCGACCGCTGCTTCTTCTTTGACGAGGTGGGCAGTTTCGTGCCGGGCGAATATGTCGTGGCGCTTCTGGCAGCCGCTTTCTTGGGTAAAGAAAATGGGGCCACGATCGTCCATGACCCGCGCGTGATCTGGGCCACGCAAGAGGCGGTGCGGCGCGGTGGGGGCACAGCGGTTTTGGCACCGACCGGACATGCGTTTCTGAAAGCCACCATGCGGCAAACCGGTGCGGCTTACGGTGGCGAGATGTCAGCGCATCACTATTTCCGCGATTTCATGGCCTGCGATTCCGGCATGATCCCTTGGCTCTTGGTCGCCGAGTTGATGGGCCGCGCCAATCAGCCGCTCTCGGGCTTGGTCGGGCAGATGCGGCAAGATTTCCCCTCCTCGGGCGAGATCAACTTCCGCGTGGCGGATGTGGCCCAAGCCATGGCTCGGGTAGAGGCGGCACTTTCGCCCGAAGCGGTTGCGATTGACCGGACCGATGGGCTGAGCCTTGATTTCGGAAACTGGCGGCTCAACCTGCGGGCCTCGAACACCGAGCCCCTATTGCGATTGAACGTGGAAGCGCGGGGTGATGCCGCAGTTGTGAGCGCAGGGGTGACGCGGTTGCGCCCCTTGATCCAAGGCTAGGCTCCGGACCGCTGCGCTTTTGGCAAATCAGGGCGGGGACGCTGCGCCCGCCGTGGCTGCGCGCCTTTGGCCCGCAGCCTCTCCTCGAAGATATGTATTCGGAAAATAGAGGTTTACGGCTCTTCCAGCCCAAAAATATCGCTGCCGGAGGCCCTGCCGGCAGCCCGAAGACGACGGCGCTTCTGTCTTGATGAGCGAAGCCACGTTGCCGCCGCGCCGCGCCTTGCATTTGGGCGCCCGGCAGGGCTGGAAATCTCTCGCCATCTGCGGCACAAAGGCGAAAGCAAAGCCTGTTGCCCTTTGGCGCCGGCTATGATTGACGTGCTGTTTAATATCTAAACCGATAGGTTCAGAATGAGCGAATTCGCCACCCGCCGCGTGATGATGGTCGACACGCAAGTCCGGCCCTCGGACGTTACCAAATTCCCGATCATCGACGCCATGTTGCAAGTCCCGCGTGAGGTCTATGTACCGCATGCGCTGCAAGAGGCGGCCTATGTCGGCAACAATATCGAGATCGCGCCGGGGCGGGTCGTGCTAGAGCCGCGCACTCTGGCCAAGATGCTGGATGCTTTGGATATTCAGCCGGGCGAGATCGTGCTCGATCTGGGATGCGGCTTTGGCTATTCCGCCGCGGTGATCGCGCATCTGGCCGAGACGGTTGTCGCCGTCGAGGAAGATGCGGAGCTTGCGGCCGAGGCCGAGCGTGCGCTGTTGGCCGAAGGTGTCGATACTGCGGTCGTGGTCACCGGCCCCTTGGCAGCGGGGGCGGCCAAGCATGGTCCCTATGATGTGATCACCGTGCAGGGCGGCGTGGAAGTAATGCCCGAGGCGCTGATCGATCAGCTAAAAGAGGGCGGTCGCATCGCGGCGGTCTTCATGGATGGCGCTCTGGGGCAGGTGAAGACTGGCATCAAGCAGGGCGGTCGTATCGATTGGCGCTTTGCCTTCAACGCCACCGCGCCGCTTCTGCCCGGCTTTGCACGCGGGCGCAATTTCGTGTTGTGATAAGTTGCGCGCCCTTTATCGGGGCGCGCCTTGCCGAATGATTTTCCCGGCGTCAGTCGAAAAGGCCGGGCGGGGCAGCAAACAGGAAAGCGATCATGCGGAACTTCATGCGGGCGATGACCTTGACGGCCAGCTTGGCCTTGGCCGGAGGCTTGACGGCGGTTCAAGCTCAGGCCGAGACGCTGGCAGATGCGCTGATCGCGGCCTATAAGAACTCGCACCTCCTTGACCAGAACCAAGCGGTTCTGCGCGCGGCCGATGAGGATGTGGCGATTGCCGTCGCCTCGCTGCGCCCGGTGATCAGCTTTGCGGCCAACGCGGGCTATGCCTATGCCAAGACCAATGTGCCCAATTCCGCGAACCATCTGGTGACGGAAGGGCTTTCGTCGTCGGCCACGCTTTCGGCAGAGCTGTTGCTGTTGGACTTCGGTCGGCGTGACTTCGGCATCAAGATTGCGCAGCACAGCGTTCTGGCCACCCGCCATGCCTTGGTCAATGTCGAGCAGCAGGTGCTGCTGGCGGCGGTCTCGGCCTATGTGAATGTGCAACTGCAACAACAGATTGTCGCTTTGCGCGAGTCGAACGTGCGGCTGATCAGCCAAGAGCTGCAGGCTGCACAGGACCGGTTTGATGTGGGTGAGGTGACCCGCACCGATGTCTCGATCGCTGAGGCACGGTTGGCGGCAGCGCGCTCTAATCTGGCTGCGGCTCAGGGTGATCTGATGATCGCACGCGAATCCTATAAAGCTGCGACCGGCGCCTATCCCGGCCGTCTGGCGGCGCTGCCGCCGGTGCCGAAGATCGGTAAAACCGTGGATGAGGCGCAATCCGTCGCCCGTCGCAGCCATCCGATCGTGCTGCAAGCGCAAGAGCTGGTGACTTTGGCCGAGGCGCAGGTTGGGCTTGCCAATGCCAATATGAAGCCGACCGTGGGCCTTGGCGCTTCGATCAACTGGACAGACAATGGCGATTTGACCGAGCGTCTGGGGCTGAGCATGAACCAAACGCTTTACGCGGGTGGTGAGAAATCTGCTCAGTATCGTAAGGCCTTGGCCGGTGGTGACCGCGCACGGGCGGCCTTGGGGCAAAGCGTCGTGGATGTCTTGCAAAACGTTGGCAATGCTTGGGCCTCGCTGGCGGTGTTTGGCGCATCGATCGATGCTTCGAACCAGCAGATCCGCGCGGCGCAAGCGGCCTTTGACGGCGTGCGCGAAGAGGCAACCTTGGGCGCGCGGACCACTTTGGACGTGCTCAACGCCGAGCAAGAGCTTCTGAACGCCCGCGCCTCGCGCCTGCAAGCCGAGGCCGGGCGCTACATCGGCGTCTATCAAGTGCTGGCCAGCATGGGGCTTTTGACGGTCGAGCATCTGAAACTGGGCATCCCGACCTATGATCCGCAAGCCTATTACAACGCGGTGAAAACCGCACCGGCCACGTCGAGCCGGGGGAAGAAGCTGGATGAGATCATGAAGAAGATCGGCAACTGAGCCAATCTTTAAGCGAATGTTAAGCAGGGGGTGGGGTTTCCGCCCCCTGTTTCTTTTTCGCGCTGTGTTTGCGGCAAAATTTCGTGAACTCTTTTACCGGACGTTAACGCGCCTTCTGCCAATTTCTTGTCAGGCGCGGCGGTTCTGGCTAAGGTGGCCAACAAAATCGATAATCGCGCAGGCAAAATTTCATGTCCGAACCTCTGACTTCGCCTGAGATTGAGGATGTCCTCTCCTCTATCCGCCGACTGGTCTCCGAAGACCTTAGACCGGCACGGACCGCTATGGCGGAAGCCCGCGCGCAGGATCCGGCGGGCGACAAGCTGATGCTGACGCCTGCCTTGCGGGTGGTGCCGCGGGCCGACGCGGATGTAGCTGAGGTGACGGCTGTCGCGGATGACTGGCAGATCGAGGCCGCAGAGGCAGCATCCGTATCGCAAGAGTCGCTTTGGGAAGAGACGGCGGCAGCTGCATATGCAGATGAAGCTATCGCACCGTCGGTCGATGAGGCCGAGGCAGAAGGCTCCGAAACCAGCTTTGGTGCCACTGCCACTGCAGAGATTTATGATGACGCCGGGATGGAAGGGCCGTCAAAGCTTGCAGCCGAGCTTTTGGCGCAGAATGCAGACATCCTCTGGGCGGCTCCGGGCGCGCCCGTTGATGCCGATGAAGCCGAGCGCGTGGCTGGGCCAGAGCTGAGCAGCTTTTGGCAAGAGCCCGCCATCGTCGCCGCCGTTGAAGCGGAAGAGGGGGCTCTTTTGCCCGCGACGCTCTTATCCGAAGGCTTGGCTTTGCCTATGGACATGCCAGAGCCTGTCGTGGCGGAGGCGGTCCCAGAGGCAGAGGCCGCATGGCCTGAGGATTCTGCCTTGGCCAGCGACGTTGAGATAGAAGAGCTTCATGCTTCTGAGCCCTTGTCCTTCGTTGCGCATCCGCGACGCGGTGATCGGCTTCACGATCCGATCACTGAGCCGCTTGCTCAAGCTTGGGCCGAGGCGGATCTGCGCGCGGATCTAGATGCTGGTCGTCTGATGGCGCAAACCGCAGTCGATGCGGGCGCCGAGGCGGACATCACGCCCGAAGAGGCGCACAACGCAGTTCCCGACGGTGTTGCCGCGATAAACCCAGCCGCGGACGGGGTTGAGCTTGCGGATGACACCGGCTTCAGCATCGACGAAGAGACGCTGCGCCAGATCGTGCGCGAGATCATTCGCGAAGAGCTGAGCGGCACTTTGGGCGAGCGGATTACCCGCAATGTGCGCAAACTGGTACGGGTCGAGGTGAACCGGGCACTCACCGCGCGCGACTTGGAATAATCACGACGAATAATCACGACTGGCATGAAACGCCAAAGGCAATAAAAAAGCGGCCCCACTTCAGGGCCGCTTTTTTGCACCTATTCGGCGCAATGCGCGCGCAGAGCCCAGTGCAAAAAATTGAAAAAGCGCGCCATGAAGGCGCGCCTTTTTCAGTGTGGCACTGATCTTGGGCCTATCCCAGATCAGCCAAATCGGCTTAGGCAGCTTCTGCCTGATCCGCTTCCAAAGCATGGCGGCGTTCGGATTCTTCGCGGCTGAGAGCAACCGAGGTGCGGACACCTTTGGCGACGAATTCCATAAGGCCTTTGACAACGCGTTCATTCGGGTCGATGCCCGAACAGGAGAGAACTTCACGCCCGTCGCGCGAGCGCGCCCAACGTGCGATTTGATCCGGACCATTGCCGTATTTTTTATCGTCGGCGATGGCATCATCCAGCGCGGCCAGAACCACGGCCGCAAAGAGTTTGCGTGCCCGTTGACCTTGCTCGAAGTTAAAGGCAGTGCTGTCGATGGAGTCGAGCATCGGCGAAATCCTTAGTCTTTTCTTGTCTTTGCTGTTCGCTCAGGGCTTTTAGCAATAATGACATGATTCGGCGTTTACGGTTTGGAATGACTGCAATGCGCTGGGTGCATAGCAGTCGCCCTTCTGCGGCTCAGTTTTGCGAGTTCTGCCGCAGCAATCAGCGAGATATAGCGTTATTTGCCTGCGTTTCAATGATTAGTCATGTGCGCCACGCAAGTTTCGCTTCGTCACTTTGCCAGCTTATCCGCCGCCAGCTTGGCCATGTCCGCAAGGAGGGTGTCGCTCAGTCGATCAAACCGAGCATGCGCTAACGCCTGTCCACCGGAAACGGTTCCCAACCTTCCAGCCTCGCGCCCATCTGCGATCGTGATGGGGGTGCCTGCGGCTGCGGTGCCGGTGATCGACAGGCGAACCAGACCCTTTTTCAGCTCGGTTTTATGCTTCATGCGGGCGGTCACTTCTTGGCCGACATAGCAGCCCTTGCGGAAGCTGACCCCGTTCAGACGCTCAAACCCCATCTCAAGGATGTAGCTTTCGTCGGGGACCAAGTCAGCCGGGTATTCGGGAACCATCAATTCGACCCGAAGCGCGTCCCAATCAATGGCAGGCGGCGCGCCGGTGCTGTCGCTATATAGACGCCAGCCAAGATCTTGGTGGCGGGGATCGGGCAGGGCGGTTGCGGGAGCGGGGTCCAAACCGCGCTGCACCTGCAAGCTGCTTGGCGCGATCTGAACATCGGCGCGCAGTTTATACATCTGCAATCGCTTGATCACATTCGCCGATAATGCTTCGGGCAGATCAAGCAGGATCTCGCCTTCGGGCGCATCGGGCCGACGGATGACAAAGAAGTCAGCCAGATACTTACCCTGGGGGGTGAGCAGGGCCGCCCAAACGATCCCCGGAGACTGAGCCAAGGGCAAAACGTCATTGCTGACAAGACCTTGCAGGAAAGCCAGCACATCCTTGCCGGTCAATTGCCAGATCGACCGTCCCAAAACCGCTTCGCCCATAACGCACTCCTTTGCCGCTGATATAGGCCGGGTGTCGGTTTGGGCAAAGGCTTTAGTTCCGAAATTGCAAAGCATGTAGCTTGGCGTAAAGGCCGTCTTTTTCCATAAGCTCATCATGGGTGCCGATTTCGACCGCTTGGCCTTGATCCATCACCACAATCCGATGCGCATCGCGCACGGTGGCCAAGCGATGCGCAATAACCAAGGTGGTGCGGCCCTCTTGGGCGCGGGCCAAAGCCTCGGTAACGGCACTTTCTGACGCCGCATCCAGCGCGCTGGTTGCCTCGTCCAGCAAAAGCACAGGGGCATCAGCCAGCAAGGCCCGGGCAATCGCCACCCTTTGGCGCTGACCGCCCGAGAGGGCCGAGCCGCGCGGTCCGGCAGGGGTGTCGAGGCCAAGTGGCAGGCGGGCCAAGAACTCATCGACCCGCGCGTCTGCAAGCGCTGCCTCAAGACGTTCCTGCGGGATACCATCGCGGCCAAGGATCAGGTTTTCGCGCAAGGTCTCATCAAAAAGCGCGGCCTCTTGCGAGACGGCGGCAAAGGAGCGGCGCTGATCGGCCAAAGTCATAGCTTCGGTCGCGGCCCCGCCGATGAGGATCTGGCCCGATTGCGGTTCGGCAAGGCCGGTGAGGAGGTGGAAAACGGTGGATTTCCCCGCCCCCGATGCGCCCACAAGAGCCGTAACCTGACCGGCTTCTGCGGTGAAATTCAGCCCCCGCAGCACCGGTGTGGCGTCATCATAGCCAAAGCTCACGTCTTGGAACGAAATTGCAGGCGGCACGGCGCTCGGCAAAGCGCGGCTTTGCGCGGGGCGGAGCGCGGCGGCGTGCTGGTCAAAGAACCCGTAGATCCGCTCAAGGGAAGCGCGCGAGATTTGCCATTGGCCGGCCAGATCCGAGAGCCGCCGGATCGGCTGGAAAGTCAACGCCATTGCGGTGAAAAACGCCATAAACTCGCCGGTGGTGCGGCTGCCGGCAACCACTTGCGCGCCGCCAAGCATAAGGACGGCAAAGAAGCCTGCGCCGGTCACCACATCAACAAGTGCGGGCATCGCGGCGCGACCGGTGGCTGATTTCACCTCGGCACGGATGATCCGGTTTAGGATTTGGCGGAAGCGCGAGGCCTGGTAGCTCTCCATCCGGTTCAGCTTCACCTGCGCGATGCCGTGAAAAATCTCATCCAGTCGAGTGGCGCGCAGGCCGGATTCCGCCCGCATTTGCAAGGTTTTGCGGCGGATGTAGCGTTGCAAACCCAAGGCTGGGAGCAACAAAAGCGGCGCGCCAACCAATGCGGCAAGGGTCCACATGGGATCGATGCTGATCGCCACCACGAAAAGCCCGATCAGCGAGACCAGATCGCGGGCAAGCCCAACGACCACCAACTGCATGCCCGATTGCGCGGCAACGGTATCGCCTTGCACCCGGTCAATCAGGCTGCCCGGTGGGTGGGTTTGGAAGAACCCGCCGTCCAGCGTCAGAAGATGGCCCAAAAGCGCTGCCTGCATATCGGCCGCGGTCTCTTGGTTCAGCCGCGCCAGCAGGTGCCGCCCGATGATCGAAGTCAGACCCCGGAAGAGAAAGAGGCCCAGAATGCCGCCGCCGACCCAGATCAAAGCCTCGGTCGATTTGCTGGCGAAAACCCGGTCGAAAAGCGGCTCCAAAAGCCAAGAGAGCGCGCCTAATGTTGCGCCTTCGGCAACGGACACCGCCATCGCCAAAACCAGCATCTTCCAACGCCGGCTGAGAAAGTCGAGCCAGTAGCGGCGGAACGGCCCCTGCGATTGGCTGGATTTCGGGCTAAGGGTCGGGGCAGTTGCTGTCGCGGCCAAGGTGCGCCTCCGTGGGAAGACTTTGGTGTAGCGGATCAAGCAGCGCGCCTCAAGCGCTGGACGGACCTGCGCCCGCGCAGAGCGCCGTTGCGGCGGCCTGCATTCGGCTCTAGCCATATCAGCGGACATTAGGAGCCTGCGATGACACTTGCCTTTGGCCATCCCTACCTTGCCATTCCCGGCCCCTCGGTCATGCCTGATCGGGTGCAGCGCGCCATGCATCGCGGCAGCCCCAATATCTATGAGGGCGGGCTTTTGGATCTGGTTGAGAGCCTTTGGCCCGATCTGCGCGCGGTGGCGGGCACGAAGCACCATGTCGCGGCCTATATCAGCAATGGGCATGGCGGCTGGGAGGCGGCGACGGCGAACCTCTTTTCGCGCGGGGAGAAGGCGCTGGTTCTGGCGACTGGTACCTTCGGCCTTTCATGGGCCAACCATGCCCGTGCTATGGGGATTGAGGTTGAACTGATTGATTTCGGTAAGGAAACACCCGTCGATCCCGAAAGGTTTGAGGCCGTACTGCGCAAAGATCTGAAGCACCAGATCAAGGCGGTCTTGGTCACGCATGTCGATACAGCAACCACGGTGCGCAATGACATTCCGGCTTTGCGCCGTGCAATTGATGCGGCAGGGCATCCGGCGCTTTTGGCGGTGGATTGTATCGCTTCGATGGGCTGCGATGAATATCGAATGGATGACTGGGGCGTCGATGTCACGGTGGCGGCCAGCCAGAAGGGGTTGATGACGCCTCCGGGGCTGGCCTTCGTTTGGTTTAATGAGAAGGCGCGGCTGCGCTGTCAGGGATCGGACCTCGCCAGCCCGTATTGGAACTGGCAGCCTCGCGCGCAAGCGACCGAGTTCTATCAGCATTGGGACGGCACCGCCCCCACGGCGCATCTTTATGCCTTGCGTGAGGCGCTGACGATGTTGGTGCAGGAAGAGGGGATCGCGGCGGCTTGGCACCGGCATGAGGTGCTGGCGCGCACGGTCTGGGCGGCGTTTGAGGCTTGGGGCCGGGGGAACGATCAGATCGGGCTGAACGTCAGCCGTCCCGAATGGCGGGGCCGCTCGGTCACCGCCGCGCGGTTTGGCGCGCCGCATGCCACAAGGCTGCGGGAATGGTGCGAGCATAAGGCCGGGGTGACTTTGGGCATTGGCCTTGGCATGGCCGCCCCGGATGATCCGGCCTATCACGGCTATTTGCGGGTCGCGCATATGGGCCATGTCAGCGCCCATATGACGCTCGGCGCTTTGGCGGTGATGGATGCGGGGTTGAAAGCCTTGGCAATCCCGCATGGCGCTGGCGCGCTTGAGGCGGCGGCAATGGTCATTGCCAAAGGCGCTTAACCTTGGGCTTGCGCCTTCGCCACCTTGCGGGTGCGCAGCGAGATATAGATCGCCGAGCTGATCAGGATGGCCACGCCAAGGATCGTCCAGCGATCCGGCAGTTCGGCAAAGAACCACCAGCCGAAAAACACCGCCATGATGATCTCGACAAAGGCGAGGGGTGCCAGCAATGAGGCCTCGGCCTGCTTATAGGCGAAGGTGATCAGCAAATGCCCGGTGGTGGCGATCAGGCCAAGGGCAATCAGCATCAGCCATTGCGTGGCATCGGGCATCTGCCAAGCCATTGGCAGCATTGCCGTCATTGCCAAAGTCCCAATCAGACTGGTGTGGAAGGTCAGCACATTGGCATCGTCACGCCCGGCGCGGGCATGGGTCATCACAAAGTAGCTGCCGACCGAGACGCCCGCCGCCAGCGCCAGAAGCGTGCCTTGGTTCATCTCGACCATACCGGGGCGGATGATGATCAGCGTGCCGATAAAACCCACCGCCACCGCAGCCCAGCGTTTCGGGCCGACCCGCTCTCGTAAGACCAGTGCTGCCAGCAGGGTCACAATCAGGGGGTTGATGAAGAAGATCGCCATTGCATCGGCAATCGGTAGGTATTTCAACGCGCTAAAGAAAAGCCAGGTGGAGCTGTAGAGCAAGAACGCCCGGGCGATGTGGTAGCGTAAGTTTTGCGGGCGCAGGCCAGCCAGACCCGCCGAGCGGACGACCAGCGGCACCACCAAGATCGTGCCGAAAAGCGCGCGCGCCCAGACCACGACCAAGATCGGCAGCCCCGCCGCGCCAAGGAATTTGGCCAGCACATCAATCCCCGGCAGGACCATCATCGCCGCCGTCATCAGGCCAATGCCCAAAAGCGGTTTCAAGGTAGGGGTGACAAGCGAGGAGGCGGCAGAGGAACTCATACGCGCCATCTAGGCCCAAGTGCAGCACGGGGCCATTCTGAAAGCGACCCAAAACCACGAATGTGGCGCATTTCATGCTCGGGGCTCGTTTAGACGAAAAAGCGGTTTATCTGAAAGGCTTTGGCACAGGGTTGGGTTAATCTCAGGGAGCGGTGGCATCGTTCTGCACGACCTCAACCCTGCAGGACTGCATGGCTGCTGTGCGTCTGCGCCTGCATCTGGGCCTTCACCCTTTGGCATAGCATCGCTATCTTAACCGCAAGAACGCCCATACTCCCCTATTCCAACTCCCGGACCCCGGACATGTCGAGCTTGACCAGCCGCCGCCCCGTCGTGGGCATCATCGGAAACAGCCATGCGCTGGATGAGCGCTATGAGGTGCATGCCGTGGGCGTGATCAACACCGAAGCGGTCGCCGGGGTCGCGGGCTGTTTGCCGCTCATCATCCCGACCGACCCGCGCTTTGTCTCGGTCGAGGATCTTTTGGACCTCTGCGATGGGTTCTTGCTGACCGGTGGGCGGCCGAATGTGCACCCTTCGGAATATGGCGTGGAGCCGACGCCCGCGCATGGTGCCTTCGATCAGGGCCGCGATGCGGTGGTGTTGCCGTTGATCCGCGCTTGTGTCGAGCGTGGCCAGCCTTTCCTTGGCATCTGCCGTGGCTTTCAAGAGGTCAACGTGGCGATGGGGGGCTCATTGCACCCCGAGATCCGCGAGCTGCCGGGGCGGATGAACCACCGGATGCCGCCCAATGGCACATTGGAAGAGCAATTCGCGCTTCGCCACCCGGTGCGCTTTGTCGAGGGCAGCCCGTTTCATCAGCTTTTGGGCCAAGAAGAGGTGATGACCAACACCTTGCACGGGCAGGGGATTGATCGGCCGGGGCCGCGGATTGTGATCGATGGCACCGCTCCCGATGGCACACCCGAGGCGATCCATGTGGAAAATGCGCCGGGCTTTACGCTTTCGGTGCAGTGGCACCCCGAGTGGCGGGCGGGCGAAGATCCGGTTTCGCGCCCGATTTTTGAGGCCTTTGGCCGCGCTTGTGCGGCTTGGGCCGCGGGCAAGGGGCGCAAGCTGGCCGCCGAATAGTCGATGGGCCGTGTCGCAATGGTGCGGCTGGGCGTAAGCAAAAAGGCCGAAGATCAGATGATCTTCGGCCTTTTAATTCATTTGCAGCGCACTGCTTAGCCCTGCGGGCAAAGGCCATTCACCAACGGCACGGCGCAGGTTGCGGCGGGGGCAGGTGCTTCGGCCGGGGCCTCAATTACAGCCGGGGCTTCGACAGCCGCCGGAGCCGCAGGGGCTGCCGGAGCAACTGGCTCTGCCGTGGGCGGCGTATCGGCGGCAATGGGCGAGGCCGCGGAAGAGACGGCGGGCGCGGCGGTCGGCAAGGCCGGGACTGCAACGGCGGGTGCCGCTTCTGCACCCGTTGCCGGGGCAGTCGGCCCCACCAGACCCGGAGGCGGGCCGGTCAGGGTCAGATCGGTTGCAGGAACCTCGGGCTTCGGCTCGGCCTTTTTCTTTGGGGCGGGCGGTTTCGGGATCGACAGCTTCGTCGGCATCTCGCCTTTCGCGGTCAGGACGATGACCTTCTCGCCGCCCTGGACCCGCTCATAGAGGTCCATAACGTCTTGGTTGATCATACGGAAACAGCCCGAAGAGGCATTGCGCCCGATCGATTTCCATTCCGGCGTGCCGTGGATCCGATAGCCATAATCGACGCCATTCGAGGTCAGGTAGATCGCGCGTGCGCCCATCGGGTTGGTCGGGCCGCCCGGCTGGCCGTTCTCCCATTTTTGCAACGAGGGCTTGCGCTCGATCATCTCTTTCGGCGGCGTCCAAGTCGGCCAGTGGCGCTTTTTCGACACGATCGACTCGCCCGACCAGCCAAAACCTTCGGCACCCACCGCGATGCCATAGCGGATCGCTTTGTTCTTGCCCAAGACGTAGTAAAGCACGCGCTGGCTGGGGTGGATGATGATCGTGCCCGGCACTTGATCGGACGGATATTCAACGACTTGCCGGCGATAGGCCTCGGGGATCTGGTCGATCGGCAGCTCGGGCACCGAGAATTGCCCGTCCGATTGCGCCGCGTAAAGCGCGTCATCGGGCTTCGGCAGTGGCGGACCGGGCAACTGAGCAACGCTGGCGCCGGGCGCGGTGCCCGACATGCCATCGACGCAGGCCGACAGGGTCAGGGCTGCGGCCAAGGCCAGCAGCGGCGCCTTAAGCAGGGGGGAGAGGGCGGGAATTCGACCGGTCAGCGTCATTCTATGCTCATAAGATGCGTGTCCCAGAGGCGCTGCCCCCGGGTTCTTCCGGCCAGACCCTAGCTTAGCGCTGACTTGACGTCAAACCTGGCCCTGTAGGTGAGACTACCTAGAGGCGAGGCTTGACGGCATCGTGATGCCGCCGTGAAAATCCAATGATTGATGACGTTTTGGGAATTGGAAATGTGGTCCTGCCCACCCTATGTGCCCGATTGGCAGAGGGTAGGCAGGGGGCCTTACGCTTAGAGAACGGTGCGCAGCGACCAAAGCTCAGGGAAAAGCTGCACTTCCAGCATCCGGCGCAGATAGGCGATGCCCGAGGTGCCGCCGGTGCCGCGCTTAAAACCGATCACACGTTCGACCGTGGTGACATGGTTAAAGCGCCAGCGGCGGAAGTAATCTTCAAAATCCACCAACTTTTCGGCCAGCTCATAGGCCTCCCAATGCGCCACCGGATCGCGGTAGACCTGCGCCCAAACCTCTTGCACGCCCTCATGGAAGGTCCAAGGCTGGCGCAGGTCGCGGTTCAACACATCTGCCGGGACCGGCAGGCCCATCCGCGCCAAGGCGCGCAAAGCCTCATCATAAAGGCCGGGGCGGGCGAGTTCGGCTTCAAGCTTGGCCATCAAATCGGGCCGATGCTCATGCGGTTTCAGCATCGCCAGATTGCGGTTGCCGACGGCATATTCGATCAGCCGGTATTGCCAAGACTGGAAGCCCGAAGATTGCCCTAAAGCCTCGCGGAAGGTGGTGTAATCGGCCGGGGTCATGGTGCGCAGCACGTCCCAAGCATTGTTCAGCTGCTCAAAGATCCGCGCGATCCGCGACAGCATCTTAAAGGCTTCCCGCGTGCGATCGGCCGCAATCATCTGCCGTGCGGCATTCAATTCATGCAAGGCCAGCCGCATCCAAAGCTCAGAGGTCTGGTGTTGGATGATGAACAACAGCTCATCATGCGCATCGGTAAGCGGTTTTTGCGCGGTCAGGATCTGGTCGATCGCCAGATAATCGCCATAGGACATCCGCCCATCAAAGGACATCTGCGCGCCGTCACTGGCGGGATCGTGAGGTTTGGTCATGTCTTTTCCTTTTGAAAACGTTGGATTTCAGAGGGAAAAGGCGGTTCTCCGGCACAGGATTGAGCTGGCGCCCATGCGGCGCCAAAGCGCGGCCCAGCCCGAGGGGCGGCACAGCGGCGGCAGCGCGTCAGCCGTCCCGTAAGGCGGCGCAACAATGTCGCGCCGCAGCTTGAAAAGGTCCGCCGCACCGATGCCCGCCACAGCCGCAAAGACGGCCATGCAGGCCGCCTTCAAAAAGCGACCAGCCTTGATCCGGGGGCGGCGGAGCCAGTTCATGTCACGCGCGAGCGGGCTTTGAACTCGGGCCGGTCCCAAGCTTTGGTCTCGATGATGCGCGCAAGGATTTGCACCGCGCGATCCACCTCATCCGGGCCGATGTAAAGCGGGGTGAAGCCGAAGCGCAGGATGTCGGGGGCGCGGAAGTCGCCGATCACGCCCTCGGCGATCAGCGCCTGCATCACGGCATAGCCCTCGGCATGGCGGAAGGAGACTTGGCTGCCACGGTTTGCATGCTCGCGCGGGGTCGCAAGTTCCAGATCGGGGCAGGCGGCTTCGACCCCGGCGATGAAGCGGTCTTGCAGCGCCAGCGCGGCGGCGCGGATCTCTTGCAGGGTCACGCCTTCCCAGACATCCAATGCTGCGTCCAAAGCGGCGAGTTGGAGGATCGGCGGGGTGCCCACGCGCATCCGCTCGACCCCGTTGCCGGGGCGGTAATCAAGGTCAAAGGCAAAGGGCGCCTCATGACCAAGCCAGCCGGACAGGGCAGGGCGGGCGCGCTCTTGGTGGCGGGGGGCGACATAGATGAAGGCCGGGCCGCCGGGGCCGGAGTTGAGGTATTTATAGCTGCAACCTACGGCAAAATCGGCGCCATCGCGGGCCAGTTCCACCGGAATGGCGCCCGCAGAATGCGCGAGATCCCAAACCACCAAGACGCCATGCGCATGGGCCTTTTCGATCAGCCGCGCCATGTCATGCTTGCGGCCGGTGCGGTAATCGACCTCTGTTAGCATCAACACGGCCAGCTCGTCCGTGATCGCGGCTTCGACGTCTTCGGGGGCAACCGTGCGCAACTCGTAGCCTTCGCCCAAAGTGCGCGCCAAACCATCAGCGATATAAAGGTCCGAGGGGAAGTTGCCGTTGTCGGACAAAATCACCTTGCGGGGTTTGTTCATCTCCAAGGCCGAAGCCAGCGCCTGATAGACCTTGATCGAGAGCGTATCGCCCATCACGACCGAGCCTTCTTCGGCGCCGATCAGTTTGGCGATGCGATTGCCGATGCGCGAGGGCATCTCCATCCAGCCGGCTTGGTTCCAGCCGCGGATCAGCATCTGGCCCCACTCCGCCGTCACGGTCTGGGCCACCCGCGCGGCGGCGGCTTTCGGCATTGGCCCCAGCGAATTGCCGTCAAGGTAGATCACCCCATCGGGCAGGTCGAACATCGCCTTGGTCGCGTTGAAATCGGTCGTCATGCGCGGGCCCCCCGGGCCATCTGGCCCCCTGATGATTTCCTTTAGCTGATAGGGAATTCGATCATTCATTTCAAGCTTAAACTAATTCGCAATTGCGAGGCGGTCAGCGCCTTCAAAGGTCGACTCTCGGCGTGGTCCGGGGCTGCGCTTTGACGAATGACTTGGCCAAATTGCGTCAGGCGGCGGATGAGATTTGCAATCTTTGGCTGAAATGCTTGCGCGTAGGGTTTGACGATCGCCCCAAGGCCTTGGGCCAGTCTGCCTGTGCGCCATCGGCGATTTCACCTCTGTACCGCGCCCAAAGGCGCTCAAACGCTGCATTATGTAGCATTTTGGCGTCACTTTGATAGTTTACCCAGCGTCACCTGCATGCATTGTGCCGGAAACGGGCGGGGTGGCCGCAATAACGGAAATGCCGCATGGCAGCATTCTGCGGTTGATATCAGACCCCCCGATGGTACAGGAACGGCATGGGATGCGGTTTTACCGCCATATGAGGGGGCAGATCATTGAAGATCGGCGCATTGGCTGAGATTTTTGAGGGCGAGAACCGGGTGGCGATGACCCCCGATTCGGCGCTGCAATTGCAAAAACTGGGGCACGAATGCGTGCTGCAATCTGGCGCGGGTCAGCGGGCGGGTTTCACCGATGCCGCCTATAGCGCCGCCGGTGTTACGGTTCTGCCGACCGCCGCCGCGGTGGTTGAGGCTGCCGATGTGCTGGTGAAGGTGCGCGGCCCCGAAGCCTCGGAGGCGGCACAGCTGCGCCAAGGTCAGACGCTGATTTCCTTCTTCTGGCCCGCCCAGAACGAGGCTCTGCTCGCCCAAGTGGCCGAGCGTGGCGCGACGGTTGTTGCGATGGATATGGTGCCGCGGATCAGCCGCGCGCAGAAGATGGACGCTTTGTCCTCGATGGCCAATATCGCCGGCTACCGTGCGGTGATCGAGGCTGGCAATAACTTTGGTCGCTTCTTCACCGGGCAGGTGACGGCGGCGGGCAAAGTGCCTCCGGCCAAGGTTCTGGTCGTCGGCGCAGGCGTGGCGGGTCTTGCCGCCATCGGCACCTCGACCTCGCTGGGTGCCATCACCTATGCGTTCGACGTGCGTCCCGAAGTGGCCGAGCAGATCGAGTCGATGGGCGCGGAATTCGTCTATCTCGACTTTGCTGAGGCTGCCCAAGATGGTGCCGCGACCGGTGGCTATGCCGCCCCGTCGAGCCCCGAATTCCGCGAAGCCCAGCTGAAGAAATTCCGCGAGCTTGCGCCCGAGATCGACATCGTCATCACCACCGCTTTGATCCCCGGCCGCCCGGCACCGAAGCTTTGGACCGAGGATATGGTTGCGCTGATGAAGCGCGGCTCGGTCATCATCGACCTTGCGGCCGAGCGCGGTGGCAACTGTGATTTGACCGTGCCCGATGAAAAGATCGTCACCGATAATGGCGTGACCGTGGTTGGCTACACCGACTTCCCAAGCCGGATGGCGACCCAAGCCTCGACGCTTTATGCCAATAACATCCGTCACATGCTCTTCGACCTCACGCCGAAGAAAGACGGTGTGATCGCGCATAATATGGAAGATGATGTGATCCGCGGTGCGACCGTGGCGCATGAGGGGGCTGTCACCTTCCCGCCGCCGCCGCCGAAGATCCAAGCGATCGCGGCGCAAAAGCCGAAGGAAAAGGCCAAAGAGCTGACGCCCGAGGAAAAGCGCGCGCAGGAAGTCGCTGCCTTCAAGGCGCAGACCCGCAACCAATTCACCTTGCTCGGCGTTTCGGGCGCGGCATTGCTCTTGGTCGGCCTCGTCGCTCCGGCCAGCTTCATGCAGCATTTCATCGTCTTTGTGCTGTCGTGCTTTGTTGGCTTCCAGATCATCTGGAACGTGGCGCATTCGCTGCACACGCCGTTGATGGCGATCACCAATGCGATCTCGTCGATCATCATTCTGGGCGCGCTGATGCAGATCGGCTCCAGCCATTGGTTGGTGATCATTCTGGCGGGGCTTTCGGTTTTCATGGCCGGAATCAATATCTTCGGTGGCTTCATGGTGACGCGTCGTATGCTCGCCATGTTCCAAAAGTCGTAAGGGAGGCCGCAGAATGGCACTTGGATTCACCACTGCCGCCTATGTGGTCTCGGCGGTTCTTTTGATCCTGTCGCTGGGAGGTCTCTCCGGGCAGGAAAGCGCAAAACGCGCGGTTTGGTATGGCATTGTCGGCATGGCTTTGGCCGTGGCGGCAACCCTGATCAGCAAAGATATGAGCCCCGGTTTTGCCGTGGCCGCTTTGGTCCTGATCCTCGTCGGCGGCGCGATCGGCTGGATCGTGGCGCAAAAGGTTCAGATGACCGAGATGCCGCAGCTGGTGGCGGCGATGCACTCGCTGGTCGGTTTGGTTGCGGTCTTCGTGGGCTTCAACACCCATATCGAGCTGGCCGGTCTGGCCGAACTCGCAGGCCTTGCGCAAAATCCCGAAGCTTTGATGGCGCTGATGGATGAGGCGATGGCCTCGGGCGATATGGCGGCGCTGATGGCGCTGGAAGCCAAGCTGCAAGGCGGCGACCTTTCGGCCTTTGCCCAAAAGCTGATGCTGAAAGACGCGACTGAGATTGCCATCCTGCGGGTGGAAACCTTCCTTGGCGTCTTCATCGGTGCGATCACCTTCACCGGCTCGGTCATTGCTTTCGGCAAGCTGGCTGGCAAAGTGGACGGCAAGGCGAAAAAGCTGCCGGGCGGCCATATGCTGAACGCCGGTGCCGCGATCATCTCCTTGATCATGCTGGTGGTTTATCTGCAAACCGGTTCGGTCTTGGCGCTGATCGTGATGACGATTGCGGCCTTGTTCATCGGCTATCACCTCATCATGGGCATCGGCGGCGCCGATATGCCGGTGGTGGTCTCGATGCTGAACAGCTACTCGGGCTGGGCGGCAGCGGCGATCGGCTTCAGCCTTGGCAATGACCTGCTGATCGTGGTCGGCGCCTTGGTCGGCTCTTCGGGCGCGATCCTGAGCTACATCATGTGTAAGGCGATGAACCGTTCGTTCATCAGCGTTATCCTTGGCGGTTTCGGCGGCACCGCTGGTCCGCAAATGGAAGTGACTGGCGAGCAAATCGCGATCGATGCCGAAGGCGTGGCTGCGGCGTTGAACGATGCTGACAGCATCATCATCATCCCGGGCTACGGTATGGCGGTGGCACAAGCCCAGCAAACCGTCTCCGAACTGACCCGCAAGCTGCGCGCCAAGGGCAAGAACGTCCGCTTCGCCATTCACCCGGTGGCGGGCCGTCTGCCGGGCCATATGAACGTGCTGCTGGCTGAGGCGAAGGTTCCCTATGACATCGTTCTGGAAATGGACGAGATCAACGATGATTTCCCCGAGACCGATGTGGCCATCGTGATCGGCTCGAATGACATCGTGAATCCGGCCGCCCAAGAAGACCCGAACTCGCCGATCGCTGGCATGCCGGTTCTGGAGTGCTGGAAGGCGAAACAGGTGTTCGTCTCGAAGCGCGGGCAGGGCACCGGCTATTCCGGCATCGAGAACCCGTTGTTCTACAAAGACAACACCCGGATGTTCTACGGTGATGCGAAAAAATCGCTCGACGCCCTTCTGCCGATGATCGACTGATCGGCGCGTCACAGACCCTTAAAGGCCCCGGCATCCCCGGGGCCTTTTGCATGGGCAATTGCATTCTGGCCACAGATTGGTTGCATACCCCGGTATTCCGCGATTTTTCTGGTTGCTTGGCGCGGGCTTGGCGCAACTGGCGGCACGTTGATCTTGGAAGTCCTGCCATGCCGCCTTTCGACCACCCTTTGCGCTATGCCACCGTGAACGAGCTGCACGCTCGGCCGTTTCCCTCGGTCGATCTGCCCTGCACGGCGGTGTTTCTGGCGATCAAAGAACCGACCAATGCTGCCAATCGCGACCGCGAGGCCGATCTGGCGCATCTGACCGAATTGACCCGCCGCCACGGCGCACCGCGGCCCGAGCCGCAGGCCACGCATTACTCGGGCCATCTCGGCCGCGCCGGGTTGAAATGGGAAAGCCACACCGAATTCGTGACCTATACCGCCTTCAGCCCCGGCCTCTCGGCCCGGCCTTTTGATCCGGTCGAGGCCACGATTTTCCCTGCCGATTGGATCGAGAGGGCGCCGGGCAAAAGGCTGGTCTCGGCGCTGATCCGCATTGCCGAGATGCCGGAAGATCCCGATGATATATTTGCGCTCTGTGAGGATTGGTTCGTGCCCGAAAGCATGATCCTCAGCCAAGTCGTGGATGAGGCGGCGATCATCGCTGGCGATTTCCGCATCGATCCGGCAGGCCATATGCGCTTTGCGATCTTCATTCGCCCCGGCACCTCGCCGCGCCGGATTGGCCGCATTGTCCAACGGATCTGCGAGATTGAGACCTATCGCGCGGTCTCGATGCTGGGGCTTATGCGGGCGCGGCATTTGAATGATCGGCTGAACGCGCTCGACCCGCAGATGGAGGCCTTGGTTGCAGGCTTGGAAAGCGACGGGCGGCCCTCGGAAGCGGTGCTTCAGGATCTTTTGACAATCTCGGCCGAGTTGGAGGGGCTGGCGGTGCGGTTCTCCTTCCGCTTTGGCGCCACGGCGGCCTATGAGGCGATTTTGAACCAACGCGTGCAGGTGCTGCGCGAGACGCGGATCAACGGCAGGCAGACGATCTCCGAGTTTATGATGCGGCGCTATGATCCGGCGATGCGCACGGTGAAATCGGCCGAAAAGCGGTTGCGTGAAATGTCGGAACGCGCAGCCCGCGCGGCCGAACTTTTTCGCACCAGGGTGGATGTGGAGCGCTCAGGCCAGAACCAGCGGCTCTTGGAAAGCATGGATCATCGCGCCGATCAGGCCTTGCGGCTGCAACATACCGTCGAGGGCCTCTCGGTGGTCGCGATCAGCTATTACGCGGTGAGCCTTGCCTCTTATCTCGGGCAGCCTTTCGGCAAGGCGGTGGGCCTTAGTAAAGAGAGCCTGACGGCGGTGCTTGTGCTGCCGGTGATTGGCGCGGTTTGGCTTTTGATCCGCCGCATTCGCCGCAAGATCCACTGATGGCGCTGGGGTGGGGAAGGGGCTCGGCCCCCGTCCTTCGGACCGCACCGGGATATTCTTATTCTGAAAAACGGCAAAGGCGGGGGCTCTTTTAGAACTCTAACTATCCCCGCCAGAGGCTCCGACTTTTGGCCTTGGTGTGCGCTATGCCGTGATTGGCTTCGTTGTTGACAGGTCCTTTGCAGATGCAGAGGCTGTGCGGCAAAAGGGGGGCGAGATGGAGATTTTGACACCACGTCAGATCCTTGACGTTTTGGTCGGATTTCCGACGCTGAGCCGGGTGTCCAATCTAGCCCTGATCGACTGGCTTGAAGCCTATCTGGCGGGGCATGGCGTGCAATGCTTCCGGCATTGGAACGAGGATCGCCAAAAGGCCGCCTTGATGGCCCATGCCGGGCCTTGGCAGGAGGGCGGCATTGTCCTTTCGGGGCATTCCGATGTGGTGCCGGTGGATGGGCAGAACTGGGCTTCTGACCCGTGGCAAGTAAGCGAGCGCGACGGGCGGCTTTACGGACGCGGCACTTGCGATATGAAGGGCTTTGTGGCCCTTGCCGCTTGGGCTTTGGTTGAGGCGCAGCGGCGCGGTATCGCGCGGCCTTTGCAACTGGCGCTGTCATATGACGAAGAGATCGGCTGCCTTGGCGCGCCTGCGATGCTGCAGACCATGCGACGAGTGCTGCCCAAGGCGCAGCTCGCCATCATTGGTGAGCCTTCGCGGATGCAGGTCATCACCGGCCATAAATCCGGCACTGGCTTTGATGTCCATGTGAAGGGCTATGAGATCCATTCCGCGTTGATGCCGCAAGGGGTGAGCGCGGTGATGGAGGCGGCGCGGCTGATCGCTTGGGTCAATGCGCAGAATGACCGCTTGGCGGTGACCCCGCCGACGCCCTTGGCCGCGCGGTTTGACCCGCCCTTCACCACCTTGCACATTGGCCAGATTGCAGGCGGGACTGCCGAGAATATCACCGCCGCCGACTGCCATTTCTCGGTCGAAATGCGGGTGATCCCAGGAGAAGACCCCAGCGCATGGGAAGCCGCTTTTGCTGCTGAGGCGCAGCTTTTGCACGCCGCTTTGGTCGCCCGCCGACCTGAAGCAGGCGTGTATCTGACCCGCTTCACCGCCGTGCCGCCACTGGTGCCCGAGCCTTCCAGCGCCCATTCGGCCGAGGCTTTGGCCTGCCAACTGACCGGGCACAACAGCTCGGGCGTGGTCTCTTATTTGACCGAGGCCGGCCAGTTTCAGGCCGAAGGATATTCGGCCGTGGTCTGCGGCCCCGGGGATATCGCCCAAGCGCATCAGCCTGACGAGTATATTGAGTTGGCCCAGTTCGAGGCCGGATATCATTTCATGCAACGCCTTTTGGATCACCTGCAATGACCCCAGTTTTTCCCTTCACCGAAAGCCGCCCCGTCCGCTTTTCGGGCGCTTTGCCCGCACGCGTCGATGTCACCGTGATCGGTGGCGGCATCGCGGGCGTGATGACCGCTTGGTTTTTACGCCAAAAGGGCCTCAGCGTGCTTTTGTGCGAAAAAGGGCGCATCGCGGCTGAGCAATCAAGCCGAAATTGGGGCTGGATCCGCCAGCAGGGCAGAGATCCGGGTGAGCTGCCGATCATGATCGAGAGCCTCGCGATCTGGAAAAGCCTTGCCGCCGAATTGGGAGAGGCTTTGGGCTTTCAGCAGACCGGGGTGATGTATCTGGGCGATACGGCCAAAGATATGGACTCGTTTGAAGCATGGATGGAGCATGCGCGGGCGCATCAGCTTGACAGTCGTATGATGACGGCGGCTGAGGTGTCGGGCATGCTGAAAGACTCGGCAAAGCCTTGGAAGGGCGCTATTTTTACTGCATCAGATTGCCGGGCAGAGCCTTGGGTCGCAGTGCCGCTTTTGGCGGCGGCGGCGGAAGAGCGCGGCGTGATCTTGCGCGAAAATTGCGCAGTGCGCGCTTTGGATTTGGCGGCGGGCCGGGTGGCCGGGGTGGTGACCGAGCGAGGACGTGTGGCTTGCGATCAGGTCGTCGTCGCTGCGGGCGCTTGGTCGCGGCTTTTCTTGGGGCGCGAGGGGGTGAAGATCCCGCAACTTTCGGTGCTGTCTTCGGTCTGCGCCACCACGCCGATGCCCGAGATCTATCCCGGTGCCGCGGCGGATGGCCAGATCGCCTTCCGCCGCCGCGCCGACGGGGGCTATACCTTGGCCCCCGGAGGCTCGGAGCATGATTTCTTCATCGGCCCCGATGCTTTCGCCTCGATGTTCAAGTTCCTGCCGGTGCTGAAGAACGACTTTCGCGCCACGACCTTCCGCATGGCGGCGCCGCAAGGCTATCCGGATGCTTGGAGCACCAAGCGGCGTTGGAAAGCGGATGAGGTCTCGCCCTTTGAGACCTGCCGCATCCTGAACCCCAAACCCAGCCAGAAGGCGCTGGACCGCTTGCTGACGGGCTTTGCGGCGGCGTTTCCGGGGCTTGGGCGACCCAAACTGCAGGCCTCATGGGCGGGGATGATCGACACCATGCCTGATGTCGTACCGGTTCTTGACCATGCGCCGATCCCCGGGCTGACCATCGCCACGGGACTCAGCGGACATGGCTTTGGCATTGGGCCGGGGATTGGCCGGGTGGTGGCGGATCTGGTCACGGGCGGTCCTGTGGGGCATGATCTTAGCCGGTTCCGGTTCTCGCGCTTCAACGATGGCTCAAAGATCGCGCCGGGGCCCAGCCTTTAAGGCGCCGCGACGGCACAACGGTGGACCACGCCGCGAAAGGGGCCTTGCCAGCCCGGCGCGGCGGGTCCAATTTGCGCGCAGAAGGGGAGCCTTATATGCCCGTGAAGAACCGTTTTGCCGAAATGTTGCCCGAGATCACCGCTTGGCGGCATGATTTCCACCAACACCCCGAACTTCTCTATGAGGTGCATCGCACCGCCGCCCGTGTGGCCGAGCTTTGCCGCAGCTTTGGCTGTGACGAGGTGGTCGAGGGTGTTGGGGTCTCTGGTGTTGTGGTTGTTATCAAAGGAAAATCCACGTGTAGCGGCCGCACCATCGGCCTGCGTGCCGATATGGATGCGCTGCCGATCACCGAGATCACCGGGGCGCCCTATGCCTCGAAGGTGCCGGGCAGGATGCATGCCTGTGGCCATGATGGCCATACCGCTATGCTGTTAGGGGCCGCCAAATACTTGGCCGAGACGCGGAACTTTGATGGCACCGTGGTCTGCATCTTCCAACCCGCCGAAGAGGGCGGCGCCGGTGGGCGCAAGATGGTGGAAGACGGACTGCTGACCCGTTGGAAGATCGATGAGGTTTACGGGCTGCACAATGTTCCCGGTCTGCCGGTCGGCAGCTTTGCCATCCGTCCGGGCGCGATGATGGCGGCGGCGGATGAGTTTGTCGTTGAGATCATTGGCAAAGGCGGTCATGCCGCGAAACCGCAAAATTGCATCGATCCGGTGGTGATCTCGGCCCATGTTATTTTGGCGGCGCAAAGCATTGCCAGCCGCAGCACCGATCCTTTGGATCATGTGGTGGTCTCGATCTGCACCATCGGCAGCGACAGCAATGCCCATAACGTGATCCCCGGGAAGGTGCAGATGCGCGGCACGGTGCGGACGCTTGATCCGCAAACCCGCGAATTTGCGTTGGAAAAACTTCGCCAGCTGATCGAGGGAACCGCGCGCACGCATGGGGCTGAGGCGCTTCTCACCGTGAACCGGGGCTATCCGGTGACGATCAACCACGCCGCCAACGCCGGTTTCGCCGGTGAGGTCGCGCGTCAGGTCTCGGGCCGAGAGGTGGAGGTGAACCAGCCGATGATGGCGGCCGAGGATTTCAGCTATATGCTGAATGAACGTCCCGGCGCCTATATCTTCCTTGGCAATGGCGACACCGCAATGCTGCATCACGCGGCTTATGATTTTGATGATGCGGCCTTGCCCTTCGGGTGCAGCTGGTATGCCGGTTTGGCCGAAGCGCGCCTTCCCGCCGCTTGACGAAAAGGCGCGTGATTAAAAGCGCTTACGCGCCCGGCCGGTAAGGCCGGGCCAGCGAGGCGGGCACATCCAGCCGCCGCTTGCGGCCCTGCGAGATCGCCACCAGAACGATGATCGTCGCCAGATAGGGCAGGGCCGAGAGCGCCTCGGACGGCAGCGGCAGGCCCAAGATTTGGCCATGCAGTTGCAGAATGGTGAAGCCGCCAAAGAGCACTGCCCCGGCCAGTGCGCGCCAGGGCCTCCAAGCTGCAAAGACCACCAGCGAGAGCGCGATCCAGCCGCGACCGGCGGTCATATTCTCAACCCAGATGCCAACGTAAGCGACCGAGAGATAGGCGCCGGCAAGACCTGCCATAGCGCCTCCGAAAAGGATCGCGGCAAGGCGGATTTTCAGCACCGGATAGCCGATGGCATGGGCGTTCTCGGGCGACTCGCCCACCATGCGCAAGATCAGCCCGGATTTGGTGCGGGTCAGGAACCACCAGACGGCAGGCACAGTGGCCAAGGTCAGGTAAACCATTGGATCAAAGCTGAAAAGCAGCGGTCCGATCAGCGGCAGATCGCTGAGGCCCCCCAGATCGAGCGCCTTCAGAGTGGCCACCGGCTGGCTGCCAAAGCCCATACCGATCATCGCTGAAAGCCCGGTGCCAAAGATCGCCAAGGCAAGCCCGCTTGCCGATTGATTGGCCATGAAAAGAAGCGCAAGCGCCGCAAAAAGCGCCGAGGACAGAAGCCCCGCCAGCGCGCCTCCGACGAAAGCTGCAGGCAGGCCCCAACCGCTGATCGCGAGCCAAAAGGCCACAGCAGCGCCGATCAGCATCATCCCCTCGATCCCAAGGTTCAGAACACCGGATTTCTCGACCACCACCTCGCCCAGAGCCGCCAGCAAAAGCGGTGTGGCGGCCGTCATCGTGCCCGCGAAGATCGCAATCCAAAGCTCCATCAGACGGGCCCTCCGCTGCGGATAATGCGCCAAGAGGTGAAGAACTCGCTGGCCAAAAGGAAGAAAAGGAGCAGGCCTTGGAAGACGCGGGTGATATGGGCCGGGATGCCGTAAGAGACCTGCACCGCCTCACCGCCGACATAGGTGAGCGCGAGGAAGAGGCCACCCAAGAGGATGCCAACAGGGTGGAGGCGGCCGATGAAGGCCACGATGATCGCGGTGAAGCCATAGCCGGGGGAGATGACGGCGGAGATTTGGCCAAGTGGGCCTGCCACCTCATAAAATCCGGCAATACCGGCGGCAGCGCCCCCGGTCAGAAGTCCGGTCCAAATCGCCGATTTTTCGGAAAATCCAACATAACCCGCCGCACGTGGGGCGGCACCGCCGACGGCCAGACGGTATCCGGCAAAGGATTTGGCGATGAAGATCCACAGAAGGCCCACGGCCAAAAGCGCGAAGAAGACCGAGGCGGTGACGCGGAAACGCGGGTCGAGCGGGGTGAGCATGCCGTCCGCTGGCATCAGCGCGGTTTGCGGGAAGTTGAAGCCCATCGGGTCGCGCCAAGGCCCGCGCACCAGCCAAGACAGGATGAATCCGGCGATATAGGTCAGCATCAAGGTCACAAGGATCTCATTGGTGCTGAAGCGCGCGCGCAGAAGGGCGGCGATGCCAGCCCATGCCATGCCGGCCAGCATGGCAGCCAAGAACATCAAGGGAAGCAAGAGCATACCCAGTCCGGCGGGGGCGAAAAGGCCGACTCCGGCAGCGCCGATTGCGCCCATGATTAGCTGGCCTTCGGCGCCGATGTTCCAGATATTGGCGCGGAAACCGACCGCCAAGCCGCAGGCGATGATGATCAGCGGGACGGCTTTAACCAAAAGTTCACTGATGCCGTAGAGAGTGGTCACCGGCCCGATAAAAAAGGCGTAAAGCGTGGTCAGCGGTTCAAAGCCCAAGGCCCAAAACAGGCTGGCGCCGAAGAGCAGCGTCAGGACAACGGCGGTGACCGGAGCCAGCAGCCGGGTCATGGTCGTCACATTGCGGCGCGGTTCAATGCGCAAAGCCATCACGGCGCCTCCTTGGTGGCAAGGGGATCACCTCTGCCGGTCATATAGCTGCCAAGCAGCGCCTTTGTGGATTCGGCTCTTGGAATGGAAGGAGAGAGTTTGCCCTCAGACAGAACGTGAATCCGATCGCAAATCTCGATCAGCTCTTCCAATTCTTCGGAGAAGACCAATACGGCCGCGCCTTTGCGGCTTTGGTCGATGATGCGTTGCCGGATGAAGGCCGATGCGCCCACATCGACGCCCCAAGTCGGCTGCGCCACGATCAAGACTTTCGGGTCCAAGGCCAATTCCCGGCCAAGGATGAACTTTTGCAAATTGCCGCCCGAGAGGCTGGAGGCCAAGGCCGCCGGGCTTTCGGCTTTGACCGAGAAGCCTTGGATGATGGCGGCAGCGCGGGCGCGGGCCTCGGCGTAGCGCACCATGCCGCGACGGATCAGTCCGGCGGTAAAGCCAGTGAGGATGGTGTTCTGCGTCAGCGTATGGCCCGGCACGGCTCCGCGGCCCAGACGCTCTTCGGGCACATAGGCCAGCCCCAGACGGCGGCGGGCATCGGCGCGGGCGGGCATTGGCTGGCCAAGAAGCTGCATCTGCGCGCCAAGATCGGTGGCTTCGCCCGAGAGGCAAGCGGCCAGTTCGGCCTGACCATTGCCAGAAATGCCTGCAATACCAACGATCTCGCCGCCGTAAAGGTCAAGGGAGATGTCGGACAGCGCCCGGCCCTGATCACCCAAGGGGCGGCCGGAAAGGTTGCGGACTATCAGCAAAGGCTCAACGCTCAGCACAGCGGGGGGATGTTCGGTCACGGGCAGATCGCCGCCGATCATCATCACAGCCAGATCATGCGCCGAGGCTTGACGCGGATCAGCGGTGCCGGTGACGCGCCCGCCCCGCAGCACGGTTGCGCTTTGGCAAAGCGCGCGCACTTCGTCCAATTTATGGCTGATATAGATGATGCTGCAACCGCCCTCAGCGATCTTGCGCAGCACGGTGAAAAGTTGCTCAACGGCTTGTGGGGCCAGCACCGAAGTGGGCTCATCCAAAATCAAAAGCCGCGGGTCGCGCATCAAACAGCGCAGGATTTCAACCTGCTGCCGTTCGCCCATCGAAAGGTCTGCAACCATTCGCGACGGGTCGACATTCAGGCCGTAGCGCGCCGCCGTCTCGCCCACGCGGGCAGAGAGCTGGGCAAGCTCCATCCGGCCCGGTAGGCACAAAGCGATATTCTCGGCCACGGTCGCGGTCTCAAACAGCGAGAAATGCTGATAGACCATCTCGATCCCCAAGGCGCGGGCTTGGGCTGGGGAGTTATGGCTCAGGCGCTGACCGTCATAAAGGATCTCGCCACGATCCGGCTGGATCGCACCGTAGATGATCTTCATCAGCGTCGATTTTCCGGCGCCGTTCTCACCCAGAATGGCGTGGATCTCGCCCGGTGCCACCGAAAGCGAGATCGCATCATTGGCGACAACACCCGGGTAGGTCTTGCCGATATCACGCAGCTCAAGCCGGGGCGTCTCCGCCCCGGCTGCTGTTTGGTCCTTGCTGGACATCAGCCCAAGGTACCGATCATGCCTTCGACCAGCCAGTTCATGCTGCGGATGTCACCGTCCGAGAGCACTTCGCCAGCCGCGACTTTGACTGCGCCATC
The DNA here is from genome assembly GCF_030848395.1 of Pseudogemmobacter lacusdianii. Taxonomy (GTDB): domain Bacteria; phylum Pseudomonadota; class Alphaproteobacteria; order Rhodobacterales; family Rhodobacteraceae; genus Pseudogemmobacter; species Pseudogemmobacter lacusdianii. Next base: position 45,213 of record NZ_JAVDBT010000010.1, on the reverse strand, counting down.
GACATCCTTGATCTCGCCACCATAGGGGTGCAGCGCGCCCGATTTGATCGCTGCGACCGCCTCGTCCATTTTGGCGCGCACGTCTTCGGGGATTCCAGCGTTAAAGGGGGCCAAAGTGACCACGCCTTCATTCAGGCCGCCCCAGTTGCTTTCGGACTTCCAAGTGCCAGCCAGCACCGCTTCAGCGGCTGCGACATATTCCGACGACCAATCCAGCACGATCGAGGTCAGCTGGCTGTCGGGGCCGAAGGAGGTCAGGTCGCTGGCATAGCCTACCGACCACACGCCCGCTTCTTGCGCGACTTGCACGCAAACGCCGGTGTCGGTCATGCCAAGGATTACGTCGGCCCCTTGCGCGATCAGAGCTTGGGCGGCTTCTTTCTCTTTGCCCGGATCGAACCAAGAGTTCATGAAGACGATCGAGCAGGTGATCGCCGGGTTGACCGAGCGGGCGCCCAGAAGGAAGGCATTGCCCGGGCCAACGATATCGGGGATCGGGAAGCCGCCGACGAAGCCCAGTTTGCCGGTCTTCGACATGTGGCCCGCCGCGATGCCGGCGACATACATGCCTTCGTAATATTTGGCCTCGAAGGTGCCAAGGTTGTCGAGATGCACGATGCCCGAGCAATGCTCAAAGGCGGCATCCGGGAAGGCCGGGGCCACTTTTTGCATCGGCTGGCCGAGCGAGAAGCTGGTGCCGAACATCAGCTTATGGCCGCTGGAGGCCAGCTCGCGGAAGACGCGCTCGGCATCTTGCGGCAAGAAGGTGTTGTCGACCACGGTGATCTCAACCTTGTCGCCAAGCGCCGATTTGATCGCCTCGATGCCCAAGGCATGCTGCTTCGACCAGCCGATTTCGGCGGCGGGCGAGGCATTGACCTGACCAATCTTCAGCACGTCTTGCGCCAATGCGGCGCGGGGCAGGGCGAAGGCGCCCGCCATAGCGGCAGTGCCCTGCAGCAACTTTCTCCGAGTGACTTGCATCTTCTGTCTCCTGTCATCCCCGCGATGGGGGCTGTTTATGGTTCAGGTTTAAGCCGTCAAGGCCAAAGCCGTCGAGGCCGCATAGGTTTATAGACGCATCCGGCAGCGGTGCAGCGGCAGCAGTCCCCACAAGGACTTGGCCCGCCTTTGCCTGTCAGATCCGCGGGCGAGGGAATCATACAGATTGGCAATCACACGCAATGGGGTGTCGATACGCAGCGGTGCCGGATGTGCAAGCACCTGCGCAAGGTCAGCTGAGAAACTTTGCGCTCTGCAGTTAAAGTTGCCTAAATTTTCACACCTCCGGTCGCAGCCCGCGACCGATGAGACCAAGTCAAGCGGGGGCAAGCTGTTGGCCTTGATGTCATTTCCCGAGGGGCGCGGTACTGGCATCACCGCCGCCAGACGAGGCCCGCGCGCAGAATAGGCTGCGGCGCAGCCTTGGCCATGAGCGATTGGTCTGCGGCTTAAAATCATGGCGGCTTGGGTTGTTTCACCACCGTAAAGCTACCGGATAGGTCGCGCAGATTGTCAATGCATTCTTTGAGATTGACAGTTTTCGTCCAAGGGAATGCAATGCGCCACCCCACCAGACGCCCGGAGATGCGACATGTCAGAGCAGCCTGATCCCTTCATGCTGAACCAATGGTTTGCCATCTCGGGCCTGACCGATGTGGGGCCGACGGCGAAAAACACTTTGCTTATGGGCGAAAAGCTCAGCTACCGCCGTGCGGGTGATGGGTTTGAGGTGACCACTGCTGACGGTCGAACCCTGCCAGTTTTGGCGCAATATGCCTGCCTCTGGACCTCGCTTGGTCAGCCTGAGTCGGGGCTTTTTGAGATCCCGCAGTATCATGAGACAGATCGCCGCAGTATCGTTGCAGGCTCGATTGGGGTGAATGTCTCGGCGCAACGCGGCGTCGAGAATTTCCTTGATATGGGCCATTTCCCTTTCGTCCATACGGGTATCTTGGGTGAGTTGCCGCATACCGAGGTGAAGGAATATAACGTCCGGCTGACTGAGGATGGCTCGGAGATCATTGCCACCGAATGCATGTTCTATCAGCCGATGGCCTCGACCGTGTCCACCGAAGGCATGGATGTTGAATATATCTACCGAGTGCCGCATCCGACCTGCTCGGTGCTATATAAATCCAGCCCCTTGGACGAAAAGCGCCTTGATGTGATTGCGCTTTTTGTCCAGCCGATCGGGCCGGAAAAGCTGCGTGCGCATATGGTGCTGAGCATCCTTGACGATGTGAATGCCGATGATTTCATCAGCCATTTCCAGCTGCATATCTTCGGGCAGGATAAGCCGATCTTGGAGAACCAGATGCCCAAGCGTCTGCCTTTGGACACCAGAGCCGAGACGCCCATTCGGGCCGACAAAAGCTCGATCATGTATCGCCGTTGGCTCGCCGCGAAGGGCGTGACCTATGGCACGATTCCGGCTGCGGCCTAAGGAAAGTTGACGATTAAGATGACGATCGAACGGGCGAGCGGGGCCAACGGCTGGGTGCCAGTGGCAGCAAGCGAGGATGTGATCCCAAGGCATGTCTTCCAAGGCAAGCTTTTGGGGCAAGAGCTGGCGATCTGGCGGGCCGATGATGGCTACGTCAATATTTGGGAGAACCGCTGTCTGCATCGCGGCGTGCGGCTGTCGATCGGGATCAACACCGGGACTGAGCTGATATGCCAATACCACGGCTGGCGTTATGCCAACCGCAACGCGGGCTGCACCTATATTCCCGCGCACCCGGCCGATGCGCCGCCGCGCACCATTTGCAACCGCACCTATCCGGTGCGAGAGGCTGCAGGGCTGATCTGGACGCATCTCGATGCGGTGGAGCCCGCTTTCCCGGCATTGACCGAGGCACCTTTGGTCCTGCGCGCCATGCCTTTGCGGGCTGTCCCTGCGGCGGTTGAGGCGGCTTTGGCGGCTTGGAGCGTCGAAGGTCTGACCGCTGAGGGCGATCTGCGCTTTGGCGATGGCAGCAGCCAATTGCAGCTTTACGTCCAAGCTGTGGATGCCGGGCAATCGGTGATCCGTGGCGTTCTGACCGGGGCTTTGGCCGGGCAGGGGCTTGTGGTCTTGCGCCGTCTCAACACCGCGCTCACCGCTTTGACCCGCCAGCTTGAGGCCGAGGCTTTGGCCGCGCCCGCACCTGCGCCGATCGCGCCCGTCTATGCCCGCGTCAGCGAAGAACTGGCCGAGATGCCGGGGCTTGAGGCCGATCTCGCCGATGGTCCGGGCAAAATCCGTGTCACTCTCGCAGCCAAGAAGATGGTCGCCAATGGCATCGTCTCGCTGGAGCTCAAACCCTTGCGCGGCGTTTTGCCCACCTTCCAGCCCGGCGCGCATATCGATGTGGCTTTGCCCTCGGGGCTGGTCCGGCAATATTCGCTGGTCAATGCACCGGGTGAGACCGACCGCTATGTCATTGGCGTCAAACGTGAAGCCCAATCCACGGGTGGCTCGGAAGCGATCCATGAGCATCTGCGCGAAGGCGATCTGCTGGCGATCTCAGAGCCGCGCAACAACTTCACTCTGCGCCGCGACGCCGCCCAGACCATCTTCATCGCCGGTGGCATCGGGGTGACACCGCTTCTGGCGATGTCGGCGGCTTTGGCGGGCGATGGACAGGACTTCCAGCTGCATTACTTCGCCGCAGGGCAAGAGCATCTGGCGTTCCAAGACCGCCTTGCGGCTTTGGGTGACAGGCTGACCCCGCATCTTGGACTTGATCCGGCAGCAACGGCGGCGAAGCTTCGCGACATCCTCGCCCAGCCCGGCCCGGCCAAGCAGGTCTATGTCTGCGGCCCCGGCCCGATGCTCGACGCCACGCTGAAGATCGCGGCAGAGGCGGGCTGGCCCGACAATTCGGTGCATTTTGAGTATTTCAAAAACACCCAAACCTTGGATGACAGCCAGGCCTTTGAGATCGCTCTGGCACGCTCGGCCGTGACGCTTCAGGTGCCTGCCGGTAAATCGATCCTGCAAGTGCTGCGCGAGAATGGCATCAAAATGGCCTCGTCTTGCGGGCAGGGCGCTTGCGGCACCTGCAAGGTGCGGGTGCTGGAAGGCACGCCGGACCATCAGGATGTCTATCTCAACGCCTCCGAGAAGGCGTCGAACGCTACGATCATGACCTGCGTTTCGCGGGCCAAAACCGACCGTCTCATTCTGGATCTCTAGATGATCAGGCTTTACGATTACGATCTTTCGGGCAATTGCTACAAGGTGCGGCTGATGCTGGCGATCTTGGGGCTCGACTATGAGCGCAAGAACGTTGAGTTTTTCCCCGGCAAGCGCCACCGTGAGCCTGAATTTCTGGCGGTGAACCCCTTGGGGCAATTGCCGGTTTTGGAAGACGGCGATCTGCGGTTGACGCAATCGCAAGCGATCCTGACCTATCTTGCGCGCGCCTATGATGCCTCGGGCCAGTGGTTCCCGCTGGATACGCCAGCGCGCACCGGGCAATGCCTGCAATGGCTGGGCTTTGCTGACGCTTTGACGGCGACGGCCTCGGCCGCGCGTCTGGCCGATGGCATGGGCTTTGACTTCGACGGCGATGCGGCCCGCGAAGGCGCGCATAAGCTTTTCGCTGTGCTGGATGAGCATCTGTGGTTCCATGAGCGTGAGGGCCATGATTGGCTGGTGCCGGGCGCGGCCCCCACCATCGCCGACATCGCCTGCTTCCCTTACGTGATGCTTTCCGAAGAGGGCGGCATCCCGCGTGAGCCTTTCCCCGCCATCCGCCGCTGGACCGACCGCGTCAAACGGATCCCCGGTTTTGTGGTGATGCCGGGGATTTTCCCGGCCATCTTGGGCAGCCAATAAGCGCCGCAAGGAGCCTGATATGACGCAAACCGCTCTCGTTGTGCTGGGCACAGCGCTGCATACCCCCAGCCGCGATGGGCTGGAGGTGCTGCAAGATTGTGCCTTCGTCGTAGATAGTGCGGGGCGGATTGCCGAGGTGATCCCCCCCGGCGCGCGGCAAGATGAGGTGGTGGCCGAGGCGGAAGCTGCGGGCATTTTGCACCGGATGGCGCCGGAGACTTGGCTCATTCCCGGCCTGGTCGATCTGCACATCCATGCGCCGCAATGGCCTCAACTGGGCTTGGCGCTGGATGAGCCTTTGGAAGTCTGGCTGCAAAAATACACCTTCCCGCTTGAGGTGCGCTATCAAGACAGCGCTTTCGCGACCGAGGTTTATGACGACCTTGTCCGCAGCCTTTTGGCGCAAGGCACCACCACGGCGCTTTACTTCGGCACCGTGCATAAGGCGCCGAACCTGATCTTGGCCGAGGCTTGCCTGCGTCACGGTCAGCGCGCTTTGGTGGGCAAGGTGGCGATGGACGATCCGGCCACTTGCCCCGAGTTCTACCGTGATGCGGATGCCGCCACGGCTTTAGCCGAGACGCGAGATTTCATCACCGAGCTGCGCGCGATGCAAGGCGAGAACCCTTTGGTTTTGCCGGTGATCACGCCGCGCTTCATCCCCAGCTGCACCGATGAACTTCTTGCAGGCTTGGGCAAATTGGCCGCCGAGACCGGCTGCCATGTGCAGACCCATGCCTCGGAAAGCGATTGGGCTAAGGGCTATGTCGAGCAGCGTCTCGGCTGTTCGGATTGTGAGGCCTTGGACGGCTTTGGCCTGATGACCGAGCGCACGGTTCTGGCGCATTGCAACTTTGTCAGCGATCCTGACATGGGGCTGATGGCCGAACGCGGGGTGGCGGTGGCGCATTGCCCGATGTCGAATGCCTATTTCGCCAATGCGATTTTCCCGATGCGCCGGGCTTTGGAGAGGGGCGTTGAGGCGGGGCTTGGCACCGATATCTCGGGCGGGTTCAGCCCTTCGCTTTTGGACGGGATGCGGCATGCTCTGATGAGCTCGCGGCATCTGGGCGCAGGCACCGATCCGGGCCTTTCGCCGGATCAGCGCGGCTCTAACGAGACGCCGCTTTCGGCGGTTGAGGTGTTTTGGCTGGCGACAGCAGGCGGCGGTGAGGCTTTGTCTTTGCCGATCGGCCAGTTGCGCGAAGGGTTCTATTTCGACGCTTTGGTGATCCGCGCCAACCTGCCACGCTCGGGCCTGCGGGTGCGGCCCGAGATCACGCGGCACCAAGAGATCCTCGAGAAGATCGTGCTCACGGCGGATGCGGCGGCCATTGGTGAAGTGTGGGTGCAGGGTCGCAAAGTCTTAGAGCAATGACTGTGCTACAACAGCGATTGTTCGACTTCGCGACCCCGCGGACTCTCTGAGGGGAGGAGAGCCCCAGCCCGGTCTGCCGTCCTTGACGCGGCAGAGGCATAATAGCACAACACAGGCTGCCCCAAATGGTTCCGACCAAAATGCAGGTGCCGTAGGGTCAACTGATCTTGTCTGCGGGATGCATTATACAACGTGAACCCTCACGATCTGTAAGAAAAAGCCGCGCCCTTGTAAAAGCGCGGCTTTCAACATCAGCCAAAGCGACGGCCGGCCATAAGGCCGAACCGCAGGGTTTGCGCGGTTACAGCATCGGGTCGCGCAAGCGGGCTTGCCGCTCGGCCTCGGCTTGATCGTGGCGCCAACCTTCCGCCTCATAGCGGCTGCGCAATTCGCTGAAGTTGGCCGTCGCGACCTGATCAAGTGCGGCTTCGATCTGCGGGCGGTGGGCGTCGGGGAAGCGCACCGTCAAAGCGACACTGCCGCGCCGCATGGCCTCATGAAAGACCGGCGCTTCCTCTTCGCTGACGCCAATATCGGCCAAGGCCCCGATCGCGCCGCCGACCATCGCGCCCCCAACCGCGCCTGCGGCTGTGGCAGCGAGCCATCCGGCTGCGACCAGCGGGCCAATGCCCGGAATGGCAAGCATCCCAAGCCCGGCGAGAAGCCCCGCGCCGCCGCCAGCCACCGCGCCGACCCCGGCGCCCGTTGCAGTGCCCGAAGCGGTTTGCGAGGCATCGAACCGATCCGCACCATAGCGGTCGCGGAGGTTCTCATTGCCCAAAAGTGAGGTCTCCACATCGGAGAGCCCAAGATTGTGGACATGGGCGCGAGCGCGCTCTGCCATATCGAAATCGTCAAAAACCCGAGTGATGATAGCCATTTATATCTCCTTTGCCGACGAGGCGGCAGTTGGGGGATTGGGGATCAGCCGTTCGGGCGGATCATTCGGCGGCGGCGGTGACAACATTGCCTTTGTAATCGACGGCGACCGAGACGGGTTTGCCATCGACCATGCCCGTGCCGCGCCAAATCCCGGCGTCGTCCAACGTCAAAGCCGAGACCCCGGTTACGTTCCAGGCCGTCGCACGTTCTTGCGCTTGGGCTTCAGTGAAGCTGTTGGCGCCTTCAAAAGGAGCGCCTTCCTCGGGCGTCATCTCTGCCCAAGTTTCCGAGGCGCAGACATTGACGAAATCCGCACGGCTGAGGCCCTCGGCCGCAGGCATGGTGCCGTCCACCGCCGCCCGCGCCAAATCACGAGGCGCTTCGGTCGCGCTGACAAAACCGTTGCCATCGGTGTCAAGGCGGGTGAATTCGGCCTCGCAATCAAGGTTTTCTGTGGGGGTATTGGCGACAGCCGGGGCTGGCTCTGTGGTCGTTTCTGCGGGCGCGGGGGTGGCCTCTTGAGCGTGAACCACCGATGGTGCCGCGAGAGCCGCCCAGAGCACCAAGGCAAGGCCGGGTGCTGTGCGCAGGGCGAACCCGCCTGCGGGCAGAAGGGAAGGGATCGCCGCCATCAAAGGGCGGGCTTCGGTTTGTCCAAAACGCGGACGGGCCATGATGAACCTCCTTAAACGACAGTGCAATTTGCGCTGTGACAGAGGGGAAACCTTTAGGCCGGGGCAAAGGTTCCAGCGCGCAGGCGCGCATTGGCGTGATCCCGCCCGCGCGCTTGCCGGTCTTGGGTTATGGGCGTGCTTGGGGCGGCGCATGCGGGCGGCGGCAGATTTCTTGCTTTAGAGGAAAGATTGTTTTACGCCTTTTGGACGCCGCAGGGGCGTGCAGCTTGGGTTCTCATATGACGATCAGCCCGCACCAGCCTTTAGAAGCCGTGGGATCGCCTGCCGCTGATGCGACGCGGCTTGAAGCGGCGAAAGGCGCGGCAGGGCTGGCGCATCCGGACGCTGAAGCGTTGTTGGATGCGGCTGGGCGGATCTTGCTGGACAAGGCGGCGGCAGAGCCGGTGCCAGCGCGTCTGGAAGCTTTGGCGCGCGACTTGGGCGCGGCTTTGGACGCGCGGGCTGCGGAGGATGAAGCCTCAGAACACCACAATCATAGCTCTGATGCGGCAGGCGGCGGGCCTTTGGCCTAACACAGCCCCCACGCGAACGTCAGCGGCATGGGGCGCGGTGCCGGGAACCACCGGCGCGGCCCGGCGTTGGCTTTGCAAGTGTTGAGGGGGTAACGATGTCACAAGGTGTTCGTCCGCCAAACCAGGCCGGCGCGGCGGGTGCTGCGGGGCAGTCGGGCACGGCTGATGAGTTGGTGGCCATGATCCCCGGCCTGCGCATATACGCCCGCAACCTGATGAGGGGCGGCAGCGAAGTCGATGATCTTGTTCAAGAAACATTGATGAAAGCGCTGGCCAATCTGAACAGCTACCAGTCGGGCACCAACCTGCGCGCTTGGCTCTTCACCATCATGCGCAATTCCTTTTTGACCCGTGTCAGCAAGCGCGCGAGAGAGCCCGTGGGGGCCGAAGATTGCGTCTCGGGACAGCTGACCTGTCCGCCGGCTCATGACACGATGATGGCCGGAAATAAGGTGCTAGAGGCGATTGATCGCCTGCCGCAACCTTACCGCGAGGCGCTGATTTTGGTGTTTTTGACCGGCGAGAGCTATCAAGATGTGGCCAAGATATGTGGCTGTGCCATTGGTACGGTGAAAAGCCGGATCAACCGGGCACGCCATATGATCATGGAAGACCTCGGTGCCAGTAAGGTCGAAGACCTGATCACCTCGCGCGACTGAACCGGCGATTTGGCCGGAAATAAGCGTCGCGCCCTCCTTCCCATAAGCGATAATCACCAAATGTCGATGGAACGCTCAAGGCGCGGCCTCTCGGCATAGGCCTCGGGCAGGGTCAAATGCTCATTGGCGGTGACAAAGATGAAGGGGATCGCTGCGGCTGCGAGGTGTTCGGCCACGCGCAAGGCTGTGCGGCCACCTGCCTTTAAATCCAGCACGGCAAGCGCAGGGCGCTCGCCCAGACTTAGCTCTTCGAGGGTCTCGCATAGGTCATCGAACGGGCCGACCACCTCGGCGCCGTGGCGCTCAAGCATCTGCACAAGATCGCGCGCCATGAAGGGCTCGTCCTCGACAACCAAAATCCGGGCCGAGCGCAAACGGGCGAGAAAGGGCAGGAGGGGGGTGTGACTGCTCATCGGCAACCTACCTTACGCGTGCAATAAACCAACCGTATAACGTGGCATCAACGTGTGCCTGATGGTCTGGTTCCGAGTTGGGAGATGATTTGCCAAAGCCAATGCTTTAGACGCAACAGCGCAAAAATGGCATATGGCGGCGCTGTGTGATGCGAGATCGTGGATTGCCCCGCCAAGGCACGGGTTCGGTCTTGGCGGGGCGCTCGATCAGTGGCGATGCTCGGGCAGGGCTTTAAGCTGCTCTTTGGTCCAAGCGGTGCGGCCATGCACCTCGCCATCCTCATCGCGCATCAGGTTGAGCTGGTCGATGCTGACCAGAACAGGTTTGGCCCCGATGCCTAGGAAGCCACCAACATCAATCACCACCTCGGTTACTGCGCCCGCGCCATGCACATGCGAGATCGTACCGATCTTGCTGTCATCGGCGCCGTAGATCGGCGCATTGGCCAAAGTGGCTTCGTTAAAGTCGCTGCGCTGAAGGGGGGTGTGTTTGCTGTGATCCATTGGCTTTCTCCAAATATCGGCGGCAGATCCGCCTTGTGAGAAACGCTTTGGGTTGGCTTGGGCCAAAGCCTTAGCGTCATGCCTAAAAGAACTGGGCATCAAAGGAGATGTTCCAGACGAAGCACCGGCTTAGGCCGTCAATCGCGCATTTTATCCCGCCCGCGATCACGACCAACTGGGCAAACAAAAGGCCCCCGCTTGGTGAAAGCGAGGGCCTTGCGGCCGCGACATTTGCCATGCAGCAGCCAAGACGGGCGGACAAAGGGGGGAGAGCCTGCCGCCCGCGAGAGGCTTAGGAGCGGTAGGTCTGCACTGCGCCCGGCAGTTTTTCCCAAGCGGCATACCAAGTTTTGAACTGGTCAAACTGGGTCTTGGCCCAGGCTTCTTGGCTCGGGGTCAGCGCATCGGTTTCGTTGAAGTGGACGCTGTATTCCGCGTCGCCTTGCAGCACCATCATGTACTTGTAGTAGAGGACAAGGTCGGTGCCTTCGTCCCAGGTCGAGAGCACTTCCAGTGCTTCGCCCAACTCACGAGCCCGGACGCGCGCGTCCAGATCGCCAGCCGCAGCGGCTTTGGCCAGAGCCACGAAGTGGATGACCTCTTTCGGGATGCAGTTGCCGATGCCGGTGATGGTGCCGGTAGCGCCGCATTTCACATAGCCGTGGTAAACGCCGGTATCGACGCCTGCCATCAAGATCACGTCCTTGTCGGCGCTGGTGATGTGCTCAGCGGCATAGGACATGGCCTTGGCGCCACCGAATTCCTTGAAGCCAAGGAGGTTCGGGTGCTCGGCGCGCAGCGCGAAGAACAGGTCTGCGCGGGTTTCAAAGCCGTAGTGGGGCGAGTTGTAGATCACCGCCGGCAGGCCAGGAGCGGCGGCCAAGATGGCTTTGAAGTGGTGGCGTTGAGCGGTGGGCGAGTTGCCACGCGACAAGACGCGCGGGATCACCATCAGGCCCGCAGCGCCAACTTTTTGCGCATGAGCCGCATGGGCCACAGCCATTTTGGTGTTCACAGCACCGGTGCCGACGATGACCGGAATGCCAGCGTTTACAAGGCGTTCCACGCCTTCCATGCGCTCAGCGTCGGTCAGGAGCGGCCAGTCGCCCATCGAACCGCAATAGACCACCGCCGACATGCCAGCCGCGATCAGCTCCTGCGCTTTGCGGACCAGAGCGTCAAAGTCCGGGGTGCGATCGGCTTTGCAGGGGGTCATCAGGGCGGGGATGACGCCGGTGAAGATCTCGGTGTTCATTGGGGGCTCCTTTGCCAAAAGGGGACAGGCGACAGCCTCGTGCCGTGGCCTGCTCGAATCTCTGAGGCGCACCTTACATCTTGTATTTTATTTGTCGACAAGAATTGCGGCACTTGGCGGAATGGCTCTTAAAGCGCGATGTCCTGCCGCAAATCACGGGTGAAAACCTTCTGGATCCGGCCGATGATCTGATCGGCATGGGCGCGGGCCAAGCGGTCACAGAGTTCGATATCTCGGGCCTCAATAGCGGCAATGATCGCGTCATGTTCTTTGGAGAACTCTTCTGGCAGGCGGTCTTCGAAGGATTGGTAATACATCCGCAAGAGCCGACGGCCCTCATCCAAGATCCGCAGGAAGAAGGTGAGGTAATAGGGGTTGCGCCCTGCCTCGGCGATGGCCGCATGGAAGGCGCGGTTGTTGGCGATCATGCCCAAGGCATCCGTGCTGCGCATTGCGGCATCATAGGCCCTTTGGTGGGCGCGGATCAGCACCAGATCCTCGGGGCGGTGGTGCTGAGCAGCCAGCCGCGTCGTGACACGATACATCAATGTGAGCGCGTCAAAGAACGTGTGCAGGTTCAGCACGTCGATATTCGCCACCATGCTCGAACGGTTCGGCAAGGTCTCGACCAGACCCTCACCGGCAAGCCGCACCAGAGCCTCGCGGATCGGGGTGCGCGACATGCCAAAGCGCTCGGCCAGTTGTACCTCATCAATCGGCGTGCCGGGGGGCAGCGTGAGATCAAGTATTTCATCGCGCAAGAGGTCATAGACCAGCTTCACGCCCGAGCCGCGCTTGCGGTCGGGGAAGGAATCGCTGGGGACGTCGGACATCGGAAGGCTCCGCAACAGGATTTGTAGCAATGGTTTGAGGACGATTAAGGCCAAAACGTAACGACCTGTCGACACAAAAAATACAGAGCAGGCGGGCCGCTGAGCCGTGCGCAGCCCTATTCTAGAATGTGACGCAGGAAGCCTGCTGATTGACCTTGCGGCAACCCGCAGGCAATCGCCTTTGCTTAATCCTTGCGCAACTGTAAAAGCGCGCCCATCATTCTTGGAGGGGAAGGATAACCGACGGCCGGGCGTCGCATCGGTGGTTGACACTTTCCGCCAGGACAGGTGTTAGGCTGTTTGTATATTTCTTGTATTTTTGATTGCGTTGCCGCCCCCCAGTCGGAATAGTGTTTCTGGCGTAGAATCAAGACTACCAAATCAAGGGAGAACCGTATGAAATCTTCGATCCTTGCTGCAGGCCTTGTGGCCGCGACCTGTGCCACCCCGGCGATGGCCGACAAGCTGGACGACATCATCTCGGCCGGCGTGCTGCGTTGCGCTGTCGTGCTGGACTTCCCGCCGATGGGCTCGCGCGATGCTGACAACAACCCGATCGGCTTTGACGTTGATTATTGCAACGATCTTGCCGCGGCCTTGGGCGTGACGGCCGAAGTGGTGGAAACCACCTTCCCCGAGCGTATTCCTTCGCTGATGTCGGGTTCGGTTGACGTTGTCGTCGGTTCGACCTCGGACACGCTGGAGCGCGCCAAGACCGTTGGCATGACCATGCCCTACTATGCCTTTGAAAACGCTGTTGTTGTCTCGGAAAAGTCGGGCATCACCGACGAAGCCGGCATGCAAGGCAAAACCGTGGGCGCCACCGCTGGCACCTATGAAGCGATCTGGCTGGAAGAAAAAGTCAAAGAATGGGGCGCTGGCGAGTTCCGTCCGTACCAAAACCAAGCTGACGTCTTCCTGGCTCTGAGCCAAGGCCAGCTGGATGCGACCGTTTCCACGATGGAAGTCGCCCAAGCCAACGTGAAAACCGGCAACTTCCCGGGCATCTCGATTGTCGCAAAAGCGGATATGGTTCCGGATTATGTGGCTCTCGTGACCTTGCGCGAAGAATACGGCCTGCTGAACTTCATGAACCTCTTCATCAACCAGCAAGTGCGGACCGGCCGTTACGCCGAGCTCTACACCAAATGGGTTGGCGAAGGTGAACCTGCCAATCTGACCATCCCGGGCGTCTACCGCTAATCCTTTAAGAGCGGCGGCGCGGGGTCACCCGCGCCGTCCTTAGACACTCTGAGGCGGGTCCCATGTTCAATTATAATTTCCGCTGGAACCAAGCGCTCAACTCTCTTCCGCAGATGCTGGAGGGGGCGCTTGTCACAATGGAGATCGCCATCTTATCGATGGTGATCGGTATCATAGTCGCGATCCTGCTGACGGTGTGCCGTATCTCAGGCTATCGCAGCCTTTCCGCAATCGCCACAACTTGGGTAGAGATTGCCCGAAACACCCCGGCCTTGTTCCAGATCTATATGGTGCATTTCGGCCTTGGCAGTTTTGGCATCCACCTGTCGCCCTATATCTCGCTGCTGTTGGGCATTGCCTTCAACAATGCGGGCTATCTGGCCGAAAACTATCGGGGCGCGCTTAAGGCCATTCCCGACACCCAGACCCGCTCGGCGCGGTCTTTGGGAATGTCGGCGCCGCAAGCTTTCGTCCATGTGGTGATGCCGCAGATGCTGCGGATCTCGTTCTTGCCAATGACCAATCAGATGGTTTGGGCCATTCTGATGACCTCGCTGGGCGCGGTCGTGGCGATGAACACCGATCTTTACGGTGTGACCTCGGCGCTGAACGCGCTGACCTTCCGCACCTTCGAGCTTTTCGCCATCGCTGCCGTGATCTTCTATGTGATCACCAAGGTGATCACCCTCTCGGCCCGGCTTCTGGCCGCGCGCATGTTCCGTTACTGAGGGGGGAGGCGACATGTTTGAAACCGCTCTGACTTACAACGACCTGATGTTCCTGGCCAAAGGGGCAGGGATGACATTGATGGTCACGGCCATCTCGGTCTTCATCGGCACCGTGCTTGGCATCATCTTTGGGGTCTTCCGCTATCAAGTGGGGGCTCTCTGGGCGATGCCGCTGACCTTCGTCTTGGACGTCTTCCGCTCGATCCCGTTGTTGATTCAGCTGGTGTTGGCCAATGCCTTCATCACCACGGTGCTGAAGATCAAGGTCTCGGGGCTGACGGTGGCTTGCGGGGTGCTGTCTCTCTACACCGCCGCTTACTGCGCCGAGATCGTGCGCGGTGGCATCGAGGCCGTGCCGCTACCCTTGCGCCGCGCCGCGCGCTCTTTGGGGATGACTTGGGGCCAAGATATGACCTCGGTGGTCATGCCTTTGGCCACCCGCGTCGCCCTGCCGTCTTGGATTGGCCTCGCGCTTGGGGTCATGAAAGACTCGGCCCTTGTCTACATCGTTCAGGTGGTGGAACTGCTGAAATCCACGCAAATCCTGATCACTCGCCTGCAAGAACCGCTGTTCCTTTTGATGATCTGCGGGCTCTTCTACTTTGTCATCTCCTTCCCCATTGCCCGTTTCGGCGGCTATCTGGAAAAACGGTGGTCCAATGATTGAGATCGAGAACGTCCGCAAATCTTTCGGTCCCCTTGAGGTTCTGAAGGGGATCAACCTGAACGTGCCCAAAGGGGAAGTGCTGACCGTTATTGGTGGCTCGGGGTCGGGGAAATCGACGCTGCTGACCTGCATCAATGGGCTGGAGCCGATCGATTCCGGCAAGATCGTCGTTGACGGTGTTGAGGTGCATGCCCGCGGCTCCGACCTGAACAAGCTGCGCCAGAAGATCGGTATCGTGTTTCAGCAGTGGAACGCTTTCCCGCATCTGACCGTGATCGAAAACGTGATGCTGGCGCAACAAAAGGTGCTGAAACGCTCAAAAGCCGAAGCCGAGGCCGAGGCGGAAAAGCAACTGAAGCACGTGGGCCTAGGCGATAAGCTGAAGGTCTATCCGTCGCGTCTTTCGGGGGGCCAACAGCAGCGTATGGCGATTGCCCGCGCTTTGGCGATGTCGCCCGATTACATGCTTTTCGACGAGGTCACCTCGGCTTTGGACCCGCAGCTTGTGGGCGAGGTGCTGGACACGTTGCGCATGCTGGCCTCTGAGGGCATGACGATGATCTGCGTCACGCATGAGATGAAGTTCGCCCGCGAAGTCTCTGATCGCGTTGCGTTTTTCCACAAAGGTGTGATGGCGGAAATCGCGCCGCCGGATGAGCTGTTTGGCGCGCCGAAAACCCCTGAGTTGCAGCAGTTCCTTTCTGCAACCCACTGAGGACATTATGACTTCTGAAGTGATCGTGATCGGCGCCGGAGTGGTGGGGCTTTCCACCGCTCTGGCGCTGCAAGCGCGTGGGTTGTCCGTGACTGTGCTGGACCGGGAAGGTCCAGCGGCGGGTGCTTCGGCAGGCAATGCCGGGGCCTTTGCCTTTACTGATATTCTGCCGCTGGCCTCGCCGGGGATCCTGCGCAAAGCGCCGAAATGGCTGCTGGACCCCTTGGGGCCCCTCTCTCTGCGCCCCTCCTATGCGCTGCAAATCGCGCCTTGGATGTTCCGCTTCTGGCGCGCCTGTTCGCCAAGCCGCGTTGCGGGCTCCACCACCGCACAAACCGCGCTGATGGATCTTTCAAAGGCCGAGCTTGAGCCCTTTCTGGCCGCCACTGGCACCCTGCCGATGCTGCGCAAAGAGGGCAATCTACAGGTCTATGAATCCAAGGCCGAGCTTGACGCCTCCGAGCCAGGTTGGGCGGCGCGCGCGGCGCATGGTATTGAATTTCAGCATATGGATGCAGGCCAAATGGCCGCGATCCAGCCCGGACTTGCGCCGCGCTTCACCCATGGCACCTTTACGCCGGGTTGGTATTCGATCGCTGATCCCAAGCTTTACACCTTGGCTTTGGCGCAACGCTTCATCGATGCCGGTGGCAAAATCGACCGGGCCGAGGTTCTCTCGCTGCGCGAGACCATCGACGGGGTTGAGATCGCGACCAAAGGCGTGACCAAACGGGCAGGGCGCGTGGTGCTTTGCGCCGGGGCGCATTCGCATCTGATCGCGAAATCGCTGGGCGACCGGATCCCGCTGGAAACCGAGCGCGGCTATAACACCACCTTGCCCAGCACCGCCTTTGATCTGCGCACGCAAGTGACCTTTGGCGGCCATGGTTTCGTGGTGACGCGGCTTTCGACCGGCATCCGTGTCGGCGGCGCGGTCGAGCTGGGCGGGCTAAAGCTGAAGCCCAATTTTAAGCGCTCGGAGGCCATGCTGCGCAAGGCACAGGCTTTCCTACCGGGGCTTGACCGGCAGGGCGGCACGCAATGGATGGGCTTCCGGCCCTCCTTGCCCGACAGCCTGCCGGCGATTGGCCGCTCAACCGCCACTGCGCGGGTGATCTATGCCTTTGGTCACGGACACCTTGGCCTGACGCAATCGGCGGGCACCGCCCGGCTGGTTGCCGATCTGATGACCGGGGCCAAGCCCTCGCTTGATCTTAAACCCTTCTCGCCGCAACGTTTCTGAGTGTAACACGCATGACCAACTACACGTTTTCATGTCTCGACGGCCACACCTGTGGCAACCCTGTGCGTCTGGTCTCGGGCGGCGGTCCGCGCCTTGAAGGCAAAGACATGCTGGAGCGCCGGGCGCATTTTCTGGCCGAGTTCGACTGGATCCGCACTGGGCTGATGTTCGAGCCGCGCGGCCATGACATGATGTCGGGCTCGATCCTTTACCCGCCGACCCGGCCTGATTGCGATGTAGCTGTGCTCTTCATCGAGACCTCGGGCTGCCTGCCGATGTGCGGCCATGGCACCATCGGCACCATCACCATGGCGATTGAAAACGGGCTGATCCAGCCGAAAACCCCGGGCAAGCTGTCGATTGATGCCCCCGCCGGTAAGGTCGATATCGAATACCGCCAAGAGGGCCGCTTCGTCGAAGAAGTGCGCCTGACCAATGTGCCGTCCTTCCTTTATGCCGAAGGCATGACGGCCGAGGTTGAGGGCTTGGGCGAGATCGTCGTTGATGTGGCTTATGGCGGCAATTTCTATGCCATCGTTGAGCCGCAAAAGAACTTCCGCGATATGGCAGATTTCACCGCGGGTGAGTTGATCGGCTTCTCGCCGAAGCTGCGTAAGGCGTTGAACGATAAGTATGAATTCATCCATCCGGGCGATGCGCGGATCAATGGGTTGAGCCATATCCAATGGACCGGCGTGCCGACGGTGGAAGGCGCGCATGCCCGCAACGCCGTCTTCTACGGCGATAAGGCGATTGACCGCTCGCCCTGCGGCACCGGCACTTCGGCGCGGATGGCGCAGCTGGCGGCCAAGGGCAAATTGGCCGTGGGCGATGAGTTCTGGCACGAAAGCATCATCGGCTCGATCTTCAAAGGTCGGGTTGAGGCGGCTTCGGAGGCCGTTCCGGGCAAGACGGCGATCATCCCTTCGATCGGGGGCTGGGCGCGGCAAACCGGGATCAATACGATCTTCATCGATGATCGTGACCCCTATGCACATGGATTCGTTGTAAAATGATCCAAGCGCGGTTCATTCTAGAGGGGGTTGCGACGGGCGATGTTCTCGCCACGGATGAACCGATCAGCTTTTGGGGTGGGGTTGATCCCGCCTCGGGCAAAGTCATTGACGTGCATCACCCGCTGCATGGGCAAAGCCTTGCGGGGCGGGTTCTGGTGATGCCCGGCACGCGCGGCTCTTGCACCGGATCGGGCGTGCTTTTGGACATGGCGCTGAACGGCAAGGCTCCGGCAGCGGTGATCTTTTCTCAGCCCGAGGATGTCGTCACCTTGGGCGCTCTGATCGCGGGCGAGATGTTCAACTGCGGTCTTCCGGTGCTGCGGGTCTCGGAGGCCGAGCGCCAGCTTTTGGCTGCATCGGCGCGGGTCGTCGTCACCCCGGAGGCCATCGAGGCCTCCGGGGTGACGCTGCCGCTGAGCAATGGCACCCGTGCGGCATTGGAATTGAGCGATGAGGACCGCGCTATGCTGGCCGGGCGCGACGGCGAAGCGGTGGCTTTGGCGATGCGGATGATCGTCAAAATGGCCGAGGAGCAGGGGGCTGAGCGACTCATTGATGTGACTTGCGTGCATATCGATGGCTGCATTTATGCCAGCCCCGCCAATCTGACCTTTGCCGAGAAGATGGTCGAGATGGGCGCCAAGGTGCGGGTGCCCGCGACGATGAATGCGATCTCGGTAGACCGTGAGAATTGGCAGGCGCAAGGTCTGCCGCCCAGCTTTGGCGGACCAGCGGCGCGGTTGGCGGATGCCTATGTGAAGATGGGCTGCAGCAACACCTTTACTTGCTCGCCCTATCTTTTGGACGATGCGCCGCAGACCGGCGAGATGATCGGTTGGTCGGAATCCAATGCGGTGATCTATGCCAATTCGGTGATCGGGGCGCGGACGGCGAAACATCCGGATTTCTTGGATTTGTGCATCGCGATGACCGGGCGGGCGCCTTTGTCGGGCGTTTATCTTGAGGAAAACCGGCTGGCCCGTCGCATCATCAATGTGTCGCTGATCCCGAACGCGGATGATCTCTTCTGGCCACTCTTGGGCTGGCTTGCGGGCAAAGCATCGCCCGACCGGATCCCGGTTTTTCGGGGGCTGAATTCCGCCACACAACGGCAATTGCAGGCCCTTTGTGCGGCCTTTGGCACCACCTCGGCGGCACCGATGCTGCATGTCGAAGGTGTCACCCCTGAGGCGCATCTGATCGATGCTGATGCAGATGAGGTCACGCTGACGGCGGCAGATTTCGCCCATGGCTGGACGGAGTTGAACCAAGGCAGCGAGGAGATCAGCCTTGTCGCCATCGGCAGCCCGCATGCCTCGGCCGAGGAATGCCGGGCCTTTGCTGACGCGCTAGAGGGCGGGGCAGTGACGGTGCCAACGATCATCACCGCAGGCCGCAAGATCATTGCCGATCTCCGTGCCGAGGGCACATTGGCGCGGCTCGAAGCCTCGGGCGTGCAGGTTCTGCCGGATCTGTGCTGGTGCTCGATCTCGGAGCCGGTTTTTCCGGTGGCAACCCGCACCTTGATGACCAATTCCGGCAAATATGCCCATTACGGGCCGGGGCTTTCGGGGCGGCTGATCCGCTTTGACAGCCTTGCCCGCTGCGCAACTGCCGCGCTGACCGGCCATGCGCCGAAAACCCTGCCTAACTGGATGTAACCCATGCGCAGCACAAAGACGGTCCATGTGATCTCGGCCCATGCCGAGGGCGAAGTTGGCGATGTGATCGTGGGGGGCGTGGCGCCTCCGCCCGGCGATACCATCTGGGAGCAGTCGCGTTTCTTGTGGAATGACAAGACCTTGCGCAACTTTGTGCTGAATGAGCCGCGCGGGGGCGTGTTTCGGCATGTGAACCTATTGGTGCCACCGAAAGACCCGCGTGCCGATGCAGCTTGGATCATTATGGAGCCCGAGGACAATCCGCCGATGTCGGGCTCGAACTCGATCTGCGTCTCGACGGTGCTTTTGGACAGCGGCATCATCCCGATGCAAGAGCCTGAAACCCGGATGGTTTTGGAAGCGCCGGGCGGGCTGGTGCATGTTCGCGCCGAATGCCGCAATGGCAAGGCCGAGCGCATTTTCGTGCAGAACCATCCGAGCTTTGCTGAGCGTTTAGACGCCCAGATCGAAGTCGAAGGGTTTGGCACGCTGACCGTGGACACCGCTTATGGCGGCGACAGCTTTGTCTTCGTCGATGCGCCGGCGCTTGGCTTTTCGCTGACCCCGGATGAGGCGCATGACATTGCCAAGCTGGGGGTGCGGATCTCGGATGCGGCGACCGAGCAACTGGGCTTTTCGCATCCGACCAATCCCGATTGGAAACATTACTCCTTCTGCCTTTTCGCCGGAGCTGTGACCCGTCAGGGCAATGAGCTGCGGGCAGGGGCGGCGGTGGCGATCCGTCCGGGCAAGGTCGATCGCTCGCCCACCGGCACGGCGCTGTCGGCGCGGATGGCAGTGCTGCATGCGCGTGGCCAAATGGGGCTGGAGGATCGGCTGACGGCGGTCTCGCTCATCGGTTCGGAATTCTCGGGCCGCATCCTTGGCACCACCACGGTCGGCGATATCCCCGCCGTGCTGCCCGAGATTTCGGGGCGCGGTTGGATCACCGGCATTCACCAGCATATGCTGGATCCCTCGGACCCTTGGCCTCAGGGCTACCGGCTGAGCGACACATGGGGCGCGCGTTAAGGCAAAGGCGCTTGGTCCCGCCTTCCATCGATCAGTAGCTGTTCTTTCCAGGGGTCGGGGGCGAGAAACCTCCGGCCTTTGTCGCTATCTAAAGTCAGAGCGCGGCAATACGCCCCGACGAGGTGGTTTAATATTGACCTAACGTCAATCAAACCCTTGGATAGCGGACACAAACAAAGCTGCGGGAACACGCGGCGCTTCAGGTGAGGAACTTTATGAAATTACTGCGTTACGGGCCAAGAGGCGCCGAGAAGCCGGGCATGCTGGATGCGCAAGGACAGATCCGCGACCTGAGCGGCATCATCGGCGATCTCGCGGGCGAGGCTTTGGTGCATCTTGACCGTCTCGCCGCTTTGGACCCGCTCAGCTTGCCCTTGGTTGAAGGCAACCCCCGCCTTGGCGCTTGTGTCGGCGGTATCGGTAAATACCTTTGCATCGGCCTGAACTACGCCGATCATGCGGCGGAGTCGGGCATGGCGGTGCCGCCCGAGCCCGTGCTTTTCATAAAGGCAAATTCGGCGATCTGCGGGCCAAATGATCCAATCATCATCCCGCGCGGCTCGGTCAAAACCGATTGGGAGGTTGAGCTGGGCGTCGTGATCGGCAAGCCTGCGAAATACGTCTCTGAGGAGGAGGCGATGGACCATGTCGCGGGCTACTGTGTCATCAATGATGTCTCAGAGCGCAGCTATCAGACCGAACGCGCGGGCCAATGGACCAAGGGCAAAAGCTGCGACAACTTTGGTCAGACCGGGCCTTGGCTCGTGACCAAGGATGAGATCGCCGATCCGCAAGATCTGGCGATTTGGCTGACGGTCGACGGTGAGACGCGCCAAAACGGTTCAACCAGTACGATGGTTTACGGGGTGGCGCATCTCGTCTCATACCTGAGCCAGTTCTTCACCTTGCATCCCGGCGATGTGATCTCGACCGGGACGCCGCCGGGCGTGGGGATGGGGATGAAACCGCCGCAATATCTGCGCCCGGGCGCGGTGGTTGAATTGGGGATCGCGGGCTTGGGTGTGCAGCGGCAGATCTGCGTGGCGGACAGCTAAGCACTTGTTAGCGGTCATTTGCGGAGCAGATAAAAGGGGGGGCGCGGGCCCCCCCTTTTATCTGTAAGCACCCAATCCGAGCAGGCTAAGGCGCTTGCTGTCGCATCTTGGCGCTGTTGCGGCTTTTGCTTTGCGTCGCGGTCGTTGTGCTGTTTTGCAGCGCTGTCCTTGCCGGTATTTTGCCCTTGCTGGGCGATGACACTGCTTTGTTGCTCATGCTGGCGCGGCTTGCCGTCGGTACGATTGGCATCTGCCTGTTGCTGCTTGCTGTCTTGCGGTGCTTTGTTCGGATTGGCCATTGTTCCAGTCTCCTAAAGAGGGGGAATAGGACATGCATCCTTGGCATGTGCAGGCGAGAACCTTGGGCACCTCAGGGATGTTCCGGTGGCCTGATGGCGCGCCCTTGGATTTCGGCGGTTCGTTGCCATCAGGCACAGAACGAAGGCCAGTTCTTGCCGCTTATCGCCTCTCAACTCTGCGACGTAGGGTCAGAGGGCGGCCTCTGGAACCATTCACGTAAAGCCACGTTAGATCGCCGTGACTTCTCCGGTGGAGTCTTTGTCACGTTTGTCCCTCCCTGACCCAACTGGGCGTCCGACCGCGGGCGCCCATTTTTATAAAAGGGCGCCCGCGCGATGGTGGGGCAGGCGGCGAGGCGTTGGCGGGGATGGAACGCTGTCGGCTGCATGGGCGTTGTCGCGCATAGAAAAAGGCCGTCTGACTGCCACCCTGTTGGCGATGTTGTGGAGAGTAATGATGGAACAGGATAAGCCAGAGCCTACCCCCAGTCCGGATCTGCCGCCGGATCTGCCGCGTCCAGATCTGCCGATAGAGCCTGATGCGCCTGCAGCGCCCGATGTGCCGCAGACGCCGCTTGACCCGCCGGTGCAAGACCCAAAGCCGGGCCATCCCGCGCCGGGCGAGCCCAATGATCTGCCTCCCTCAGAGCTGCCTGATGTGGGCGATCCGTGGCAGCCCCCGGGCGTCATTGCGCGGACGCGTTAAGCGCCAATTGACGCGGCTTTCAACCATTGTCGGGCGAAATGCCCGCTGAAACCAAACGGATTTGCGACCTGAAAATTAGGTTGCTGAAGTAGGAGATTACCAATGCGTAACAATACCTTGGCGGCTGTTCTTTGTGCTGGCATGGCGATCAGCGCCTCACCTATCACGGCGCAAAATCTTGGCGGTGTGGTCGAAGATCTTGCCAAGAGCCTTCTCAACCAAGAGATGGAGCGCAATGCTTATGAACAGGCCCGCGCCACCAATACCGCGCAAGGCTGGCGCAACTTTCTGGCGCAATATCCCAATGGTGTCTATCGCGCGCAGGCTGAGCGCGCGCTGGACCGTTTTGGCAGCTCGACCAAGCCGAAGCCGGTTGATCCGGTTGATCCCGGCTACAATGGCTCGGCGGCATCGGTTGAGGCTGCGCTGGGGCTGAGCCGTGAGCAGCGCCGCTTGATCCAGCGCCAGCTTACCTCGCTGGGCTATAATGCCGGGGCCGCTGATGGGCTTTGGGGGCGCGGGACCCGTGCCGCCATCGCCAGCTGGCAAAAGGCGGGGGGCTATGAGGCGACGGGCTATGTCACCTCGCGTCAGGTGGGGCTGTTGCGCCAGCAGGCGGGGAATGTGGCGCCGCCTGTCGAGGATACGGCCACCAATGACCAGTTGGAAGAGCGGCTTTTGGGCCTGACCCGCGCTGAGCGGCAAATCGTGCAACGCAGCCTGACCGCACTTGGCTATAGCACGCGCGGCACTGATGGGATCTTTGGTGCGAACACCCGGCGGGCTCTGGCCAGTTGGCAGCGCGACGAGGGGCTGGCAAGCACCGGCTATATCAACGCCGATCAGTTGCGGACCCTCCGCACGCAGGCTGGCTATTAAGTCAGGCCTTCCGTTGCTTGCGGCCAAGTTGGCCGCCGCGCAGCCCGCCCTCAACAAGGGGGCGGGCTTTATGATTGTCCCCTCGGCGTCGCTTCACTCTTTACCCAAGCGACCCCTGCGCCTAACCATGTCGCGAAAGGGCCAATCGTTACGGCAGGGATTGAAGGGATGCAGAGCGCCGCAAGCGGCCGCACCAATGCCGCGATTTGGTACGCGCCGGACGGCTACGATCCTGCGGGCAAAGGCATCAACGGCCGCCGTGTCGCAGGTGAAAGTTTCTTGCGCGGTTTTATGGCCCATGCGCAGGTCGACGAATTTGTCGCCCTGACCCACGGCCCCGGCGACGCTGCACAGTTTCGGGACTTTGCCAATGCGCAAGGTGCGACGAAACCTTTGCGCTTTCTAAGGCTTGATGCGCTGGAGGGCCTGGCCCCGGTGGATGTGGTCAATTACCCCAGCCCAAATTTCTCGCGTGAGGTTTGGCGGCGGTCGGGGTATGGCGACAGCGCCTATGCGCTATGCGGTGTCACGCATACCACAGCGACCTTAGGTGTTATGCAAGGAATGTTTGATCTGCGCGCTGCGCCGCAAATGCCTTGGGATGCCGTGATTTGCACCTCGCGCGCGGTGCGTCATTCGATCGTGACGCAGATGGATCTGACTGATGCGCATTTGGTGCGCCGCTTTGGCGGCAAGGTGCCACCGCGACCTTTGCTGCCCGTGCTGCCCTTGGGCATCCATTGTGCCGATTTCACAACAGACCAAGGCGCGGGTGCGGCTTTGCGCGCAAAGCTCGGCATTGCCGAAGGCGATATCGCGTGCGCGATCATCGCGCGTCTCACCCCCGAGGAGAAGTTCGACCCGCTGCCGCTGTACCTTGCCCTTGCGCGGGCACAGCAGCAGTCAAAGCGGCGCTTTCACCTTCTGCTTTGTGGTCAATATCGCTCTGACGCCGCCCGCCGTGTTTTCGAAGAAGGCGCGCAGTCAGTGATGCCGCAGGTGGGCTTTCACCCCTTGGATGGGGGCGATGGGGCCTTGCGCAAAGCCACGCTGTCGGGCGCCGATATCTTCCTCTTTCCCATTGATAACGTGCAAGAAACCTTCGGACTTGCTCCGATCGAGGCGATGGCAGCGGGCCTGCCACTGATCGTCTCGGATTGGGATGGGATGAAGGATACGGTGACACCCGATGTCGGCATTCGGGTGCCGACGGAGATGCCGCGTGGAGATCTGACTGCCTATCTTGGTCAGCGCTATTTTGGCGGCACCGACAGCTATACGCAATATACAAGCCAGCTTTCGGCTTTGACGCGGATTGATATTGGCGCGCTGACGGCAGCTTTGCTGCGGCTGGGGGGCGACCCGGATGTGCGGGCCAAAATGGGGCAGGCGGGGCAGCGTCGGGCGCGACAGCTTTACGATTGGTCGGTGGTGATCCCGCAGATGCAGGCGCTTTGGGCCGAGCAATCGGCGATGCTCGCCCTTGCGCGCAAGGAAGGGGCAGGCGGCAGGATACACCCTGCGACATTGCCCCCTGCGCCAGCTCCGGGGATCTTCTTTCGCGCCTACCCAACCCGGCAAGGTGCTGATCCTTCGCGGGTTTTCCGTGCCAAGCCTTTCTCGGATCGCCCAGATCTTGATCGGATGCTGGATCTGCGCGGCTATGAAGGCAGCAAACGTCTGATCGACACCAGAACCAATGTCGCAGCTCTGCTGGCCGCGTTAGAGGCATTGGGTGATGCCGGAGGCACTGCAGAAGAACTGGCGCGCCACGCCGGGCTTTCCGAACGTGCGGCCACACGGGTGCTTTATTGGCTGATGAAATATGACTTCGCGGAGTGAGCAATGATGCAAGAAGCGCAACCCCAGACCATCTTGATCACCGGAGCTGGTGCAGGGATTGGCCGCGCCACAGCGCGTCTCTTTCTGGCCAAGGGCTGGCAGGTGGCGTTGCTTGGGCGCAATGAAAGCGCGCTGCTTGAGACCTCAGATGGCCGCGATGCGCTGATCTTGCCGTGTGATGTGGGGAATCCAAAGGCGGTTGAGACCGCTTTTGCGCAAGTGCAGGCGCGTTGGGGGCGGCTGGATGTTCTGTTCAACAATGCTGGCATTGCGGTGAAAGCCGCGCCCATTGATGAAATCGCGGTTGAGGATTGGCTGGCGCTTTGCCAGACCAATATCACCGGCATGTTCCTTTGCGCCCGCGCCGCTTTTGGTCTGATGCGGCACCAAGCGCCGCAGGGCGGGCGGATCATCAACAATGGCTCGATCTCGGCCCATGCGCCGCGTCCGGGGTCTGCCCCCTATACGATGTCAAAACATGCGGTGACGGGGCTGACGCGTACGCTGGGTTTAGATGGTAGGGCGTTCAACATCGCCTGCGGGCAGATCGACATTGGCAATGCTTTGACCGCGATCTCCAGCCAGTTTCCTCTGGGCGTGCCGCAGGCCAATGGTCAAATCGCGCCCGAGCCGGTGATGGATGTCGCCCATGTCGCGCAGACCGTGCTGCATATGGCGGAACTGCCGCTGGATGTGAACATGCCATTCGTGACGTTGATGGCGCGCGATATGCCCTATATCGGGCGCGGCTAGCCGCAAATAGTGAACAGACGAATTTCAAAGGAATCCTGATGCGCCACTCTGCCTTCACCGCACCGGGCCGCTTTTGGCGCGGCAATCTGCACACGCATTCCACCCGTTCGGATGGCGTGCTGTCACCCGAAGAGTTATGCCGGCGCTACAGGGCTGAGGGCTACGATTTTCTGGCGGTGACGGATCATTTCTTAGGGATCTTCGACTATCCGATTGTGGATACGAGGCCGATGCGCGCCGACGGCTTCACCACTTTGCTTGGGGCAGAGCTGCATTCGGGGGCAATGGCGAATGGTTATCTGTGGCACCTTCTTGCGGTGGGGCTGCCGGCGGATTTCGCGCCCTCGGATTCCCCTGATTTCTTGGCTCATCCCGCGCAAGAAACCGCAGCCGAGATTGCAGAGCGCGCCGCGGCCGCAGGGGCTTTCGTGGCAATCGCGCATCCGCAATGGTCGGGGCTGACACTCGACGATGCCCGCAATGTCACCGCCGCCCATGCGGTCGAGATCTACAATCACGGCTGCGCAATGGGCTGCGACCGGCCCGATGGTGCGGCCCTTGCCGATCAGCTTTTGGACGAGGGGCGCAAACTGAGCTTGATCGCTACCGATGATGCGCATTTTTCAGAGCCGGACCATTTCGGCGGTTGGGTGATGGTGAAGGCGCAGGAGAACACGCCCGAGGCTTTGCTGGCGGCTTTGAAGCGCGGGGATTTTTATTCCAGCCAAGGACCAGAGCTGCGCGATGTTGAGGTGAAAGGCGATCGGGTGATCGTGGAGTGCTCGGCGGTGGTCTCAGCGATCGCCTTGGGTCGTGGCATCCGTGCCAAGGGCGTGCATGGTCATTCGATGACCCGGGTGGAAGTGCCTTTGGAACGGTTTGAGGATAGCCCTTGGCTACGGGTCTCGGTCATCGATGCCGCGGGAAGACGGGCTTGGTCCAATCCGATCTGGCGTTAGGCCTATGCCCTGCGGAGGTCGCAGGGGGGGGCGATGACTGCGCGATACCAACGGCGGCACCTTCGTGAGGCCGGGCCGGGGGTTTCACACCCCCGGACCCCCGTGGGATATTTAAGGACAGAAAATATGTGGGTGGTGTTGGCAGGTGACTTTGCCAGCTGAGCTGTGTGTCGCAAGCGCCAAATGGTCTGATAAGATTGCGGGCAGACATTGGGGGCGCTTTGTTCGCGCAGGCGCCACTTCGGTGGTCTTGGCACGATCATTCGGGATGTGTCATGGGGGCGTAATGAGAGGTTTTATAAACACACTCTCATCTCTGCATCTCTATTTAATGCCTATAAAGCAGTATATTAGACAGCATTGTTAATTTGTTACTTTAAGTGTTTCAGCTCTGGGTCGGATGTAATCCGCGTCTCGGCGTACCCTGCACGCCCATGATGCGCAGGGCAGGCCTCGGGCTTTGAATATGGGGCGTCAACGGGGGGTTACCAAGTTTGCTTCTCATTCGGGTCTATGTCCTTGCCAGAGAGGCGGCGGAAGACCACGCGGCGCAGGCGTTGGTGCAGGGGGGCGATGCGGTGGCGAATGTGCAGCGCCGCATAGACCGGCTGGCGCAGCACTGGTGCATCGGCCACCCTTTGCACACGGCCCGCTGCCACCAGCTCATCCGCCGTCTTTTCCAGCACATAGCCTGATCCGCCCATCGCCATCAGCAGCGAGACGACCGAGCCCGATTGTCCCACCGAGACCGGCGATTCCGCCAGTTGCGGGGTGATCTGGCGGTGCATCTCGGCAAAAGCCGGGGAGAAATGTGCGAAGACGAAGCGGTCGGCCGTCACCTCAGAGAGCGCGGTCGCATGGGTTGAGACCATGTGATAACCGACCTCACCCAGACTTTCGAAATGCAGATCGGGGTGGGGTTTGGGGCTGAACATCACCGCGAAATCCAAGATCCCGGTCAAGAGATCGGCGCACATTTGGTTCGAGTAATCGGGCTCGATGTAGAACGTCGTGTTCGGCACGGCGCGGCGGAAACCTGCGACCCATCCGCCCAAATAAACCGCCGCAAGGTCGTTTTGGATGCCAAGTCGCACCAGATGCGCATTGGTTTGCGGCACTTGGATGCGGCGCTTGGCCTCGTTCCATTCATGGCGCAAAGCGCGGGCATGAACCTCAAAGCGCTTGCCCTCGGGGGTGAGGTCGGTGCCCGAGCGTGAGCGGTCGAAAAGCCGTGAGCCCACCGCATGCTCCAGTGCTGCGACGCGGGCTGAGACGGTGGATTGGGTGAGGCTGAGCCGCTCGGCCGTGCGGTGAAAGCTGCGGGTCTCGGCCAGATCAAGGAAGGTGTCGAGGAGTTCGATTTGCATGGTTGGCCTCTGGCTCGGCGGCCGGGGGGGCAGCCCCCCGGAACCCCCCGGGATATTTAGCGACAGAAAATAGGGCGTGATCGGCTTTGTCGATCAATAGGGGCTAAGTTGCCGAATTGAAAGAGGGCTCTGACCGGCGGATACTGCGCGCAGGATTTGAGGGGGCAATCATGGCAGAATTCGCAAGCGCGCGCGTGGTGATCATCGGAGGCGGCGCGGTTGGGGTCTCGGCGCTTTATCATTTGGCCAAGGCCGGTTGGACCGATTGCCTTCTTTTGGAAAAGAACGAGCTGACCGCAGGCTCGACTTGGCATGCCGCGGGCAATGTGCCGACCTTCTCGTCGAGCTGGTCGATCATGAATATGCAGCGCTACTCGGCTGAGCTTTACCGTGGCTTGGGGGAAGCGGTCGGCTATCCGATGAACTACCATGTGACCGGCTCGGTCCGTTTGGGCCACAGCCGGCAGCGTTTGCAAGAGTTTCAACGCGTTGCAGGGATGGGCCGCTATCAGGGCATGGATCTTGAGGTGATGACCCCAGACGAGATCCGGGGCCGTTATCCCTTCCTTGAGACCCATGATCTGAGCGGCGGGCTTTATGATCCGAATGATGGTGACCTCGATCCGGCCCAGCTGACGCAAGCTTTGGCCACCGGCGCGCGGCAGATGGGCGCGCGGATTGAGCGGTTTTGCCCGGTGACCTCGGTCGCGCGGGTCAATGATGAATGGGTGCTTGAGACGCCGAAGGGCACGGTGCGGGCTGAGATCGTTGTCAATGCGGCGGGCTATTACGCGCGCGAGGTCGGCAAGATGTTCGGTCGCGATCTGCCGATGATGGTGATGAGCCATCAATATATGCTCTTCGACACCATCCCCGAGCTTGAAACTTGGTCGAAAGAGGTTGGCCATAAGCTGCCGCTTCTGCGCGATGTCGACAGCTCATACTACCTGCGGCAGGAGAAGAATGGCTTTAACCTTGGCCCCTATGAGGCCAATTGCCGGGCGCATTGGCACACCAAGGATGATCCTTTCCCGCAGGATTTCAGCTTCCAGCTCTTCCCCGATGATCTGGAGCGTTTGGAATGGCATATCGCCGATGCGATGGCGCGGGTGCCTTTGTTGGAAAAGGCCGCGCTGACCAAGGTGATCAACGGGCCGATCCCCTATACGCCGGATGGCAACCCCCTAATTGGGCCGATGCCGGGCGTGCCCAATGCCTTTGAGGCTTGCGTCTTCACCTTTGGCATCTGCCAAGCGGGCGGCGCGGGCAAGGTCTTGGCCGAATGGGTCACCGAGTGCGCCACTGAATGGGATATGTGGTCTTGCGACCCGCGCCGCTTCACCGGCTTTGAGGATGAAGATTACTGCGTGAAAAAGGGGATGGAGGTTTACGGCAACGAATATGCCATCCATTTCCCGCATCATGCTTGGGGCGAGGGCCGCGATAAAAAGCTCTCGGCTGTGCATGCGCGCACGGCGGCTTTGGGCGCGCAGTTTGGGCCCTATAACGGCTGGGAACGCGCGCTTTGGTATGCAGCACCGGGCGATGACACTGCGGAAGAGGCGCAACGGGTTTGGGAGCGTGAGGGGCCTTGGTTCCGCGCGGTGAAAGCCGAATGTGAAGCGGTGCGGGATGCGGCAGGGATCTTGGACCTGCCGGGCTTTTCGCGCTTCCGGCTGAGTGGGGCCGGGGCGGCGGAGTGGCTCTCGCGGCAGATCACCGGGAAACTGCCGTCGATTGGGCGGCTTGGGCTGGCCTATTTCGCCGATGACAAGGGCAGGATCGTCACCGAGATGTCGGTGGCGCGCTTTGCCGAGGAAGAGTTCTGGCTGATCACGGCGGCCACGGCGCAGGTGCATGATGGCGATTGGCTGCGCAATCACTTGGAGCCGGGGCTGTCTTTGGTTGAGGAGACCAACGACTGGTCGACGCAGATCCTGACCGGGCCGGCCTCGCGTGAAGTTTTGGCCGCCGTTTCGGATGCCGATCTTACCAAAGGCTGGCTCACCCATCAAAGCGCGCGGATTGCCGGGCGTGAGGTGGTCTTGATGCGGGTCTCCTTTGCCGGAGAGCTGGGCTGGGAGATCCACTCGCGCACTGCCGATACTTTGCCGATCTGGGATGCGGTGATGGCGGCGGGTGCGCCTTTGGGGCTGAAGCCCTTTGGCATGTTCGCGCTGAACTCTTTGCGGATCGAGAAGGGATACCGCGCTTGGAAGGGCGATTTGTCCAACGATTACAGCATCTTGCAAGGCGGGCTTGAGCGGTTTGTCGATTGGACCAAGGCTGAGTTCCGCGGCAAGGCGGCCTTGGAGGCGGAAAAGCAGCGCGGGCTGTCCAAGCGCTTCTGCACGCTGAAGATCGAGGCTGGCGAGTTGGACCCGCCCTATATGTCGACGATTTGGGCTGGCGATAAGGTCGTGGGCGAGGTGACCTCGGGCTACTACGGGCATCGGGTCGGCGCTTGCATCGGGCTTGGCATGTTGCGGGCGGATCTCAATCAGCCGGGGCAGGCGTTGGAGGTCGAGATCTTCGGCAGCCGTTATTCGGCGGTGGTGCAGGAGGATGCGCCGATGTGGGATCCGAAGAACACTCGTATTCGCGCTTGAGGAGAGGCGGGGGGCCAGCCCCCCGCACCCCCCGGAGTATTTGGGTCAAGATGAAATGCGATGCTTTCGGGGAAAGATGAAATGAAATCGATGGAAGTGCTGAAGAATGGCTGAGATTCCGAGCAAAGCGCGGGCAGTGGTGATCGGGGGCGGCGTCTCGGGCTGTTCGGTGGCCTATCATTTGGCCAAGGCCGGTTGGAAAGATGTGGTGCTTTTGGAGCGCAAGCGGCTGACCTCGGGCACCACTTGGCATGCGGCGGGTCTGATTGGGCAGCTGCGCGGCTCGGCCAATATGACGCGTTTGGCGAAATATTCCGCCGATCTTTACCGCGGGCTTGAGGCTGAGACCGGGGTGGCGACGGGGATGAAGCAGGTCGGCTCGATCTCGGTGGCGCTGACGGCAGAGCGGCACGAGGAGCTGTTGCGCCAAGCCACGGTGGCACGGATTTTCGACGTGGCGGTGGATGAGATCTCGCCCTCGGAAGTCAAGGCGCGCTATCCGCATCTGAATATTGATGGCGTGGTGGGGGCGGTGTCGCTGCCCTTGGACGGGCAATGCGATCCGGCCAATATCGCCATGGCTTTGGCCAAGGGCGCGCGGATGAAGGGGGCCTCGGTCATCGAGGGGGCTTTGGTGACCAAGGTCACCACGGCGGGCGGGCGCACCACCGGCGTTGACTATATCTATAACGGCGAGCCGGGGCATATCGCTGCCGATGTGGTGGTGAATTGCGGCGGCATGTGGGGGTGCGATCTGGCGGCCCAAAATGGTGTGACACTGCCGTTGCACGCTTGCGAGCATTTCTATCTGGTGACTGAGCCGGTGGCCGGGATCGACCCCAATCTGCCGGTGCTGCGGGTGCCGGATGAATGCGCCTATTACAAGCAAGATGCTGGCAAGATGATGCTGGGGGCCTTTGAGCCCAAGGCCAAGCCTTGGGGCATGCAGGGCATTCGCGCGGATTTCGAATTTGATACGCTCCCCGAGGATTGGGAGCATTTCATGCCGATCCTTGAGAAGGCCACCAACCGGATGCCGTTGTTCGAGACGGCGGGGATCCATACGTTCTTTAACGGTCCGGAAAGCTTTACCCCCGATGATCGCTATTACCTTGGCGAAGCACCGGAGGTGAAAGGCTATTGGGTCGCGGCCGGGTATAATTCGATCGGGATTGTCTCCTCGGGCGGTGCCGGGATGGCTTTGGCGCATTGGATCACCGAAGGTGAGGCGCCCTTTGATCTTTGGGAGGTGGATATCCGCCGCGCGCAGCCGTTCCAGCGCAATAAGTCCTATCTGAAGGAGCGGGTGACTGAGACTTTGGGTCTGCTTTACGCCGACCACTTCCCTTACCGGCAGGTTGAGACCGCGCGCGGAGTGCGGCGCTCGCCGATCCATGACCAACTGAAGGCGCGCGGTGCGGTCTTTGGCGAGGTTGCGGGTTGGGAGCGGGCCAATTGGTTCGCAAATCCGGGGCAAGAGGCGGAATACCGCTATTCTTGGAAGCGGCAGAATTGGTTTGAGAACCAAAAGGCCGAGCATCTCGCGGTGCGAAGTGGGGTTGGTCTTTTCGACATGACCTCTTTCGGCAAGATCCGGGTTGAGGGGCGCGACGCTTGTGCTTTCCTGAACCGGGTGTGCTCGGCGCAGGTCGATGTGGCGGAAGGGCGGATCGTTTATACGATGCTCTTGAATCAAAGCGGCGGGATCGAGGCGGATTTGACCGTCACGCGGCTGTCGGAGACCGCATATCTCTTGGTGGTGCCTGGGGCGACCTTGACGCGCAATCTGGCTTGGCTGCGCGCGCAGCTGGGCGAGGAATTCGCCGTGATCACCGATGTGACCGCAGGGGAATCCGTCCTTTGCGTCATGGGGCCGAAGGCGCGGGATTTGTTGTCCTCGATCTCGCCCAATGATTTCTCGAATACCGCGCATCCCTTTGGCACGGCGCGGGAAATCGAGATCGGCATGGGCCTCGCCCGGGCGCATCGGGTGACTTATGTGGGCGAGCTTGGCTGGGAGCTTTACGTCTCGGCCGATCAAACCGCGCATGTGTTTGAGGCTTTGGATGCGGCTGGTGCCGCGCATGGGTGGAAGCTTTGCGGCCTCCATACGCTCGATTCCTGTCGGATTGAGAAAGCTTACCGGCACTGGGGCCATGACATCACCGATGAGGATCATGTGCTGGAGGCGGGGCTTGGCTTCACCGTCAGCCGCAAGAAGGCCAATTTCATTGGGCGCGAGGCGGTCTTGCGCAAGGAAGAGGCCGGGCTTTCGCGGCGGATGTTGCAGTTCCGGCTGAAGGATGCGGAGCCCTTGCTGTTCCACAATGAGGCGGTTGTCCGCGATGGCAAGATCGTTGGGCCGGTGACCTCGGGCGCTTATGGCCATTTCCTCGGTGGTGCGATCGGCATGGGCTATGTGCCATGCGCGGGCGAGAGCGAGGCGGAGGTTTTGGCCTCAAGCTACGAGATTGAGGTGGCAGGGGTGCGTCATGCGGCGGAGGCGTCTTTGGTGCCGATGTATGACGCGAAATCTGAGCGGATCCGTATGTGAAGCCGGAGCCGGGGGCCAGCCCCCGGACCCCCGGGATATTTGAGGACAGAAAATGGGCAGGGAAAGGCGGGGGAGAGCGCCTTTTCCAGCTGCGAAGGCCGGGACGATTTGAGGAATGCGCTTTGGCAGCGCGGAGCGGAGTGGGGCGGGGTTTTGGGCCGCGCCGAGGGATAAACGTGCCATTATGAAAGGGCATGAGCGATGAGCGAGAACACGGATATCGGTGAGATCTGCGCACCCGAGGCCGCGCGGCGGTCGTCGCGGGCGGGCGGTCGGGCGGCGCGGGTGGCCATGCGCGCGGCACCTTTGGCCGAGGATATGCGCCCGGTGCGGCCGGGTTTGCCGGGTGGGCAATATAAGCCCTTGAGCGATGCGGCGGTGCAGCAGATCCACTCGGCGGCTTTGGACGCTTTGGAGGAGATTGGTCTGAGCCAAGCGCCGCCCTCGGGCGTGAAGCTTTTGACCGAAGCCGGGGCGATCTTGGGCGATGACGGGCGCATTCGTTTCCCGCGCGCCTTGGTTGAGGATATGCTGAATGTTGCCGCGCGCGACATCACCTTGCATGCGCGTGACCCGAAGCATGATCTGCATCTTTCGGGCACCAATGTGCATTACGGCACAGCAGGTGCGGCGGTGCATATCGTCGATCCGGTGACCTTGGATTACCGCGAGTCGACGGCGCAGGATCTTTATGATGCGGCGCGGCTGGTCGATAACCTCGACAATATCCATTTCTACCAGCGCACCATGGTCTGCCGCGATGTGGTGGATAACAAAGAGATGGACCTTAACACGCTTTACGGCTGCCTTGCCGGCACCAAAAAGCATGTGGGCACCAGCTTCTCGGATCCTTCCCATGTCGCTGATTGCTTTGAGATGCTGCATATGGTGGCAGGCTCAGAGGAGCATTGGCTGGAACGGCCATTCGTGAGCAATTCCAATTGCTTCGTTGTGCCGCCGATGAAGTTTGCCGAGGAAAGCTGCATCACCATGGAGGATTGTATCCGCCGCGGTATGCCGATGCTGCTGTTGTCGGCAGGGCAAGCGGGCGCGACCGCTCCGGCGCCGATTGCGCTGACCATCGTGCAGGCGGTGGCGGAATGTCTGGCCGGCGTGGTCTATGTCAATGCGATCAAGCCCGGCGCTCCGGCGATCTTTGGCACTTGGCCCTTCGTCTCGGATCTGCGCACGGGCGCGATGTCCGGCGGCTCGGCCGAACAGGCGCTTTTGACGGCTGGCTGTGCGCAGATGCACCGATTCTACGGTCTGCCGGGCGGGGCTGCCTCGGGGATTTCCGACAGCAAGCTGCCCGATATGCAAGCCGGTTGGGAGCAGGGCATCACCAATGCCTTGGCCGGGCTTTCGGGGCTGAACATGTGCTATGAGGCGGTCGGCATGCATGCCTCGCTTTTGGGCTTCTGCATGGAATCCTTGGTCTTGGGCGATGATCTTTTGGGCCAGACCATGCGGTTGGTGCGCGGGATCGATGTGAACCCCGACACCACCAGCTTGGATGCGATGAAAGAGGTCTGCTTGGGCGGTCCGGGCCATTATCTTGGGTCGGATCAAACGCTTAAGCTGATGCAGACCGAATATATCTATCCCAAGGTTGGCAACCGCATGTCGCCGAAAGAATGGAATGAGGCGGGAAAACCGCTGCTTTTGGACGGGGCCATTGCTAGAAAGAATGAAATTCTTGCCAAAGCCGGTTGTGTCGTAGACCCTGCGATCGACCGCGCCATTCGCGAGCGTTTCAATATCTATTTCAAATGAGGGCCAAATGATCCCGCAGAACATGACGAAATTCTACATCAACGGGGAATGGGTCGAGCCGGTGTCGAAGACCCGGCTTGGCGTTGAGAACCCGGCGACCGAGGAAATCGTTTGCGAAGTCGCGCTTGGCAATGATGACGATGCCGATCGTGCGATCATGGCCGCCCGTGCGGCCTTTGATGCTTGGACGGTGACGTCGGTTGCCGAGCGCATCGCCCTCGTGAAGCGCATCCTTGAGCTTTACAACGAGCGCTACGAGGATTTCGCCCGCGTCATGTCCACCGAGATGGGCGCGCCGATCACTTGGGCGCGCAGCGCTCAGGCTTGGGCGGGGCAGGTGCATCTTGAGGCGACGATCAAGGCCGCCGAAGAGATGACTTGGGAATATATGCGCGGCACCACCCGGATCGTGCATGAAGGGATTGGCGTTTGCGCGCTGATCACGCCTTGGAACTGGCCGATGAACCAGATCGTCTGCAAGGTG
The DNA here is from genome assembly GCF_030848395.1 of Pseudogemmobacter lacusdianii. GTDB lineage: Bacteria > Pseudomonadota > Alphaproteobacteria > Rhodobacterales > Rhodobacteraceae > Pseudogemmobacter > Pseudogemmobacter lacusdianii. The sequence goes on along the minus strand of NZ_JAVDBT010000010.1, from coordinate 9,712 downwards.
GCTCCGGCTTTGATCGCGGGCTGCACGATGGTGCTGAAGCCTTCGGAGATCGCGCCGCTGTCGGGCGTGCTTTTCGCGCAACTGATGCATGATGCGGGCGTGCCGAAGGGCGTCTTCAACTTGGTGAACGGCGACGGGCCGGGCGTTGGCACCCGGATCACCAGCCACCCCGAGGTGGATATGGTCTCCTTCACCGGCTCGACCCGCGCGGGCACCGCGATTGCGGCGGCGGCGGCTCCGACCGTCAAGCGCGTGGCGCAAGAGCTGGGTGGCAAATCGCCGAACATCATCCTCGCCTCGGCCAATATCGCCGAGGCTGTGGCTGCGGGCGTTAATGCGGTGATGTCGAACACCGGGCAATCTTGCGATGCGCCGACCCGGATGCTGGTGCCGCGCAACCGCCATGCCGAGGCTTTGGCCGCAGCGAAAGAGGCCGCCGATGCCATCATCACCGGCGATCCGCTGGATGAGAACACCGTGCTCGGTCCGCTGGTCTCGAAGTTGCAGTTTGAAAAGGTGCAGCGCCTGATCCAAGCGGGCATCGATGAGGGGGCAGAGCTTGTCACCGGCGGCGTGGGCCGTCCGGCTGATCTCAACCGCGGCTGGTTCGTGCGTCCGACCGTCTTTGGCGGCGTGGACAATTCGATGACCATCTCGAAGGAAGAGATCTTCGGGCCGGTGCTGGCGATCCAACCCTATGACGATATTGACGATGCCGTGGCCCAAGCCAATGACACTGTCTACGGCCTTGCCGCCTATATCGCTGGCCCGGTTGAGGATGCCAAACCCGTCGCGCGCCGTCTGCGCGCGGGCACCGTGAACCTCAACTACCCCGATTGGGACACTTCGGCGCCCTTCGGCGGCTATAAGCAGTCGGGCAATGGCCGCGAATATGCCGATTGGGGCATCCATGACTTCTGCGAAGTCAAAGGCATCGTCGGCTGGGGCGCCTAAGGCGCTGGCCCTTCTCTAGGGCCTGAACCACCACATGATCCCCGACGGGGCCATGGCAGATCGCCGTGGCCCCCTTTTTCTTTATCCAACCTATACAAGAAGATACCATGCATTACGGCTATATCGGACTGGGCAATCTGGGTGCGGCTTTGGCGCATAATCTTATGCGCGCCGGGTATCAGGTCACGGTTTATGACCGCGACCCCGTCGCTTGCGAAAAGCTGCGGGCTTTGGGGGCAGGGGTGGCGAGTTCGGTCTCGGATCTCGCCCAAGCGGTTGATCATGTCTTCACCTGCCTTCCCAGCCCCGCCGCTTCCGAGGCTGTGCTGGCCGAGTTGATGACCGGGCTGAAGCCGGGCGCCACTTGGATCGAAAACTCCACCCTTGGCCGCGATGATGTGCTGCGGCTGGCGGGCTTGGCGCGGATGAGTGGCGTGCAAATGCTTGAGGCCCCGGTCACCGGCGGGGTGCATCTTGCGGCGCGGGGCGAGATCACCGTGCTGGTCGGCGGCGAGCAGGGACTTTACGATCTGCACCGCCCCGCCTTGCAGGCGATTGGTAAAAAGCTCTTTTACATGGGTCCCTTAGGCTCGGCTGCGGTGATCAAGGTGATCACCAATATGTTGGCCTTCATTCATCTTGTGGCGGATGGCGAGGCTTTGATGCTGGCCAAGCGTGGCGGCTTGGATCTGAAGACCGCATGGGAGGCAATTGCGGCCTCCTCGGGTTCTAGCTTCGTGCATGAGACCGAGGGCCAGCTGATCCTGAACGGCAGCTATGATGTGGCCTTCTCGATGGATCTGGCGCTGAAGGATCTTGGTTTTGCGATGGGCTTTGGCCGCGAGTTCGGAGTGCCTCTTAATTTGGCATCTCTGGTTCAGCAGACCTTTATCACGGGCAAAGCCACCTATGGTGGTGGCGCGCAATCGACGCAGATCGTAAAGCTATTGGAGGATGCGCTTGGCACCGATTTGCGGGCCGAGGGCTTCCCGGCTCGGTTGGAGTGATCAAGCCGACGTTTCTAAGCTTATGGTATCAAAGGATCTTCCATGTCGGACCCGATCGAGACACGTCTTGCGCAGATGTTGCATCACCGCAAAGAGGGGCTGAGCAAGGGAGATCCGGTGGTGCCGCCGATCACCGCCTCGGCCACCTATCATCTGCCAGACACCCAAGGCGCGCCTTACATCTATGGCCGCAACGCCATGCCGACTTGGGATGCGATCGAGGCGCAGCTTAGCCTCTTGGAAGCGGCTGAAACGGTCAGCTTTCCAAGCGGCATGGCGGCGATTTCAGCAGCCCTTTTCGCCAGTCTGAAGGCGGGGGAGCAGTTGGTGATCCCCTCGGACGGTTATTACGTCACGCGGGTGCTGTCAGAGGGGTTTTTGAAGCCCTTGGGCATCATCGTGCGGGAAATTCCGACGGCAGATTACGCTACGGCGGATTTCACCGGCGTGGCGGTGGTCTACTTGGAGACGCCTTCGAACCCCGGTCTAGATGTAATTGATATCGCCGCAGTGGCCGCCCGCGCCCATGCGGCAGGGGCGATAGTGATCGCTGACAACACCACGATGACGCCGCTTTTGCAGCGGCCCTTGGACCTTGGCGCCGATCTGGTGGTGGCGGCCGATACCAAGGCTCCGGCCGGGCATTCCGATGTGCTCTTCGGCCATGTCTCGGGCCGGGATGCAAAGCTGATGGGCCGGGTGCGCGATTGGCGGCGGATGTCTGGGGCCATTCCGGGCCCGTTCGAGGCCTTTTTGGTGCATCGGGGGCTTGAGACTTTAGAGCTGCGTCTGGCGCGGATGTGCGCCTCGGCGCAAGTGCTGGCCGAGCGGTTGGCGGCGCATCCCAAGGTGCTGAGCCTGCGCTATCCGGGCCTTGCGGGTGACGCCTCGCATTGGGCGGTGGGGGGGCAGATGGCCAATGGCGGCTTCCTGATCGGGCTGACCTTGGCGGATGCCGAGCAGGCCGAAGGGTTCCTCACGCGCTGCAAGCTGATTGAGCAGACCACCAGCTTTGGCGGCACCCATAGCGCGGGCGAGCGCCGCGCGCGTTGGGGGGATGCGGTGCCCGCGGGGTTCATCCGGCTCTCGGTTGGGGTGGAGCCTTTGGAGCCGCTCTGGGCCTCAATCGAGGCCGCATTGGCTTGACGCAAAAGGGGGCCGTTTGGCCCCCTTTTCATATCGCGACCTTAGGCCGTCAGATCCTTGCCGTCGAAATCCGCCGCCGAGTGGCGCTCGGCCAAGCGGCGCTCTTCGGGGCCTTGGCCCTTGTTGACCATGCGGCCCCGGATCACCGCCGGGCGCTGCGCAATCTCATCGGCCCAGCGGATGACGTTTTTGTAGATGCCAACGTCAAGGAACTCACCTGCGTCATAAGCCTCATTGCGCACCAGCGCGCCATACCACGGAAAAATCGCCATATCGGCGATGCTATAGTCCGACCCGGCGATGAAGCGCTTATGGGCCAGTTCGCGGTCCAGCACATCCAGCTGGCGCTTCACCTCCATCGCGTAGCGATTGATCGGGTATTCCAGCCGCACTGGTGCATATTTGTAGAAATGCCCAAAGCCGCCGCCCAAGAACGGGGCCGAGCCCATTTGCCAAAAGAGCCAATTCATCACCTCGGCCCGCGCCGCACCCGAGGCGGGCAGGAAGGCGCCGAATTTCTCGGCCAGCCAAACCATGATCGAAGCACTCTCAAAAAGCCGCGTGCCCGAGGCTTGGTCGTAAAGCGCGGGGATCTTTGAGTTCGGGTTCAGCTCAACAAAACCCGAGCCGAATTGATCGCCCTTGCCGATATCAATCAGCCAAGCGTCATATTCGGCGTCATAGCCCGCCTCCAGCAGTTCTTCCAAAAGGATGGTCACCTTTTGGCCATTGGGTGTGGCCAAAGAATGCAGCTGCAGAGGATGCTTGCCGACGGGCAAGGCCTTGTCATGCGTCGGCCCGGCGATGGGGCGGTTCGTCGAGGCGAAAGCGCCGCCGTTCTCTTTGTCCCAGGTCCAGACGCGGGGCGGGGTCCATTCACGATCGGTCATGGTGATACTCCTGTGCTGGCGCGCAGGATAGCCGCCCCTTTGGTGAGGGCAAGCCTAGAGCAGCGAGATCAGCCGCAGGGCCTCTGTGCGCGGATCGGCAAGGGGGGAGCGGTCTTCACCCGGATAATGGCGGGCGCGAGTGGCGGTGGCCATCGGCGATGGGGTCTCGATCAGCACGCGCGGCCCGGTTTTGACCGTCTCGGCCTGCCAATTGCGTGCCATTTGCATTTGGGCCGCTTTGGTCATGCCGTAAGTGGCCGAATAGCGCTGCGCGGTGGCCGGATCGTCCAAGAACATCGCCGTGCCATTGCCGGCGCGCAAGAGCGGGTCCACCATGGTCACCATGAAGCTGGCAGCGCGCAGGTTGGTGGCGATGGATTTGTCGAGATCTTTCATATCCACCGAAGGCGCGGGCGAGAGCGCCGTCACATGCACCGCCGTATGCACCCAAAGCTGCAAGCCGCCCCAACGATCATGGATCGACCGGCAAAGGTGGCGCATCGCATCTTCATTGGTGATGTCCATCGGCGCGAGGGTCAATGTGCCAGCCCCCGGCAGCTTGGCGGATTTCACCTGATCGTCCAGCGCCTCAAGCCCGCCAACGGTGCGGGCCAGAGCCACGACATTCCAACCTTGCAGGGCCAGCTGCTCGGCCAAGGCATAGCCAAGCCCGCGCGAGGCGCCGGTGATGAGAGCGGTTTTCTGGGTCATGCTTCGTCCGGGTCGGTTAGGGAAGTTTTACCGTATCGCTTTGGCGGCGTCGGCCGGGGGTTTCACACCCCCGGACCCCCGTGGAGTATTTCAGTCAAGATGAAAGGGCAAGAAGGCTGCAATCTCGGGGCCTGCGGTAAATTGGCCGAAATGGGCAGGGATTGGCAGCGGGGCCTGATGAATAGGGGGACAGTGACTGTCCCAACACCTATGAGGCGAATGTTTCGAACAGCCTAACTGCTCTTGGGCGCGGGCGCCGAGAGGGTCGGGAGGGCCTGACTGCCGTTGAGCCGATGCGCTGGCTTTAAGCATAAATTTGTGTCTTGCGTTAACTTTTCCAGTTGGTAAAATTTTAACACTTTAGCCAAGTTTTGATCGTCAGTAACATTCGTAAGGAGATTTCTTATGTCTCACCGTGGTGTGATCGCCATTTTGCTCTCTGTTGTCTTGTCGGGATGTGGCGGTCCTTATTATATCAGCGACAGTGACACGGGCGGAGCCGGCTACGGCCGCTATGATGAGGCGAGCAAGCCTGTTCACCGCAATGGCGGGGAACGGCCGCGCGTGGGGCCACCTGTGGAAGGCCCGCCTGAAGAAGAGGATCTGGCCATAGAGCCAACCTGATCTTGCCCCTTAAGTCATGTGACAAGAGGCGATCCCACTGAAGGGCGGGCGCGGCGCGAAAATTTGGGCGCCGGGGTGGGGTTTTACTTACGGCGCTTGGGGTTGTGAAGAAAGTCAGCAGAAGATAACCCGTTGATACGAGTAAGATTAACAAGGCTATCTGATGAAAACTTTGCGTATTGCAGTCCTTTTGGCAATGACGGCGGCAGTTTCGGCTTGCGGACCTTTTAGCGGTCCGTTCAGCGCAGGAGAGTACCAAGCGGAAGAAGAGCAGCGCCACAATGGCAATGCTGACGAGCGCGGCCCGAGAATCCCCGGCGGGGAGCTGCCAGGCAAAGAACTGCCCGGTGACGGCCCAAAGGAAGATTGCTGCGCACTGGTCTAAGTCTTTAAGCAGAACGACAAAAAAGCGGCCAGAATTCTGGCCGCTTTTTCATTTTCTGAAGGGGTTTGGTAATCATTGCCGAGGATACAGGCGCATTTTGAATGCCTTGCCCTGCATGATGGCGCAGCAGTTTACCTTGCTGCGGTCATCACAAAACCCTCGTCCAGCTTATCGGCGGGAGCGATCGGGTATTGGCCCGAGAAGCAGGCGTCGCAGAAGCGCGGATTGGCAGCGTCGCGCCCTTTGGCCTCACCAGCCGCACGGTATAGCCCGTCCAGGGTGATGAATTTCAGGCTGTTCACGCCGATCCATTCGCGCATTTCTTCTTCCGACATCGTCGCTGCCAGAAGTTTTGAGCGTTCCGGCGTGTCGACGCCGTAGAAGCAGGGCCAAGCCGTCGGCGGCGAGGCGATGCGGAAGTGCACCTCGGCAGCACCTGCATCTAGGATCATATCCTTGATCTTGCGGCTGGTGGTGCCGCGCACAACCGAGTCGTCGACCAAGATCACTCGTTTACCACGGATCAGCGCGCGGTTGACGTTCAGCTTCAGCCGCACGCCCATGTTGCGGATCTGCTCGGAGGGCTCAATGAAGGTGCGGCCCATATATTGGTTGCGGGTGATCCCAAGACCAAAGGGGATGCCGCTTTCAGCCGCATAGCCGATGGCGGCAGGGGTGCCGGAATCCGGTACTGGGCAAACGAGGTCAGCGTCGATCGGCGCTTCACGGGCCAGTTCCACACCGATCTGACGGCGGGTTTCATAGACCGAACGGCCGCCAACGATGCTGTCGGGGCGCGAGAAATAGACCTGCTCGAAGATACAAGAGCGCGCATTGGCGGGAGCGAAGGGGCGGGTGCTTTCGACGACACCGTTCTCAATCACCACCATCTCGCCCGGTTCGATCTCGCGGATGAACTCGGCACCGATGATGTCCAAAGCGCAGGTTTCCGAAGCCAGAACCCAACCTTCGCCCAAGCGGCCCAGAACCAAGGGGCGCACGCCAAGCGCGTCGCGCACACCCATCAGCTTGGTGCGGGTCATGGCGATGACCGAGAAGGCGCCCTCAACCAGCCGCAAAGCGTCTTTCAGACGCTCGGCTTGGGTCTTTTGCATCGAACGCGCCATCAGATGGATGATGCATTCCGAGTCGGACGAGCTTTGGAAGATCGCGCCACGCTCGATCAGATCTTTGCGCAGGCGCGCGGCATTGGTCAGGTTGCCGTTATGGGCAATGGCACAGCCGCCGATGGCAAATTCGCCAAAGAAGGGCTGAACGTCGCGGATCTGCGCGGCGCCTTTGGACCCGGCGGTGGAATAGCGCACATGGCCAATCCCCAGATCACCGGGCAGCAGCTTCATGATGGCTGCGGATGTGAAGTTATCGCGCACATAGCCAAAGCGGCGTTCGGAATGGAAGCCGGTTTCCGGCTCATAGGTGACGATGCCACCGGCCTCTTGGCCGCGGTGTTGCAAGGCGTGCAGGCCAAGAGCGACGAAGTTTGAGGCGTCACTCAAGCCGATCACGCCGAAAATCCCGCACTCCTCCTTCAGCTTATCATCATCGAAGGGGTGGGCAAGAAAGGGGCGCGTGGCGGACAGCAAGGGCGGCCTCCGAATCCGGTGTGAGGTTGCGCCTTGCTTTAGGCCTAACTGGCGGCAGAGTCACGCCCTGCTGTGACGCAAATGGAAAAGTGATCGTTGGGGGCTGATTGTTCCCAGCCCCCTTTTGTCAGGGCTTGGCTCAATTGGCCGGAGCGGCCTCGGCCGGGGGCATCTCGGTCGGTGCTGCCGAAGTGGGCGCGGTGGCTTCGGGGGCGCAAGCCATCGTCAGCTCATTATAGCGGGCAACGATCCAGCCCGGCGCATCGGTGGGGATCGAGCCGTCGATCGCCGATTGGAAATTGCCGAAGACTTTGGCGGTGCGTGAATTGTCGATCATCGGAACCGATTGGTTCGACAAGGCCCGGTCCCAAACGATGAAGGCCACAGCGATCAGCAAAACACCGCGCGCGACGCCGAAGAGGAAGCCGAGCCCCTGATCCACGCCCCCCAAAGCAGAGCGCTGCACGACACTGGCGAACAGCGGGGTGAAGAGCGCCATCAAGATCAGCCCAATGGCGAAGACGGCGGCGAAAGCGCCGATCACCGAAAGTTCGCAGCTGTCGGCAAGAAAATCACCGATAACCGGGATCTCGGCGACGAGGGGTTTTGCGGCGGGGGCGAAGATGAAGGCCAGCACTGCAGCGCCAATCCAGCCCAAAATCGCCATCAACTCACGCACAAGACCCCGCGAATAGGCCAAGATGGCGGAGAGCAGGATGACAAGCGCCGCGACGCCATCGACTGCGGTAAAGTTTTCCATCATTCGCTCTCCAAGGCCTGTATCAAAGGGGCCAAACTCAGCCAGCGCCGAACATCTCGCCGGTGAAGGCGGCAAGGTCGGCCATCTCACGCAAGGAAATCCCCGCAGAACCCGTTGATTTTGAGCCCTTGGGAATGGTCGCTTGTGTGAAACCAAGTTTCGCGGCTTCTTTCAACCTGTTTTCGGTCTGTCCCGCCGGGCGCAGCGCGCCAGACAGGCTGATTTCGCCGAAAAGCACCATATCTGGCGGGATTGCCACATCTTCTCGAGCCGAAAGGAGGGCGGCGGCAACGGCAAGATCGGCCGCAGGCTCGGTCACCCGCATGCCGCCTGCGACGTTGAGGAAAACATCAAGTCCGGTGAAGGGGATGCCAACGCGGGCTTCCAGCACGGCCAAAATGGTCGAGAGCCTGCCGGAATCTAACCCAACCACGGTGCGGCGTGGCGTGCCAAGGTTTGAGGGGGCGACAAGCGCTTGGATCTCGGTCAGCACGGGGCGGCTGCCCTCGATCCCGGCGAAGACCGCCGAGCCGGGGGCAGGGGCATCGCGTGACGACAGAAAGAGGGCCGAGGGGTTGATAACCTCTTGCAGCCCATTCCCGGTCATCTCAAAAACGCCAATCTCATCGGCGGGGCCGAAGCGGTTCTTCACCGCACGCAGGATGCGGAACTGGTGGCCGCGCTCGCCCTCGAAATAAAGCACGGTGTCGACCATATGCTCGACGACGCGAGGGCCGGCGATCTGGCCTTCCTTGGTGACATGGCCGACGAGGATGATCGCCACGCCGCGGCGTTTGGCGAAGCTCACCAACTCATGCGCGGCGGCGCGGACCTGCGAGACCGAGCCGGGGGCAGCCTCGACCGTGTCGAGCCACATGGTCTGGATCGAGTCGATGATCGCCAGCCCGGGCCGCTCATTGTCCAAAGTGGTGAGGATATCGCGCAAAGCGGTCTCGGCGCCCAACTGCACCGGCGCATCCGTGAGCCCAAGACGTTGCGCGCGCATGCGAACCTGCGCCGCCGCCTCTTCGCCCGAGATATATAGGCATTTCAGGCCGCGCCGCGCGAAGCTTGCCGTGGCTTGCAAAAGCAAAGTGGATTTGCCGATGCCGGGATCGCCGCCGACCAAAATGGCCGAGGCCGGCACCAGCCCGCCTCCAAGCACTCGGTCAAGCTCTTCAATTCCCGAAGAAAATCGTGGCGGCGGCGGCTCTTCGGTGTCCAGATTGGTTAGGGCAATCGCGCGGCCCCTTTGCCCCAATGCCTTGGGACCTGCCGAAAGCGGCGCCTCTTCCACGATGCTGTTCCAAGCCCCGCAGGCATCGCATTTGCCGCTCCACTTGCCGAAACTCGCGCCGCAAGCGGTGCAGGTGAAACTTGCCGAGGCCTTGGCCATGATATCCCCTTTTGAAGTGCCGCCAGCATAGGCGGTGCTGGCGCGCGCTTCAAGCAAGGGGGCGCTGCCCCCTTCAGGCCTGCGGCCTTACCCCCGGAGTATTTTTCTCAAGATGAAGCGTTAAGCTATTCATCTTGATCTTAAATACTCCCGCCGGAGGCGCAGGCTCGCTAGGGTCAGGACTCGTTCTTGTGTCATAGCCAGAAGATGACGGTTGCGGCGAGGGCGACGACGG
>NZ_JAVDBT010000001.1 GCF_030848395.1 Pseudogemmobacter lacusdianii | reverse complement strand
CTGCTCCTTCTCTGGTTGGGCAGACTCTACATCACAGCGAGGGATCTTCCGGGGGGCAGGTCATGGCGGACAGTGAGCCCGCCAGTAAGGCGCTGCCGCCCGTTGCATCCAGTGGCATTATCTCAATAAAACAAGGATATTAGGGTCGTGACGTGTTGCATAGGGTTGCACCCAACAGCAACCATTCATATCTATTTAGGCGGGTATGATGTGGGGTGTATGATGCCGAGGGTCGCCAAAGAGCTAACCGCACTGGACGTAAAACGGCTGGGGCATCCCGGCACTGCAGGCAATGCTACCTTCGCGGTGGGTGGCGTCTCGGGGCTGCTGCTTCAGATCACACCAAACGGGGGCCGCACCTGGCTCCTGCGCGTGACGGTCGGGGATAAGCGCCGAGAGCTGGGTCTTGGCGGCTATCCCGATGTGACACTTGCCCAAGCGAGAGACAGGGCGCGAGAGGCCAAGGACCAGATCCGGCGCGGGATTGATCCGATCGAGGAGCGCAAGGCCGCCCGGGCCGCCCTTGTCTCGGCGCAGAAGCGGAGCATGACCTTTGCGGATGCCGTCACCGGCTGCCTTACCTCAAAGCTGGAAGGGTTCAAAAACCCCAAGCATCGCGACCAGTGGCGCAACACCCTGCAGACATATGCTGTGCCCGAGCTGGGCGGCATGATGGTTCAGGACGTGACCGTGCAGGACGTGCTGCGTGTTCTCAACCAGCCCGTGAACGATGCGGGCGAAACGCTCTGGCAAGCTAAGACCGTCACCGCGGACAGGTTGCGCGGTCGCATCGAGGCGGTGCTGTCATGGGCCACTGTGTCAGGCCACAGGACGGGCGACAATCCAGCGAGGTGGGTCGGCAACCTGAAAGAGCTTCTGCCGGCCGCGAATAAAGTGGCGAAGATAGAGAACTGGCCTGCGGTCCAGATCGAAGATGCACAGCGTTGGCTGAAGGCCATCCGTTCGCGTGAGGGTGTAGGCGCCAGAGGGCTTGAATTCATCGCTTTCACGGCCGTTCGGTCGCAAGAGGTCCGTGGCGCGGTCTGGGACGAGTTCGACATGAAGACTGGAATTTGGACCATCCCTGCCGAGCGCATGAAGATGGACAAAGAGCACCGTGTTCCGCTGTGCCGAGAGGCTATTAACCTTCTCGAGGCCCGGCCAAGGCTCAAAGACAATCCTCTGGTGTTCCCGGCACCGCAAGGGGGTGAAATGTCAGACGCCACGCTCAGCGCGGCCATGAAGCGCGTTCATCTGGCTGATGTTGAGGCCGGAGGCGCGGGGTATATTGATCGGGTCAGCAAGCGCCCAGCAGTGCCTCATGGTCTGCGCAGCACTTTCCGGGATTGGGTGGGCGAGCGCACTGGCTTTCCCGGCGACATGGCCGAGGTCGCGCTGGCCCATAAGGTCGCCAGCGGTGTCGAGGCTGCTTATCGGCGGGGCGATATGATCGAAAAGCGCCGCGCCATGATGTCGGCATGGGCCGATTTTCTGACGGAGAAAGACCCCGGCGGGGCAAACATTGTGAGGATCGGCTGATGTGGTGCCCTGAAGGTTATCTGACGCTTGACGAAATCATGCAGGTCATGGACTTCGACACATATGATATTTTGGTCGGTGCCGATAATCGACCGAAGCCCGAAGACCCTGATGACGAATTACTGGCACATGACGGCACATTGTGGCCGGATAGTTACGAACTTGAAGCCTATCATAACTGGCTCATTGCCGCTCTGATTGAGGCTTGCCGCCATGATATGCGGGTATGCTTGGGTTCTGGAAATCTGATCCGCCTCAGCGATTTCAGCTTCGCCTGGTCAGTATCACACAAGCATGGCCTAAGCAGCGGTGCAGCCTTCGATGCTGCCTTCCTTTCCCGTTGGAGAGGCGGCCCTTTCCCGGATGACTATTTTCTGCGGCGCGATCTGGCCGACATGCAATTTATGCATCTGGAGCGCTCAGGCCTCGCGGTTCGCACCTCAACTACCCTCGAAGCTGTCGCGCCAATCGCCGGATCTCCCCTCTGCATCAAGGAAACTGACTTGCCCGCCCCGCTTCTGGCTATGCGCGTGTGGCTGGTCGAGAACGCTTGGGAAGGACGCATTCAAGGCGCTGTGGAGAAAGCACCCACTGGAGCGGCCATTGTCGCTGCGTTCAGGGAGGGGTTGTTCAAGAACAAAGGCGAAGCGCATCGCATGTTCGGCCAGGACATGAAGCATTTGGCATGGTTGGCACTCTGGAAGGAAGCTGCAGCAATTGAGCCGACCCTCGCCAAGCCGGGCCCCCGTTCCAGATAATTCGAAAACTTATTCCGAATTGTTTTCGGTTCGTGTTCTGAATTCGTTCTTGCAGTTTGCACCCATCGCAACCCGTTGGAGTGCAATGCATGAACGAAACCTACCTCTCCGATGCCCAGCTGGCCGCCCGCTACGGTGTTCATCGCACCACGCCTTGGCGCTGGGTTAAGACTGACCCCGCCTTTCCGCAGCCGGTGAAGCTGTCTCCGCAGTGCTCGCGCTGGAAACTCTCTGACATTGAGGCTTGGGAAAACGCCCGGGCAGCAGCCGCATAAGAAACCGCCACCCCGGGCATGGGGCGGCGGCGGTATTCTTACGGCTGTGCGGATAGCCCGAAGATAGCGCCCATAGCCTCGCCCCGCAAGAATGGAGGCCGAGCAATGGCACATTTCACGATCCATCCTGAAGGCGCAGAACCCTTCACCGCCCAGCTTAAAGGACGTGAGCTCTGGGCTTTGGAGCAGTTGATCCACGCGGGATCGACCGGATGCACCCCCATTACCGAACCGGCCCCGCGCTGGTCCGCATATATCCACCTCCTGCGCAAACGCGGTATCCCCATCGAGACCCGGCACGAGGCCCACGGCGGCCCCTATCCCGGCAATCATGCCCGCTATGTCCTCAAGGCCAATGCAGTAAGGAGGGCTGAGGCATGACCGAAGCCCAGCGCATCACCCGCGCCCTGCAAGGGAAATGGCATGGCCGCTATGGCCTCGCCCGCTGCCCGGCACATGGTGACCGCAAGCCGAGCCTGTCCCTGTCAGATGGCGCGGGCGGGCGTCTTTTGGCCCGCTGCATGACCGGCTGTGATTTCATGGCCGTGCTGGACGCTCTGCGCGGGCTCGGCATCATCGAAGGGCATGGCACTGTGCCGCGGACGGATGCGGCCGAGCTGGCACGATTTGAGGCCGAACAACGCCGGGAGGCCGAGAAGCGGGAACGCCAGGCGCAATCGGTCTGGTCCGAGGCTCTGCCGATCGAAGGCACCGTTGCCGAGGCCTATCTGCGTGCTCGAGGCATCACCTGTGCCTTGTCGGATTGCCTGCGCTTTCATCCCGCCTGCTGGCATCCGAGTGCAAAGCGCCTGCCTGCGATGATTGCCCGGATCGAGGGTGCCGAACGCTTCGCGGTGCATCGCACCTATCTGCGCCCGGATGGATCGGGGAAAGCTCAGGCCGAGCCGTCCAAGGCGATGCTTGGCAATACGGCAGGCGGGGCCGTCAGGCTCTCCGCTTGCCCTGGGCCTCTTGTCGTGGCCGAAGGCATCGAGACCGCCCTGAGCCTCGCCAGCGGCCTGCTGCGCTACCCTGCCTCGATCTGGGCCGCGCTCAGCACCAGCGGCATGATGGGCCTTCGCCTTCCGGCCACGCTGGGACACCTGATCGTTGCGACCGATGGAGACAAGCCCGGTAGCAATGCAGGTATTGCTCTGGCCGAGAGAGCCGCAGCCTTGGGCTGGGATGTCTCCACGCTGGCCGCACCGGACGGGTGCGACTGGAATGATGTTCTCATGAAGAAAGGGGCCGCAGCATGAACGCGATGCCCGAACCGATCCCGTTCAAGCCGGACTGGCCTGCGCCGGATATGACCATTTCTCAACCGGCCCGCCCTGTTGCGCCGGTCATGTCAGCGGAAGAATTCGCCCTGACGTTCGGGGCTTGGGCTGAATGGGTCCAGACCGCCGCGAGGGTCAAGGGAACGCCGGTCGATTATGTCGCTGCCGCGCTTCTCGGCACCGCAAGCGCCATCATCGGCAATGCGCGCTGGGCGACCCCTTGGCAGGGCTGGAAAGAGCCGCCGGTTCTTTGGGTAATGCTTGTGGGCGATCCGTCTGCTGGGAAGTCTCCGGCCTTGGATGCAGTGCTGGACCCCGTGAAGGACATCGAGCGCCGCTTGAGCGAAGAATACAAGGAGCGCCGCCGGGAATGGGAGGACCGGGACGAAATCGCGGCCTTGGCTCTGGCGCAATGGAAGACAGACGCAAAGCGGGCGCTGGCTGAGAGTGACGACACCCCGCGCAAGCCCGATGCGGCAGAGGCTGGAGCGCCCCCCATGCGTGAGCGCGTCACGATTTCGGATGTCACCACGGAAAAGGTGGCCTCCCTGTTGGCGGCCTCTTGGCGCGGCCTTCTGCTGTCGCGGGATGAACTGTCCGGCTGGCTGGGCAGCATGGACCGATACAACGGCGGGGGAGACCGGCCTTTCTGGCTGGAAGCCTATGGTGGCCGCTCCTACACGGTGGACCGCAAAAGCAGCCCTGAGCCTATCATTGTCGATCACCTGAGCGTTTCCATCCTTGGCGGCACCCAGCCCGACAAGCTGGCCCGCCTGCTGGTGAACACCGATGATGATGGCCTGCTTGCCCGCTTCCTGACCGTGTTCCCTGAGCCCGTGCCCTTGTCGCGCCCTGACCGCGAGATTGACAGCGACAAGCTGCAGGCGGCCTTTGAGCGTCTCCGCGCCTTACCTTCCGCATTCGATGACGCCGGGAACAAGCGGCCTTTCCTCGTGCCCTTCTCTGATGCTGCCGCCGATGCCCTGCAAGAATTTCGTGGGGAGTGCCGGAAATGGGAAGCCGAAGCGGCTGGGGTCTTCAAGGGGCACATCGGGAAGATGCCGGGGCTGGTGGTGCGGGTGGCCTGCGTCTTGGCCCATCTGGATTGGGCCGCCATGCCTGGCGCTCCCTTCCCGGATGAAATCGACCAGCGCCATGTTGGCCGGGCCTGCTTCCTTGTGGGTGACCACCTGCGCCGCCATGCCTTCCGGGCCTATGGCGCATCTGAACCGCCTGAAGAGGTCCGCAATGTCCGCAAGCTGGCAGCGCTCTTGCTCAGGGATAAGCCGCGGCGTGTCACCGTTCGGGATATTCAGCGCCGTGAGCTGGGGGGATTGCAGACCGCGAAGCAGATCGAGGCCGCTGCCTCTGCCTTGGAACAAGCCGACTGGCTGCGCCGGGTGGTGGAAGAGACCGGCGGGCGCCCCCGGACCTTCTTTGTCGTGAACCCGAGGATTTGGGAGGCCGCATGAACCGCTGGCTTGCACTGGCGAAAGAGCCCGCTGAAAAGGCCAATCCCTTACCCGACACACTGACAGAACCCGACAAAAGGGCCTTATGTCCGGTTTTGTCGGGGTGTCGGGTAGAGAAAGTGGAAGTAGAAAGGCCCCATCGGCCTGATCTGCTTCAGCCTTCGCCAGATGCCCGCGCAGTTCCGCCCCGCGCGTTCTCGGTCACTGGCCGCCCTCTGACGTGGACGGGCCGTGTGGTCAGCCTGGACGAATGGCGCAAGCTGTCAGCATGGGACCGCCACGGGCCGGATGGGCGGATGTTCTGCGGGGCATGTCAGGCATGGGTGATGCCGGGCGGCTGCTCTCACACAGATGGGGGCACAGCATGACGGCCACTGACCTTAGCCGCCCCATCTGGGGCCTGCCGCATATCGCCAAGGTGCTGGGGGTGTCAGAGGCGACCGTGAGGCGCTGGGCCAAACAGCCCGGCGTTCCGATCTATCGGCCTACCGAGCAAGGTTCATATGTCGCCTTCTCGGGGGAGCTGAGGGCGTGGCTCAAGGGGAAAGGAAGTGCCGCGAGCTGCAACGGGCATCTATTAATTGCATCGGCAAAATCTCGCCGTTGACCTGCTGAGTTGCCCAACCTAACGTTCTCAGATCTTAGGGGTATTTTCAGCATGGATATTTCAATCGAGGATGGCGAAGCCGTCAGCCTGTATTTTGATCTGCGGCCTCAGCATTTCATTGACCTTGAGGTAGCAGCCAAGGCGGCGATTGAATGGTCTCGCGCTATTAGGGCAGCCTCGACCGCTGTAGACCCCGCCTTCGAATACCGTGTGGGGCTGATCGCAGCCGAGCCTGGGTCTTCCAAGTGGCTGGCAAAAATTGAGCGGTCTCGTATCAATCAGATCGCGAAAGACACAAAAGCAGGGTTTGAAAGTATCCCTTTGATTATGCGGCTCGCCATCGGCCTCGCGGTGGCGATACCAACGACAATTGTTCCAAGCTATGATTATTATCTGGGCAATGACGGCTTTTCAGAAACCCAGAAATCAGAGTTGGAAGAGATTTTTCGCAAGGCCTCGGAAAGCCCTGAAGTTCAGGAACACCAAAGGTCAATGTATCGCGAGGCCCAGAAAGATCCGAACATCACTGGTGTGGGTGGAGGTGTTCCGACCTCAAAGGACTGGCGGCCAGACCATATCGTTCCTGCAAGCCAGTTCGCAGAAGCAGAGGGTCTTTTCCGAATTCAGGAGCCTGAAAGCGAGGATGAGAGGACTTTGCGCCCGACGCTGGACGTGGTGCTGGTTACGCCTCGATTAGAGAATGCGAAACGAGCATGGACCTTTAGGCAAGAGGGTATGCCGGGAACTTTCACGGCAGTTATGGCTGACCCTGAATTTCTTGCTGCGCTGGCCGATAACAAAATCCGCGAGCGCATCAGGCTGAATATCCCGATGAAAATTAAGCTTGAGATCAAGGAAATTAAGGTTGATGGCGAGTGGCGCGTGAAACGCCGAGGTCGCTCTGTGATTGAAGTTCTTTCGCCTTCTCCCGATCCAGACGAAGGCGGCGACCATACCACCACGCCGTGAACACTAGGCAAACCAATGCAACGCACCCGATTACCAAGGTGACGACTGGGGATAGTCTCCAGAATGCCATGTAAGAAATGATTGTCGTCAGAGTGACGGCAATCCCTGCGAACCATGTCCGCCGCGTCTCTCTGATCCGATCCACTGGCATAGCGGGCCTCCTATCAGAATTCTGGCATGCATCAAGGCTGCGCGGCAAGTAAACTTCCAGCGCCACCTTACGTTCCCAGCCTTTACGACTTGCTACCGACCGCCACACCCGGCCCAGTCGCAACCTGCCCACCCTCAAGGAACTGGATGCCATGCGTCTCAAGGGCCTTGCGGATAGCCTCGATGGTCGAAGCCCGCAGCTCTTCCCCCCGCTCAAATCGTGCGATGGTGTCCGGCGACACCTCTGCCGCCTTGGCAAGGTCTCGGACCCCAAGGCCCAAGGCTGCGCGGGCCATCTTGCTTTGCAAAGCTATCAAATCGTAACCTCGTTATGATTTATGTTGACCGATGGTGCCTCAGGCCGTATCGTAACCATGTTCTGATTTTATATCAATGGAGACCGACAATGCCGCGCAATAGCGTTCCGGCAACCGCCCCCGGCTTGCCATCCGCCATCCTCCACGAAATCCATGACAGCCTTGTGCTGGCCTTGGACGCGTCCGAGCGCCCCCGCTACAGCCAGCCCGAGCGCGAGGCCCGCAGCTACCTGCGCCATGCCCTGCGCGACACCCGCCGCCTTCTCGGGGAGGCCCGCGCATGAGCTATGAGCCGACCAATCCCGAACTTATCGCCACCGCCATTGGCATGGCCCTTATCAACCGCACCCTGATCGAGGCCACCGACCGCACCAACCACACCGATGTGACCCAGACCCTCGTTTCGGTCCATGAGCATGCGGCCCTTGCTGGCGGCTCCCTCTTGCTGCTGGCCGAGCGGTTGGGCTGTGACGCTGAGGTGCGCCAGCTGGTGGCCGAGGGTCAGGCCCGCATCGCCGGGTATCAGGCATCCGCAGGATTGGAGGGCCGGGCATGAAGGATATGACGCTTTCCCGAGATGCCATCCTGAACATGCGCCAGTGCATCGCTTTGGTTGCGGTCACCTCCAGCTCTCTCCAACATGTCGGTGGGTGTCAGCGCAGCCAGTCCGAAGCCCTGCGCCACCTGCGCGAGGTGATGGTGCTTGCAACCGCCCTGGGGGAGCAGGTGCTGGATGAGGTGCAGCTTGCCGAGCGCCGGGAAGAGAGGGCAGCCGCGTGACCCAGAACCGCAACCAGCGCCGCACCATGAAGCGCAATGCCGCCGCCCAAGCCGCCAAGCTGGCCGCCTGCTGCTTCGACTACAACGGCAGGGAAATGCTGCCCGTGACCGATCCTGTCGCCATCGCCGTGCTTGAGCGGGCCTTCACCCGCATGCTCAAGGCTGGGGGTGAACCTATGGCCGTGCCGCTGTCTGAAGCTGAGGCCAGTGCCTTTCCACTTCACGAGGGGGAGAAGCGCCTGCTGCCCGGTGGGGTGACGTGGCTGGCAGTGGGGGTCGATGTGTCGGGCCGTGGCACCTATGCGATGCAGTGCGCATGGGATGAAAGTCGGGCGCTTGCCCATGAGGGGGCGCGGGCGATGGCTTTGTCACGGCTCAGAGCCTCACTGGCAGAGGCAGGCTTTTCACCGTGGCGCAAGGTGCAGGCAGATGCGTGAGGCTGGGTCCACCCCCCAGCGGGGGGCAGATCGACCGCAGGCACCCGGGGGTGGTCTCAGACTTTGCCCCCTTTGGGGAGACCAGCGTGTGGGCCTTTACGCAAGATATGAGCTAATTGGAGATTTTCAGAACGGTGCGGGGCAAGTTCCCGAAAAGCCTGCCCATTGTCGCAACTGATAGCGCCCAATTGCAAAACAGATGGCGGGCTTATAGGCGGGTAAATCGCCAATAACGCCAAATTATCCAATGATTTCAAGGGGTAATGGCGGACAGTGAGGGATTCGAACCCTCGAGACGGTTCCCCGCCTACACACTTTCCAGGCGTGCGCCTTCGACCACTCGGCCAACTGTCCGTCTGGCGCTCTTAGCCTGTGGCGGCTTTGGGTTCAAGGGGGGCGGTGGGGGATTTTGGAACTTCTCGCGCAGCGCGGAAAACGGCGCAGGCGCTTGATGTCATTTGGGGATTGATGCTGGCGGGCGTCTTTTGGTGGGGCTGGCCGACCGAGGCACTTTAGCGCCTATGATGCTTGCTTTGGCAAAGCGTGAGGGAGGCGACTTGGCCCGCGGCCTTCGCGATCTCGCCCTCGCCTTTCACGTCCCAGCGCCGTCCAACACGCATCCGGATGCATCGCGCGGGAAAGACGTCCAAAGCTTAGAGCAGGCTCTGCTCGAGGCTCGAGGCTCGAGGCTCAAGGCCTGAAACCTACAACCTGCAGCGCTCCCCTTAGCCCCCTGCAAGCGAGATCGAGATGCGGCGGTTTTGACGGCCCTTTTTCTCGATCTTATCCAAGGTGATATGGCCGATCTCGCCGGTGCGGGCGACATGGGTGCCGCCGCAGGGCTGCAGGTCGATCTGGCCCGCCCCCTCGCCAATCTGCACCAGCCGCACCCGTCCCTGCCCCATCGGAGGCCGCACCGACATTGTCTTCACAAGCCCCGGATTGGCCTCAAGCTCGGCATCCGTGATCCAAAGCTCACTGACCTTCAGATCAAGATCGACCAAGGCGTTCAAAGCCTCTTCCAAACGCGCCACATCCGCTGGCGGCTCGGGCATGTCGAAATCAAGTCGGCCGCGATCGGCGCCGATCTGGCCCCCCGTCACCGGCAAAGGCACCACCACCGAGAGCAAATGCAACGCGGTATGCATGCGCATATGCCGATGCCGCCGCCCCCAGTCGAGGCTTTGCAGAACCTCCGCCCCCTCGGGCGGCAAGGCATGGGGCTCCGAGGGCACCAAAGCCACCTCGGCTCCAGCCTTAACCGCCGTGGCAATACCAAGACGCCCGCCCTCCCAACGCAGCCAACCAGAGTCACCCGGCTGACCACCGCCATTGGGGTAAAACACCGTGCGGTCCAAGATGATGCCGCCCTCGGGCGTATGCGCAAGCACCCGCGCGGGCGCGGATTGTAGATAGGGGTCGGTGCGGAACAACAGCTCGGTCATCGGTCCTGCTATAGGCTAAAGGTTCAGCCGCTTTCATCCTTTTCACGGATCACAGCGGCAGCGGCGGGCGCTGCATCGGCTTGGCCGCCCATCTCGGCCAAAGGCCGCGCGCCCCCGACCAGCGACAGCGCACGCACGATCTCATCGACATTGCGCAACGTGACATCGCTTTGGGCCGCGGGAATCTCGATGCCCGCAACGGCGAAACGCTCAATGATCTGATGGTTGATCTCGGTGCGCACCTGCGAGCCAAAATTCACATCGCGCAGGATCACCCGGATCTCAAAGGTCAGGGCATCGGGGCCAAAGCCGGTAAAAGCCACCGCAGGCGGCGGGTTCAAGATCGCCAATGGCTGCGCCTCGGCAATCTCGCCCAGGATCTTCTCTACAAGCCTTGTGTCGGTGCCGTAGGCCACATTCACCGGCACCACCAAACGCCCGGCCAAAGAAAACCGCGTCCAGTTCTTCACCTGCTGGCTGACGAAATCGGCGTTGGGAACGATCACCATCGTGCGGTCAAAGGTCTGCACTTTGGTCGAGCGGACCGAGATTGATTTCACAATGCCTTGGACACCGCCCACCTCGACCCAGTCACCTTCCGAGACCGGGCGCTCGACCAAAAGAATGATCCCCGAGACAAAGTTCTGCACAATGTTTTGCAGACCAAAACCGATGCCGACCGACAGCGCACCGGCGACGATGGCAAGCCCCGAGAGGTCAATGCCGGTGGCGCGGATCGCCACCAAAGCGGCCAAGAAAATCCCCACATAGCCGACGCCCGCGACAAGCGCCGTCTGGCCGCCGCGGTCCATGCTGGTCTTGGGCAAAATGGTGGTGCGCAACGCGCCTTGGATCAGCCGCGTCACCGCATAGCCGGCCAAGAAGATCAGCACGAAGACCAGAAAATCGGTGGGAGAGATCCGCGTCTCGCCCATCTGGAAGCCTTCGCGGAACCGGGTCCAAAGTTCGGTCAGGTCCGAATAGCGCGCGCCCCAGACCAATGCGAAAACCGGCAAAGACAGCAAGGTCAGTGCAAAGCCCGCCAGCACTGGCACCAGCCCATCGGTCGAGGCTTCCGCCTCCGAGCTGCCACGCCGGATCAGCGCCATGGCCCAGAAATCGGCAATAAGGCGTTGGAGAATGAAGATAACGGTGATCAGAGCCAAAGAGATGATCGCCGGGAAGATGATCGCATTGGCCGCCGCCACATAGCCAATGGCCGCCAAGATTGGCCCGCCCACGCCAATCACGCCAATGGCTTGGGCGATCAGGCTCAGCAGCGTCAGCACATAATTCGGCTGCGCCGTGCCATCGCGCGCTTGGCGCAGGACCTGCCCCATACGCCACAGCGCAATGCCGCCGACGATCAGGATCGGCAAGCTCATCACCGCCGTGGTGGCTTCGGAATACTCCTGTGGGTCCATCGCGCGGCTGCGCAGGATCTCGGCCGCAACCGTGAGGCCCATCACCACCGACCAGAACCGCCCCTCAGCCCGCCGCTCGGGCGGCAATGGCAGCATCGCCCCCGCCTCTTGCTGGCGCGGGAAGGCGCGCAATCCCAGCCAAGCGGCAAAGGAGATTACGAAACCCAAAACCGGCAGCGCATCGTTCAGCCGGGTGCCAACCTCGCCCAAAAGCCCGGTGGCCCGCAAGGCCGAGGTCAGAGCCACCACCCCCAAGACCGGCACCACCACCAGCCCAAGCGAGGCGACAACGGCCAAAATCCGGCGCCGCAAAGCACCTCCGCGCAGTTGCAACCGCTCGGCATAAACATCGATCCAGCGCCGGGCATAAATGGCAAGCCCGGCCCAAACCCCCAGCAACAAGACGATCAGTGGCAGATTATCGACCAGCCGGTCCCGCGCATGCGGATCGGCCCAAGCCTCCGTCGTCTCATACCAAAGCCGCATCAGCGTGTCGGAAAAGCCCACCGCCGCTTCCGGCCAATTGGCCGGATTGACCGGCGAGGGCCAAAGCCGCAGCAAAGCATCAGCCTGCCGCTCACGCATCACGCGGTCGATTTCACGGATCAAACCATCGGCGCGCTGATAGGCCTCTTCGGCGGCAATGCCGGGGGCCTGCAAGACCACCAGCCGGTCGGCCAGCTCTTTGCGCCGCGCACTCAGCTCTTCAGCCTCGGTCTCGCCCTCGGCCGGAGCCGGACCCAAAGCCGCGATCTGCTCTTTCACGGTGGCAATGCGCGCGGCATTGGCGGTTTGCGCTGTCGACAAGGCCCCGCGCCAATCGGCCAATTGGCCGCGCAGCTCATCCAACCGCTCATCGCTGGGATCTTTGGTCTCCAGCTCGTCTTCGGCGCGCGCTGCCGTGCGCTCCCAATCTTCGTAATTGACGGCCGCAACCGCTGCGTCTTCTGCCCAAACCTGCCCCGTTAGGGGCAGGCTCAGCACTGCCAGCGTAAGAACCAGCAGGAAGCTGCGCAGAAGCCGCATCAAATTATGCGTCCTCGAAGACCGAGGGCAAAGCCCGTGCCGGACGCGCGAGCCATTCCGGCACCGGCAGACCTTTTTCGCGCAAGAAGGTGGGGTTGTAGATCTTCGACTGATAGCGGCTGCCGTAATCGCAGAGCAAAGTCACGATCGTATGGCCCGGCCCCAATTCGCGCGCCATGCGAATGGCCCCGGCGATATTCACCGCGGTCGAGCCGCCCATGCAAAGCCCCTCTTCCATCGCCAGATCGAAGATCAAGGGCAAAGCCTCGGCATCCGGGATGCGCCAGCTGAAATCGGGGGTGATGCCTTCAAGGTTCGCCGTGATCCGGCCCTGCCCGATGCCTTCGGTGATCGAAGAGCCGGGGCTCTCCAACTTGCCGGTGGTGTAATAGGCGTGCAAAGCCGCGCCCTCGGGGTCCGCCAGACCGATCTTCACGCCCTTGGGCTGCAAAGCCATTGCCACACCGGCCAAAGTCCCGCCCGAGCCGACAGCGCTGACAAAACCATCGACCTTGCCACCGGTCTGCTCCCAAATCTCGGGGCCCGTGGTCTCGATATGGGCCTGACGGTTGGCGGTGTTGTCAAACTGATTGGCCCAGATCGCGCCATTCGGTTCGGTCCGCGCCAAAGCCTCGGCCAGACGGCCCGAGTAACGGATATAGTTGTTGGGGTTTTTGTAAGGTGCCGCTGGCACTTGCACCAGTTCGGCCCCGGCAAGCCGGATCATGTCTTTCTTCTCCTGAGACTGGGTCTCAGGGATCACGATCACGGTCTTGAACCCCATCGAAGCGCCGACCAAGGCCAAACCAATGCCGGTATTGCCTGCTGTGCCTTCGACAATGGTGCCGCCGGGCTTCAAAGCCCCGCGCCGCACGGCGTCTTGGATGATGAACAAAGCGGCCCGATCCTTGACCGATTGGCCGGGATTCAGGAATTCGCATTTGCCAAGAATGGTGCAGCCCGTCATTTCGCTGGCGCGGCGCAGTTTCAAAAGCGGCGTATTGCCGATGGCATGCGCCAAATCGCTGTGGATGTTCATGGCTGGCTCCTTGGCGGTTTGGCTTTAGTCTTAGGGAATTGCGACCCGAAGCTCAAGCGGCGCAAAAGCTGTGCGCGCTCACAGCGGATGACAAATGCGCCGCCTCTGAAGGCCAAAGCCGCGCCGCGCCCCTGCGGCACAAGAACAGCGCCACGACAAAGGGCCGCTCTTGCGAACGGCCCCTGCCCTCATCCCGCCTCTGGCGGATTTTGGTTCTTAGTTTGCGCCGCTCACTTGGCGACCATCAGCCCATCGGCTTGCAGCCCCGCATAGCACTCATCCAAGGACTTGCGCGCGCGCTCGATCAGCACATCGATCTCGGCCGGGGTGATGCACAGAGGCGGTGAGATGATCATCCGGTCGCCGACATGGCGCATGATCAGATCATTGGCAAAGCAACGCTCGCGGCAACGGAAGCCCACGGTGCCGGTTTCCGAGGTGAAAGCCGCCCGCGTCGCCTTGTTCGGCGTCAACGCGATCGAGCCCATAAGGCCCACAAGCTTCGCCTCACCCACCAGCGGGTGATCGGCCAGCTCGGCCCAGCGCTTGGCCAGATAGGGGTTCGCCACATCGCGGACATGTTCAACGATGCCCTCGTCTTGCATGATGCGCAGGTTCTCCAAAGCCACCGCCGCCGCGACCGGGTGGCCGGAATAGGTGTAGCCGTGGTTGAACTCATCGCCACCGACGACCGCTGCCACCTCATCCGACAGGATTGAGCCGCCAATCGGCTGGTAGCCCGAGGAAAGGCCCTTGGCGATGGTGATGATATCAGGCTTGATGTTGAAGGTCTGAGCGGCAAACCAATTGCCGGTGCGGCCAAAGCCGGTGATGACCTCATCAAGGATCAAAAGCACGCCGTATTTTTGGCAAATGCGCTGGATTTCCGGCCAATAGGTCGAAGGCGGAATGATCACGCCACCAGCCCCCTGCACCGCTTCGCCGATGAAGGCGGCAACGTTATCGGGTCCAACCTCAAGGATCTTTTCCTCAAGCTGACGCGCCCGGGCAAGGCCGAATTCTTCGGGCGACATATCGCCACCTTCCGACCACCAATCGGGCTGTTCGATATGCTCGATGCCATCGATCTTGCCGCCATGGGCGTGGATGCCCTTCATCCCGCCCAAGCTGCCACCGCCCAAGGTCGAGCCATGATAGCCATTCCAACGCGCAAGGATCGTCCGGCGCCAGGGCTTACCCTTGGCCTGCCAATAGCGGCGCACCAGACGAATGTTGGTGTCATTGGCTTCCGAGCCGGAAGCGGCAAAGAACACATGGTTCAAATCCCCCGGCGCCAGCTCGGCCAGCTTCGCGGCCAGAGCAATCGCCGGCACATGGGTGGTTTGGAAGAAGGTGTTGTAATAGGGCAGCTCTTCCATCTGCCGCGCCGCCACTTGGGCGAGTTCCTTACGGCCATAGCCGATGTTCACACACCAAAGCCCCGCCATCGCATCTAAGATGCGGTGCCCCTCACTGTCAGTGAGCCAAACCCCCTCACCCCGCACCATGACCCGCGCGCCCTTTTTGCCCAAGGCAGAGTTGTCGGTGAAGGGATGGAAATGATGCGCCGCATCAAGCTTTTGCAGCTCTGCCGTCGGCAGATTGGTGTTGATCATATTCATGAGAGAAACCTCGCAGATTCGGCGGTCCTGTGGTGCCGTCGCCGCAGAGGATATGATCAAAACAGCCCAGCTTCAAGAAATTTGATCAAATTTCTTGAAGCCCCTCCCCACAACCAAAAGGCGGCGCAACACAAGGGCCCGGCAGCCGGGGGCGCTTCGCCCCCCGGACCCCCCGAGAGTATTTAGATCAAGATGAAACCATCTCTTTCAGAACTGTAAATATCCCCGCCGGAGGCCACCCGAGCCGGTTGCGCGGGCACCGCGCAGAGGCGAGATATAAGCTTGCGCCGCAGGCGCTCAATTAACCTCGGTCAGGGCTTGGCGGATGTGATCGACGCCTTGCTGGATGTCGCGCTCCATGGCTTGCGCAAGGGCGGCGGCATCGCCTTGGCGCATCGCTTGCAAGGCATCGGAATGCCGGTCGGGCGAGAGTTGCTGGCCGTAACGCCCGATCACCGCGCGCAGGCTTGGCCCCGCCCGCAGCCAAAGCCCGCGCACGATGTCCAAAAGCACCGGCGCGTCAGAGGCCTCATAAAGCGTGAAATGGAAGCTGTGGTTGGCGGCCAGATAGCCTTGGACATTGCCCGCGCCAATCGCCTCATTCACCGCCGCATCGATGCGCTCAAGCTTCGCGATCAGTTCGGGCGTGATATGGGCCGCGGCCAAAGCCGCCAGCTTCGGCTCAAGGCTCAGCCGCGCGAAGGCCACCTGTTCCAGCATGGCCAGCGTCATCGCCGGCACCGCCACCCGCCGGTTGCCCTGCGGCAAGAGCGCCCCTTCTGCCGTCAGTCGCCGGATCGCCTCACGCACCGGGGTCATGCCCGCATCGAGGTCTTGGATCAGCCCTTGAATTGTCACCGGTTGACCCGGCGCCAATTGACCATAAAGGATCATGTCGCGCAGCCGCGCATAGGTCAGCTCATGCGTCGGAACCTTGCGGTCACGCAGGCTCTCATCTGCCGCTATGGCGCCGTTTGCGTTCATCATACCCTCGGCACTTTCTGCAGCGGCCCTATAGGCTTTCACACAAGCCAAACACAACCATGATGCACAGCTTCTGGCAAGATGATCAAATTTTGCCGCTGGTCCGAGGCGCTATCGACGATGGCGCGCCAAGAGCCGCTCGTGATGGCGGATCAGCCACTGCACCGAGAGGATCAGCGGCGCATTGCTGAACTGGCCACTGTCCAACTCAGCCACGAGATCGTTAAACTCGACCAGATGGCCGCGGATATCTTCCGCCTCTTCGGACAGACCAAACTGCCCCGCCGCCCCATCCGGCAGATCACAAGGCGCCAAATAAGAGTAGAGATATTCCGTCATTGCCCCTGGCGAAGGGTAGTATTCCGCGATCGGCTCTAGCGCGCCGATCCGCAGCCCCGCTTCTTCAAAGGCCTCGCGTCGAGCGGCGTCTTGCGGGGTCTCGCCGGGATCGATCCGACCCGCCACCGCCTCAAGCTGCCAAGGGTTCCGCTCGCCCCGCGCCAAGGGGGCTGTGCGCATCTGCTCCACCAAGAGCACCCGGTCACGGCGAGGATCCCAAGGCAGCACGGTGACGGCATCGGCCGCCACAAAGACCTCGCGGCTGACCACGGGGCTTAGTTCCCCGTCAAAGCGGCGAAAGCGCAGATCGAAGACTTCCGTGGCGAAAAACCCATGGAAGGGCTGGGTGAGATTGAGCCGCTCAGCATCGCCTAAAGCCACCTCACGGCGCCGATCGCTCACGGTGGGCTGCGACACCGCCCTGATCCGCGCCGCCGCCCGCGCCAGCATAGCCGCGCGTCGCGCCCGCAGCCGCTCGGCCGGGACCAGCCCCCGCAGAGCGAGAATGTCCAAAGCCAGCTCTGCCTCAAGCGCCGCATCCGGCGCCGTCAGCCCGCCCGTCGCCGCTTGCCAGAACGCCAGCCGTTCCTTTGCCTGCGCAGGATCATCGCCCCGCACAAGCGCCATCAAAGCATCCATGTCCGTCACCGCCAGCGCCGCGCCGTCCATTCGGTGAGCATCCCACCCACCGCACCGCCGATGATCAGCACCCCCAGCACCCCCGGCGTCAGCATCTTGCGCCCTTGGTCGAGCATGTTTTCAAACACCCCCAGCGCCGCCTCAAGCGGGCCGTCAAAGATCATCTTCTGGGTTTGGCCGTACATCAGATATGTCGCGAAGATCAAAAGCGCGAAGAACACCAAAGTGACCGAGGTGCGCAGGCCCGAGCCCACCGCATCGGCATAGCTCTGCCCCACCAAAGACCCCATCGTGTACCACCCGACAAGCAGGCCGATCAGCGCCGTGATTTCGCGAAAGCGGCCGAAATAGGCCTGCTCGCCCAAAGCCGGAATATGGGCATTGGCGGCGAACCAGCCGATGGCGGCAAAGAAAAGAGCAGCGACGAGTTTTGCAGTGGTTGGCATAATGGCCCCGGTCACTGAGGAAGAATTTCGGCGCTTAGTTTCGGCTTTGTCGCATCTGCGTGCAAGAGAGGAGCTTTACGGCCCCGCAAAGCCGCGGCAACGGGGCATCACCTTGCAAAGCGCGCGCCGAAGCGAGGGCTGGCCCGCTTCGGCGCAATTAACGCAATGTTCATTTCTTAAGGACGCGTTAAAGCACCTGCTCCAAAGCGCCGATCAGCCGAGAGACGTCCTCGGCGCTGGTGTAATGCACCGCCGACATCCGCAGCACACCTTTGTCGCGGTCGATGCCCAAAGCCTCCAGCGGGCGGACGGCGTAGAAATCCCCGGCCCAACAGGCAATGCCCTTTTGGCCCAAAGCCTCCGAGACCGGCTCGGCGGCACGGTTCAGCTCCACCGCCACCGTGGGTGCACGGCGCGCCGCCTCCCGCGGGCCGATCAGCCGCAAGTCATTGCGCGCGCCCAAGAAATCCAACAAGGGCTGGATGACCACCTCTTCATGCGCCCGCATCAGATCATGCACGCCGCGATTGCGCGCGGCCCCATCGCCACTGATGCCGTGATGCGCCGCCAAAGCATCGATGTAATCGGCCATGCCCGCACAGGCTGCCACCTGCGCATGATCGGGGCCGCTTGGCGTGTGACGTTTATAAAGCGTGGCATGGTTGAAGAAATGCCCCTGCCCCGGCAGCTCCATGCCGAAATCGCGGCGGATGACCATGATGCCCTGATGCGGGCCATAGGTCTTATAGGCTGAGAAAAGGTAAACATCCGCGCCCAAAGCGGGCACATCCGGGAAGCCATGCGGCGCATAGCTGACCCCATCGACAATCGTGCGCGCTCCATGGGCTTTCGCGATCGCGGTGATCGCCGCCACATCATTCACCTCGGCAATCACATTCGAGCAATGCGGGAAGCACACCAGCCGCACCTTGCCATCCGCCAGCAAAGCCTCAAGCCGACCATGGTCCAAGGATCCGGTGGAAGGATCCAGCTTCCACTCGCGCACCTCGATGCCTTCGGCCGCCAGACGCCGCCAAACCCCGGCATTGGCCTCATGGTCTTGGTTCGAGACCACGATGGCGGCATCCTGCCGCGCCAGCCATTGCCGCACCGCTTGGGCCAGCACATAAGTGTTGGTGCTGGTTGAAGGCCCGAAAGAGACCTCATCCCCCGCCACGCCCATCATCGCCGCCAAACGGACCCGCGCCTCGTCCATCTCGGCGCCGCCAGCCTGCGCCCCCGGATAGGGACCGTAGGGCTGCACCTTGCGATCATGGTAAAACCGGGTCAGCCGGTCGACCACTTGGATGCAAGGATAGCTGCCGCCCGCATTCTCAAAGAAGGCATGGCTTGAGAGCACCGGCGATTGGAACGCCGGGAATTGCGAACGGACGAAAGCAAGGTCTAGCGCCATCAGGCGGCTCCATCTTAGGGCCGCGCCCGGACACCCCCACGCGATGCGGGGGTATGGGGCCCGGTGCGCGGCAGGTCTTCCAGCCAGACCGTCGGATTTCTCTCCGCCAGCCAGTGCCAGATTTGGCATCAAATCGGAAGCTAGCGAGCCGCCGCAAAAGCCGCAATCCCCCAAACGAAAGCATCCGCCGGTTGCCCGACGGATGCCATACGTTTTCCATACGCAGAACAGACGTAAACCATACGCCCCTTTTACGCCTCAGACCCGGATCAGAAGCCCGATTTGATCAGTTCGAACTCTTCCACCAGCTTGTCGCGCAAAGCGGGCTGCATCGGGGTTTGCAAGAAGACCGTGGTGTCGATCGCATCGACATAAGCCGCTGCTTGCTCTTCCGCCGGGATCGTCGCCATGGCCTCGGGGTTGGTGTTGGCATAGCCAATCGCATCCACGATCGGGCGCGCGCTCGACGGCGCATACATCGAATTCACCCAGTCATAGAGCTTGTCTTCGCTGCCCGGACCGTCCTTCATGTTAACGAAACCACAGAAGAACGAGGTCGAACCCTCTTTCGGTGCGCGATTGAAGCCAACCGGGAAGTTGTCGGCTTTCATGATCGCCACCGGGTCGTTCCACGACCACGAGACCAAGATCTCACCCGAGGCCATCGCCTGCGACAGCTCGGACGGGTCCGACCACCAAGTGCGCACATTCGGTGCCACTTCGCGCAGCCAATCAGCCGCCGCAGTGATCTGATCGTCGCTCACATCATCCCAATTGGTGACGCCGGTGGCCAAGAAAGCCAAAGCCCAAACGTCATCGGAATTGTCGGAAATCGAGATCCGGCCCGCATATTTCGGGTTCTTGAAGACCTCCAAAGATTGTACATCTTCTTCAGGCACTTCGTTCAAATTATAGGCGATCGCCGTATAGGCAAAGTCATAGGGCAGGAACCAAACGCCGCCGTCATCCTTAATGAAGGAAGAGGCGAAAAGAGCCGGGTCGATGTTCTTGAAAGCCTCGACTTTCGAGATATCCCAAGGCTCGATCAGCCCTGCATCGCGGTAGCGCGGCACAGCGCCCGGGCAAGGGTGCACCGCATCGGCGCGGAAGCCCGACGAGACCTTTTGGAACGCCTCATCATCATCGGCATAAAAGACATAGGTCGGCTTCTGGCCGTGCTTGTCGACATAGGGCGTCAAAGCCCCGTCGATCTCCCATCCGGCCCAGTCCAGAATGGTTAATTCAGGATCCGCGGCATGTGCCGAGGAGGCAAGAACCAGTGCGCTTGCGGCACCAGTCAAAAGGCGAGCAGTGAACGTCATGATTACTCCTTCGGCAATAGTAAGGCTTCGGCGGGTTTGCCCTCTTTTATCACTGTTAAAGCTATGCGAGGTTCTGGCCAGCTCACAAGCAATAACTGCGCGGCGCATTGCCTGAATGCACAGTAAAGTAAAGTGGTTTTTGCCTGAACTTGCCTTTGCAAGGCACTGTTCTTGCAAAGAAAAGCCAAGTCTCCTACCGCGACACGCCCCTGGTGGCGGTTATGATTGCCCACCCTTGAAGCCGAAAGGACCAAGCGATGTTTCGCGCAATATTGATGCAGCGTGATGCCGAAGGGAAAGCCACGCCACGGCTGGAAGAGTTGCAAGACAGCGCCCTGCCCGAGGGTGAGGTGACCATCGCCGTCGAATATTCCACTTTGAACTATAAAGACGGGCTCTGCCTGTCGCCCTCTGGCGGCGGTCTGGTGCGCAATTATCCGCATGTTCCAGGCATCGATTTTGCCGGTCGTGTCGAGACCTCCAGCGACCCGCGTTACGCCCCCGGCGATGCCGTCATCCTGACCGGCTGGCGCGTGGGCGAGGCGCATTGGGGCGGCTTTGCCGAGAAAGCGCGCGTCAAAGCTGATTGGCTGGTGCCGCTGCCACAGGGCCTAACGACCCGGCGCGCTATGGCCATCGGCACGGCTGGTTTCACCGCGATGCTGGCGCTGATGGAGCTGGAATCTCAAGGGCTTACCCCCAGCGCGGGTGAGGTATTGGTGACCGGTGCCGCCGGGGGTGTCGGCTCGATCGCCGTGGCGCTTTTGGCCGCCAATGGCTACCAAACCGCCGCCGTCACCGGCCGGCCCGAGACGGAAACCTATCTTAAAGACCTGGGGGCGGCGCGGATCGTGCCGCGCGCGGATCTGGCCGAGGCGATCAAACGCCCGATGGAATCAGAGACCTGGGCGGGCTGCATCGATGCTGTCGGCGGCGAGATGCTGGCGCGGGTTCTGGGGCAGTTGAAATCCGAAGCCGCCGTGGCCGCCGTCGGCAATGCGGGCGGCTTGCAGGTTCCAGCCAATATCATTCCTTTCCTTTTGCGCGGCGTGAAGCTTCTGGGCATCAATTCGGTGACCGTACCCTATCCCCGCCGCCTTGCCGCATGGGAGCGTTTGGCCCGCGAATTGCCGCTGCAAAAGCTGGACGGGATGATCCAAGAGGCCGCTCTGGCCGATGTCCCCGCCTTGGGGGCGGCCATCCTGAAGGGACAGGTTCAAGGCCGTGTTGTCGTAGACATGCGCCTCTAACGCCCTGAAATTCCATGCGGCTTGCTGAGAGCTTTCCAACGCCTCAGCCCCTTGCGGCCCGTCCTTGCCGCGCCTATATTGGGCTTGTTCGGGGCAACCCGGACTATGGTGATAAACGCACCTGTAATAGACGGCTCGGACCCGGGGGCGGTACCCGGCGACTCCACCAAACCTCCCGATCATTGCGGGCGTGTGGGGTCGAAATAGGATCGACGGACGTTCAAAGAGGCCAGCTTTTACTCGGTGAGGTACCACCGTTATCGGTCCAAGATCACAGTTGCCAATGACAACCGTGCTCCGGTGGCGATGGCTGCGTAAGCAGCTCTCAATACCAAATCTAAGCCCTTACGGTTAGCCCCGTAAGGCGGGGTTCGCAGGTACCTGGCAACAGAAACCTGCACTTAGCCCCCCTCTGCATCCACCCTCTGCCAAGTCAGCGCGCCCCAGCAATGGGCCGGCGCGTCCCTCATGCAAGCCCCCCTACATTCGGCGGACTTGTGCTGCGCAAACTGCCGCAACGGCACCTCACCCAAACTTGCGCGCATTTTCCGGCCCGCCACCCCTTTTCACGGCTGGCAAATTGCCTATGCTGCACGCCAATTGCGAAAGGACCACCCCATGACCCGCAGCATCGACTACGGCAATCTGATGCACCGGGCGATGCGCGGTTTGATCCAAAACGTGCTTGAGGATGTGGCCAAAAACGGCCTGCCGGGCGAACACCACTTCTTCATCACCTTTGACACCAATTATCCGGGCGTCGCTTTGGCCGATTGGTTGCATCAGCGCTATCCTGATGAAATGACTGTGGTTTTGCAGCATTGGTTCGACCAGCTCGACGTCACCGATGAGGGATTTTCGGTCACCCTCAACTTCGGCAGCCAACCCGAGCCGCTGGTGATCCCCTTCGACGCTGTGCGCACTTTCGTTGACCCTTCCGTCGAATTCGGCCTGCGGTTTGAAACCCGCGAGGGCGAGGATGACGACGAGGAAGATCTCGCCGACGAGCCGCAAAACGCGGGCGATGACAATGGCGATGACGGCGGTGATGAGCCCCCCACCCCGCGTGCCGCCGAGGTGGTACGCCTTGACCGTTTCCGCAAGACTTAACCTATGACAAGCGACCTTGCTCTTTTCCGGCGTCGCTTGTTGAAAAACCCGCGGCAAGTTTCAGCCGTCGCCCCCTCCTCGCAGACTTTGGCGCGGGCGATGACGCTGGGCCTAGGGCCGCAATCCGGGCCAGTGGTCGAATTTGGCCCCGGCACCGGGCGGTTTACCGCCGCCATTCTGGCCCGCGGCGTGCCGCCTGAAAATTTGACCCTCTTCGAGTTGGACGAGGAATTCGTCGCACATTTGCGGCAAAAGTTTCCCGGTGTGACCGTGCATCAAGCCCCCGCACAAGAGGCGGCCCGGCTGATCACCCAACAGGTGGGCGTGGTGATTTCAGGCCTGCCCCTGCTGTCGATGCCCGAACCGGTGCGCCAGGGGATCGTCGCAGCCGCCTTCGAGATCCTCGCCCCGCGCGGCCGCTATTTGCAATTCACCTACGGCAACCGCCCACCCCTGCCGCCCGAACTGATTGCCGCGTTGGGTCTGACGGTGAGCCGCGGCCACAAAGTCTGGGCCAACCTGCCCCCGGCAAGGGTCTACCGCTTCCGTCGCGGTGCCACGGATGGCCCAACAACCGAAACGGGGCTCAGCCGTTAAGCACGCTTGAACCCAGCATCTATCCTTTCAGGCTGAGCCGGACAGGACGCGATATCATCCAAAATCAGAAAGGCTCCGCCCAAGCCTGGCCTCATTGCGCGCCCAAACGCCTCGAGGCGTGCAGCAGCCGAGTTGAAGTGCGGTCTCGCCCCCAAAGGCCACGCCCATGTATGCAATAGTATACCGATTGATTCCCCCGCCCCCCGGCGCTAAGGGAAGCGTAAGCTCTGCAGGAGGCCCCGATGACCGCAACCCGTACCGAAACCGACAGCTTTGGCCCGCTCGAGGTGCCTTCCGATAAATATTGGGGCGCGCAGACCCAGCGCTCGATCATCAATTTCCCGATCGGCTGGGAGCGTCAGCCGGTCCCGATCATCCGCGCGCTTGGCGTGATCAAAAAGGCCTGCGCTTTGGTTAACAAAGCCCAAGGCGATCTGGCGCCCGAACTGGCCGATGCCATCGCCGCCGCCGCCTCGGAAGTGATTGAGGGCAAATTCGACGACAACTTCCCGCTGGTGGTCTGGCAGACCGGCTCGGGCACCCAGTCGAATATGAACGCCAACGAGGTGATCTCGAACCGCGCGATCGAGATGATGGGCGGGGTGATGGGCAGCAAAAAGCCCGTGCACCCGAATGACCATGTGAACATGGGCCAATCCTCGAACGACACTTTCCCCACCGCGATGCATGTCGCCATCGGCATGCATGCGCGCGATCTTCTGATCCCGGGGCTGGAGAAGCTGTCGAAAGCGCTCTGGGGCAAGTCGGAAGAGTTCAAGGATATCATCAAGATCGGCCGCACCCATACGCAGGATGCGACGCCTCTGACCTTGGGCCAAGAGTTCTCGGGCTATGCCACGCAAGTGGATAAAGGCATCGCGCGGGTCAAAGCCTGCCTGCCCGATATCTACGAGCTGGCGCAAGGCGGCACCGCGGTCGGCACCGGACTCAACACCCGTGTCGGCTTTGACAAGCGCGTGGCGGCTGAGATTGCCGCGATCACCGACTTGCCCTTCGTGACCGCGCCCAACAAGTTCGAAGCTTTGGCTGCGCATGATGCGATGGTCATGTTCTCGGGCGCCTTGAAGACGGTCGCAGCGGCCCTCTTCAAAATCGCCAATGACTTGCGCCTACTGGGCTCAGGCCCGCGCTCGGGTCTGGGTGAGTTGATCTTGCCAGAAAATGAGCCGGGCTCGTCGATCATGCCGGGGAAGGTGAACCCGACCCAAGCTGAGGCACTGACCATGGTCTGCGCTCATGTCATGGGCAATGATGCAGCGGTCGGCTTTGCGGGCAGCCAAGGTCACTTTGAACTGAACGTCTACAACCCGATGATGTCCTATAACGTGTTGCAATCGATGCAGCTTTTGGGCGACGCCGCCTCAAGCTTCACCGACAATATGGTGGTCGGCACGCAGGCCAATGTGGCGCGGATCGACAAGCTGATGAAGGAATCGCTGATGCTGGTGACGGCTTTGGCGCCGACCATCGGCTATGACAACGCGACCAAAGTGGCCAAGACCGCGCATAAGAACGGCACCACTCTGCGCGAAGAAGCGATCGCATTGGGCTTTGTCGATGGCGAGACCTTTGACCGCATCGTGCGCCCTGAAGATATGGTTGGCCCGAAAGGCTGATGGGGGAACTCATCAACCTTCGGCAGGTGAAAAAGCAGGCGGCCCGCAAGGCCGCCCGCAGTGTAGCTGACGCCAATGCCGCCAAGTTCGGTCGTAGCAAGGCCGAGAAATCTTTGGACGAGGCGCGGGCGGATCTGACCAAACGCGCTTTGGATGGGCATCTGCGCGACAAGGAAACCGATTAAGCCTCGGTTAACCTTGCCGAGGCAAACTTGGCGCTTCCGACCTGGAGGCGCCCATGCGACCACTTCCTGCCCCGATCTCTCCCGAACGCTGGATCATGCAGTTGTTCTCTGCGCAAACGGTGGCGGCAGGTGGCATCGTACGTCGACAGGTCCGGGATGTCGAAAGACTGGTCGGGCGCGAGCGATTTTTGCGCGAAGTGAGGCGGCGGGGCTATCGAGCCATTGAAAATGGCGGGTATTTCGTGATCTTCTGCAATACCGATCCGGTTCTCGTAGTCACCTGAGCGGGCTCTCGGCAAGTTTCTTTACAGAAACTTGCAAATTCCTTCGAAGGAATTTGTCTGATGACAACCCGCCCTGCAAAACACTCCCTCACCTTGAAGGGCCACCGCACTTCGGTCTCACTTGAGCCCGAGTTCTGGCAGGCTTTTCAAAGCATTGCCGTAGAAATGGCACTGCCAATCAATCAACTGGCAGCAGAAATCGACGCATCACGTCGCGGAGAGGAAGGCTTGGCTTCGGCAATTCGGGTCTTTTGCTTGAACCACTACCGCTTGAAAGGTTGACCCATGCGCGCCGCCGTCCTTCGTGCCTATCGTGAGCCCCTCTCGATTGAGGAGGTGCCCGATCCGACCTGCGAGGCCGATGGCGTCGTTCTGAAAGTGCTCTCTTGCGGCATTTGCCGCAGTGACTGGCACGGTTGGGTGGGCGAGCATCCCAAGGTGAAGCCGGGCGATATTCCCGGCCATGAATATTGCGGCGAAGTGGTCGAGGCCGGGCCTTTGGCGAAATGGCGCAAGGGCGACCGGGTGATCGCGCCCTTCATCCTTGCCTGTGGCGATTGCCCGGAATGCCGCTCGGGCCAGACCACCACCTGCCGCTCGCAGCGCGTGCCGGGCTTTGGCGATCGCGGCGCTTATGCCGAATATGTCTCGGTACCGCATGCCCACAACCTTGCCCGTCTGCCCGAAAGCCTGAGCCCCGCCTTGGCGGCAGGCCTTGGCTGCCGCGTCACCACTGCCTATCACGCCCTTACCGGGCGCGCGGCCTTGCAGGCGGGCGAATGGCTTGCGGTGCATGGCACTGGTGGGATTGGGCTTTCCTGCTTGCTCCTTGGCAAAGCGCTTGGTGCGCGGGTGATCGTGGTGGATGTCGTTCCGGAAAAACTCGCCCATGCCAAGGCCTTGGGGGCCGAAGCTGCGGTAGATGCGCGGTCCGGCGATGTGGCCGCTCAGATCATCGAAATCACCGGCGGTGGCGCGCATGTCAGCGTTGAGGCTTTGGGGATTGAGGTCACCGCCAATAACTCGCTGCGCTGCCTGCGCCCGATGGGGCGGCATGTCCAGATCGGCCTGCCGGTCGGTCACACCGCGCAGATGCAGATTGACGTCAACGCCATCTACATGCGCCAGCTTTCGGTCTTCGGCAGCCGCGGCATGCCCGCCTGGCGCTACCCCAGCCTTCTGTCGCTGATTGAGACCGGCCGCGTCGATGTCAGCCCGATCGTCGCCCGCCAAGTGGCGCTTTCGCAAGCGACCGAGGAACTACGCGCCTTTGACGGCCCCACCGCCCCCGGCGTGGCGGTGATCTCGGATTTCAGCCGTTGATCCTTACTCGGCCACCCGCGTAAGGGTGGTCGCCAGATCGCCGTAGCCGGTGAAGCGCCGCTCATAGGCCAAGCCCAGACGGGCGGCGCAGGCCTCGGCTTTAGCATCAAGGGCGGGATCATTGATCTGCGCCTGATAGACCAGCTTGGTGTAATTGCCGAAGAACATGTCGCGCAACTCAGGATGCCGGTCGAGGCCCATCGGCTTCCAGACGAAGGCGTCAAACTGGCGCACCAGAAAATCGGTCAGGTAGAAGGCGGTGAACTCCTCCTCGGCCTTCTCGGCAAAGACGGCATTTCCTTCAAAAAACGAATAGCAATGCGGGCCTTCGACCATCTCGACGCCCAGTTCCTTGCACTTTTTCAACAAAAGCCCGCCGGTGCCGCAATCGGCATAAACAACGAAGATCTGGTCATAATCCGCACGCCGTTCCAGCACCGCCGCCTCGACCGCCGTCACGATCTGATCGGGGTAAAGGTGCAGTTTCGCAGGCAGGCATTGCAGGTCCAAATGCGACCAGCCATTGGCTTTCTTCAAGGCCAAGATCTCATGCGCCAAGGCCCCGCAGGCCAAGAGCAAGACCCGCCCCGCAAGGCCGGGCTGCATACCCTCTTCGGTAAGCCCAGCATCCGAAGGCAGGCGAAGGGCGGGATCAGCGGTAACTTCTGCGCTTAGCGCCATTGCCTTATTCCAATAAAGAGAGAGCCAGCCAATGCCGCGAAGCTGATCGCCAGCACCGGCACATGCGCCCAAAAGGCCAAGGCCAATGTCGCGCCTGCGGCGATGATCACGAAGCCCAAGAGCGTCAGGAAATGGGTTAATGGCATATCACTCTCCCTTCCTTTCAAGATGGGCGCGCGGCGGTGCTTTTCCAAGTCACAAAAGCGCAAAAGGCCCCGGAGTTTCCCCCGAGGCCCTGAAAGGCTTCAGCCGCAAAGGGCCAGCGGGCGATTAAGCGCCGATTTGGTTGTGCTTACGCGCCACGAAGGACTTGGCGGTTTCCACAGCCACAGCCGCATCGCGGCAGTAAGCGTCGGCACCAATGGCCTTGCCGAATTCTTCGTTCAACGGTGCGCCACCGACGAGGACGATATACTCCTCGCGCATGCCTTTCTCTTTCATCGTGTCGATCACGACTTTCATATAGGGCATGGTGGTGGTCAGCAGAGCCGACATGCCAAGGATATCGGGCTGCTCAGCTTCCAGAGCTTCCAGATATTTCTCGACCGAGTTGTTGATGCCAAGGTCTTTGACCTCGAAGCCAGCGCCTTCCATCATCATCGCGACAAGGTTCTTGCCGATGTCATGGATGTCGCCTTTGACGGTGCCGATCACCATCTTGCCCATGCGAGGTGCGCCGGTTTCCGCCAAGAGCGGCTTCAAGATGGCCATACCGGCCTTCATGGCGTTAGCGGCCAGCAGCACTTCCGGCACGAAGAGAATGCCGTCGCGGAAGTCAGCGCCAACGATGGTCATGCCTGCGACCAGTGCTTTGGTCAGCACGTCATAGGGGGTCCAGCCGCGCTCGAGCAGGATACTGACGCCCTCTTCGATCTCTTCCTTCAGACCGTCATAAAGGTCGTCATGCATCTGCAGGACAAGTTCGTCATCCGAAAGTTCCGACAGGATAATGTCTTCTTCGTCGGCCATCTGGGCGCTCCGTGGAAAAGTTGTTGTATGGTGCATGGGCCATCAGCGGCAAAACCACTCAGCGGTTTGCGACATGCCCGGACTGAAAGCCGACAGAGACGGGTTTGAGATGCAATTCCGCTGGCACTTGTTCTCTTTTCGTTCTATCATTTATCAATGATCAACGCCCCCCTGCCCCCTGCTAGCGGATTACGACCCGGCGACCGTCTCAGGGCGCGCGGGGCCACTTCTAACGCCAATGGCCGGTATGAAGCAACCAGCCGCGCGGCATTGGATGATGGCTGGGATCTGCCGCATGAAGATCACTTGATCCGAACACAAGTGCGTGACGAGCGGGCGCGCTCGGCGCTCAGCTTCAATCGCTCGCCCGACATTCCCTTTGACCGCTCGGTGAACCCTTATCGCGGTTGTGAGCATGGCTGCATCTACTGCTTTGCACGGCCAAGCCATGCTTGGTTGAACCTTTCACCCGGGTTGGATTTTGAAACCCAGTTGATCGCCCGCCCCGGTCTGGCGCAGGTCTTAGACAAAGAGTTGCGCGCCAAGAGCTATCAGCCGCAGGTGATTGCGATCGGCACCAATACCGATCCTTATCAACCGCTTGAGGCGTCGCGCAAGGTTATGCGTGAGGTGGTTGAAGTGCTCTCCGCCTTCCGCCACCCGCTGGCGATCACCACCAAAGGCACATTGATCGAGCGCGACATTGACCTTCTGGCGCCAATGGCGGCGCAGGGGCTGTTGCGGGTGGGGATCTCATTGACCACGCTGGATGCAGGCCTGTCGCGCAAGATGGAGCCTCGCGCAGCCGCCCCTGCCCGGCGCCTCGCCACGATCCGCAAACTGACCCAAGCCGGTATCCCAGTGCGCGCCATGATCGCGCCGGTGATCCCGGGCCTCACCGATCATGAGCTGGAACCGATCATGGAGGCCGTGGCTGGGGCTGGGGCCGAAGCCGCCAGTTGGATCATGCTGCGCCTGCCGCTTGAGGTGGCGGGCCTCTTCCAAGATTGGTTGGCCGAGAATTACCCTGACCGCGCCGCCAAGGTGATGGCGCGGGTGCGCGATGTGCATGGCGGCAAGGAATACGACCCGGCTTGGGGCAAACGCATGCGCGGTGAGGGGCTTTGGTCGCGGCTGATCGCGCAAAGGTTCGACAAAGCGCTGCCGCGCTATCGGTTGGTGAAAGAGATGCCGCCTTTGCGCTGCGATCTCTTCAGCGCGCCCTTTGCGCGAGGAAATCAGCTGAGCCTCTTTTGAAGGCTCAGCTGTCGTTCATCAGCCCCGGCGACCGCGACGCTCGCGCTTGGGCGCATCCGGATCGTCGCCGGTGCCATCCGAGGCCGAAGAGAAGCCACCAAGATGGGCTTGGATATCCTCGACCGAGGGCGCCGGGCCTTTCGGACGGCTCTCCAAAGCCGCGCGCATTGCCTTCAGATGCTCGGGCATGGTGCCGCAGCAACCGCCGATGATCCGCACGCCAGCATCACGCGCCAAGACGGCATATTCGGCCATCAACTCGGGCGTGCCATCGTAATGGATATGGCCGTCGTGGTATTTCGGGATGCCCGCATTGCCCTTGGCAATGATCGGCCGGGCCGAGCCGGTGGCGGTGAAGCCCAGAACCGTGCGCATCAGATCCGAGGCCCCAACGCCGCAATTGGCCCCAAAGGCGATCGGCGGATTCGGCAGCTTTTCCACCATCTCGGCCATCGCCGCCGAGGTCACGCCCATCATCGTGCGCCCTGCGGTGTCAAAGCTCATGGTGCCGCACCAGGCCATGCCCGCCAAAGCTGCCGCCTCGGCCGCGGCCTTATATTCCTCGGGCGCCGAAATCGTCTCGACCCAAAGCACATCCGCGCCGCCAGCTTTCAGCCCTTCAGCCTGCTCGTGGAAGATCTCCACCGCCAAAGCATGGGTCATCGTGCCCATCGGCTCGAAGATATCGCCCGTCGGGCCAACCGAGCCTGCCACAACCACTTTGCGCCCCGAAGCATCGGCGATCTCGCGGCCCAAAGCGGCGCCAACGCGGTTCAACTCATGCACCTGGCCTTGCAGATTGTGCAGTTTCAGACGCGAGGCATTGCCGCCAAAGGTGTTGGTCAGGAAGATGTCCGAGCCCGCCTCAACCGCATTGCGGTAGAGCGTGCGGATGTCATCTGCGCGCTCGATGTTCCACATCTCCGGCGGCTCGCCCGAGGACAGGCCCATATTGAAGAGGTTGGTGCCGGTGGCCCCGTCGGCCATCAGCCAATCCCGGCTGGATAGCAGGCTGGAAAGCGCGTCCTTGGTCATTGGCTGGGCCCTTTGTGCAAAGGATGAAAATCGATAAAGCGACCTCTGCCACGCGGTTTTCGGCGATGCAAACCCAAACTCATCCACGAAACCGCCAGCCGCTGCCGGCCAAATCGCAAGAACCGCACGCGCCTTTCGGCCCGCGCGGCTTGTAATGTCTTAGACAAAACCTCTGAGGCGATCAGATCTCGCCCATCAGCTGGGTTTTCGCGGTGATCAACAGCTCTTCCATCTTGGCGCGGATTTGATCGGTGCTGGCCTTATCACCCAAATCAGCCGAAAGCTTGCGGACCACATCCTCGGACCCCGCCTCTTCGAAATCGGCCGAGACGACCTCCATCGCATAGGCTTTGGCCTCATCTTCCGACTTGCCCAAAAGCCCCGCGGCCCAGAGGCCGATCAGCTTGTTGCGGCGGGCCTCGGCTTTGAATTGCATCTCGCTGTCATGGGCGAATTTGGTCTCAAAGGCGTTTTCGCGGTCGTCGAACGTGGTCATGAAGATCCCCGACATTGTTATGATAGCCCCCTAGATATGATCACGCGTCGGGCTTGTCGCAAGGGTTAGGCCACTACCCCATTCAGAAAGCCGCCCAAAGCGCGCTAAGGCCTGCTGTGGAACGCTGCGGCGCCGCCCCTGCCCGCCCGCCCCCGCGCCTTGCAGCCGAGCGGGGCTTCCACTATAGCGCAATTGCGAGATGGGGGTGGCGCGGCCGCCCCCGTTTCCTATGGCATCGGAGAGTTCATGGCACGGCGTAAGAAGGTCTACGAGGGCAAGGCGAAGATCCTGTATGAAGGCCCCGAGCCCGGCACTCTGATCCAGTATTTCAAAGACGACGGCGCGCCCCCTGTGGCCGTGGCTCCGGCGGCGAATGAGGGCAAAGGTGTCCTCAACAACCGCCTGAGTGAGTTCTTCATGTCTGGGCTGAACACGATTGGCGTGCCGACGCATTTCATCCGTCGCATCAACATGCGTGAGCAATTGGTGCGCATGGCCGAGATTATCCCGCTGGAAGTCGTGGTGCGCAACTTTGCCGCCGGGGATCTGACCAACCGTTTGGGCATCCCCGAGGGCACGCCTTTGCCGCGCCCGATCGTGGAATATTACTTCAAAGACGACAAACTCGGCACGCCTCTGGTCAGCGAAGAGCATATCATCGCGTTCAACTGGGCCAACCAGCAAGATCTGGACGATATGATCGCGCTGGCCTTGCGGGTGAATGATTTCCTGTCCGGTGTGATGATGGGTGTTGGCATCCGTCTGGCCGATTTCCGGCTTGAACTGGGTCGGGTCTGGGAGGGCGAATTCATGCGGCTGATCGTCGCCGATGAGATCAGCCCCGACAGCTGCCGGCTCTGGGACATGCGGATGACCGAAGGCCCCGATGGCACGATCCCCGATCCGGGCCCCTTGCATGATGTCTATACCGAACTGGCGCGGCGTTTGGGCGTGATGCCCTCAAATGTGACGCACACGACGAAACCCAGCCTGATCAATTAAAGTTCCGTATCAACGGAACTTGCCCCTGCCCGTCCCCAGCGTTATGGGGGCGGGGCATTCGCAGCCGGAGGTCCCGATGAAAGCCCGCGTCACCGTTATGTTGAAGAATGGCGTTCTTGATCCGCAAGGCGAGGCGATCCGCCACGCGCTTGGCTCTTTGGGCTTTGCGGGCGTCAATGGCGTGCGTCAGGGCAAAGTGATCGAGCTCGATCTCGCAAGCACCGATGCAGCCTCGGCTGAGGTCGAAGTGAAGTCGATGTGCGAAAAGCTTCTGGCCAATACGGTTATCGAGAGCTACCGCGTCGAGATCCTCTGAGGATCTCTGTGGTCGGCGGCCGGGGCTCTGCCCCGGGCCCCGGGATATTTACGGACAGAAAATGAGTGAGCCGGGTGCTTGGGTGCAGCCGGCTTTATCGTTTTGTGACGCGGAGGTGGATGCCATCTTTGGCGCGCACAGTAAGGTGCGCGGCGGGCATCGAGTCTTGGCCCTCGATGCGTTCGAAGCGGAAGGCTTTGATGAGAAGCGCGAGGAGAAGCGTGCCCTCAACCATAGCAAAGCCCGCGCCGGTGCAGACGCGGGGGCCAGAGGAGAAGGGCATATAGGCATTGCGCGCCGAGGCACGGCCAGCCTCTGTTTGCCAGCGATCAGGGTCGAAGACGTCCGGGTTATGCCAAAGCCGCTCATGGCGCTGTTGGTGCCAAGGCGAAAGCACGATTTGCGCGCCGGGGGCGACGCTTCGGTCGCGGAAGGTCTCGGGGCAACGGTTTTGCCGCACCATCATGGGGACCGGCGGGTAAAGCCGCAAAGTCTCGCGGAAGCAGTCGCGGGTGAACTTCAGCTTTGAGAGGTCTGAAAAGCTTGGGGAATCCGGCAGGCTTACCACCTCGGCGGCGACGCGGTCTTGCGCCTTTGGGTC
This sequence comes from Pseudogemmobacter lacusdianii, assembly GCF_030848395.1. GTDB lineage: Bacteria > Pseudomonadota > Alphaproteobacteria > Rhodobacterales > Rhodobacteraceae > Pseudogemmobacter > Pseudogemmobacter lacusdianii. The sequence goes on along the minus strand of NZ_JAVDBT010000001.1, from coordinate 326,246 downwards.
CAAAGCCAAGAGATAGAGCGCCCAAGACAGCGCTGAGGCCGAAGTTTCATGCCCGGCGAGAAAGAAGATCGCCACCTGATCCACCATCTCTGCTGGCGAAAAGCCGATGCCACTTTGCGGGTCTGGGGTGGTCATGATCTTGGTCGCGAGATCATCCGGGGCCGTGCCAGCGGCGATCTCGGCGGCGCGCTCATCGGTCAACTGGGTGATCAACTGGCGGATCACCTTGGCCGAGCGGCGGGTGGCGCGGCGGTGCAGCCTTGGCATCCAGTTGGGCAAGGGCAGGAAGGCCGCGAGGTTCAAGATCGGCTGGCTGCGCTGATAGGCGCGGAATTCGTGGAAGACGGCGGCGGCCAGCGCATGGTCGATTGGGATCGAAAAGAGCGTGCGGAAGATCACATCCGCCGCCGCATGCGACATCTCTTCTTCGACCTCGACCCTGCCCCCGGCAAGCGCCTCCATCCGCGCCACAGCGGCATAAGCGGCGTCGCGCATGGCGGGAAAGCTGTCCTTCAGCCGCCCACCCTCAAACGCCGGGTCGATGATGCGGCGCTGGCGATTCCAGGTCTCGCCATTGGTGACAAAGACCGAATTGCCCAAGAGCGGGCGCAGGCCCTCGCCGATACGGTCGGATTTCGGGAAATCATCGGGCCGCTCGTTCAGCACCCGCGCCACGAGGCTGGGGTCATTCACCATATAGCTGCGGAAGAAGGGCGTGCGGAATTCGGCCATCCAAGCCCGGTAAAGCCGCGCTGGTTGCGCCGAGAGGATGTCGCGCCGGAAAAGCCTTAAGTAGGTGAAGAGCGAGACCTTATCGGGTCTCGGCTTGGGCTTCGGGGGCGTGGGGGGAAAGGGGCAGCCGCTCATGTGGTTGATCTATAAAGGTTCACCGGCGTCTCGATCCGGCTTTTTGACGGGGCGCGGCTGCGGAAGCGTTCGGCCAAGGTCAGCGGACCAGCGGTGACGGCGAAGTAATCATAATCGCCTTGCGTGCCGGGCAGCGCGTCAAAGGCGCAGAGGTATTGAAAATGTAGCCGGAAATAACGCCGCTTCAGCTCAGCCTGTTTGGCAGATGATAGCGTTTGGCTGAACGCCGCCGAGAGCACCAAGGGCCAGAGCTTGCCTTCGGGGGCCATACCACTGACTGCCACCGGATCGCAAAGCGCAAAGGCGCAGCCATCGCCCGGGGCGGTGACATCGACCCATGTGATCTGGCTGGCGGTGGAAAGGTCGCGCAGATCGCGGCGCAGCCGCTGCGCTTTCGGCAGGAAAGAGACCATCGGCACCACCTGCCCCAGCGAAAGAAAGCTTAAGCGCGGGCGGGTGGGCAGGCCCTGCGGCCCGGCCACCCGCAAAAGATCAGCCAAGATCGAGATCGCCAGATGCGCGCCCGAGGAATGGCCGACGACCAGAACCTCATCGCAATCTTGCGCCAGAGCCGCGCTGATCTGGGCGCGAAACTCGGCCATGCGGGCTTCAAGTTCAGGCGGGTTGGCGCCACCATTTTGCGCCGAAAAGGCGTAATCATGCATCAGATACCAGGCGAAGGCCTTGTTATCCTTGGCACGGAACCAGCGCAGAACGGCCCAAAGCGTGACGGCAGCTGCGGCAATCCCAAAGCTCCAATGGCTGAAATGAGCCAAGACAGCGCCTATGCCCCATGCCAAGCCCACCGCCAGAGCCAGTTGCAAAAGCAGAAAGACAATCGGGTAAAGCGCTGCAATCATTGGACCTTTGCGCAACCGCATCAGCCGAAACAGCGCGCCCGATCCGATATAGGCCCAAGCGGTGCGCAAAAGTTGCAGGTAAGTGGCGGGGATCGTCTCGGACATCGAGCGTTTGACGATATCGGACCAGACCAGCACCGATATCTCAGCCCGGGTCTGCCGACCCTCGATCACGCTCTCGCTGCGCCAGCTGTAACTGCCGGTGCCGCTGAGAGGCGTCAGCTTCAGTTCATAACCAGAAAGCCGGGCCTGATCGGCGCCTTCTTTGCGGTAAAGCTCGCGGTAACGGCGGGGGTGGAACGGGTCATAGCCCGGGATGTAGAACACCCGACGGCGGAACTGCTCCGCCGCGCCTTGCCCATTCGCCTTGGTCTCAGAAGTTTGCCCTGCCCCACTCATACCCGCGATCATGCGAGAAAACTGCGGCAGAGATAAGGGGCAAGACGGGCAAGATCGGTGCGAAACTGCGGCTTATCCCAGCAAGGGGATGCCCAAACGCTCCATCGCGTCCAACATCCAGCCCGACAGCACCGAGAGCGAAGAGGTGAAAAGGAGAACGCCCATCAAAACCAAAAGCCCGCCCATCGCGATTTCGATCTTGCGCATATGCGGACGCAAGCGGCGCATCAGCCCCATCGCGCGGGTGATGAAAAGCGCGCAGAGAAGGAAAGGCAGCCCCATGCCGACCGAGTAAAGCGCCATGAGATAAAGCCCGCGCGAGACATCGGCCTCGCGCGCCACCATCGTCAGAATGCCGGACAGGATCGGCCCGTTGCAAGGCGTCCAGCCAGCGGCAAAGGCCAGCCCAAGGATGAAGGCCCCAAAAGCACTGCCGCCCTGATCGCCCGCATCGATCCGCGCCTCGCGCATCAGGAACGGGATGCGGATGACGCCAAGGAAATGCAGACCAAAGGTGATCACGATCACCCCGGCGATGCGGTTGAACCATTCTTGATGGGTGAGAAAGAAGATCCCCAGCTTTGAGACCGAAAAGCCCAAGAGAAGGAAAATCGTCGAAAGCCCCATGACGAAGAACACCGCCGGAAGCAGGATCTTGCGCCGCGCTGCGGGCTCATTGGTCATCTCGGTGACAGAGACGCCAGAGATATAGGCCAGATAGGGCGGCACCACCGGCAAAACGCAAGGCGAGAGGAAGGACAACAGCCCCCCCAGCAGCGCCAAGAGCGTGGCCAGCGCAAGGCCCGCATCAATGATCGAGATATCCAGCATAAAGGCTCCTGTCCAATGCGCGTCATAGCGCGGTGCAGGGCTTTGGTCACGCAAGAAGGCGCGCGGCTGCGGTGACGGATGGTCACATTGGTGCGAAGTCGGGAGCAGTTGCCTGAAACAATGCGGCGCGCTATGCGGCATCATGGCAGATTGGGATCAGATGGTGGATTGCGAGGGGCTTTTGTGCCCCCTGCCCGTCTTGCGGGCGCGCAAGCGGCTGGCTGCAATGGCGGCGGGCGAGTTGCTTTGCGTCCGGGCCACCGATGCGATGGCCGCGATCGATCTGCCGCATTTCTGCGCGCAAGCGGGCCACGACTATCTAGAGATGCGGCAGGAAGCTGGCGTCGCCCTGCATCTGATCCGCGCTGCGGGTTAAGTGCAAAGCACCACCTTAGATCGTTGATGCGAGATAGAAAAAAGGGAAGGCAAGTTTCCCTGCCTTCCCTCTTTGTCTCAGCTTAGGCGCGCGGCCAGAGCCTTACTTCTTCGACCACCAGCCGGTGCGGCGGGGCTTGGCCGGGGCGTCGTCAGCCGCGGCTGCCGGAGCGGGTTCGACCTTTGCAGGCTCCGCCGCAGCAGGTGCAGGTGCCGGGGCTGCCGCCGGAGCAGCCTCAACAGGTGCCGCTGCTTCGGTCACAGCTGCCTCGGTCACAGCCGCAGCCTTCGCTTTGGCCGGAGCCTTGGCGCGCGTGCGCGGCTTCGGTGCAGCTTTCACCGGGGCTTCGGTCGCCTCCACAGCAGCCGGCGCTTCAGCTTCGGCTGCCGGGGCTTCAACAGCAGCGACTTCGACCTTGGGTTTGCGGGCCCGCGAGGCGCGCTTCTTCGGTGCGGGCTCGGCTTCAGCCGGAGCTGCTTCCACCGGAGCAGCTGCAACCGGAGCCACCTCCGCCGGAGCTTCAGCAGCGACCTCAGCAACCGCCTCAACCGCAGGCGCTTCCGCCGTCACCGCCGCCGGGGCAGCTTTCGCAGCAGCCGCATTGCGCGGCTTGCGGGTGCGGGTCACGCGCTTCTTCGGAGCGGCCTCAGCCTCGGGCGCAGCTTCAGCGACAGGCTCTGCCGCAACCACCTCACCAGCGGCATCGGCTTCGGTGTCATCCCCTTCGGCCTCGCCGTCGGAATCTGCGCCTTCGGTCTCACCGTTGGTCTCACCATCGCGGCCACCGCGACGACGACGACGGCGGCGGCGCTTTTTCTTGCCATTGCCATCGCCATTCTCGCGCGCCGGCTGACCGCCCTCGGCCGCAGCTTCCGAGCTTGCCTCTTCGGCCTGCTCTTCCTCTTCGGCGATATCGTCGATCAGATCTTCGTCTTCATCCTCATCGACCGGAGCGCCCATCAGCCCGGCATGGCCCGAGATCACCGGAGTTTCCGGCACCACACGGGTCGCGGTCTTGAACTTCTCGATCGCGTAGTCGGGCGAAACCAGCGTCGGATCGGCTTCGATCCGCACCGACATTGCATAACGCGCTTCGATCAAGGCGATATGCTCGCGCTTGTTGTTGATGAGGAAGTTGACGATGCCAATGGGCGCCTTCAACAGCACCTCTTTGGAGCGCTTGCGCGTGCCCTCTTCTTCCAAGGCGCGCAGGATCTGCAAGGCCATCGAATCGTCCGAGCGGATCAGCCCGGTGCCGTGGCAATGCGGGCAAGGCTGCGTGGTCGATTCCAGCATCCCCGGACGCAGGCGCTGGCGCGACATCTCCATCAGGCCAAAGCCCGAGATACGGCCAATCTGAATCCGCGCGCGGTCGGTTTTCAGCTTATCTTTCAGGCGCTTCTCAACAGCGATGTTGTTCTTGCGCTCTTCCATATCGATGAAGTCGATGACGATCAGACCGGCCAAATCGCGCAGACGCAGCTGGCGGGCGACCTCGTCACAGGCCTCAAGGTTGGTCTTCAGCGCGGTCTCTTCGATCGAGCCTTCTTTGGTGGCCCGGCCCGAGTTGACGTCGATCGCAACCAAAGCTTCGGTCACGCCAATAACGATATAGCCGCCGGATTTCAGCTGCACGGTCGGGTTGAACATGCCGCCAAGGTAGCTTTCGACCTGATAGCGGGCGAAGAGCGGGTTCGGCTCGTCGTAGCGCTTCACCTGCTTGGCGTGGCTCGGCATGATCATGCGCATGAAGTCTTTGGCGGTGCGGTAGCCCGCTTCGCCTTCGACCAAAATCTCTTCAATCTCGCGGCTGTAGAGGTCGCGGATCGTGCGTTTGATCAGATCGCCCTCTTCGTAGATCTTGGCGGGCGCGATGCTCTTCATCGTCAGCTCGCGGATCTGCTCCCACAAACGCATCAGGTATTCGTAGTCGCGCTTGATCTCGGGCTTGGTGCGCTTGGCACCCGCCGTGCGGATGATGAGGCCAGCACCTTCCGGCACCTCCATCTCACCAGCAATCTCTTTGAGCTTCTTGCGGTCGGCGGCTTGGGTGATCTTGCGGCTGATGCCACCGCCCCGTGCGGTGTTCGGCATCAAGACGCAGTAACGGCCAGCCAGCGAGAGATAGGTGGTCAGCGCAGCGCCCTTGTTGCCGCGCTCTTCTTTGACGACTTGGACCAGCATGATCTGCCGGACCTTGATCACCTCTTGGATTTTGTAGCGGCGCGCGCGGGGGGTGCGGCGCGGGGCCGAGATCTCTTCGGCGACATCTTCTTCGGCGATGGATTCAATCTCATCATCGCTGTCCGAGGCATGGTCGCCGGCTTTGTCTTCGGTGTCGCCAGTGCCAGCGTCACCCGCCTCTGCCGCATCCAGCTCGGCGGTGTCGACTTCGGGCGCGCCACCTTCGACAGCTGCCTCGTCAAGGCTTAGATCGGTGACCAGCGCGTCAACGACATCCCCTTCTGCATCCTCATGCAGATCGACGACTTCCATGCCCGAGACTTCGACCGCTGCCGTGACCACGGGATCAGCTTCGCTGATCGCGGCGGCTTTCGGCGCGGGGCGTGGACGCTGCTTGCGACGGTCGCGGCGGTTCTCTTCTTCCTCTTCCTCTCGCGCGGCCTGACGCTCTTCATCGAGCAGGGCTTTGCGGTCGGCGACCGGAATTTGGTAATAATCGGGGTGAATCTCGGCGAAAGCCAAGAAGCCGTGGCGATTGCCACCGTAATCCACGAACGCCGCTTGCAGCGAGGGTTCGACCCGCGTCACCTTGGCCAGATAGATATTTCCGGCCAGTTGGCGCTTGTTTAGTGTTTCAAAGTCGAATTCTTCGACCTTGTTTCCGTCGACCACGACAACGCGGGTTTCTTCCGCATGCGTGGCGTCGATGAGCATCTTTTTGGACATTGATTTCCACTGCGCCCCGGCCCCGAACCCGCTCTGCCCCGCAAGGCGGCGCAGCTAAATACGAGAGGAGGGCGGCTTGTCTGTGCGGGATCCATCAGCGCGGCAGCGGGCACGAAAACAGGGGAAATGCCCAAAGGCAGCCCCTTTTCATCCGTCAACTGCAGCGCGCGATCCATCGCGTTCACACCATGGCCCTGCCTTGGCAAGGCCCGTTCACGAGGCCCGCTCCGTCGCTGGCGGAACTGGGCTATACGTACAGCCTTTGTCGAAAGGCCGATCCGACCGCCTTCGGCGACAGACAGCGATGCCGGGCCCGGGGCGGAGAATTCGTCGGGTGCAGATGCACCTTGCCTGAAACATAGGTGCAGAAGGCCATCAAACACAACAGCGTTTTTCGGCGCTGCGCGACCAAGCCTCTACAATCTGAGGTTGTCCATCCGCAAAAATCAATATTTTGATGGAACGTAGAGTCCTTCGGGCAGAACCGCGCGTTCGTAATTTGGGTTGAACACCCGGTCTGGCAGGCTGATCTCGTCATGCGGGACCGGGGCATAGGGCACTTGCGACAAAAGATGCGCGATGCAGTTCAGCCGCGCGCGCTTTTTGTCATTGCCCTCAACAATATACCACGGTGCTTCGGGGATGTTTGAGCGGGCAAACATCTCTTCCTTGGCTTTGGTATATTGCTCCCACCGCACCCGCGCCTGCAGATCCATTGGCGACAGTTTCCACTGCTTCATCGGGTTATGGATGCGCATCAAGAAGCGCAATTGCTGTTCTTGATCGGTGATCGAGAACCAGTATTTCACCAAAATGATGCCCGAGCGGACCAGCATCCGCTCAAACTCGGGCACATCACGGAAGAAATCTTCCACTTGTTGCTCATCCGCAAAGCCCATCACCCGCTCGACCCCGGCGCGGTTGTACCAACTGCGGTCAAAGAGCACGATCTCGCCGCCTGCCGGCAGATGCGGCACATAGCGCTGGAAATACCATTGGCTCTTTTCGCGGTCCGAAGGGGCCGGCAGCGCCACTTCACGCACCACACGCGGGTTCAGCCGCTGGGTGATGCGCTTGATCACCCCGCCCTTGCCGGCGGCATCGCGGCCCTCAAACAGCACCACCACTTTCTTTTTGTGGTGCTGCACCCAGTCTTGCAGCTTGATCAGCTCGGATTGCAACTGGAAGAGCGCACGGAAATAGACCTGCCGATCCATCGTCTCCGGCGCGCCCTCGCGGTAGATGCGCTGGATTTCACGGGCCAGAACCGGGTCGTCCAGCTCAAGCTCATGACCTTCGCCCAAAAGCTCGGCCAGCTCTTCCGCCAACCATTCTTCCGCGCCGCTCAGATCTTCCATAACGCCCTGCCTCACTCAGACCTACACGAGACCCTCGCCAAGAATGGCACAAAAAGATCACCATTATATGACAACGCAAGCCGCCGGGATGCGGCAAGAGCGCCCCGGCGGTTTGAACTTAGGTGTAGTCCGAGCGTTGCAGCGCGTATTTCGCCATTTTCTCGTTCAAGGTGCGGCGCGGCAGGCAAAGCTCTTCCATCACCGCAACGATGCTGCCCTTGTGGCGGCGCATGGTATTGTCGATCAACATCCGCTCGAAGGCTTCGACGTAATCTTTCAGGGGCTTGCCCTCGGTGGTGAGCGCCGGGCCCGAGGCCTCGTTATCCGCCATCAAAAGCGAGGCGATCGAGCCCGAGCCGCGGCGGTTTTGCAGCACAGCGCGTTCGGCGATATTGACCAGCTGACGGACATTGCCGGGCCAAGGCGCTTGCAGCAGCTGAGCCGCCTCTTGCGCGGTGACCTGCGGCGCGTCGCAGCCATATTCTTCCGAGAATTGCTCGGACAGCCGGGTGAAGAGCTGCAAGATATCCTCGCCGCGTGCGCGCAAAGGCGGCAGCACGATGGTCATCGCGCCCAAACGGTAGAAGAGATCCTGCCGCAGCGTCTGCTCCAGCGTCATATCCGGCGCATGTTGGTTGCAGATCGCGATGATCCGGGTCTCGGGCGGGACACCTTGTTCGTTGATGAAGGTCAAAAGCCGCGCTTGCAGAGCATTGGGCAGCGCCTCGATATCCTCAAGGCAAAGCGTGCCGCCACGAGCCTCTTCGACCAGCGGGATGGTGCCATCCTCGGCCGGGCCGAAAAGCTTGGCCGCAAGCTGATCTTCCGACCAAGCCGCGCAAGAGATGGTGACGAATTTCTTCGAAGCGCGCGGCCCCACGGCATGCAAAGCATGCGCCACCAGCGTCTTGCCGGTGCCAGTTTCGCCATCGATCAGCACATGGCTGTCGGCTTGGCCGAGATCAAGGATATCCTCGCGCAGCCGCTCCATCGCTGGGGACGAGCCCACCAGCTTGTTCATGATCGAAGAGCCATCCGACAATTCACGCCGCAAAGCGCGGTTGTCCAAGGTCATGCGGCGGTTCTGCGTGGCTTTTTTGGCAAGCTCGGTCATCCGGTCGGGGTTGAAGGGCTTTTCCAGAAAATCAAACGCGCCAACCCGCATTGCCTCAACCGCCATTGGCACATCGCCATGGCCGGTGATCATGATGACCGGAAGGCCGGAATCTTGAGACATCAGGCGTTTCAGAAACGCCATCCCATCCATGCCGGGCATTTTGATATCGCTGACCACCACGCCCGGAAACTCGGGGCCAATGGCCTTCAACGCCTCTTCAGCGCTGGCGTAAGTCTCGGTGTCAAAGCCCGAAAGGGCCAGCCATTGGCTGATCGAGGCGCGCATGTCCGCCTCGTCATCAACAATCGCCACCTTCATTGCACGCGCCATGCGGGGTCTTCCTTATTCTGCTGCTTCTTGTTTGCGACCAAGGATCGGCAACTGCATCTCAAAGACCGCGCCCCCTTCCTCGGCGTTGCGGGCCGTCAGACGGCCGCCCAGATCCGTCACGATCCCCGAAGAGATCGCCAGTCCAAGTCCGACGCCTTCGCCGGGCTTCTTCGTGGTGTAGAACGGCTCAAAAATACTGCCCAACTCGCCAATGCCGTGACCATTGTCGCGCACCGAGAGCGTCGCCGTCTCGCCCGCCGCCAAAAGCAGATCGATCTGAGGAGCGGTTTGGTCTTTGGTGGCGTCAAGCGCGTTGCGCAGCAAGTTGATGATCACCTGTTCCAGCCGAATGCGATCCGCCATCACCAGCACCGGCTGGCGCGGCAAAGCGCGCGAGATCTTCACAACGCGGGCTTTCAGCTGCGGTTCCATCATCGACAAAGCCGAAGAGATCGAGGCGCGCAGATCCACCGGCTCAAAGGCCTCTCCCCCCTTTCGGGCGTAGGATTTCAGCTGGCGGGTGATCGCGCCCATCCGCTCGATCAAATCATCGATGCGCTGGAAGGAGGACAAGGCCTCTTCCGGGCGGCGGCGCTGCAACAAAAGCCGCGCCCCTGCGAGATAGGTTTTCATCGCGGCAAGCGGTTGGTTCAGCTCATGGCTGACAGCCGCCGACATCTCGCCCAAGGCGGCAAGTTTCGACGATTGCGCAAGGGTTTGCTCGGCCACCTCAAGGTCTTTTTGCACCTTCTCGCGCTCGGCAATCGCGCGCTGCAGCCGCGCGTTCAGCAAGCGCAGCTCGGCCGATTCCTTTTGGAACCCGACCGAACGCTGCCAAGCGCGACGCGACAGAAAGTAGAAGGTCAACGCCATGAGAATGGCAAAGCCCATGATTTCCAGCGCCAAAATGCCGTTCACCTTTTCGCGCACCGAATCGTAAGCGGTGAAGGTGAAGATGCGCCAGCCTCGGAAGGGCACGCGGGTTTCGGTCCGCATCACCGCCTCGCCATGCACATAGGCATCGGGCGGACTTTGCGCCCAACCCTTCGTGGCCGAAAGCGCGCGCTGGATGGCCGAGGGCGGATCGCGCGCCTCAAGCGCCTTTTCCATACTTTGACCGCGCCAAACCGGCTCGGTCGCCAAGATCACGGTGCCTTCGCTGTCGGTGACGAGCACGGCGTCTTGCAGACCGGCCCAAGTGCGTTCGTATTTCATCAGATCGACGGAAACGACGATCACGCCCAGCACTTTGCCATCGGCCCGCAGCGCCCGCGAATAGGTGAAGTCAAAGCCGCCAGCCTCCCGGCGTGAGGCGGTGAAGATCGTATCCTTGGCGCGCTGCGCATCGACAAAAGCCGGGTCGTTGCGGTGCGAGGTGCCCAAGAGGTTGCGGTTGGTCGCCCCCACCACCCTGCCGTCCCCGTCCAAGAGCTGGATCGAGGCCACCGCAATCTCGGATTGCAGCGCGATCAGTTTGGCGGTGGTCTGGGAATATTGCGCCACGCGCAGTGCCGCGATCAAATCGGGGTCGCGCGACAAAAGCAGCGGAACAACCGAGGTCCGCTGGAGTTCAGACATCAGATAACCGGTGTTCAGCGCCAAGCGGACTTCGGCCCGGTTGCGCGTGTCATCGGTAAAACGTTCGGAAAGCCATCTGTTGGTGATCAACACCACGCTGGCCGCCAGCAAAAGCAGCAGGCCAATCACCAGCTTAACCCGCCAGGGCAAGCCTTGGCGGGTCTCTTCCAGCGATGGGTCGGGGGTCTGGCTCATGGCGCCAAGATTAGGCCCCCGCCCGTGCTGTCTCAAGCCGTAGCCCCTTAGGCCAGCGCCATCCCGCCCATGAGCGCAGAGAAGAGTGCGGCACCATCGGTGCTGCCATGCAAAGCCTCGGCGGCGCGCTCAGGATGCGGCATCATGCCCAGCACCCGGCGGTTGGCCGAAAGGACGCCCGCGATATCGCCCATCGAGCCATTGGGGTTCTGGCCATAGGTGAAAGCGATGCGGTCTTCGCCCTTGAGCTGCGCCAAACCTTCGGCATCGATGGTGTAATTGCCATCATGATGCGCCACCGGCACTTGGATCGCTTGGCCCAACTGGTAGTCCGAGGTGAAGGCCGAGTTGGTGGTGGCCACTTTGAGCGTCACCGGTTTGCAGATGAACTTGAGCGAGGCATTGCGCATCAAGACGCCGGGCAAGAGCCCCATCTCGGTCAAAACTTGAAAGCCGTTGCAGATGCCCAGCACATAGCCGCCCTTGGCGGCATGGGCTTTGACCGCAGCGCCGATCGGCGATTGCGCGGCGATGGCGCCGCAGCGCAGGTAGTCCCCGTAGGAAAACCCGCCTGGCACACCAACGACGTCGATGCCCTCGGGCAAGGCGCTGTCCTTGTGCCACACGCGGGAAACCTGGAAACCGGCCCGTTCGAAAGCAACAGCAAGATCGCGGTCGCAGTTCGAGCCCGGGAAGGTGATGACGGCAGCTTTCATCGGCGGCGCTCCTCTCGGCTGGATGGCGCGGGCATATCCCAAGTGCCGTGGCTCTGCCAGATGCTAAAGCGCGAGGATGCGGCTGTTTTATGCGCATGGGTTGCGCGTCTGGCCAAGGGCAGCGGCGGGGGTTTCACACCCCCGCACCCCCGTGGGATATTTTTAGACAGAAAATGGGCAGAGCGCGGTGGCGCTCACCAGGGGCGCGCGATCAGACCGAGCCGTGCCATATCGAGGCGACGCAGACGCTGCTCAAGATCAACGAGCGAGGTCGAGTCGGCCAGAAAAGCCTCTTCAAGCGCGCGGCTGTCAGAGGCGCGCAGGCGGGTGAGGATAGATTTCAAACGATAAAACATCAGTTATTTCCTTTATTCTTGCCCCTCCCACATGGATACTGCAATGCAGCATTGCTAGCGCAGCAAAAGAGAACCCGCCATGCCGCTGCTGCAAGGCTGGCCCCGTGGCATGGTTGATCTGTCTTCAGGGATGGAGTCGGCAGGCCCGGCGCTTAGCTTTCGAGCAGCGCCCTTGCGGCTGCACGCGCGGCTTCGGTGACCGTGTCACCCGCGAGCATCCGCGCCAGCTCTTCGACGCGCTCATCTTGCGGCAATGCGATGACGGTGGAGAGCGTTTGGCCCTTTACCACCCGCTTCTCGACCCGCCAGTGATGCGCCCCAAGCGCCGCCACTTGCGGCGAATGGGTGACGACCAGCACCTGCGCCGAGGAGGAAAGCGCCTTCAACCGCCGCCCCACCGCATCGGCGGTGGCACCACCGACGCCGCGGTCGATCTCATCGAAGATCAACGTCAGGCCGGATTGGTGGCCGGTGAGACAGACCTTCAGCGCCAAGAGGAAGCGGCTCAATTCCCCGCCCGAGGCGATGCGATTGAGCGGGCCCGAGGGCGCACCGGGGTTGGTCGCCACGGTGAAGGTGACGGCATCAGCGCCTTCGGGGCCGGGCTCGCCGGGACGGATCTCGGTGGTGAAGACGGCGCGTTCCATCTTCAAGGGGGCCAGCTCTTTCGCCATCGCCTGATCAAGGCGTTTGGCTGCCTTTTGGCGCTTCTCTTGCACGGCGCGCGCCTCGGCGGCATATGCGGCCTCCGCCTCGCGCAAAGCCGTGGCGAGCTTGGCAAGCCCTGCCTCGCCCGCATCCAAAGCCTCAAGCCGGTCGCTCAGACCTTGGGCGAAGCCCGCGAGATCATCTGGGGCCACGCCATGTTTGCGGGCCAAAGCGCGAATGGCAAAGAGGCGCTCTTCCAGCGCCTCAAGATCCTGTGGGTTGAAGTCCAGCGCTTGCAGCGCCGATTCGACGCCCGACAGAGCTTCGGAGAGTTCAATCGCGGCGCGGTTCAGCGCGGCCAGCGGTTCATCAAGCCGCCCCTCGGCGCGGTCCGCCACGCCTTCCAGCCAGCGCGCGGCATCGCGCATCCGGCCCTCGGCACCTTCATCTGACAAAGCCAAGGCCGCGCGCGAGATATCATCGCGGATCCGCGCGGCGCTTTGCATCAAGCGGCGCTTGGCATCGAGTTCGGCCTCTTCGCCGGGCTGGGGGCCGAGCTTACTAAGCTCGCCCACCGCATGGCGCAGGAATTCCTCTTCGGTCTTGGCGCGGGCGATCGCAGCCTCGGCCGCTTGCAAAGCCTCACGCGCTTGGCGCTGCGCGGTCCAAGCACGCCGCAAGGGGGCAAGATCCAACGCCCCAAATTCATCAAGCAATTGGCGGTGGCCACGCGGGTTCAAGAGCCCACGGTCGTCATTCTGGCCATGCAACTCGACCAAAAGGTCCGAGAGCGCGCGCAGCACCTCGCCGCCCACCCGGCGGTCGTTGATATAAGCGGTTTTACGGCCATCGGCGGTGGTGACGCGGCGCAGGATCAGATCCTCGCCCGCTTCGGCATCCGCAATCCCGGCCTCGGCCAAAAGCGCCCAAGCCGGGTGATCGGTGGCCAGCGAGAAGACCGCCGTCACCTCACCTCGGTCAGCACCTTGGCGGATGATATCGGCGCGCCCGCGCCAGCCGAGCACGAAGCCCAAGGAATCAAGAAGGATCGATTTGCCCGCGCCGGTCTCACCGGTCAGCACGTTCAGGCCGGGGCCAAGCTCCAGCACCAGACGGTCAATGATCAACAGATCGCGGATCTCAAGCGAGGTGAGCATCGACCCAGCCGACGGGCAATTCGCCCATCCCCCTTACAACCATTCGCCGCGGATCATCTGCCGATAAATCGCAGAGAGCCAGTTGTCGCCCTTGGATTCCGGCTTCAGCCCCTTGCCCTTCAACAGCGTGAAGGCATCATCATAGAAAGGCGAGGATTGGTAGTTATAGCCCAAGATCGCCGCAGCGGTCTGCGCCTCTTCCACAAAGCCAAGCGCCAGATAGGCCTCAACCAGACGCATCAAAGCCTCGGCGGTGTGCGAGGTGGTCTGGAAGTCCTGCACCACGGTGCGGAAGCGGTTGATCGACGCGGTGTAATGCTTGCGCTTCAGGTAGAAGCGGCCAATTTCCATCTCTTTGGCGGCAAGATGGTCGAAGGCGAGGTCGAACTTCAGGATCGCCGATTGCGCATATTCGCTTTCGGGATAGAGCTCGATCACATCGCGCAAAGATTTCAGCGCTTGGAAGGTCAGGCCCTGATCGCGGCCGACATCATCAATCTGGTCGTAATAGGACAAGGCCAGCAAATACTGCGCATAAGCCGCGTCTTCATCGCCGGGATAAAGGTCCAGATAGCGCTGCGAGGCCATGCGGGCCTCTTCGTATTTCTTCGATTTATGCAGCGCGAAAGCCTGCATGATCAAAGCGCGCTTGGCAAAGGCGGTATAGGGGTAAAGCCGCTCCACCTCTTGGAAATAGCGCAAAGCATCATCGGGCTTGCGCGAGGTTTCCAAGGCGATCTCGCCCTGACGGTAGATCTCTTCCGCGGTGAAATTCTCAAGCGAGTCGTTCGGCGCATTCTTCGAACCGCCGCATGCCGCCAATACCGAGACAAGCGCCAATGCCGGCAGCGCCAAGCGGGCCCGCGTCACGACAGGCAATGCCATCGAAGCATGCGCCAGAATCGGAGCTGCCGACCGCTTGCCGCGCCCTTTGCCCGTCTCACCGCCTACAGTCTTGTGCACTTCCAAACCTGTTTTCCTTGTCCGGCAGCCGATCCGACCACCTCGCCCGACTTGACCGCGACGTTGAAACCGCTGGCCGCTGGCCGTTTCCGGCAAAGCATTTGGCCCGTCCTAGCACAGAAAATCCGGCGGCGCAAAACGCCTTTATCGGCTTCGGGCGGTTCTACGATGGGTTGAAAAACGCCCAGCCCCCGCCCTGCCCTGCCGCCGCTTGAGACCACTCGGCAAAAAGCCGCCATCGCCCCTTGGATCAGGGCGGTGGCAGCGCACCAAAAGAGGATAGATTAAGCGTGGATCCGGCGCTGCGACGGCAGATCGCCGCGATGCACGCCCACGCCCGGCAGCTTGCCACCGACATTGTCGCCCACCAGCACCAGCTGATAAGCATCGGGGTCGGCGAAAAGCGCGCGCAGCAGCTGGTTCGTCATGGCGTGACCGGCACGGATACCGGTGTAACGGCCAAGGATCGGGCCGCCGGCCAAAGCCAGATCGCCCACCGCGTCGAGCATCTTGTGGCGCACAGGCTCGTCTGCATGGCGCAGGCCGCCGGGGCTCAGCACCCGGTCGCCGTCAAAGACCACAGCGTTATGGACGGTGCCACCCAAGGCCAAGCCATTGCTCTTCATCGCATCCACATCTGACTGACGGCAGAAGGTGCGGCTGTCCGACAGTTCACGCACGAAGGCGCCATTCGACATGTTCAAATGGCGCGACTGCGTGCCGATGGCGCGGTCGGTAAATTCAATGCGGAAGTCGATCTCCAGCATATCCGAGGGCTCAAGCCGGGCCAAAGCCTCGCCTTCACGGTATTCCACGGCCTTCAGCACGCGGATCGCCCGCACAGGTGCATCTTGGCGCACAATGCCGCATGCCAAGAAAGCCGCGACAAAAGGCTCAGCCGAGCCGTCAAGGATCGGCACTTCGGGGCCGTCGATTTCGATCAGCACGTTGTGGATGGCGCTGCCCGACAAGGCGGCCATAACATGCTCGATCGTTGAGACCGAGACGCCAGCGTCATTTTCCACCACAGTGCAGAGCCGCGAGGGCGTCACCGCGGACCAGATCGCGCGGATCATCGGATCAGCACCGCGCACATCGGTGCGGTGGAACCAGATGCCGTAATTGGCCGAAGCCGGGCGCAGGGTCATGCGGACAGGCTTGCCGGAGTGGAGACCCACGCCGGTGAATGTAACCGCAGATTTCAACGTGTTTTGCACGACGATTTAGACCTCTGTTGCCAGTGCCGCTTGGATCAGATGCCAAGGGCCTTGGTTCGAACTTTAGGTAGTTTAGGGGGCGACCAACCTCAACTCACCTTTTGCAACGGTTTGTGACAGTCAGTGTCACAATTGCAAGACCTTGATTTCAAAAGAAAAAGGCCCGGTCTCCCGGGCCTTCTTGCGCTGTTATGTTACAGCGATCTTAGTTGGCCTGACGGCGCAGAAAGGCCGGAATCTCAATCCGATTGTCGTCGCCGGACTGGTCAGGCTCTTCGTCGTAAGCGGTCACCGGCGGTTGCGCGCGGGCCGTTGCGGCCTGGCCACGCTCAGCCCCTTGGTCAAGATGGCCCGCCATGCGGTTGATCAACGAACCGATGCCAAAGCGCGGCTTACCAGCGGCGGCAGCCGGAGCTTGAGCGGCAGCTTGCGGCTGCTGTTGCGGTGCGCGGGGCTGTGGAGCGGCACGCTGCGCCGGGCCTTTGGAGACGGCGGCTTGCAGACGGGCCAAAGCCTCGGGCGAGGGTTGTCCTGCCTGGCCGCGCGGACGCGGCGCCACGAAATCACCAGCATCGCCTTCAATGCTTTGCGGCATGCCACGGGTCATCGCGGTCGGTGCCGGAGCGGGCGCGCGGTAGACCGGGGGCGGCAGGTCGTGGTCTTGGTGCTGATCGTAATCGGCCTGCGGCTCAAAGCTCGGGGCTTCGAAGAGATCGGGCTCTTCGGTATAGGCCTGCTCTTGCGCGGCCGGCGCTTGGTAGCGCTGCGCCGGAGCGGGAGCCGGGGCATAAGCCTCACGGCGCGGCTCGGGGGCCGGGGCCGGGGCATAGGCGCGCGGTGCAGCGGCAGCAACCGGCTCATGCCGCGGCTCGGGGGCCGGAGCAGGCGCCGGGGTCGGGTTCAGCGTCAGCGGCTGTGCCATCGAACGACGGGTGACCGGAGGCTCTGCCTTCTGGGCCGAGGGCGCATCGATCCCGGTGGCCACGACCGAAACGCGCAGACGGCCTTCCATCGTGGTGTCGAGGGTCGAGCCGACGATGATATTCGCCTCAGGATCGACCTTTTCGCGAATGATATTCGCCGCTTCGTCCAGTTCGAACAAAGTCAGATCATAGCCGCCGGTGATGTTAATCAGCACACCTTTGGCGCCATGCAGGCTGATTTCGTCCAAGAGCGGGTTGGCAATTGCCTTCTCGGCAGCTTGGACGGCGCGATCCTCGCCCTCAGCCTCACCGGTGCCCATCATGGCCTTGCCCATCTCATCCATCACCGAACGAACGTCGGCAAAGTCGAGGTTGATGAGGCCCGGACGCACCATAAGGTCGGTCACGCCTTTGACGCCCTGATAAAGGACATCGTCAGCCATGGCGAAGGCTTCGGTAAAGGTCGTGCGCTCATTCGCCAGACGGAACAGGTTCTGGTTCGGAATGATGATCAGCGTGTCGACAACCTTTTGCAGCGCCTCAAGGCCTTCCTCGGCCTGACGCATCCGCTTGTTGCCTTCGAACTGGAAGGGCTTGGTCACGACGCCAACGGTCAGCACACCCAGTTCACGCGCGGCTTGCGCGATGATCGGGGCAGCACCCGTGCCCGTACCCCCGCCCATACCGGCGGTGATGAAGCACATATGCGAGCCAGCGAGGTGATCGACGATTTCCTCGATGGTCTCTTCTGCGGCCGCCGCGCCAACGGTCGGGCGGGCCCCTGCCCCCAGACCTTCGGTCACTTTCACGCCCATCTGGATGCGGGCTTCAGCCTTCGACTGTTGCAGCGCTTGCGCGTCGGTGTTTGCAACCACGAACTCGCAGCCATCCAGCTGCTGTGCGATCATGTTGTTGACGGCATTTCCGCCGGCACCACCCACGCCGAAGACAGTGATGCGCGGCTTCAGCTCTTCGCGCGAGTTGGTCATCGTCAGATTGAGTGCCATAGGTTCCGCCTGTCCGTTTCTTATGCCGCGATCATCTTTCCGCAGGCCTGTCCCTGCCCCGGAAAGCGTCAGTTGGTTCAGACTCTAGCCAGTCCGCAACAAAACGTCACGAGAAAAACGTGCATTCCCCACAAAATATGGGGGAATACGCCGCCCAATAGGCGGGATTTCGCGCTTGCCGCTACGTGTTGGGGTTACCAGTTGTCCTTGAACCATTTGAAGGCCCTTTTCAAAGAGCGCGCCGGGTAGCGTTCGGCCGGGATTTCGAAGTCCCACCATTCGTCTTGCGGATGCGCCGCAAAGAGGCAAAGCCCCACAGCCGAGCTGAAAGCCGGGCCCGTCGCGGCATGCGGCAGACCCTGCACCCGCAAGGGGCGGCCAAGGCGGACGCGCTGCCCTAGGATGCGATTGGCCAGCCCGTCAAGACCGGGGATCTGGCTGCCGCCACCGGTGAGCACGATTTGCTGGCTAGGCAGATGGTCAAAGCCCGCCGCATCCAAGACACTGCGCACTTCTTCCAAGATCTCTTCAACGCGCGGACGCATGATGCCGATCAGCTCGGTCCGACTGATTTGGCGCCGGTCCTTCTCCCAATCGCCAGAGTCGCTGCCGATCTCGATCATCTCACGGTCATCCATGCCGGTGGCATGCAAGCCGCCGTGCCGGGTCTTGATCCGCTCGGCGGTGGAGAAGGGAATTTGCAGACCCTTGGAGATATCTGAGGTGACATGATCGCCGCCCATGCGCACCGCATCGGCATAGATCATGTGTTTCTTCATGAAGACCGAGATACCGGTGGTGCCGCCGCCCAGATCGATGCAGGCCGCGCCCAGCTCTTGCTCATCTTCCACAAGGCTCGACACACCCGAGACATAGGCCGAAGAGGCGATGCCGGCGAGCTCCAGATCGCAGCGCTGGATGCAGTAAAGCAGATTCTGGATCGCCGCCCCATCGACCGACAGAAGGTGCATATCGCAAGCCAGACGGTGGCCGATCTGGCCGCGCGGATCGCCCAGACCCGAGCGGTGGTCCAAAGCGAAGTTGACCGGCTGGGCATGCAAAACCTCACGCCCCGGACCAAGATCGGGCACGTCGCAGGCCGAAAGCACACGCGCCACGTCCTGCTCGGTCACCACGGAATCCGCCAGATCCCACTCACCGGCAAGACCGTAGCTGCGGGGCTCTGCGCCCGAGAAGCTGGCGATCACATGATCCACCCGCACATTGGCCATCTTTTGCGCCGCTTGCACGGCGGTGCGGATCGCCCGCTCGGTCTCATTCATCACCGCGATTTCGCCGAACCGCACCCCGCGTGAGCGGGTCGTCGCAGCGCCAATGATGCGGAACTGCGACTGTCCAGCCATCGAGCCCACGCCGTCATCCGACAGCCGGTGGTCGCCGTCAAAGCGCAAGATCAGACAGGCGATCTTGCTTGAGCCCACATCGAGAATGGCAATAACGCCGCGCTGCATGGCGGCCTTGCGCATGTTCCGCATCGCACGTTGCGATTGATAAAGATCGGTCACAGTTCGGTCTCCATGGGATCAAGGCCTTGCGAGCGACGCAGAGCATTCATGGCATAGGGCGAAAGTCGAAGGGTCGGGCGCGCATCATTGCGCAAATCAACAGCCAGCAGATCGCGGGCGAGAATGTCTTGGGCATGGTCCAGAGCCAAAAGCCGCTCCAGCGCGCGCACCGGATCATCGGGCGGCAGCATGATGCGCTGATCGCGGTCAAGCGCGATGTCCCAACGGCGCTCACCCACCCGGATCATGCCGCGAATACGGGGGGTTAGCGGATCTGCGGCTTGCAAAAGCCGGATCGCTTCGGCGGCGGCCTTATCCGCCCCCTCGCCCGCCAGTAGCGGCAGATCGGGACGGTCGGCGCGGGCATGCAGGCCTGCGACGCGGTGGCCGGTATCATCGATCAACGTCAGACCATCGGCGGTGCGCCAGACGGCAACGGGCACGCGCTCGGTCACCAGAACTTGCAGCACCCCACCCGAGCGCACACGCAGCTCGGCCGATTTAACGGCATCGAGGCTCTCCACACGGGCGCGGGCGGCTTCAAGATCAAGGTCGAAACTTGATTGCGGCAGGTTGAGGTTCAGCTTGGCGCGCACGGCCTCGGCCAAATCATCCGAGCAGCCCTCGACCGAAGCCAGCGAGACGCGGAATTCAGGGCGGCTTTCGAATTTCTCACGGATGTCGGTGAAGACCCCGGTGACCCCCGCAAGCCTTTGTTCATCCGAGAGATAAATGCCAGTGGCCAAGACGAGAACGAAGGTCGGCAGCCCCACCCGCAAAAGCGCGCGCAGATAGGGCGTGAGCATGACACGCTGCATCCGGTAGGCCCAGCGGCTGGGGGCCGGGTCGCGGCGCATCATGGGCTCATGGCCCGAACGACGGGGCGCGCTCAGCGGTCGCATGAGGCGTCCTTCACCAGCCAATCGCAAAGTTGACCAAAGGAGATACCGTGCAGCGCCGCCTGCTCAGGCGCCAGCGAAGTGGGGGTCATTCCGGGCTGGGTGTTGGTCTCCAACAGCACCAGACCAGCCACGCCGCGCGTGTCATCCCAGCGAATATCGGTGCGCGAAAGTCCTTTGCAGCCCAAGGCCTTATGGGCCCGCAAGGCATAGTCAAGGCAGGCCTCGGTCACCTCGGCGGGCATCTTGGCGGGCAGCTCGTGGCGGCTGCCACCCACTTTGTATTTCGCGTCGTAATCATACCAGCCGTCGGTGATGATATCGGTCACCGCCAAGGCACGGTCGCCCATCACCGAGATCGAAAGCTCGCGGCCCGGCGCATAGGTCTCGACCATAACTTCTTTCGGCATGGTCTCGGCCAGACGCGGCGCGTTGGAGCCGGGAAAGACGATATAGACGCCGACCGAGGAGCCTTCGTTATTGGGCTTCACCACATAGGGCGGCGGCAAAACGTGAGACTTTTCAACCTCTTCGCGGCTGGCAATCACACCTTCCACCACTGGCAGGCCAGCGGCGCGGTAAGCCTCTTTGGCGCGATGCTTGTCCATCGCCAGCGAAGAGGCCAGCACGCCCGAATGCGTGTAGGGAATGGAGAGCCATTCCAAAATGCCTTGGACACAACCATCTTCGCCCCAACGGCCATGCAGGGCGTTGAAGACAACATCTGGTTTGATTTCAGCAAGTTGCGAGACGAGATCGCGGCCGGCATCGACCTCGAAAACCTCGTGGTAACCAACCTCGCGCAGGGCTTTGGCGCATTCGAACCCGGAGACGAGAGAGACCTCACGCTCCGCGGACATGCCGCCTTTCAAAACCGCAACGCGGGGAAATCTGCCCGATCCCGCCGCCATCTTTACTGCCTCACGGGGCTATTTTGCCCCTTTATTTGCCCGCGTGTTCTCCGACACGCATGATTTCCCATTCTAACGTGATCCCGCTGTTTTCGTAAACCTTTTTTCGCACCTCTTCGCCCAAGCTTTCGAGATCTTGGGCGGTGGCGTTCTCGGCGTTGATCAAGAAATTGGAATGTTTGGGCGACATTTGCGCGCCACCAAGCTTGGCGCCGCGCAGACCGGCGTCGTCGATCACCTTCCAAGCCTTCAGCTCATGGGTGTCATCGGCCTGTCCGGTGGAGGAGCGACCCAAGGGGTTGCGGAAGGTGGAGCCGGCGGATCTATCCTTGGTAGGCTGTGAGGCATCGCGCTTGGCGAGCTGATCTTCCATCCGTGCCGCCAAAGCCGCCGGATCACCAGCCGGGGCGCGGAAAGTGGCGGAGATCACCACGGCACCTTCGGGCAGATCGGACTGACGATAGCGGAAGTTGAGAGCGCTGGCGGGAAGGGTTTGCAGCGCACCCTCACGGGTGACGATCTGAATTTCCTCAAGGAAATCAGCGACGTAATGGCCGTAGCATCCGGCATTCATCCGCACCGCCCCGCCGATCGAGCCGGGGATGGTGCGCAGGAAGGTGAGATCCAGCCCCGCCTCGGCGGCCTTGCGGGCCACGTGGGCGTCCAGAGCGGCAGCGCCAACAACCACCTTATCCCCTTGAATTTCAATAGAATTGAAACCGCGACCCAGCCGGATCACCACGGCGCGCAAGCCACCATCGCGCACGATGAGGTTGGAGCCGACGCCCATTGGAAAGACCGGGACCTCTGGGGGAAGTTCCCTAAGGAAATCAGCAAGATCTTGCGCATCGGCGGGTTGGAAGAACCAATCCGCAGGCCCTCCGACGCGCAGCCAAGTGAGATCGGCCAGCGGGCGATTGGGGGTCAGCGTGCCGCGAGGGCTGGGCATGGTGTAGGATTGCGTGCTCATGCGCTTTGGTAGCCGGGAACGGGTCCGGGCCGCAAGGGAGCTGCGAAAAGCACAGCTGGAAAACGTATGGCTTAGGTATGGCCGAGGTATGGCTTTGCGCATGACGCGGGGCGAAGCCGCACATGCCGGAGCGGAGCCGTAGTCAGGCCCAGACTTAAGGCCCGAAGTCAGACGCGCGGGGAGCCGCGCAACCAGCGCCAGACATAGATCAATGGCCAGCGCAGCAGGCTGGCGCCAGCAGCGACGAAAAGCATCCCCCAGATCGGGCCAGAGGTATAGGTCAACCATCCAGCCAGCGGAATGCCAATGGCAATCAGCGCATAGGCCGCGCGCCAATGGTGGTCACGACTGGGCAACATCGCAATCAAATTGGCGGCCAGCAGCCAAAGGAGGCTGCATGTCATAGGGATCAGCATCGAAGAAGCTCACGAGTAAAAGACATCAGGCGCAAGAGAAAACTATGCGCCTCAGAAAGACGGGTCGGGTTCGGGGTGTCTCAGATCACGACAATGGTACTGAAAAGGCCCAAGCCATAGAGGGCGAAAAGAGCCAAGCCCGCCCAGCGGTTGAGGGCGGAAACAATACCGATGACCATTGCAGCCCCCGGCCCTACCAAAAGCGCCAGCGCGATCAGCGTTTCGAGCAGACCGGAGAGATAATGGCCGGTGGCGATGCTGGCGAGATAGGCAAAGATCGCAGCGGCAATCACGATCACCCCTATGACCGCCAGAACCAACCGGCGCCGTCCGCGCCGCCAACCGACAAAAGCTCCGACCCCGGCCACCACAGAGATGACGGCCAGCACTGCAAGGACGAGCGCGAACTCCATGCGTCAGGCGGCCTGACCGACCAACTTGGCCGGCAGAGCATTGGCCCAAGTGCTGATCGTCCCGGCACCAAGGCAGACGAAGATATCGCCGGGACGGGCTTGCTCGCGGAAGAGGCGGGCGAGATCCGCCTCATCGATGCAGGCGCGGGCGTGGCGATGGCCGTGGGCGATCAGGCCCGCCACGAGATCATCGCGATTGGCACCCGGGATCGGCTCTTCACCGGCGGCATAGACATCGGTGATCGCGACGACATCGGCCTCGTTAAAGCAGGTGCAGAAATCTTCGAAGAGATTGGCCAGACGCGAGAAGCGGTGCGGCTGGTGGACAGCGATCACGCGCGCACCGGGGGTATTTGAGACCGCTTGGCGCGCGGCTTTCAGTACCGCGGCGATTTCCACCGGGTGATGGCCGTAATCATCGATGATGGTGGCGCCGTCGACTTCCCCAACTTTGGTGAAGCGGCGGTTGACGCCTGCGAAGCCGGCAAGCGCTTCGCGGATCTCGGAACGCTTCATGCCCAGATGGCGCGCAACGGCGACGGCGGACAGAGCGTTCGAGACGTTGTGTTGGCCGGGCATCGGCAGGGTGCAGCCCTCGATGCGGGACTCTTCGCCTTCGGCTTGCAAAAGGATGTCGAACTTCGAGGTGGCGCCGTCGAAGGTAAGGTTCACCGCGCGCACATCAGCTTGGGCGTTGAAGCCGAAGGTCAGGATGCGGCGGTCGGTGATGCGGCCGACAAGGGCCTGCACCTCGGGGTGGTCGGTGCAGCAAACCGCGACGCCGTAGAAGGGGATGTTGGAGACGAAATCGACAAAGCCTTTGCGCAAAGCTTCGATATTGCCCCAATGCTCCATATGCTCGGGGTCGATATTGGTGACGATGGCGATGGTCGCGGGCAGGCGGTTGAAGGAGCCGTCCGACTCGTCAGCCTCAACCACCATCCACTCCCCTGCTCCGGCGCGGGCGTTGGAGCCATAAGCATGGATCACGCCGCCGTTGATGACGGTGGGGTCAAAGCCGCCCTTGTCGAGAAGCGTCGCCACCATCGTGGTGGTGGTGGTTTTGCCATGCGTGCCTGCCACGGCGATGTTGGAGCGCAGGCGCATGAGTTCCGCCAGCATCTCGGCGCGGCGGACGACGGGAAGCTTGCGGCGGCGCGCCTCTTCCAGCTCGGGGTTGCCCTTTTTGATCGCCGAGGAGATCACGATCACGGCGGCATCGCCGATATTCTCGGCCCGCTGGCCTTCGAAGAAGCGCGCGCCCAGTTTCACCAGACGGTCGGTGATTTTTGAGGCTTTGGCGTCAGAGCCTTGGACGGAATAGCCCAGCGTGATCAGCACCTCGGCAATGCCGGACATGCCGATGCCGCCGATGCCGACGAAATGGATCGGGCCAAGTTCCAGCGGCAATTTGGTGGCGGCATTCATGTCGGGTCTCCTGCCAACTCTTCAACTAGGGCAACAAGGCGGGCGGTGGCGTCGGGCTTGCCTTCGGACAAAGCATGGCGCGCCATCTGCTCGGCAGCTTCAGGATTGCCGAGGATCGCGGCGATGTGGCCCGCGAGACTTGGCGCGTCAAGCAGGTTTTCGGGGATAAGGACGGCGGCATTGGCATCGGCCAAGCCGCGCGCATTGGCGGTTTGGTGATCTCCCGTGGCGGCGGCGAAGGGGATCAGGATCGAGGGGCGACCAATGACAGAGATATCAGCGATGGAAGAGGCGCCCGAGCGCGAGATGACGAGTTGCGCCTCGGAAAGGCGGCGGGGGATGTCGGCGAAGAAAGGCGCAATCTCGGCGCGCACCCCGGCTTCGGCATAGGCCTTTGCGGCGCGCTCGGCATCTTCATTGCGGGCCTGATGGGCGATGCGCAGGTTGTCGCGGAGGCCTTCCGGCAGCTGGGCGACGGCGGCGGGGACGACATCGGAGAGAATGCGCGCGCCTTGGCTGCCGCCGATGACAAGAAGCGACATCGGGTAATCGCCGGGGGCGATATAGGGCGCGCGGGCGCGCTCAAGAATGGCGCCGCGCACCGGATTGCCGGTGGGGATGCCGGTGACGCCTTGGGGCAGATCGGTCGGCCAAGTGCCGCAGGCGATGCGGTCGACGCGCGGCGCGAAGATCTGGTTCACGCGGCCAAGGACACCATTTTGTTCATGGATCATGCGGGGTTGGCGCAGGAGCCAAGCGGCGCTCAGCGCCGGGATCGACGGATAGCCGCCAAAGCCCACCGTGACGGCGGGCTTGTCGCCCAGCTGCGAGGCGACGGCTTTCACCACGCCCCCCGCGATGCGGAAGGGCACCATCAGTTTCGCCAGCGCCCCGCCCCGTGCGAAAGTGGCGGAGGCGGTTTTCTCTATCGTGACCTCGGGTGGGAAGCCG
The DNA here is from genome assembly GCF_030848395.1 of Pseudogemmobacter lacusdianii. Taxonomy (GTDB): domain Bacteria; phylum Pseudomonadota; class Alphaproteobacteria; order Rhodobacterales; family Rhodobacteraceae; genus Pseudogemmobacter; species Pseudogemmobacter lacusdianii. Next base: position 300,924 of record NZ_JAVDBT010000001.1, on the reverse strand, counting down.
CCCGCATAGCGCGCGCCACGCTCATCGGTGGAGAGCTTCACCCGCCAGCCGCGCGCCAGCATCGCCTCGGCCAAGGCTTGGGCGGGGAACATATGCCCGCCCGTGCCACCGGCTGCGATCAAGAGAAGCTTTGCGCGTGCCATCTTAGCGCCCGCTCCGCCGGAACACATCCGACATGCGGTCGCGGGGCCGGGTGCGGGTCATGGCCAGAAGCGCGCCGACCGTCAGGCCAGCCGCGATCAGCGAAGACCCACCGTAAGAGATAAAGGGCAAGGTCATGCCTTTGGCGGGCAAAAGCCGCACCGCCACGCCCATATTGATCATCGCCTGCACGCCGAAAAGGCAGGCAAGCCCCGAACCGGCGAGCCGGGTGAACGTGTCTTGCTCGGACATCAGCCGGGCCAGCGAGCGCACGACGATAAGGCCGAACAGCGCCAGAATGATGAGGACCAAGATCAGGCCATATTCCTCGGCCGCGACGGCGATGATGAAATCGGTATGCGCATCGGGGAGCGACCATTTCACCTGGCCCTCGCCGACGCCAACGCCAAAGAAGCCGCCCTCTTGGATGGCATTGGTGGCATAGCCAAGCTGGGTGCGCGGGTCGATATCGGGCGAGAGGAAGCCGTCAATCCGCCGGGCAAAGTGCTCAGACGCGCCATAGGCGATGACCCCGCCCCCGGCGACAAGACCGGTGATCCCAACGATCAGGATCATCGGCGCACCGGCGACGAAATAGATCACGCCCCAGGAGAAGAGGACCAAGGCCGATTGGCCAAAGTCGGGCTGCATGGCAAGGAAACCGACCACGATGCACAGAAGCCCAAAGGACAAAAGTTTGCCCGGAGGGCCCCCGACCTGCTGGCTGGCGGCCATCAGCCAGGCGCTGACCACGACGAAACCGGGCTTCAGGAACTCGGACGGTTGCAGCGAAAATCCGCCGATCGAGAGCCAGCGGACCGCCCCCTTGCCGTGATCCTCGCCCACGAAGGGCAAAGCCATGACCAAGATCATCGCGCAGACAAAGCCCAAAACGCCCAGACGGCGGACATTGCCGGGTGACATCATCGAGACGGAAATCATCACCGCCAAGCCCATGCAGCCAAACATCGCCTGCTTTTGGACATAGTAAAATGGCTCAAGTCCGTTGCGGCTTGCCAGCGGCACCGAGGCCGCAAGCCCCAGCAAAAGCCCAAGGCCAAAGAGCACGAAAATCGACGTGAGCGTCCATTTATCGATGGTGCGCCACCAGCGCGGGAGCACCGGCTCCGTGACCGGAACAGGTGAAGATCCATAGACCATTTCAGTCATGGGGAGCCGCCTCGATTTATACTGCCTCTGGCCCGGATGTTCCCCCCGAGCTCTTTCGGGAAGTCTAGCGGCATTCCCGATCCATGGCTAGCGACAATGCAGGGCAATGCGCACAAGGCTTGGTGAAGATGAAAAGCTTTGGGTTTGCGCGATCAAATAGGCCGCCAAAGGCTTCCTCGCCGAAGTCTTTCAAACAGAACGGGGGGCTTCCGCCCCCCTTGAACCCCCCGAGGATATTTAAGTTCTGAAAGAATTAAGAGTTCTTTCATTTCTTTCAGAATTCTAAATATCCCCGCCGGAGGCCCCCCTCGCCGGTTGCGCCGCAGGCGCAGAGGCGAGAGAAAAAGCTTGCGGCGATAGCCGCGCCATTGGATCCGGTTAGGCCAAGAGTGCGGCGACGCGGGCGGTGAAGTCTTCGCCGCGTTTCTCAAAGTTGGGGTATTGGTCAAAGCTGGCGGCGGCGGGGGCGAGGAGCACCACCTCACCCACTTGCGCATCTTCGGCGGCGCGGGCGGTGGCGCGCTCCATTGTCTCGCAGATCTCATAGGGCGTTTGGCCCAGTTGCAGCGCGAAATCAGGGGCGGAATGGCCGATGAGATAGGCTTTCACCACCGAGCCGAGATGCGGCGCAAGGGCTGCGATGCCGCCCTCTTTGCCCATGCCCCCGGCGATCCAGCGGATTTTCGGGAAGGCTTGCAGGGCCTTAGCGGCCGAATCCACATTGGTCGCCTTGCTGTCATTGATAAAGCGCACGCCCGCTTTCTCGCCCACGAGTTGGCTGCGATGCGGCAGGCCGGCAAAGCTGTGCAGCGCCTCTTCGATCAGTTTCGGTGCCAGCCCCAAGGCGCGGGTCGCGGCGTAGGCCGCACAAGCGTTTTGGTGGTTATGCGCCCCCGGCAGGCCCTTAATGCTGCGCAGATCGATGGACGCCACCTGCTTGCCCTTGCGCCATTCGGCCAAGAAGCCTTTGCGGGCAAAGACCGACCAGCCGAAGCCTTCGAGCTTTTGGCCCGAGGAGATGCGGATCACCCGATCATCACTCGGCCCCTGCGCCATTTGGCCGGCAAGGAACCGCCCCTCGATCTCATCCACGCCGATCACCGCGCGGTCCGGCCCGCCTTCGGCGAAGAGGCGGCGCTTGGCGGCGAAATAGCCGCCGGGGCCGTTGTGACGATCCAAGTGATCGGGCGAGAGATTGGTGAAGACCGCAACATCGGGGGTAAGCGCGCGGGCGAGCTCGGTCTGGTAGCTGGAAAGTTCCAACACCACCACCTCGCCATCCTCGGGCGGGTCGATCGAGAGCACGCCTTTGCCGATATTGCCGGCCATTTGGCTGGGTTTTCCAGCCGCTTGCAGGATGTGATGGATCAGCGCGGTGGTCGTGGATTTGCCGTTTGATCCGGTCACAGCGACGGCGCGCGGCGGGGTCTCGAAATTGTCCCATTCGGGCCGCGCCCAGCTTTGGAAGAAAAGCCCAATGTCATTATCAACCGGCACGCCCAGTTCCAGCGCGCGGGCGATCACCGGATGCGCATGGGGGTAGAGATGCGGGATGCCGGGGCTGGTGATGAGGGCGGCCACGCCCTCAAAAGCGGCATTGCGGGTGAGATCGGTAAGGCTCAGCCCCTCGGCCTCGGCCGCGGCGCGGGCCTCGGCGCTGTCGTCCCAGAGAAGCGGCTCTGCCCCGCCGGCGCGCAGCGCCTTGGCCGTGGCCAGACCCGAACGGCCAAGACCGAGAACGGCAACTTTAGCGCCTTTATAGCCGATGACAGGGATCATGATCGCTTCCTTGCTGTGCGCGCCTAGATTTATGGGAGGGGCCGGAAAAGGAAAAGGGGGCGCGCGCGTGATCCGAGCCGGGGCGCAGTGCGACACGGAACCATCGGGACGGCGGCGCGGGGCGCGGTTGCGCATTATTTGCTGCTTGGCAGCGAAAGAAGAAAGTGAACATGTTGCGCAACTGTGACGAGAATGGGATAGATTGCCTCGTCCATAGAGGAGACGAATTTCATGACTTTTAAATTCAGCGCGCTTGGTGCCGCAGCCCTTTTCGCCGCCAGCTTCTCGGCAGCCTCGGCGCAAGAGCTGGTCGGCGAGGCCGGCGGCTGGGAGATTTACCGCGACGCCAGCATGGGCGGCGGCTGCTATATGACCTCGGCCTTTGAAGATGGCTCGATCGTCCAACTGGGCTATGACATTTCCGAGGATGCCGCCTTCTTCACCGTCTTCAACGGCGACTGGACCGATATCACCGAAGGTGAGGTCTATCCGATGACCTTCGACATCGACGGTCAGCCTTGGACGGCCGATGGCCATGGCATGAACACCGGCGATCTGGGTGGCATTTTGGTGATGGTGGAGAATGAGGATTTCTTCGTCGATCTGGCCACGAAGAACAGCCTGATCGTCTCGAACGAAGCCGGTGAGGTTGCGCATCTTGATCTGGGCGGCACCCGTGATGCTGTGATTGCGACCTCGGATTGCGTCACCGGCTGATCGGTTTGCGAAGAAAGGGGCTGCGAGAGATTGCAGCCCTGCTCTTTGGCCGATGCTGCGCGCTGAAACGAAAAACCCCGCCCTTTTGAGGCGGGGTTTTCTTTTGGCCTGATCGCGCGGCTTGGCGCTTAGCGAACCTTCAGCGTGGCAAGGCCGATCGCGGCAAGGATCAGCGAGATGATCCAAAAGCGGATCACGATTTGCGGCTCGGCCCAGCCTTTTTTCTCAAAATGGTGGTGGATCGGCGCCATCAAGAAGATGCGCTTCTTGGTGCGCTTGTAATAAAGCACTTGGATGATGACCGAGAGCGCCTCGACCACAAAGAGGCCGCCGACGATGGCCAAAACGATCTCATGTTTGGTGCAGACGGCGATGGCACCCAAAGCGCCGCCAAGCGCGAGGCTGCCGGTGTCGCCCATGAAGACGGCTGCCGGAGGGGCGTTGTACCACAAAAAGCCAAGACCACCGCCAAAGAGCGCTGCGGCGAAGACCAGAAACTCGGAAGTGCCGGGGACGAAATGCACACCGAGGTAGTTGGAATAGACGGCGTTGCCGACGGCATAAGCAATGATGCCCAAAGTTGCAGCGGCGATCATCACCGGCATGATCGCCAGACCGTCCAAGCCATCGGTCAGGTTCACCGCATTGGCGGCGCCGACGATCACGATCATGCCAAAGGGCACGAAGAAGACGCCAAGATTGACCAAAGCATCCTTGAAGAAGGGCAAGGCCAGCTGGTGGGTCAGCCCCTCGGGGTGGAACATGGCGGCGGCGTAGCTGGCAAGACCGGCGATGATCAAGCCAAGCACCATCCGCACCCGCGAGGACACGCCTTTGGTGTTTTGCTTGGTCACTTTGGCATAGTCATCGGCAAAACCAATGAGGCCAAAGGCCAAAGTCACCAGAATGACGATCCAGACATAGGGCACATCAAGCCGCGCCCAGAGCAGCGTCGAGACCATCAGCGCCGACAGGATCAAAAGCCCGCCCATCGTCGGCGTGCCGGATTTGGCAAGATGGCTTTGCGGGCCATCATCGCGGATCGGCTGGCCCTTGCCCTGTTTGCGGCGCAGAAAATCGATCAAAGGGCGCCCGAAGAGGAAGCCGAAGATCAAGGCCGTGGCGAAGGCTCCACCAGCGCGAAAGGTGATGTAGCGAAAAAGGTTAAAGAAGCCGCCGTCATCTCCAAGATCCGCAAGCCAGTATAGCATTATTCTGTCCCTTCCATTGGGGCGGCTCTCTGGCCGAGTTTGCGCATCTGGTCAACGACGAGGCTGACTTTTGAGCCTTTGGAGCCCTTCACAAGCACGATATCACCCGCATCGAAAAGCTGGCGGGCTTGCGGGGCGATCTCGGCTGCGGTTTCGACCCAAATGCCGCGTTGGGCGCGGGGGAGCGTCTCGTAAAGCGCGTGCATGCGCGGGCCGACACAGTGAATCGTGGTGATTTTGGCAAGGCCCGGATGGCGGGCGACGGCGCGGTGCATGGCGATCTCATCGGGGCCAAGCTCTAGCATATCGCCCAAGATGGCGATGCGGCGGCCATTGCCGACACGGCCAATGCCATGGGTCGGCTCAGTGGCGATCAGCACGTCGAGCGCGGCGGCGAGCGAGACCGGGTTGGCGTTGAAGGCGTCATCGATGAGGTCGAAGAAGGTCTCATCGACTTGGTCAAGGAGGATGCGTTCGCGGGTGCCGCGACCGGCGGGCGGGGCCCAGCGGCCAATGTCATGTGCCGAGATCACCGGATCCGCGCCAAGCGCAGCGGCAGCGGCCAAAGCGCCAAGCGCATTCAGCGCGAAATGCTTGCCGGGTGTGGCGACCTTATAAAGGAGCGGGCCTTGCGGTGAGGTTCCGCGGCAGACCGTCGCCTCCCCCGCCGGGGTGGCGCTGTCGAGATGCCAAGCGGCGGATTTGGCGGTGCCGAAGGTGACGGTGTTCTGGGGCGCGGCGGCGATCATGCGGGCCGAGGTCGAAAGATCGGCATTGATGATGGCTTGGCCTTCAGGCTCTAGCCCGGTGAAGATGCTGGCTTTTTCATCCGCGATGCCGTCGATGTTTTCAAAGGCGGCCAGATGCGCGGGCGCGATGGTGGTGATCATCGCGACATGCGGGCGGGCGAGTTGGGCCAGGGGCGCGATCTCACCGGGGTTGCTCATCCCGATCTCGATCACAGCGAAATCGGCGTCTTGCGGCAGGCGGGCGAGGGTGAGTGGCACGCCCCAATGATTGTTGTAGCTCGCCTCGGCGGCATGGACTTTGCCTTGGCCGGAGAGGATGGCGCGCAGCATTTCCTTGGTCGAGGTCTTGCCGACCGAGCCGGTGATCGCGACAACGCGGGCCTTTGCGCGCGCGCGGCCAGCGGCGCCGAGGCGGCTGAGGCCTTCGAGCACGTCATCCACAATAAGGAGTGGCGCATCGGGGGAAAGGCCCTCGGGGATGCGGGAGACGAGCGCGGCGGCGGCGCCCTTCTCAAGCGCCTGCGCCACGAAATCATGGCCGTCGCGGATGTCTTTCAGCGCGACGAAGAGATCGCCCTTTTGCAAGCTGCGGGTGTCGATGGAGACGCCAGTGGCGCGCCAGTCTTGCGTGGCGCGGCCTTGGGTGGCTTCGGCGGCTTCTGTTGCGGTCCAGAGGGTCATTTCGGCACCTTGTGGCAGGCCGCGGGGGGCTGTCTGCCCCCCCACGCCATTTGTTTCTCGAACCAATGGCGAACCAAATGGCGTACCCCCGAGAGTATTTCCGTCAAGATGAAAGGGGTAAGGGTCGGGCTTGCCATCAGATCAGGCCGTCTAGGGCGGCGACGGCGATCGAGGCTTGCTCGACATCATCGAAGGGGAAGACATTGCCTTGGATGGTTTGGCCGGATTCGTGGCCCTTTCCGGCGATGAGGAGCGCGTCGCCGGGTTGCAAAGCATCGACGGCGCGCAGGATGGCTTCGGCGCGGTCGCCGACCTCAGTGGCTTCGGGACAGGCGGCGAGGATGGCAGCGCGGATCGCGGCGGGCTCTTCGGAGCGCGGGTTGTCATCGGTGACAAAGAGCACATCGGCATTGTCGCGGGCGGCAGCGCCCATCAAGGGCCGCTTGGTGGTGTCGCGGTCGCCGCCCGCGCCGAAGACCACGATGATCCGGCCCATCACATGCGGGCGCAAGGCGCGCAGAGCGGTTTCCAGCGCATCCGGAGTATGGGCGTAATCGACGAAGACGGCGGCGCCGTTTTGCCGTGTGGCGGCCAGTTCCATCCGGCCCCGCACCCCGGTGAGTTGCGGCAGGCAGCTGAGCACGGCACGCGGCGATGCCCCGGCGCCGATGGCAAGGCCTGCGGCCAGCGCCACGTTTTCGGCTTGGAAGGCTCCAATGAGGTTGAGCCGGGTCTGGAACACCTGCGGGGCATTCGGGTCGCCGTGCCAGATGAAGCGGACCTCTTGCCCGGTGGCATCGGGTCGCGTGGCGGCGATTTGCAGATCAGCCCCCTGCCCTTTGCCCACGCAAAGCAGCTCAAACCCGGTCTCCAGCGCCAGCTCGGCGATCTCGGAGCCATGCGCGCCGTCGAGATTGACCACGGCCACCGCCTCATCGGGCAGAAGGCGGGTGAAGAGCCCGGCTTTGGCCTCGAAATAGGCCTCCATCGTGTGGTGATAGTCGAGATGGTCTTGGGTGAGATTGGTGAAACCGGCGGCTTTGAGGCGCACGCCTTCCAAGCGGCGCTGGTCGAGCCCGTGGCTCGAGGCCTCCATCGCAGCATGGGTGACGCCAGCCCCGGCGGCATCCGAGAGCATGCGGTGCAGCGTCATCGGATCGGGGGTGGTGTGCGAAGAGGGTGCGGACCAAGCGCCTTCAACCCCGGTGGTGCCGATGTTGATCGCGGCATGGCCAAGCGCGGTCCAGATCTGCCGGGTGAAGGTGGCGACGGAGGTTTTGCCATTGGTGCCGGTGACGGCGACCATCGTCTCGGGCTGGGCGCCGAACCACAAAGCCGCGGCATAGGCCAAAGCCTCACGCGGGTCTTTGACGACGACGAGGGCCACATCATTGAGACCGATCGCCTCGGCGCCGATCACCGCTCCCATTGGGTCGGTCAGGATGGCGGCGGCGCCTTGCTCTACCGCGGTGGCGATGAAATCGGCACCATGGCGCAAAGAGCCCGGCAAAGCCGCGAAGAGCATGCCCGGACGCACGGCACGGCTGTCGGCGGTGATGCCGCTGAGCTCTGGGTTGCGGCCTTCGCGGGCGTTGAGCCCCAGATCATTCAACCGCTTCAAACCTGCCACACCGGCCCCCGTTTCTGCCATTCACACCATCAGTTGCTTGAGGCTGTTAGCGTGGTTTCTTGGGCGAGTTCAACCTTGGGACGGAGGCCCATCAAGGGCGCGGTGCGCCGGATGATCTCGGCCGTGACCGGCACAGCGGTCCAACCGGCGGTGCGTTTGGGCTTCGGGCCGGTGCTGTCGACCGGCTCGTCCAGCGTGACAAGCACGACATAGCGCGGCGCGGAGGCTGGGAAGACCGAGGCGAAGGTGTTGATCACTTTGTCTTTATAATAGCCGCCGGTGCGTTTGGGCTTATCGGCGGTGCCGGTTTTGCCGCCGACCTCATAGCCGGGCACCTCGGCCAGGCTGGCGGTGCCGGTGGTGACCACGCCGCGCAGCATATCAACCGAGTCGCGGGCGACTTTTTCGGACAGCACGCGGGTGCCTTTGGCGGCGGCAGTCTGTTTGATCAACGTGGGTTTGACATAGATGCCGCCGTTGCCAATGGCCGCATAGGCTGCGGCAAGGTGCATCGGACTGGCCGACATGCCGTGACCGTAAGAGGCGGTGATGGTGACGATATCGGGCCATTTCTTCGGGATCAAAGGCTTGGCGCCGGGAGCCTCGACCAGTTCGATGGGCAGGGGGTCAAAGAGGCCGAGAGATTTGAAGAAAGCCTGCTGGCGCACGCCACCGATCATCAGCGCGATACTGGCGGTGCCGACGTTGGAGGATTTGCCGATCACATCGGTCACGGTCAGGAGGGGGCCGTAATTCTTGCCCTCAAACTCTTTGATCCGGTGCTTGCCCCAGACCATCGGCGCATTGGCATCGACCAAAGTGTCGGGGTTCACAAGGCCAAGCTCCATCGCCTGCGCGGCGGCGAAGATCTTAAAGGTCGAGCCAAGTTCGTAGACGCCCTGCACAGCGCGGTTGAAAAGCGGGCTGTCCGAGGCTTCGTCATTCTTGCCGATCAGCGGCACGGGGCGGTTGTTGGGGTCAAAGGTCGGGGCCGAGGCCAGAGCGATGACCTCGCCGGAATAGACATCCATGATGATCGCCGCACCGCCCTTGGCATCAAGCGCAGTGATGCCGGCTTGCAGCACCTCTTCCACGGTGGCCTGCACGGTGAGATCGATGGAGAGCTGCAAAGGCTCACCGCCTTGGGCGGGGTCGCGCAGCCGCGCATCCATTGCCTTCTCAATCCCAGCGGTGCCGATGACCTCGGCCGAATGCACGCCCTCGGCGCCGAAGGAATAGCCGCCCAAGACATGGGCGAGCAGGTTGCCATTGGGGTAAAGCCGCATCTCACGCGGGCCGAAGAGCAGGCCCGGATCGCCGATGTCATGCACCAATTGCATCTGCTCGGGCGACATCACCTTGCGGATCCAGACGAAGCGGCGACCGTCAGTGAAGCGACGCTCCAAAGCATCGGCTTTGAGATCGGGGAAGATCTCGGCCAAGGCCTGAGCCGTGCCTTTGGGGTCCACCATATCATGCGGATGCGCGTAAAGCGCATGGGTGGTCATATTGGTGGCGAGAAGCCGACCGTTGCGGTCCACGATATCGGCACGCTGCGCCACGATCTCGGCACCCGGAGCCGAGGCGACCGGCTCCATCGGTTCGGTATTGGCCAAATGGCCCATCCGCACCCCGATGAGCACGAAGAAGGAGGCAAAACAGGCCGCCATCAGGCCCAAACGTGCGGCGGCGCGCGAATGGGTGCGCTCTTGCATCGCCTGCTGGCGGTTGTGGATGTTCTCGCGCTCGATCAGATCGGGGTTGGAGCCATCGGCGCGGGCGCGCAACACACGGGCAAGCGGGCGAAGCGGAGTGCGCATCTTAGAGCCCCTCCCCTGCGGCGGTGGCGACGATTGCTTCGACCTGATCGGCGATATTGTCATCGACGGCGGCCATGCCGCTGAGGCTGTCGATCGGACCGGTGATCGGCGCGATCTCGGGGACCGGCATCACGACTTGGGCGACGGCGCCGAATTGCTGCGGCTCCATCGGCAAGAGTTTGAGCGTGTCAAAGTTCAGACCGGCAAGATCGCGCAGCCGCTCGGGGCGGTTGAGATAGGCCCATTCGGCGCGCTGGACGGAGAGCGCTTCGCGCAGATTGGCGATCTCATTTTGCAAGCCGCGCACTTCGCGCAAAGCGGCTTGAGTGGCGTAATTCTCGCGGTAGGCCCAAAAGCCAAGCGCGATCAGGCCCAGAAAGGTCAGAACATAAAGCACGGGGCGCATCAGCGGCGTCCTTTGCGGCTGAAGGAAGGCAATCCGAGATCAGCGTGTTCGATGGTTTTGGCGGGGGCATCGGTGCGGATGCCGACGCGCAATTTGGCGCTGCGCGAGCGCGGGTTGGCGGCGATTTCCTCATCCGAGGCGGCAATGGCTTTGCGCGACACCATCTTGAAGCGCGCGGTCACGGTGGCGGCTTCGGGGGCGTAGCGGTTGGCCGAGGGCTCTTGGCCAGAGGCGGCCTGGAAGAAGCGTTTGACGATGCGGTCTTCAAGGCTGTGGAAGGTCACCACGGCGAGCTTGCCGCCGGGTTTCAGCGCGCGCTCGGCGGCGGCAAGTCCTTCGGCCAGTTCGGTGAACTCGGCGTTGACCGCGATGCGGATGGCTTGGAAGCTGCGGGTCGCGGGATGGCTTTGACCGGGTTTGGGGCGCGGCAATTGGCGGGCGATGATCTCGGCCAGCCGCAGGGTATTGGTGATCGGATCTTTCAGACGCTCGGCCACGATGGCGCGGGCGATGCGGCGCGAGGCATGCTCTTCGCCGTAATGGTAAAGCACATCGGCGATATCCGCCTCGGCGGCGGTGTTGACGAAATCTGCGGCCGAGGGGCCGTCTTGCGACATCCGCATGTCGAGGGGGCCGTCCTTCATGAAGGAAAAGCCCCGCTCGGCCAGATCAAGCTGCATGGAGGAGACGCCAAGGTCCAAGACCACGCCGTCAAGCTGCGCGCCTGCCAGATCATCGAGATTGGAAAAGGTGCCGAGTTTCAGCGAGATAGCGGGCATCTCGGGCAGCCATTTCGCCGCCATTTCATGCGCCAAAGGATCGCGATCGATGCCGATGACATGATCTGCGCCAGCGGCCACAAGACCGCGTGCATAGCCGCCCGCACCAAAGGTGCCATCGACCCAAGTGCCCGCAACGGGGGCCACAGCCGCCAGCAAGGGCGTCAGGAGAACCGGGATGTGAGGATCGGAAGCCATGGCAGTGGCAGTCATTGGCTTACCCCATACGCGACGCGCGGCCCACCAGGGTCAGCGGATCAACATCATCATCATCTTCGTCTTCTTGCTCGGCCGCATAGACCTCGGCGCGGTAAAGCTTGAAGCGGTTGGTGGCCCCGGCGAAAACCGCCTCGCCACCATGGGTGGTCAGGTCGGCGCCAAGAAAGCCCATCTTCTCGCGCACCTTTTGCGGCAAGACAATGCGGCCATCGGGTTCAATCTCGACCATGACGGAACGGGAGATCAAGTCGCGCTCGGCGCGGTCACGTTCGGGCGAGCCAAGCTCCATAGCCTCGATACGCGCGGCCAGAGCATCCGCGCCAGCCTTCGAATAACATTCAACAAAACGGCGCGCTTTGCCGCCGTAGACCATGTACAGCCGGGCCCCGCCCTTGTCACCTTTTTGGAGATCGTCTGCGTCCAGAATGCGACGGAAGGCCGCCGGGATCGAAACCCGGGCCTTCTTATCCACCGACTGGTGAATCTCGCCTCTGAATGCCTCAGCCATCTGTCCCGTGGCCTTTACCAAAAAACTTCATCAATCCCGGCGAATGAAAATGGGCGGACCGGGTTGCTGCCACTTCCCGATCCGCCCTCTGTCCCATCGCTGGGGCGTCCAGCTACGCGTGCCACCTGGGGGAGATGTCTGCTCGCGCGCGCGCCGGATCTGTGTTGCGTCGGATGAAAGGGGCTGCCTGTATGAAGCTGCCTATCGCCTTGTTCGGGGTCTTGTTGCCGCCCCAGCGTTTTTATTTGCCCATCTCATCTTCCGTGATGAAGGGATCGCACGGGACGCGATGGGATGGCAAGGGATTTTTCGGGACGCAACCCCTGAATCGCCGATCACTTTTGGCCAAAAGAATCGACTTGGCGGGGAGATTCGGAGCTCACAGAGCTATCCTTAGGGATCACGCCAGCGTGTGCCTCTAGATATGGTGCCAAATGTGACGGACCAGTTTTTCCCATCCAATCCCATTTTTCTGCAAGTCATCCGGGGAATTGCAGAAATATCACATCTTGCAGGGGGGTCGTTTGGCGCGACCAGCCCGAGAATCGGGCGCCGAAGGGCGAGAATCGGCACTCGTTCCCGTGAAATCCCGTGAGCGGCGATTCGCAGGCGGAGGCGATTCCAGAATCACCGCCCCGTGATCGGTGCGTGATTCGGACGATGGGGAACTCTAGACCGCCCCTGCCCCGCCCCGCGCGGAAGAGGGCAAAGAAAAACGCCCCGCCCGAAAAGCAGGCGAGGCGCTGAGACAGTCAGTAAGTACAGTCAGTAAGTACAGGCGGAGCGCTTGTCAGGCGATGCCGCCCGCGATGAGGCGGTTTGCCAGCGTGGCATAGGCCTCGGCATGGGGGCCGTCGCCCGCCGCGATCGGCGTGCCACTGTCGCCCGCCAAGCGCACATCCAAAGCCAGGGGCAGCGCGCCAAGGAAGGGCAGATCAAGCTTCTTGGCCTCGGCTGCGACGCCGCCGTGACCGAAGATATGATCCTCATGCCCGCAATTGGGACAGATATAGGTCGACATATTCTCAATGAGCCCCAGCACCGGGGTTTTGAGCTTGGCGAACATGTCGATCGCCTTGCGCGCATCGAGCAGCGCCACGTCCTGCGGGGTCGAAACCACAATCGCGCCGGTGAGCTTGGTCTTTTGGCACAAGGTCAGCTGCACATCGCCAGTGCCGGGCGGCAGGTCGATGATCAGCACATCCAGCGTGCCCCAGTTCACTTGGCCGAGAAGCTGCTGGAGCGCGCCCATCAGCATCGGGCCGCGCCAGATCACCGCCTCATCTTCACGCAACATCAAGCCCAGCGACATCATGGTAACACCATGCGCTTGCGGCGGCTCGATGGTCTGGCCGTCGGGGCTGGCGGGGCGCACGGTCACGCCCATCATCTTGGCTTGGCTGGGGCCAAGGATATCAGCATCGAGAAGCCCAACTTTGCGGCCTTGTCGTGCCAGAGCCACGGCGAGGTTCGAGGAAACGGTGGATTTGCCCACCCCGCCCTTGCCACTGCCGACGGCGATGATGCTCGCGATGCCCGAGATCTGCTGCGGCCCGCCCTCTTGCGGCTTGGGGTGCCCGCCGATCTTCAGCTGCGGCGGCGGCTCTTTCTTGGCCGGGCCATGCGCTGTCATCACCACCGAGACCTGAGCGACACCGGGCAGCGCCTTCAGCGCCGCCTCGGCCTGCGCTTGGGCAGGTCCAAAGGCGCGGGCTTCGTCCGGCGTTGGGGCCTCGATGACGAAGCGGATCGCAAAGCCTGCGGGCGTTTCATCGACCACGAGCGCACGAATCAAATCGCGCGAGGTCAGGCTGCCCCCGCCCGGCAGCGCAATGCCAGCCAAGAGTTCAAGAATAGTGTCGCGGGTTACGGCCATGAAATTCTTCCCCTTCGTATGCCGCGCAAGGTCAGGCGGATTGGCGAAAAGGGCAAGAGGGCTTCGAGCCGCACCTAAAGGCTGCGCCAAGGCGAAGTTCGCTGACTGCCCAATTAGGCGGCAAAACCCTTAGGAATAATGACGTTTTTATGACGCCAAGCCATGCGGACGCTGCATGGCGGCAATGCGGAGCCATCCATTGTGCAGGTGCAGCATAAGGTCCAAGTTAGCGTCAACAGCGAGACAGGATTTTCCGCGACTCGCTTGCAACAAGGCATGACGCAAATGGCATATGTAAATTCCGCCGCCTACGCCCAACCCAGCCGCCTGGCTGGCCTTTACGCCTCGCTGATGGGGGCTTTGGCCCGTCGCCGGCTTTACAACGAGACCCTGGCCGAGCTGCGGCAGCTGTCGGACCGCGATCTGGCGGATCTGGGCATCTCGCGCTTCTCGATCACCGAGCTTGCACATGAGGCGACTTACGGCAAATAAGACCTGATGGGGCGCAAGCCCCTGAAGACCCTCAGAATTCAGATTGCCCGGGCCCCGCTCCTCCTCCCTTGGGGTCCCCGCAAAAGCGGCGCTGCCACTCCTCCTCCCTCGGCAGCGTCGCACCCTCTAGCTTCGGTGACCTCACCTCCTCCTCCCCGAGGTCACTGGACGAAGCGGCGGCCCCCGCTCCTCCCCTGGGGTGCCGCCGCGCTCTTTTCGGGACCGGTCGGTCCCAGACGATTTTCGTAGGCCGCTCCTCCTCCCTTTGGCCTGCGGAACCAGCGGCGGTGCCCTCCCTCCTCCCTCAAGGCACCGTCGCGCTTCAACATCGGGCCCTTCCCTGCCCGAGATTTTCGTAGGCCGCTCCTCCTCCCTGCGGCTGGCGGAACCAGCGGCGGTGCCCTCCCTCCTCCCTCAAGGCACCGTCGCCCCTTCCTTTTTTCCCGACCGCCCGTAATAGTTTGCGCGATTTGCGCCGACGGAGGAGCGCTGATGGAGGGGCCATGCGAGCATCCGTGATTACAGCCGCCTTCGTGGCGGCATTGGTGGGCTATGGCTCAACCATCGCCCTGGTGCTGGCCGCCGCCGCTGCGGTGGGCGCGACGGCGGAACAAACCGCAAGCTGGCTTTTGGCAGTCTGCTTGGCCAAGGCGGTCGGCGGAGCGCTGCTTTCCTTTTGGCACCGGGTGCCGGTGGTGTTGGCTTGGTCGACACCCGGCACGGCTTTGGTGGCCGCAACCCAAGGGCTGAGCCTTGAGATCGCGGTCGGAGCCTTCGTGCTGACCGGCGTGCTGATCGCTTTGACCGGGCTCTTGCGCCCCTTGGGCCGCGCGGTGGCGATGATCCCGGATGGGATTTCGGGCGGAATGCTGGCGGGGGTGCTTTTGCCCTTCGTGCTGCAAGGCGCGGTGGCGGCCGAGACCGCGCCGCTTTTGGTGCTGCCGATGCTGCTGGTCTTTGCACTGGTGCGGCTAAAAAGCCCCGCCTTTGCCGTGATCGTGGCCCTTGTGGCAGGCGTGGCGCTGGCCTTTGCCAGCGGCAGTCAGATGCCTGCGCTGAGCCTATCGCTGCCGCAACTGGTGCTGATCTCTCCCGCCTTTGAACTGAGCAGCGTCATCGGCCTTGCGATCCCGCTTTATCTTGTCACGATGGCCAGCCAGAACCTGCCCGGCTTTGCCACCATGCGCGCCGCCGGGTTTGAGCCGCCGGTGCGCAGCGCTTTGGGGGTGACGGGGCTGGTCTCGACGCTTTCGGCGTTCTTTGGGGCCCATACGACCAGCATGGCGGCGATCACGGCGGCAATCTGCATGGGCGATGATGTTCATCCTGATCGGAGCCAGCGCTGGAAAGTGGGCCTCGCCTATGCCGGCTTCTGGGTGCTCTTGGGCCTTTTCTCGCCGCTGCTCCTGACGCTGCTTGGCGCCCTGCCCCCCCAGGTCATGATGGCCTTGGTCGCCCTGGCCCTCCTCGGAGCTTTGACCGGAGCGCTTGCCACCGCCATGGCCAAGCCCGAGCAACGCTTCGCCGCCGTGCTGACGCTGGCCGTCACCACGGCGGGCGTACCGTTCCTTGGCATCGGCGCGGCCTTCTGGGGCTTGGTCTTGGGGGTCGCCTTCCAACTCCTTGAGCGCACGCGGCCCAAACCATAGAAAAGCCGGAGGCGCTTCGCCCCGCCGAGGACATTCAGAATTCTTTAACTTCTTTCAGAACTCTAAATATCCCCGCCGGAGGCCTCCCCTCGCCGGTTGCGCCGCAGGCGCAGAGGCGAGAGATCATCTTGCGGCGATAGCCGCGCTATTTCCTTAAAACGGCATATCGTCGGCTTGGTCGGCGGGCATCACGAAGCGGGCGACGATCTTCTTCTCGCCGGCTTTATCGAACCGCACATCAAGCTTGTCACCCTCGATATCCACGACCTCACCATAGCCGAATTTGGTGTGGAACACCCGATCACCGATGCTGTAGCCGCTGATCGCGGCGGCATCGATGGTCATATTCCGCGCCTCGCGCGGCTGGGCGATCGGGCGCGAGCTTTGGCGTTCTTGCAAGCGCTTCCAGCCGGGCGAGTTATAGACATCCGCTTTTGACACCCGCTCTTCAAGATGCGAGCCAAAGCCGCCAAAGCCCGCCGCCGCCCCATAGCCGCCGCCCATCAGGCTTGGCGGGGTGATCACATCGACATGGGCGCTTGGCAGCTCATCAATAAAGCGGCTGGGGAGTTGGCTTTGCCATTGGCCGTAAACCCGGCGGTTCGAGGCGAAGGAGATCGTGCAAAGCTCCTCGGCCCGCGTGATGCCGACATAGGCGAGGCGGCGCTCTTCCTCGATGCCCTTTTGCCCGGATTCGTCCATGCTGCGCTGGCTGGGGAAAAGGCCATCCTCCCATCCCGGCAGGAAAACCACCGGGAATTCCAAACCCTTGGCGCCGTGCAGCGTCATGATCGAGACCTTCTCAACCGACTCTTCCGCGTCGTTATCCATAATCAAACTGACGTGATCCAGAAAACCTTGTAGGTTTTCGTGATGCTCCAAGCCTTTGACGAGTTCCTTCAAGTTCTCGACGCGCCCTGGTGCTTCTGGGTTTTTGTCCTTCTGCCACATGTCCATGTAGCCAGACTCATCCAAAATCATCTCCGCGAGACGAATGTGGTCACCCTCCAGAATCGCCAAGAAATTCTTATCGACGTCCAAGAGGCTTTGAATTCGGATTAGTTGCTGTTTGATTTGCTCGCTTTGACCAGCCGAGTTAGCAGACTTGGGGTCTTCAATAAGCAGGTCAAAGGCAACCTCGCCTCCTTCGAGAACCTCGAACTCTGAAAGTTCAGCGCTTAGCTGCGACATAAGCTCATAATGCGACGCGATCCGCGCCTGAAACTTCGCAATTTCCTGAGGATTATCCCTGTTAACGATCAAGTTGTGCCAAAGGTCGATGCCCTCGACAAAGACCTTTAGCTGTGAAGCTGCCTTAGCGCTCAGACCCTTGCGGGCCAGAAGGCTGCGTGCGCCTTCGTGCAGGCTCATGCCGATGGCGCGGGCCTCAAGCTGGATCTCTTGCTGCGCCTTATCGCCAAGGCCGCGTTTGGGCAGATTCACCACGCGCTCAAAAGCAAGATCATCCTCGGGCGAGACGGCGAGGCGGAAATAGGCCATCGCATCGCGGATCTCTTGGCGCTCGTAAAAGCGCGGGCCGCCGATGACGCGGTAGGGCAGACCGATGGTGAGGAAGCGGTCCTCAAAAGCGCGCATTTGATACGAGGCGCGGACGAGGATGGCGATTTCATCTAAGGAAAAACGATCAAGCGGGCTAGCAAGCACCTGTTGGTATTTCGCTGAAGCTTCAGCCTGCTTAGTCAGCAACCATTTGACAAGCTTTTCTACCCGTTCATCGCTATAAGCGATTTTCTCTTCAATTACGGCTTTAAAGAAGGCCCGACGGGTAGCCCACTTAAGTCCGCCTAAAGCAATTCGCAGCAAATTATTGTGAGCCAACATAGACCGCAAGTTTAGTCGATTTTTTGCAGCAACGTGCCTTCCGGATCGAAGAGCCTCGACCTCTTCGCCGATCCAGCGCGCCTCTTCCTCACCGTCCCAATGGCCGATGAGGCGGACCTTTTCGCCGTCCTCAGCCTCGGTCCAAAGCGTCTTGCCCAAGCGGCCGGCATTGCCTGCGATAACGGCGGAAGCCGCGGCAAGGATATGCGGGGTGGAGCGGTAGTTTTGCTCAAGCCGGATCACCGTGGCGCCGGGGAAATCCTTCTCAAACTTCAGGATGTTGCCGACCTCGGCGCCGCGCCAGCCGTAGATCGACTGGTCGTCATCCCCCACACAGCAGATGTTCTGATGCGCCTGCGCCAAAAGCCGCAACCAGAGATATTGGGCAACGTTGGTGTCTTGATATTCGTCGACAAGGATATAGCGGAACCAGCGCTGATACTGCGCCAAAACATCCGGGTGGTTTTTGAAGATCTCCACGCAATGCAGCAGAAGATCGCCGAAATCGCAGGCGTTGAGGCTGCGCAGACGGGCTTGATACTCGGCGTAAATCTCGGTCCCGAGGTTGTTATAGGCCGAAGCATCGGTGACGGGCACGCGGGCGGGCGTCAGCGCGCGGTTCTTCCAAGCGTCGATGAGCCCCGCAAGCATCCTTGGCGGCCAGCGCTTGTCGTCGATGTTGCGGGCTTGGATCAACTGCTTCAAGAGGCGCAACTGATCGTCGGTGTCGAGGATGGTGAAGCTGGGTTTCAGCCCGACCAACTCGGCATGGCGACGCAGGATTTTCACCGAGAGCGAGTGGAAGGTGCCCATCCACGGCATGCCCTCAGCCACCGGGCCAAGCAAGCGGAAGACCCGCTCTTTCATCTCGCGCGCGGCCTTGTTGGTGAAGGTCACCGCAAGGATCTCATTCGGGCGGGCGCGCTGGGTGTTCAGGATATGAACGATCCGTGTCGTCAAAGCCTTGGTCTTGCCGGTGCCAGCCCCCGCGAGCATCAGCACCGGGCCATCCATCGCCTCAACCGCAGCACGTTGCGCGGGGTTGAGGTCGTCCAGATAGGGTGCAGGTCGCGCGGCCATTGCGCGCTGCGACAAAGGCACGGGGGCTCCGGCGGCGGGGCCAGAGGCGTTCAGCGGGTCGGTGTCATCCCAAGCGTTCATAGCGTGAAGATAGCGAGGCTTTGGGCCAAGGGAAAGCACCGTTCTTGGATTGTTCACCAAGCGATGCGGCTTTCTCTGCGCGGCGGTAAGGCCCCTGCAACCCAGCATCGCTCCGGCGCGTTACCTGGGCGGTTGCAAGACGCCGAGCCGAGGGCGCGCAATTGACATGCCGTCGCAGGGGGCAAATAGATTTCATGACAGGATCTGCCCTTTCTCTGTGCCGACGCCGCATCCCTCCCCTTCCGCTTATTTTGTTTCAGATGGTGTTCGATGACTGTTGACCCCCAAAGCCCAGCGCCGCGTACGGCTGTGGAGCAAGGTGCCTCATCCGTGCGGTTGGTGATTGCCTCGGTCGCGGTGCTGTTGCTGCTGGCGGCGCTGGACCAGACCATCGTCTCGACCGCCTTGCCGACGATTGTCGCTGATCTGGGCGGGCTCGATCATCTCAGTTGGGTGGTGACGGCCTATATTCTGGCCTCGACCGTGGTGGCGCCGCTTTATGGCAAGCTGGGCGATCTTTATGGCCGGCGGAAGATGGTGATCATCTCGGTCACGATTTTCCTTCTGGGATCGGTGCTTTGCGGCGTGGCGCAGAGCATGGGCTTTTTGATCACCGCCCGCGCGATTCAAGGTTTGGGCGGCGGCGGGTTGTTCGTGCTGGCGCTGTCGATCATTGCCGATGTGCTGCCGCCCGAGGAGCGCGGCAAGATCCAAGGCGTCTTTGCTGGGGTCTTTGGCGTCTCTTCGGTGATCGGGCCCTTGTTGGGCGGCTGGTTTGTCGAAGTGGCCAGTTGGCACTGGATTTTCTTCATCAACCTGCCGATCGGGATTGCGGCTTTGGCAGGGTTCATTTGGGGCTTTCACGCCCCGGCGGTGCGGGTCGCGCATAAGATCGACTATGCGGGGGCGGCCCTGCTGACGCTGACTTTGGGATCACTGATCCTTGTCACCTCGCTGGGCGGGCGCAGCATCGCTTGGGACGGCCCGGCGGCGCTGAGCTTGTTGGCTTTGGCGGTGCTGGGGCTTTTGGCCTTCCTTTGGGTCGAGACCCGCGCGGCCGAGCCGGTGCTGCCCCTAAGCCTGTTTCGCGGCAATGTGTTCAACGTCACCTCGGGCATTGGCTTTGTGGCGGGGGCGATGATGTTCGGCACCGTGACCTTCATCCCGGTCTGGCTGCAAATCGCGCGCGGCGCCTCGCCCACACAATCGGGCTGGGAGATGATCCCGCTGACCTTTGGCATCCTGATCGCCTCAACACTTTCAGGGCGATACATGGCGCGGACCGGGCGTTACCGGATTTTGCCTCAGGTGGGCCTTGTGATCGCGAGCTTTGGCATGGCGGTGCTGACGCAGTTGGATCCTGCGATGCCGGCACCGCTTTTATGGGCTGCCCTGATGGCGATTGGCGCTGGGATGGGCACGATTTTCCCGGTGATCACCACGGCGGTGCAAAACACCGTGCCGCGCGCGCAGATCGGCACCGCCACCGCCGCCGGGCTGATGTTTCGCCAGATCGGCGGCTCTGTCTCGGTTGCGGCCTTTGGTGCAATCTTTGCGGCTGGGATGTCGGCCTCGCTTGGCGCCGCCGGATCGGGGGCGGTGCATGTGGCCGAGTTGGGGCCGCAAATGATGGCCGGATTGGACGAAGCAGACCGCGCGATGATCGGCCAAGCGGTGTCAAACGCGTTGCATCCGGTCTTTTGGATCAGCCTTGCCTTGGTGCTGATTGGGCTGGTGCTGACCTTGGTGCTGAAAGAAGTTCCGCTGACCAATCGCAACGTGCCGAAGGGCGAATAATGCCCCCTTTCCGCAATGGCGCAAAAGCCTGCGATTTTGTCGCAGGCCGCCCTTGCGCTGCACTGCAGCATCCATAGAGTGACGTAATGTAACCTATCCTCGGGAGACCCCGCGCTTATGCCCGACTTCAAAAAAATCCTCGTTGCCAATCGCGGCGAGATCGCCATCCGCGTCATGCGGGCTGCCAATGAGATGGGCAAGAAAACCGTCGCCGTCTACGCCGAGGAAGACAAGCTGAGCTTGCACCGTTTTAAGGCCGATGAGGCTTACCGGATCGGTGAGGGCATGTCTCCGGTGGGCGCCTATCTCTCGATCCCCGAGATCATTCGGGTGGCGCGGATGTCCGGGGCAGATGCGATCCACCCGGGCTATGGGCTTTTGTCGGAAAATCCTGATTTTGTTGAGGCTTGCGACGCAGCGGGGATCACTTTCATCGGGCCTCGGGCCGAGACGATGCGCGCGCTTGGCGACAAGGCCAGCGCGCGGCGGGTGGCGATGGAGGCCGGGGTGCCGGTCATTCCGGCGACCGAGGTCTTGGGCGAGGATATGGCGCTGATCAAGCGTCAAGCCAAAGAGGTCGGCTATCCTTTGATGCTGAAAGCCTCATGGGGCGGTGGCGGGCGCGGGATGCGGCCGATCCTGTCCGAGGATGAGCTGGAGGCGAAAGTCCGTGAAGGCCGGCGTGAGGCCGAGGCGGCTTTCGGCAATGGCGAGGGTTATCTGGAGAAGATGATTCTGCGCGCGCGACATGTCGAGGTGCAGATCCTTGGCGACCGCGAAGGCAATGTCTGGCATCTGTGGGAGCGCGACTGCACCGTGCAGCGGCGCAACCAAAAGGTCGTCGAGCGCGCCCCTGCCCCCTACCTCTCCCAAGCCCAGCGCGAAGAAGTTTGCGAGATGGCGCGGCGGATCTGCGCCCATGTGAATTACGAATGCGCCGGCACGGTCGAATTCTTGATGGATATGGATGAGGGCAAGTTCTACTTCATCGAAGTGAACCCCCGCGTGCAGGTCGAGCATACCGTCACCGAAGAGGTGACCGGGATCGATATCGTGCAGGCGCAGATCCTGATCGAAGAGGGCAAATCTTTGCCCGAGGCGACCGGTGTGGCCTCGCAAGCCGATGTGAAGCTGAACGGCCATGCCTTGCAGTGCCGCGTCACCACCGAAGACCCGCTGAACAATTTCATCCCCGATTACGGGCGCTTGTCGGCCTAT
This sequence comes from Pseudogemmobacter lacusdianii, assembly GCF_030848395.1. Taxonomy (GTDB): domain Bacteria; phylum Pseudomonadota; class Alphaproteobacteria; order Rhodobacterales; family Rhodobacteraceae; genus Pseudogemmobacter; species Pseudogemmobacter lacusdianii. The sequence continues at coordinate 279,079 of NZ_JAVDBT010000001.1, read as the reverse complement.
CGCTCGGCCACCGGCAATGGCATCCGGCTGGATGGCGGCACCGCTTATGCGGGCGGTGTGATCACGCGCTATTACGATTCGCTCTTGGTGAAGGTCACCGCCCATGCGCAGACGCCGGAGAAGGCGATCTCTCGGATGGACCGGGCCTTGCGCGAGTTCCGCATTCGCGGCGTGGCCACGAATATCGAGTTTGTCATCAACCTCTTGAAGCACCCGACCTTTCTTGATGACAGCTATACGACCAAATTCATCGACACCACGCCCGAGCTGTTCCAGTTCAAAAAGCGCCGCGACCGGGCGACGAAGCTGTTGATTTATATCGCAGATATCACGGTGAACGGGCATCCTGAGACGGCGGGCCGCGTAAAGCCCCCGGCCGAGGCCCGCGCGCCGAAAGCGCCGCGCCCCAAGGCCGAGCCTGCGATGGGCACCCGCAATTTGCTGGAGCAAAAGGGCCCGCAAGCGGTGGCAGATTGGATGCGTCAGCAGAAAAAGGTGCTGATCACCGACACAACCATGCGCGATGGCCACCAGTCGCTGCTGGCGACCCGGATGCGCTCGATCGATATGATCAAGGTGGCCCCGGCCTATGCGGCGAACCTGCCGCAGCTTTTCTCGGTCGAATGCTGGGGTGGCGCGACCTTCGATGTGGCTTACCGCTTCTTGCAAGAATGCCCATGGCAGCGCTTGCGTGATCTGCGCGCGGCGATGCCCAATGTGATGACGCAGATGCTGCTGCGCGCCTCGAACGGGGTCGGCTATACGAATTATCCCGACAATGTGGTGCAATCTTTCGTCAAACAGGCCGCCGAGACCGGGGTCGATGTGTTCCGCGTCTTCGATTCGCTCAACTGGGTCGAGAATATGCGGGTGGCGATGGATGCGGTGATCGAGGCGGGCAAGCTCTGCGAAGGCACGATCTGCTACACCGGCGACCTTCTGAACCCTGAGCGGGCCAAATATGATCTGAAATATTACCTCGACCGCGCACAAGAGCTGAAGGCGGCGGGCGCGCATGTCTTGGGCCTGAAGGATATGGCCGGGCTGATGAAGCCCGGTGCGGCGCGGGTGCTGGTGAAGGCGCTGAAGCAAGAGGTTGGCCTGCCGATCCACTTCCACACCCATGACACCTCGGGGGCGGCGGCGGCGACGATCTTGGCGGCTTGCGATGCCGGGGTGGATGCGGTCGATGCGGCGATGGATGCGTTTTCGGGCGGCACCTCGCAGCCCTGCTTGGGCTCGATCGTGGAAGCCTTGCGGCATACCGAGCGCGACACCGGGCTTGATATGGCTTCGATCCGCGAGATCTCAAGCTATTGGGAAGGCGTGCGGAATGAATATGCGGCCTTTGAATCGGGCCTGCCCTCGCCTGCCTCGGAAGTTTACTTGCATGAAATGCCCGGCGGCCAATTCACCAACCTGAAGGCGCAGGCGCGCAGCTTGGGGCTGGAGGAGCGCTGGCAAGAGGTGGCGCAGGCCTATGCCGATGCCAACCAGATGTTTGGCGATATCGTGAAGGTGACGCCCTCGTCGAAAGTGGTCGGCGATATGGCGCTGATGATGGTGGCGCAGGGGCTGAGCCGGGCGCAGGTGGAAGACCCGTCGGTGGATGTGGCTTTCCCGGATTCGGTGGCCGATATGCTGAAGGGCAATCTCGGCCAACCGCATGGCGGCTGGCCGCAGGGCATCTTGCAAAAGGTGCTGAAGGGCGAAGCGCCTTTGACCGAGCGTCCGGGCAAATCGCTGCCGCCGGTCGATCTGGAGGCGACGCGCGCCAAGCTTTCGGCCGAACTCGACGGGCTGGCGATCGATGATGAGGATCTGAACGGATACCTCATGTATCCCAAGGTCTTCCTTGACTACATGGGCCGCCACAAGACCTATGGCCCGGTGCGCACCCTGCCGACGCGGACCTTCTTTTACGGCATGGAACCCGGCGAGGAGATCACCGCCGAGATCGCCTCGGGCAAGACGCTGGAGATCCGTCTGCAAACCGTGGGCGAGACCACGGAAGATGGCGAGGTGAAGGTGTTCTTCGAGCTGAACGGTCAGCCTCGGGTCATCCGAGTGCCGAACCGGGCGGTGAAGGCCAAAACCGCCGCGCGCCCCAAAGCGGTCGAGGGCAACCCGCAGCACATCGGCGCGCCGATGCCGGGGGCGGTGGCTTCGGTTGCTGTGGCGGTCGGGGCAAAGGTGCGGGCCGGGGATCTGTTGCTGACCATCGAGGCGATGAAGATGGAGACCGGGCTGCATGCCGACCGTGAGGCCACGGTGAAAGCCGTGCATGTCACCGCTGGCGCCCAGATCGAGGCCAAGGATCTTTTGATCGAGTTGGAGTGATTTTCTAAGGCGGCAGAGCAAAGAATCTGTCGCTGAATTTAGAGAGAATCTTCGCGCGAAGGCGGCCCGAAGGGGCCGCCTTTTGCATGACGCACGGGCAAGGCTTGTGCCGAGGCGCTTCTTGCAAGCCTTTGATGCGACGGCAGAAAGAAAATAACCGCGATTTCCTTAAGGTTTTCGCACCCTGTCAAAAAAACTTCTTCGCCGCGTGATTTTTCCCCTTGCGGAGGCCCGTGCCGCCGACTAGATCAGCGCCAGTCCAGACGGTGCGGGCGTAGCTCAGGGGTAGAGCATAACCTTGCCAAGGTTAGGGTCGTGAGTTCGAATCTCATCGCCCGCTCCAAATGGACCAAAACGAAAAGGCGATCCTTCGGGATCGCCTTTTGTCATTTCAGGCTGCCGGTTTGGCGCAAGGCTTTCGAGGCCTGAAGCAGCCCCGCCCCCGACGGTTTTACGTTTTCCCGCCGCACTCCGCGACCGCTTTGCCCTCGGCGCTGCCCCTTCCCTACCTGCGAAACCCCGGAAATTGGCCTACTCTCCTTTCAGGCGAAAAAACTCTGCAAGAAATCTGTTTTCCGCCCTTGCGCCCCCCGAAAGCATCGGCTAAATCCCCGCTTACGGAGTGCGGGCGTAGCTCAGGGGTAGAGCATAACCTTGCCAAGGTTAGGGTCGTGAGTTCGAATCTCATCGCCCGCTCCAAATCGAAAAGGGCGCCTTTCGGGGCGCCCTTCGTCGTTTCAAACCCTTGCCGGATAAGGCCCAAGGGTTTACCAGCCGCCTAAGGGGCGCCTTGGTCGCGCCCTTCCCCTTGTTTGAGAACCGCGACGGAGCATCCCATGCGCAAGGTCGAAATCAGCCGAAACACCGCCGAGACCGCGATCACTGTTGCGGTCAATCTGGATGGCAGCGGCGCTTATGACAACCAAACCGGGGTTGGCTTCTTCGACCATATGCTGGACCAGCTGGCCCGCCATAGCCTGATCGATATCACGGTGCGGGCGAAGGGGGATTTGCACATCGACGACCACCACACGGTCGAAGATGTCGGCATCGCTTTGGGTCAGGCTTTGACCAAGGCCTTGGGAAACAAGGCAGGTATCCGGCGCTATGGCCATTTCCGGCTGGCGATGGATGATGCGCAGGTGGCTTGCGCGCTGGATCTCTCGGCGCGGCCCTTCCTGATCTGGAACCTGCCCTTCCCGACGCAGAAGATTGGCACTTTCGACACCGAGCTTGTGCGTGAGTTCTTCCAAGCGCTCTCCACCCACGGCGGCATCACTTTGCATGTCGATCTGATCCATGGCTTCAACAGCCACCACATCGCCGAGGCCTGCTTCAAAGCCGTCGCCCGCGCCTTGCGTGAGGCGGTAGAGCCTGATCCGCGGATGGCAGGCGTGCTGCCCAGCACGAAAGGTGCATTGTGAGCCTTACTGTTCTGGTTGATTACGATTCGGGCAATCTGCACTCGGCCGAAAAAGCCTTTCAGCGGATGGCCTTAGAGGGCGATGCTGGCGAGGTTCTGGTCACTTCGCGCCCCGAGGATGTGGCGCGGGCGGACCGGATTGTCCTGCCGGGAGACGGCGCCTTTCCGGCCTGCCGCAAGGCCTTGGGCGCTTACGGCGGTCTTTTTGAGGCGATTGATGAGGCGGTCACCCAAAAGGGTCGCCCCTTCCTTGGCATTTGCGTGGGCATGCAGATGCTGGCCTCATGGGGCCGGGAATATGAGGATACCGCCGGTTTTGATTGGATCGGTGGCGAGGTGGTGCGGATTGCCCCCTCGGACCCAAGCCTGAAGGTGCCGCATATGGGCTGGAACGATCTGGTGATCGATCAGCCGCATCCGGTGCTGGACGGGCTGAAGACCGGCGATCACGCCTATTTCGTGCATTCCTACCACTTCTTGGTAGAGAACCCCGCCCATCTGCTGGCCCATGCCGATTACGCCGGGCCGATCACGGCGATTGTCGGGCGCGACACGATGGTGGGCACGCAGTTCCACCCGGAAAAGAGCCAAGGTCTTGGTTTGCGGCTGATTTCTAACTTCTTGAAGTGGAAGCCGTAAGGTTTTCGGCACCGGCGGGGGCATTCTGCCCCCACAGTCGCTGAGGATATTTAGGTTCTGAATGAGGGATGAAGGCTTGTTAGCCGCCACAGCGTTTGCAGGGGCGGTAACCGGTGGCTTGCGCCTCGGCGGGGCTGGGAAAGATCCTTACGTTTCGTTGCAGCGGCTTTGCCGGGCAGCCGTCGCGGCAGTGGATGCCGGTGGTGAGGACGGCCCAAGTGAGACCCGTGAGGCTGCGCGCCTCATGCAGGGCCCATTCGGCATCATCGGGGGCGCGGCCCAAGTCGCGGTTGAGTTTCGGTTTTACCATGGGGCCTCCTTGTGCCCCCAAGGCTAGTGCTCGGGCCGCGTGGCGGCGACCCGAAGCTTGCGCAAAAGCGGCGGCTTACTTCACCCGCGCCCAGTTTTGCTTGGCGCAGATCAAGCCACCCATCACGCAGCCCGACAGCCGCAACTTATCGCCACTGAGCGCAATGGTGCCGTAATAGGTTTTGCCATTCGAAGGCCGGAAGACCGAGCCTTCGTAATTGCCACCCCCTTGTGCCGCCATATCAGTGACGATCTGTTTGCCTTTATTGTCAGAGGCATAGGTGCTGCCATCGGCCTTATAGGTCTGGGTGATCGTGCCACAAAGCGCCGCGCCGCAAGGCTTGATGGTGACATGGGCAAAAGCGCCATCATCCACCTCGGTCTGCCAAACCCCTTCCAGCGGATCGGCTGCGGCAAAGCTGGCGCAAAACGTCAAGCTGGCGGCAAGAGCAAGTATCTTCATTGGTTCCCCCTCCCTGAGGTGTAAAAAATCCTTGCGCCGCAGGGTCAACCGATCAAGCGTGACGTTGGGTCCCTTCCCTTCTGGCCGCGCCCGTGGCAGGAGGCGCCCAGCGATAAGTGGAGCCCGTCATGATCCTGTACCCCGCCATCGACCTTAAAGACGGCAAATGCGTGCGCCTTTTGCGCGGCGATATGGAGAAGGCCACGGTCTTCGGTGAGGATCCGGCAGCACAGGCGGCAGCCTTTGAGGCTTCGGGCTGCGAATGGGTGCATTTGGTCGATCTGAACGGCGCTTTCGCCGGTCAGCCGGTCAATGCGGCGGCGGTTGAGGCGATCTTGGCGCGGATCAAAGTGCCAGCCCAGCTCGGCGGTGGCATCCGCGATCTGGCAACGATCGAGATGTGGCTTTCGAAAGGCTTGGCACGGGTGATCTTGGGCACGGTGGCGGTGGAGAACCCTGCGTTGGTGCGCGAGGCGGCAAAGGCTTTCCCCGGCAAGGTCGCCGTGGGGATCGATGCGCGCAAAGGTCTTGTCGCGACCAAGGGCTGGGCCGAAGAGACCAATGTGCAAGTCACGGATCTTGCACGCAGTTTCGAAGACGCCGGGGTGGCGGCGATCATCTACACCGACATTGACCGCGACGGTGCGATGCAAGGCCCGAATATCGAAGCAACTGAGGCTTTGGCCCGCGCCGTCTCGATCCCGGTGATCGCCTCGGGCGGGGTGAGCCGGATGGAAGACCTGCTGGCCCTGCGCGACACCGGCGTGATCGCAGGCGCTATCTCGGGCCGCGCGCTATATGATGGCGCGATTGATCTGGCTGCGGCGATTGCAGCGCTGAAGGGTTAATCCCAAGGCAAGGGGCCCTCCGAGGCCCCCTGCCCGAAGACATTTTCACGATGCCACTTAAGATGCGCCGGATGCGGCGCGTCCCAAGCATAGAGCGGCGGCAAGAGCCGCCCGCCGGGCGCCATCAACCGGTCTGTCACTTCGCTGGGCACCTTATTGCGCGAGACAAGGATCGAGTGATCATCGGCGACCGAGATCAGCCCGCGATCAAACATCCAATGCAATGTGCCGGTCAAAGCAAGGCCGTTGCGTGTGGTATCGGGGCCACCAGAGGCAACGGGGTGTATATGCGCCGCCTGCACCTCGGGCCGGCCGCCGCCATTGCGCAGCCGCAGGCCCGAGATAGCGCAGCGATAATCATAGGCCGCGCGCACTTTGCGGCGAAAGGCAATGTCGCGATAAGGCCGGCTGACCAGCCGCTCGATCACCGGGCGCTCGAAAGGTGCAGGGGCTTCGTCCAGTTCAGGACGCGGCGCATCATAGCGGCGCGCTTCTTGTTCGATCAAATCCGCTGGCAAGCCATGCCGGACGATGGCGGCGAATTCCGCCTCGGGCAGGCGGCGCACCGCAAGCTGCACCGCCCCGCCTGAGCGCGGCAACCCATCCGGACCGGTTAAGGCGGCTTCAAGCGGCCGACCGTTGATTAACCGCGGCACCTCACGGTCGAAGGGCAGGTAGCTTTGCGGCGCGATCAGGGCGAGGTAGCGGCCCTCGGCCCCAGGCTTGGGGATGACCCGATCGATCTTGGCGGCGGCGAAATAGCCGCGCGGGCCGGCTTTCACCGGCTCATAATAAACGACCCAATCTCCGACGCCCTCCCGGATGGCACTGAGATACTGACGAGGGAAATCGTAAACGCGGTCAGGTTCGTCTTCGTAGATCGAATCGGCCTTGTGCAGCAAAACCAGCTTCGTCATCGGCCCAGGAAAGCAGATTGTGATAGATTGGCATAGGGGTTCGGTGCAGCATGACCTGCGCAGCCTCCCCTTGCCTTTTTGCCCTCAGCGCGGCATTCAACGCCCATGCTGAAGACCCGTATCATTCCCTGCCTGGACGTGGCCGACGGCCGTGTCGTGAAAGGCGTGAACTTCGTTGATCTCATCGATGCCGGCGACCCGGTCGAGGCCGCAAAGGCCTATGACGCAGCGGGCGCGGATGAGCTGTGCTTCCTCGACATTATGGCGACGGAAGAGAACCGCGGCACGATGTTCGATCTGGTCACGCGCACAGCCGAGCAGTGCTTCATGCCGCTGACGGTGGGCGGTGGCGTTCGGACGGTGGCAGATGTGCGCGCACTCTTGCTTGCTGGGGCTGACAAGGTCAGCTTCAACTCGGCCGCGGTCGCCAATCCGGATGTGGTGGCGCAAGCGGCGGACCATTTCGGCTCGCAATGCATTGTGGTGGCAATTGATGCCAAGACGGTGGAGCCCGGCCGCTGGGAGATCTTCACCCACGGCGGGCGGCGCGCGACCGGCATTGATGCGGTGGAATTTGCGGTGCAGATGGCGGCCAAAGGGGCGGGCGAGATCTTGCTGACCTCGATGGACCGTGATGGCACCAAGGCGGGCTTCAACCTAGCCTTGACGCGCGCGGTCGCCGATGCGGTATCGGTGCCGGTGATCGCCTCGGGCGGCGTTGGGACTTTGGACCATCTGGTCGAAGGCGTGATCGAAGGCCATGCTTCGGCGGTGCTGGCGGCCTCGATCTTCCACTTTGGCACCTATACGATTGGCGAGGCCAAGGCCCATATGGCAGCGGCTGGCATTCCGATGAGGCTGGCATGAGCCGTGAGTTGAACGCGATCGAACGGCTGGCAGAGACCATTGCTGCACGCAAAGGCGCCGATCCTGACAGCAGCTGGACAGCAAAGCTCTTTGCCAAAGGCCCGGAGAAATGCGCCGAGAAATTCGGGGAAGAAGCGGTTGAGGCGATCATCGAAGCAGTCAAAGGCGACCGCGCGCATCTGATCACCGAAGCAGCGGATGTGATCTATCACTTGCTGGTGATGCTGGCCGCCCGCGATGTCTCGCTTGCAGAAGTGATGGACGAGCTGGCCCGGCGTGAGGGCACTTCGGGAATTTCCGAAAAGGCTGCCCGTAAGGCCTGAGGCTGGCCTTGGGGGCGCTTCGCCCCCCAAACCCCCAGAGGATATTTTCAGACAGAAAATGAGGCGGGACACCTCCTCGTCTTTTTTCTGTCTTCAAATATCCCCGCCGGAGGCAACGCCGAGCCGGTTGCGCGCCGCAAGGCGCGCAGAGGCGAGACATAAGCTTGCGCCTGAAAGGCGCTCTAGTTTTTTAGGTTTAGATCAGAGTTTTAGGCGCGGGAGCTCGATGGCGGGACAATGATCTTGCACCGCCAAAAGCCCAGCGTCGCGGGCGCGCATCATGGCCGCGTCATCCATCACGCCAAGCTGCAACCAGACTGATTTCGCACCTTGCGCGATCGCCTCATCCACCACGGCGCCGGCCTCTTCGCTGCGGCGAAAGACATCGACCATATCGATGGGGCCGTCTTTCTCGACAACCTCGGCCAGCGAGGCGCGCACCACCCGGCCCAACGCCTCTTGGCCCGCCACGCCCGGGTTCACCGCAATCACCTCATAGCCGCTTGCAGCCAAGAAGGCGGCAACGCGGTGGCTGGCGCGGTCGGGCTTTGGTGACCAGCCTACCACCGCGATGCGGCGGCTTTGAGTCAGGATCTGACGGATTGTTTCACTCTCGCTCATCGCACCAGCCAATCAGAAAAAAGCGCCCGAGCCTAGGGGGCCGGGCGCAAAAGTTGCGGAACGAGGGACAGTAGATACGCAAGGCGGGGCGTTCCGGCCGCCGCCTCATGATCTACATTTAGAACCCTAAACCTTTGGTTAAAGCCCGCTCGCGCAAGCGTGATCAGAAGCGCCTTAGCGCGTGGATGCGGCGTACAGCGCCACGGCGGCAGCGTTCGAGACATTGAGGCTGCCAAAGCCGCCCGCGAAGGGGATGCGCGCGATCATATCGCAGGTCTCGCGGGTTTTATCGCGCAGACCCGGTCCTTCCGCGCCCATCACCAGCGCCAAAGCGCGGGTGCCGGCTTGCTCAAGCGCTTGCGGCAGGGTGAGCTCGGCCTCACCATCGAGCCCGATCAGGATATAGCCCATGCCCTTCAGCTCGGCCATCGTATCGGCGAGGTTGGTCACGCGCAGATAGGGCTGACGCTCCAAAGCGCCGCTGGCGGTTTTGGCCAAGGCCCCGGTCTCGGGCGCGGAATGGTGGCGGGGCGCGATCACCGCGCGGGCGCCGAACACCTCGGCCGAGCGCAAGACGGCGCCGGCGTTATGCGGATCGGTCACCCGGTCCAAAAGCACGACCAAAGGTGCGCCCTCGCCCGAAACCGCCACATCGGCCAGCGAGCCCCAATCCAAAGGCTTCACTTCCAAAGCGGCGCCTTGGTGGACCGAATGCTCTTCCAAGGGGGCCGAGAATTTGCGCGGATCTTCGATCTCGGGGGTGATTCCCGATTCGGCCACCGCATCGCCCAGCCGGTCGAGCGCGTTTTTCGTCACCAACAGCCGCAATTTTTTGCGTTTGGGGTTCAGCAGCGCATCGCGCACCGCATGCAGACCAAAGAGCCAAACCGTCTCTTTCGCCTCGGCTTTCGCCCTGCGTTCCTTGTCCACAATCCATGTGGGCTTAACCGACCCCGGCTTCATCGCGCATCTCCGATTTTCATTTCTTCCCTATAGCTTGCAAAAGCTGCACGTTCCACCCTTGACGCCCTGAGAACCCCCCGCTAAACCCCGCCCCATCGGGTGACGAGCTGCAAGGTGCGGCAGCGGACTGTAACTCCGCCGGGGCGACCCACGCCTGGTTCGATTCCAGGGTCACCCACCATCCCCTTCCTGCGGATGGTGGTCCGATGTCAGAAGGCCTGCGGGCCGGGATGCGCGAACCGGATTTATCTTAGAACCGAAGCTTCCCCGAAACGATCCCCCTACAACCGGTTGAATATACCACTGTTTTCGGTGGCTTTGCTTGTTCTGTTAGAGGTCTTGGCGCCTTGCCCGCTTTGGGCGTGGCAGAGCCGCTTTGCACCAAATTGGGCTGGCAGTGCGATTCGGACGCTGCGCGCCTCTCTTCTCAGATGGGGCATGGCCCGCGTCCAAGCGCCAAGATTGCGAGAGGGCATTCTCTATGTCAGGGTGAGGCAAAATTTCAGAAAGCCCATCATGACCGATCATTCTTTCCGCTTCACCCATGCCATCACCCGCCGCCCCGCGCAAAGCATCATCCGGGGTTTGCGCGCTGTGGATACCGGCAACCCTGATCTGGCGCTGATGCAATCGCATCACGCCGATTACATCGCGGCTTTGAAGGCGACCGGCGCCACGGTGATTGAGCTGGGCGCGCTAGAGGATTACCCGGATTCGGTCTTTGTCGAGGACACCGCTTTGTGCCTGCCGCAGGGGGCTGTGATCATGCGCCCCGGTGCGCCTTCGCGTCTGGGGGAAGCGGCGGAAATGGCGCCGCATCTGGAGAAGCTTTACGCTGAGATCCGCCGGATTGAAGGGGCCGAGAGCTTCATCGAAGGCGGCGATATTCTGGTGACCGAGCGCGAGATCCTTGTGGGTCGCTCGGCCCGCACCAATGGTGAAGGCGTGGCGGAACTGACCCGGCTGGTTTCGGACTGGGGTCACACGGTGCGCGAGTTGCACACGCCGCCCGGCGTGCTGCATTTCAAAACCGATTGCAGCTTGATGGATGGCGAGACGGTGCTCTCGACCGACCGGCTGGCGGCCTCGGGTTGCTTTGCCGATTACCGGGTGATTGCGGTTGCGGAAGGCGAGGAAGCCTCGGCCAATGCAATCCGGTTCAACGACAAGGTCCTGTTCCCGGCTGGCTTTCCGCGCACGCGGGATCGACTGGTGGCGGCGGGCTATGATGTGGTTGAGATCGGCAACAGCGAATGCGCCAAGATCGACGGCGGCATGTCCTGCCTTTCGCTGCGCTTCACCCCGCGCTGACGTCCCTGCCCGGCAGCGCGGCCCGCGCCGCCCTGCCCCTCTCGGGGGCCTTTGCGGAAAAAGGAACCCGCCGTGACCCAGCCTAAGCCTGCCCAGCCGATGCCTGTGCGCTCGCAAACGCCCTTCACCATCGCAGCGGTGCTGCAAGAGGGGCGGCTTGGTTATGAGGCCTTGCTGCTGGCGGCCTCGCTACGGGCCAGCAATCCGGGCTTTGCCGGGCGGCTTTGCTTTATGGAGCCGCAGCCGGGGCCGCTTTGGCCTGAGGATCCAAGGGTCTCGGACGAGCGCTTACGCGAGCGGCTCCAAGAGCTGGGAGCCGAGATTTTGCCCTTTGAGAGCAAGGTCTTCGGTGCAAGCTATCCGCATGGCAATAAGATCGAAGGACTGGCGGCTTTGCCGGAAGGGCCGTTTCTTTTCCTTGATACGGATACGCTGATCACTGGCGATCTTGGTGCGCTGGAGATTGATTTCACCAAACCCTCGGCCTCGATGCGACGTGAGGCGACTTGGCCGCAGGTGGAGCTATATGGCCCCAGCTATGCACAGATTTGGGGCGCGCTTTATGAGCGATTTGGGGTGGATTACGCCGCATCGCTCGACCCAAGCCAGCCCGAGGATTATTGGCAGCGCCACCTTTACTTCAACGCCGGATGGTTCTTCCACGACAGCCCGCAAAGCTTTGGCGCGCGCTTTGTGGAATTTGCGCGCGAGATCCGCGACAATCCGCCGGAAGAGTTGATCTTGCAGGAAATCTACCCGTGGCTTGACCAGATCGCCTTGCCCTTGGTGGTGCAAAGCTTTGGCGGCGGGCGCCCCGGTCCGGGGCTGGCGGGGCTCGACGGTGATGTGACCTGCCATTACCGCAGCCTGCCGCTTCTCTATGCGCGCGAGAGCGATGCGGCGGTTGCGATGCTGGAAGCCGTGGCTGCGAACAAGCCCAACCGGCGGATCCTGCGCGACTGGCCGCAAGCCAAGCTGATGATTTACCAAAACAAAGGCCGCAAAGCGCGCGGGCTTTTTGACCGCAATGATCTGCCGCGCCGCGAACAAGCGATCCGCAATACCCTGCGCCGTGAGGGCCTCTGGCTGCGCTAAAGCTTCAGCGTCACCACCGGCCAGAGCGACAGCACCAAAAGTGCTGCCATGGTCCAGTTGAAGGCCCTTAGGCGCTTCGGGTGGTCGAGCCAGCCGCGCAACACCTGCCCCGCCGCCGCCCAGATCATCACCGAGGGGAAGTTCACCACCATGAAGACCACCGCGATGGTCAGATAGGCCAGCGCCGAGGGGGTGGCGACATAGGCGGTGACTGCGCCCAAGGCCATGGTCCAAGCCTTGGGGTTGACCCATTGGAAGGCGGCCGCTTGCAGGAAGGTCATCGGCGTTGCGCGCGATGTCCCCTCACCCGGCGCGCCGGAATGGGCGATCTTCCACGCCAGCCACAGCATATAGGCCACCGAGCCGATCTTCAGCAGCGTCAGGCTGGGCGGCCAAGCAGTGAAGATGCCGGCGACGCCAAGGCCGACCAGAAACACCATCAAAGCATGGCCGATGCTGATCCCCAGCATATGCGGCAAAGTCCGCCGCAGGCCAAAGTTCACCCCGCTGGCCAAAAGCATCATATTGTTCGGCCCCGGCGTGACCGAGGTCACGAGGCCAAAACCGATCAAAGCGATAAGTAGGTCATAGGTCATGACGCAATCATTGCGCAGGCTTTTCGATTTGGCTGCGAAATTGTTGTGTCGGTGACAAAATATTCTCTGCTGGCCCTTTGAAAGAGGACGGCCACGCCATCTCGCGGGTCGCCGGCTCAGCCAATTGCTTCTGTTATTGCCGTTACGGCAACCCTCCCCTAACGTCGCGCGCAACCAGTATCGGAGGACTGCATGTCAGACACACCTTTGGGTTTTGATACCCTTGCCATTCATGCCGGCACGGCGCCTGATCCCGCGACCGGCGCGCGGCAGGTGCCGATCTATCAGACCACGGCCTATGTCTTCCGCGATGCTGACCATGCCGCCAAGCTCTTCAACCTTGAAGAAATCGGTTACATCTACTCGCGCCTGACCAACCCGACCGTCAGCGCCTTGGCCAATCGCGTTGTTGCGCTTGAGGGCGGTGCGGGCGGGATTGCCTGCTCTTCCGGCCATGCGGCGCAGATCATGGCGCTTTTCCCGCTGATGGGGCCGGGCAAGAATATCGTCGCTTCGTCAAGGCTTTACGGCGGCACGATGACCCAGTTCAGCCAGACGATCAAACGCTTCGGCTGGTCGGCGAAATTCGTTGATACCGATGATCTGGGCGCGGTCGCGAAGGCTTGCGACAAGAACACCCGCGCGATTTTCTGCGAAACCATTGCGAACCCCGGTGGCTATGTCACCGATATCCCGGCCTTGGCCAAGATCGCCGATCGCAAGGGCATCCCGCTGATCGTCGACAACACCACCGCCACGCCGTGGCTGTGCAAACCGATTGAACTCGGTGCCACTTTGGTGGTCCATTCGGCGACGAAATACCTCACCGGCAATGGCACGGTGACCGGCGGGATCGTGGTCGACTCAGGGCGGTTCAACTGGTCGGCGAATGATAAGTTCCCCAGCCTGTCGCAGCCCGAGCCCGCCTATCACGGGCTGACCTTCCACCCGGCCTTGGGCGGCATGGCCTTCACCTTCCACTCAATCGCGGTGGGCCTGCGCGATCTGGGCATGACGATGAACCCGCAAGGCGCGCATTACACGCTGATGGGGATTGAAACCCTTGGCCTGCGGATGGAGCGCCATGTCGCCAACGCCCGTAAGGTTGCGGAATGGCTGGAGAAGGACCCTCGCGTCGAGGCGGTGTCTTATGCTGGCCTGAAGTCGAGCCCGTCCTACAAGCGCGCCAAGAAGATCGTGCCCAAGGGCGCAGGTGCGCTTTTCACCGTCTCGCTGAAATCGGGCTATGACGGCTGTGTGGATCTGATCAATAAGGTCAAGCTCTTCAGCCATGTGGCGAATCTGGGTGACACGCGCAGCTTGATCATCCACCCCGCCTCGACCACGCACCGCCAGTTGGAGCCTGCGCAGCAAATCGCTGCTGGCGCACCGCCGAATATGGTGCGGCTCTCGATCGGGATTGAGAATGTCGAGGATATCATCGCCGATCTCGATCAGGCGATGGGCTGATCCCGCAGCGATCTTGCGATAAAAAAGGGCCGCGGATGCGGCCCTTTTCTTTGGCGCGGGGTGGAAGGATCAGTCTTCCAGCTCATAAACCACGGTGACATTGGCCTGCATCGAAAGCTGGCCTGCCTCAACCGGAACGGCTTCAGCCGAGGCCGCCGCTTGCTTCATCATCGGCGCGGGGCCGCCGCCATAGCCCGAGGACTCGCTGATCTCTTGGATTTTGCCCAGCTTCAGCCCGGCAGCCTCGGCGTAGAGCTTTGCCTTGGCGGCGGCATCTTCCACCGCAGCTTGGCGCGCCGCATCCATTGCGGGTCGCGGGTTTTGCAGGCCAAAGGTCAGCGAATTCAGCGTGTTGGCGCCGTCTTGCACGGCCGCATCCAGCACCGCGCCCAGACCGTCCAGCTTGCGCAGCTTCACGGTGATCATATTCATCGCCGTATAGCCGGTGATCTGCGGGCCTGATGCGCTGCTGTCATAGCCCGACCAATTGGGATTGACCGTGAGGTTCGAAGTTTGCAGATCACGCCCCTCAACGCCCGCATCCCGCAACCTTTGCAGCACCGCCTCAAGCGCGGTGGAGTTGGCGGCCAGCGCCTCGGCAGCGGTGGCGCCAGTGGTGGTGACGCCCACCTGCAGCGTGGCCAGATCCGGCGCGATCTCGGACGCGCCCTCACCCGTCACGGTGATCCGGGCGGGGTCATGATCGGCAAAGGCCGGAACAGAGAGCGGCAGCGCCAGCAAAAGCCCCAGAGCCGTGGCGGGAAACAGGCGGTTCAACATCGTGGTCTCCTTGACCTTACACTCACTTCGTCTCTTATAACGCGCCAGCCTTGCCAAAGCTTGGTCAGGTAACAGGGCTTTTTCTTTCTTTAGGCAAAAAGCTGCTATAGGAAGATGGAACCCCTCAGCGGCGCGTTCCCGCAACCAGTTTTTCCATGTTAGATCCAAGGCATGAAACCAAGTTTTGCCCTAAGCTTCACCGAAGATTCGATCCAACTTTTGCACCGTGCGGGCAAAGGATGGGTGGTTCTTGGTGACACCGCCTTTGACGCCCCCGACCTTGAGGAGGCGCTGGAATACATGCGCGGCACCGCGCTTGGGTTGGAGCCTGCGGGCGTTTTCACCAAACTGGTGATCCCCAATTCGCAGATCCGCTATCTCGAGATCGAAGCGCCAGGCCCCTCGGATGACGAGCGCATTGCGCAAATCCGCACCGCACTTGAGGGCAAGACCCCCTACCCGGTTGAGGATCTGATCTTCGACTGGTCCGGCAAGGGCAAGTTGATCCGCGTGGCGGTTTTGGCGCGCGAGACGCTTGAAGAGGCCGAGGCTTTCGCCTCAAGCCACAAGTTCAACCCCTTGTCCTTTGTTGCGATCCCCGATTACGGCGATTTCTCGGGCGAGCCGTTCTTTGGCCCCTCCTCAGCCGCACCGGCGCTGCTGCCCGAAGGCGACGCGGTGGAGCAAGACCGCAGCGCCATTCGCATCGTGGCTCGAGGCGGCTCTGCCGCGCGGGTCGAGGATGCAGGATCGGTCAGCGATCCGACGGCCGAGGGTGCGGAGGCGGCGCTTGAGGTTAAAGCTGACGAGGCCCCTGCGCCTGAGCTTGCGTCGCAACCAGAGCCGGAACCCGAGGCAAGCCCCGCGCCGCAAGCGCAGGCGGCTTTTGATCTGGAGGCCAGTGACAGCTTTACCCCACCCGTAGCCGAACCTGTAACCGCGCCCGTGGAAGAGCCTGAGCCTGTCGCACCGCCACCTTCGGCCAGCTTTGCGCCAGAAACTCTTGCCGCCGCCCCTGAGGATATCACGGTCGAAGAAACCGCTGATCTGCGCCCTGAGGCGCCGGTGGCGCAAGCGGTTGAAATCGCCCCAGAAAGCCAGGACGATCAGGCCGAGCCTGCTCAGCTTGCCAGCCCCCAACCACCTGCGGCCGAGGATGAAGCCCCCTTCACCTATGTGCATGATGATGACGGCTTTTCGGACGACGACGATCTGCGCGCGGCCGATCCCATCCCGTCGCGGGCGAGCCGCCCGGCGGATGTGAAACCGGCGCAACTTGATCCGATCAGCGATCCGCTTTTGGACGATGACCTGCCACCCGTGCCGCCTTCCGCGGCCATTGCGGCCTTCGCCAGCCGCCGCTCGGCCGATGCCTCGGGCCGACCGCCGGCTCTTGGCGCCGCCTCCCGCCCTGATCCGGCCGTTTTGGCGCGCGCTGCCCGTGGCAAACCGATTGAAGACCTGCCCCCGATGCCCCGCGCTGGTCACCCCGGCAGCCGGCCTACAACGGCGCAAAGGCCTTCGGTTGCCAAAACGATAAGCGGCCTGGTCGCCTCTCAAGCCCTTGGGGGAAAAGGTAAAACCGCCAAGACCAAGACCGCTGCTGTGAAGCCGCAGCCTGCAGCTCGCAGTGCAGCCGCAGCTGCCGCTTCGGGTGATGCCGCTCGTTCGCTGACCCGCCCAGGCGGCACGTTCGGCGCTTTGCCGCCGCCGCGCCCACGGCCTCGGGCTGCTCTGTTCTTGACGCTTGTGGCGCTTTTGCTGGCCTGTATGGCGCTGATCGCGGCGTGGTCGACCTTCTATCTGGCCTCGTCCTCGCCTCAGGATGGCACGGAGGCGGTGGCTTATGCTGCCGCCGACACCCCCGGCATAGATGATGAGATGCTGGCCGATGGCGAAGGGGAGTTGATCGAAGGCGCCGCGCAAGAGGAGGCCGACTTCGCTGCCCTCGATGCCGCGCCCGACAGCGACACAGACACGCTGGCGGGCAATGATGCCGCCACTTTGACCGAGGAAACCGCCGTGCCTGTTGCCGAGGCGGCACCGGATACTGCCGTTTCCTCGGAGGCACCGCCCGCTCAGGCCTTGGCCGAAAACCAAGACGAGATTTTCTTGGCCAGCTCGGACATGCCGCCGCCGGCTTTGGATGCTTTGGCCCTGCCGCAACCCACGGCCGCTGGCGATGCGCTGCCCAATGATCAAATGCCGCCGCCTCCGTTCGGCACCGTATATGCCTTTGACGACAAAGGGCTTTTGATCCCAACACCCGGCGGCATCGTCAGCCCCGACGGCGTGCTGCTGATCGCCGGCAAGCCCCCTGTCCTACCCCCGGCCCGCAGCGAAGCTGCCACGGCTTTGGCCCTTGCCGCCGCCCCTGCGCAACCCCTGAGCCCTGCGGAAGCCGCAGCCGCCGCAGCGGCCCCCGAGGCGCAGCCCAACCCCGAATTGGCCAATCGCCGCCCGAAATCGCGCCCCGAAACGCTTGAGCCGACGCAAGACGATGCGGCCCTGTTGCAAGAGGGCGCGGAGCCCGTTCAAAGCGCCGGCATGCGCCCGCGGGAGCGGCCGCGCAGCGTTCTGGCCGCAGCCGAGGCCGCCCGCAGCCAGACCGAAAGCGCCTCGCTTGCCCTGACGCCCAGTGCGGCCGAACAGGCCGAGGCTGCAGCAGAGCTGGCCGCTGCCACCGCCGCTGAGGCGGAGAACCCTTCGATCGTGGCGATCTCACGGCGGCCTGTCGCGCGCCCCAAGGATATGAGCCGTGCCGTCGAAGCTGCCGTTGCTGCAGCGATTCGCGCGCCCGAACCTGAGCCCGAACAAGCGACGGCCAGAGCTGCCGTCGAAGAGGATGATGGCGAGCCCGAGATTGTCGCCTCGGCCGCGCCTAAGATCCCCAGCAGCGCCAATGTGGCCAAGCAGGCGACCTTCCGAAAAGCGATTAATCTTTCGAAGGTTAACCTGATTGGGATCTATGGCACGCCCTCGAAACGCTATGCTTTGGTGCGCCAACCCAATGGCCGCTACCGCAAGGTCAGCATTGGCGACAAGGTGGACGGCGGCCGGGTTGAGGCCATTACCCAGACCGAGTTGCGCTATCAAAAAGGCGGTCGCCTGATCTCTTTGGCGATGCCGAAGGGCTGACCGCCAAGCCGTTAAGCATAAGGGGCGCCCCGCAAGGAGCGCCCCTTATCTGTTAAGATCTGATGAATGCTTCAGCTGGCTTTCAGCACGCCGCGGGCGATTTGATCGGCCTCAATCGACTCGAAAAGTGCTTTGAAATTGCCCTCGCCAAAGCCGTCATCGCCCTTGCGCTGGATGAATTCAAAGAAGATTGGCCCGATCACGGTTTTAGAGAAAATCTGCAACAGGATGCGGGTCTCGCCGCCATCCACCACGCCTTCGCCATCGATCAAGATGCCGAATTTCGCCAGTTTCTCGATCGGCTCTTCGTGGCCTTTCACCCTTGCAACAGATTGATCGTAATAGGACATCGGCGGCTTCGGCATGAATTTCACGCCGCGCTCTGCGATGGCATCGGTCGAGGCGTAAATGTCGCTAGAGCCGACCGCGATGTGCTGGATCCCCTCACCATTATAGCGCTTGAGGTATTCGACGATCTGCCCGGTCTCACCGCGATCCTCATTGATCGGAATGCGAATACGGTTGCAGGGCGAGGTCAGAGCGCGGCTGTAAAGCCCTGAATGTTTGCCCTCGATGTCGAAGAAACGGATTTGGCGGAAGTTGAACAAATCTCCGTAAAATTTGAACCAATGATCCATGCGGCCTTTGTGGACGTTATGGGTCAGGTGGTCGAGATAGCCAAAGCCGACGCCTTCGGGCTTGGGCTGGCCAAGCCATTCGAAATCTGCGCCCCAAGGATCGGCGCCTGCGCCATATTGGTCCGTGAAATAGATCAGACTGCCGCCGATACCGACGATGGCGGGCCAGTCAAAGGTCTTCACGCCAGTGAAGGGCTCGGCGCCAGATTTCACCGCATGATCAAAGGCATGCTGAGCATCCACCACGCGCCAGCCCATCGAGGGCGCGCAAGGGCCATGCTCTTCGACAAAATTGCGGGCATGGCTTTGGGGGTCATCGTTCAGCACATAGGTGATGTCGCCCTGTTGCCAAAGCTCGATCGCGCGATGCTTGTGGCGGGCGGTCATGACAAAGCCCATGCGATGGAACAGATCGCGAAGCTCTTGCGGCTCAGGATGCGAAAACTCAACGAATTCAAAACCATCGGTCCCGGCGGGGTTTTCGGCGCTGATTACGGTTTTCGGGGCGTCATGCGGAAAGGGGCCCATGCTGTCACTCCTGCGGGTTTACGGCAAATGATCTGGCATGATTTTAGCGCAAGCCTTGCACGATGTTTGCGCATTATGCATGCTTCAGAGGCCTATCACTGTTAACCCCACGCACAAATGTGGATGTAGATGCAACAAAATGACGAAACGGATCTACGGCTCCTAGCGGCTTTGCAACGCGATGCCACGCTGACCGCGCAGGATTTGGGTGAGCGTTTGAACCTCTCGCCCAGCCAAGCGGCCCGTCGACGGCAGCGGCTGGAGCAGACCGGCGTGATCACCGGCTACCGCGCCACGGTCGCGCCCGAACGGGTAGGTCTAGGGGTTGAAGCCTTCATCCAAGTGATGATGGCCGCGCACTCCGAAGCAAATGCCAATGATTTCAGGCGGATGTGCGACCGGCGCGAAGAGATCGTCGGGGTTTGGGTAATGACCGGCGAGGCAGATTTCATGCTGCGCGTCTGGTGCGCGGACCTTGCCGCACTCTCACGGCTGGTGCAGCAGGCGCTGCTGCCGCACCCGGCGGTGGCGCGGGTGCAAAGCCAGATCGTGATGGACCGGGTGAAAGCGGATGCGCCGCTGCCGGTCTCGGCGGGGTAGCGGCCCGGGGGGTGCGCCCCCCGGGCCAAAGGCTCAGGCGCCGCTGACGCCGGCTTCAGCGAAGGTCGCCATGCCGGTGTGGCAGGCGACGGCACCTTTCACGACCGAAAGCGCCAAAGCCGCGCCAGAGCCTTCGCCAAGCCGCATGTTCAGCGACAAAAGCGGCGTTTTGCCAATGGCTTCCAAGAGGCGGCCATGCGCGCCCTCCGCGCTAAGATGGCCCGCGATGCAGTGATCCAAAGCCGCCGGATTGGCGCGCTGCAAAACAGCCGCCGCGGCGCAGCTGATAAAGCCGTCGAGCACAACCGGCACATTGTGGTGACGGGCAGCAAGATAGGCACCGCTCATCGCGGCAATCTCACGCCCACCAAGACGGCGCAAAACCTCAAGCGGATCCGTCAGTTGCCCCTCATGCGCGGCAAGGCCTGCCGCAACGGCGGCCTCTTTGCGCGCAAGGCCCGCATCATCGACGCCGGTGCCGCGCCCGGCCCAGCCGGTGCCACCAAAAAGCGCCGAGGCGATGGCGGCCGCCGAGGTCGTATTGGCGATCCCCATCTCACCAGCAACTAAGATATCGGCCTGCGGATCGACCGCATCCCAGCCGATTTGCAGCGCCTCGAAGAGGTCTTCTTCGCTCATCGCAGGGCTTTGGGTGAAATCCGCCGTCGGCTGGTCAAGTCGGATCGGATGCACCGACATCGCCGCACCCGCCAGCTTGGAAAGCTGGTTCACCGCCGCGCCCTCGGCTTTAAAATTCGCCACCATTTGCACGGTCACTTCAGCCGGGAAGGCCGAGACGCCCCGCGCTGCAATGCCGTGATTCCCCGCAAAAATAACCACTTGCAGCCGATCCGCCGCAACCCGACCGCGCCAAGAGGCCAGCCATTCCGCCAAATGCTCAAGCCGACCCAAAGAGCCCGGCGGTTTGGTCAGAACGGCATCGCGCGCCCGCGCAGCCTCGGCCGCGGCGGCATTCGGCGCGGGCAAATCCTGCAAAGCTTGGCGAAAATCGTTGAGGGACGCGATGCCAGCCATACTGGTCTCCACAATTGAACATAAGGCGCGATCTGGCTACCTCAGGACGGCAGGTGGGGCCAGAGCACAAAGCGGGGACGGCAGATGCAAAATGATGCGGTGAGACGGCTGAGCGATGCGGTGTTTTCGGCGATGGCTTTGCTGACGCGGCTGCCGGTGCCGGGTCACCGCCCGATGGGGGCCGAAAGCGCTTGGGCTTGGCCGCTGGTCGGCGCGCTTTTGGGCGGGTTGGCGGCGTTTTTGGCTTCGGCACTGCGGTGGATGGATGTGCCTGCTGGCCCCACGGCTGCGGTTGTTTTGGCGTTTTTGGCGCTGTTGACCGGCGCTTTGCATGAGGATGGGCTGTCAGACGCCGCCGACGGGCTTTTGGGCGGGCGCGACCGGGCGCGGCGGCTGGAGATTATGAAGGACAGCCGGATTGGCAGTTACGGCGCTTTGGCTTTGGTGCTGGTGATGCTGTGCAGTTGGGCCGCACTGGCGGCATTGATCGGCACGGGCGCGCATTGGCCGGCGCTGATTGCGGCGGCGGCCTTGTCGCGCGCGGGGATGGTGGTGGTGATGCACCTGCTGCCCAATGCGCGGCCCAGCGGCTATTCGGCTGCAACCGGGCGTCCTTCGGCGCAAGGCGCGGCGCTGGCGGTGGGCTTGGCCGCCCTTCTCGCCCTAATTCTGCTCGGCAGCGCTGCGCTTGCGGCGATCCTTGCCGCCAGCCTCACCTCGGCGCTTCTGGCCATGGCCGCACAAAGGATGATTGGCGGGCAGACTGGTGACATCTTGGGCGCGAGCCAACAGCTGGCCTTTGCGGCCTGCCTCACCCTGCTGGCATGAGCGCCGCTGACGTGGCGGCGACAAACCGACCTCTGGCCTTTGCGGCCTCATCGCGTTATCCCGCAGGGACGCACTGCATAGATTCCATCTGAAATTCCACGGCTCTTCTCCGCCAGATCCTACAAGGCTGCAAAGCATGTCCGAACGCATCGATTTCTCTGACGCCATTTCCTCGCCCGAGGAGATCATCGAGGACGCCCGCAACGGCCGGATGTTCATCCTTGTCGATCATGAGGATCGCGAGAATGAGGGCGATCTGGTGATCCCGGCGCAGATGTGCACGCCGAATGCGATCAACTTCATGGCCACGCATGGCCGGGGCTTGATCTGCCTTGCGATGACCGCCAAGCGCATCGACGCTTTGGGCCTGCCGCTGATGAGCCCGAAGAACTCTTCGCGCCATGAGACCGCTTTCACCATGTCGATCGAGGCCCGCGAGGGTGTGTCGACCGGGATCTCGGCCGCTGACCGGGCGCTGACCGTGGCGACCGCGATCGACCCCAGCAAAGGTGCCGCCGATATCGCCACCCCGGGCCATATCTTCCCGCTGCGCGCCCGCGATGGTGGCGTGCTGGTGCGCGCTGGCCATACCGAAGCCGCTGTCGATGTGGCGCGTCTGGCAGGGTTGAACCCGGCAGGCGTGATCTGCGAGATCATGAATGACGATGGCACCATGGCCCGCCTGCCCGATCTCGTGGGCTTTGCGCAGCGCCATTCGCTGAAAATCGGCACTATCAGCGATCTGATCGCCTACCGCCGCCGCCACGACAACCTCATCAACGAAAAGGCCGTCTCGGCGGTCAGCTCGGCGCATGGCGGCGATTGGCTGATGCGGGTGTACTCGGACGAGACCCAAGGCGCGGAACATGTTGTTCTGACCAAGGGCGATCTTTCCACCGATGAGCCGGTTTTGGTGCGCGTCCATGCTTTGAACCCGCTGGAAGACGTTTTGGGCGTGGGCGCCTCGGGCACCCTGCCCGCCGCGATGAACCTGATCGCTGCCGAGGGCCGCGGCGTTGTCGTGCTCTTGCGCGACACCGCGATGAAGCTTGTCGGCGCCGGTGAGCATTCGCCGCAGACCTTGCGCCAATATGGCTTGGGCGCCGAGATCCTTGCCTCGCTGGGTCTTTCCAAAATCATCCTCGTCACCAATTCCACCGCTCCCAAGGTCATTGGCCTTGATGCTTGGGGTTTGACCATCGCGGGCACCCGCCCGATTGCAGAGTAATCCCTATGGCATCCTCGATCACCCATCACACCCTGCCGCTGCCGAGCTTTGATAAGCCGGTCAAACTTTTGATCGTCGTCTCTCCCTATTACAAAGAGATTGCCGATAATCTGGTCACCGGCGCCAAAGCCGTGGCCGAGGCTGCAGGCGCCACCGTCGACGTCATCGAAGTGCCCGGCGCTTTGGAAGTGCCGACCGCGATCGCTTTGGCCGAGCGTATGGCCAAATATGACGGCTATGTCGCGCTGGGTTGCGTCGTGCGGGGCGAGACCACGCATTACGAGACCGTTTGCAACGACAGCTCGCGCGGGATCACGCTTCTCGGCCTGCAAGGCGCTTGCATCGGCAACGGCATCTTAACGGTTGAGAACATCGACCAAGCCATCGTGCGCGCCGATGCCAATGGCCAGAACAAGGGCGGCGGTGCTGCGGCAGCGGCCTTGCATCTGATCGCCTTGGCGCGTGGCTGGGCTGGCGCGGCAAGCGGGATCGGGTTCCGGGCATGAGCGACGAGACCTCTTTCACCCCGCCCACCAAGCGCCAGATGAAATCGGCCGCGCGGCTATATGCGGTGCAGGCCTTATTCCAGATGGAAACCACGGGTCAATCGATCCGTGAGATCTGCATCGAGTTTGAGAACCACCGTTTCGGTGCGATCTATGACGGCGAAGAGATGACCGAGGGCAACTCGGAGCATTTCCGCGCGATCATCGATCATGCGGTGAACTGGCAGGCCGCGATCGACCAGCTGACCGACCGTGGTCTGGTGGCAAAATGGCCGATCGACCGGATCGATCCGGTGCTGCGGGCTTTGTTCCGTGCCGCTGGGGCCGAGATCACCCAGATGGATACGCCGCCGAAAGTGGCGATCAATGAATATGTTGACGTCGCGAAAGCCTTCTTCCCGGAAGGAAAAGAATCCAAGTTTGTCAACGCGGTACTCGATCATATGGCAAGAGAGGCCAAACCTTCGGCCTTCTGATGCGTTATAAGCTTAGGATGTAATTGGAAGGATCTGAAATGACCCGCCTGTCCTTTGCTAAAATCGCTGCCCTCACTGCGGCCCTTGGCTTGGCCGCAGTGCCCACCTTCGCCCAAACCCCCAACAATCTGATTGGGGAATGGCATCTGGTGGGGATCAACGGTCTGCCTGCCAATCCCGGCGTGACGCTCAACTTTGAAGCACCCGAGACGGGCAAGGCTGAGGCCGCCTTCAACGGCAAAGCGCCATGCAACCGCTACTTCGGCACCTATACAACCGAGGCCGACCGGGTGACCTTCTCGGGCGTGGCCGCCACGATGATGGCCTGCCCGAAGCTTGACGAAGAGGGCGTCTATTTCAAAACGCTGGAACCCATGACGCAGATTGGCATGGTTGAGGGGCATCTGGTGCTGATGGGGCCGCAAGATACCGTGCTGGAATACAGCCGCGAGGTCTCGGACAGCACTTGCATCACTTGCGGCAAATAAGGCCAGCAGGGGCGAATTGAGATGAGAGAACGGCGGGGCTATCCCCGCCGTTTTTGTCTTAGCGATGTTTGTCGAAAAGCGAGACCGCGCTGTCGAAGAAGGCTTTGCGCAGCTCTGGCCCCTCCATCATGATCTCGTGCAGGGCACTGGGGTAGACCTCCAGCTCGCCCTTCGGCCAGTCGTCCATCCGCTGATAGATCGGCATCGGCTTCACCACCCGCTCGCGCGCGCCGACGCAGGTCAGAGCGGGAACATTCGGTGCTGGCATCGACATCAGTGCTGCGCATTCACGCAAAGCCGCCCGCAGCCAAGCGACCGAAGGGCCGCCAAGCCCAAGCTTCGGCTCTTCCCGCAGCTGCGCGACCATATAGTCCCACATCTGCGCGTCATTCGTCAGCGGGTTGCCTGTGAAAGCCACGTCCAACACATTGGATTTGCGGCTGGTGCTGGGCACAAACCGTTCGGTCATCCGCAGCTCATCGGCATAACGGACCAACAGCCGCGCGGTAAGCCTTTTGTACCAAGGGATCACAATCCCCCACATCGGAGCCGAGAAGACCGACGCCTTAAAACCCAGATCGCGGTGAAGCGCGCGCAAGGCGATGCAGCCGCCCATCGAATGACTAAGAAGCATCAAAGGCTGCGGCAGGCCTTCCTTTGCGACCAAGCCCAGCAAAGCATCCAAATCGCGTTGATATTCATCGAAATCAACGACATGCCCTTTCATCGGATCGGCCAAAGCACGAGCCGCCAGCCCTTGGCCCCGCCAATCAAGGCTGACAACACTATAGCCGCGCGCCAGCAAATCCGCTGCCGCACGGCCGTATTTTTCGACATATTCGGTGCGGCCGGGCAAGAGCACCACGGTGCCCTTTTTGCCCCCGGCCCAAACGGCGGCGCGGATCCGCACGCCATCCGCCGTCCACAGCCAGACCGCGTGTCCCTCGGTCGGACCATCGGCCCGCGCAAGATCAAAAGGGGCTGGCTGCAGCGCGGCGTTTAGGCTCACGACAGAACAGAGCCCAGTTTCATCGCAAGACCCATCGAGCCATCGACCGTAAGCTTGCCGGTCATGAAGGCCATGGTCGGGTTCATCTCGCCATCGAGGATCGCTTTGAACACCTCGGCGCTGGCGGTCAGCGTCACATCGGCCTCTTCATCGCCCGCGCGCACGCCGGTGCTGTCCATCATGATGGCGCCTTCGCCCTTCACGATAAACTTGGCCACGGCATCAAACCGGGTGCCAACTTTGGCCGACAGCTGCTCAACAGCCGCATCAATCACTGCGCTCATCCCTAAAGTCTCCCTTTCGTGACCCTGCTGCCTCTGGCAATCCCCTGCCATTCGGCTACCATCAACATATGAAAGTCCCCTTTAGGTTAGACAATTGTATCGTTGCGGCACTTGTGTCGCTCTTTATTGCCGCCCCCTCTGGGAGGGCGCAAGAGCTTGCCGCTCCAGATTCGTCGACGCCTGTCGAAAAGGCCGAAAACCCTGGCCCGGTGCTGCAAGGCCAGGCAAAACTTGACGATCTTTACCGCCGTCTCGCCGTGGCACCCGATGCGGGTGAGGCAGGCCGGATCGAGGCTGAGATCCGTATTGAATGGTCAAAATCCGGCTCTCCGGCGATGGACCTTCTGTTGCAGCGCGGGGCCGACGCTTTGGCAGTGGGCGAGACCCAAGCCGCGATTGAGCATCTCACCGCGCTGATCGATCATGCGCCCGATTTTACCGAAGCCTATACCGCCCGCGCCTCGGCCTATTATACCGCCGGTGAGATTGGCCCGGCTTTGGCGGATCTTGGCCAAGTGCTGCAAAACGACCCGCGCAATTTTGATGCTTTGGTCGCGCTTGGCATGCTTTTGGAAGAAAGCGAAAAGCCGCAAAAGGCGCTAGAGGCGTATCGCGCGGTGCAGGCTATACATCCCTGGCTGACGGACGTAAACGACGCCATCGACAGGCTGTCTAAGGGCCTTGAGGGGCAGGAGCTGTAATTCCCATGCTATCCACGGGGCGGGTGACGGCGGTCCTTGGGCCGACGAACACCGGCAAGACTCATCACGCGATCGAACGCATGCTGACCCATCGCACCGGCGTTATGGGGCTGCCATTGCGTCTTTTGGCGCGTGAGGTCTATGACCGGGTGGTGGCGAAGATCGGCCCCTCGACGGTGGCTTTGGTCACCGGCGAAGAGCGGATCATCCCACCGCGCACGCAATATTGGATCTGCACCACCGAGGCGATGCCGCAAGAGATTGGCGCGGATTTTGTCTGCGTCGATGAAATCCAGCTTTGCGC
The DNA here is from genome assembly GCF_030848395.1 of Pseudogemmobacter lacusdianii. Lineage (GTDB taxonomy): Bacteria > Pseudomonadota > Alphaproteobacteria > Rhodobacterales > Rhodobacteraceae > Pseudogemmobacter > Pseudogemmobacter lacusdianii. Next base: position 252,351 of record NZ_JAVDBT010000001.1, on the reverse strand, counting down.
CGACCCGGACCGCGGCCATATCTTCACCGACCGGCTTTTGCATGCGCGCGGGCTGGTCGAGACCTTGTTCCTTGGCGCCGATACGATGCGCGGCGCGATCTCGGGGCTGGTGCATCAGCATATCTATGTCAAACGCGACCGCTTCTCGACGCTCAGCTATGCCGGGTCGAAGAAGATCAGCCGGATGCCGCCGCGCTCGGCCATCGTCGGCTTCTCGGTCGAGAACGTCTATGCGATTGCCGAGTTGATCCGACGGCAGAAGGGCGGCTGTGCGGTGGTGATGGGGGCGCTTTCGCCCCGCACCCGCAATGCGCAAGTGGCGCTCTATCAAAATGGCGAGGTTGATTACCTTGTTGCCACCGATGCCATCGGCATGGGGCTAAACCTTGATATCAAACATGTCGCTTTTTCCTCGACCCGCAAATTTGACGGGCAAAGGATGCGTGACCTCACGCCGCAAGAGATTGCCCAGATCGCCGGGCGCGCCGGGCGGCACACCGAGGATGGCACCTTTGGCGTCACCGGCGAGGCCCGCCCCTTCGATGAAGATCTGGTCGATGCGATTGAGAGCCACCGCTTCTCGCCGGTGAAAAAGCTGATGTGGCGCAATTCGGATCTCGAATTCGGCTCGGCCGAGCGGCTGATCCGCAGCCTTGAGGCACCGACCTCGAACGATTGGCTGTCGCGCGCGCGGGACGCTGATGACGTTTTGGCGCTGAAGGCGCTTTCGGCCTTGCCCGAGGTCCGCGACCGGCTGACCGATGCCAAACGCGTGCGGCTTCTCTGGGATGTGTGCCGGATCCCCGATTTCCGCAACGGCTCGGATTCTGATCACATCACGCTCCTGACCCGGATTTTCGAATTCCTCTGCGGGCGCGGCTTGGGCGGTGGGCGAATCCCCACCGACTGGATGGCGAAAGCGGTGGAGCGGATCGACAAAACCACCGGCGACATCGATGTTTTGTCGCGCAGATTGGCCCATATTCGTACTTGGACCTATGTCACCCAGCGCAAGAACTGGGTCGATGACGAATCCCATTGGCGCGAAGAGACCCGCGCTGTAGAAGACCGCCTGTCAGATGCGCTTCATGCGGCTCTGACTCAACGATTTGTCGACCGCCGCACATCATTGTTATTGCGGCGGTTGAAGCAGAAGGAGGATCTCGTGGCCGAGGTCAGTGACAAAGGCGAAAACCGCGGCGAAGTCACCGTCGAGGGGCAATTCGTCGGGAAGTTGGAAGGGTTCCGCTTCCAGCAAGATGCGACTGGTTCGGCCGATGAGGCAAAGACCCTGCGCCAAGCTGCCATGACGGCGCTGCGGCCAGAGTTCTCCCTCCGCGCAGATCGGTTCTACAATGCGCCCGACACCGAGATGGACTTCACCGAGCAAGGTGGCCTGATGTGGGGCAACTCGGCGGTGGGCAAGCTGGTCAAAGGCAGTGATCCTTTGAAGCCGGCGGTTGAGCCCTTCGTCGATGAAGAGGCTGGCGAAGAGGTGGTCGAGAAGGTCCGCCGTCGCTTGCAGCATTTCATCGACCGCAAAGTCGCCGCGCAATACGAGCCGCTGATGGCTTTGGGCCGGGATGAGACCTTGCAGGGCTTGGCCCGTGGCTTCGCCTTCCGCCTGACCGAAGCGCTTGGCGTTCTGCCGCGCGAAGACGTCGCGCAAGAGGTCAAAGAGCTGGATCAAGAATCCCGTGCGAGCTTGCGCAAGCATGGCGTGCGCTTTGGTCAATATACCGTCTTCCTGCCCGCACTTTTGAAGCCCGCCCCCACCCGGCTGCGGCTGGTGCTGTGGTCTTTGTGGAATGACCTGTCGGAATTCCCCGAAAGCCCGCCTCCGGGCCTCGTGACCATTCCGAATATCGCTGAAGTGCCGAAGCGCCACTATACGCTCTCGGGCTATCACCCGGCAGGCGTGCGGGCGATCCGTATCGATATGCTGGAACGTCTGGCCGATATCCTGCGCCAAAAAGACAGCCGCGCGGGCTTTGAAGCCACGCCGGATATGCTGTCGATCACCGGCATGACCTTGGACCAATTCGCCGATCTGATGGGCGGCTTGGGCTATAAGGGCGAGAAGGCCGAGCGCGCCAAGGCCAAAGCTGCCGAAGCCGTGGTGCCGCAAGCCGTGATCGAAGAGGCGATTGAGGCGGCTGCCGCTGCCGGTCAGCCGATCCCCGAAGGCGTGTCGCTGCTGGCCCCGGTTCCTGAAGAGGCGCCTGCTCCGGAAGCTGCCGCTGAAGGCGAAGCTGCCGAGGGCGAAGCCGCAGCTCCGGTCGAGATGGAGACCTATTACTCCTTCACCTGGGCGCCGAAGCCGCGCTTCCAGCGCCCTGAGCGCGCCCCCCGTGAGGGCCAGCCCCGCCGTGGCCGCCCGCAAGGTGAGCAAGCCCAAGGCGACAAGCCCCAAGGCGAGCGTCCGCAGGGTGACCGCCCGCGCGGCGATCGCCCCCGTGGCGACCGTCCCAAAGGCGATCGCCCGCAGGGTGACCGTCCGCAAGGCGAGCGCCCGCAGGGTGACCGTCCGCAAGGCGAGCGCCGCGACTTTGGCAAGGGTGGCAAGCCCGCTGGCAAAGGCGGCAAGCGCGACTTCGATAAAGGTGGCGACCGCGAGCGCAAGTTCGAGGCCCGTCCGCCGCGCGCTGAAAAGCCGATCGATCCCGACAATCCCTTCGCCGCTCTCTTGGCGCTGAAGGGCAAGGTCTAATCCTTGGCAGGGCCGGGAAACAGGGTGACGGGCGCAAAGCCCCTCCCCTCTCCGGCCCTGCGCGACTCTCCCGGGGCAATGCCCGCCCAAGCGCCCCGCCTGCGCATCGACAAATGGCTCTGGCAAGCGCGGTTTTTCAAAACCCGCGGCCTGGCCGCCGAACTCATCGAATCCGGTCACCTGCGCGTCAATGGCCAGCCGATCCACCGCGCCTCACGCGAGGTTGGCCCCGGTGACACGCTGACCTTTCCTCAGGGAAAAAATATCCGTCTCATCCGCATAACCGGAACAGGCGTCCGCCGCGGCCCAGCATCTGAGGCAATGACGCTCTTTATTGACCTTGATCCGCCCGCTGCGACACCGCATCGGCTTGATTGATCCGGCCCGCTGGACTAGTCAGACGCTGATCTTCGCCATCCGCCCTTGTCGGAACCAGCGCTTCGGAACCCACCATGACCTATGTCGTCATCGACAATTGTATCGCCTGCAAATACACCGACTGTGTTGAGGTTTGCCCGGTCGACTGTTTTTACGAGGGTGAGAACACGCTTGTGATCCATCCGGACGAATGCATCGATTGCGGCGTCTGTGAGCCCGAATGCCCGGCCGATGCGATCCGTCCCGACACCGAGCCGGATATGGAAGTCTGGGTCGAGTTCAACCGCAAATATGCCGAGCTTTGGCCGGTGATCACGCAAAAGAAAGACCCGATGCCCGGGTATGAAGAGCGTGATGGCGAAAAGGGCAAGTTGGAGAAATACTTCTCCGAAGCCCCCGGCGCTGGCGACTAAGCAAGACTTTTCGCGGCCCCTCGCTTTCGGCGGGGCGCATTTTGATGATGCCGCTGACGCCTTGGATCACGCTGCCAAGGCGTTTACGAATTCTCCAACTCTATGCGACATAAGCCCGCTTCGCCCCCTGCTGCGTCGCAGTTGGAATCGGGGTGATTCTGTGTTATATAGCTTTCATCGACACCCATGGAGACTTCGCCCTGCCTCAGTGCTGCTCGCCTGAGACAGGCAAATTCGTGACAAAGCCACCGTCTGACCGAAAGGCCTCCTTTCGGAAGGGCGACGATTGTTGCGATGAAGTCCCTACCCGAGGATATGACTGAATGACCAAGTCGAAGAAGCCCGAGTTTCGTCCCAACGAGTTCGTTGTCTACCCCGCGCATGGCGTGGGCAAGATCGTCTCGATCGAAGAGCAGGAAATCGCCGGTTTCCGGCTTGAGCTGTTCGTGATCCATTTCGAAAAAGACAAGATGACCCTGCGGGTGCCGACCCATAAGGCCACCGAGATCGGCATGCGCGCTCTTTCGGCGCCGGATGTGGTGTCGAAAGCATTGGACACGCTGAAGGGCAAGGCCAAGGTCAAGCGCCTGATGTGGTCGCGCCGCGCGCAGGAATATGAGCAAAAGATCAACTCCGGTGATCTGATGGCGATTGCCGAGGTCGTCCGCGACCTGCACCGCACCGATGATCAGCGCGAGCAATCTTACTCCGAGCGCCAGCTTTATGAGGCGGCTTTGGAGCGTCTGACCCGCGAAGTCGCGGCTGTCGCAGGGCTGGAAGCTCCGGCGGCGCAGAAGAAAGTCGACGAAGTTCTGACCAGCCGCGCCGCCTAAGCGCAGCCTGCCCCGCTTTTGAAGAACGTTCGAAAAGGTCACAAGGATCATGGAAAAGGGCGGCCCATTGGAGCCGCCCTTTTTCTTTTGTCCTGCGCGTTTTAGCGGGCGTAGCTCTCAGGAACCGCGGTGGGGCAAGAGGATAATCAATGTCCCCAAAACGCAAACCGCGGCGCCGATCAGATCCCAGCGATCCGGCCTTTGCCCCTCGGCCAGCCAGAGCCAAAGGATCGAGGCCGCGACATAGATCCCGCCATAAGCCGCATAGCTGCGCCCCGCCGCCTCGCTGGGCACCAGCGTTAAAAGCCAAGCGAAAAGCGCCAATGAGGCCAGCCCCGGCAGCAGCCAGAGCGGCGTCTTATCGAGCCGCGCCCAAGCCCAAAACGCAAAGCATCCCGCAATCTCGGCCATTGCGGTCAGCGCGAAAAGGCCAAGGACGGCAGGGCTCATCGCTTTACCCTCAAAGCCCCGCGCTTAGTCCCACTCGCGCAGCCGCGCCACATAGCGCGCCATGGTGTCGATCTCGAGGTTGATGCCATCGCCCTCAGCGACCTCACCCCAAGTGGTGACCTGCTGGGTATGCGGGATCAGGTTCACGCCAAACTCGCAGCCCGAGACCTCGTTGACGGTCAGCGAGGTGCCATTCAGCGCAACCGAGCCTTTCGGCGCGATGAACTTGGCAAATTCTTCCGGCGCGCGGAAGGTCACGCGCAGCGAGCCGCCCTCTTGCCGCAGCCCCACGACCTGTGCCACGCCGTCAACATGGCCCGAGACGATATGCCCGCCAAGCTCATCGCCCACCTTCAGCGCCCGCTCAAGGTTCAGCCGCTTGCCCGCCACCCAAGGCTTGGTGCCAAGGTTGGTCTTTGAGATCGTCTCAGCCGAGATCTGCACGTCAAACCAGCCCTGCCCCGCGGTCTCGCCGCGGTCGATCACCGTCAGACAGACGCCCTCGCAGGCGATGCTGGCGCCGATATCGATGCCCGAGACGGCATAGCTTGTGCCGATCCGCGCCCAGAGATCCGCCTCTTGGCGAACCTCAAGCACCCGCCCCACATCGGTCACAATACCAGTGAACATGCCCGTCTCCTTGCGACTTCTCGCGCTGCATTCCATTGGCACAGACCTAAGCCTTGAGCTGCCCGACTGGCAAGCCCCCGGCACGCCGTTGCCGGCGCGCGCCCGCCGCGCCTGCGCCCAAATTCCGCCGTTCTCCTTAGGAAAACTGCCAGCATCGCAGGTTTCGGCTTCACAGAGGTCAAAATGCGCGCATAAGGGCAGCGAGGCTGATGGCAAACGATGCGATTATCTGGGCAAGACAAGACCTTTCTCTTCCTCCAAGGGCCGCATGGCCCCTGGTTCGCCCGTTTGGCCGCCATGCTGCGCCGCTCGGGCGCCAGTTGCTGGCGCGTTGGCTTTAACCGGGGCGACCGCGCCTTTTGGCCTGATACTGCCAGCTACATCCCCTTCCGCGACGCGCCCGAAGCTTGGCCCGAGACCTTTACCGCCCTCCTCGACCGGCATCAGATCACCGATCTGGTGCTTTACGGTGACACCCGCCCGATCCACGCCCGCGCGGTCGAGATTGCCCGCGCCCGTGGCCTGACGGTGCATGTCTTCGAAGAGGGCTATCTGCGGCCCTATTGGGTCACCTATGAGCGTGGCGGCGCCAATGGCCATTCGCGGCTGATGGAGATGAGCGTCGCCAAGATGCGTCAGGCCCTAGAGCGCGCCGATATGGAGCTGCCCGATGCCCCTGCGCGCTGGGGCGACATGCGCCAACACATCTTTTGGGGCGCGATTTACCATTGGTTCGTGATGACGGGCTTTTGGGATTACCGCAATTTCCGCCCGCACCGCGCGCTGACCGTGCGGCAAGAGTTCATGCTTTACCTGCGCCGTCTGGCCTTCCTGCCCTTCCACGCATTGGAGCGTCGCATCGCCCAAGCTCGGATCCGTTACGGCGGATTTCCCTATCATTTGGTGATCTTACAGCTGGAGCATGATGCCAGCTTCCGCGACCACTCGCCCTTCACCACGATGACCGAGTTTCTCTCAGTGGTGACCGAAGGCTTTGCCAAAGGCGCCGCCCCGCACCACCACCTGGTCTTCAAAGCGCACCCTTTGGAGGACGGCCGCGTGGCGATGAAGCAGCAGATCACCAAACTCGCCCGCGCGCATGGCGTCCTTGACCGGGTGCATTTCGTGCGCGGCGGCAAGCTGGCGGCCTTGCTCAACCAAGCGCGCTCAGCGGTGACGGTGAATTCCACCGCCGGTCAACAGGTGCTCTGGCGCTCGCTGCCGCTGAAGGCCTTTGGTCAGGCGGTCTATTCCAAGCCCGAGTTCGTCTCGGCCCAGCCGGTTGAGCAATTTTTCGCCCAGCCCACCCGCCCCGATACCCGCGCCTACCGCGACTATCGTCATTATCTTTTGGAAACCAGCCAAGTGCCCGGCGGCTTCTATTCCTCGCGGGGGCGGCGTGAGCTGCTACGACAGGTGGTGGATATGATGCTGTCACCACAAGATCCCTATGACGCTTTGGACAGCGGCAACGCGGCACCGCGGCAACAGTTGCGACTGGTCAACTGACGCCGCAAAAACTGCACGCTTTCAATTTGCTCACTGATTACTTAAGGTTGCCCACAAAACTTGAGGCAAATCCGAGAAGGAGCCCGAGCAGTGAGCATCAGGATGACCCGCAGGGCTTCGGTCCTTGGCGCCTTGGCGTGCCTAACCACGGCTGCGGGCTGCGGCCTGCCCCGGCCTGGGCCGAATAAAAAAGAGATCTTCGCAGGATCGGTGCTGAATGGCGGCGATGCCTTCGTTGTCACCGTTAACCCTCGGGTGACGCGCGCCACGTCTGTGCTGCCGTCCTTTGGCTTCTCCTCAAGCTTTAAGAACGCCGGAATCGTCGGCTCGGACACCCTGTCGCCCGGCGATGTTCTGGGCGTGACGATCTTTGAGAACGTCAAAGATGACCCGCTTTTGGGCAATACCGGCCAGCGCGTCTCGGCGCTGACCGAGGTGCAAGTGGATGGACAGGGCTATATTTTCATCCCCTATGCCGGGAAGATCAAAGCCGCAGGTCAAACGGTCGACGGCCTGCGCCAAAACATCACCCGCAAGCTGGATGAGCAGACCCCGGACCCGCAGATCACCGTGACGCGGCTGGCGGGCGATGGCTCTTCGGTGACGATTTCGGGCTCGGTCGTGGCGCCGGGCGTCTATCCGATTGAGCGCCCGACCCGCACTTTGGCGGCGATGCTGGCCAAGGCCGGCGGCGTGGCGATTGAGCCTGCCGTGGCTTTGGTCCGCGTCACCCGTGGCGGCAAAACCGGCAAGGTCTGGCTTAAGGATTTGTGGTCCAATCCCGGTTTGGATATCGCCATGCGCCCCGGCGACCAGATTGTGATCGAACGGGACGAGCGCCGCTTCACCGCGCTGGGCGCCACCGGCTCGCAAGCCTTGGTGCCTTTCCAGTCTGAGACCCTTTCCGCGATCGAGGCTTTGGCCACCGTCGGCGGGCTGCAAACGATGGCCGCCGATCCCACGGGCGTCTTCATCTTCCGCAATGAGCCGGCCGAGATTGCCAATATTGTCTTAGGCCGCAAGGACTTGCGCGGCGATCAGCGCATTGTCTATGTGCTCGACCTTACCCGCCCCAATGGCATGTTTGAGGCGCGCGATTTCCTGATCCGCGACGGCGACACGGTCTATGTCACCGAAGCGCCTTATGTGCAGTGGAACAAGACGCTTTCGGTGCTTACCGGCTCGGCCGGGGCGGCCTCGTCGCTCGATTCGCTGGGCAGCGGCAGCTAAGACGTGGCCGTCTTGCGTGACCCAAAACCCGAAGCCGCCGTGGAGATCCCCCGGCGGCTTTTTCATCAAAACCTCTCCTTTCTGCGCGACCGCCGCTTGCAGCGCATCCTTGCACTTGCGGGGCATGAGTTGCGGCTTGGCCTGCCTAAGACGGGCGACGGGATCGCGGTCTGGGGGGCCAGCCCCACGGCTTGGCGCGGCGAGGCTTTGGCCGCCAAGCGCGGCGCGCCCTTGGTGCGGATTGAGGATGCCTTCCTGCGCTCGCTGCGGCCCGGTCGGATGGGCGATGCGCCGATCGGTCTGATGGTCGATCCGCGCGGGGTGCATTTTGATCCCACAGATATGTCGGCGATCGAGCATATCCTGACCACAGATGCCTTGGACAATTCGAACCTTTTGCAGCGCGCAAAGGACGGATATGCGCGCATCCGCCAGTTGGATTTGTCCAAATACAACATTCACGACCCTGCGCTTCCGCCCCCTGCTCCGGGCTATGTTCTGGTGGTGGACCAAACCGCGGGCGATGCCTCGCTGCGCGCCTCGGGTGCCACGCAGGCCCGTTTCGACGAGATGCTCGAGGCCGCGCGTGAGGCACATCCCCATGCGCCGATCGTGATCAAAACCCACCCCGAGACCGCCAACGGCTTGCGCCCCGGCCATTACGGCGCGCAGCATCTCGCCCCCGGCGTCACTCTGCTGAGCACCCCTGTCTCGCCTTGGGCGCTCTTGGATGGCGCGATTGCGGTCTATACCGTCTCGTCGCAGATGGGGTTCGAGGCAATCCTTGCCGGGCATAAACCGCATGTCTGGGGCCACCCCTTCTATGCTGGTTGGGGGCTCAGCCATGATCGAACCCCGCCGCCGCGCCGGGGCCGCATCCTCACCCGCAACCAGCTTTTCGCGGGCGCGATGATCCTTGCGCCGATCTGGTATGACCCCTGCCGCGACCGGCTTTGCCGCTTTGAAGAAGCGCTCGACCAGCTTGAGGCCGAGACCCGCGCTTTCCGACAGGACCGCGAAGGCTATGTCGCGGGCGGGATGCGCGCTTGGAAGCGCAACCGTCTGCAAGCCTTCTTCGGCGCGCAGAAGCCTTTGATCTTCAAGGCCTCTGCCGAAAGCGCCGCGGCCACGGCGGCGCGCCTCAACCGCCCGTTGATGATATGGGCTGGGGCCGCCTCAGCAGATCTGCCCAAGCCTTGCCTGCGGATCGAGGACGGCTTTTTGCGCTCGCGCGGCCTTGGAGCCGAGTTGGTGCCGCCCCTCTCGCTCGTCGCGGATGACCTTGGGATTTACTACGATCCCAGCCAGCCCTCGCGGCTGGAAGAGTTGCTCCTAAGCCCTCTGCCCCCGGGTGGCCGCGCCCGGGCCGAGGCATTGCTTGAAAAGCTGCGCAAACATGCGGTGACGAAGTACAACCTTGGCGGCGAGATGCCCGACCTGCCGTCCGGTCACCGCATTCTGGTGCCCGGTCAGGTCGAAGATGACGCCTCGCTTCGCCTTGGTGGCGGCGATATTCGCAGCAACCTCAAGCTCTTGCAGGCAACCCGCGCCGCCAACCCCGATGCCGTGGTGCTTTATAAACCCCATCCCGATGTCGAGGCTGGGCTGCGGCCCGGTGCCATCGAACCCACGGAAGCGCAGCTATACGCCGATCAGATCCTCACCCACACCGATATGGCGGCGCTTTTGCCGCTGGTGGATGAGGTCTGGACCATGACCTCGCTTACCGGGTTTGAGGCGCTCTTGCGCGGCAAGAAGGTCACCACCTTTGGCGCGCCGTTCTATGCCGGTTGGGGGCTGACGCGCGACCTTGGACCCGTGCCGCAACGCCGCCTGCGTCGCCCCGATGGCAGCCTGCAACCTCGGCCAGATCTGCTGCACCTGATCCATGCCGCGCTGATCGCCTATCCGCGCTATTGGGATCCGGTCTCGCTCCGTCCCTGCCCGCCCGAGGTGGCGCTGGAGCGGCTGGCAAACGGGGATATCCCCCACCCCGGCCCGCTGAACCGATTGATCTCAAAGGTGCAGGGGCGCCTTGCCTCACATGCGCATCTCTGGCGGCGGTCGCATTAGCCCTTTGGCGCGAGCAGCCAAAAGCGCGCGAGCAAGCTGCCCGCTGCCACTGTCAGACCGATGACCAGCCCAAGCCAAAGCCCAGCCCCGCCCATGCCCATCTGGAAGGCCAGCACATAGGAAATCGGAATGCCGATCACCCAATAGCTGAGCGCCGCCAGCACCATCGGCACGCGGGTGTCTTGCAGCCCGCGCAGCACGCCCAAGGCGATGACCTGCATCGCATCGGCCAGTTGGAAAAGTGCCGCAAAGGCCAAAAGTTGCACGCCAAAGCGCATAATCTCGGCGCTGCCCGCTTTGGTCTCGTCCAAGAAGATCCCGATGATCAGCCCCGGCACGCTGAGGAAAAGCGTCACCACCAACACCGCCACCGCAGTGGAAAGCAAGATCGCCACCAATGCCGCGCGGCGCAGCTCTTGCGCCTCGCCGGTGCCGTGGAAGCGCGCCACGCGGATGGTGCCAGCGCTTGAAAGTCCCATATGGATCATGAAGGCGATCGAGGCCGCCTCAAGCGCGATGCCATGCGCGGCCAGCTCATGCGTGCCAACCCAGCCCATCATCAAAGCACTGGCGGCAAAAAGCCCGCCTTCGGCCAAAGAGGTCAGGCCAATCGGCCAGCCCAGACGCTGCACTTGACCAAAGGCAGCCCAGTCAGGGCGCCAGAAGTTCTGGAAAAGGTGGAACTTGCGCAAGGCGGGCAGCCAAGCCGCATAGGCCCAAAGCAGCAGATACGAGGCTGTCTGAACCGTGACCGAGGAGATCGCCGCCCCCGTCGCCCCAAGCTCTGGCGCGCCCCAATGGCCGAAGATCAAGGCATAGGCCAGCATCGCATTCAGCCCCACCGCCGCCAGCGTCACCCAAAGCACCGCCTGCGTGCGCCCTAAGGCCGCCAGATAGCTTTGCAGCACCGCGACGCACAGCGCCGGCACCATGCCAAGCCCGGCAATCTGCAAAAACTCGGCAGCAATCTCAACCACATCGGGTTGCTGGCCCAAGAAGCTGAGCAGATTGCCCGACCAGTAAAACAGCGGATAGGTCGCCACGCCATAAAGGATCGACAGCCACAGCCCCATCCTTGTGTCGCGGCGCACTTGCGTTTCATCACCCCGCGCCAGCGCTCCGGCGACCATCGGCATCACGGCTTTCGAAAAGCCTGCCCCGAGCACCCAAATGATGAAAAAGAATGAGGTGCCCAGCACGACCGCGGCCAAAGGCACCACGCCATACCACCCCATCATCACGGTATCGGTCACATGCAGCGCAATTTGAGCCAAATGCGATCCGACAAGCGGCAAGCCCAATATCAAGGTGGCTTTGGCTTGCGAGGAATAGGCCATTCTTTGTGTCATAGCAGAGGTATGACTGGGCTATATCGTTGAAGCAAGTAAAGAAATTCGCTGCATCGCGGCGTATAATTTACCCTTTGCAGCCTTACCTCGGCTTTACCAGCGCGCAAGGCGCATCCTTCCGACTGCGACCAATGCGAAACCAAAGACAGGCAAATGAAATCGGGGTGACCATCCTGACGACGGCCACCCCATTGATCATTAAAAAAGGAACTGAGATAAAGTTGGTATCGCAAATTGCCCGCGACTGATCCGAGATAGCCACATCACAGATCCGGCCGCATACCTCATTTGCGGTAGATCCGAAAATAAAGTGACCCTAGGTCAGGTTTTCCTACCCTTAGCCCTTTCAAGGCAGTCGCGCGATCATCAGCTCGACCTCTTCCAAGACCAGCGGCCATTCCTTGAAGAAGAGCAACTGCCCCGTTTCAGGCAGAAACCGCATGGTGAGCTGCGGGTAGTCCATCGCCAGCTCGCGCATCGTCTCCATCGGGGTTTGGGGATCCTGATCGCCCAGCAACAGCACCACCGGTACGATGCAGCGGCGCACAACGTCAGACCAATCCTTCTCGGACCCGATGCACTCGCGCGCAAAAGCCTCATGCGCCGAGCGTTCGCGCGACAGGCACACATCCGATCCGATCAGGATGGCCTCGCGCACTTCGGGACGGTCAAAGGTTTCAATATCAGCGCGGCTATTGCCGTTCACTTGCGCAAAGAAAACGTCCTTGCCCAAACGCCGCGCGAGGCTAAAGCCAGCCTGCACCAAGAAGGGCAAGACTTTGGGCGCGTAACGGGCATTTGACAAAATGAAACGCTGCCATTTGTCCATCCGCTCATATTGCGCGGCATGGCGCAGTGGCAATTGGCAGGCCGCCCCCACGATGCCCGAAATCAGATCGGGCCGTCGCAGGCTAAGGTTCATTGCAAAGCGCAGATCCGCCCCCATCGGCAAAGCAATCGCGCCCTGCACCGCAAGATGATCCAGCACCGCGATATAATCTTGGCTCACCGCGCCCAAATGATCGGCGGCTCGCAAATGCAAATCGGTCAGCCCATAGCCCGCCCGGACCGGCACAATCACCCGCAGCTTGCGTGCCCTGGCATGCCGCTCGGCCGAGGCGGGCCAGCGGATCAGGCCATAATCCATATGCATGAAAAGAATCGGCTGGCCTTTCGGATCGCCAAATTCGATCCAAGTGAGCCGCCGCCCATCCGCCAACCACAATTCCCGCACATCGCGCGGCTCCAGCGCCCCGCCGCGCGGGACCGAGCGGGAGGGCGCCTCGCTGGGCATCGCCGCCACATCCATCAACCCTAGGACCACCCGAACCAGCTCACTCTGGCTATGGGTCTCGGTCTTTTGCAGGATAGAGCGGACCTGCGTGCGCACCGTCTCGGCCGAGCGGCCGCGCGCCTCGGCGATATCCTTGATCGGAAGGCCCAAGGTGATGCCGCGCACAATTTCTACCTCGGCGGGGGTAAGGCCAAAGGCCTCTTGCACGATGAGCTCAAACCCCAAGGGCCAGACAAGCTCGGTCGAGACGACCAAGGCCAAAGACTGCGCTTTGCTGACGACGGGGCTCACCCGTAAAATCACCGGGCTGCCGGTGATGGAGGAGCGGATGCGCAATGTCACCCTTTGCTCGGCCCGCCCCCCGGCCACTTTGCGGATCACCCCTTGCAGCAAGGCGCGGTCTTCCGGCTCGAACGGCAGATCGACAAAGGGCCCGCCCTTGCTGATACCAAAGGCCACAGCCCCCGGCCGGTTGCAATCGGTGATCTTCGCGCTGCCATCGGATAGAAATGCCGCCGAGCGCGGGATGTCAGCCAAGACCGAGCGGTCCTGCGCATCGGTGGCGGCATCGTAGCGGTCTAGAAACACCGTCGCGCGGTGCAAATGGGCATCCAGCTCGGGGTTATCCAAAGCGCGACCAAGGTCACGACGCAGCGGTGCGACCTGCTCCTCCCAGACCTGCAACAAATCCTCAAGCTTGATGGGGTCCACGGCGACATCATAAAGCCGCTCAACGATCGCTGCCCTTAGGTCGCGATCGGCCTGGTCTGCTGAGGAAGGCAGCGGGGGTGACTGGGCCATCTGCCAATTTAGCCCCCGAGGCGGGTCCATGAGCAAGGGGGGGAATTCCACATTTTACAATGGACCTTGAGCTAAACTTGCGCGACACCTTTGGCCTGACACAGGCTTCAGGACAGGCAAGAGCTCATGCTTACCCTCTATGGCGTCTATCGGTCCCGCGCATCCCGTCCCTTGTGGCTTCTGGCCGAATGTGGCGCGCCTTTCACCCATGTGCCGGTGATCCAAACCTACCGATTGGCGGATCCGCAGGCCCGCGAAACCACCCTGCACACCGGATCTGCGGCGTTTTTGGTGGTCAATCCAATGGGGCAAATCCCCGCGCTGACCGATGGCGATCTGCTTTTGACCGAATCGCTGGCAATCACCGCCCATATCGCCCGCCGCTTCGGCGGCGCACTCGGACCGCAAGATGAGCCTGAGCAAGCGCTGATGGAACAGTGGTCGCTTTTCGCTGCCACAGGGATCGAAACCCCAGCGCTGGAGATCCTTGCCACGCTGCAATCAGGCGCCACGAGCCTGCCTGAAAGTCAGGCCGCCCTTGCCGTCGCGGCCGAGAAATTGCGCCGCCCGCTGCGTCGACTTGAGCAGCATCTGGCCGCAAAGGATTGGCTGGTGGGCGACCGCTTCACCGTAGCCGATATCAACACCGCCGAATGCCTTCGCTACGCCCAAGGCCACGCGCCTTTGATGGCCGAATTCCCCGCCACCAATGCCTGGCTTCAACGCTGCCAAGCCCGCCCCGCCTTCCAAGCTATGTGGGCGGCGCGGCTGGCAGAACCGGAATAAGCAGCGCAGCGCACCAGCCGTTGCCCCAACGGCACATTGACTGTGCGCTGAAGCGGGGCCAGCGCCCTTCCCTCGCCGCCCCGGGCACCCTACCTAACGGGGCAACAGTGAACGCAACGGGAAGGGCCCCGCCATGAAGAAAATCGGTTTTCTCTCCTTCGGCCATTGGTCCGAGCAACAAGGCTCGGCCGTGCGCTCGGCTTCGGATGTGCTTTTGCAATCGATCGAACTGGCCGAGGCCGCCGAGGAACTCGGCGCTGATGGTGCCTATTTCCGCGTGCATCACTTCGCCCGCCAACTCGCCTCGCCCTTCCCGCTTTTGGCGGCAATCGGCGCGCGAACCAAACGGATCGAGATCGGCACCGGCGTCATCGATATGCGCTATGAGAACCCGCATTACATGTTTGAAGATGCAGGCGCGGCTGACCTGATCTCGGGTGGGCGGCTGCAACTGGGCATCTCGCGCGGCTCGCCTGAACAGGTGATCGATGGCTGGCGCCATTTCGGCTATGCCCCGGCAGAGGGTGAGACGGATCAAGATATGGCGCGCGAACATGCGATGACCTTCCTTGGCCTTCTGGACGGCAAAGGCTTTGCCAAGCCCAACCCACGCCCGATGTTCCCCAACCCGCCGGGCCTTCTGCGGCTCGAGCCCTTCTCCAAGGGCCTGCGCGAGCGGATCTGGTGGGGCGCGGCCTCCGACGCCACCGCCGAATGGGCGGGCATGCTGGGCGTTCATCTGCAAAGCTCGACCTTGAAAAAGGACGAAGGCGGCGGGCCTTTGGGCGCGCAGCAAGCCAAGCAGATCCGCAAGTTCCGTGCAGCCTGGAAAGAGGCAGGCCATGAAGGCACGCCCCGCGCCTCCGTCAGCCGCTCGATCTTCCCGCTGATGAACGACACGGACCGGATGTATTTCGGCTCGGGCCGCCCCGAGCAGGATCAGATCGGCGAGATCGACAATATGCGTGCGGTCTTTGGTCGCTCCTATGTGGGTGAGCCGGACCAGTTGATCCAGATGCTGCGCGAGGATGAGGGCATCGCCGAGGCCGATACGCTGCTTCTGACCGTGCCCAATACGCTGGGCGTCGATTACAACGCCCATGTGATCGAAAGCATCCTGAAACACGTCGCCCCGGCGCTTGGCTGGCGTTAAAACCCACTCCCGCCGCCCGCTCTTGGCAGGCTGCGGGAGCCTCCGGCGGGGATATTTAAGGTTCTGAAAGAGACCTCTCCCCCTCTTTCAGAACCTAAATATCCCGGGGGTGAGCCCGCAAGGGCGAGGGGGCAGCGCCCCCTCCCTGCCCTGACCCGCCGTCCAAGCGTCTCACCAGATCTTGCGTTTGCCCCCTTGGGAGTGGTCTAATGCCAGCGCCCAATGAAAGAGCAGACCATGGCAAACGACCTCCTCTCCCAGGCCGAATCCAACTCCTATGACGCCTCCTCGATTGAGGTTCTGGAGCCGCTTGAGGCGGTCCGTCTGCGTCCGGGCATGTATATCGGCGGCATTGATGAGCGCGCTTATCACCACCTTGCCGCCGAGATCATCGACAACTCGATGGACGAAGCCGTTGCCGGCCATGCCAACCGGATCGAGGTTGAGCTGCATGCCGATGGCTCGCTGACCATCCGCGACAACGGCCGCGGCATCCCGGTCGATCCACACCCGAAATACCCCGATAAATCCGCGCTGGAGGTGATCCTCTGCACGCTGCACTCGGGCGGCAAATTCAACGGCAAAGCCTATGAGACCTCGGGCGGGTTGCACGGCGTGGGCTCTTCGGTGGTGAACGCACTTTCCGATATGATGCGGGTCGAAGTCGCCCGCAACAAAGAGCTTTTCGCGCAAGAATTCTCGCGCGGCATCCCGCAGGGCAAGCTGCAAAAGCTGGGGCCGACCCAGAACCGCCGCGGCACTTCGGTCACCTTCCACCCCGACCCGCAGATCTTTGGCCAACAGGCCTTCAAACCGGCGCGGCTGATGAAGATGGCCCGCTCGAAGGCCTATCTCTTCTCGGGCGTCGAGATCCGTTGGAAATCCGCCATCCCCGATGGCGACATGCCGCGCGAGGCGGTCTTCCACTTCCCCGGCGGTCTGGCCGATTACCTCTCGGACCAGCTGGAAAAGGTCACCACCTATGCCGACCGCCCCTTCGCGGGCAAAGTCGGCTTCCAAGAGAAATTCGGCGTGCCGGGCTCGGTCGAATGGGCGATCAACTGGACGCCCGCCCGCGACGGCTTCATCTCCAGCTACACCAACACCGTGCCCACGCCCGAAGGCGGCACCCATGAGACCGGCTTTTGGGCCGCGATCCTAAAGGGCATCCGTGCCTATGGTGAGCGCGTGAAGAACCGCAAAGCCGAGCAGATCACCCGCGACGATATGCTGACGGGCGGCTGCGCGCTGATCTCGGTCTTCATCCGCGAGCCGCAATTCGTGGGCCAAACCAAAGACCGGCTTGCCACGGAAGAGGCGGCGAAATGGGTCGAAAACGCCGTGCGCGACCATTTCGACAACTGGCTGGCGGCGGATCCGAAATCCGCAGGCGCGATCCTCGATTTCCTGGTCCTGCGCGCCGAAGAGCGGCTAAAGCGCCGTCAAGAAAAGGAAACCCAGCGCAAGACCGCCACCAAGAAGCTGCGCCTGCCCGGCAAGCTGGTCGATTGCTCCAACACCGACCGCACCGGGTCTGAGCTGTTCATCGTCGAGGGCGACTCGGCCGGCGGCTCGGCCAAAGGCGCGCGCGACCGCACCTATCAGGCGCTTTTGCCGCTCAAGGGTAAGATCTTGAACGTGCTTGGTGCGGCCTCAAACAAACTGCACGACAACTCCGAGATCCGCGACATCTGCGAGGCTCTGGGCGTCGGCATGGGCACGAAATTCCGCGTCGACGATCTGCGCTATGACAAGATCATTATCATGACCGACGCCGATGTCGACGGCGCGCATATCGCCTCGCTCTTGATGACCTTCTTCTTCACCCAGATGCGCCCCCTGATCGACAAGGGCCACCTCTACCTCGCCTGCCCGCCGCTCTACCGCCTGACCCAAGGCGCGCATCGGATCTATGTCGCGGATGACGTCGAGAAAGAGCAATGGCTTGCGAAGGGCTCGGTCGGCGGCAAGGGCAAGATCGATGTGCAGCGGTTTAAAGGTCTGGGCGAGATGGATGCCAAGGACCTGAAAGACACCACGATGAACCCGCAAACCCGGAAATTGATCCGGGTGTCGATTGATGACGACGAGGGCGGCGAAACCGGCGATCTGGTCGAGCGATTGATGGGCAAAAAGCCCGAATTGCGCTTCCAGTATATTCAGGAGAATGCGCGGTTTGTGGAGGAATTGGATGTTTAAAGCTGCCAAGAAGCACTGGCTCTTCGGCTTCGGTGCAATCTTATCGGCAGCTTACATCACTGCACTAATCGCGTTCACGGGGCTCTATAAGCCAGAGCGTCTGAACGCTCTCCAAGCGATGCCCCTGAATGAGCTAGGCGACTTTCTTGCAGGCGCCTTCGGGCCGATGGCCATTTTCTGGGTGGTACTCGGCTTCATACAACAGGGGGCAGAGCTTCGTAACAGCGTGGCCACGCTTGAGATTCAGGCAAGGGAATTGGCCAACTCGGCCGAGCAGCATCGTGCGCTGGCACAAGTCTCTAGAGAGCAGTTGGACTATGAACGCGCGATCAATGAGACGGAACACGCCGAGCGAAAAAAGCGCCGCGAACCGGTGTTCTCGGCAACATTAACACAAGTTGGCGCATCGTCGCTCAGCCACGGCAATTATGAATTCACCGTGACGAACGGCGGCGGCGAAGCACATAATCTAACTTATACTCTACTTAGTGATGGCAACGCCCTAAGTTCGGGCAAAACCGCATACGCTGGCCGCGGCTGGATATCGCAAAAACACGTGCTCAGCCTACCGTTTAATAGCAGAAATGCATTTACCGCAGCGGTGTCATTCACGGACGAAGATGGCGAGAGTCGCCGCGTCAATGTTCCCACAATAAAACCCTTCTAACCCTCACCTTGACTAAAATACTCTGCGGGGGTGTGGGGGTGCAAAACCCCCACCCTTGGCCAGCCTAAAGCTGCAACCCCTCCACATATTCAGCGAGTTGCACCAGACGCTCCGGCGTTGGGCTTTGGATACCGTCGCCTGCATCATAGGGCACCATCCGGCTTTCGAGCAAAGGCCCGAAATTCGGCATCACCGCCCCCCCGTCATGGGTGCCGGTATAGCCCCAGATCTTCGCCATCATGCGCAGCCGGGGAAACTCGCCCTTATTGCGCTGGGT
Organism: Pseudogemmobacter lacusdianii; assembly: GCF_030848395.1. Lineage (GTDB taxonomy): Bacteria > Pseudomonadota > Alphaproteobacteria > Rhodobacterales > Rhodobacteraceae > Pseudogemmobacter > Pseudogemmobacter lacusdianii. The sequence continues at coordinate 233,599 of NZ_JAVDBT010000001.1, read as the reverse complement.
CAGCGTGGTCAGATCGGCCGGGCGCTTTTCTAAAGCCGAGGCCAGCTCGCCATCGCCCTTGCCGCCCACACCGTGGCAGCTGGCGCAATAGCTTGCGAAATCTTCGGCCCCGCTGGGCTGCGCCTCCTCAACGCAAGCGGAAAGGGCAAGGCAGGCCGCCAAAGCAGCAGGGAGTTTCAGTGCAGCACGCATGGCGGAACCTTTCGTAAAACCGCAGTTTCTCACGGCCGAACGGGCCACACATTGACAGGGATCAAACTTTTTAGCGGCTCGCAAAGCATAAACCCCGCGAACCGCTCTACGGGGGATCACACCACCCGGCCGGCCTCAAGCCGCACCACCCGGTCCATCCGGGCAGCAAGCTCCATATTATGGGTGGCGATCAGCGCGCCCATGCCGGTGGCGCGGACCAGCTCCATCAACGCACCAAAGACCTGATCCGAGGTGCCGGGGTCCAAGTTTCCGGTCGGCTCATCAGCCAGCAAGAGCCGCGGCTCATTGGCCAAAGCGCGGCAGAAGGCAACGCGCTGCTGCTCGCCGCCCGACATCGCTGCTGGGCGGTGCTGTGCACGACCCGCCACGCCCACACGGTCCAGCAGGCTCATCGCGCGGGCTTCAGCCGCCGCCTTATCAACCCCATTCGCAAGCTGCGGGATCACCACATTCTCCAAAGCGGTAAATTCCGGCAGCAGGTGATGGAATTGGTAAATGAACCCCACCTCACCGCGCCGCGCCTCGGTCATCGCGCGGTCGCCAAGGCCGGTCATCGCCCGGCCGCCCAGCATAACCTGCCCCGCATCCGGGGTATCGAGCAGCCCCGCGATATGCAGCAAGGTCGACTTGCCCGCCCCCGAGGGCGCCACCAGAGCCACAACCTCGCCCGCCGCCACCGACAGCGAAGCCCCTCGCAGCACCTGCACCTGCGACGGCCGGCCGTGATTATAGCCCTTCTCAAGGCCCTCAAGCACCAAAGCATCACTCATAGCGCAGCGCCTCCACCGGGTTCATCCGTGCCGCACGCCGGGCCGGGAAGATCGTCACCACAAACGACAGCACCAATGAGAGCAAAGTCGCGGTGATGACATCGGTCAATTGCAGCTTCGCCGAGAGCTGGTAGATCGGCCGAACCGAAGAATCCCAAAGCCCGCCGCCTGCAACCATATTGATGAAATCGAATATCGGCGTGAAGTAATAGGCAAAGAGGCTGCCCAAGATCACGCCAGAAATCGTGCCAACAACGCCCGTCAACGCCCCGCAAAGGAAGAAGATTCTCAGAACGCTGCCCTCGGTCAGCCCCATCGTGCGCAAAATACCAATGTCGCGGCCCTTGTTCTTTACCAACATCACAAGGCCCGAGATGATATTGAGCGAGGCGATCAGCACCAAAATCGACATGAGGATGAACATCATATTGTCCTCCACTGTCAGCGCCCGCAGGTAGTTCCCAGCGCTTTGCTGCCAGGTCCAGACCATGCCATTTTGCCCAGCCGCCTCCTGCAATTGCGGCACATAGCTGTCAATCGCTTCAGGGCTTTGCACCATCACCTCAAACTCATCGGCGATGCCTTCGGCATTGAAGAAACTCTGCGCCTCCTCCATCGGCAGATAGGCGCGGGTGCGGTCAATCTCGGGGCTACCCGAGGTGAAAACGTAGACCAACTCATAGGACATCACCCGCAGTGAAGATCCGCCCATGGCCGTTTTGGGACCATCGGGCGAAATCAGCCGCAGCCGGTCGCCCACCTGCAAGCCCAAGTCACGCGCGATGCCTGAGCCCAATGCGATCCCTTCGGAGAGCCGGGTGATTTCGCCGAAATCGTCGCCGCCCGTGGTTAGAGATGGGATCGCTTCAATATCTTTTACCGACATCCCATAGACTTGCACGCCGGACGAGCCATTGCCCGCCGTTGTGACCATAGCTTGACCCCGCACCAAAGGTGCCACCCGCACGACACCGGGCACAGCCGCCAACCGCTCGGTCGCCACTTGCCAATCCTCAAAACCGCGCAGCCGGCGGCCCTGATCATCGGCCCGCCAATTGTAAACCGTCGCATGGCCATTGGCGCCCAAGAGCGTGTTAACGAATTCCTCACGAAAGCCAGCGCGGACGGCCATCACCGCCACCAGCGCAAAAACCGACAAGGTGATGCCGATGACCGAGATCCAGGTCATGACCGAGACCCCACCCTCGGCCTTACGCGCCCGCAGATAGCGCCAAGCGATCATCCATTCAAAGCGCGAAAACGGTGCGGTTCTGCCTGCCATCGACCTCAATCCACTGGCGGCCATATCGCTGCAAATCACTTGCAGCTCTGGCCTTGATTGGGCGCGAAAGTCGCTGTTCCAGTCGCAAAGGTCAAGGAACTGGCGGATAACTGGCACAGTCGTGACCGCGCCGGTCAGCGCTTCCTCTCATCCGACGTCTCCGGCGCCTGCCGTGATCCGTCTGGTTAAGACAATCACCATAATCCCCGCCCCGTAAATCGAGCCGTGCTTAAGCAAATCGACCGATTTCCCCCCAACGGGCGGAAAGAGGCCGGTGCCTAAGATGTCGTCATTCTGCAGCTAGACAAGTGCCTCACAAGGACGTGTAGTTACGCCAAGGTGCGGCGGCGCCTTTTACATTTTCAGTGGAGTATCCAAATTGCGTATCGTTCCCGTTTTGGCCGTGATCGCGGCCGCCTCTTTCCTAAGCGCCTGTAAAGAGGAAGTGAGTTGCACCGAAGCTGAAGCCGCGCGCAAAGCCGAAGAGCTGACCACCAAGATCACTGCGCTGGCCACGACCAACCCTCCCAAAATGACCGAATTGATGCCGAAGGTCCAAGAGCTTGCCACCGACGCTCAGGCCAACGGCGGCACTGCGGACCTGTCCGCCACCTGCAAAGCGCTCGACGCCATTATGGTCGAGATCGACAAGTAAAGCGCTCGACTTAGAAATGACCTTGCTGGGGGCGGTAAAGACCCATCGCCCTCGGCTCTTACGAGCGTCGTAACGTCGCGCAGTGACGGGTACCGGCCGTCAGTCGTAACTATAGGCGCGCCGCCGGAATGGCCGCTTCATCAACGCCAGAAGCGCCGCGATCAGCCCCCAACCCGACAGGAAGCCCAAGCCTGCACAGCCCAGGCCTGCCGTGGTCACGGGCACGGCAGGCGCAAAATCCTGCCATGTCGCCTGCAGCAGATCCTGATCCGCCATCCGCTGCGGCATTGCCAAACGTTCAAACACACCAGCCAAGCGCAACATCGTCAGATCGTTTCGCAAAGACTCGGCCCGGCTGAACGTCGCGCGCAGATCGCGGGCGTGTTGACCCGCAAATCCATCGGTACCAAGCGCGAGCAAGGCCTCTTCCCGGGTTAGGCCTGCTCCCTCGGCCGAGCGGTCGAAATCCGCTTCGACTTGGGTCAGCGCATCCACCTGCCCCGCCAGCCGTTGCAGATATTGCTGCGAAAATTCGGGGAACTGTGACAAGCCCACCGCCCCCGCCAATCCGCCCGCAAGGGTCAGCATCCGTCCGAACATGCCCGCCTCCGTTTTTCGGCACTGTGTCACGGATCTCGCCTTTGAGCGAGAGGCAGCGCCGATTTAGGCGATAAAGCTATCCCTCCTGCGCCATGATTCGCACGGCGGGGTTAAAGATCAATGAAAAGGCGCCAAGCAAAGTGATTGCCTGGCGCCTTTTCAGCACATTCATCGTCACTTCAGCGCCAAAGGCGCGGCTTCACCGATGTGCAGCGTAGATCTCTACGATCCGCTCCACCGCGGCTTCCGGCGACAACTCTTCGCTTTCGCCGCTGCGGCGCGAGGTCAGCTCGACCACGCCCTTTTGCAAGCCGCGCGGCCCGACCGTGATGCGCCAAGGCAGACCGATCAGATCCATCGTGGCGAATTTCGCGCCAGCGCGTTCGTCGCGGTCGTCGTAAAGCGGCTCCAAGCCTTTGGCGAGCAAAGCTTTCTCCAGCGCCGCGCAAGCCTCATCCGCCGCTGCATCGCCTTGCTTCAGGTTCACGATGCCAACCGGGAACGGCGTGACGCCTTCGGGCCAGATGATGCCCTTTTCGTCATGGCTCGCCTCGATAATCGCGCCCAAAAGCCGGCTCACGCCGATGCCATGCGAGCCCATCTCGACCGGCACTTTGCTGCCATCGGGGGTCACCACGGTCGCGCCCATCGCTTCAGAGTATTTGGTGCCGAAATAGAAGATCTGGCCAACCTCGATCCCGCGGCCAACCTTTTGATGTTCCGCCGGAATCTGGTCGAACAGCGCCGCGTCATGCGTCTCGTCGGTGCGGGCGTAAAGCGTGGTGAATTCGTCGCAAACCCCAGCCACTTCGGCACGATTGTCGTAATCCACCGCGCGATCACCCAACTTCAAAGCGGTGACGCGGTCGTCATAGAAGACCTCGGATTCGCCGGTGTTGGCCAGCACCAAGAACTCATGGGTGTTGTCGCCACCGATCGGGCCCGAGGCCGCGCGCATCGGGATCGCCGTCAAGCCCATCCGTTCATAAGTCCTTAAGTAAGAGACCATATGACGGTTGTAGGCATGCAAAGCGGAGTCGCGATCGATGTCAAAGTTATAGCCATCCTTCATGAAGAATTCACGGCCGCGCATCACGCCAAAACGCGGACGCATCTCGTCACGGAACTTCCATTGGATGTGGTAAAGGGTCAGCGGCAGGTCCTTGTAGCTGCTGACATGCGAACGGAAGATGTCAGTGATCATCTCCTCATTCGTGGGGCCGTAAAGCATGTCGCGCTCATGCCGATCTTTGATCCGCAGCATCTCTTGGCCGTAATCGTCGTAACGGCCGGATTCGCGCCAAAGATCAGCAGGTTGCAGGGTCGGCATCAAAAGCGGGATATGGCCGGCGCGGATCTGCTCTTCATGCACGATCTGCTCGATCCGCTTCAGCACCCGGTAGCCCAAAGGCAGCCAGGAATAGATCCCGGCGGCCTGCTGTTTGATCATGCCCGCCCGCAGCATATAGCGGTGCGAGACGATCTGCGCCTCTTTGGGATCTTCTTTCAGGACGGGCAGAAAATAGCGGGAGAGACGCATTGGGGCCTCGCAAGGAAAAGGGTCCTCGGTTTCCTAGCGGCTTGGCGGCCATCTCGCAAGGCGCGAGGCCCGCATCAGCGGGCCTCGGCTGCAGGAAAACATGTGTTTCTTGGGCCTGCTTCCCCCCAAGCATACTAACGGCTCGGCTGGTCTAGACGCCTGCCAAGCGCGACCCTCCCAGCCGCGGCTCGCTCTTAGCCGATCAATATCGCCCTGAAATCATTCACATTCGTCAAAGTCGGCCCGGTGACGACCTGTCCACCGACCTGCTCAAAGAACCGGTGTGCGTCATTCGTTGCCAAGGCTGCAGCGGCATCCAAACCTGCGGCGACGGCCTGCACCAGCGTTTGCGGCGTCACAACCGCCCCCGCCACTTCGGCGGCGCCATCGACGCCATCGGTGTCACAGGCAATGGCGTGAATGCCCTCTTGCCCCTGCAAAGCCAGCGTCAAAGCCAAGGCAAATTCTGCATTGGGTCCGCCGCTGCCATCGCCGCGGCGTGTGACCGTCAGCTCTCCTCCGGAAAGCAGCAGCACCGGCGCATCTCCCGGGCGGCGCGCGGCGGCAAGCTCCAAGGCCATCGCGGCCTGCGCCGCAGCCACATCCCGCGCCTCGCCCTCTAAAGCGTCGCCCAGTACCCGCACCTCAACCCCCAGCTCGCGGGCAATTTCTGCCGCAGCTTCAAGGGATTGCGCCGGGGCCGCGAAGATGTGGTTGCTGACCTGCGCCAATCGCGCATCCTTGGGCGGCACCACACCCGAGTGCGCCAACGCGGCCCGCACATGGCCGGGCACCGAGATCTGCCAGCGGTCCAGGATCGCCTCCGCCTCGGCCGGGGTCGTCGCATCGCCCACCGTCGGGCCCGAGCCGATGAAGGCCGGATCATCCCCCGGCACGTCCGAGATCATCAGTGCCAGCATCTGTGCAGGGTAAGCCGCCGCCGCCAACTGGCCGCCCTTCACCCGGCTCAGGTGCTTGCGCAAGGTGTTCATCGCCGAGATCGGCGCCCCCGAGGCCAGCAGCGCCGCATTCACCGCCTGCTTTTCGGCCAAAGTTACGCGCTCACTTGGCGCGCAGAGCAGGGCCGAGGCACCGCCGGAAATCAGCGCGAGCACGAAATCATCTGGCCCAAGCCCGTCCAAAAGCGCCAGCATCCGCGCCGTCGCATCGGCCCCGGCTTGATCCGGCACCGGATGGGCCGCCAAAGCAATTTCAATGCCTTGGCAAGGGCGACCATAGCCATAGCGGGTGATCACTAGCCCTTCGCAAGGCCCCCAAACCGCTTCAACCGCCTCCGCCATCCGGGCCGAGGCTTTGCCGGCCCCCACAACCACAACCCGCCCCTCAGGCTTCGGTGGCAAATGCGCGGCCAAGGCGCGCATCGGATCGGCCACCTCGACGGCGCGGTCGAAAAGACGCCGCAAAAAGGCGGGGCGATCGGTCAGATCATTGCGTTGAGGCACGGGTGATCAACTCCACAGGAGACAAAATTTCGGCGGCAGGTTTCACACCTTCTTCCAGCCAAGCAAGCAGGTTTGCAGCCATCGCCTGACCGAAGCCCGCGATATTGCTGCGCACCGAGGTCAGGCTGGGAAACACCAGCGCGCTTTCCTCGATATCATCGAAGCCGGCCACTTTCAGATCCGGCCCCACTCGGCGGCCAATCTCGGCACAGCCAGACATAATTCCCAATGCGGTCAAATCGTTAAAGCACAAGACCGCATCAACGTCGGGGTAATCTTTGGCCAGCCACAGCGCCGCCTCACGGCCAAAGGCGCGGTTCGGACGCCCAGTCAGCACCCGCTCGGGCAGGCCCCTTTCAGCCAAAACCGCGCGATAGCCCGCAAGCCGCGCCTCGGTGACCGAGCGGCCCATCAGCCCCCCCGCAAACGCTATCCGCTTGGCGCCTTGCTGCAACAGATGCAGCGTCGCAAGCCGGCCTCCTTGCGGCCCATCGGGTGCCGCAAAGGGGAAAAGCTCGGTGTCAGGATGCGCGTGGCGCAACACCTGCAAGGTCGGAATGCCCGAGCGCGCGATTTGCTCAAAGCCCCGCTCCACGGCGCCATAGGCCGAGGATAAGATCAGCCCCGAGACGCCATGTTCGATCATCGCGCCCACGACTTGACCTTGCACCTCGGCATCTTCATCCGTGTTGGCAACCACCGTCGCATAGCCCCGCGCCGAAAGCGCCATCTGCACCGATGTGGCAAACTCCGTGAAGAACGGATTGCGCAAGTCATTGATGACAAGACCAATAAGTCCCACGTTCGAAGACCGCAGGTTGGCCGCCGCACGGTTATAGACATAGCCAATCTCGCGCATCACCCGGCGCACATCCTCGCGGGTTTCACGCTTCACCAAAGGTGAGTTCTGCAAGACGAGCGAGACGGTGGATTTGGAAACCCCCGCCGCCTTGGCCACGTCGATGATGGTCGGACGCCGCTCCATCTTAACGCCGCCCCGACTGTGCAGAGCGCTTATAGCAGCAAGGTATGGTCAGCAGCGGCAACATAGCAGCCCCTCAGCAACTCAGGTCAAAGACCAAAATGCCGTCCAGCCCACCAACCGCCGAAGCCACAAGGCGCGCGCCAAGACGGCGGTGATCTGGATGGTCCTGATAGGCGGAAAGCGCCTGCCAATCTTCAAAATCAATCGTGAAACCATGAAGATAGCCTCGTTCAATCTGCTCGGGGCTTTCGCTCTTGCCAGCGCGAATGTCCAGCGCCCCCGACAATTTCTGCGTGATCTTCCCCAGATCGGCAAAGAGCGCCGCAATCTCAGCCTCCGTCATCTCGGGACGGAATTTCACCAAGACAATATGGCGGATCATTGGAGCGCCCCTGAGCCTGGCCGCGCCGCCTTAATCATATCGGCGGCCTTCTCCGCAATCATGATCGTCGGCGCATTGGTGTTGGACGAGACCACCCGCGGCATCACCGAGGCATCAACGACCCGTAAACCCTCGATCCCGTTGAAACGCAGCTCGGGGTTCACCACCGCTTGCGCATCCTGCCCCATCCGGCATGTGCCGGACGGATGGTGATCGGTCTTTGCATGCTGGCAGGCGTAATCGAAATAGTCCTGATCTGTCCGCACATTAGGCCCCGGCAGACGCTCGGCCAGCACATAGGGGTGCAGCGCCTCTTGCGCCATCATCTCCCGCGCCAGCTTCAGCCCGCGGATCGACATTTCGCGGTCATGCGGATCCTCCCAATAATTGGGGTCAATCAGCGGTGCGGCCAAGGGATCGCTGGATGCCAGCCGCACCGTCCCGCGCGAGCGCGGCCTCAGATAGGCTGAGTTCAGCGTCACCCCACCTTGCGGCATCGCCGCAACACCGGCCTCGATCCCCGAGCCAAGCCCCAGATGGAACTGGATATCGGGGCTCCGCGCGCCCTCCTCGGCATACCAAAAGCCCCCGGTCTCAAAAAGGCTCGAGGCGACAGGTCCCCGCCGGGTCAATAGATACTGCAACCCCGCCAAAGCCGAGAGATGCGGCTTGGCGAAACGGTCATAGGTATGCGGGCCGGTGCATTCGGCAATGACGAAAAGATCCAAGTGATCTTGCAGGTTAGCCCCAACCTCCGGCTGATCCAGCACCACCGGAATCCCAAGATTTCGCAGCTCATCCGCTGGCCCGATACCGGAAAGCTGCAACAGACGCGGCGAACCTATGGCCCCGGCAGAGAGGATCACCTCACTCGAGGCCCGCAATACCCCATCAGGCGTCTCCACCCCCACGGCCCTGCCCTTCTCGACCACAATTCGCAGCACCTGCACCCCGGTTTTCACCGTCAGATTGGGCCGATGCTGGGCCGGGCGCAGATAGGCAATGGCGGCCGAAGAGCGCCGATAATGTCGCTGCGTTAGCTGATAATAACCGACCCCGTCTTGGCTCTCGCCGGTCAAATCATGATTGCGCGGGATGCCCATCTGAGCGGCCGCCGCAAACCAAGCTTCGCAAATCGGCAAGGGCGCACGCGGCTGGCTGACGCCCAAAGGGCCGCCCTTGCCGTGATAGCGATTGTCAAAACTGTCGTTGTCCTCGGCTTTTCGAAAATAGGGCAGCACATCTTCATAAGACCAGCCGGAGCAACCAAGTTGGCGCCATTCATCGTAATCCAGCGCATTGCCGCGGGTGTAGATCTGCGCATTGATCGAGGAACCACCACCGATCACCTTCGCTTGCGTGTAGCGGATTTGCATCCCCTTCATGTGGCGCTGCGGCACGGTCTGCCACCCCCAAGAGCCGATGCCCTTGGTCATCTTCGCAAAACCCGCAGGCAGGTGGTAAAAAGGATGGGAGTCGCGCCCCCCCGCCTCGAGCAGCAAGACCTGCGCTGTCGGGTCCTCAGAGAGACGCGCGGCCAGAACCGAGCCCGCTGAGCCGCCACCGATGATGATGTAATCATACGCTTTTTGCATCATACCCCTCCTTCCGACGCTTCCGCCGGCGCCAAGAATTTTTGAAAATTCTTGGCAAAATTCTTCAGAGAATTTTGCGACCCGCTCACAGCCGCGGCACCGAAAGGCCGCCGTCCAGCGGCACCACCATGCCCGTGGCGAATGCCATTTGACCCAAGGCCAAAGGCACCACGGCCCGGCCAATATCCTCCGGCGCGCCCCAGCGTTGTGCGGGAACCAAGCCGGCCTCGATCCGGGCGCTGTATTTCTCTTTCACGCCAGCGGTCATCTCGGTTGCGATGATACCGGGGCGCAGCTCAAAGACGCCGATGTTGAGTGGTGCAAGGCGTAGGGCAAAGAGCTTTGCCATCATCGAAGCGCCTGATTTTGAAATACAATATTCGCCGCGTTCGATGCTGACCATCTCAGCCGAGGCCGAGGTCACAAAGCTGATCGAACGGTAATGCCGGGACTGCCGTGCCACCATGCGCCGCGCCACCTCTTGCGCCAGAAAGAAGGTGCCGCGCAGATTGACGTCAAGGACATGATCCCAAGCCTCGGGCGTGATCTCCAAAAGATCGCCGCGGATTTTGGCCGGAACACCGGCATTGGCGACAAAGCAGCTGATCGGCCCAAGCGAGGCCTCAACCGCGGCAAGCAACGCCGCCGCGCCTGAGGTCTGCGCCATATCATATTGATAATATTGCGCCTCATGACCCAAACCGGCCATGCCTTCGCGCACCGCAGCGGCATTGGCCTCTGGCAAGGAGGCAACAGCGATGCGAAACCCTGCCCCCTGCAAGGCTTGCGCGATGCCAAGGCCGATGCCTTGCTGACCGCCAGTGATCAGGGCCAGAGGCTTCTGGGCAACAGGAGGCTGGCTCATGGCAGGCTCCGGATATGCGCGCCCGCCCGCGTGGCCAGCGCTGCGATGGTCAAGGAAGGGTTAACCGCCGCCGAAGTCGGCAGGACCGAGGCGTCGACGATATAAAGATTGTCGAAGTCATGCGCTTTGAGATTGGGGTCCACCACAGACTGCGCCGGATCTCGCCCCATCCGCGCGGTGCCGCATTGATGGCTGGGTTTCGACTTCGGGAAAGCTTGCGCAAAGACGATCGGCCAGCCGGCCTTTCGCAAAGCGGCTTTCAGCTTTTTCACCAAAATATCATGCGCTTGCACATTGGTGCGCCGCCAATCGAGCACCACACCATCGCGCCAAAGCACCCGCGAGTTGGGATCCGGCAGATCCTCGGACATCGCCAGAAGATGCATCGAATGATCCGCAATATGCCGCGCGGCCCACAAGGGCAGCCCGGATTCCCCGGCCAATATCATCCCTGTCACCCGGCCCAGCATCTGCACATTGCCCAAAGGCGCCCCACCCGGCCCGCCGGTCAGATACCAATCGTTAAACTGAATCGTCTTTTCATAGATGGTGCGGTTGCGCCGCAAAGGGTTCCAAGCCACCACGCCCGTGAGGTTATGGTTCATGAAATTGCGACCCAATTGGTCCGAGCTATTGGCCAGCCCCTGCGGATGCTCGGCATTGGCCGAGGCCAAAAGCAGGGCCGCCGACATCACCGCGCCCGCGCAAAGGCAGATCACCGGCGCGCTCATCACTTCACGCTTGCGCTGCCGCTCGACCTCCACCCCGGTCACCCGTCGGCCTTCGCTCAGAACCCGCACCACCCGCGTCTCGGTCAGCAAGGTGACATTGGGATACTTCAAAGCCTCGGCCAGACCGCAGCTTTCGGCATCGGATTTTGCCCCCGTCGTGCAAGGAAACGCGTCCCAGGTCGTCGGCGCGCGCTTCAGCCAAGCCTCGATATCCACGCCGACCGGCAAGGCGGTGGGGTGCAAGCCTTGCGCCGCCAAGGCCTTGCGCAATGCGGCCACATCAGGCTCATCGGGCACCGGCGGATAGGGGTAGCGCGCCGAATGCGGCGGCTCGGAAGGGTCATTCGCGCCATCCTCGCCGCGCACGCGGTAAAGCTGCTCGGCCTTGGAATAATAGGGCTCCAAATCCGCATAACCAATCGGCCAGCCCGGCGTTCTGCCCCCCATATGCTGCAAAGGCGCGAAATCTTCCGCGCGGTATCGGGTCAGCACCGCGCCGTAGAACTTCGAATTGCCGCCGACGCAGGCATAATTCCCCGGCTCAAACTCTTGGCCCGAGGCGTCTTTCCACAGTTCCTTCGGCTTGAAAAACCCACGCCGAAAGATCGCATCGGGGTCACGAGCCTCGGGGCGATCCATAAGCCGCGCGCCGCGCTCAAGGATCACGATCCGACGGCCCGAGGGCGCCAGCGCGGCGGCCAGCGTGGCCCCGCCCATGCCGGAACCGATGATCAGAATGTCAGGCTGCATCAGGGGGTAATCCGTGCCTCGGTCTGCGGATCAAAGGCCACGGCCTTTTCCATATTCACCGCAAACTCAAACCTTTGCCCCGGATGCACCGCCGCATCCGCCCGCATCCTTGCGATCACATCCTTGCCCGAAAGGCTCATGGTGACGAAGGTATCCGCTCCCGCAGGCTCGGTCACTGTGACCACATTCGACAGCGGCCGGATCGACCCCGAGTTGCGATCCGCCCCTTCCGGATCGGTGATCGCCTCGGGCCGGATCCCCAGAAGGATCTCGCGCCCCGCCCAAGCGGTCAGGTTGCGCTGATTGAGCGCCAGAAGCACCCGGTTGCCCTCGGCATCACTCAGCTCGGCATGCGGCGCATCGCCTTCCAGCACCACTTTTGTCGGGATGATATTCATCGCCGGGCTGCCCATGAAGGTCGCCACAAACAGGTTCGCCGGCTGATCATAGATCTCCTTCGGCGTGCCGAGTTGCTGCACAAACCCCTTGTTCATCACCGCAATCCGCGTCGACAGCGTCAGCGCCTCGATCTGGTCATGCGTCACATAAACAATTGTCGTCTTCAGCTTTTGATGGAGTTTCTTAATCTCAGTCCGCATATCGACGCGCAGCTTTGCATCAAGGTTCGACAACGGCTCATCGAACAAAAACACATCCGGGTCGCGCACCAAGGCCCGCCCCATCGCCACCCTTTGCCGCTGCCCACCGGAAAGCTGCCCCGGCTTGCGGTCCAAAAGATGGTCGATTTGCAAAAGCTTAGCCACATCGGCCAAAGCCTTGTCGCGCTCGGGCTTCGGCACGCCATGCATTTCAAGCCCGAAGGTCATATTCTGGCCCACGGTCATATTCGGGTAGAGAGCGTAGGACTGGAACACCATCGCGATATTGCGCTTCGACGGATGCACCCCGTTCATCACGCGATCCTTGATCCGGATCTCACCGCTGGTGATGCTTTCCAGCCCCGCGATCATATTGAGAAGCGTGGACTTTCCACAGCCCGAGGGCCCGACGAGGACCAAAAACTCGCCCTCCTCCACCGCGATATCGACTTGGTGCAAGACCTGAACCGAGCCGTAAGATTTGGTGACGTTGGAAATATCAAGAAAGCCCATCGGTCAGCCTTTCACAGAGCCAGCCATCAGACCGCGGACGAAGTAACGCCCCGCGACGATGTAGACAAAAAGAGTGGGAAGAGCGGCAAGGATCGCGCCGGCGAAATGGACGTTATATTCCTTCACGCCGGTCGAAGATTGCACGAGGTTATTCAGCGCCACCGTCATCGGCTGGTTGACCCCACCGAAGGAGGCACCGAACAGGAAGTCATTCCAGATATTGGTGAATTGCCAGATGATCGTGACCACTGCGATCGGGCCAGAGACCGGCAAAAGGATGCGCCAGAAGATGCGGAAGAAGCCCGCGCCATCGATCTGCGCGGCGCGCACCAGCTCGGTCGGGAAGGCGGCATAATAGTTGCGGAAGTAAAGCGTGCTAAAGCCGATGCCGTAGACCAAATGCACCAAAATCAGCCCGGGAACCGAGCCTGCAAGGCCCAGCATCCCCAAGACCCGCGCCATCGGGATCAGCACGATCTGGAACGGGATGAAGCAGGAAAAGAGCATCAGCCCGAACACCCAAACATCGCCGCGAAAGCGCCATTTGGTCAGGATATAACCGTTCATCGCGCCGATCATCGTGGACAAAGCCACCGCCGGCACCACCATCATGATCGAATTGAGGAAATAGGGCTTCAACCCGGTGGGCGAGACGCCAATCTGCGCCGTCGACCAAGCTGATCCCCAAGCCTCAAGCGTCCATTCGCGCGGCAAAGCCATCATATTGCCGCCGGTGATTTCCGGCAGCGGTTTCAAGGAGTTCACCACCATCACATAAAGCGGCAGCAGGTAGAACAAAGCGAACAGGATCAGCACCAGATAGATGAAGGCGCGGGTCACGCGGCCGGTCGAGACTGAAGTGTCTTGGGTCACAGCGGACATCACTTCTTCTCCTTCAGCTCGGCGTAAAGGTAAGGCACCATGATCGCCGCAATCGTCATCAGCATGATCACCGCCGAGGCCGCCCCCACCCCCATCTCATTGCGGGTGAAAGTGTAGGAATACATGAAGGTCGCGGGCATCGCGGTCGCCCGCCCCGGCCCGCCATTGGTCAGTGCGATCACGAGGTCATAGGATTTGATCGCGAGATGGCTCAGGATCACGAAAGCGCTCAGGAAAGCCGGGCGCAACAGCGGGATCACGATGCGCCGATAGAGCTGCCAGTTCGACGCACCATCAATCTGCGCCGCCTTTAAGATCTCATTGTCGATGCCGCGCAGCCCCGCCAAGAACATCGCCATCACAAAGCCCGAGGTCTGCCAGACCGCCGCGATCACAATCGTATAGATCGCCATCGTATTGGATTTGATCCAATTGAAGCTGAAACTCTCCCAGCCCCATTGATGCATCACATTCTCAAGCCCGATGCCGGGGTCGAGGAACCATTTCCACGCCGTGCCGGTCACGATGAAGCTTAGCGCCATTGGGTAAAGGTAGATCGGGCGCAAGCCGCCCTCGCCGCGGATTTTCTGGTCCAGAAAGATCGCCAACATCAGCCCAATCGCGGTGCAGATGATGATGTAAAGGCTTGCGAATATGGCAATATTCTTCAGCGCGATGTTCCACTCGGGCAGCGAAAACAGCCGGTGATAATTCGCCCACCCGACCCAAGTGTCGAACTTTGGCAGCATCTTTGAGCCGGTGAAGGACAAAAAGATCGTGAAGATGATGAAGCCGTAAACAAACAGGATCGTCACCGCGAAGGAGGGCGCAAGCACTAGCTTGGGCAACCAATCCTGAAGGCGCGTGCGAAAATCGGCCGGTGCTGGCGCAGCCATAAAGGTGCTCCCTTCCCTGCGGGCGGTGAAAACTCAAACGAGATCGGGGGCTTACCCCCAGTGGCAAGGCTCCGAGGGCGGCCAAACCGCCCCCGGACAGTCTCGCTTATTGCGCCGCAGCCACGGCATCGGCCAAAGCCGTCGCCGCCGAAGCGCCATCGCTGTATTCGCCGTTCACCACGGCGGTGATCACGTCATAGGTGGCGTTTTTCACCGCAGCCGGTGCGCCGTGGCCATGCGCCATCGAGCCGTGAAGCGCGCCATTCGCGCTGGCTTCGGCCAGATCCTTCATGCCCTTCTTGCCGCAATCATCGAAATCGGTGTCCGGCACATCGGTGCGAGCCGGGACCGAGCCTTTGACCACGTTAAAGGCGGCTTGGAAGGTCGGGCTTTCAATCGCCGATGCCATCGCGGCTTGGGCGGCTTTCTTGCCCTCGCCTTGCACGTTGAACATCACGAATTGGTCCGAGTTAAACGTGACCGAACCTTGGGTGCCCGGGAAGCGAATGCAGACGAAATCCGTGCCCGGCACTTTGCCGGCCTTCAGGAACTCGCCCTTGGCCCAGTCACCCATGAACTGCATGCCGGCCTCGCCATTGATCACCATGCTCGAGGCAAGGTTCCAATCGCGGCCCGAGAAGTTGTCGTCAAAATAGGTGCGCAGCTTCAGAAGTTGGTCGAAAGCCGTCGCCATTTGCGCGCCGCCCAGCGCCGCCGGGTCCAGATCCACAAAGGCCGCTTTGTAGAAATCAGAGCCTTGCGCCAGCACCAAAGCGTCAAAGACGGTGCCGTCCTGCCACGCTTGGCCGCCATGCGCGATCGGGGTGATCCCGGCCTCTTTCATCTTATCCAGAACCGCGACCAGCTCGTCGAAATTGGTCGGCTCGCCAAGGCCGGTCGCATCCAGAGCGGCTTTGTTGATCCAAACCCAGTTGGTCGAGTGGACGTTGACCGGAGCCGCGATCCAATGGCCGTCATATTTCGAAAACGCCTGCAGCGCCGCCGGGATCACCGCATCCCAGCCCTCAGCCGCTGCAACCTCATCCAAATTGCCCAGAACGCCGTCTTCTTTCGCCCAGTCCAGGATGTCAAAGCCCAGCATCTGCACGGCCGTCGGCGCATCGCCTGCGGTGACGCGGGCGCGCAAAGCCGTCATCGCCGCTTCACCGCCGCCACCGGCGACCGGCATATCGACCCAGCCAATGCCCTTGCTGGCCAAATCCTCTTTCAGCACGTTCAGAGCCGCGGCCTCCCCGCCAGCGGTCCACCAGTGCAGAACCTCAACATCCTCGGCCACGGCCATGCTGGCGGTCGAGGCCAGCAGCGCCGCTGCCATTGTCATCTTCAAGCCCTTGAATCCACGCATACGGTTTTCCTCCCATCGTTGCGTTGTATTCAGTCCCTGCCCCAGCTGTCCGAGGTCAGATGCTTTTCACCCAAGGTGCGCGGCTGCGACCGATGCGCATGACCAGCGATTTCACCTCAAGAAATTCCTCCATTCCGTAGCGACCATTCTCACGCCCCAGACCCGATTGCTTCATTCCTCCAAATGAAACCTCGGCGAAGCCATCCATCCAAGTGTTGGTCCAAACCGTGCCAGCCTGCGCGCGGCGAGCAAACTCAAGACAGGTGTGGACATTCTCACTCCACACCCCCGCCGACAGTCCGTATGAGGCATCGTTGGTCAAGCGGATCGCTTCGTCAAGCGTCCGGAAGGTCAGGACCGAAAGCACCGGGCCAAAGACCTCATCGCGGGCAATCGCCATCTCTGGACGTACGCCGGTGATGACGGTGGGCTGGTAGAATTCCCCCGTCAAACCCGGCACGGAAAGCGCGCCGCCGCCCATGGCAATCTTGGCACCATCCGCTTTTGCGGCCTGCACAAAACCGTCAATCTTTTGCTGATGCGCCGGGGTGACGATCGCCCCCACTTGGGTGCGCGGATCCAAAGGATCGCCAAAGGCCACCTTGCGCGACAGCTCCATCACGCGGGCGGTAAAGGCCTCGGCAATATCCTCATGCACGATGATCCGGCTGCCCGCATTGCAGCATTGTCCAACGTTGAAATAGACGCCAAAGGTCACCGCATCGGCGGCGCTTTCCAGATCGGCATCGGGGAAAATCACCTGCGGGTTCTTCCCGCCCAGCTCCAGCGCCACCTTCTTCAGCGTGCCCGAGGCGGCGGCGGTGATCGACCGCCCCACCGCCGTCGATCCGGTGAAAGTCACCATATCCACCGACGGATGTTCCGCCATCAAAGCGCCAACCGGCTGGCCCAGACCCAGCACGATATTGACCACGCCCGCAGGCATCCCCGCCTCGTTCAAGATCTCGCCCAAGATCGCCGTGGTCGAAGGCGTCATCTCCGAGGGTTTCACCACGCAGGTGCAGCCCGCAGCCAGCGCATAGGGCAGCTTTTGCCCCAAGATCCAAAACGGGAAATTCCACGGCGTGATGATCGAGACGACGCCAATCGGCTCTTTCATCACCATGGCGAGCATATCCTCGCCCAGATTATTATGGCTGTCGCCATGCGACGTGCGGGCGAGTGAGGCCGCATAACGCCACAGATCCGCCACGCCGCCACATTCGCCGCGCGACTGGCTGATCGGCTTGCCGGATTCCAACGTCTCCAAAAGCGCCAGCCGCTCGACGTTTTTCTCAATCAAATCCGCCACGCGGAAGAGCACCGTGGCGCGCGCCTTGCCCGAAAGCCCGCTCCAACGGCCATCGTCAAAGGCCGCCCGCGCCGCCGCAATCGCGGCCTCTGTCTCAGCGACCCCGCCCCGCGCCGCCCGGCTCACCACCACGCCATGTGAGGGCGAAATCCGCTCGGTCACCACACCATCGGCGCTGTCACAATAGACACCATTGATGAAATGGCGCGCGTGGTAGGGGGTTTCCGGCAAAGCCATGGACACAGCCGGAATCAGGGTCAAATCGCTCATCGTTACAGTCCTGTAAATTGTGGCGGGCGCTTTTCGCGGAAGGCGGCAACGCCCTCTTCGCGGTCGGCACTGGCCCCGATGGCAGCCGAGCCCAAGGCCTCGACCATAGCGGCACGATCCTCGCCTTGCGCGGCATGGATCATCGCCTTGTTGATCTCAACCGAGCGCGGCGACAGGCCCAGCGCCTTCTCGGCAATGGCATGGGCGGCGGCATTTGCATCCTCGGCCAGTTCGGCAATGAAGCCCAGCTGGAGCGCGCGCTCGGCACTCAGGCGGCGGCCAAAGAGCGCCATTTCCTTCAAAACCGGCTCGGGGATCAGCCGCGCCAGCCGCTGCGTGCCCGACCAACCCGGCACCACACCGACGCCCGCTTCCGGCAAGGCAATGGTGGCACTCGGAACCATCACGCGAATGTCGCAAGCCGCGGCCAGCTCCAGCCCGCCGCCAAAGGCATGGCCATTCATCGCCGCAATCGTCGGCTTGGCCAGCCGCGCCAGCCGGTCAAAGAGGCGATGCCCGCTGCGCACCCAATGGCGCGCAAATTCCGCCGGACCCAAAGGCCCCCAAGCGTTGATATCCGCGCCCGAGCAAAACGCCCGGCTGCCCTCGCCCGTCACGATCAAAGCCCGCACAACTGGGTCGCCCTCAACCCGCTCCAGATGTCCGGCCAATTGCGCCAGCATGTCATTGGTGAAGCAATTAAGCTTGCTGGGGTTATTGAGCCGCAGCTCGGCCACCGCGCCGGAAATCGTCAGATCCAAAGAGCTCATGCCGACCACCCCATCGGACCTTCCGCCAAAAGGCTCAGCGGCATCGTCACCGCATTCTCCGCAATCCGCACCCGGCCTTCAGATGCCGCCACAATATCCCGCTCAGCATTGATGCCGGGCATGATCTCGGTGGCCACCAGCCCTTGATCCGACAGCCGCATCACGCAGCGTTCCGTAATATAAAGCACGTCTTGTCCTTGTTCCCGCGCACGCTCACCCGAAAAGGTGACATGTTCGACTTCTGCAACCATCTTGGTAAATTTCCCCGGCTGGGAGACACGAAGGCCTGATTTGTCCAAGTCAATCTGCGCGCCAGCCTCAAACCAGCCCGAGAAAACCAGCTTCTTCGCGGCCGAGGTGATATCGACAAACCCGCCGCAACCCGCCGTCAAATAGGGTTTCTTGCCCAGTTTTGAGACATTGACGTTGCCCTGCACATCAACCTCCATGAACGAGAGGAACGACATATCGAACCCGCCGCCTTGGAAGTAGATAAACTGCTGCGGCGAAGGCACATAGGCATCGGCATTCGAGGCACAGCCAAAGGCAAATCCGGTCAATGGCATGCCGCCCACCGCGCCCTGCTCAATCGCCCAAGTGACCGCCTGCGCTTGGCCCTCTTCCAGCAAAACGCGCGGCACCATGGCCGAGATGCCAAAGCCCAAATTGGCTGTCATCCCCTTGCGCAGCTCCATCGCGGCGCGCCGGGCGATGACCTTCTCAACCCCATGCTCGGCCAAGGAGAAGCTTGACCAAGGCCGGATCACCTCACCCGAGATCGCCGGATCATAGGGCGTCTCAGTGGTTTGTTTTTGCTCACGATCTTGCACGATAAGATCGACAAGATGCCCCGGCACCCGCACATCATGCGGCCGCAAAGACCCGCGCGCGGTGACCCGCTTCACCTGCGCAATCACCAGCCCGCCATTGTTGCGGGTGGCAATCGCCTGCTCCAAGCCGCCCAGATAAGCACCCTCATGCTCATAGGTCAGATTGCCCCATTCATCCGCCGTGGTGGCGCGCAGAATGCAGACATTGGGCTGGATATTGGGGAAATGCAGCCAAGTCTCGCCGCCGAATTCGACGCGAGAGACAATCGGCTTCGCCGCCGCTTTGGCGTTCATCGCGCAGCCCTGCCGCACCGGATCGACAAAGGTCTTCAGCCCGACCCGCGTCATCACCCCCGGCCGCCGCGCCGCCGCCTCGCGGTGCATGTCGAACATGATCCCCGAAGGCACGTTATAGGCCTCAACCCGTTCTTCGGTAATCATTTTCCAGATCTCGGGCATCGGCAGATTGGACGAGCCCGAAGGGTAAGACCCCGCCAGAACCCGCGCCAAAAGCCCGTCCTGCGCGATCCAATCAATCCCCTTCACGCCATACATATCGCCCGCCGCAATCGGATGCAGCGTGGTCAGCCCCCGCGGATGCCCCTCGGCCCGGAAGCGCTCGCCCAAGGCTTTCAGCACCAGATCCGGGCAGCCCAAGGCCGAAGAGGACGAGACCGTAACCACCGCGCCATCACCGATGCGCGCAACCGCCTCCGCGGCCGAGACCAGCTTGCTCATACCGCACCGCCGATCTTCACCGCTTGCTTCACCCCGGTCCGCGCCGCCTCCCGCACCGCGAAAGCCACCGTGAGCGAGGCAACCCCGTCCCAGCCATCCGCCGCCGGACGGCCCTTGCCTTCGACCGCAGAAGCAAATTCCGCCACGCCCATGCTGTAAAGATTGTGCTCCGAGAAGGGGATAGCCTCGCGCCCCGCCGCACTCACCAGCTCAATCTCGCCCAAGGGCCGCTGCGTCATCACGCCCCGCGCAAAGATCGACCCCTCGGTGCCATGCACCTCCAGCCCCGAGCCTGCAAAGGGATGGGTGAAGCTCTCATGGGAAAACACCATCGCGCCCGAGGGCATCGACCAGATCGACATCGCCGAATCCTCGACCCCCTGCCCCAGCCCCGAGGCCGCCATCTGCGCCACCACCTCTTGCGGATCTTCCCCCAGCAAGAACCGCGCCACATCAGCGTTATGCACCGTGATATCGGGGATCACGCCGCCCCCCGCGCCGGGATCGGTGATCCGCCAGCCCTGCAAATGCGGCGGCAGATGCACGGCATGGAAAATCCGCAACGAAAGCACCCGACCAATCCGGCCGCCCTCGATCAACTCCCGCACCTTGCGATGACTGCCCGAGCAGCGCAAATGATGGTTGGTGGCAAAAACCACCCCCGCGGCATCGGCCGCCTCAACCATCTCCCGCGCCTCAGCCACGCTCATCGCCAAGGGCTTTTCGCACAAAACATGCTTGCCCGCCGCAATCGCCGCCAAAGCCTGCGCGCGGTGCTTTTCATTGGTCGAGGAGATATAGACCGCATCCCCCGCCGCCAAAGCCGCCGTCAGATCGTCGCCCGAACCCGCAATCCCATGCGTGGCCGCAAATTCCGCCGCCCGCGCCGCCGTGGTCGAGACGACATGCACCACCGCATGACCCTGCCCCCGAAAGGCGCCGATCATATGTTCAGCCGCAATCGTGCTTGCCCCAACCAGTATCCAGCGCATCGGCTCTCCCTCCTCAGACTGAAAATTGGACCGTTCCAAAAATAAGTATTGGACCGTTCCAATTGGGTCAAGAGATTCGCAACTGCACAATTGCTAGCGCTAACAGGGCCCATCTCAAAGCGCAATTTCCCCCGAATAACCCAAGATTTTCGCCGCACCCTTGCAAGCCGGCATTGCCTCTGCCATCTGAGGGAAAAGGAGACGCCATGGCCCTTCCTGTCAGCCAACAGAT
Source organism: Pseudogemmobacter lacusdianii (assembly GCF_030848395.1). GTDB lineage: Bacteria > Pseudomonadota > Alphaproteobacteria > Rhodobacterales > Rhodobacteraceae > Pseudogemmobacter > Pseudogemmobacter lacusdianii. The sequence goes on along the minus strand of NZ_JAVDBT010000001.1, from coordinate 212,368 downwards.
GAAATATTGGGGCATCGCTTTTGCGGTGTTTCTCGTTGCGCTTTGGGCGATGGGCAATGTGCTCTTGCCCTTCCTTTTGGGCGGCGCGATGGCCTATTTCCTTGATCCTGTTGCAGATCGTCTGGAACGGCTGGGCCTTAGCCGCACCGCTGCTACAGCGGTGATCTCCATCGTCGCACTTTTGATGATGGTGCTTTTGGTGCTGGCGATCATCCCCCAGCTGGTGCAGCAGCTCTCTGCGCTGATCAATGCCGCTCCGGGGATTTTCCAAAGCCTGCAAGAAACCCTGCTGACCTATTTCCCCTCGCTGACCGATTCCACCTCGACCATCCGCCAAACCTTGGCCGATATCGGCGCGGCGATCCAATCGAAGGGCGCGGATCTTGCCACGGGCATCGTCAGCTCGGCCCTCGGCCTCGTCTCGGTCGTGGTCTTCTTGCTGGTGGCCCCTGTGGTGGCCTTCTACCTCCTTCTGGACTGGGACCATATGATCGAGCGCGTCGACTCGCTTTTGCCGCGCGAACATGCCCCCACCTTGCGCCGCCTTGCGCGTGAGATTGACGCCGTTCTGGCAGGCTTCGTGCGCGGTCAGGTCTCGGTTTGCCTGCTCCTTGGCGCCTATTATTCGGTGGCTTTGATGCTGGCCGGGCTGCAATTTGGCCTGATCGTCGGCGCCATTGCCGGCACTGTGACCTTCATTCCTTACGTCGGCGCTTTGGTCGGCGGCGCTTTGGCGATCGGTCTGGCTTTGGTGCAATTCTGGGGCGATTGGGTCTCGATCGGCATCATCGCCGCGATCTTCGCCATCGGCCAGTTTGTTGAGGGCAATATCCTCACCCCGAAACTGGTGGGCAAATCAGTGGGCCTGCACCCCGTTTGGCTTTTGCTCGCCCTTTCGGCCTTCGGCACCGCCTTTGGCTTTGTCGGCATGCTGGTTGCGGTGCCGGTGGCCGCCGCGATCGGCGTCGTCACCCGTTTCGGGATCGAACAATATCAGGCCAGCCTTCTCTACCGCGGTCCAGACGCCGATCAGGCGGGTTTAAGCCAAGCCCCCGGACCGCTGGCGCAAGTCAGCCTGCCCTCGGCCATGGCTGAGCCTGCCCAGCCCGCCACGCGGAAAACCAACGAGGGACAAGGGGCGTGAGCCGCCAACTGATCCTCGACCTCCCCGCCAAGGAAAGCATGACCCGGGCCGAGTATTTCGTGGCCCCGGCCAATGCCTTGGCTTTGGCCGCCTTGACCGGCTGGCAGGCTTGGCCCGCTGGCAAGATGCTGCTGCTTGGCCCCTCGGGCGCGGGCAAATCGCATCTGGCGCAGATCTGGGCCGCCGAAAGCGGCTCGACCGTGATTGAAGCCGCAGAGCTGCCGGATGCCGATCTTGTCGCGCTGGCGCGCACCGGCGTGGCGGTGGAAAACGCGCAAAATCTGGCCGGAGACCGCGCCCGCGAAAGTGCGCTCTTCCATCTGCACAACCTTTTGGCCGAAGGCCGCCGCCCGCTTCTGGTGACGGCCCCCACCCCGCCGCGCGATTGGGGGCTGACTGTGCCCGACCTTCTGTCGCGCATGCAGGCCGCCTCGGTCACCCGCATAGAAAGCCCCGATGACGCGCTTCTCTCTGCGGTGCTGGTGAAACTTTTCTCCGACCGCCAATTGGCCGTCGCGCCGAACCTCATCCCCTTCCTCGTCGCGCGCATTCCGCGCTCAATCGGGGCGGCGCGAGGTCTGGTCGCAGCCCTCGACAGTGCCGCTTTGGCAGAAGGTCGCCCGGTGACGCGTGCTTTCGCGGCGGGGCTTCTGGACAGTGACGAGACAGAGTGAAAGACTGCCCCGAAGCCGCCATCCCGTCGTTCATTCTGGGTGCCATGACCTCTGCAGATTTCCTCAAATCCGGCTTCGCTGCCCCTGTGGCTCTGCCCGAAGGCGAAACCACCAGCCCGCGCCGTTTCTTCAACCGCGAGCTTTCGTGGCTGGCCTTTAATTGGCGCGTGTTGGACGAGGCCGCGAACCCCGCCGTGCCGCTGCTCGAACGTCTGCGCTTCCTGTCGATCTCGGCCACCAACTTGGACGAATTCTACACCGTCCGCGTCGCAGGCCTGCGCGCTTTGGTCCGCACCGGCAACAAAACCCTTTCTGACGATGGCCGCGCTCCGGCCGAGCAACTGGCGCTGATCCATGCCGAGGCGCGGGCGCTGATGCAGACCCAGCAGACCACCTACAAGGCCCTGCGCAGCGAGATGGAGGCCGAAAGCATCAGCCTTCTGAGCAACTCCAAACTCACCGCCCGCGACCAGAAGTTCCTGGAACAACACTTCCTCAGCAATGTCTTCCCGGTGCTCTCGCCCTTGGCGATCGACCCCGCGCATCCCTTCCCCTTCATCCCCAACACCGGCTTTTCGCTGGCGCTGCAACTTGAGCGGATCTCCGACAAACGCGTGCTGAAAGCGCTTCTGCCGATCCCGCAGCAGATCACCCGCTTCATCCGCCTGCCCGGCAAGGACGGCGAGAACCGCTTCTTGCCGCTGGAAGAGCTGCTCCTTCTGCACCTCGACATGCTCTTCCCCGGTTACGCCAACCGCGGCCATTGCCTCTTCCGCGTCTTGCGCGACAGCGACCTTGAGGTCGAAGACGAGGCCGAAGATCTGGTGCGCGAATTTGAAGTCGCCCTCAAACGCCGCCGCCGCGGCGAGGTGATCCGGCTGAAAATGTCCTCGGGCGCGCCCGATGAGCTGCGCGCCTTGATCATGGAGGAGCTCCAGATCACCGAATCCGAGATGGTCGAGGTGCGCGGCCTTCTCGGCATCGCCGATCTCAAAGAACTGGTGCTCTCCTCTCGCCCCGACCTGCTCTGGCCGCGCTTCTCCCCCCGCGTGCCGGAACGCGTGCAGGACCACGAAGGCGATATGTTCGCCGCCATCAAGCAAAAGGATATGCTGCTGCATCATCCTTACGAGACCTTCGACCTCGTCGTGCGCTTCTTGGAGCAAGCCGCCCGCGACCCCAACGTCTTGGCGATCAAACAAACCCTCTACCGCACCTCATGGGACAGCCCCGTCGTCACCGCGCTGTGCGAAGCGGCCGAGGCTGGCAAATCCGTCACCGCTTTGGTGGAGCTCAAGGCCCGCTTTGATGAGGCCGCCAATATCCGCCAAAGCCGCCGGCTTGAGCGCGCAGGGGCGCATGTCGTCTACGGCTTCATGCATTTGAAAACGCATGCGAAAATCAGCACCGTCGTGCGGCGCGAAGGCGACAGCCTTGTCACCTATACCCATTACGGCACCGGCAATTACCACCCGATCACCGCGCGGATCTACACGGACCTCTCCTTCTTCACCTGCGACGCGCCCTTGGGCCGCGATGCCACCAAGGTCTTCAACTTCCTTTCCGGCTACGTGCAACCGCAAGGGCTTGAGAACCTTGCGATCAGCCCGATCAGCCTGAAACCCCGCCTTCTTGACCTCATCGCGCGTGAGGCCGATCACGCCCGCGAAGGCCGCCCCGCCGCAATCTGGGCCAAGATGAACTCCCTGACCGAGCCCGAGGTGATCGACGCGCTTTACGCCGCCTCCAACGCCGGGGTGAAAATCACCCTCGTCGTGCGCGGCATCTGCTGCATCCGCCCCGGCGTGAAAGGCCTGTCGGAAAACATCCGCGTCAAATCCATCGTTGGCCGCTTCTTGGAACACAGCCGCATCGTCTGCTTCGGCTCGGGCCATGCTTTGCCCTCTCGCAACGCGCGCGTCTTCTTTTCCTCCGCCGATTGGATGGACCGCAACCTCAGCCGCCGGGTGGAAACCTTGGTCGAGGCGCATAACCCCACCGTCAAAAGCCAGATCATGGGCCAGATCATGGCGGCCAATCTGGCTGATGAAACCCAAAGCTGGGTGCTCACCGCTGATGGCACCTATATCCGCGATCTGCCCGAGCCGGGGGCCGAGACCGACCGCCCGCTCTTCTCCTGCCACAAGTTTTTCATGGAAAATCCCTCCCTTTCGGGGCGTGGCACCGCCGGGGCGAAAGATGTGCGGCGCATCACCACCTCGGATGATCCCGCCTGATGCGGCCCGAAGACAGCGCGCGTGGCCCTTATGCGCGCTGTTTCATCGCAGCCTCACCCGCGCAAAAGCGCATCGCTGCACGGTTGACCGCCTTTTGCGCGCCTGACATTCAGGGGCTCTACTACAAGGGATTCGACTATGGCGCATGACGGTCCTCAGGCGAACGACACCCCGCCCGACCCTGCCAAACCGCATGATGCTGGCGACGAGTCTTCCCCCTTTGGTGGCTCCCTCTTCAACGATCCCTCGGCCCGCGCGCTCAGCCGCGTCGGCGTGGTCGATGTCGGCTCCAACTCGGTGCGGATGGTGGTCTTTGACGGCGCTGCCCGCAGCCCGGCCTATTTCTTCAACGAAAAGGTCATGTGTGGCTTGGGCAAAGGCCTTGCGCAAACTGGCCGCTTGAACCCTGAAGGCAAGGCCCGCGCCTTGCAAGCTTTGAAGCGGTTTTCCTTGCTGGCCAAAGGGATGAAGGTCTCGCCCTTCCATGTCGTCGCCACCGCCGCCACCCGCGAGGCGATCGACGGCCCGGAATTCCAAGCCCAAGTCTTGCGCGAAACCGGCCTTCAGCTCCATGTCGTCGACGGCGCCGAAGAGGCGCGGCTTTCGGCCCAAGGCGTGCTCTTGGGCTGGCCCGATGCCAAGGGCATCGTCTGCGACATCGGCGGCAACTCGATGGAGTTGGCCCGCATCGGCAATGGCCGCGTGGAAAGCCGGGTCTCGACCGAGCTTGGCCCCTTCCGGCTGCAACAAATCGAAGGCGGTGCCAAAAAGCGCAAAGCCCATATCGAGGCGATTTTGGCCGAAGCCGCCCGCGCCATCCAACCGCAGAATGAGCGGATCTATCTGGTCGGCGGCAGTTGGCGGGTGATCGCGCGCCTCGACATGGAGCGGCGCGGCTACCCGCTCACCGTCTTGCACGAATACCGCATGACGCCCGCCGATCTCTTGGAAACTTTGGACTGGCTCGGAACCGCCGATCTGGCCGCCTTGCGCAGCCGCACCGGCACCAGCGCCGAGCGGATGGAGCTGGTCCCGCTCGCCTGCGAAGTGTTGCGCGAAATCATCCGCGCCCTCAAACCCTCTGAAATTGACGTCTCTTCCTACGGCATCCGCGAGGGCCTGCTTTACGAGCAAATGCCCGAACGCCTGCGCCAGCGCGACCCGCTGATCGAAGCGGCGCGGATGGCCGAGCAGACCCAAGCCCGCATCCCCGGCTTTGGCAAAAAGCTCTTCCACTTCCTGTCGCCGCTGTTCAAAGACTGCAGTTTTGAGCGCCTTCGCCTGATCAAAACCGCCTGCCTTCTGCATGACACCACATGGCGCGCGCATCCCGATTACCGGGCCGAGGCCTGTTTCGACAACGCCACCCGCGCCAACCTTGGCGGCCTTGATCACCCCGGCCGGGTCTTCCTCGGCCTGTCGCTGCTGCACCGCTACAAAAACAGCCGCTCCGGCAGCCGGATGGAGCCTTTGTTCAAGCTTCTGCCCGATGAAGACATCAATCAGGCCGAGGTTTTGGGCAAAGCCATGCGCTTTGGCGCCATGTTCGCGGTGGAAGACCCCGCCGATGCCGGTGCGCTGAAATGGCAGCCCAAGCGCAAGCAACTGGTGCTCACCCTCACCGAGCAAGGCGTCGGCCTCTTTGGCGAGGTGGCGCAAGCCCGCTTCGCCTCACTCGCCCAATCGCTGAAGGCCGAAGCCAAGGTCATCGCGCCCAAATCTTAAGCGCATAGACGGTCTTCTCCGCGCGAAACCTTGCCGCCGCCCAACCGCTGGCGCTAGGTTTCGCCAAAGCATCCCCCGCAGGAGACCGCAATGCCGCTGCGCTTCGACCATATCGCCATCTCTGCCCTCTCGCTGGAAGAGGGCGTGGCCCATGTCGAAGCGGCCCTCGGTGTCGCCTTGCAGGGCGGTGGCCAGCATGCGCATATGGCAACGCACAACCGGCTTTTGGGTCTTGGCGATCTCTACCTTGAAGTCATCGCCGCCGATCCCTCGGCCCCGAAGCCCGCTTGGCCGCGCTGGTTCGACCTTGACCGTTTCACCGGCCCGCCGCGCCTGACCAATTGGATCCTCGCCTGCGATGACATCGAGGCCGTCCTTGCCGCAGCCCCCGCCGGTGCCGGCAAACCCGTCGCCCTCGCCCGCGGCGATTACCGCTGGCAAATGGCCGTCCCGGCGAATGGCCAACTCCCCTATGACGGCGCCTATCCAGCGCTGATCCAATGGCAAGGCGATAAACACCCCGCGCAAGCGCTCAGCGATCTCGGCATCCGGCTGACCCTTTTGGAAGTCGCCCATCCCCAAGCCGAAGCCCTCCGCAGCGTCCTGCCGCTGCAAGACCCCCGCGTGCAGATCCTGCCCGGCCCGCACAAAGCCCTGCGCGCCACTTTCTCCACCCCACATGGCACGCGCGTGATCGCATGATCCGCCCGGCCGCAGCCTCCGACGCCCCCGCCATTGCGGCCCTGATGAACCATTGGATCGAAAACACCGCCGTCACCTTCAATCCAACCCCGAAAACCCCCACCGAGATCGAGGCGATGATCGAAGCCCGCGCCGCCGCCGGCCATGCCTTCTTCGTCGCCACTGAAGACTCCAAACTCCTCGGCCAAGCCCATTACGGCCAGTTCCGCGCAGGGCTAGGCTATGCCACCTGCATGGAACATTCGATCTCGCTGGCCCCCGATGCCTCCGGCAAAGGCCTCGGCCGCCTGCTCATGCAAGCGATCGAAGACCACGCCCGCTCCGCAGGCGCGCATCAAATGATCGCCGCCGTCTCGGCCGAGAACCCCAAAGGCCGCGCCTTTCACGAAAAACTCGGCTACCGCCTCACCGCCACCATCCCCGAAGCCGGCTTCAAATTCGGCCGTTTCATCGACCTGCACCTCCTTTTGAAACAACTCTGACATTCCCGTGCGCGCGCCCGCGCCCCGCTTGCGAGAGCCCCGCCCTGCCCGCTAAGATCGCCGCATCATGTCGATCTGGACCCGCATCGCCGCCGCCCTCGCCGCCCTCGCCAAGGGCGAGCCCTTATCATCCGTCTTCGACCTCCTGCGCGGCGCCGCAGCCCCCGAGCAATCGGTCGGCTTCACCATCGCCGTCCTCGCGCTTGGCGCCAAAATGGCCAAGGCCGATGGCACGGTCTCCCGCGCCGAAGTCACCGCCTTTCGCCGCATCTTCCGCTTTCCCCCCGGCGAAGAGGAACATGCCGCCCATGTCTTCGACCTCGCGCGCCAAGACGTGGCGGGCTTTGACGCCTATGCCCGCAAAATCGCTCGGCTTTTTAACCCCGAGGGCAAGAAGATCTGCGCCGATGATCACCATATTCTGGTCGATATCCTCGAAGCGCTCTTCCAGATCGCGCTGGCCGATGGCTCCTATCACCCCGGCGAGGACGCTTTCCTCACCCATGTCGCCGATGAATTCGGTCTGGATGAGCCCTGCTTCCAAACCGTCCGCGCCCGTCTGGTCGAAGGCGCCCCCCGCGACCCTTACGACGTGCTCGGCCTGCCGCGTGGCGCCTCAAAGGACGCCGCAAAGGCCGCCTGGAAGCTTCTCGTCCGCGACACCCATCCCGATGTGATGCAGGCCCGCGGCGTCCCGCCCGAGGCGATGCAACTGGCTGAACGCCGCTTGCGCACGATCAATGAGGCCTGGAAACAAATCTCCAGCCAAAAGGCAGCCTGAGCCATGGCGCTGCGGCTGGCCAGCTTCAACGTCGAATGGTTCAACGGACTTTTCGACGATGCGGGCCAGCTTTTAGCCGACACCCAGCCCTCGGCCCGCTACGGCATCAGCCGCGCCCAGCAGATCGCCGCCCTTGGCCTGATCTTCCGCGCGATGGACGCCGATGCGGTGATGGTGATCGAAGCCCCCGACACCAATTCGCGCCGCTCCACCATCACAGCGCTTGAACATTTCGCCGCCCATTTCGGCCTGCGCGCCCGCCGCGCCCTGCACGGCTTTTCCTCTGATACCGAGCAGGAAATTGCGCTCCTCTACGACCCCGATGTGATCACCGCCAAACATGACCCGATCAGCAAGCCGGTGCCGCGCTTTGACAGCAGCTACCGCGCCGTGCTGGACCCCACCCGGCCCAAGACCTCCATCCAGTTTTCAAAACCCCCGCTCGAGGTCGCCCTCACCGCCCATGGCCGCAAGCTGCGGCTGATCGGCGTGCATGCCAAATCCAAGGCCCCGCATGGCGCCACCACGCCCGAAGCGGTGATGCGGCTCTCGATCGAGAACCGTCGCAAGCAAATCGCGCAATGCCTTTGGCTGCGCGCGCGGGTCGAGGCGCATCTGGCGCAAGGCGACAGCCTCATCGTGCTGGGCGATCTCAACGATGGTCCGGGCTTGGACGAATATGAAAAGCTTTTCGGCAAATCCGGGGTCGAGATCGTGCTCGGCTGCGACGCCGCCCCCGCGCTGCGCCTGCGCGACCCGCATGCCGAGCTGGCGCTGCAATCCAAGGTTGGCATCACGCCCACAACGGCGCGCTTCTACCTCAAGCCCGCCAATCGCTATTTCGAGGCGCTTTTGGATTTCATCATGGTCTCGCCCGATCTGGCCGCGACCCAGCCGATCTGGCGGATCTGGCATCCGTTCAACGATCCCGCCATCTTGGCCCAGCCGGATCTGCAACAGGCGCTGCTGCAGGCCTCAGACCATTTCCCGGTCACCATCGACCTGCCTTAAACGCCACAAATGCCGCCCGGCGCCGCCCCGCTTGGCCAAATCCCGGCAATCCCCCGCCCAAAGCGCATAACGTGATTTGTGGCCCCCGCCAGTGCTCCCCATATTTGGCGAAAGCTTGGCTCGAAAGGCCCCGAACATGACCCGCGCCCTTCCCCCGTCCCGCGCCGCAACTGCAACCAACGCGCACGCCGCCGTATCTCGGATTCCAGCCTCTCGGATCCCAGCACCCATCGCCGCCGCCCCCCTTGCGCTCGCGCTCACCTTCGCCCTCGCCGCCAGCCTCGCTTTGCCTGCCAAAGCCCAAAGCAGCGATCTCAGTGATCTCAGCGAGAAGGGCAGCTCGCTGATGGAAGAAGGCGGCAAGTTGATCCTGCGCGGCCTGCTCTCCGAGATGGAACCGGCGCTCGACGATATGGCCCGCGCCTTGGACGAGGCACGCCCGCTGATCGAAGAGATCGGTCCGCAGATCAGCCAATTGCTCGAGGTGATGGGCGACATCCGCTATTACGAGCGGCCGTTGATCCTGCCCAATGGCGATATCATCATCCGCCGCAGCAAAGACGCACCGCCCTATGACCCAAGCGCCCGCGCCCCGTCACCTTCGGTGCCCCGAAAAGCCCCCGAACTCTTAGGCCCGGTCCTGCCCGGCCCGAATGGTGAGACTGAGCTCTAACCTAGGCTCACCGCCGCCCCTCTCCGCCGCACAGGAACCGGACGCCTCCCCCCTCGGCCAACCATTTTCTGTCTCTAAATATCCCGGGGGGTCCGGGGGGCTGGCCCCCCGGCTCTGGTGGCTGTCCGGGGGACGCCCCCCGACGCCGCAGAAACGCGCAACGGCGCAGGTCATGCCCAAAGCCATACCTGAGCCATACGCAAACCATACGAGAAACAGACCTAAGGGTCAGCCCCGCGCCGCCCGGATCAGCTCCAAGATATCGCGCGCCGCACCGGGGATATTTGTCCCCGGCCCAAAGATCGCCTTCACCCCGGCAGATTTCAGGAACTCATAATCCTGCTGCGGGATAACCCCGCCACAAATAACAAGAATATCGCCCGCACCTGCCGCTTGCAGCGCCGCGATCAGCTTCGGCGCCAAAGTCTTATGCCCCGCCGCTTGGCTGCTGATGCCGATCACATGCACATCATTGTCGATCGCATCCTGTGCAGCCTCTTCCGGGGTCTGGAAAAGCGGCCCCACATCCACGTCAAAGCCAATATCCGCAAAGGCCGTGGCAATGACTTTCGCCCCGCGATCATGGCCATCTTGGCCCATTTTCACCACCAGCATACGCGGGCGGCGGCCCTCTTCTTCTGCAAACTTTTCAACGTCTTGCTGGATCTGGGCGAAGCCCGCATCGCCCTCATAGGCGGCGCCATAAACCCCTGCCAAAGTCTTCACCTCCGCCCGGTGCCGGCCAAAGACACCTTCCATCGCCAGCGAGATTTCCCCCACCGTGGCCCGCGCCCGCGCGCAGTCTACCGCCGCTTCCAGAAGGTTCCCCCCCTCCGCCGCGCGCCGCCCCAGTTCCAAGAGCGCCGCATCGCAAGCCGCTTGGTCCCGGCTGGCCCGAATTTGATTCAGCCGCGCGATCTGTGCGTCCCGCACCATCACGTTATCAATATCAAGGATATCAATGGGATCCTGCTGGGCGAGCTTGTATTTATTCACCCCGACGATCACCTCATCGCCCCGGTCGATCATCGCCTGACGCCGCGCCGCCGTCTCCTCAATCCGCAATTTCGGCATGCCCGAGGCCACAGCCTTGGTCATCCCGCCCATCGCCTCAACCTCTTCGATCAGCTTCCAAGCTTCCTCAGCCAGCTGATGGGTCAGGCTTTCGACGTAATAGCTGCCCGCCAGCGGGTCGATGACATTGGTCACCCCGGTCTCTTCTTGCAAGATCAGCTGCGTGTTCCGCGCGATCCGGGCCGAGAATTCCGTAGGCAAAGCAATGGCTTCGTCCAAGGCATTGGTGTGCAGGCTCTGCGTGCCGCCCAAGGCTGCCGCCATCGCCTCATAGGCGGTGCGGATCACGTTGTTATAGGGATCTTGCTCTTGCAAGCTCACGCCCGAGGTCTGGCAATGGGTCCGCAGCATCAAACTGCCGGGTTTTTGCGGGTTAAATTCGGACATGATCCGGTGCCAAAGCATCCGCGCCGCCCGCAGTTTCGCCGCCTCCATGAAGAAATTCATGCCGATGGCGAAGAAGAAGCTCAACCGCCCGGCAAAATCATCAACATTCATCCCCCGCGCCAAAGCCGCGCGCACATATTCACGGCCGTCGGCCAAAGTATAGGCCAGCTCTTGGACAAGGTTCGCCCCGGCCTCTTGCATGTGATAGCCCGAGATCGAAATCGAGTTGAATTTCGGCATGTTAGCCGAAGTATATTCGATGATATCGGCGATGATCCGCATCGAAGGTTCAGGCGGGTAGACGTAAGTGTTCCGCACCATGAACTCTTTCAGAATATCGTTCTGAATGGTGCCCGAAAGCTGCGCACGATCGACGCCCTGCTCCTCGCCCGCCACGATGAAATTGGCCAAGATCGGGATCACGGCCCCGTTCATCGTCATAGAAACGCTGACTTTTTCCAGCGGGATCTGATCGAAGAGGATTTTCATATCCTCAACCGAGTCGATCGCCACACCGGCCTTGCCCACATCCCCCTCAACGCGCGGATGGTCGGAATCGTAGCCCCGGTGCGTCGCCAGATCGAAGGCGACGGAAACCCCTTGCTGCCCCGCCGCAAGCGCCTTGCGGTAAAAGGCGTTCGACTCTTCGGCGGTGGAAAAACCGGCATATTGACGGATCGTCCAAGGCCGACCGGCATACATCGTGGCGCGCACGCCGCGGGTGAAAGGTGCCACACCCGGCAGCTCTCCCATCTGCGGCAGGCCTTGCACATCCGCCGCCGTATAAAGCGGCTTTACGGTAATGCCTTCCAGCGTCTGCCAATTCAGGCTTTCGGGCGCGCGGCCCTTCAGCTCTTTTGCGGCAAGGGCGGCCCATGCAGTCAGATCGGTCATCTTTCTCTCCGTCTTGGGCGCTGCAAGGAGCAGAGCCGCTTGGGGTTTGGCGCCAGCTGTCCTATATCTTGGACATGAAGCACCTGAACCGCCGTCATTTTCTTTTCCTCGCCGGGGTGACGCCTCTGACCGCTTGGGCAGAAGGCGCGTCCCCCTTTGAGCCGGTGCCGGCCGTGGATGTCTCCGAGGCCGATCTGATTTTTGTTCGCCGTCCGGTGGTGGTCTTTGCCGATACCCCGAACGACCCTGCCTTCATCCGGCAGATGGAGCTTTTGGCGCGCTACTTCCACGAGTTGGAGCAGCGCGACGTCATCCTCATCACCGATACGGACCCTGCGGCCCGATCGGAGCTACGCCAAAGGCTGCGGCCGCGCGGTTTTTCGCTGGTGTTGATGGACAAAGACTGGTCATCAACCATCCGCAAACCTTTGCCGTGGGACGGGCGCGAGGTTGTAAATGCCATCGACAAGATGCCGATAACCCGTTCAGAATCTTTAGAAAAAAGCCCAGCCGGCCGGTAAAGCGGCGCCCTTGCAAGCGCCACTAATGAGCCATTGCTGGCTCCGTCCCGAGGTCTTTGCAGAGACCGAGACTGCGGTTGAGCAAAGGCGCTCATTCAAACTCCATGATCACATCATCCACCCGCAGGCTGGCCCCTGCGGTGGCATTAACCTTTTTCACCACGCCCTTGCGCTCGGCCTTAAGGATGTTTTCCATCTTCATCGCCTCGACCGTGGCCAAGGCTTGGCCTTCCTGCACCTCTTCGCCCTCAGCGACATTGATCTTCACGACCAATCCCGGCATCGGGCAAAGCAGGAAGCGCGAGGTGTCCGGCGGGGTTTTCTCAAGCATCAGGCCCGCAAGGTCTTTTTGGCGCGGGGTCTGCACATGCACCTTGAGGTCAGCGCCGCGCAGGCGCATGCGGAAGCCCATCGGGATCTTCGAGGTCTTGATCACCAAAGGCGTACCATCAATCGTCAGACGCGCCAAAGCCTGCCCCGGCGTCCAATCGGATTCGACGCGCAGGCTTGCCCCATCCGCAAAGGCGACGGTTGAGCCCGCAGCATCGGCATAGATCTTCACTGCAAAGGACTGATCTTGCAGCGAAACCACCCAATCATCGCCCACACGGCGGGTGTGGTTGTCCATCGTACCAGAGATCCGGCTGCGACGGATTTCGGCCACGCGGTGCATCGCGGCAGCGGCAGCGGCCACGCGCTGCAAGAGCGGCGTGTCGAGCGTCGCCCCTTGGAAGCCCTCGGGATATTCCTCGGCGATGAAAGCCGTCGTGATATCGCCGCTGACAAAGCGCGGATGGTCCATCACCGCGCCAACGAAGGGCAGGTTGTGGCCAATGCCTTCGACCTCGAAAGTGTCAAGCGCGATGCGCATTTCCTCAATGGCTTGCGCGCGGGTCGGCGCCCAAGTGCAGAGCTTTGCGATCATCGGGTCGTAGAACATCGAGATCTCGCCGCCCTCAAAGACGCCGGTGTCATTGCGCACGATGCCATTTGCGGTCGGGCCTTCGACCGGCGGGCGGTAGCGGGTCAACCGACCGATCGAGGGCAGGAAGTTGCGGTAAGGATCCTCGGCATAGAGCCGGCTTTCCATCGCCCAACCGTTGATCTTCAGATCAACTTGGGCAAAGGGCAAAGCCTCGCCCGCCGCGACGCGGATCATCTGCTCGACGAGGTCAACGCCGGTGATCAACTCGGTCACCGGATGCTCCACTTGGAGGCGGGTGTTCATCTCAAGGAAGTAGAAATTGCGGCTGCCGTCGACGATGAATTCGACTGTGCCGGCGCTGGTATAGCCCACCGCCTTGGCCAAGGCGCAAGCTTGCTCCCCCATTGCCTTGCGGGTGGCCTCGTCAAGGAAGGGCGACGGTGCCTCTTCGATGACCTTTTGGTTGCGGCGCTGGATCGAGCATTCGCGCTCATGCAGATAGACGCAATTGCCATGGCTGTCGGCCAGCACTTGGATTTCAATATGGCGCGGCTGGGTGACGAATTTCTCAATGAAAATACGGTCATCGCCGAAACTGGCCGCGGCTTCGTTCTTGGAGGACTGGAAGCCCTCGGCCGCTTCGGCGTCATCCCAAGCGATGCGCATCCCCTTGCCGCCGCCGCCAGCCGAAGCTTTGATCATCACCGGATAGCCGATCTCGCGGCTGATCTTCACCGCCTCATCCGCATCTGAGATCAGGCCCATATAGCCCGGCACGGTCGAAACCCCGGCCTCTTGGGCCAGCTTTTTCGAGGTGATCTTGTCACCCATCGCCTCAATCGCCGGGCTCGGCGGGCCGATGAAGACCACACCTTCCGCCTCAAGCGCGGCGGCGAAATCGCGCCGTTCCGAAAGGAAGCCATAACCCGGATGCACGGCTTCCGCCCCGGTTTGCCGCACTGCATCAAGGATCTTGTCGATCACGATATAGGATTGGTTGGCAGGCGAGGCGCCGATATAGACCGCCTCATCCGCCATTTTCACATGCAAAGCATTACGGTCGGCATCGGAATAGACCGCAACTGTCTGAATACCCATGCGTTTTGCCGTCTTGATGACACGGCAGGCGATCTCGCCCCGGTTGGCAATCAGGATCTTCTTGAACATGACGTCCCCTTCAACAGGCGCGCGCAGCAGGGCGCAGGGCAAAAGAAATGGGGCCGCCCAGGCGTGATGCCCCGACGACCCCATGATGTGCTGAGATGCCCTGCCCGAAGGCGGGGATCAGATCAGTAGCAAGCCGGCAGACCGACGTTGACGCCGCAGGATGCAGCGCCAGCAAGGCCACCGAGGGCCGCGCCAGCGACCATGTTTTCATCCAGAGCATCGGCGACAAGGGCGCCAGCCGCCGCGCCAGCAAGGCCGCGCGACGTGGGATCCTGCATGCAGCCAGCAAGCGGAAGGGTGAGAAGAGCGAAAGCAAGAACGGTTTTGCGCATAGGATACTGCCTCTGATTGCGTTTTTTATTGCGCAACATTTTACCGCAACCTCAGGGGAAGCAAAGGGGAAATCCGCCACAAAAACCGCATCGGCAGTCCGCCGCCGAATGTTAAAGAAATAGGGCATAGACGCGAGGCGATTGCGCAGCACAGTTTCATTCGGCCGACCTTCGGCTCCGAATGCGCGCAGGGCAGAGCCCGCGAGATGGGCCCGCCCAAGGCCCGCATCCCCAACAACCGCCTTTGGCTGGCCCAGAAGGCGGCCAGCCATAAAACGACGCAGAGACAAGACCTTGGGCGGAGACATTCTCAGTCCTCGTCCTCGTCCCAGTCATACTGGGCGGCGTCAGCACCGGTGGAGAAGACCTCGGGGAACGAGGCCTCGGCGCGCTTGACGTCGATCTTCAACAAAGCCTCATAGGAGGCCGGGTCGAAGGGGTCTTCAGCCGGAACAACCTCGCGGCCGAAGAGCCACGAAAGTCGGCCAGCATCAAGGTTGCCACGCTCAAACGGCTCTTCGCCGAAGTGCTGCCAGAGCGCTGCCATAAAGCCTTGGTCGGCTTGCCGGTCGCCGAATTTGCGGTCCTTGAACCGCTCACGACGAATGATCTTGGCCGGACCGTCTTTGTGGTTGGCGCGGCGGATCAGGAACTGGTGGTCAGTGCTGGGCAAACGCCCAGGAAACCCACGGTGTTTCAACATGGGGAAATCCCCCGAGTTAGGGGACAAAAGTCCGGTGATTTGGGGAGGTTTGCAGCCCCAACAGCGCGACCTGCGCGCCGCTCTTGGGCGAGACTGTCAGGGCCGGCGGTCGATGCCGCACGGCCCTGACAAAAATTCTTACTTGTACTTGCCGGTGTAGGTCGGCTCAACCGAGACCGACTCGTCCACATAAACGACTTCTTCTTCTTTTTGTGCGCAAGCGGCCACGAAGCCAACCATAGCGAGTGCCATAACGATACGCATGCTCTTTTGCATCCTCTACTCCATAGTTCTTGGGGGGTCAGATCCAGCACCATGCCAGACTGCCCCCATTGCGAGGTCCAGGCCGCTTGGGTTCGGCCTTCAATCAGTCTAGCCGAGAACCCGCGCGAATGACACGCCAGGCCGCCCAAGTTGTTCGGCTGTGGCTGGGTTACATCAGCTTTTCGCGTCTGGCTACAAAAGAAATCAACATGTTGTGCAAGCATCAGAACATCTCCCAGATGCAGGCGCCATCCTGCAAAGAGAAGGCTTCAAAAAACTGCACAGCATCGGGGGCTTGCTCGCCAAAAGGCACCGGCTGGTCGGCGAAGACGATCACAATTTGTTGCGGCGGCGGGACCATGCCATCCGTGCGCGGCAAGGCATAGCTGGTGCACAGCGCCTCCATATCGGCACTGGCGTCCTCTTCGGCCTTAAGGCCCGGAACCACAAAGCGGAACCGCGCGGTGGCGCCACTTGGCCCCTGCAAATCGGTGATCACATCCAGCACATGCACCGCACGCCCCGAGGGCACGGCGATCGCCTCACCCGTGACCTCGGCCTCGGGTGCGCTTTGCTCTTCACATGCGCCCGCGGCCAGCAAGAGGCTGGCAGCGGTAGCAAGGGCAAGGCGCGATGCGATCTTCATGGATTACAGCGGGATATTGTCGTGTTTTTTCCAAGGGTTGGTCAGCTTTTTGCCGCGCAGTGAGGCAAAGGCCCGCGACACCCGACGCCGGGTCGAGCGCGGCTGAATCACCTCATCAATAAAGCCCCGCTCGGCGGCAACGAAGGGATTGGCGAAGCGGTCCTCGTAATCCTTGGTCCGCGCCGCGATCTTTTCTTTGTCGCCCAGCTCACTGCGATAAAGGATCTCAACCGCGCCTTTGGCACCCATCACCGCGATCTCAGCGGTGGGCCAAGCATAGTTGAAATCGCCGCGCAGATGCTTGGAGGCCATCACGTCATAGGCGCCGCCGTAAGCTTTGCGGGTGATCACGGTGACCTTCGGCACCGTCGCCTCGCCGTAGGCAAAGAGCAGTTTCGCACCATGTTTGATTACGCCGCCATATTCTTGCGCCGTGCCGGGCAGGAAGCCGGGCACATCGACCAGCGTCAGGATCGGGATCTCAAACGCGTCGCAGAAGCGCACAAAGCGCGCGGCTTTGCGGCTGGCGTCGATATCAAGACAGCCCGCCAAAACCATCGGCTGGTTGGCCACGACGCCGATGCTTTGCCCTTCCAGCCGGATAAAGCCGGTGATGATATTGCCCGCAAAGTCCTTTTGGATCTCATAAAAATCGCCCTCATCGGCGATCTTCCCGATCAGCTCTTTCATATCATAGGGCTGGTTGGGATTGTCGGGGATCAGCGTATCAAGGCTGCTCTCGATGCGTGCAGGATCGTCAAAGAACGGCCGCACCGGCGGCTTTTCGCGATTGTTCAGCGGCAGGAAATCGAAGAGCCGGCGGATCTCGGCCAAAGCCTCGACGTCATTCTCAAAGGCGCCATCAGCCACCGAGGACTTCTTGGTATGGGTCGAAGCGCCCCCAAGTTCCTCCGCCGTAACCTGTTCATTTGTTACGGTTTTGACCACATCGGGGCCAGTGACGAACATATAGGACGAATCCTTCACCATGAAGATGAAGTCGGTCATCGCCGGCGAATAGACCGCGCCACCCGCGCAAGGCCCCATAATCACCGAAATCTGCGGCACCACACCCGAGGCCAGAACGTTGCGCTGGAACACCTCGGCATAGCCTGCCAGCGAGGCAACGCCCTCTTGAATCCGCGCACCGCCAGAATCATTAAGCCCGATGACTGGCGCGCCGTTCTGCATGGCCATGTCCATGATCTTGCAGATCTTTTGCGCATGGGTTTCCGACAGAGAGCCGCCGAACACCGTGAAATCTTGACTGAAGACATAAGTCATACGGCCATTGATGGTGCCCCAGCCGGTGACCACACCATCGCCCGCAGGCCGCTCGGCCTCCATGCCGAAATCGGTGCAGCGATGGCGCACGAACATGTCGAACTCTTCGAAAGAGCCCTCATCAAGCAGCAAATCAATGCGCTCGCGCGCGGTCAGCTTGCCCTTGGCATGCTGCGCCTCAACCCGGCGCGCGCCGCCCCCGGCCCGCGCATTGTCGCGCCGCGATTCAAGCTCGGTCAGAATGTCTTTCATGGGTACCCCTTGCCAAGCAGACCCGCTGGAACCGCAGGGCTTTCGTTAAACATACCGCCGTTGCAGCAATGCGAAAAGCGGAAAGGCGAAAATTTGCAAACACTTGACACAAAGCCTTACGCAAATTGCAAACAAGCAAATGTTTGCCAGCTTCAAAGGCGCGCGCTATGGCAGCAGCATCACGCGCAGAGAGGGGCGATCATGCCGCAGCTATCCGTTCCGTTCATGACCATCGGCCTGCTTTTGGCCTCGAACATCTTCATGACATTCGCTTGGTATGGGCATCTCAAGTTCAAATCCGCCCCGCTTTTTGCGGTGATTTTCATCAGCTGGGGCATCGCATTTTTTGAATATTTGCTGCAAGTGCCCGCCAATCGGATCGGCCACGGCCACTACAACGCCGCCCAGTTGAAGACGATCCAAGAGGTGATCACGCTCACCGTCTTTGTGGCGTTTTCCTACTTCTACCTCAAAGAGCCACTGACCGCGAAGACGCTGATCGGATTTGCTTTTATCGGCGTTGGAGCTTGGTTCATCTTCTCGAAGTAACCGCGCTGACCCGCCGCACCAAGGTGCCTGCGGCGCTACACGCTTAAAGGGCCGACCAAATCACCTTGCTGAGCGCTTTGCAAAGCCTGTAATAACTTTGCAAAGAGGAGCGGAAGCGATGGCCACTCAAAAGCTTTATGCCGGCGTAAAACTGCGCGAGATCCGTGGCCGCTTGGCGCTGACGCAGAAGGTTTTTGCCGACAAGCTTGGCGTCTCCCTGCCCTATCTGAACCAGATGGAGAACAACAACCGGCCCGTCTCGGCCGGGGTGGTTCTGGCTTTGGCACAAGAGTTCGGGCTGGATGTGACCGAACTGACGGTCGGCGAAAGTGAGCGTTTGGTCAGCGATATGCGGGAGGCTTTGGCCGATCCGGTCTTTACCGCGACCGCACCTGGACTTGCCGATTTGCGACTGGCCGCCTCAAACGCACCGGCCTTTGCCCGCGCTTTCCTAGACCTGCACCGGGCCTATCGTCAGAGCCATGAGCGGCTGGCCTCATTGGATGAGGCCTTGGGGCGAGAGGGCACTTCTTTGAAACCCTCGCCTTGGGAAGAGGTGCGTGACTTCTTTCACTATTGCGACAATTACATCGATTCCGTGGACCGTGCCGGTGAGGCATTTGCTTCCCAGGCAAGTGCAGGAAAAGACGTGGTTATTCTGGCCGAAGAGCTGCTGAAAAACCATGGCGTCTCGGTGCAGTATTCGGACAATTCCGAGATCAGGCATTACGATCCGCGCCTGCGGCGTCTGCATCTGAGCGCCCGAGCCCACAGTCCCACACGGCGCTTCCAACTGCTGCATCAACTTGCTCTGATGACCCAAAATGGCCTTCTCGAGGCCACCTTAGACCTTGCGCGCTTTTCCACCCCCGAGGCGCGCGACATCGCCAAAATCGGTTTGGCCAATTACTTCGCCGGTGCGGCGCTCTTGCCCTACCGCGCCTTTCAAGAGGCGGCAAAAGAGACCCGCTACGATCTGGAACGCCTTGCCGATCTCTTTGGCGCCAGCATCGAGCAGGTGGCGCATCGCCTTTCCACCATGCAGCGCCCCGGCGCCAAGGGC
Organism: Pseudogemmobacter lacusdianii; assembly: GCF_030848395.1. Lineage (GTDB taxonomy): Bacteria > Pseudomonadota > Alphaproteobacteria > Rhodobacterales > Rhodobacteraceae > Pseudogemmobacter > Pseudogemmobacter lacusdianii. The sequence goes on along the minus strand of NZ_JAVDBT010000001.1, from coordinate 192,878 downwards.
ATCCCCTTCTTCTTCGTTCGTGTCGATCAGGCGGGCACGATCACCAAGCGCCACTCGGCCACGCGTCTTCAATTTGCCCGCTTCGGCGGGGCCTGCCCGCTGTGGAACGTGCATGCCGCTTTCGAGACGCCCGGCAAGTTCTTGCGGCAATTGGCAGAAACCCCGGACGGGGTGCGCTACCTTTGCCTGGCCCGCGACATCTCAAAACCCGCCGGTGCCTATCTCGCTCCGGTTCGCCGCTACGCGATTTGTCTTGGCTGCGAGGTGCAGCATGCCCATGAACTGGTCTATGCGGATGGGCTGGATCTCAAGGGCCGGTTTGAGCCGATCGGCATTTCCTGCCGGATTTGCGAGCGCCGCGACTGCCATCAACGCTCGGTACCGCCCCTAGAGCGGCGCTTAAAAGTTGACCCCGATCGCCGGGGTCTTTTGCCTTATGAAATCGCCGATTAGGCGGATCAAACCCCGGCCGAGGCCTCTGAAGAGGCGACCGGCCGGAGACATCGATCAGATCAGCCGCGCAGGGCGCGTGCGATCTCATCTTTGATCTGCGACCGTTCGCGGCGCAGATGCTCTTCGGCTTCTTCAGTGATCAGATCCAGCCGAGTCTCTGCGCGGTGCACCTTGTCATTCACCGCGTCATATTGCTCCAAGAGCTTGGCGAAGCGCGGGTTTTCAGCTTTCAGAGCTGAGATCTTGGCACCCTCGCCGGGAAATTCTTCTTGCAGAGTATGCGGCGTGTTCGACATGTCATTCTCCTTCTAACCCGTTCAATGTGAAGGAGAATGACAGGCTCTACTTTGATCCCGATCAATTAGCGCTGAGACGTTTGCCAATTTGGATTGATCCAAGGCTCAGAGTTCAGCGCAGCAAGCGGCGTGCGGCCCAAGATATGGTCTGCCGCCTTCTCGCCCGTCATGATCGAGGGGCCGTTCAAATTGCCATTGGTGATCTGCGGGAAGATCGAACTGTCGGCCACCCGCAGCCCCTCAACGCCGATCACCCGGCATTCATTATCCACCACCGCCATCGGATCGGAAGCGCGGCCCATCCGACAGGTGCCGCAGGGGTGATAGGCGCTTTCGACATGATCGCGCAGGAAGCCATCAAGCTCTTCGTCACTTTGCAGAAGGGTGCCGGGCTGGATCTCGGATTTGACGAAAGGTTGCATCGCCTCTTGGCCGAAGACCTCACGGGTGAGGCGGATGCAGGCGCGGAAATCTTCCCAATCCTCGGGCGTGGACATATAGTTAAAGCGGATCACCGGCGCGTCCTCGGGGCAGCCCGAGCGCAAGGTGACCGAGCCGCGCGATTTTGAGCGCATTGGCCCGACATGGGCTTGGAAGCCATGACCACCCGCTGCCGCCTTGCCATCATAGCGCACGGCAATGGGCAGGAAATGATATTGGATATCGGGATATTCGACCCCGGCTTTCGAGCGGATGAAGGCGCAAGCCTCGAACTGGTTTGAAGCGCCAAGTCCGCCCCCCGTCAACAACCATTGCGCGCCGACCCAAGCTTTCCCAAACAAGTTCCAGTACTTATACAAAGTGACCGGCTGGGCCGCGGCAAATTGCATGTAGATTTCCATATGGTCTTGCAGGTTCGCCCCGACGCCGGGACGATCTGCCACCACCTCAATCCCATGCTCGCGCAGATGCGCCGCATCGCCAATGCCCGAGAGCATCAAAAGCTTCGGAGAATTGATCGAAGAGGCGGCGATGATCACCTCACGCCCCGCGCGGATGATCTGACGACCAGCCTTGGTGTCGACTTCAACCCCCACGGCGCGCTTGCCCTCCATCACCACCCGGCGTGCGAAACCACGAGCGATATGGACATTGCCGCCCTTCAGTGCGGGTTTCAGATAGGCATTGGCGGCGGACCAGCGGCGACCTTTCCAGATCGTCGCCTCCATTGGGCCAAAGCCCTCTTGCTGCTCGCCGTTGTAATCGGCGGTCACCGGATAGCCCGCCTGCCGACCGCTTTCGATGAAGGCATCAAACAGCGGGTTCGAGCGCGGGCCGCGGGTGATGTGCAAAGGCCCATTCGCGCCGCGCCAGTCAGGCCCCTGCCCGCCGTGGCTGTGCTCCATCCGCTTGAAATAGGGCAGCACATCGGCGTAGCGCCAGCCGTCGGCGCCCATCTCGGCCCAGGTGTCATAATCGCGCGCGTGACCGCGCACATAGACCATGCCGTTGATGCTGGAAGAGCCACCGACGACTTTGCCGCGTGGCGTTGCAAGGCGGCGACCGCCCAGATGCGGCTCGGGCTCGGACTGAAAGCCCCAGTCGTAAATGCCCATATTCATCGGATAGGACAAAGCGCCAGGCATTTGAATAAAAGGCCCCGCATCAGAGCCGCCGGTCTCGATCACGATAACACGCTTGCCTGCCTCGGCGAGACGATAGGCCATTGCGCAACCGGCGGACCCTGCACCCACAATGACGTAATCGGCGTTCATGCGACCAATTCCTTTGTCTTATCAACAAGCTCTGAGAAGCGCGCGAAGGGGATATTGCTGCCGCTTGCCACCACGAGAACCGTCTTGCCCGCGACCGGCACCCGCCCTGCCAAGACCGCCGCAAGCGCCACAGCGCCGGAGGGTTCAAGAACCAGCTTCAGCTCATCAAAGGCGGTGCGCATGGCGCGCGCCACCTCGGCATCCGTGACGGCAAGACCGCGCACTCCGGCGGCTTGGCAGGCTGCAAAGGGCGCTTCACCCGGCATCGTGGCTTGCAACGCATCGCAAATCGTGGCGCCGCCGGGTACTTTGACGCGCTCTCCCGCCGCCAAAGAGCGGCCCATTCCGTCATAGCCCTCGGGCTCTGCCGCCCAGATCTCGGCGCGGGGGTTTGCAGCGCGCAGCGCCAAGGCCGCCCCTCCCATCAAGCCGCCGCCGCCGACGGGGGCCACCAAAACGTCAGGTGCGGCCCCGATCTGCGCGATCGCTTCAAGCGCGGCACCGGCCTGACCGGCCACGATCGCGGGATCGTCAAACGGATGCAGCAGGACCAAGCCCTGTTCACCCGCGAGTTGGATCGCCAAGGCCGAAGCTGCTTCCTCGCGCGGGCGATCACCGTGATGCGAAAGAACGACTTTGGCGCCGAACCCCTCGGTCGCTCGGCGCTTCATTTCGGGCGCATCGGCCGGCATGACGATGGTAACTGGCACGCCAAGCTCGCGCCCGGCAAGCGCCAGCCCTTGGGCGAAATTGCCCGAAGAATAGGCCACCACGCCACGCTGACGCTCTTCTGCGCTCAACCCGCAGAGCCGCCAATAGGCACCGCGCAGCTTAAACGAGCCAGCCTTTTGCAGTCCTTCGGCTTTGACAAAAAGCGCCGTCGCTCCAGTCATCTTGGTCAGCGGTTCGCTTTGCAGCAGCGGCGTTTCACGCGCTACGGCACGGGTCGCCGCATAGGCTGCGTTCAAAATTTCTTGTGTAGGCAAAGTCATAGCTGGGTCTGCGCCCTCAATTGATTCAGTTCAGCCTCAAGCGTTGCCAGCGCCATCTTCACAGCGGCAGCCCCATCCGGGGCCCCCGTTTTCAACACTTCACGCAGGTATAAACCGTCAATCAAAGCACCCATCGTCTCAGCGATACGCGGTGCATGCGCGCCAACCTCAGGCCGCAGTGCGGCGCTCAGATTGCTGCGCAAACGGCGTTGGTAGATCGCAACCAAACGCTTTGCCTCAGGCACGGTTTGCGCCAGAACCCAGAAGTTGAGCCAAGCGCCCACAGCCTCGCGGCGAAAATTGCTGGGGCTGAAGCTGGCGTGCAATATGGCACGAACGCGGCTCTGCGGCCCTTCGGCCACCGCCAAAGCGCCCCGCACCTCGGCGCCATATACAGTAAGAATATGGCGCATCGCCGCCAAAAAGATCTCTTCTTTTGAGCCGAAATAATGATGCGCCAGCGCCGCCGACATGCCCGCACGTTTGGCGATTTTGCTGACGGTTACATCCAATGATCCAGCCCGCCCGATTTCTACAATCGTGGCTTTCACCAGCGCGGCCTTACGGATAGGTTCCATACCAAGCTTCGGCATTTTTTCGGACTCAACAATTCTCTTGCCAAACCGACGAAGCACGAAGTTTATTGACTCGTCAATCAACAAAAACCGGGGAGCCACCATGACTATCCGCACCATGCTACTCACCTCCGCCGTGACCTTTGCTTGCGCCGGCAGCGCTTTTGCCGCTGGCTGCGACAAGATTGTCTTCTCGGATGTGGGTTGGACCGACATCACCGCCACCACCGCCGCCACCACTTTGGTGCTGGAAGCGCTTGGCTATGAGACCGAGACCAATATCCTTTCCGTTCCGGTGACTTACGCCGGCTTGGCCGAGGGCGACATCGATGTCTTCCTGGGCAACTGGATGCCGACGATGGAGGCGGATATCGCCACCTACCGCGAGGCCGGCACCGTCGACACCGTGCGCACCAACCTTGAGGGCGCGAAATACACCCTTGCCACCAATGAGGCCGGTGCAGCGCTTGGCATCACCGATTTCAACGCGATCAAGGATCATGCCGAGGCGCTTGAGTCGAATATTTACGGCATCGAGGCCGGCAATGACGGCAACCGCCTGATCTTGGACATGATCACCGCCGACCAATTTGGCTTGGGCAAATTCAACATCGTTGAAAGCTCTGAGCAAGGCATGCTGGCTGAGGTCGACCGCAAAACCGGTGCGGGCCAGCCGATCGTCTTCCTGGGCTGGGAGCCGCATCCGATGAACGCCAACTTCAAGCTGACCTATCTTGCAGGCGGCGATGAGGTCTTCGGCCCCGATTTCGGCGGTGCGATCGTGGCGACCAACACCCGCAAGGGCTATGTCGCTGAATGCCCCAATACCGGTAAGATGCTGCAAAACCTCAGCTTCACGCTTGCGATGGAGAATGAGATCATGGGCGCCATCCTCAATGACGGCACCGATCCGCGCGAGGCAGCCAAGGCCTGGCTCGCAGCCAATCCGGCGGCTTGGGAAGCGTGGTTGGACGGCGTGACCACCAAGGATGGCGGCGATGCAAAAGCAGCTGTGACGGCCGCCCTGCAATGATCAGGCCCTCCCGGATCGCGGCGGCGGTTCTGGTTGCAGCCTCCCTTTCGGCTTCGTTTTCGGCACCGGCACTGGCAGAAGTTCTGCCGGTGCCCAGCCAAGAAGGCTGGAATGCGGCACGTCAGACCGTCACTTTGAAGTCAGGCCAGACCATCGGCTTTGTCGAGATGGGCGATACGGCGGGCGCGCCGTTGATCCTGATCCACGGCTACACCGACAACAGCCGCAGCTGGTCGCTCTTGGCGCCCGAGCTGATTGCGGGCCGGCATATCTACGCCATTGACCTGCGCGGTCACGGCAAATCCTCGGCCCCTGAGTGCTGCTATACGCCGTTGGACTTGGCCTCGGATCTCGACGGCTTTATGCAAGCCAAAGATATCGCCAAGGCCGATGTGGTGGGCCATTCGCTGGGCTCGATGACGGGGGCGGTTTTTGCAGCCCTGCACCCCGAAAAGGTTGATCGGCTTGTGCTGATCAGCTCGGCACTCGCTGTGCCGCAGGCGAGCGCTGACTGGTTGTGGGAAAACGTTCCCACGCTGCCAGAAACCATTGATCCGAATAGCCAATTCATGCTCGATTGGTATTGGAACCCCACGCCGGTTGCGGTGGATTTCATCGACCGTGAGCGCGCCGAAAGTGCGGCCACCCCGCGCCAGACCTGGCAAGGCGTGCTCGAGGGTCTCTCGGCAACCGATTGGTCGCCCCTGGCAGCACGGATCAAAGCGCCAGTGCTGATCATTTGGGGCGCGCAAGACGGTCTTTTCGATGCGGCCACCCAAGATCGGCTGAAAGCGGTTCTGCCGCAGGCCAAGCACGAGACTTACGCCGAGAATGGCCACAATATGTTTTGGGAGATTCCTGAGACAGTTGGTCCAGTGATTGCAGGTTTCTTGGCCGATTGATTGGCCTTTGCCCGCCTCCGCCATTTTGGGGGCGGGCACCACCCAAACAGGCGATAGACACATGGACTGGTTTCAAACCACATTTCCTTGGCTCTTCGATAAAATACCGGTTGGTTGGGCGGCCAAACAAGCGGTCGACTGGCTTAAAAACAATGCGCGTCCGCTGTTTGACGGCATCAGCGATGCCTTCGGCTGGCTGATCAGCGGCACGTTGTCTTTGATCCAATATCCGCACCCCATGATCGTGGTGGCGCTGTTCGTCGCCCTCACATGGTATCTGCAGCGGTCTTGGAAGATCTGCTTGCTGGTGCTCATCGGCTTCCTTTTCATCCTGAACCAAGGCTATTGGAAAGCCACCACCGAAAGCCTGGTGCTGCTTTTTTATTCTTGCATGCTTTGCATGGCGATTGGGGTGCCGATTGGCATTGCGGCTGCGCATCGGCCAAGGCTTTACGCCGCGATGTCGCCGATCCTTGATTTGATGCAGACCTTGCCGACCTTCGTTTACCTTATCCCGGCCGTGGTTTTCTTCGGCCTTGGCATGGTGCCGGGCCTCTTGGCCACGGTGATCTTCGTGGTCCCTGCCCCGATCCGGCTGACCTATCTGGGCATCTCGGCCACGCCGCAGGCCTTGGTCGAGGCCGCCACCGCCTTTGGTGCCACGCCGCGACAGAAGCTCTGGAAGGTCGAGCTGCCCTATGCCCTGCCGCAGATCATGGCGGGGTTGAACCAGACCATCATGCTGTCGCTTTCGATGGTGGTGATCGCCGCGATGGTTGGCGCCAATGGCCTTGGCATCCCAGTGGTGCGCGCGCTTGGCCAAAATAACTCGGCCCTTGGGTTTGAATCTGGGCTGGTGATCGTGGTGGTCGCGATCATGCTGGACCGCATGCTAAGGGTGACACGCAAATGAGCCGCGCAGCCGTAGAATTCGACAATGTTTCCATCGTTTTCGGCGATGCGCCCGAGCGCGCCTTGCCACTGATGGATGCGATGAAGTCCCGCGCTGACGTTCAGGTCGAGACCGGCCAAGTGCTGGGCGTGCACAATTGCAACCTCACCGTGGCTGAGGGCGAAATCCTGGTGCTGATGGGGCTTTCCGGCTCGGGCAAGTCCACTTTGCTGCGCGGGGTCAATGCGCTGAACCCCGTGGTGCGGGGTGAGGTGCGGGTTCTGGACGGCGATCAAATGGTCTCGGTCACCCATGCTGATCCGGCAACTTTGCGCCGCTTGCGGGCCAACCGAATTGCGATGGTGTTTCAACAGTTTGGCCTGCTGCCCTGGCGCACGGTGCGCGAAAATGTCGGCCTTGGGCTTGAACTCGCCGGCATTCCCCCGGCCGAGCGACGGCCGCGTGTCGACCAGCAGCTGGCCTTGGTGAACCTCTCACAATGGGCGGATCGCAAGGTGGGAGAGCTGTCGGGCGGCATGCAGCAGCGCGTCGGCCTTGCCCGCGCCTTTGTCACCGAAGCGCCGATCCTTTTGATGGATGAGCCCTTCTCCGCGCTAGACCCCTTGATCCGCGCCAAGCTGCAAGACGAGCTGTTGGACCTGCAGGCCAAGCTGCGCCGGACCATCGTTTTCGTCAGTCACGATCTGGATGAGGCCTTCAAGATCGGCAACCGCATCGCTTTGATGGAAGGTGGCCGGATCGTGCAATGCGGCACCGCGCGCGAGATCATTGCCAACCCGGTTTCCGACTATGTGGCTGATTTCGTGGCGCATATGAACCCGCTTGGCGTGCTGACAGCCAGCGATGTCATGGTGCAGGGTGACGGCGGAACGGTTGAGATCGCTCCCGAGACGCCGGTCAAACAGGTGATGGAGATGCTGCGCAGCGGCTCTGAGGTGATCGCCGTGGTGCAAGGCGGCGCAAAGCTGGGCGTCATCCGCTCGGGCGATGTGATGCGCAAACTTTTGAACCCGCGCGCCTAAATCAAAAAGCCGCCCCAAGTTTCGGAGCGGCTTTTTGCGAACTTCGTCCAAAGCTTACTCGGTCGCGTCTGCCTTTTTCGCCGCAGGCTTTTTGGCAGCGGTCTTTGCCGCCGCAGGCTTTTTCGCCACCGCCTTCTTAGCCGCTGGCTTCTTCGCCGGAGCAGCAACCGCCTCGCCCTCAACCGCCTCAGCCGCCGCCTTTTTAGCCGGAGCCTTCTTCGCAGCCGGCTTTTTAGCCGGGGCCTTCGCCTTGGCCGCAGGCTTTGCCGCCGCCTTGCGCGCGGGCTTTTTGCCGCCCTTTGCGGCCTTCTCCGTGATCAGTTCAAGCGCGCGCTCCAGCGTCACCTCTTCCGGTGTCTCGTCCTTGGGCAAGGTGGCGTTCACCTTCTCCCATTTGACGTATGGGCCGTATTTCCCAGGCATAACCTGCACTTCGCCGCCGTCAGGATGCGCGCCAAGGCTGCGCAAAGGCTGCGCTGCGGCACCACGTCCGGGGCCACGGCTCAGCTTTTGCGCCAAAACCTCAACCGCGCGGTTCATGCCGATGCTGAAGACCTCTTCCACATCGGGCAGGTTGGCATAGGTGCTGCCATGCTTCACATAAGGTCCAAAACGGCCAATCGCCGCCTCGATCATCACGCCATCTTCGGGGTGATTGCCCACCTGACGCGGCAAAGACAGCAGCGCCAAAGCGCGCTCCAGCGTCAAACCATCCGGCGTCCAGCCTTTGGGCAGGCTGGCGCGATCGGGCTTGGGCTTTTCTTCCGTCGCTTCGCCACGCTGCACATAAGGGCCAAACCGGCCCGAGCGCAGCGAGATCTCGGCTCCATTCTCATCATGGCCCAAAATCCGCCCGTCCGAGGCGACATTTTCCGCATCGCCCGCCAAAGGCCGCGTGTAGCGGCATTCGGGATAATTGCCGCAACCGATAAATGCGCTGCCCGAGCGCGCGGTTTTCAGATGCAACCGCCCGGAGCCGCAGGTCGGGCAAGCGCGCGGATCGCTGCCATCTGCCCGAGCCGGGTAAAGATGCGGAGACAAGAAATCATCAATCTTATCAAGCACCTCAGAGATCCGAAGATCCGAGGTTTCGGCCACAGCGGCGCTGAAATCACGCCAGAACCGTGCCAGAACTTCCTTATAATCCCGCTCGCCCGCCGAGACATCGTCCAACTCATTTTCAAGATCGGCCGTGAAATCATATTCCACATAGCGCTTGAAGAAGTTGGCCAAGAAAGCGGTGACCAAACGGCCTTTATCTTCGGGGAAGAGCCGGTTCTTGTCTTTGCGAACATATTCGCGGTCCACAATGGTGGACAGCACCGAGGCATAGGTCGAGGGGCGACCGATGCCCAGCTCTTCCATCCGCTTGACCAAAGTCGCTTCGGTATAGCGCGGCGGGGCTTGAGTGAAATGCTGATCCGGCGTGATCGCGCCCTTCTCGACGCCCTCGCCTTGCATGATCTGCGGCAGACGACCTTCGTCATCCTCATCGCCATCTTGCTTGTCGTCGCGGCCCTGATCGTAAACTTTCAGGTAACCATCAAAAAGCACGACCTGACCATTGGCGCGCAAAGCCACCTGCCCATCCGGGCTGGTGACATCGACCGAGGTCCGCTCCATCCGTGCCGCCGCCATTTGGCTCGCGATGGTGCGCTTCCAGATCAGATCATAGAGCTTGCGTTGATCATCCTCGGCCCGGATCTTCTCGGGGCCCATCGCCATATCCGTCGGGCGGATACATTCATGCGCTTCCTGCGCATTCTTGGCCTTGTTTTTATACATCCGCGGGCTGTCGGGGACGTAGGATTTGCCGAAGCGCTTCTCAATCTCGCTGCGCGCCGCCATCACCGCTTCGGGCGCCATATCGATGCCGTCGGTCCGCATATAGGTGATGTGGCCGGCCTCATAGAGACGCTGGGCTGCGTTCATGCACTGCTTGGCGCCCATGCCATATTTGCGGCTGGCCTCTTGTTGCAGCGTCGAGGTCATGAATGGCGGCCAGGGGTTGCGCGTGGCGGGCTTCGATTCCACGCCGGCAACCGAAAATGTTCGAGAAGTGACAGCCTGCACCGCCAATTCTGCAGCAGTCGCCGTTGGAATGTCAAATTTTTGCAGTTTCTTGCCACCCAAGGTGACCAAGCTCGCTTCGAATTCTTGGCCGCGCGGGGTGCGCAGCACCGCCTTCACAGACCAATATTCTTGCGCCTTGAACGCCTCGATCTCCATCTCGCGCTCGACGATCAAGCGCAGGCAAACCGACTGCACACGACCGGCGGATTTCGCGCCCGGCAGTTTGCGCCACAGCACCGGCGAGAGGGTGAAGCCCACCAGATAATCCAGCGCGCGACGGGCGAGATAGGCCTCAACCAGCGGCGTGTCGATGTCGCGTGGCTCCTTCATCGCCTTGGTCACCGCTTCTTTGGTGATGGCGTTAAAGGTGACGCGCGAGACGGTTTTGCCCTTCTTCAGGCTGGATTGCAGCGCTTCTTTCAGGTGCCACGAAATCGCCTCGCCCTCGCGATCAGGGTCGGTTGCGAGGATCAGGGTGTCATCGGACTTCAGCGCTTCGCTGATCGCACGAATGTGCTTTTTGCTGTCCGAGGCGACTTCCCATTTCATGTCGAAATCATGCTCGGTATCGACCGAACCGTCCTTGGGCGGCAGGTCGCGCACATGGCCGTAAGAGGCCAAGACCACGAAGTCTGGACCAAGATATTTGTTGATTGTCTTGGCTTTAGCTGGAGATTCGACGACGACAACTGGCATGGAATCCCCTTAGGTCCAACGGCACGGAGGCGGGGGCTAGATGTGGGGCAAAGCGGTCTATTGTCAACCGCACCGCTGAGCGATGTGCAGTGACGCGATCAAATGCCCGCTGAGCTGCGGCTTAGAAGCCCGCCCGGTTGACGAAGGATTTCCCCCTCAAGCTCAAGCAGCAAAAGGGCGGGTGCCAGATGCGCCGGGGGCATCGCGAGATCGCGGATGAGTTGATCTTCGGCCAAGGGGCTCGGCCCAAGGCGGGCAAGTATGCGCGAATGCAGCTCGGACATCTCAGACAGCGGACGGGTGGCGGGCACCGGGCCGGGCAAGGGCGGCGGGGCTTTCTTGGCAAGGGCCGCCCGAATCTCAGGCTCTGGGGGCTGAGCCGAGGGCGAAAGTGGGGACGGCTGGCCCAAAGCCTCAAGCACATCGGTTGGGTTGCGGATCAGGGCTGCGCCGTCGCGCAAAAGCATATTGCAGCCGGCGGCGCGCGGATCAAAGGGGTGACCGGGCACGGCCATCACCTCACGCCCCTGATCGGCGGCATTGCGGGCGGTGATCAAACTGCCTGAGCGGGCCGCGGCTTCCACGACGACCACGGCTTGCGATAGGCCTGCGATCAGCCGGTTGCGGAGAGGAAAATGTCGCGTCTGCGGATTTGCCCCCATCGGTTGCTCGGAAATCCGCACCCCTTGCTCGCGGATTTTTTGGGCAAGAGCGGCGTTCTCTTCAGGGTAGATGACATCAACCCCGCCCGCTTGCACGGCGATCGTACCCGTCGGCAAAGCCGCCTCATGCGCCGCTTTGTCGATGCCGCGCGCAAGACCCGAGACGATGGCGTAGCCCGCCTGCCCCAGCCCTTCGGCCAGCCGCGTGGCCATGCGCAGCCCTAAGGATGAGGCATTGCGCGCGCCCACCAAGGCAAGCTTCGGCCTTTGCAACAAGCCGATATCGCCCTGCACCCAAAGGAGCGGCGGCGCATCCGGCAGCTCCATCAGGGCAGCAGGATAGCCATCATCCCCGAAACAAAGCGCATATGCGCCCGCAATCCGGGCTTCGGCATATTCGGCCTGCGCAACCTCTGCCGGACAGCAGCGGTAATCCTTCACCCCCGCGGCCAACGCAAGTTCAGGCAGGGCCGCCAAAGCATCGCGTGCCGAGCCGTGTTCGGCCAACAGGCGATGAAAGGTGACAGCGCCAACCCTGCGGGAGCGAATGAGACGAAGCCAGTCAAGCCGTTCGTCCTCTGAACGGGGTGGTCTGGGGTGTGTGGGGGTCGAAAAGAAGCCGTCCGCCATGCCCAACCTCGCCTCATCCGCGAGTCGCACAATGGCGCCAGAGCGGTTAACGAAAGCTGAAGAGACGCAGAAATATTTTTGCCGCGCTCACGCCCCTCTCTCCACAGTCGCAAATCCACCACATCTGGCCCGATCCAAGCCAAGCAACTGGCGCTAACTCCTCGATTGATCGGCCTGAGGAATTTTGATCAAATAGCCGCAGAATTCGGGGCAGACTCGCCCCTAAGGGAGCCATGCCATGAAGAATGCAGATGTTGCTAAGCGCCGGGATGAGGCGATTTCCCGCGGCGTTGGGATGCAAACCCAGATCTATGCGGATAAGGCGCTGAACGCCGAGGTTTGGGATATCGAAGGCAATCGCTACATCGACTTTGCCGCCGGGATCGCCGTGGTCAACACCGGCCACCGTCACCCCAAGGTCATGGCGGCGGTTCATGCACAGCTCGATAAATTCACCCACACCTGCCATCAGGTGATGCCTTACGAAAATTACATCGCGCTGGCCGAGCGACTGAACGGGCTTGTCCCCGGCGATTTCGCCAAGAAGACCATCTTCGTCACCACCGGTGCCGAAGCTTGCGAGAACGCGATCAAGATCGCTCGGATCGCCACTGGGCGCGATGCGGTGATCGCCTTTGGCGGCGGCTTCCACGGCCGGACCTTCATGGGCATGGCGCTGACTGGCAAGGTTGAGCCCTACAAAAAAGGCTTCGGCTCAATGATGCCGGGGATTTACCACGTCCCCTTCCCGATGGGCCCGCAAGGCATCTCGACCAAAGACGCCATGGCGGGGATTGAAAAGCTCTTCAAAGCCGATCTCGACCCGGCCCGCGTCGCGGCCATCATCTTTGAGCCGGTGCAAGGCGAAGGCGGCTTCAACCCCGCGCCTGCCGATCTGGTGAAAGCCATCCGCGCGCTTTGCGACCAACACGGTATCGTGATGATCGCAGATGAGGTGCAGACCGGTTTTGCCCGCACCGGCAATATGTTTGCGATGGAAGCTTACGGCGTGGCCGCCGATCTGACCACGATGGCCAAGGGGCTGGCAGGTGGTCTGCCGCTGGCCGCCGTCACCGGCAAAGCCGAGTTGATGGATGCGGCCAACCCCGGCGGCCTGGGTGGCACCTATGCCGGCAACCCGCTTGGCATTGCCGCCTCGCATGCCGTTTTGGACGTGATCGAGGAAGAGCAGCTTTGCGCCCGCGCCAACGAGTTGGGCAGCCGCTTGAAGCAAAAGCTTGAGGAAATCCGCGCCACGACGCCTGAGATCACCGACATCCGCGGCCCGGGATTCATGGTGGCGGTGGAATTCGCCAATCCGTCCAGCAAAGAGCCCGACGCCGGTTTCACAAACCGCGTCCGGGTTGAGGCGCAAAAGCGCGGGCTGATCCTTTTGACCTGCGGCGTTTACGGCAACGTCGTGCGCTTCCTTGCCCCGATCACCATCCCCGAGGCGCATTTCACCGAAGCGCTTGGCATCATCGAAGCCTCGGTCGCGGCAGCGCGCCAAAGCTAAGCCGACCTTCTTCCCCCCCCTGCGGCAGATATCTCTGCCGCAGGGAACCGAATTCGATCCGAGGCGTTGGTGGCATGCTCTGTTCATCACCTCGGGAATTCACAATGAAACTCCTCTTCATCACACCGATTGCCGCGCTTGCTCTGGCAGGCTGCGTGGCGACGCCCGAACAAAACACAACCGTGGGCGCCCTGACCGGGGCTGCGGTGGGCGCAGCTGTTTCTAACAAAAGCGACCGCGTGACAGGTGCTCTGGCAGGCGCCGCAGTGGGCGCGATCGCGGGCACCTATCTCGGCAAAACCAATCAGCCGGGCAAATGCTACTACCGCGATGCGAACGGCAACCGCTTCATCGCGAACTGCTGATCCTTCGATCTGAAAAAGTTTACGTTTTGGTAACGAGTGCGGGGCAGGTTTTTACCTGCCCTTTTCTACATCTGCCCGGCATCCCCTGCCCCCCTTTGGCATTTTGCCATTGTCACTTTGACGCCTGCACGGTTATCTCGCGCCCGAGATGCGGCCGCAAATCCTCAGCGCCGCGATGGGAGGCCTTATGGCGGGGATCACCCTACGCGATTTGGGCTATGCGGCGGCGGGCAAGGTCATTCTGGCGGGGCTGAACCTGCAGCTTGACCAGCGTCGGATCGCCATTATCGGCCGCAATGGCAGCGGCAAGACCACGCTTTTGCGGCTGATCGCGGGGCTGGTTGCGCCCTCGCATGGCGCGGTGACGGTCGAGGGGATTGACCCCTACCGCGACCGCAAAGGCGCGCTGCAACGCATTGGCATCCTCTTTCAAAACCCTGAACATCAAATCCTTTTCCCCACCGTGGAAGAGGAGTTGGCCTTTGGCCTGCGCCAGCAGGGCATGACGCAGAAAGACGCACTGCGCCGCACCCGCGACGCACTCGCCGCCGAGGGCCGTGCGCATTGGGCGCAAGCCTCGGTCTCCACGCTCTCAGGTGGCCAAAAGCAATGGCTTTGCCTGCAAGCGGTGCTGTTGATGGCGCCCGAGACCATCCTTCTCGATGAGCCCTTTTCCGGCCTTGATCTGCCCGCCATCGCTCGCGTCACGCGCCGGCTTGAGGCTTTGCCGCAGCGGCTGATCACGATCTCGCATGACCCCGCCAGCGCCGCCAAGGCCGAGCGGGTGATCTGGCTGGAGGCCGGACGGCTGCATGCCGATGGCCCGGCGGATCAAGTTTTGCCGCAGTTCACCGCCGAAATGGCGCGGATCGGAGAGGCCGATGCTGACGCTGACCTCGCCGGTTGAGACCCCTCTGCACCGCCTGCCCGCTGGCGCCAAACTTGCCGGACTGGCGGTTTTCACCCTGGGCCTTTTCCAGATCAGCAACCTTTGGGTATTGGCCGGTCTGGCCTTGGCGCTTGCCGCTTTGCAGCTGAGTTTCGGGCGGCGCTTTGCATCCCACGCGCTGCGGATGCTGAAACCGCTTTGGCCTTTCGTGCTGGTGCTGGCCTTGTGGCATCTGTGGACCGGGGCGCTGGCCGATGGAGCTTTTCTGGTGCTGCGCATGGGGCTTGCCGTTGCAGCGGCCAACCTTGTCACCATGACCACCCGCCTTTCCGACATGCTCAGCGTTTTTGAGATGCTGGCCCGCCCGCTCTCGCCCCTGCTGCCGCCACGCCGGCTGGCGATGGCCTTCGCTTTGGTGATCCGCTTCATCCCCAATCTGGCCGAGCGTATGGCGCTTTTGGCCCAAGCCCACCGCGCTCGCAGCGCGCGCCGTCCGGGCTGGCGGTTGGTGGTGCCGGCCGCCCTCGCCGCCCTTGACGCCGCAGATCAAGCGGCTGAGGCCTTGCGCGCGCGGGGCGGCGCTGATTAACCTGCCCCCTTACCCAGTTTTAGGAGATTTTGATGGAACGTAGCCTGACCCATATCGCGCTTTTCGCAGCCCTGATTGCGGTGCTTGGGCTTGTCCCGCAGATCACTCTGGGCGCCGGTGTTCCCATCACCGCGCAAACGCTGGGTGTTATGCTCTGTGGCACCGTTCTCGGCGCGCGGCGCGGCGCTTTGGCGGTGTTGCTTTTCATGGCATTGGTCGCGGCCGGTCTGCCGCTTCTGTCGGGCGGTCGCGGGGGGATCGGCGTCTTCACCCAGCCCTCCGCAGGGTATTTCATCGGCTTCCCCTTTGCCGCCTTCGTCGCCGGCTGGGTGATGGAGCGCACCACTTTGCCGGTCGGCATCGCGGCTGGTGCCGCTTCCGTCATCGGCGGCATCGCGGTGCTTTACATCTTTGGCATCAGTGGCATGGCCATCGTGCTTGGGAAAACTCTGTCCGAAGCTGCAATGCTTGGCATGGCCTTCTTGCCGGGCGATGTGATCAAGGTGGTGCTGGCGGGTCTGGTCACCCAAGCTATTGCGCAGGCCCGCCCCGGCTCGCTCTTGTCGCGCCCGCAAACCCTGCCTGTCTCTGCGTTCAACTGATCCTTTAGCGCCCTAATCGGCGCTGAAGACCATCGCTGCCCCAATGCCACCCGCCGAGGCAATGGCAGCCAAACCGGGCCCCTTTGCGGGTCCGGTCACCCTGCATAGGTCGTGAAACAGACGCACCGCCAAGATGCTGCCCGAGGCGCCAATCGGATGACCTCGCGCCAAGGCGCCGCCTTTCAGATTGACCAGCGTAGGGTCCAATCCTGCCCCGCGCAGACAAGCGATGGCTTGCACCGCATAGGCCTCCATCACCTCGGCCTGATGCAGGTCTTGCGGTCGCAGCTTGGCCTTGACCAAGGCCTGCGCAATCGCAGGAATCGGCGCAAGACCGGGCTGCGTCGGGTCAGCCCCCAAAGTGGCCGCGCCAGTGACCCTCAGCCCTCGCCCTTGCGCAATATCATCGGCGACCACCAGCACGAATGCGGCGGCATCCGCCGCCACAGCCGTATTGGCGGCCGTCAAAACTTGGCCCTCCTGCCCCGGCAAAGCCTTGGCACGCCTTGCCACCTCCGGCGTGAGCTTGCGGGTGAAGGGATCGCGCTGCAGGCCTGCCAGCGGCACAACCTCATCTGAGAAATCCGCTGCCAAAGCACGGGCATGACTTTCAACCGCATATTCATCGGCCTCAACTCGGGAAATGCCCAGCCGCGCCGCCAGAGCAGCCGCGGCCTCTGCCATGCCAGGATCGCGGTCGGGCCACGGCGTGAAGGGCGCCTGATCATAGGCCCGCGCTGCGCCGCCAAAAGGATCAGCCATGGCCCGCAAGGGACGCAAAGAGTGGCTTTCGGCGCCGCCCGCAAGCACCACTCGCACCTGCCCCGCTGCAACCAGCGCGACCGCCAGACCAATCGCGTCCAACCCGCCCGCGCATTGCCGGTCGATCGAAAGCCCTGCCACACGCTCGGGCAAACCTGCCGCCAATGCGATGCGCCGTGCCGGATTTCCCCCTGCTCCCAAGGCGTTAGAACAAATCAGCTCATCGACGTCCCAAGGCTGCAACCCCGCATCCGCCAGAACCGCCTGCAGCACCGGAGCCGCCAAATCTTCGATCCGCAGTCCGCGAAAGGCACCGCCCTGCGGCGCCACAGCGCTGCGTCGGGCCGCAACAAGGCGCGGGGTCACCGCAGCCCCCGCACCGCTGCAAGGTCGGTTTTGCCAGCTGAAGTCACCGGCCAATCGGTCAAGAACCGGATCGAGCGCGGCGCTTTCATCGCCCCCAGTTGGGCGCGCAACGCCGCCATCAGCGCCGCTTCTTGCGCGGGATCCCCCTGCACCACCGCATGCAAAACATGGCCTCGCTTGGGGTCAGGCTCGGCCAGAATCGCAGCGCGTTGGACGCCGGGCAGCGTCTCCATCAGCGCCTCGATCTCTTCGGGGAAGACGTTGTGATCGGCCACCGTGACCATGCGGCCTTTGCGGCCATGCAAGTAGAGCTCACCCCCTTGCAGCCGCCCCATCTCGCCCACCGAGAGCCAGCCGTCATGCCAATGCGCCCCGCCTGGGTCAGAAGCATAGCCATTGAAAAGATAGGGACTTTTGACCCATACCTCGCCATTGCGAATGTCGATCTCCACCCCCGGATAGGCGCGCCCCACGGAAGCTTCTGGCGTCTGAGCATCGGCCAAGGTGATGAATGAAGCCTCGGCCGCACCGTAGAATTCGCGCACATCAGCCTGCGGAGCAAGCTGGTGCAAATGCGCGCGCAAAGCCGCGTCCAGTTTCGAGCCGCCGACCAGCACAAGCCGCAGTTCGGGCATCGGCTCGGCCAGGCCCCGCAGTTGCGCCGGGGTCGCGTAAAGGAGTTCAACTGCCCGCTCTGCCAGCGCCACACTCTGCCGATCCGCCCGCAAACCGGCCAAGAGGTGCAGCTCGGCGCCAAGGCATGCCGCCTCCATCGCCCCGTAAAGCGACAGCGAGTGCTCTAAGCTGCCCAAAACCGCGACGCGACGCCCCGGCCCGATATTGAAAAGCTGCGCGTGCACCGCGAAGGACCGGGTCCAACTGGCGATGCTGCGATGGATCCGTCTGGGCGTGCCGGTTGAGCCCGAGGTCAGCGTCTCGAACCCGTCAGTTGCGGGCGCAGGCGCCTGCGGCAAACCGATGCGAACCCCCCCCCCTTGCGCCAACGCCGCATGGATCGCCGAGGCGCCCTGAGCCGGATCGATAATGGACGCAGCGGCGGCGGCAGACACCGCCGCGCCGGACGGGCCCAGAATCTGGGCCAGAGGATGCAGGGTGAAAGCCGCCAGATCAGCCATGCGGCCGGCCGAAGCCCTTCGCCAAGGCCAGAGCCGCATTGCGCAGCAACGCCATATCGACACCAACGGCGGTAAATGTGGTGCCCAATTCAAGGCAGCGGCGTGCAAAGGCTTGATCCAGCGTCAAAATACCAGACGGCACGCCCACCGCCTTCAGCCGCAAAATCGCCTCTTCCACTTTAGACACCACATCAGGATGACCGGCATTGCCGGGGTGACCAAGGCTGGCCGCCAGGTCGGAAGGCCCGATGAAGACCGCATCCACCCCGTCCACGGTGGCGATTTCCTCTAGGCGCGACAAAGCCTCACCGGTTTCGACCTGAACGATCAGGCAAAGCTCATCCTCGGCCCGATTGACGTAATCCTTAATCGCGCCAAAGCGGCTTGCACGGGTCAGGCCCGAGACGCCTCGGATGCCACGCGGGGCATAACGCATGGCGCGGACTGCGGCTTCGGCCTCGGCGGGGGTCTGGATATAGGGCAGTAAAAGGGTCTGCGCCCCTAAATCAAGCGCGCGTTTGATCAGCACTGTGTCGTTGGCCTGCGGGCGCACGACCGGTGCAATCGGATAAGCGGCAACCGCCTGCAACATGGGTACCAGATCGGGCAAGTCCGTGACGGAATGTTCGGTATCTAACAGTATCCAATCAAAGCCAGTCCCGGCCAGAAGCTCAGGCACCACAGGGCCAGCGATCGTGTTCCAAATGCCGATCTGCGAATGGCCAGCTTTAAGAGCACGCTTAAAGGTGTTGATCATTAAGGTCATTTCGCCACCAAGCTTGCCATGCGCCGCACTGCCAAAAGATAGCCCTCGGTGCCAAAGCCAGCGATCACGCCTTCAGCACGGGCCGAAACGAAGGAGTGGTGCCGGAAGGCTTCACGCTTATGAATGTTCGAAATGTGCACTTCGAGAACTGGCCCCGCAAAGGCGTTCAGAGCATCGAGAATGGCCACAGAGCTGTGGGAATAGGCGGCAGGATTGATGATAATCCCGGCAGCAACGCCCCGCGCGGCTTGGATCAAGTCGACAAGCACGCCCTCATGATTGGACTGCTCTGCCCGCAGGCTGAGGCCCAGTTCGCTGGCCAGCTCGCTACAGGCAGAGACGACATCCGCCAGCGTTTCATGACCGTAAATCTCGGGCTCACGCAGGCCCAGAAGGTTAAGATTTGGGCCGTTCAGCAGCAGGATTTGCGTCATCGCCAGCGTTCCCTTGGGCAGTTGCGCGCCGACCTTAGCCTATAGCGCCCCCGGAACAAGAGCCTAGCAAAAAAGACGGCCCCCGCCGGAGCTAAGGGGCCGCATAGGGAGAGAAATTTCAGGCAATGGTTTGAAGTCAGGCCACTTTTTCTAGGGCAATCTTCGGCTGGACACCCAAAGCGCGGAGGACCTCACGCGTCATTTCCGGACGATTGAGGGTGTAGAAATGCAAGTCATCGACGCCGCCCTCGATGAGGCGGTCGCAAAGCGCTGTACATTGTGCCAAGGCGTAAAGCTCCTCCCGCCCGTCGGCGATGGCGCGGGTGAAGGCCTCATCGAGCCGTTTGGGAACGGCCGTGCCGCAACGCAAGGCGAATTTGCGCGCGCCCTCCCAAGAAATGATCGGCAGGATGCCGGGGATGATCGGCGCCGTGATGCCGGCTTTGGCGCAAGCGTCGCGAAAGCGGAAGAACGTGTCCGCGTCGAAGAAAAACTGGGTTAACGCGCTGCTGGCACCCGCGTCGATCTTGCGTTTGAGCCATTCGACATCTGAGGCACCAGCCGCTGCATCTGGGTGCGGCTCAGGATAAGCGCCGACACGGATCTTGAATTTGCCGCTCTGGGCCAGCGCCTCCACAAGTTCGACCGAGGAAGCAAAACCCTCTGGATGTGGACTGAACCTCTGGGCGCCTTTCGGCGCATCCCCGCGCAGAGCGACGATCTCCGTCACGCCAGCCTCGGCGTAAGCTGCTGCAATCTCTAGAGTTTCGGCCCGTGTCGCATCAACGCAGGTCAGATGCGCCGCGACGTTCAGCCCGTAATTGCGCTGGATCGTTGCCACCGCATCATGGGTCAACTTGCGTGTCGTTCCGCCCGCGCCATAGGTGACCGAGACGAATTCCGGCTGCATCGGAGACAGAGCCTGAACAGTGTCCCAGAGCCGGAAGGACGCATCCAGCGTCTGCGGCGGGAAGAATTCAAAGCTGATGCGCGGCGATTGGGTCATGACAGTCTCCTTCGACGCGCCTCTTGTCGCACCTTAACGAATGTGAGACCAATTCATAGTTTTCAGCATCATTATGTGGTTGACCTCATGTACATTGAGTTGCGGCACCTGCGGACGATCCGGGCGATCCATCAAGCTGGCGGTTTGGCGCGGGCGGCGGATCTGTTGAACATGACGCAATCAGCGCTGAGCCATCAGGTCGCGGGGCTGGAAGCTCAGGCCGGGATGGAGCTTTTTGTGAGGCGTTCCAAGCCCATGCGGCTTTCAGCGGCCGGTTATCGAATGCTTAAGGCGGCTGAGCGTATCTTGCCGGAAATGGACGCGATGGAGGAAGAATTCCGCGCTTTACGGTCTGGAAAATCCGGAAGGCTGCATATCGCCATCGAGTGCCATGCTTGTTTTGATTGGCTTTTTCCGGTGCTCGACCTGTTCCGGCGGGCTTGGCCGGAGGTGGATGTGGATATTCGGGCGGGGTTTGCTTTTGATGCGTTTCCCGCGCTGCACCGGGAGGAGGTGGATCTGGTGATCGCCTCGGAGGCGGGGCCGATGCCGGGGGTGGGGTTTAATCCTTTGTTTGACTACCATCCGACCTTTGTGGCCGCGTCAAATAACCCACTGGCAGATAAGGACTTTATCACGGCTGAAGACTTTCGCGATCAGGTTTTGATCACCTATCCGGTGGGGCGCGACAAGTTAGATGTGTTCAGTGAAATCTTAACGCCAGCCAAGGTGGAACCAAGGGCGCATCGGACGGCGGAATTGACGGCGGTGATCTTGATGCTGGTGGCCTCGGGGCGCGGGGTGGCGGTGTTGCCGGACTGGGTGATGCGGGAAGTGAAGTGGCATTCTGACTATGTTACCAAGCCCTTAGGGCCTGATCCGGTGACAAAGCGGATGTATGGCGCGACCCGCGAAGAGGATGTTGCCAAACCCTATATCGCGCATTTCTTGCGGTTGGCGCGGACCGAGCCGGTGAAGTTGCAGCGCGATTTGTGAAGGCAAAGGTTAACGCCCCGCCAAAGTCGTTAACCGCCGGGACCAGTGCCAAAAGACGTATGGCTGACGTATGGCAAAGGTATGGGCGACGTATGGTTTCCGGCCTGACATCGGAAAACCCTGCAAAAGCTTAATCTCTTGGCGAATCGCCTAGGCCTCGGCAGGATCACGCCATGATGATGCACAAGGATCAGACCTTCGGCCCTGTCTTTGCCCTGCGTGACGCGCAGGGCGGCGCCTAAGGCACATCCTTCAGGTTCGCTCTGCCAAGATGGCGCTTGTCGCCCCCTTCCCCCTTGTCAGACCGGACCTCTCTCATGAGCTTGATTGCCACCCGCGCGCTTTCGCTGACCCTTGGCCTGCCGCTTTTCGCTGGGCTGAACCTGAACCTTAATGCTGGAGACCGGCTGGGGCTTGTCGCTTGCAATGGGCGCGGCAAGTCGAGCTTGCTGGCGCTGCTGGCGGGCGAGATCGAGCCGAGCGGCGGCGAGATCACCCGCGCGCGTGGCTTAACCTTTGCCCATGTCAGCCAAGACGTGCCGCCCGCGATGCTGGCGCGGAGCTTGGCCGAGGCGGTCGAGGCGGTGGTTCCGGGCGAGGAATGGCGCGCGGGCATCGCGCTTGATGCTTTGGAGGTGCCTTGGGAACTGCGCGACCAACCTTTGGCGGCGCTCTCCGGCGGCTGGCAGCGCACAGCACTTTTGGCGCAAGCGGCAGTGCTGGAGCCGGACCTTTACCTTTTGGACGAGCCGACCAACCATCTGGATCTGGCGCGGATTGGGGTGCTGCAAGGCTGGCTTGCCGGGCTGCCAAAGGCCTGCGGGGTGATCCTGACCAGCCATGATCGAGCCTTTCTGGATGCGGTCTGCACGCGGACTTTGTTTCTGCGGCCCGAGGCGAGCCGGGATTTTGCTTTGCCCTATTCCAAGGCGCGGGCGGCTTTGGAGATCGCCGATGCCTCGGACGCAAGGCAGCATGAGAATGATCTGGCCAAGGCCGATCAGCTGCGCCGCCAAGCGGCAAAACTGAAGAATATCGGGATAAATTCAGGCTCGGACCTTTTGGTGGTGAAGACCAAGCAGCTGACCGAACGGGCGGAGAAGATCGAAAGCGCGGCGCGGGCGGCGCATCGGGACCGCAGCGCGGGGGCGATTAAACTCGATTCCGCTGAGGCGCGGGCGCGGGCCTTGCTGGCCTTGGATTGCGAGGTGCGGGTGCCGGGGGATACGGGGCCTCTGCTCTTCCGCACGGGGCCGAAATGGATTGGGCCGGGCGACCGGGTGGTGCTGTTGGGGGCCAATGGAGCGGGCAAGACGCAACTGGTGAATGCGGTGCTGGCGGCCTGCCAAGGCACGCCGCTGCAAGGTGTGAAGCCTGCGGGCAGCATGGTCTTGGGCCATGCCGGGCAGATGCTGGAGGAGTTGGACCCCAAAGCCTCACCCTTCGCGCTGGTGACGCAATATCTGGCTGACCAATCGGCGCGGAGCCAGTTGGCTTCGGCCGGGATTGGGCCGGATTGGCAGGGTAAGAAACTGGGGCTTTTGTCGGGCGGGCAAAGGGCGCGGCTGATGTTGCTGCTGCTGCGGTTGCGGCGACCGAACTTTTATCTCTTGGACGAGCCGACCAACCATCTGGATATCGAAGGCCAAGAGGCTTTGGAGGCGGAGTTGCAGACCCAAGGGGCGGCGGCGCTATTGGTCAGCCATGACCGCGCTTTCATCCGCGCGGTGGGCACAAGGTTTTGGTGGATCAAGGGCCAAAAGCTGGAAGAGATCGACAGTCCCGAGCCCTTCTTTGCCAGCCAAGCCATGGGCTGAAGCAACGCCGCGACGCGCAGCGCTTTTGGTCAAGCTTGCGCCCTTTCCTTCTGCGCGTTTTGACCTTATAGACCCGTGGTTCCACCACAGCCGCCAGACTTTTGTCCGACCAGCCGGAGACCCGCGATGCAGGGAAGCGCCAACCTCAATCTGATGATCAAGGCCGCCCGTCGTGCCGCCCGCTCGTTGATCAAAGACTTCCGAGAGGTTGAGAACCTTCAGGTCTCGGCCAAAGGTCCGGGAGACTTTGTGACCAAGGCGGACCGCGAAGCCGAGCGGATGATCAAAGAGGATCTGATGGGCGCGCGGCCGACCTATGGCTGGCTGGGCGAAGAGACCGGCGGCCAAGAGGGTCAAGACCCGACCCGTCGCTGGATCGTGGATCCGCTGGATGGCACCACCAACTTCCTGCACGGCATGCCGCATTGGGCGATCTCGATCGCTTTGGAGCATAAGGGCGAGATCGTCTCGGCGGTGGTTTATGACCCGGCCAAGGATGAGATGTTCTGGGCGGAAAAAGGTGCCGGTTGCTGGCTGAACGACAACCGTCGCCTGCGGGTTTCGGCGCGGAAAAACATGCATGAGGCGGTGTTTGCCACCGGCGTGCCGTTCGGGGCGCGCAAAACCTTGCCCGCGACGATGAAGGATTTGGCGGCCTTGATGCCGGTCAGTGCCGGGGTTCGGCGCTGGGGCGCGGCGTCGCTCGATTTGGCCTATGTGGCGGCGGGCCGCTACGAGGGCTATTGGGAGCGCGAGTTGGGCGCTTGGGACATTGCGGCCGGGATTTTGCTGGTGAAAGAGGCCGGCGGCTTGGTCTCGGGCATCCGTGAGGATCAAGATCCGGTGCAGTCGGGCTCGATCATCGCGGGCAATGAGGTGATGTTTGAGAGCTTCCGCAAGGTGATCCGCGGCTAAGCGGCGGTTCCTTATGAAATTTCAAAGCCGTAGCCCTTCGGGGCTGCGGCTTTTTCTTTTGGGTTAGCGGCGCGGCACTTTCGGGATGCGGCTTTGCGCGAGGGCATAGCGCGCCTCGGGATGCGGGGGGGCGCCGTGGGTTTGGCTCCAATAGCTGCGGCCCCCGAGCCGGCGCAGGAGCGGTAGGGTCAGTACCAGACCGGCGACAAAGCCACCGACATGGGCCCAATAGGCGGTGCTGGCGGCCTCGGTCGGGGTGGAGAGGCCGGAGAAGATTTGCAGGCCGAACCAGAAGCCCAAGACCGCCCATGTGGGCAGCGGCTGGATGCGAAAGAAGATGATGAAGAAGAGAAAGACATCAACGCGGGCGCGCGGGAAGAGGAGGAGATAGCCGCCCATGACGCCGGCAACGGCGCCGGATGCACCGACCATTGGCGCCATCGAGCCCCAGTCGACAATGAGTTGCAGGGCGGCGGCGGCGAGGCCTCCGGCCAGATAGAAGGCAAGGAAGCGCAGCCGGCCCATACGCTCTTCAAGGTTGTCGCCGAAGATCCACAAAAAGAGCATATTGCCGATGATATGCATCCAGCCGGCATGCAGGAACATGTGGGTAAAAAGGGTGTGATAGCCCTCGCCGTAAGCGATACGGGCGGGGATCAGGCCCCAATGGGCAAAGATCTCATAGATCTGCCATTCCTCGAGCGTCAGCTGATAGCTGAGGAATATCAATACATTGGCCGCGATCAGCAGCTGGGTGACGAAGGGCTGCATGCCCGAGGGGTTGTGGTCGCGAATGGGGAACATGGGGCAAGAGTTTCGCATGATGAGCTGGGGGGTCAATCCCCTGCCCCAAGGCGGCTGAGCGATGCAAAAAGGCCCGCCTTTGGAGCGGGCCTTTCTTTGGTTTGCGGGGCCTGTAGCTTAGTCTTCCGAGACTTCGGCCAAGAGGCGCGCGTTGCCGCCCGAGGCGGTGGTGTCGATGCAGATGTGACGCTCATGCGTGACATGGGCGCGGTCAGGCATGCCACCGATCAAGGGCAGGATCGGGCCGGTCCGGCTGGCCAAAGCTTGCGCATAGGCGCGGCCTTGGGCCGCTTCGCCCCACCACAAAGCGCCGGAGAAGCCGTTGAGACGCGCCAGTGCCTCGGGTGCGAGGTCAGCGGCTTCGACGGCGTTGCCCCCAAGCCCGCGCACGGCGGCGGCTTGGGCAGCAGCGGCGGCGGCACCCGGCCCCATGCACAGAAGAGGCGCACGGGGGGTGAAGCGCAGCCGGTTCGACTCGCCGGTCGGACCGGGCAGATCGAGGACCGGGCTTTCGACGACCGGGGCCGGAGCGGCAAGCTTCTTCGCCACCTCAGCCTCATTCGCCGCGGCACCGGCTTGGCCTGCAAACGAGGCCTCGATCCGGGTGAAGCGGTGCAGATAGTCCGGGCCGCCCGCTTTCGGTCCGGTGCCAGACATGCCTTCACCACCAAAGGGTTGGCTGCCAACAACCGCGCCGATTTGGTTGCGGTTCACATAGGCGTTGCCGACGTTCAGCTTCTCGGTGACCTCTTGCACGCGGTCATCGATGCGGCTGTGCAGACCGAAGGTCAGCCCGTAGCCGGTGGCGTTGATCCGGTCGACCAAGGCACCGACTTCGCCTGCCTTGAAGGTGGCGACATGCAGAACCGGGCCGAAGACCTCTTTGCCCATCGCCTCGACGCCCGAGACTTTGATCACGGTCGGCGCAAGGAAGGTGCCGCCTGCAGGGACGGTCATCTCTTTCATCACCCGGCCCTCAGCGCGGGCCTTGGCGACGTGTTCGGAGATGGTCTTATGCGCGGCGGCGTCGATCAGCGGGCCAACATCGGTATCGAGCTTCCACGGCTCGGCCAAGGTCAGCTCATCCATCGCACCGAAGAGCATCTCGGTCACCGGGCCTGCGATATCCTCTTGCAAGTAAAGGCAGCGCAGGGCCGAGCAACGCTGGCCGGCGGATTGGAAGGACGAGGCCAGCACGTCGCGGACGGCTTGTTCCGGCAGCGCGGTCGAATCGACGATCATCGCGTTGAGACCACCGGTTTCGGCGATCAGCGGGGCGGTCGGCGAAAGGTTTGCAGCCATCGCGCGGCGGATGCCTTGGGCGGTGGCAGTCGAGCCGGTGAAGCAGACACCATTGACGCGGGCGTCCGAGGTGACAGCGATGCCAACCTCGGTGCCGCCGGGCAGGAGTTGCAGCGCGGTGGCCGGGACGCCGGCTTCATGCAGAAGCTTCACCGCATAGGCAGCGATCAGCGGGGTCTGCGGCGCGGGCTTGGCCAACACGGCATTGCCAGCCGCCAAAGCGGCGACGATTTGGCCCGAGAAGATCGCCAGCGGGAAGTTCCACGGGCTGATGCAGGTGAAGATGCCATGCGGCGGATGGGTCAGAGATTCCGCGCCATTGGCGTAATAGCGCAAGAAATCAACCGCTTCGCGCAGCTCTGCCACCGCATCGCCAAGGGTCTTGCCTGCTTCACGGGCAAGGAGCGCGAAGAAGGCGCCGAAGTTGGCCTCGTAAAGATCGGCGGCGCGACGCAGGATCGCGGCGCGCTCTGCCGGGGCGGCGGTCCAAGCCTGCGCATGGGTGAGAGCGCTGTCGACATCGGCAGCACTTGCAGCCAGCATATGACCGACCAATGCGCCGGTGGCGGGGTTCTTCACTTCCGTGCGCGCGGCACCGGCAACGGGGCCTGCCAGCATCGGTGCGGCTTCGAACAGCGTCTCTTGATGCGGGGCGCGGGCCTCTTCGATCCGGGCCAGATCAACCGGCGAGGTCAGATCAAAGCCTTTGGAGTTTTGACGGCCCGGGAAGATCGCCAGCGGTGCGGCAACGGCGGCGGAGGGGATGTGGACCAGCTCCTCGATCCGGGTCAGCGGGCAAGCGGCAACCTTTTCAGCCGGCACGTCTTCATCAACGATCTGGTTCACGAAGCTGGAGTTCGCGCCGTTTTCCAACAGGCGGCGGACCAGATAGGCCAGAAGATCGCGGTGCGCGCCGACCGGCGCATAGATCCGGCAGCGGGTCTTGTGATCGACATGGACGATGTCATGCAGACGCTCACCCATGCCATGCAGGCGCTGGAATTCGTAATCTTCCGGCGAGACATTGGCGGCGGCAGCCATGTGCAGAATGGCGGCGACAGTATGGGCGTTGTGGCCAGCAAATTGCGGGTAAACGCGATCGGTCATCGCCAAAAGCTTGCGCGCATTGGCGATATAGCTGACGTCGGTGGCCTGTTTGCGGGTGAAAACCGGGAAGCTTTCAAGGCCAAGCACTTGGGCGCGCTTGATTTCGGCATCCCAATAGGCGCCTTTCACCAGACGGATCATGATGCGGCGGTTGAGACGCTCGGCCAAAGCATAAAGCCAGTCGAGGGTGGCGCCGCAACGGCGGCCGTAAGCTTGCACCACGACGCCAAAGCCGTGCCAGTCGCGCAGGGCGGGGTCTTCGAGCACGGCCTCGATGACTTTGAGCGAAAGCTCAAGCCGATCAGCCTCTTCCGCGTCGATGTTGAAGCCAAGGCCGGCGGCTTTGGCAAGGCCAGCCAGCGCGCGGACGCGAGGGACAAGCTCTTCCATAACGCGCTCTTCTTTCGCGACTTCGTAGCGCGGGTGGAGGGCGGAGAGTTTGACCGAAATGCCGGGGTTCGAGCGGATGTCTTGACCTTCGGCCGCATCGGCGATGGCGGTGATGGCTTTGGAATAGCTCAGGTGGTAGCGGCGGGCGTCAGCTTCGGTGCGGGCGGCTTCGCCCAGCATGTCGTAGCTGTAGGTATAGCCTTGTTTTTCCAGCTCGGTGGCGCGTTTCATCGCCTTTTGAATGGTCTCACCCAGCACGAACTGGCGGCCCATTTCCTTCATCGCGCGGGACACGGCGGTGCGGATCACCGGTTCGCCCAAGCGTTTGACGGCGGCGCGGAGGTGGCCGACGACGCCTGGCTCGCGCTCGTCCAGCACTTTGCCGGTGAGCATCAGCGCCCAGGTGGAGGCGTTCACCAAAGAGGAGGCGGATTTGCCAAGGTGGCGGCCCCAGTCGGAGGGCGCGATCTTGTCTTCGATCAGCGCATCCATCGTCTCGGCATCCGGCACGCGCAGAAGCGCTTCGGCAAGGCACATCAGAGCGATGCCTTCATCGGTCGAAAGACCGTATTCGGCGAGGAAAACCTCCATCAAGCCGGGCTTCGTCGCGGCGCGGATGCGGCGGACGAATTCGGCGCCAGCGGCGGTGATCGCGGCGCGCTCGGCGGGGGGCAGGTTCGCCTCTTGCAGAAGGCTGCGCACGAGGGCGTCTTCATCCCGCAGGGATTGGGTTTGGATGATGTCCCACGGGGTTTGGGTGGTCATGGCGCTCTCCTTAAGTGCAAAGCCCAGAATACAGGGGAAACGCCGGGCTGTTTTCCCGCATTTGCTATGCTATGCAGCCGGATTGCCTGATTTTTGGAGAAAGACATGCCAAATAGCCTTCCGGTGTTGGATCGGTTCGATCGGGCGATCTTGAGCATTCTGGCTGCCGAGGGGCGGATACCGGCGGTGGAGCTGGCGCGCCGGATTGGGTTGTCGAAAAGCCCGGTGCAGGCGCGGATGAAGCGGCTGGAGGAAGAAGGTGTGATCGCCGGATATCGGGCGATCCTTGACCCGGTAAAAATGGGCGTGGCGCATGTGGCTTTTGTCGAGGTGCGCCTGTCAGACACCCGCGAGGCGGCTTTGCGGGCCTTCAACAAAGCGGCGATCGCCGTGCCGGAAGTTGAGCAATGTCATATGATTGCAAGCCGGTTCGACTATCTTTTGAAGGTGCGCACCGCCGATATCTCGGATTATCGCCGGGTGCTGGCCGAGCGGATCTCGGCCCTGCCCTATGTCGCCTCGACCTCGACCTATGTGGCGATGGAGGCGGTAAAGGAGGCGCTTTAACAGGCCTGATGCGGCGGCTTTTTGCCATCGGCCTGATGGTCCATGCCACCGCGCGTATCGCGCGATGGGTTATGCGCGGCGGTCAACACGCCCCTGCGCGCAGGCAGGCGCAGCAAGAACCGCGCAGCAGGCGAATCAGCTGGCAGGGCTGCGGCCTGGCGACTGCGGCGGATGGTGAAGAGTTCGCGGTTTGGCATCAGGATGATCTCGCTTTTGGGCCGGCCTCTTAGCGTCGAGCCTTCGGCATTGGCGCAGGTGAGAAACTGCCAAGCCGCCGCCATGTTCCCTGTCGCAGCAAAAGCCCGGATCACAGCCCTGCGAGCCAGCGGGCCGCGCAGGACCGGGAACGAAAAGCGCTTGCAGACGTTGGCCCAGTGAGAATGCACATTTGCAAAGAGGAGTTGGCGATGGCGACCGATCCAAAGACCAATGAGCCCGCAAAAGTTCAGGGCGACAAGCCCAATGCCGCACCGAAGCCGCCCGCCCATGAGCAGCGGCAAGATCAGCCCTTGAAGCAGGTCAATGAGGACTAGGCCCGACACTAAGGCTGACAGCTGGGCGCGGGTCCAACTGCGGTTTATTTTGCCACTGTTCGCCTCGTACCGGGAACCTAAAGGGAGCATTGCTCGTTGGTGCGGGCAAGTAGCCCCCGAAAGAGGACCATGTAATGATTAAGATTTTTGCGTTCGGCGCTGTGCTTTTGTCGCTTGCCGCCTGTGACACGATCGAGGGTGCGGGCCGTGATATGCAAAAGGCCGGTGCAGCCGTCAGCGCTGAAGCGCGTGAGGCTAAGAGCGAGCTCTAAACTCGTTGCGCAAGCTAGAGCAAAGCCCCGCCCCTTCGGCGGGGCTTTGTCAAATCTGGCACTAGGGCCAGTGTTTTGGCACAGCATCTTGGCACAGGGCACAATTTGCTGAGACCAAAAGCGTCAAAATTCTAGGCTGCAAGCCTGCTCCCTCGCCACACCGAGGGCTTCAGGGCTTAAGTTAAACCCTTGGAATAATTCAATAATTTTGCTGGTACCCGCGGCCGGACTTGAACCGGCACGGCCTTGCGGCCAACAGATTTTAAGTCTGGTGTGTCTACCATTTCACCACGCGGGCAGCGGGCGCACCATAGCGAAGCTGCGCGCAGGGGAAAGCCCCAGAACGCGATTCTGAGCGACCAAATCTGCAAAACTTTTGGCGCGGCCTGCGGCGGGCACCGAAACGGGATGCACAAAAACCGAAGCCAGCATTGCGCAATTGGCAAAGCGCGCCGCTCTGCCATGATTGACAAGCCCAAGGGGCGGCTCCTTTATAACGCCAAAGACTTATCGGGGGGGAATTTATGAACAAGGTTTATCCGACCGCCGCCGCCGCGCTGGAGGGGAAGCTGCGCGACGGCATGCTCATCGCGGCCGGGGGCTTTGGCCTTTGCGGCATCCCAGAGCTGTTGATCACTGCGATCCGCGATTCGGGCGTGAAGGGGCTGACGGTCGCCTCGAACAACGCTGGGGTCGACGGGTTCGGGCTGGGCCAGCTTTTGGAGACCCGGCAGGTCAAGAAGATGATCTCCTCCTATGTCGGCGAAAACGCTGAATTTATGCGCCAATATCTGTCGGGCGAGCTGGAGTTGGAATTCAACCCGCAAGGCACCTTGGCCGAGCGGATGCGGGCGGGCGGCGCGGGCATCCCCGGCTTTTACACCGCAACCGGCGTTGGCACGGTGATCGCTGAGGGCAAAGAGCATCACGACTTTGATGGACGGACTTATATCCTTGAGCGCGGTTTGGTTGCCGATCTGGCGATTGTGAAGGCTTGGAAGGCCGACCCCTCGGGCAACCTTGTGTTCCGCAAGACGGCGCGGAACTTCAACGTACCTGCGGCGACCTGCGGCAAGTTCTGCGTGGTTGAGGTGGAAGAGGTGGTGCCGATGGGCAGCCTTGATCCCGATACGATCCACCTGCCCGGCATCTATGTGCATCGCATCGTGCAAGGCACCCATGAAAAACGCATCGAACAGCGCACCGTGCGCAAGCGGGAGGCTGTGTAATGTCGGAAGCAAAAGGCTGGGACCGCAACGGCATTGCCGCACGCGCGGCGCAAGAGCTGCGTGATGGCTGGTATGTGAACCTTGGCATCGGGATTCCGACCTTGGTGGCCAATTACATCCCCGAGGGGGTGAATGTGACGCTGCAGTCGGAGAACGGCATGTTGGGCATGGGCCCCTTCCCCTTTGAGGGCGAGGAAGACCCCGATCTGATCAATGCCGGCAAGCAGACGATCACCGAGCTGCCGCAGACCGCCTATTTCGATTCTGCGCAAAGCTTTGCGATGATCCGGGGCGGCAAGATTGCCATGGCGATCTTGGGCGCGATGGAAGTGGCCGAGAATGGCGATCTGGCCAATTGGATGATCCCGGGCAAGCTCGTCAAAGGCATGGGCGGGGCGATGGATCTGGTGGCCGGCGTCGGCCGCGTGGTGGTGGTGATGGATCACACCTCGAAACATGGCGAGTCGAAGGTGCTGAAGGAATGCACTCTGCCCTTGACCGGTAAGGCCGTGGTCAACCGCATCATCACCAATCTTGGCGTGCTAGACGTGGTGCCGGGCGGGTTGAAACTGGTTGAACTGGCGCCGGGCGTATCGGAAGATGAGTTCCGTACAGCAACGGAGGCCACACTTGTCTGAACATGTGCATAAAGTAACCCGTGAACATGGCGAAACCAAAGGCCGCTTCTTTATCCGCAAGGATGGCGAAGAGGCCGAGCTGACCTATTCCATCACCACCCCCACTTTGATCATCGCCGATCACACCGGCGTGCCAGACAGCTTCCGCGGCACGGGCGCAGGGCTGGCCTTGGCCGAAGCCCTTGTGGCTGCGGCGCGGGCGGATGGGTTCAAGATCATCGCACTTTGCCCCTTCGTGAAGGCGCAAAGTCTGAAGCATCCCGAATGGGCGGATGTCTTCTCTCGTTAAGATGAAGCGCGGGACGCGGGTCTCAGCGCCATCTCCGAGGTAGATTTAATGAAAAAGGCGGCGCCTGCGGGGCCGCCTTAATCATTTCTTTACCATGCGAGCCTTAGTTTGGCCGGGCGGAACAGGCTGGGAAGCCGATGACCGCTTCTGGAAGAGATGGCGCGCCCTGCTGCGGCCCAACCCCGCCGCAGGATGCGTCCATTTCCCCAAGACGAGCGCCTCGTGCTTTTCCGCATCGGGTCTATGCTCTTTCAGAACCAAACGATCCCGGGGGGAACTGGCCTACCAAGCCAGAAGGGGGCAGAGCCCCCTGCCCCTTGGTGCGCACCTTTTGCCTTATGCGCTTAGCCGCCGGCCATTAAGACTTTAAAGACGCAAGGATCGCTCACCAGCATGGGAGGGGTCTGGCACAGGCCTTGCGCCACCTGCCAAGCGGCCAGCACTTTGGGAACGTAATCGCGTGTCTCGGCATAGGGCGGCACGCCTGAATTTTTGCGCACGGCCCCCTCGCCAGCGTTATAGGCGGCCAGCACCAGCACCGGATCGCCGCCGAACTCTCCCATCAGCCAATCAAGATAGGCCACGCCGCCTTTGATGTTTTGCGCAGGATCGGTGGAATCACTCACCCCGAATCGTTTGGCGGTATCGGGCATGAGTTGCATCAGGCCGGTCGCGCCGGCACTGGAGACCGCCTCTTTGCGCCCTGCACTCTCAATGCCCATCACCGCCAGCACCAAAGCCGGCGAGACTTTGGTGCCGATGGTCGCAACCAGAACATCGCGGCCATAGACCTCGGCCAGAGTTTGCATCGATTGCATCCGAGGTGCGGCAACGCTGGCCCCAGCAGGTCCTTGGCTCAGCGCCGCCATCGCGCTGGGGAAACGGTCAGCGCCATCCGAGATACCGGGGGGCACCTTGTCCCAAAACCAAGCATAGTTGGATTTAGGAGCGGGCAGCGCCGGTGCCTCGCCCGGCGCGGGCAGAAGCGTGTCGGACTTCAAGGCGGGATCTTTCCAAGTGGTGGCAGCCAAGCGGCGGGCTTGTTCGGCCGGATCGATCTGCACCGTGATCAGCGCCCCCGCGACTCGGTCAGCGGCTTTGATGCGACGGAAGGTGAAGTCCTCTTGCGCCGCCGAAGGGCCTGCCACCGTAAGGCTAAGCGCCAGAGCGGGCAGAAAAGCGCGGCCCGGGCCGAGTCTTTGACTGTGCCTGCGCGGGCAGGCTTTTGGTCTGCGCATGTCCTGCGGCCTGCTCATTGTTCTTTTGGGAAGACTCGCAGAACTGGGCCTGCGCGCAAAGCGGATTTGGTGCTCAATAAAGGCAATTTTGACAAAATTGGCCCAAAAACCACGCAGATTCGGGGGCTCCCCAACGAGTCCGGAAGAAAATAGTGATTTAAGTTTTGTTTATTTTCAGATACTTACTTGAAAAGTTACTAAAATCTTAGCATTGCCACAAAACGCCTAGATCGCAGCAAACCGTTGCCACGATTGGACGGCTATAAGGGGTCATCCCAAGCGGGAACGGAACGGAACAGAGGCCGAGACGGACCAACGCAACGGATATGATCTTTAGTGAGCACCTTGAAAGGGACACCGAAATGATGAAAGCTTTGAACATCCTGAACCGCTTCAAAAAAGATGAAGATGGCGCTGTGACCGTTGACTGGGTCGTGCTGACCGCTGCCGTTGTTGGCCTGGGCATCGTCGTTATGGCCGCCATCCGTCCGGCCGTTTCGGGCCTGTCGACCAACATCGCTGGCACCATCACCGGCGCAGCAAACTAAGCTGAGCGAAAGACAGTCGCCTTGTGTGACTGCTACGGCCGCGCATCCCAAAAGGGTGACGCGGCCTTTTCTATGCTGGGCGAGACGGTCACGTTCCATCGCTTCACAGACAGGGCCAAATTCCGCGAATTTGATGCAATGATCGAAGCTGCACCCAACTCGTGCCATGTTTGGCGATCAGCCTTGGCCCACCTTTGGGGGTGAGCAGCTGTGACGGCAGCGCGGCCAGGTGGCTCTGAATGGGCTTGACCAAAGGGTGTTGGACATTGCCGCCCCGCAAATGCGGAACGGGAAGCCCCGGTCGATAGAAGCGAAGGCAGAGAATGGCCGCAGCACAACGATGGGCGGGACCGGTCAGGCCCGCTGCGGCTTCGCTCGATGCCATGAAATGCTCTTTTGCGGTGCAAAGTTTCGCCGCAATGGCCCGCCTATAATTCGAATCACAAGGGTGCTTGGTCCGCGCCCAGAACGAGGAAAGCCATGCCGAAGATGATCCAGTCGTTTTGCAGATCTGAAGATGGCGCCGTCACGATCGATTGGGTGATGATTACCGCACTGATCGTCGGTTTGCAGATCGCGGTATTGCTGACTCCGATGCGCGAAGCGCTGCTTGGGGTGTCGGGCACCATTGCCGATACCGTGACCAGCGCCGGCAGCGCGCTGCAATAACGCGAAGCGCAGGCGCCCTTCACTGTGGCGACTGTGGTGGAATCTGCACGATTGTAGCATAAGAGTGGTGCAAGCCGAACTTGCACAAAGATCTTGCGAAGGGCCGCAGCCTGCCTGCGCGCGCCAAAAGAATGACAGCAGGCGGCCAGGCCGCCTCATGGTGGGATAGGGGAAACGGATATGCGAGCAGTCTTCGCATTGGTCCTGGTGTTCGGCGTGGCGCTTGCGGGCCTCGCCGTTTACATGGCGCAAAACTACGTTGGACAGTCACAGGCCGCAGTGGCCCGTGCGCAAGAGTTCCAGCAACGCACCGGTCCGCTGGTTCAGGTCTATGCCGTGAACAAAGCCATGAGCTTCGGTGCTCCGCTGACCAAGGATGATGTCGAAATCGTCTATCTGCAGCAAAGCTTCTTGCCTGCCGGCGCCTATTTGGTGCCGCAAGAAGGCCAGACCATCACCTATACCGCGGCCGAGCCGCCCAAAGGTGATGAGGTGCAGATCGTGACGCCAACCGGACCGCTTTTCCCCGAGAATGAGGATCGTCCGCGCTATATTATGCGCTCGATGGAGCCGCATGAGATTGTGCTGGCGGGCCGTGTGACCGATCCGGGCCAAGTGGCTGGGCTGACGGGCAAGCTGGAAAAGGGCATGCGTGCCTTCCAGATCAAGGTCAGCGCCACGTCCGGTGTGGCCGATTTCGTGATCCCTGAAAGCTACATCGACATCTATTGGACCGGTGCGGGCGGTGAAAATGTCAGCGGCAACGTGACCCGCCTGATCGGCAGCGCCTACCGGGTGATCGCGGTGGACCAAGCCTCGGGCGAGGGTCAATCGATGAACAGCGGTGGCGCCAAGACCGTCACCGTGGCCGCCACGCCCGAACAAGTTGGCCTTTTGGCGCAAGCGCAAGCGACCGGCAGTCTGACCATGTCGCTGGTCGGCAGCCAAGACGATGTGGCCACGGACTTGATCGAAGTGGACAGCAACAAGCTCTTGGGCATCGTCAAAGAAGAGGTTGTCGTCGTGGAAGCCGAGGTCGAAAAGACCTGCACCATCCGCACCCGCAAGGGCGCAGATGTCGTCGAAATCCCGATTCCCTGCACCAATTAAGTCACAGTCGACGGGGCGCGCGACCACATCATCTGGGCTCGCGCCCTTTTAATTTCACCAAGAATTGCGCTCTGTTGCATGTTATCCACATAAAGAATTTGCCGCAAACAGTTGATTCTTGCAAAAAATCGCCGGTTCCTTCAGATTAATCGGCAATGCGGGCGAAAAGACCCGATCCGAGGCGTGGTCGAAAGGGCAGATCACAATGTACATGAAACGTTTTCTAGCAGCTGGCGTCTTGGGCGCGGCTCTGGCCTCTACGGCGATGACGCCGGTGGCGGCCGAAGTGCTTCGGGTGGCCACCGGACAGGCCTCCTCGGCACTGAACGTGCCGATGAACCGCGCCGTGGTGGTGGAGAGCGACGTTCCTTTTGCTGAACTGTCGATTGCCAATCCGGGCATCGCCGATATCTCGACGCTTTCGGATCGCTCGATCTATGTCTTGGGCAAAGCGCCCGGCCGCACCACGCTGACGCTGCTTTCCGCCGATGGAAAACTGATTTCCAACGTCGATGTGCATGTCACGCCAGATATTGCCGAGTTCAAAGAGCGGTTGCAGCAGATCCTGCCCGGCGAGAAGATCGAAGTGCGGACCGCCAATGACGGCATCGTGCTGTCGGGCACAGTATCCTCGACGGCGAAACTGGACCGCGCGCTCGATTTGGCGCACCGCTATGCGCCGGATCGGGTGTCGAACCTGATGGTGGTCGGCGGCACGCAGCAGGTGATGCTGAAGGTGCGCTTTGCCGAGATGCAACGCTCGGTCTCGAAGAACCTCTCTTCGTCACTGGCGATCAACTCCAACAGCAGCACAGTGGGCGGCGCGGTTGAGACCGGCACCTGGCTTCAGGGGTCGAATGCTCTGGGCACCTCTCCGGTGACGACGCGCGGCAGCGCCAATAGCGCGATGCTCTTGGGCTTTTCTGCCGGCGCGTTTGAATTCGGCGTGCTCTTGGAAGCCTTGGAATCCAAAGGCATGGTCCGCACTCTGGCCGAGCCGAACTTGACGGCGCTTTCGGGCCAAGAGGCGAAATTCCTTGCGGGCGGCGAATATCCGATCCCGGTTGCCTCGGGCGATGACTCGATTGCGATTGAGTATAAGCCCTTTGGTGTTGAGTTGAACTTCACCCCGGTCGTGGTGGATAGCGACATCATCAACCTGACGATCAACGCCGCCGTCAGCTCGATCGACAGCACGATCACGCTGGAATCGTCTGGCTTCTCGATCAATGCCTTCAAGCGGCGCGAGACCTCGACCACGGTTGAGATGCGCGACGGCGAAAGCTTTGCCATCGCGGGGCTTTTGCAAGATGACTTCCGCGATCTGAACGGCCAGGTGCCGTGGCTGGGCGATATTCCGATCATCGGCGCGCTCTTCCGCAGCGCGGAATATCAGCGCGCGCAGACCGAACTTGTGATCATCGTCACGCCGCATCTGGTGACGCCGGTCCAAGGCCAAGCGCTTGCCCTGCCGACCGACCGCGTCCGCATCCCGACCGAGCGCGAGCTTTTCTTGTTCGGCGATGTCTCAAAAACCCCGAAAGGGGCGGCGGGCGAAGTGGCGCGGCAGGACTTCTCGTCCTCCTACGGCTATGTGATGGAGTAAGCCATGACCCGGATGTTTCAGGCTATTCTGTCCTCGGGCGCGCTTTTGACGCTGGCAGCTTGCGGCGAATCGACGACCAGCTTTGACCGTGAACTGGGTGCTGGCGTCGATGGAGGCCAATTCGGCAATGCCACGATGCACAACACTTTGCTGCAATCGGGCGAGATGGAATATACCGTCGCCCTGGCGCAGCGTTTCTCGAATGAAGTGCCCGACACGGTGACCTTCGCCTTCAACCGCGCCGAGCTGACGGCCGAGACGATGGCGATCTTGGACAAACAGGCGAATTTCATCCGCCAGTTCCCCGAAGTGCGCTTTAAGGTCTTTGGCCATACCGATCTGGTGGGCAGCCAAGGCTACAACTACAATCTGGGTATGCGCCGCGCCAATGCGGTCGTGAACTACCTTGTGGGCAAGGGCATCTCGCGCTCGCGGCTTGAAGCCGTGGTCAGCTACGGCAAGACCCGGCCGATCATCCAAACCAACCAGCCCGAGCAGCGCAACCGCCGCACGGTGACGGAGGTTTCGGGCTTTGTGTCGAACCATCCGATGGTGTTGAACGGCAAATATGCGGCTGTGATCTGGAAAACCTATACCACCAGCCTGGCCGAGCGTCCGCATCCTGAAAATGTCGTGATCGAGACGCAGACCAATCCGTCGACGAATTAAGCCGGCCCGAAAGGGACGGCGCACAGATTCGCTATATAAACAAGGTTAACGATGGGCCGGGACGCCAAAGCGCCCGGCCCATTCCATTATCAAAAGACGCAGCAGTGACCCGCAAATACCAAGGATTGACGCCAATCTGGCCCCAATCTCGCCGTTATCCACGGTCATTTTTAAGCTGTTAGGAACGGTCATGGCAGGGAACAACTGCCATGCGGTCTTCGGGGCGAAGCAAGAATCAGACGTTGATTCTGAACCTTACAGCGCCCGGTTGAACCGCCAGAAAGGGCATGAGGCAGATGACGAGTGTAGCTACACTGCAACCGGAACCCGCACCGATCATTGCGTGCACCGTGTCGCGCGATGTGCAGAACTTTGAGATTCTCATCGACGATATGGAAGCCGAGCTGGGTGAAGCCTGGGGCGATCTGGGATTCGACGATGCCTTGGTTTTCCTGGACCAGCCTGAGTCCAAATCACTGGAATTCATCGCGATTGCGGTGGATGCAAATGATGAAAGTGATCTGAGCCGGATCAGCGACGTGATCCGCCGCGCCAAAGAAAGCGCGATCAGGGTCATCTTGGTTGCCAATGAAGTGAGCCCGATGGCTTTGCACCAGCTGATGCGGCTGGGGGCGGATGACTTCGTCCCCTACCCCCTGCCCGAAGGCGCGCTGCGCGACGCCGTTGAGCGGGTGCGCCGTCCCGAGCAGGACACCATCGCCCCAAGGATGGCCCCTGCGACCAGTGAAGAGGCCCCTACCCCGGCCTTCAAGGCCAAGGGCGACCGTCATGGTGTGCTGTTGCCGGTGCATGGAATGGCCGGCGGCTGCGGCACATCGACCTTTGCGGTTAACCTCGCTTGGGAGCTGGCCAATGCCGATAAGACGGCACCGCGCGTCTGCCTCATGGATCTTAATTTCCAATATGGCTCGGCCGCGACCTATCTGGATCTGCCACGCAAAGAGGCGATCTTTGAGATCCTGACCGATCCGACCGCTGCGGATGCCGACAGCCTGATTAAGACCATGCAGCAGTATAACGAGAAGCTGCATGTCTTCACCGCGCCCGGCGATATGCTGCCCTTGGATATCATCTCGGGCGAGGATCTGGG
Organism: Pseudogemmobacter lacusdianii; assembly: GCF_030848395.1. GTDB lineage: Bacteria > Pseudomonadota > Alphaproteobacteria > Rhodobacterales > Rhodobacteraceae > Pseudogemmobacter > Pseudogemmobacter lacusdianii. The sequence goes on along the minus strand of NZ_JAVDBT010000001.1, from coordinate 153,910 downwards.
CCGGTTGATCGATCTGGCTCTGGCCAATTTCGACTATGTCGTGATCGATATGCCCACCACCGTGGTGCAATGGACCGAAGCGGTGCTGACGCGGGCACATATCTATTTTGCCATGCTTGAGCTGGATCTACGCTCGGCGCAGAATATTTTGCGCTTCGTGCGGGCTTTGAAGGCGGAAGGCTTGCCGCATGAGAAGCTGCGCTATGTGCTGAACCGTGCGCCGAAATTCACCGATCTTTCGGCAAAAAGCCGGGTGAAGCGGATGGCTGAAAGCTTGGATATCGACATCGAAGTGCAGCTGCCGGACGGTGGGTCCCAAGTGACGCAAGCCAATGACCACGGCTTACCGCTGGCGAGCAGCGCCCATAAAAACCCGCTGCGCAAAGAGCTGCAAAAGCTTGCCAAATCTTTGCATGACCTGAGCAAGTCTGCCGAGACCGGCAAGAAATAAGACCGCGCAAATAAAGGGTTAGATGAATGTTCAGCCGCTTCAAAAAAGATGGCGCCCCTGCCAAGCCCGCGGTCCAATCCCCCGCTTCGACCGCGGCACCTGCGGCGGCACGTCCGGCCCAAGCTGCGCCCTCGACGGCGATGCGCCCTGCGACGGGTGGGGCACCACGCAGCGCGGCCGAAGTGGTGGCGGCCGATAAAGAGGTCAAACGCAAAGCGCGGATGATGGAGCTGAAGCTTGAGCTGCACAAACGGCTCTTGGAGACGCTGAACCTTTCCGCGCTGGAACATGCCAGCGAGCAAAGCCTGAAGCAGGAGATCTCGGCCCTCGCCTCGGAGGCGCTGGACGAGATGTCGGTTGCCTTGAACAAGGACGACCGGCTGAACCTGGTGCAAGAGCTTTATGACGAGGTCATGGGGCTTGGCCCGCTGGAGCCTTTGCTGAAAGACGAGACCGTTAACGATATCTTGGTGAACGGTCCGAAACGGGTTTTTGTTGAGCGCGCCGGCAAGCTGGAGCTGACCGACGTTACCTTCCGCGACGAGCGACATCTGCTGCGCATCATCGACAAGATCGTCTCGGCCGTGGGCCGGCGCGTCGACGAATCAAACCCTTATTGCGACGCGCGACTGGCTGACGGCTCGCGCTTTAACTGCATGGTGCCGCCGGTGGCGGTGGATGGCTCGCTGGTATCGATTCGGAAGTTTAAGAAAGAGAAGCTGCAAATCTCGGATCTGGTGCGCTTTGGCGCTTTCACCGAAGAGATGGCGGCCTATCTGCAAGCGGCTGTGTCCTGCCGGTTGAACATCATCGTCTCGGGCGGCACGGGCTCGGGGAAAACCACCACGCTGAACGCTTTGTCGTCTTTCATCGACAATACCGAGCGGGTGCTGACCATCGAAGACACCGCCGAACTTCAGCTGCAACAGGTGCATGTGGGCCGGATGGAAAGCCGCCCGGCCAACGTTGAAGGCAAAGGTGCCGTCACCCAGCGCGACTGTCTGCGCAACGCTTTGCGGATGCGTCCGGACCGGATCATCGTGGGGGAAACCCGCGGCGAGGAGGTCATCGACATGTTGCAAGCGATGAACACCGGCCACGACGGCTCGATGACCACGATCCACGCCAACAACCCGCGCGACGGCATCTCGCGTCTGGAAAACATGGTCGCGATGGCCGGCATCGACATGCCGCTAAAGGCGGTGCGCAGCCAGATCGCATCCGCTGTGAACCTGATCGTGCAGGCCTCACGTCTGCAAGACGGCTCGCGCCGCATGGTCTCGATCACCGAGATCACCGGCATGGAGGGCGAGGTGATCTCGATGCAGGAAGTGTTCCGCTATGAGCGCTTGGGCATTGAGCCTTCGGGCAAGATCATCGGCCGGTTCAACGCCACTGGCATCCGCTCGGCCTATTCTGATCGCTTCCGGCAGTGGGGTTACGACCTGCCCGCCTCGATCTACGAACCCATCGTTTAAGGTAGCACCATGCAGATCAGTGCAGCGCCCCTCATCTATATTCTGGTTTTCGTGGCGGTGGTGGTCCTTGTCGAGGGGCTCTACCTTACCGTCTTTGGCAAATCGATCAGCCTGAACAACCGGATCTCGCGGCGGCTGACGCTGCTGGAGAAAAATGGCAACCGCGAGCAAGTGCTGGAGCAACTCCGCAAGGAGATGAGCCAACACCTGAACTCAAGATCGATCCCGCTCTATTCGATTTTGGCCAAGAAGGCGCAACGGGCGAATATCGCCTTTTCGCCCTCGCAACTGGTTGGGATCATGGCGGGGCTGTCGGTGTTCTCCTTCCTTGCGCTGACCGTTGGCACCGAAGCCGCCTTTGGCATTCGCGTCTTCTTGGCGATCGGCATGGGGGTTGGCGGCGTCTATGTCTGGATCAACAACAAGGCCAAAAAGCGCATGTCGCTTTTGGAAGAGCAACTGCCCGATGCGGTTGAGCTGATGGTGCGCTCTTTGCGGGTGGGTCACCCCTTCTCGGCCGCGATTGGCATTGTGGCCAAAGAGGTCGCCGATCCTTTGGGGTCAGAATTTGGCGTGATCGCGGATGAAGCCGCCTATGGCCGCGATATCGCCGAAAGCTTGAAAGCCTTTGCCGAGCGGATGGACAGCCAGGATTTGCGCTTCTTGGCGGTGGCCGTGGCGATCCAACAAACCTCGGGCGGCAACTTGGCCGAGATCCTTGAGGGCTTGGCCAAGGTGATCCGGGCACGGTTCAAACTCTTCCGCCGCGTGCGCGCCATCACCGCCGAGGCCAAATGGTCGGGCATGTTCCTTTCGGCTTTCCCGATCCTGGCTTTGGTGATGATCAACGTGCTGAAGCCGGATTATTACGACGACGTGCGCCAGACCGCCGCCTTTGTTCCGGCAGCCCTTGTCGTGCTGGCATTTTTGGTCATCAACGTGATCTTTATGAAGATCATGGTTAATATCAAGGTCTGAGGGTCGCCATGCTCACCGCGTTGAATGCGAAATTGGTCGATATGATGGGCCCGCTGGGGCCGCTGATCGCCTTGGGTTTGGCGGGGCTGCTGCTGATTTTGGTCGCACTGCCGACGATGATGAACAAGCAGCGCGACCGGTTCTCGGAGTTGAAGAGTGAGGCGCGCACCGGCAAGCCGGAAGACCGCACCTTGCGCCGCGACACCGGCGGACGCGCCGAGAAGCTAGAGCGTTTTGCGCATTTCCTTGAGCCGCAAAAGGCCGAGGAGATGTCGAGCATCCGGCTGAAGCTTTTGCGCGCGGGCTATCCCGACAAAAGCGCCGTGCATATGTATCACGCGGCGAAGATGGTCTTCGGCCTTGGCGCGCTGGCGCTTGGAATCCTCTATGCGCTGCTTAAATCGGCCAATGAAGAGGTCACGACCCAGTCGATGATCATCTACACTCTGCTTCCCGGCGCCTTGGGCTATTACCTGCCGCAATACTGGGTCAACAAGCGGATGACCCAGCGCCAGAATGAGATCACCGAAGGCTTCCCCGATGCGCTGGACATGATGCTGGTCTGCGTTGAGGCAGGCCAGTCCTTGGACCAAGCCATTCTGCGCGTGGCCAAGGAAAGCCGCGCCGGCCACCCGGCTTTGGCCGATGAGTTCGACCTCATCAGCAATGAGGTGAAGGCCGGTAAGGAGCGCGTCACGGTGTTGAAGGATATGTCGGACCGTGTGGGTCTGCCCGACGTTGCCTCCTTCGTGACCACTTTGGTGCAATCGGCCACCTTCGGCACCTCGATCGCCGATGCCTTGCGTGTCTATTCTGCCGATATGCGCGACAAACGCGTGATGCGGGCCGAAGAGAAAGCGAACCTGTTGCCGACCAAGCTTACACTTGGCACAATGCTTTTCACTGTGCCGCCCTTGCTGGTCATCCTGATCGGCCCTTCCGTCCACGGCATCGCTACGATGATGGGCGCGATGGTGGGCAATTAGTAAGGCCAATGGCCGTTCAGGGACGACGTGACGAGACCAGTTACAGCGCTTTTGACGATTCTTCTGCTGGCCGCCTGTGGCAATACGGGCGGCCTTGGCGCATCGCGGAACGCACCTTATGGTGTTGATCCCAAAGGAAATGCGGTTGACCCGCTGCTGGTGGGGCACCGGCTGATGGAAGCGGGCGAATATGAGCTGGCGCTGAAGGCCTATTACGGTGCAGCCGGCACGCATGGGGTGAATGCAGATACACTCTCGGCCGTCGGTTCGGCCAATCTGAAGCTGGGACGCCTGGGCCAAGCCGAGCAGATCCTGCGCCGCGCGATCGAGGCTGAGCCCGGCTTCGTGCCCGCGCTCAACAACTTGGGCGTGGTCTTGATGGAACAAGGCAAGATGGGCGAAGCGCGGCGGGTTTTCGAAGAAGCCTATGCGCGCGACAGTGGCCAATCGGACTCCATCCGGCAGAATCTGATGCGTGCTATCGCGGCAACCGAGGCCAATGTATATGATGGCGGGCAAGAGGATCCGGGGCAGTATCAGTTGGTGCGCCGCGACAAGGGCCAATATGTGCTTTTGACGCAGCTGTAAGCGGCCAAACTTGATTACTGAGACGCTATTCTAAGACGACGACGAGACCACTGAGACGAGACCGAGCGGTCAACGAAAAGGACGCAAAATGCGCCACATGTCTATTCTCGCGCTGTGCCTTGGCGGCACGGCACTGCTGTCGGGCTGCGGTGGCGGCTCGGATGCGCAGGTGCAACGCGCGATCAAAGACGTCAATGTCATCGATGCCTCGAACCTGAATGACCTGATGCTGACGGTGGGCGATCCGAATGAATCGGTCGCCTATTTCCGGGGCGCTTTGCAGAAAGATCCAACCCGGGTTGATCTGATGCGCGGATTGGCCAAGTCTTTGTCGCGCGCCGGCAAACCCACGGAAGCGGCTGGCGTTTGGGAGAAGGTCACCGCGACGGCCGATGGCACGATGGAAGATCGGGTGATGCTGGCGGACGCCTATATCCGCTCGAATCAATGGGATAAGGCCAAACAGGTCTTGAACTCGATCCCGCCGACCCATGAGAGCTATGACCGCTACCGGCTGGAAGCGATGGTCGCTGACAGCGAGAAGAACTGGAAGAAGGCCGACAGCTTCTACGAGATCGCGGCCGGCATGACGGCGAAACCCGCGGGCGTGTTGAACAACTGGGGCTTCTCCAAACTGACCCGCCGCGATCATGCGGGGGCTGAGCGGCTCTTCACAGAGGCGCTGAAATATGACCCCAGCGCCTTTACCGCCAAGAACAACCTTGTGATGGCGCGGGCCGCACAGCGCAAATATGACCTGCCGGTGGTCGAGATGACCCAGACCGAACGGGCGGAGCTTCTTTACACGATGGCGCTGGCCGCGATCAAACAAGGCGATGTCTCGGTCGGCAAGGGCCTCTTGCAACAGGCCGTCGATACCCATCCGCAGCACTTCGAGGCCGCCGCGCGCAGCCTTGCCGCGCTCGATGCCAATGTCAGACCCTGAGGCGAACCATGGATCTTACCAACCCTCCCTTGCGTGAAGCACTGATTTTCCTGCCTTTCGTGCTTCCGATCGCGATCTGGGTCGCTTGGAGCGATATGGCGCGGATGAAGATCCCCAATAAAGCCGTGATCGCGATGGCGGCGCTTTGGCCGCTGCTGGGCTGGCTGGTCTTCCCCTGGCAGCTTTGGCTTTTGGGCATCGGCATCATGGTGATCGTGCTGGTCGTGGGCTTTATCGGCAACATCGCGGGGCTTTTCGGCGCGGGAGATGCGAAATTCGCCGCCGCGATGGCAGGCATCTTCACCGCCGGGGATCCGATGTTCATCGCCGCTCTCTACGCCATTTGCTCGATCGGAGCTTTTGTGGTCCACCGCGGCTTGCGCGCCATCCCCGCGGTGACGCGGATGACGCCCGAGTGGAAGAGCTGGACCCATAAGAAATTCCCGATGGGACTGGCTTTGTCCGCGATGGTGGTGATCTACCTTCTCGCCGCCTTCCTGCCCAAAGGCTGACATTTTTGCCCGCTACGGACTGCTGAAAGGCCCGATCTGTGGGCCCAGCAGAGGGGCTGTTGATGAATATGCAAGCCAATGCGGCGCCGCTGGCGGCAAACCCGGGGCAAAACTCGGGGGTGCAGCCGCCCCCTACCCCGCGGACGATGGCCGAGGTGGGCATCAACCCGGTGATGCTGCGCGACATTCTTTTGAAGACGATGTTCCGCACCAACCAATCCTTGGTGTCGGAGATTGCACGTTCGATCTGCCTCTCGGTGCCTTTGACGCAAGAGCTGATCGATATGGCGCGCGGCCAGCGCATGCTCGAAGCGATGGGCACGATGCATGCCACTTCGGGCAATGAAATGGGCTATCAGCTGACCGATGCTGGCAAGGCGCGCGCTTTGGATGCGCTCTCGCAATCGGAATATTACGGCGCTGTGCCGGTGCCGCTGGAAAGCTACCGCGCCCAGATCGCCCGCCAATCGGTGCGCAACATCAAGCTGAGCCGCGCTCAGCTGATGGCTGGGATGGGGCATCTGATTCTGCCGCCCGATCTTTTGTCGAACCTTGGCCCCGCAGTGACCTCGGGCCGATCGATCTTGATGTACGGCCCGCCGGGCAACGGCAAATCCTCGATCAGTCACGGCATCCGCGCCGCCTTGGGCGATAAGATCTATGTGCCCAGAGCGATTGAATATTCTGGTCAGGTGATCTCGGTCTATGACCCGATCGTCCATGCCTCGGCCGAGGCAAATATGGATGATCCGACCGCGCTGCGCCGGACCTCGAACCGCTATGACAACCGCTATGTCTATTGTGAGCGGCCTTCGGTGATCACCGGGGGCGAGCTGAGCTTGGACATGCTGGACCTGACCTATAACCCCACGGCACGAACCTATCAGGCGCCTTTGCAGCTGAAGGCGACGGGCGGCATCTTCATCATCGACGACCTTGGCCGCCAAGCCGAGCCGCCGCAGAAGATCGTCAACCGCTGGATCGTTCCGCTTGAGGAAAACCGCGATATTCTGGCGCTGCAATCAGGTGAAAAGTTCACCGTGCCCTTCGACACTTTGGTGATCTTCTCCACCAACTTCCATCCCAATGAGATCTTCGACGGCGCGGCTTTGCGGCGGATCTTCTTCAAGATCAAGATCGACGGGCCGGATCAGCAGAACTTCCTGAAGATCTTTGCAATGGTCGCCAAGAAGAAGAATATGCCGCTGGATGAGCGCGCATTGATGCATCTTCTGAAGGTAAAATTCCCAACCATTCAAAACAATTACGCCAATTATCAGCCGGTCTATCTGATCGACCAAATGATTGCCGTTTGCGAGTTTGAGGGCATTCCCTATCAGATGACGCCCGAGCTGATTGATCGCGCTTGGGACAATATGTTTGTCAAAATGGAAACAATCACGCGCTGATTGGCAATTAAAATCGGCGCATTATTGCAATGACTCCAGCTGATGGGTGAGCCACTCACCTGTCGCTGGATCAAGCACCTTGGTGGTAAAAACGATCATTACCCCCGGAGCAAAGAGAATTTCACCCTTTGACTCCACATCCCCGTCGATAATCAGAGTTTTGCGCAGCCATAAAACCTTATAGCGGCAATCCTCCCAGTCGAGAAACTCCTCGGCTATTATTTCCAATTCGGAAACAACTGCTTCTGCCGGAAGGCTGTTGGTTTGACGGCTGCCCTCGATCCGGGCCTTGCCGCCTTGGGCGCTGATCTGGGCCAAAGAGGGCGGCAGTGCGGCCCAAGTATAGCGCAGAGTGAAGCCCTCGCTCTCGCTGCCCAGCGGCCATAGCCCGTGCAGCAGTTGCGAGGTGAAGCCGCTGCCACGATAGGTCAGCACATCCTCGGTGATGGAGAGATAGTCCAGCGTGCCGCCCGAGCGGAAATGCAGCTGGGCGGGCGGCTCTTCGGCGGTGAAACATCCGGCGGCGGCGGGCGACGCCAGAAAGAATAGCCCCGCAACCCATGCCGCCAAACGCATCAAGCGAACTCCCGAAGACCCTCATCGGTGATGATCAGATCGAGACGCTGATCAAAAGCGTCGATCGGCACTTCGTCGACCTCTTGCGCGGCGAAGGCAAAACCCACCGCCAAAGTGGGGCGTTTGGAGCGCAAAAGCTGCAAAGTGCGGTCGTAAAAGCCGCCGCCATAGCCCAAACGATAGCCGCGCGCGTCAAAGGCCAAGAGCGGCACGATCAGCACGGCGGGCTCAATCCAAGCGCCCTCGGCCGGGACTTGGGTGCCAAACCCACCGTCTTCCATGGCGCAGCCCGGGCTCCATTCGCGGAACTTCAGGGGCGTGGCTGGAGCCGGGATCACCGGCACGCCCACCGGCCCGCGATGGGCGATCATGGCGGGCAATGGGTCAATCTCGGTGCGGATCGGCAGATAGCCCGACAGCGCGACACCAGCATGGCCAGCGAGGAAATCTGCAAGGATTTCCGCCGCTTGGCCTTGGCCACGCGCAAAGGCCTCTTTGCGGGCCGCATAGGCGGCCTTACGGGCCAAAGATTTCACATCTGTCATAGCAGCATCACCGTTGCGAGGCCCAAAAAGGCAAAGAATCCAACGACATCCGTGACGGTCATCACGAATGTTCCCGAAGCAAGCGCCGGGTCAAAGCCCATGCGGTCCAGTGCGAGCGGCACCAAAATGCCTGCCAAAGCCGCGACGCAAAGATTGATCACCATGGCCAGCGCCAGCACCACGCCCAGCATTGGCAGGCCCAGGATCAGCCAGCCAGCGAGGCCCATCAAGATCGCAAAGCTGAGCCCGTTGATCGCTCCCACCGCCGCCTCACGCCGCACCACGCGCATGGCGTTTGAGACGGTAAGGTCGCGCGTCGCCAAGGCCCGCACCGCGATGGTGAGGCTTTGCGTGCCAGCGATCCCGCCCATCGAGGCAATGATCGGCATCAACGCCGCAAGGATCACGATCTGGCCGATGGTGGATTCGAACTGGCCGATCACCAAAGCCGAGATGTTTGCAGTCAGCAAGTTGATGAAAAGCCAAGGGATTCGGCTTTTGATCGTGTCAAAAACCCCATCTTGGATCGAGCTTTCGTCGCCGACCCCGGCCAGACGCAGCATGTCTTCCTCATGCTCTTCATCCAGCACATTCATCGCATCATCGATGGTGATAACGCCCACAAGCCGGCCGTTTTCATCGACCACGGGGCAGGAAATCAGGTGATATTGCTGGAAAATATAGGCCACATCGGCCTCGGGATCGGTGGCGCGCACCGTGCGATAGCTGTCCTCGATGATCTCGCGCAGGGGTGTGCTGCGGGCGGCGGAAAGGATGCGGCCTAGCGTGACATAGCCCGTCGGCTTCATCCGCGGATCGAGCAGGATCACATGGTAGAACTGATCGGGCAGCGTGTCCGAGCCGCGCAGGAAATCGATCGCCTCGCCCACGGTCCAATGCTCAGGCGCAACCACGACCTCGCGCTGCATAAGTCGACCGGCGGAATATTCCGGGTAGCCCATCGCCCGCTCAACCGCGACGCGGTCGGCGCGCTCCAAAGCACCCAAGATCTTCTCTTGGTTCGGCTCGTCAAGATCTTCAAGGATATCAACGACATCGTCGGTCTCAAGCTCACGCACAGCCTCGGCGACGACATCGTCGGGCAGGAAGTCGATCACCTCTTCGCGGATCGATTCGTCGATCTCGGAGAGCAAGTCCCCATCGACGCCCCCGCGCCAAAGGGTCAGCAACTGCTCGCGCTCACCTTGGCCGATTTGCTCCAAAAGGTCGGCGATATCGGCGGGATGGAGCGGCTCAAGCAGGGCTTCCAGCGCCTCGGCGTTGCTGTCGTGCAAGGCCTCACGCACGGCCGTCAGCCGGGCCGAGGCTTCAGCCTCATCGTCACGGTTTGCCCAATCTTCTGCCATGCACCCTCACAACCAATTGCCCCGACCTTACCGGAAGCAGTTTCTGGGAAACAGAAGAAAGCGGCGAATTCCCTTTGAGGCCCGACGGCTTATGATAAGGCACCGCAGTACCCTTGACCGACTGGAGCGAAGATGGCCGACCTTCTTTTGGGGCAGGTTCTGTCCTTCACCGCCGATCCCTTTGTCGAAGGCCCCAGCGCCGCCCGCCATATCAGCGAGGGCGCGGTGCTGGTCGAGCATGGCCGCATTGCCGCGGTGGGAGAGGCTGCGGCGCTGAAGGCCGCGCATCCGCAGGCGCAGCGCCATGACTATGGCCGCGCTCTGATCAGTGCGGGCTTTGTCGATGCCCATGTGCATTACCCGCAGACGGCGATGATCGCCTCATGGGGGAAGCGACTGATCGACTGGCTGAACGGTTACACTTTTCCCGAGGAAATGCGCTTTACGGACCCAAGCTATGCGATTGAAATTGCAGAGCGTTATCTCGATCTTACCTTGAGCCACGGCACGACCAGTTTCTGCACCTATGCCACGATCCATCCCGGTTCGGTCGATGCGATCTTTGGCGCGGCACAAAAGCGTGGGCAGCGGATCTATGCCGGTAAGACCTGCATGGACCGCAATGCGCCCGAGGGGCTGCGCGATACCGCGCAGAGCGCCTATGACGACAGTAAGGCGCTTTTGCAGAAGTGGCATGGGGTTGACCGGCTCTCCTACGTCATCACGCCGCGCTTCTCGCCCACCTCAACGCCCGAGCAACTGGCGGCGATGGGGCAGTTGTGGCGCGAGCACCCCGATTGCCTGATGCAAACGCATCTGTCGGAGCAGACCGATGAGATCGCTTGGGTGAAGGACCTTTTCCCGCAATCGCGCGACTATCTGGACACCTATGAGGCGCAGGGCCTGCTGCGCGAAGGCGCGCTTTATGGCCATGCGATCCACCTGACAGAGCGCGAAAAATCTCGGCTGATCGAGGCCGGGGCGAGCCTTGTGCATTGCCCAACCTCGAACACCTTCATCGGATCGGGGCTGTTTGACATGGGGCTGGCGCGGCAGTTGCGGGTTGGGCTGGCCACCGACACGGGCGGCGGGTCAAGCTTTTCGATGCTGCACACGATGGCAGCAGCCTATGAGATCGCCCAGTTGCGCGGTGAGGCTTTGCATCCGGCGCAGCTGTGGTGGCTGGCCACCCAAGGCTCGGCCCGGGCTTTGCATGCCGAGCATCAGATCGGCAATATCGCGGCCGGAATGGAGGCGGATCTGGTGGTGGTCGACCTCGCCTCGACCTTCGGGATCGAGCAAGCCACGCGGCGGGCGTCGAACCTATGGGAGCAGCTTTTCCCGACCATCATGATGGGCGATGATCGGGCGATCCATGAGGTTTGGATCGGCGGCAAGAAGCAGGCGCGCAGCTAAGCCACGCGCCTTGCAAGCGGTTGATTAGGCGTCGATTTCCCAGCCGTCTGGGTAGAAATCAAACTCCAGCGCGATCTCGGTCGCGCGGGATTCCCAGCGCCACACCTCATCAGCGTTGAACTCGATCGGGCCGTAAGAGGCGATCACGGTTTCATTGTCGTTCAACCGTTTAACCTTGTAGCCCTTGGCCTTCAGCGCCTGCTCGAAGCCGTTCCAATTGGCATCAAGCTCTTCGACGAAAAAGGCGTAATCGACCACGGCGCGCTGCGGCAGCTTGACCCCTTTCGACTGGCGGAAGGTGTCATAGGTCTCTTTTTTCTGGGCGGAATAGTTGTGTTTCATGGCCCCCTTCTACGCCAGCTCAAAGCGCTTCTCAACAGTGGCTTCTTAGGCCTCACGGGGCGACGACGAGCGCATCTGAGCTGCCGGTTTCGCTTGCGCCGCGCCGCCTCTCGCCGCAACAATAGCAGCAGTTCAAGAACCACCCGAGAGATCTTATGCGTGCCATCGCCATTCTTGCTGCCCTTGCCATGGTCGGGGGCCTGTTTTTCCCTTGGCTAAAGTCCTCGGTGCCGGAACTGGGGATCGTGCCGTGGGAGATGGTTAAGCTGCTCGAGCCTGACCTGAAGACGGTGCAGGACATGGCCAGCCATTCGCCTGAGCTGCTGGCGTTCCTGTCCACTTTCGCGCTGGCGGCGCTTTTTGCAGTGCTGGCCATGATCGGCCTGCCCTCGCGGCTGCTGGCCTTTTTGGCCGGTGGCGGTGCCGTGGCAATGGTGGCTTACGGCGTGTTTCAGCTGCAAGATCAGGCGCGCGCGATGGGGCTGCCGATCCCGTCGAGCGATAATATCGCTGAGCTGTTGCCGCGCCTTACTGACTTTCTGGGTCTAGGGGCGATGCTTTGGGCAGGTGGGGCGGCAGTGTTGTTCCTGACCGCCCTCATTGGTTTTCCCTCGCGCCGTTAAAGGCTTAGCAGGCTGGCGGCTAGCCTGCCAGCTTGGCCGCCAGATGGTTCTGACGCTCGATCACGCGCGGCAGATCGATGGTGGCCATCTGGCTGTCGCGCACCACGCGGCGGCCCTCGACCCAAAGGTCGCGCACCTTCTGCGGGCCGCAAAAGACCAAAGCGGCCACCGGATCCCAAGCGCCCGCGGCCTCAACCCCGCGCAGATCCCAAAGCGCGATATCGGCGCGTTTGCCGGGCTCGAGACTGCCGCAATCCGACCGCCCCAGCACCTGCGCACCGCCCAAGGTGGCGATCTCCAAAGCCTCGCGTGCGCCCATCGCATCCGCCCCCAGAGCGACGCGCTGCAAAAGCATCGCCTGCCGCATCTCGCCCGCCAGATTGCCGGCGTCATTTGAGGCCGAGCCGTCGACGCCAAGCCCAACCTTCACGCCGCGATCCCGCATCGCCCGCACCGGCGCGATGCCCGAGCCAAGACGGCAGTTTGAACAGGGGCAATGTGCGACGCCGGTGCCGGACCGCGCGAAAAGCCCGATCTCGGCATGGTCAAGCTTGACGCAATGGGCGTGCCAAACATCAGGACCGGTCCAGCCCAGATCCTCGGCATATTGGCCGGGACGGCAGCCGAATTTCTCCAAGGAATAGGCGATATCCTCTTCGTTTTCCGCAAGATGGGTGTGGAGCATCACACCCTTTGCCCGCGCCAAAAGCGCCGCATCGCGCATCAGATCGCGCGAGACGGAGAAGGGCGAGCAAGGCGCAAGGCCAACCCGGCACATCGAACCTTCAGCGGCATCGTGGAAGCCATCGACCACCCGCTCCATGTCTTTAAGGATCGCCGCCTCGACCTCGACCAGACTGTCGGGCGGCAGGCCACCGGCAGATTCGCCGATGCTCATCGCGCCGCGCGTGGGGTGAAAGCGCAGCCCCACTTCGGCGGCGGCATGGATGGTGTCTTCCAGCCGCGCGCCGTTGGGATAGAGATAGAGGTGGTCCGACGTCAGCGTGCAGCCCGAGAGCGCCAGCTCGGCTAGGCCGGTCTGGGCCGAGGTAAAGATCTCCTCAGGCCCAAAACGCGACCAGATCGGGTAAAGCGTCTTCAGCCAACCAAAAAGCAGCGCATCTTGGCCGCCCGGCACCGCGCGCGTGAGGCTTTGGTAAAGGTGGTGATGCGTGTTCACGAGGCCGGGCGTGACCACGCAGCCCGTGGCATCGACAATTTCAGCCCCTGCCCCCACCTGGCCCGAGGCAAGCAATTCCTTACCCACTTCGGCGACCACGCCGCCGCGAATGAGCACCTCGCCGCCCGCGATTTCGGCGCGAGAGGCGTTCATCGTGACAACGGCGGCGGCATTACGAATGAGAATATCAGTCATCGTTCCCTCATTCCCCTTCGGTGGAACGATGTGGCGGACCGACAGAAGGGGGAAGGACTCGGGCACCCGCGCTCCGCAGATTACGCGGCGCGCGGGGCGCGATCAACCGCAAGGCGCGCGGGGATTACCCCTGAAGAAGCGAAAGGACTTTCGCATGCAGCTCGGGCGATGAGGCCGCCAGCACTTGGCCGCCCTGATGCACCGGATTGCCCTGCCAGTCGGTGACCACCCCGCCGGCCGCCTCGATCACCGCGATCGGGGCCTGCACGTCATAGGCTTGCAAGCCCGCCTCGATCACCAGATCGATCTGGCCCGCCGCCAGCAAGGCATAGGCGTAGCAATCCATGCCATAGCGGGTCAGCTTGGCCTCACGCGAGACGCGGCGGAAGGCGGCGCCCTCGGCCTCGGTGCCGACTTCGGGGAAGGTGGAGAAGAGGATTGCCTCTGAAAGCGCGCGGGCGGGACGGGCTTTCAAAGTGGCCCGGCCCATCGGGCCGTTGACTTCGGCCCGGCCAAGGCCGCCTTCGAAACGCTCTTGGATATAGGGCTGGTCGATGATGCCGTAGATCGGGCCAGAGGCGTCCGAGACCGCGATCAGCACGCCCCAAGTTGGCGTGCCAGACAGGTAGCCACGGGTGCCATCGATCGGGTCCAGCACCCAAGTCAGGCCAGAAGTGCCCGATTTTGCACCAAATTCTTCACCATGGATGCCATCATGCGGGCGGCGCTGCGCCAAGATCTCACGCATACGCTCTTCGCTGAGACGGTCGGCCACGGTCACCGGGTCAAAGCGGTCGCTCTCTTTGTTTTCGGCCGAGAGCCCGGCTTGGCGAAAGTGCAAAAGGGTCGCCTGCCGCGCCACATCAGCCAAGGCATGCGCCGTTGCCACCAGGTCTGCCGCTTCTTCCGCCGTCACACGCATCCGCGCTTCTCCCAACTCGCGGGCCAGTATAGGGCCCAAAAATGATGATGCCCCGGCGTAGTGAGCGCCGGGGCAAGGGTCAAGTTCACATCGCGCCGCCAACAGGGGGAAGGCGGCCGATGGGGCAGATGTCAGGCAGCTTCCGAGAGCACGCGCGCCAGGTCAAACAACCGACGGCGCTGCGCTTCGGGGATAGCGTAGTAAGAGCGCACCAGATCAAGCGCCTCTTTATCGGCCATGAGGTCGTTGCGCGCGGTCGCAGGCGCAGCCTGCTCCTCGGCAAGTCCTTCAAAGAAGAAGGCAATTTGTGCGCCAAGCGCATCCGCAATATCCCAAAGGCGCGAGGCGCTGACCCGGTTCATCCCGGTTTCATACTTTTGGATTTGCTGAAACTTAATGCCAACCTTATCGGCAAGCTGCTGCTGGGTCATCCCCACCGTCCAACGGCGATGACGAATACGTTTGCCCACATGGGCGTCAACTGGATGCTTCATTCTTTACACAACTCCGAAAAGCGCCTTTCCCAGCGCGGGGTCCCCTGGTCATTTACAAGCATAAATCGTGCCACCACCAAGATGTATCTGAAAAAAATCTAATTCCAAATGAATGCCACTCAAAATCTAACTATTTGGGCTGTTACAATTCGCCATCCGTATAACAACCTGCGGAAGCTGTCGAGATGCAATACTATCGCCTCACACGACTTCGTGACTCGCGCAATGCGGTATTGGCAGTTTGCATTTGCATTTTGCAATGCGCCAGTCACATTCAGGACAATTGTGCACTGGAGATGCTTCAGCCGCCGGCATAAATTGCCCCCATCGCGATAGGAGAGACGGAGTGAAGGCTTGGGTGATTGAAACGTTGGATCAGCCGATGCAGTTGGTCGAGCAGCCGCGCCCCACTCCCGCTCTGGGAGAGGTATTGGTGCGGGTGCGCGCCGCGGGGCTGAACTTCGCCGACCTCCTGATGGCGCGGGGCAACTATCAGCACCGCCCCACCCTGCCCTTCATCCCGGGCATGGAGCTTGCCGGCACGGTTGAGGCTTTGGGCCCGGGCGTGACGGGCGTTGCTCTTGGCGCGCATGTTGCGGCCTATCTGCCAAGCGGTGCTTTTGCCGAATGGGCCGTGGTCCCGGTCGCGCGCCTTCTGACCCTGCCCGAGGCCATGCCCTTCGCCCATGCCGCAGGCTTTCAGATTGCCTATGGCACCTCGCATCTGGCTTTGGCCGATCAGGCGCGGCTGCAACCGGGAGAAACGCTATTCGTCACCGGGGCGGCGGGCGGTGTCGGGCGCACGGCGGTTGAGATTGGCCATCTGATGGGCGCGCGGGTGATTGCCCAAGTGCGCGGCGACGCTAAGGCCGCATTGGCGCGCGCGGCCGGTGCGGATGTGGTGATTGGTGATGATGTCGATCTGAAGGCCGCCTTGCGAGAGCTGGGCGGCGTGGATGTGGTCTATGACACCGTCGGTGGGCCGGGGTTTGAGGCTGCCTTGCGCGCCACCCATCCCGGCGGCCGCATGTTGGCGATTGGCTTTGCCGGTGGCGAGGTGCCGCAGGTGCCGCTCAACCAGCTTTTGGTGCGCAATGTCTCGGTGATCGGCTTTTGGTGGGGCGGCTATTTGACGCTGGCACCGCAGAAGATGGATGCCTCATTGGCCGAGCTCTTGGACTGGTATGCGCAAGGCAAGCTGAAGCCGCATATCTCGGCTGAGCTGTCCCTCGCCGAGCTGCCGCAGGGGCTTGAGGCGATCCGCAACCGAAGCGCCACAGGTAAGATTGTGATCTCGCTGCCATAAAGGCAAAGCGGTGTTGCAGCTTAGGAGGGCGCCTCCCCCTGCGCGCGGCTCTGTAAAACTCATGCAACTGCGTGTGAGTAAAGGCCATTTTCTGGCCAGTTACGCTTGAAATGAAACACAGAAGCCACGATATTGAGCCATGAGGCCGCGCCGGCCTAAATCGGCGTTGCCCTTAGGGACAACATCGGAGGCTTTCATGGCTCAATACGATACCATCCGCAGTGTAGGCGTTGGCGCCCGCGCTGCTATTGACGAGGGTCTTAAGGCCCATATGAACAAGGTCTACGGGCTGATGTCCGTGGCGATGCTGATCACGGCCGGTGCTGCCTGGGCTCTGGGTGGCCTCTCGATGAGCGCGACCCCGACCGAATATGCGCTGGGCAACGGCAAGTACCTGACCGAGCTTGGTTATGCGCTATACGTCTCGCCCCTGAAATGGGTGATCATGTTCCTGCCGCTGGTGATGGTATTCGCCTTTGGCGCGATGATCAACCGCATGTCGGCGGCTAGCGCTCAGCTGTTCTTCTATGTCTACGCAGCCCTGATGGGTCTGTCGCTGTCGTCGATCTTCTTGGTCTTCACCGCGACCTCGATCGCTTCGACCTTCCTTGTCACCGCAATCGCTTTTGCGGGCCTGTCGCTCTACGGTTACACCACCAAGCGTGACCTGTCGGGTATGGGCACCTTCTTGATGATGGGTGTGATCGGTCTGGTTGTGGCCTCGATCGTGAACATCTTCCTTGGCTCGAGCGCGCTGCAATTCGCGATCTCGGTGATCGGTGTGCTGATCTTTGCGGGTCTGACCGCGTTTGACACGCAGAACATCAAGAACACCTACATCCAGCATGCCGCTGCGATGGACCAAGAGTGGATGGCCAAGTCGGCGATCATGGGGGCACTGAACCTCTATCTCGACTTCATCAACCTCTTCATGTTCTTGCTGCAATTCCTTGGCAATCGCGAGTGATCTGCCTGCAAGGTTAAAGAAAGGGCCGAGGGTAACCTCGGCCCTTTTTCTATGCGGTACGGGATGTAGCTGAGAGCACTACAGATTCGCCCCACCGCCACGCGGGACGGCCTGAGGCTGAGAGGGTTAGGCCCCTTGCCTCTGCCCCACTGAAAGGCCACTCAGGGCTTAAAAGAGCCGCACAGGGACCTCCCGAGGCTTGGCCTATCTCGACCTTAGAGAGTAAGTTGTTGACGCCCGTCGCGGCGCTCTGAGCACCCCGGGCGAAACCGCTCAGCAGAGCTCGCAGAACTTGGCGCCGGAAATGCAAAAAGCCGCCCCCAAAGGTGCGGCCTTGCATTGCGTCGGCTTGATGCCTGACAGAGGGCAGATCTTACTTGATCTTGCCTTCTTTATACTCGACATGCTCGCGCTTGACGGGGTCGTATTTCTTCACAACCATCTTTTCGGTCATGGAGCGGGCATTCTTCTTGGTCACGTAGAAGTGCCCGGTGCCCGCCGTCGAGTTCAGACGGATCTTGATCGTAACCGGCTTGGCCATTGTCGTATCTCCTGTCACAGGGAAACACGTGTCCCCCGGCAAATCCTTGAGCCCGCCTTTTATCCGGCGAGGGCGCGGAGTCAACAGCGAAACCCAAAGCAGATGGCAGAATCTTGCTTTCCTTACGTTTGATCGCTGTTTTAGCGGGGGCCAGCGCCCACACGCCCGGGGTATTTGAGTTCTGAAAGGGGGCAAGCAGCCCTAAGCGCGTGGCCTTGGGCGTGTTTTGTGCGGATGGCCTATAAGCCGGATTCTGTCCAGAAGGCTTGCGCCCCCTTGGATGACCATTCCTCTAGCCCCCACCTTACGGAGGGGGTCCAGCTGCCAACCCGGGCCTCTCGGGCTGAAGCATCCCTGCGGCGGTATCGGGCGAACCCGACCTGCCCCGCGCGAGGCCCCTATTCGGCATTGCTCCGGGTGGGGCTTGCCATGCCGGTCCTGTTACCAGTCCCGCGGTGGGCTCTTACCCCACCGTTTCACCATCACCGCCTGTGGCCTGAGCCGTGACCGAAGTCGAAAGGCGGCTGTCTCTTCTCTGTTGCGCTTTCCCTGGGGTTACCCCCGCCGGGCGTTATCCGGCACCCTTGCTTCATGGAGTCCGGACTTTCCTCGCGCGCCCTATTACCCGGCGCCCGCGGTCATCCAGCCATCCGCACCGGGCCGCATTAAGCCTGCGCCCCTGCCCCGTCAATCGTGAAAGCAGAGCCGGGAAAGCGGCGGGCAAGGTCGGCGGCCGCACTGGCATCTACTGCACTGAGCGGGCCTTGCGCCCAAGGCCGGAAGCGCAGCCGGAAGGCGGCAAGGAGCAGCGCGTCTTCGACTGCCGGATAGCCAAAGCGCAAGGCGGCATCGCGGAAGCCGGCCGGTGCTGCTTGCGGTGCTTCGGGATCGGGCCAGACCGAGAGGCCTTGCGCCGCCAGACGCCGCCAATCAAAGCGCGGGCCGGGATCGGATTTGCGCCCCGGTGCCATATCGGAATGCGCGATCACGCGATGCGCCGGGATCTGCCAGCGACGAAGGATCCCTGCCAGAAGCTGCTCAAGGGCCGCCATCTGAGGCTCGGGGAAAGGGTGGGTGCTGGGATTGGCAAGCTCGATGCCGATCGACTGGCTGTTGACGTCATCCCTGCCCGCCCAAGCGCCTGCGCCCGCATGCCAAGCGCGGGCAGCCTCGGGCACCAAAGCCTCGGTCCGTCCATCCTCGCCGATCAGCCAATGGGCCGAGACCTCATACGCGGGATCACAAAGCCGCTCGCGCGCCTCGGTAAAGCTTTGCATCGCAGTGTAATGCAGCACGACAAGCGAGGGCATGAGGCCGCCGCGCCGCTCGGTGAAATTCGGAGATGGGAAGGTCGCTTCTGAGAGCGGCGGCGAATCGAGGCTCGCCGGCGCGCTCATTGCAGGGCGGTACGGAAGGGACGCGGATCCCAACCGCAGGCAAAGCCGTCACCATCGGGATCAAGACCCATCCGGTCCTTATCCGGGCCGCCTTTGGCCAAGAAGGCCTGCTGTGCCAGATCCGGGGAGGCGTATTTCGAGCAGGCGACCAGCGGATCGCGCAGGCCAAAGCCGCCCCGGGTATAAAGCTGGGTGCCAGGATTGTTTGTGGTGCGCAAAGCGTAATCCACGATATTCGGCCCCTGCTCCCCCGGACGCACCGGCAGATCCTTGGGCTGCACCACCACATATTGCGCGCGGTTTTGCTCAATCCGTTGCTTGTCGCTGGCGATGGTCTCGCGCGAGGAGACGGCGTTGAAATCTTGTTCGTCCGAGATCCCGGCATGGCCGGCGGCGGCCATCTCACCCGATTCCACGCGGATGCCAGCGGGCGCATCGCCGCGCGGACGGTTGGGGTCAAGCGTGCCCAAAGCAGCCCCGTCGCTGATCGCAGGCGCGCTGTAGCTGGGCGCGGCGGCGCTGGGGGTGACGCCCTGAGCCCGGTCGATCGCCGCAGAGGCGGCGGCAGGGTTGAAGCCCCCCGCAGGCGCGGCGGTTGCCGGCGCTTGCGGCTGGGCCACCACGGCGGGTGCACCGCTGTTTTGGCGGATATAGCTGTTGTAATCCGTGAATCCGACACCGGCCCCGGAATCCGGCACCGAGGGCTGGCAGGCCGCCAGCAAAGGGACGGCGAAGAGCAGAGCGGCGGAACGGCGGAACATCACTGCCTCATGGGTGGCGGAAGGGAGATAGGTTTGGCTTTGCGCCGCCCCTACCACCATTTCGTTGGTTTGGAAACAAATCCGGCGGCTTGCTCTAGCACATAGGCGTGATTGAGAAGCCCCGCTTCGTCCCACGGACGGCCGATCAATTGCAGCCCCAAGGGCAGCCCTTGCGCGTCCAGCCCCACCGGCACCGAGACGCCCGGCAGACCGGCAAGGTTCACCGTGACGGTGAAGACATCGTTGAGATACATCTCAACCGGCGAAGCCGTCGCCATATCACCCAGACCAAAGGCCGAGGACGGGGTGGCAGGCGTCAAGATCGCCTCGACGCCGTCGGCAAAGACCGCCTCGAAGTCGCGCTTAATCAAAGCGCGGACCTTGCGGGCGCGGTTGTAATAGGCGTCGTAGAAGCCAGCCGAGAGCACATAGGTGCCGACCATGATCCGGCGTTGCACCTCGGGGCCGAAGCCCTCGGCGCGGGTTTTCTCATAAAGCTCGGTGATGCCGTCAGCCGGGCCCAATTTGGCGCGGTGACCATATTTGACACCGTCATAACGGGCGAGGTTGGACGAGGCCTCAGCGGGCGCGATCACATAATAAGCAGGCAGCGCATATTTGGTGTGGGGCAGGCTGATGTCGCGGATCACGGCCCCGGCGTCGCGCATCATCTCAATGCCACGATCCCAAAGCGCGCCGATCTCAGCGGGCATGCCCTCCATGCGGTATTCTTTCGGAATACCAATGACTTTGCCTTTGATGTCGCCGGTGAGAGCGGCTTCGAAATCCGGCACAGCCATGTCGGCGCTGGTCGAATCCTTGGCATCATGGCCGGACATTGCGCCCAGCATGATCGCCGCATCACGCACCGATTTGGTCATCGGGCCGGCTTGGTCAAGCGAGCTTGCAAAGGCAACAACGCCCCAGCGCGACACGCGGCCATAGGTCGGCTTGATGCCGACGATGCCAGTGAAGGCGGCGGGCTGGCGGATCGAGCCGCCGGTATCGGTGCCGGTGGCAGCCAAGCACAGATCAGCCGCCACAGCCGCCGCCGAGCCGCCCGAAGAGCCGCCGGGGGTCAAAGCCACGTCCGAGCCTTCCCGGCGCCACGGGTTCACCGCATTGCCGTAGCAGGAAGATTCGTTCGAGCTGCCCATGGCAAACTCGTCCATGTTCAGCTTGCCCAGCATCACCGCACCAGCGTCGAAAAGCTTGGTGGTGACGGTGGATTCGTATTCGGGCTTGAAGCCTTCAAGGATGTTCGAAGCCGCCTGCGAGGGCACGCCCTTGGTGCAGAACAAATCCTTGATCCCCAAGGGGATGCCGCACATCGCCGGCGCATCGCCGCTTGCGATCCGGGCATCAGCCGCGCGCGCTTGTTCCAGCGCGATCTCGGGGGTTTTATGCACAAAGGCGTTCAGCGGGTCGCTGGCGTCAATTGCCGTCAGGCAAGACATCGCCAGATCCACGGCCGAGATCTCGCCTTTCCGCAACGCATCCCGCGCATCAGAAATCGTCAGCTGGTTCGCCGTCATATTCGCGCTCATTCCACCACCTTCGGCACCGCAAAGAAGCCCTCACGCGCCTCGGGCGCGTTCTTCAGAACGAGGGTTTGGATATTGCCATCCGTCACCACATCGGCGCGGCGCGGCAGCCGCATCGGCGTGACCGAGACCATCGGTGCCACGCCTTCGACGTCCACCTCATTCAGCTCTTCCATCATTGCCACAATGCCCGACAATTGGTCGGCAAGCTTCGGCAAATCACTTTCTTCAACCCGAATCCGGGCCAATTTGGCGACTTTGCGCGCGGTTTCGATGTCGATCGGCATGGGGACCCCCGGTTCTAGCGTCCGTTCTGACATGCGCGGCAAGGGACTGATGCGTGGCACGGACGGCCCTCGTTTAGCGGCCCCGCACCCGCCCTGCAAGCATCTGACGCCCGAGATTGCGCGACCTTTGATCAATCTCAGGCGGTTCTATGGGTTGGAATGCCGTCCTCCTGCCCCTAGTTTACCCCTTAGGCCCGGCGTTTTGCCTCTTTCACGGCCCGCCCTATCCAGACCTATTTTCAGGAGAGCCCCATGCAGATCACTTGGCTTGGCCATTCCAGCTTTCGCATCGAGATCGAAAGCGCAGTGTTGCTGGTCGATCCTTGGCTGAACGACAACCCAAGTTTTCCCAGCGAACGGCGGGCCGAGGCTTTGCAAGGTGTGACGCATATCCTTTTGACCCATGCGCATGGCGACCATGCCTCTGAGGTCGTGCAGATCGCAGCCGAGACCGGCGCGCCGGTGGCCTGCATCCATGAGGTCTCAGCTTGGCTTGCAGGGCAAGGCACGCAGGTGATCGGTTTTGGTAAGGGCGGCACGATTGATCTTGGCGGTGCCAAGGTGACGATGGTGAACGCCACGCATTCCGCCTCGATCGATTTTGGCGATAAGGGGATTTTGCCAGCAGGCTCGGCCGCAGGTTTTATGATTTCGGGCGACGATCATGTGATCTACGTCTCGGGCGACACCGATATCATGGCCGACATGGCTTGGATGGGAGAGCTGCACCGCCCCGATATCGGCATTCTCAGCTGTGGCGGCCATTACACGATGGATATGGAGCGGGCGGCTTGGGCGGCACGGAAGTATTTCGCCTTCCGCTGGGTGATTCCCTGCCATTACAAGACCTTCCCGATTCTCGCCCAAGACGCAGCGCCTTTGCGCTCGGGCCTGCCGCCCGGCACCGAGGTGATCGAGCCCGAGGTTTTGGAGCCTATCCGCTTCTAATCCATATGCGGCACGGGGGCGGCGCTGTCGCCCCTATTCGCGGCGGGCGAGGAAGAATTGCCGCAAAAGCTGCTCAGCCTCACGCCCGCTGATGCCGTCATAGACCTCGGGCCGATGGTGGCATTGCGGATGCGAGAAGACCCGCGCCCCATGCGCCACCCCGCCCGACTTTGGGTCCGCTGCCCCATAGTAAAGCCGCGCAATCCGCGCCGCCGCGATGGTGCCCGCGCAGATCGGGCAAGGCTCTAACGTGACGTAAAGGTCATGGCCGATCAGCCGCTCGGACCCCAAAGCCGCGCAAGCGCCACGGATCGCCAAAACCTCGGCATGGGCGGTTGGATCGCTCAATTCTCGCGTGCGATTGCCTGCTTGCGCCACAACTTCGCCACCCGGGGCGACGACGACGGCCCCCACCGGGACCTCACCGCGCAAGGCCGCTGCCTGCGCTTCTTCCAGCGCAAGCGCCATATAGGACCGGAAGGCCAATTGCCCCTGCCTCCTGAAACAAATACTCTGGGCGCTTCCCGGGGGGCGACACCCCGATCTCTCCCGCCCGCGTAAAGGTTTCCGCAGATGGCCGACAAAGCAACCCCTGAAGGCGAACGGATCGCCAAGGTCCTGTCCCGCCGGGGCGTCGCCTCGCGGCGCGAAGCCGAAAGGCTGATCGAAGATGGCGAGGTGACGGTGAATGGTAAGCGCATCACCTCACCCGCGCTGAATGTGACGGCGAAGGACCGGATCACGATCTCGGGCCACCCCTTGCCGCCCGAAGAGCCGGCGCGGCTTTGGCTTTATTACAAGCCCGAGGGTCTGGTGACCTCGGCCTCGGATGAAAAGGGCCGCGATACGGTCTTTGACCATCTGCCCGAGGATATGCCACGGGTGATGTCCGTGGGCCGGCTCGACCTGAACTCGGAAGGTCTGCTTTTGCTGACCAATGACGGCGCGCTGAAGCGCCGGCTTGAGCTGCCTTCCACCGGCTGGCTGCGCAAATACCGGGTACGGGTGAATGGCAATCCGACCGATCCCGAGCTGGAACCCTTGCGCAAAGGCATCTTGATCGATGGCGAGCAATTCCAGCCGATGCAGGTGACCTTGGACCGGATCCAAGGTGCCAATGCTTGGCTGACCGTGGGTCTGCGCGAAGGCCGCAACCGCGAGATTCGCCGCGCGATGAACGAGATTGGCCTTTATGTGAACCGGCTCATCCGGGTGTCTTACGGCCCGTTCCGGCTGAACGATCTGCGCCCTGGCCATGTCGAAGAGGTGCGCCAAAAGGTGCTGCACGAGCAGCTGGGCACCGGTTCCGAGGTCGCGCCTGAAGAAGCTCCGAAGCGCCGCTTGGCCCCGCGCCGCCCGGCGGAGGCTGGCAAGCCCGCCGCCCGGTCGGCTGCCACCACGCCCTTTGCACCGCGCAAACATTCCAGCCAAAGTGATGCACGCGCCCGTGAAGATTGGGCGCGCGAGGACCGTACCCGCGATCACAAAGGCGGAAGTGGCAAGTCCCCCGCCGCCCGAGACCCGCGCTCAACCGACCCGGTGAAAGAACTGGGCCGCGCTTGGAAAGAGGCCGTTACGCCAAGATCCGGCGACCGCCCCGCCCGCTCGGGGGCAACACAAGGTGAGACGCGCGGACCGGCGACAGGCGCTGGCAAATTCGCGCCCCGCGCCGAGGGGAAACTCACCTCGCGCCCGGCCGCAGGGAAACCTGCTGGCGGCAAGCCCGTGGGCCGCTTTGTCGACCGCGACGAGGCGCAAGGCCTTGGCAAATCGGGCGGAAAGCCCAGTGGGTCTTCGCGTGGTGGCTATGCGGGTAAAACCGGCAGCGGCCCAGCCTCTGCACCGCGCAGCTCTGGCCCGCGCAGCTCTGGCCCGCGCGGCTCATCCTCTGGTGGCCCCTCCTCTTCTGGACCAAGCGGTCGCGGCCCTGCCCGTCCGCGTCGCGGCAGCTGAGCCGTACGGCGCGCCGCCTTTAAGGCGCAACTCCCAGATCCGCAGGCCGCAGCGCGCCAAAGCTGCCGCGGCCTGCCAGACCAGCGCTCCGAATCCAAGGGGGAGCAAAGCCGCGCATTTCCCCCAAGCCCCGCTGGCGCGGCCCATTGCTCTGGGCTAGGATTAGCGCCAACGTGCTGTCGGTCTTGTGCTTATGGAACTTGCCTTATGTCCTCTTCCGCACTGAAAACCCTGTCTTTGGCGCTGCTGGTGGCGCTGGTGTTCTACGTCGCTCGGTCGGGAGGCGTCTGATGGCGCAGCGTTATGGCGGAAAATACAGCCCCCAAGGCGCGCGGCCTGCGCAGCCGGGCCAAACGCCCGCCCCGCCGCCTGAGCCAAAAGTTCGGGTCACCGGCCGCTGGCGGGCCAATGTGCTGTTTCTCTCAGCCTTTGCCTTTCTGTTCCCCGCCTTTGGCAAGGCGCCCGATGCCATGCTTTTGGGGCTTTGCGCAGGCGGTTTGCTGATCCTGTCGGCTTGGCTTTCGCGCGAAGGCTTGCGCGCCCGTGCTGAATGGACGGCGCGCCGCGTGGCCCGTCGCCCAGCAATCCCTCGGCTCCTTTTTGGTGCTGCAACCACGGGCGCGGCTTTGGCTTTGGGCGGGCTGATCGCGCATGGCCTGTCGATCATTCCGGCCTTTTATGCCCTCGCCGGTGCGGCTCTGCACTACGGGGCCTTTGGGATGGATCCGATGCGCGACAAGGGCATGGAGGGCGTTGACGCCTTTCAATCAGACCGTGTCGCCCGTGTATTGGCCGAGGCTGAGGCCAGCCTTGCCGCAATGAAAGACGCCATCCTGCGCGCCTCGGACCGCCGCGCAGAGGGCCGCGTGGATCAATTCGCCGCGCGCGCCCGCGCGCTGTTTCGCCAGATCGAAGCCGATCCCGGTGATCTGACCGCGGCGCGCAAATATCTCACGGTGTATTTGACCGGCGCCAAGGACGCGACGGTCAAATTCGCCGATCACTATGCCCAGACCAAAGACGCCCAAGCGCGTGACGATTGGGAGGCTTTGCTGACCGATCTTGAGACCACGTTCGCCGACCGTTCCAAAGCCCTTTTGGCCAATGACCGCACCGATCTGGATATTGAGATTTCCGTGCTGCGCGACCGGCTAAAAATGGAAAACCGCTAGAGAACTGCTCTTAACGCTTTGCCGCGAGTGCATTCGCCCCGAGCCCATCTGCATCAAGGATATCTTTCATGGCCCCCACCAAGACCCCCGATGCCACCCTTGCCTCTGAAGTCCAATCTGTCGCGGCTGTCGTGCTGGCTGAACCTTCGACAGAGATTGTCGCATTGAAAGATGCGCCTTCCGCCAAGGCGGCCGAAATCCGCAAGCGGATGGACCAGTTGGACATTTCGAACACGCAGTCGATCATCTCCTTTGGCTCCTCGGCGCAGGCTGAGTTGCAAGTAATCAGCCAAGAGATGTTGCAAGATGTCAAAAACAAGGATGCCGGCCCTGCCGGGGATTCCTTGCAAAACATCGTCACCACCATCCGCGGTTTTTCCGTCAGCGAGTTGGACCTGCGCCGCAAAGCCAGCTGGTGGGAGCGCCTTTTGGGCCGCACCGCGCCTTTCGCAAAATTCGTTGCACGTTATGAAGATGTGCAAAGCCAGATCGACCGGATCACCGAGGATCTGCTGAGCCATGAGCATAAGCTTCTGAAGGACGTTAAGTCCTTGGATGTGCTCTATGATAAAACTTTGGACTTCTATGACGAGCTGGCACTTTACATTGCTGCTGGTGAGGCGAAGTTGGCCGAGCTTGATGCCAATGACATCCCGGCCAAAGTGGCCGCAGTTGCCGCTGCACCCGAAGATGACCAAGTTTTGAAAGCGCAAGAATTGCGCGATCTTCGCGCGGCGCGGGACGATCTGGAGCGTCGGGTACACGACCTGAAGCTGACCCGTCAGGTCACGATGCAAAGCCTGCCCTCGATCCGTTTGGTGCAGGAAAATGACAAATCTCTGATCACCAAGATCAACTCGACCTTGGTCAATACCGTGCCTTTGTGGGAAACCCAGCTTGCACAGGCCGTGACAATTCAGCGCTCGCAAGAAGCGGCGGTTGCGGTGAAGCGCGCCACCGATCTCACCAATGAGCTTTTGGAATCCAACGCCAAGAACCTGCAAGAGACCAACCGTGTGGTCCGCACGGAAATGGAACGCGGCGTCTTTGACATTGAGACTGTGAAGCGCGCCAATCAGACGCTGATCGACACGATCAACGAAAGCCTGGCGATCGCTGACGCAGGCAAGGCCAAACGTGCCGCTGCCGAGCAGGATCTCGTCAAGATGGAGGCAGAATTGCGCGATACTTTGGCCTCGGCCAAAGCGCGCTCGACCGCCTCAGGCGCTGCACAGGGCTAAGGTGGTCTCGCTGCGCGCCCTTCCCCGTCTGTCGCTCGCCAGCGCCGCTCTGGCGATGGCAGCGGCTTGCGTGCCGACAGCGCCGCCCAGCCCCGGAGGCCGCGGCAATATGCCGGTGCCTCTGCCTACGCCTTTGACCGAAGCCGCGCCGGAAAGCGCGAAATCGGCCGCGGCGCGGGTCTATTACGCGCAAGTTCAGCAAGCCTTGCTGCAACAGGGCCTGCTGCGCACCGATGGGGGCGGGCAAGATACGCCCTACACCGACCGTATCTTGGCCGAGAACTTCCTGAAGATCGCGCTTTTCGATGAATATAGCCGCAGCGCTGGCGGCTTTGTTCAAAAAGAGGCTGCCTCTTCTTTGCGCAAATGGACTGGGCCGGTGCGGGTTGGCTTGCGCTTTGGCGCCTCGGTCCCGGCCGAGCGACAGGCGACGGATCGCGCGCGGGTTGGCTCTTATCTGGCGCGGCTGAGCCAGATCACAGGCCACCCGATCTCGCTCTCGGACGCCTCGCCCAACTTCTGGGTCTATGTCGTCTCTGAAGATGAGCGCGAGGCGATGGGCCCTGCTCTGCGCGCCGCTTTGCCGGGGCTTTCTCCCCAAGATGTCGCCGGCGTCACGCAGATGCCACGGACGACCTATTGCCTTGTCTATGCGCTTTCCTCTGGAAATTCAGGCCATTACACGAAGGCTGTCGCCGTTGTGCGGGCCGAGCACCCCGACCTGCTGCGCCAATCCTGTTTTCATGAAGAGATCGCCCAAGGCTTGGGCCTTGCCAATGACAGCCCGCGCGCGCGGCCGTCGATCTTCAATGATGATGAGGAATTTGCGCTTTTGACCCGCATGGATGAGCAGTTGTTGCGTATCCTTTACAACCCCGGCTTGCGGCCCGGGATGACGATCGAGGAAGCCCGTCCTATCGTGCAGCGTCTGGCCGAACAGATGGTCTACGGCGGGTCGAGTTAGGCGTAACAGCGGCATTGCAGGGGCGTTTTGGCACGCGATTTCCCCCTTCAATCCCGACGCACCTCGACTATGTTAGTTTTATCAACCGGGCAGTCTGCCCGCGCCCCAGCTTTGGGGCCAAATCCGACAGGAGGCACCGCTCATGGTCTTCGATTTCCTTAAAGGCGAATTCGTCGACGTCATCTCATATCTCGATGACACCCGCGACACGATGGTTTGGCGCTTCGACCGTCGCGGTCAGGCGATCAAGATGGGGGCCAAGCTGACGGTGCGCGAAGGCCAAGCAGCTGTTTTCATTCACGAAGGCCAGCTGGCGGATGTCTTTGGCCCCGGTCTCTACATGCTTGAGACCAACAACATGCCGATCATGACGACACTGCAGCATTGGGATCATGGCTTCCAATCGCCGTTCAAATCCGAGGTCTATTTCGTCAACACGACGCGGTTCAACGACCAGAAATGGGGCACCAAGAACCCGATCATGGCGCGCGACCCCGAGTTTGGTGCCGTGCGGATCCGCGCTTTCGGCACCTATTCGATGCGCGTCACCGATCCGGGCAAATTCCTGACCGAGATCGTCGGCACCGATGGTGAGTTCACCACCACCGAAGTCTCGCTGCAAATCCGCAACCAGATCGTGAATGCCGCAAGCCAAGCCTTGGCAGGTTCCGGCATTCCGGTGCTGGATATGGCGGCCAATCTTGAGGATCTGGGCAAGATCATCGCCGATAAGATCGCGCCGAAAGTCGCGGAATACGGCCTTTCGATCCCCGAGTTCTACATCGAGAATATCTCGCTGCCGGAAGAGGTTGAAAAGGTCATGGACAAGCGCACCTCGATCGGGGTGGCAGGTGATCTGAACAAATACATGCAGTTCAACGCGGCGGAAGCTTTGGCCAATCCGGCTTCGGGCGCGGGCGGCATGATGGGGGCTGGCATGGCGGCCGGTATGGGTCTTGGCATGGCGCAGAACCTTGGGCCTTGGGGCGCGGCTCCGGCAGCGCCCGCCGCTGCGGCACCCGCAGCGCCGCCGCCTCCGCCGCCTGCGGCAAAGACTTGGCATGTCGCTGAAAATGGCGCCACCAAGGGCCCCTTCTCGGAAACCGAGTTGCAGCAGATGATTGCAAGTGGCGCCTTGAGCCGGACCACCTTGGTCTGGACCGCCGGCCAAGACGGCTGGAAAGCCGCCGCCGAGACCGCGCTGTCGCGGCTTTTGGGCCAAGTACCGCCGCCCCCGCCGCCGATGTGACCGAGGCTCTGGGGGTGAATTGCCCCAGAAATGGCGCAAGGGGGGCCGCGTGCCCCCCTCTCATTCCTGAAATTTATCTTATGCTTCAATGACCCAGCCTTCAGAACATCGTTACCCCTGCGACCAATGCGGTGCCCAGTTGCGTTATGCGCCGGGTCAGACCTCGCTGACCTGTCAGCATTGCGGAAATGTCCAAGCATTGCCGGAGGTTGCAGCCAAGACCCGCGCGCGCGCCTTGATCGAGCATGATCTGAAGCGGGGCTTGCGCGATGATCTGCCGGATGCGGCCTCATTTGATGTGCGCACGGTGCATTGCACCTCATGCGGGGCGTTGATCGAGCTTTTGGGCACATCGCATGCCACCGAATGCCCGTTCTGCGCCTCGCCGGTGGTGCTCGACAGTGACCCGCAGCGCCTGATTAAACCGCAGGCCTTGGTGCCCTTCCAACTCACCGAAGGCCAAGCCCGCAATGCGATGACCGATTGGCTGGGCAATCTGTGGTTCGCGCCAAACTCTTTGGTGGAATATGCCCGCAAGGGCCGCGCGCTCTCGGGCGTTTATGTGCCGCATTGGACCTTTGATGCCTCAACTTACTCGCGCTACGTCGGTCAGCGCGGCGTCCATTATTACGAGACGCGCACCGTCACGGTGAACGTGAACGGCAAGTCCGAGCAGCGGCAAGAGCAGGTGCGCAAGACCCGCTGGTATCCCGCCTCGGGCCAAGTGGCGCGGGATTTCGACGATGTGGTGGTCTTGGGCGCAACCAGCCTGCCGCGCGTCTTGGCCGAGCGGTTGGAGCCTTGGGATCTTGGCGCTTTGCAGCCCTATTCACCGGATTATCTGGCCGGTTTTCAGGCCGAGGGCTACACCGTCTCGCTGGCCGATGCCGATCGCCAAGCCAAGGAGCATATGAGCCAAGTGATCGTCGGTGATGTGCGCCAAGACATTGGCGGCGATGATCAAAGGGTCAATTCGGTCGACACCGATTGGTCGGCTGAGACCTTCAAGCATATCCTGCTGCCGGTCTGGATGGCGGCCTATAAATACAACGGCAAAAGCTATCGCTTCTTGGTCAACGGCCAAACCGGTGAGGTTCAGGGCGAGCGGCCTTGGTCGGTCTGGAAGATCGCCTTTGCGGCGATACTGGCGGCCATTGTCGCGGCGGGGCTGTTCTATGTGCATGAAAAGGGTGGGTTCCGCTGAAGCCCTACGCTGTTGAAGGAAATGCCTGATGACGATCCTTCGCCCCGAACGCCCCAGCGATGCGGCTGAGATCGCCGCATTGACCACCCGTGCCTTTGCCACCGCCCCGCACAGCGGCGGCAATGAGGCCCAGATCATCGCCGCTTTGCGTGACGCAAGGGCGCTGACGCTCTCGCTGGTGCTTGAGTCGCCGCAGGGGCTGATCGGCCATGCCGCTTGGTCCCCGGTGCAGATCGCGGATGGGACGCAGGGATGGTATGGCCTTGGGCCGGTCTCGGTTGCCCCAGAGGCGCAGGGCTTGGGCCATGGTGGGCGGTTGATCCATGCGGGCATGGCGCAACTCGCGCAAGACCATGCTGCAGCAGGTTGCGTGGTCTTGGGCGATCCGGCCTATTACAGCCGCTTTGGCTTTGCGGTGGTGCCGGGGATCACCTTCCCCAATGTGCCTGCGGAATATTTCATGGCTCAACCCTTGCAGGGCAGCCTGCCGCGGGGCGAGGTCACCTATCACAAGGCCTTCTACGCCTGACCCGCGCAGTGGTCCTCTCTTGACACCCCCCCGCCCCCGGTCCATTCCGCGCCCATTCCCTAAGCCCGCCTGAACCGGAGGCTCTGATGTCGCTCGACCTGACCCGCGTCCTGCCCCATGCACGGATCGCTGAACTGCCGAACCCCTATTTTGGCAAGGTCCGCGACTGTTATGACCTGCCGCCCACTGATGCCGCGCCCGAGGGCCAGCGCCTGCTGATCTCCTCGGACCGGATTTCGGCCTTTGACCAGATCTTGGCCTCGATCCCGTGGAAGGGCCAAGTGCTGACCCAGACGGCGCGCTATTGGTTCGATGCCACCGCCGATATCTGCCCCAACCATGTGATGGCCTATCCCGACCCCAATGCGGTGATCGGCCGCCGCCTGCAAATTCTGCCGGTGGAAGTGGTGGTGCGTGGCTATCTGGCGGGCACCACCTCGACCTCGATCCTGACGCAATACAAGGCTGGCAAACGCGAGATGTATGGCCATGTCTTGCCAGACGGTTTGCGCGACAATGAGGCCTTGCCGCAGGCGATCATCACGCCGACCTCGAAGGCCTTTGACGGGGGCCATGATGAGCCGCTGACGGCGGAAGAGATTGTTTCCCAAGGGCTTTTGACCCAAGCGCAATGGGATGAGGTCTCGGGCTATGCTTTGGCATTGTTCGCACGCGGCCAGAAGATGGCGGCCGAGCGTGGGCTGATCTTGGTTGATACCAAATACGAATTTGGCACCGATGCGCAGGGTCGCATCCTGCTGGCCGATGAAATCCACACCCCCGACAGCAGCCGCTATTGGATCGCCTCGGGTTATCAAGAGGCGCTGGAGAACGGCACCCGGCCGCCGAGCTTTGATAAAGACGTGATCCGCTCTTGGGTGGTGGCGCGCTGCGATCCCTATAAGGATCCGCTGCCAGAAATCCCGCCCGAGATGATCGCGCAGACCGCGCAGGTCTATATCGATGCCTTCGAGGCGATCACCGGCCAGAGCTTCCGCCCCGACAGCTCTGCCGCCACGCCTCTGGACAGAGTGCGGGCCAATCTTGCGCATTGGTTCGCCTGACCGTTTGCGCTAACAGCGGCCAATCCGATAGTCTGCGCCGGAACCTTTAGGGAGAGTGCGATGATTCTCAGCTGTGGCGAGGCGCTGATTGATATGCTGCCGCGCGTGTCGACCACGGGCGAGGCTTGCTTTGCCCCCTATGCGGGCGGCGCGGTGTTCAATACCGCCATCGCCTTGGGCCGTCTCGGCGCGCCGGCGGCGTTTTTCTCGGGCGTCTCGACCGATATGCTGGGCGAGATTTTGGCCGATACTTTGACGGCCTCGAAGGTGGATGTCAGCCTCCTTGCCCGCTCGGACCGCCCGACCACGGTGGCCTTCGTGAAGCTGGTGGAGGGTCAGGCGACCTATGCCTTTTATGATGAGGCGACGGCGGGGCGGATGTTGTCCTCTGACCAACTGCCCGCGCTACCCGAGGCCGTCTCGACCCTGTTTTTCGGCGGGATTTCCCTTGTGAATGATCCCGCCGCCAGCACCTATGAGGCATTGCAAGCGCGCGAGGCCCCTGCCCGCGTCACCATGATCGACCCCAATATCCGCCCCGGCTTTATCGAGGGCAAAGAAGAGGCCTATCGCGCCCGGATCGAGCGGATGATCGCGCAGGCGGATTTGGTGAAGCTTTCGGACGAGGATCTCCTGTGGCTTGAGGGCGAGGGCGATCTTGGTGACCTCGCGCGCGGTATTCTGGCGCGTGGGCCGAAGGTGGTCTTCATCACCGAAGGTGCCAAAGGTGCGCGGGCGCTGACCGCGACCGAAGACCGTTTTGTCGCCGCCCGCAAGGTTGAGGTCGCTGATACCGTGGGCGCAGGCGATACGTTCAACGCGGGCGTTCTGGCCGCGCTTCAGCAGGCGGGTGCGCTGAGCAAGGCGCGTGTCGCCTCGCTGACCGCTACAGAGTTGGATGCCGCATTGGCCCTTGGCATCCGCGCCGCCGCCGTTACCGTCAGCCGCCCCGGTGCCAACCCGCCTTGGGCGCATGAGCTTGAGGCCCCTGCCGCATGAGGGCCGTGCTACAACGTGTGAGCCGCGCGCAAGTCTCGGTCGCGGGCGAAGTGGTCGGGCGCTGCGGACCGGGGTTGATGATCCTTGTCTGCGCCATGCAGGGCGATACGGATGCCCATCCCGCCAAGCTCGCGGCCAAAATCGCCAAGATGCGGATTTTCCAAGACGATCAGGGCAAGATGAACCGCTCAGTCCGCGATATCGGCGGATCTATTTTGGTTATCAGCCAGTTCACCCTTGCCGCCGATCTGCGCGGCAATCGGCCCGGCTTTTCCACCGCCGCCCCGCCCGAAGACGGCAAACGCCTTTACGAGGCCTTTGCCGAAGCCTTGACCGCCGAAGGCCTGCCCGTCGAGCGCGGTATCTTCGGCGCCGATATGGCGGTGGAATTGGTCAATGACGGGCCGGTGACGATCTGGGTCGATACCGAGGCATAAAGCCCATGCGGGGGCTACGCCCCTGCATGCGCCCGTGCCAAACCTAGATTATTTGAACGGATTGCTCGGCTTTTGCTCGTTAATGACCGTACCGCAAGTGATCAACGCATCGATCGAGGCGCGGCTGCCCGACAGCGAGTAGTCCTGCACTGCACCACCATCAGCGGTCCGCAGGAAAAGCCGATTGCCCCTGGCAACCTCCAAGATGAATTCCGACCCGGAATCGCCTGTCGGCAAGGTGAAGAGCACCGAGTTTTGCGTCAGCTCGGCATTGGTCAGGCTCCATTGCGGCAAGCGGTCAATCTGCAATTGCAGATCTGCGCTCTCGCCGCTGCCAAACTCCCAAGCCTTTGAGAAGAACTGCAATTGGACCGAGTAATCTTGGAAGATCCAAAGCGAGAAGCTTTCCGAGGCATCGCCCACCGCCGCCTGACAGCCCATGCTCCCATCGTCCCAAGCCACAAGCTCAACCTGCCAATGCTTGTGCTGAAACAGCACCTCGGATTGGAATGAGCTTTGTTGGCCCAAAGCCGGCGTCGCAAGGGTCAGAGCGGCCAAAAGCGCGCAGCGGATGTTCAGCATAACGTTCCACACAAATTCCTAGAGTTGTGCGCTAGTTTTGCGAAGAGGCGGCGCAGATAGCAAATGAAACTTTTTGTCATGCAGCCCGCCCCGCCGTGGCTGTTGCGGCCTCCGGCGGGGATAGTTTGATACAAATAAAGGGAATGGCCCCGTTTCGATATAGCGCTTGGGCGCTTACTCTTGCCACTGCCAAGGATTGATAAAGGCGTTGAGAACCTTGGCCACGCTGGCATCTTCGACCGCGCCTTCGCGGGTAAGCACTGCAACAAGGCCGCGCTTTTTATCCTCAACCACTTCGGCCACATGCGCCGGGATGCCCGCAGACTTCAGCGCCGCATCATAGACGCGGGTGATCGCCATACGGCGCAAGTCAGGCTTGAAAACCTTGCCCACAGCGGTTTTCGGCAGCTCTGGCAGGATCTCAATCACCTTGGGTCGCGCAGCGCGTTCGGCGATGTGTTTATCGGCATAGCTCGTCAGCTCCGCGACGCTGACTTCGGCGCCTTTGACCAGTTCGACATAGGCGCAAGGCAGCTCACCCGAATGCGCATCGGGCTGGCCGATGGCGCCGACAAAGCCGACCGCCGGATGGCCCATCAGCGCCTCTTCGATCAGCGCGGGGTCGATGTTATGGCCGCCGCGGATGATCAGATCCTTGGCGCGCCCGGTGATGAAGAGATAGCCCTCGGCGTCCAACCGCCCAAGGTCGCCAGTGCGCAAGAAGCGGCCCTCGGCAAAGAGGTCTTTGTTCTTATCGACTTCCGTATAGGTCGAGCCCTCATAGACACCGGGGTTCGCCACACAGATCTCGCCCACCTCATCCACCGCGCATTCGCGAAAGCCAATCGCGCCCTCTTTAGAGAGGATACGGACATGGGTATGCGGGAAGGGCAGTCCGACCGAGCCGATTTTCTTAGTGCCGCCGGGCGGGTTCACGGCGACAAGGCAGGTGCATTCGGTAAGACCGTAACCTTCGACAATCTCGACCCCGGTTTCCTTTTTGAACCGGTTATAAAGCTCAATCGGCAGCGGCGCCGAGCCCGAGAAAGCATTGCGCAGGGTCGAGATATCGGCATTGACCGGGCGCTGCATCAGGGCCGCCAATGCGGTCGGCACGGTGATCAGATAGGTGCATTTCCACCGCTCGATCAGCTTCCAGAGGTTGTCGAACACCCCCTCGCCCCGGTAGCCCGCCGGGGTCGGGAAGACGACATGCGCGCCCGAGGCGATCATCGACATCAGGATCGGATAGGCCGCGAAGACGTGGAACAAGGGCAGCGGACACATCACCACATCTTCGGGGGTGAAGAGGAGCTTCTGCCCCAGCCAGCCGTTATAGACCATGCCCGAGAATTTATGCTGCGCCACCTTCGGCAGGCCGGTGGTGCCGCCAGTGTGGAAATAGGCGCAAACCCGATCTTCGGGCGTATCGGTGAAGGTCAGCCGATCCGAGGGTTGCCGCGCAAGAGCGGCATGAAAGCTGATCACATCGGCGCGGTGCGCCACGGGATTTTTCGGCCGGATCAACGGCACGATCAGCTTTTTGGCACCCGTGAGATAGGTCCAAAGATCGACCTCAACCACGGTTTTCACATTGGGGGCAAACTTCACCGCCTCGGCCACCTTTTGCGCCAAATCCGTCTTCGGGAAGGCGCGCAAGGTCACCACGACTTTGGCATTGGTCTCGCGCAGGATGGCGCTGATCTGCTGCGGCTCCAAGAGCGGGTTGATCGGATTGACGATGCCCGCGACCGCGCCGCCGAGCAAGGTAACGGCCGTCTCCATCGCATTGGGCATGACATAGGCAACAACGTCTTTTTCACCCACGCCAAGACTGCGGAAGAGATTGGCCGCGCGCGTCACCTCAGCATGCAGAGCGCTCCACGTCAGGCTGCGCGCCGGGGCTTTGGGGGCAGAGAGCAGCTGATAGCTGATCGCCGGACGCGCGCCATGCGAGGCTTTGGCACGGCTGAGGAAATCATACATCGTGCGGGCGACATCAAGATCGGCCCAGGCTCCCTCGGCCTCAATCGCCATCACATCTGCGCGGCTTGCGAAATCTGCCATCGTGGTTCTCTCCTTCCACCCCTCTTCTGTGGAGGGCCAATCCCGCAAAGGATGAAAGGGATGGCTTGCTTTGCCAACCTTTTTCGCGCCGAGCCGACGCAACGTCGCCAAAGGAGACGTTGCGTTCACGCCCTTGTGCGGCGCTTTGGGGGCGGGAACCCCGATTGTGGTTTCAGTTGGCGCCGTCGGTGAATTGGAGCCGCGCGAGACGTGCGTAAAGCCCGTCTTGGGCGACCAGTTCATCGTGAGTGCCTTGGGCAACGATCTTGCCGCCGTCAAAGACGACGATGCGGTCTGCGCGCTTCACGGTGGCCAGACGGTGCGCCACGATCAAGGTGGTGCGGCCTTTGGCCATGGTTTCGACGGCCAATTGCACAGCACGCTCGGATTCTGCGTCGAGAGCGCTGGTCGCCTCGTCCAAAAGCAGGATCGGCGCGTCGCGCAGGATGGCGCGGGCGATGGCGATGCGCTGGCGCTGACCGCCCGAAAGCATCACCCCACGCTCACCAAGGTAAGTGTCATAACCATCGGGAAGCGCTGCGATGAAATCATGTGCGGCGGCGGCGAAAGCGGCGGATTCCACATCGGCATCCGAGGCCTCGGGGCGGCCAAAGCGGATGTTCTCGCGGGCGGTGGCAGCAAAGATCACCGGATCTTGCGGCACCAAGGCCAAAGCTTTGCGGAAGTCCTGCCGCGCCATGTCGCGCAGATTCACACCGTCCAGCGTGATCCGCCCAGCCTGCGGGTCATAATGGCGCAGCAAAAGCTGCAAAACCGTGGTTTTGCCGGCACCCGAGGGGCCAACCAAGGCCACCGTCTCGCCGGGGGCAACGGTCAGGCTCACCCCCTTTAGCGCCGAGCTGTCAGGGCGCGAGGGGTAATGGAAGCCCACATCCTCAAGCCGGATCTCGCCACGCAGGGGCTGCGGCAAGGCCTTGGGCTCGGCCGGATCTTGCACAGCATCTTCGGCGGAAAGGATCTCGACCAAACGCTCGGTGGCCCCTGCGGCGCGCATCAACTCGCCCCAGATCTCGGACAGAGCACCAACGGCACCCGCCACCATAACCGCATAGATGACGAATTGGATCAGCTCGCCCACGCTCATGGCCCCGGTGCGCACATCGCGCGCCCCGACCCAAAGGACGCCAACGATGCCCGCGAAGACGAGGAAGATCACGATCACCGTCATCACCGCCCGAGTGGCGATGCGGGCATTGGCGGAACGCAGGCTGCGCTCGGTCAGCGTGGCAAAGCTGCGCTGGGTTTGCGCCTCATTGGTATAGGCCTGCACGGTCTGCACCGCGCTCAGCGCCTCAGACGCCTGCCCCGAGGAGGCCGCGATCCAATCTTGGTTCTCACGGCTAAGGCTTCGCAGCCGCCGCCCCAGCACCACGATCGGCACCACCACGGCAGGCACGATCAACAAGACCAACCCCGCCAGCTTGGCCGAGGTGGCAAGCAACAGCACAAGCCCCCCCAGCAACATCAAGACATTGCGCAAAGCGACCGAGACCGAAGAGCCAATGACCGACAGGATAAGCGTGGTGTCGGTGGTGATCCGGCTCAGGATCTCACCGCTCATCACGCGCTCATAAAAGCTAGGGCTGAACCCCATCACCTTGTCAAAGACAGCGCGGCGAATATCGGCCACGACATGTTCGCCCAGCCGCGTGACCAGCCAGTAGCGCAGCCCCGTGCCCAGCGCGAGCAAGGCGGCAATACCAAGGAAGGCACCGAAATATTGATCCAAAAGCGCCACATCGGCGGATTGGAACCCATCCACCACGCGCCGAACCGCCAAAGGCAAGATCAGGCTTAACGTTGCCGTCAGGATCAGCGCCAGCCCAGCGCCAAGCGCCAGCAAGCGGTAAGGCCGCAGGAAGGGCGCGAGCCCAGCCAAAGCGCCAACACGGCGCGAGGCGGGACGCTCTTCGGTAGTCACAGGGCTGCGGGCCATCGGGCTGCCTTTATGTCAATGCTTTGTACAACAGGGTCTTATGCAAAGGGCTGGGACTGCGGAAGGCAAGCCCTAGCGGATGCGGGCCGGGTTTACGTCCTCGCCTGCCATGGGGCAAGCGCAGCTTTGTCGCGGCGGCCATGCGGCTTGCACTTGCGGGCGGGCTTGGGGCAGCATCGCGGCAGGGCCTTTGCCCCGTTATGAAGGAATGCCTATGCCCTCTTCTCTGCGCTTCACCGCCCCCGATGGGGCCAGTCTCGCCTATCAGGATGAGGGTCAGGGGCTGCCCGTGCTTTGCCTTTCCGGCCTGACGCGGACCATGGCGGATTTCGACTATGTCGCCCCGCATCTGACCGGCTGCCGGGTGATCCGGATGGACTATCGTGGCCGAGGCGAGAGTGATTGGACCGGCCCGCAGACATACAACGTGCCGACCGAGGCCGGTGACGCGCTGGCGCTTATGGACCATCTGGGGCTTCAACAAGCGGCAGTCTTGGGCACCTCGCGCGGCGGCATCAACGGCATGTATCTTGCCGCCACCGCCAAGGCGCGGCTCTTGGGGCTGTGCCTCAATGACATTGGCCCGGTGATCCACCGTCCGGGGCTTGAGCGGATCCGCGATTACATCGGCCGCCGCCCCGCCGCCAAAACCCATGCGGAAGCGGCCGCCAAGATGCCTCATGTGATGGAAGGCTTTGCCAATGTCCCCGCCAGCCGCTGGCTGCAAGAGGTGCAGCATTTCTACGATGAGACGCCCAGCGGCTTGCAGCTGAAATACGACGCCGCTTTGCGTGAGCCCTTCTTGGAGGGCCTCTCCCAGCCTCCCGCCGATCTTTGGCCGATGTTCGAGGCCTGCACTGGCCTGCCTTTGGCGCTGATCCGCGGCGAGAACTCGGACCTTCTGACGCCTGAGGCCACCGCCGAAATGCAAGCCCGTTGCCCCGACATGATCCTCGCCGGGGTGCCCGACCGCGCCCATGTCCCCTTCCTTGATGAGCCGCAATCCCTTATGGCCATTGGCAAATGGCTTGAGAGATTAAGATGACCAGCTTTGCAATGATCGAGGCGGCTGCCGCGCGCATGGCCGGCCATATCCGCCAAACCCCGCTGCTGCACGCGCCACTCCTCGACCGCCTTGCCGGTCGCCGCGTGCTGGTCAAAGCCGAGGCTTTGCAGATCACCGGCAGTTTCAAGGCGCGCGGTGGCTGGTCCGCCGTCTCGGCCCTGCCGCCCGGAACGGGCGTGCTGGCAATGTCCTCGGGCAACCATGCGCAAGGCGTGGCTTGGGCCGCCGCCGCGCATGGGATCAAAGCCGTGATCTTGATGCCTTCAGACGCTCCGGCGGTCAAAATCGCCAATACCAAGGCCTACGGTGCCGAGGTGGTGCTTTATGACCGCGCCACCGAGGACCGCGATGCCATCGCCGCCCGTCTCGCGGCCGAGCGCGGGCTGGCGCTGATCCCGCCCTTTGACCATCCGCAGGTCATCGCGGGCCAAGGCACTGTCGGACTTGAGCTTGCCAAGCAGACCGCAAGCTTTGGTCTTGGTCCCACGGATGTGCTGGTGCCCTGCGGTGGCGGCGGCTTGGCTGCGGGCATCGCCCTTGCCGTGGCGCAAAAGGCCCCGCATCTTCGTGTCCGCACTGTCGAGCCAATGGGATTTGACGATGCCGCCCGCTCGCTCGCCAGCGGCACTTGGCAGCGCAATCCTTCGACCATCGGCACGATCTGCGATGCGATCACCACGCCCTCGCCGGGCCAGTTGACCCTGCCGATCCTGCTTGAACACGCCGGTCCCGGCCTTACCGTCAGCGATGCGCAGGCCCTGCAAGCCGTGGCCGAGGCCTTCACCCATCTGCGCCTTGTGGCCGAGCCCGGCGGCGCCGTCGCCCTTGCCGCCGCGCTCTTCACCCCGGGCCTTGGCGATACGGTGATCTGCGTCGTCTCAGGCGGCAATATCGACCCCGCCCTCTTCACCCAAAGCTTACAAGTCTAATCTATGCCCCATGTTTTTCTCCCCGACCTGCGGCTCAACGTGCAAATCGAAGGCCCCGAGACCGCCCCAGCCTTGGTGCTGATCCACGGTCTTGGCGGCGATCTGCGGCTTTGGGATGGGCTGGTAAAGCACCTGCCCCACCACCGCATCTTGCGCATGGACCTGCGCGGCCATGGCCAAAGCGACACCCCCGAGCCGCCCTATAAAATGGGCACAATGATCCGCGATGTTGAACGGCTGATTGAACATTTCGGGCTGAAAGACGCCGTGGTCATCGGCGTCTCCTTGGGCGGCATGATCGCCCAAGGCCTTGCCGTCAAACGGCTCGACCTTGTCCGCGGGTTGGTGCTCTCCAACACCGCCCCCCGCATCGGCACCGTCCCGCAATGGCAAGAGCGCATCGCCGCGGTCGAAACCTCGGGCGTCGGGGCCATCGCCGAAGCAAGCTTCCAGCGCTGGCTCGGCCGCGCCTGGCGCGACAACCCCGCCCTCCCGGCCTTGCGCGACACGCTCCTCGCCACCAACCCCAAAGGCTGGATCGGCGCCGCTTCCGCCATCTCCGGCACCGATTTTTACGAGACCACCGCCACCCTGCGGCTGCCCACACTTGTCATCGCCGGGGCCAATGACGGCTCCACCCCGCCAGACCTGATGCGCGAAACCGCCGACCTCATCCCCGGCGCGCGCTATCAGCTGATGCGCCGTGTGGGCCACCTGCCAATGCTGGAAGACCCGCCAGCCTATGCCGATCTCCTGAATGGCTTCCTTACCGCCATCGGCCACAACTAAAGCATTTGCGGCATATAGAGGTCGCAAACCGCTCTGCCTTCCCTCAACCCCCGCCTTACCCTTCGCCTTGATAAAAATACTCTGCGGGGGTCCGGGGGTGCAAAACCCCCGGCGCCTGCCAGCCAGCGGGGCAGATATGAAACTCAAAGACCTGGAAATTTTCATCGTCGCGCCACCGGCTCCGGGCTGGGGCGGGCGCTATTGGATCTTCCCCAAAATCACCACCGACAGCGGCATCGTCGGCTATGGCGAATGCTATGCCTCGACTGTCGGACCCAAGGCGATGAAGGCCGTCATCGAGGATGTGTTCGAACGGCATATGCTGGGCGAAAACCCCGAAAACCTCGAGTTGATGTATCGCCGGGTCTATTCCAGCGGCTTCACCCAGCGCCCTGACCCCACGGTGATGGGCGCTTTCGCCGGGCTAGAGATGGCCTGCTGGGACATCCTTGGCAAGATGCGCGACCGCCCAGTCTGGGCGCTTCTGGGCGGGCGGATGAACGATAGGGTGCGCAGTTACACCTATCTTTATCCCGAGGACGGCCAGAACCACGCCGAATTCTACAACAACCCCGATTGGACCGCCGAAGCCGCCGCCAAAGTCGTCGACCAAGGCTTCACGGCCGTGAAATTCGACCCCGCCGGCCCCTATACGATCCGCGGTGGCCACCAACCGGCGATGAGCGACATCTCCCGCTCGGTTGAATTTTGCAAAAAGATTCGCGAGGCCGTGGGCGACCGCGCGGACCTCCTCTTCGGCACCCATGGCCAATTCACCACCGCAGGCGCGATCAGACTTGGCCGCGAGCTCGAGCCCTATAATCCCCTGTGGTATGAAGAGCCGATCCCACCGGACAATCTTTTGGAATTCGCCGAGGTTGCGCGTTCGGTCCGCATCCCGCTGGCCACCGGCGAGCGGCTGACCACCAAAACCGAGTTTGGCACCCTTCTGCGCGCCGGCGGCGTCAAGATCTTGCAGCCTGCCCTCGGTCGCCTCGGCGGCATCCTTGAGGCCCGCAAACTCGCCGCCATTGCCGAGATCTTCAATGCCGAGATGGCACCGCATCTCTACGCAGGCCCCGTCGAATGGGCGGCCAATGTGCATCTGTCGGTCTCGATCCCGAACCTGCTGATCGCCGAGACGATCCAGACCGGAGGCGCCTTCCATCTGGCGCTCATTCGC
The DNA here is from genome assembly GCF_030848395.1 of Pseudogemmobacter lacusdianii. Lineage (GTDB taxonomy): Bacteria > Pseudomonadota > Alphaproteobacteria > Rhodobacterales > Rhodobacteraceae > Pseudogemmobacter > Pseudogemmobacter lacusdianii. The sequence goes on along the minus strand of NZ_JAVDBT010000001.1, from coordinate 111,766 downwards.
AACAGCCTCAAATGGGAGGGCGGCTATATCCTGCCGCCCGAAGGCCCCGGCCTTGGCATCGATTTCGACGAAGATCTCGCCCGCGCGCATCCCTATACCGGCACCGGGCTGCATTTGCAGATGCAAGAAGCGCCCTGTGATTACAGCCACGGCAACCGTTTTGAGGGCGGCGCGCCCGCAGGCACCTGAAGCCATAAGCCTAGGGCCGCCGTCCAGCGGCCCTAGGGTTTCAAAATCCGCAAGACCGCCTCGCGCACGAAGGCCCAGCGCTGCGCCAAAGCCGCATCACTCGACAGGTCCCGGTCATAGATCACCGCCCCGGTGTAGCGGTTGTTGAGATAGTGATAGCACAAGGCCGCGATGGTCATATTGACCCCGATCGCCTCCAACCCCTCGCGAAACACCCCCGCCGCGCGCCCCCGGGCCAGCACATCGCTGACCGAGGTCAGAAGCGGCGAATGCATATCGCGGATGCGCGCCGACTGCGCCAGATACTTGCCCTGCAGCAAGTTCTCGCCATTCACCAGATTGAGAAAATCGGGGTGTTTGACGAAATACTCCCAAGTGAAATCGATCAAGGCAGTGATGGCAGCCTCAGGCTCCAGCCGGGCCAGATCCAACTTGGCCTCAGCCGCGCGCATCGCGCCATAGCTTGCCTCGAGCACGGCAATGTAGAGCTGCTCTTTATTGCCAAAGTAGTGATAAATCATACGCTTATTGACTGCGGCCCGCTCGGCCACGCGGTCGATCCTTGCCCCTGCAAAGCCCGCTTGCGAGAATTCAATCAACGCCGCCTGCAAGATGCTGTCCGCCGTGCCAACAGGGTCACGGGCGCGCTTCTCCACCGCGCCTTCCGGCTCTGCGCTCATCTTTGCCCCCATCGCCCCTACTCTGACGGCCCGAAACTAGGGGCTTTGCCGCAGCATCGCAATTGACCAAGCCGCCTCGCCTCCGATAAGTAACCACATAGTTACTTATACAACACGGGGAGGCCCTCATGTCAGACGTTCATGAGCAATTGCGGGATATGGCGCGGCGCTTTGCCGAAAGCGAAGTGCGTCCTTTGGCGGAAGAGCTGGACCGGGATGAGCGGTTCCCGGCAGAACTTTACACCAAAATGGCCGAGCTTGGCCTGTTCGGCATCACTCTGCCGCCCGAACATGGCGGCGCGGGCATGGATTGCCACGCCTATGCTTTGGTGATGGAAGAGCTGTCGCGCGCCTATGCCTCGATCGCGGATCAATGCGGGCTGGTGGAGCTTTGCGCCACGCTTTTGTCGCAGCATGGCACCGATGCCCAGCGCGCCCAATGGCTGCCCGATATCCTCGCCGCCCGCAAACGCGTGGCCTATTGCATCACCGAAGCCGGAGCTGGCACCGATGTCAGCGGCATCACCACCACCGCAACGCGGACCGCGGATGGTTGGCTTCTGTCAGGCAATAAGCTCTGGATCCAGAACGCCCCCAATGCCGAAGTGGGCTTCGTGCTGGCGCGCACCGATAAGGCCGCTGGCAAGCGCGGGATGAGCATTTTCGTGGTGGATCTGGCCAGCAAAGGCGTCAGCCGTGGGCCGAAAGAACATAAAATGGGCCAACGCGCCTCGATGATCGGGGCCTTGCATTTTGATGCGGTGCAACTGCCTGCTGACGCGCTTTTGGGCGTCGAGGGCCGCGGCTTTCATGCGATGATGTCGGTCTTGGACAAGGGTCGGGTCGGCATCGCCTCGCTGGCCTTGGGCATCGCTCAGGCCGGGCTTGAGGCTTGCGTCGAATATGTAAAGACCCGCCAGCAATTTGGCCAACCGCTGGCCGAGATGCAGGGCGTGCAATGGATCTTGGCCGATATGGTCAAGGACATCAGCGCCGCGCGGCTCTTGATCCATGATGCGGCCCGCAAGCTGGACAATGGCGAGCCTGCGACCATGGCCTGTTCGATGGCAAAATGCTTCGCCTCGGATACGGCGGTGGCGCAATCGGCCAATGCGGTGCAGCTCTTCGGCGGTTCGGGCTATATTCGTGGGTTCGAGGTCGAGCGGCTTTACCGCGATGCCAAGGTGACCCAGATCTATGAGGGCACCAATCAGATCCAACGCAGCATCATCGCGCGGGAATTGCTGCGCTGAGAAAGGTTTAGGGGCGGGGATCACTCCCCGCCCCTTTGCATTATTCCAGCCCGAAGAAGCTCATCGTCGCATTCGCTTGGCCCATCAAAGCATGGTAGCCAATATGCGTCCGACAGCCCCGCGCCGCCGCCGCCTCAAGGAAGCGGGTGACATTGGGTTTCATGATCATCTCGGAGATGATCTGATTGGGGCTCAGCCGCGCGGGGTCGACCACGAAAGGATCTTCTTCGCGCATACCGACCGGGGTGGCATTGGCGACGATGTCAAAGCCCTCGGGCGCGGCCTCACCCGGTGCCACATCAAGGCCGGGATAAGCTGCTTGGAGCGAGGACAAAAGCCATTCCAGCTTCTTCCTGTCCAGCTCCACAATGCGCAGTTTGGCGACACCGGCCTGCGCCAGTTCGACCGCGCAAGCCGCCCCCGCGCCGCCTGCCCCGATCAAGAGCACCGATTTGCCTGCCGGATCGATGCCTTCCGAGCGCAACCCGTTCACATAGCCCACACCGTCGAAGATATCGCCGGTCCAAGAGCCATCCGCCTCGATCCGGATCGAGTTGGCGGCGCCCACCACGGTGGCGCGCGGCAGAACCAGATCGATCACCGGCATCAGTTTCGGCTTATGCGGGATGGTGGCGATGATGCCCGCGAGGTTCTTGAACGACCGCAAGCCTTTGATCGACGTCTCAAAATCCGCCTCGCTGAACTGCAAAGGCACAAAAACCACATCGTGGCCGCGCTCAGCCGACAGGCGGTTGTAAAGCTGGGTCGAGCGGACCTGCCGGATCGGGTCACCGATCACCACATAAAGCCGGGTCTCGCCGGTCACGCTGAGCAAAGCTGCGTTGGGATCTGCCATGGTCGTTCTCACAGGGTTTGGACGGACATGCCGCCGTCAAGGTTCAGGATTTGCCCGGTGGCATAGGGCAGATCGCCCGCAGCCAAAGCGGCCACGGTGCGGCCCACATCCTCGGGCTGGCCGATGCGCGGGATCAGCGTCAGCTTTTCGTTGTCGATGCGCTGCTGATAGGCGGCCAAAGCCATGCGCGACATATCGGTCTCGATCACGCCGGGGCGCACGTCATAGACCGAGACGCCAAACTCGGCCATCCGGGCGGCAAAGACCGAAGCCACCATCCCGGCCGCAGCCTTCGATACGCAATATTCGCCGCGGTTGATCGAGGCGGTATGGGCCGAGACCGAAGAGATCATCACAAGGCTGCGGAACCGCCCCTCAGCCGGCTGCACCGCCATGCGTTTGGCCACCGCTTGGGTGAAGAAGAACCCCGCTTTGGCATTGAAGAGCATGCAATGGTCGTAGCTGTCCTCTTTCGCTTCAAGCACGTCCTCGCGGCGCAAAGCGCCCACGCCCGCGTTGTTCACAAAGCAGCTGATCGGGCCCAGCGCCGCCTCAACCTCGGCCACCATTGCGGCATGGCCTGCGATATCGCCAACATCGCCCAACAGCACATGGCTGCGCACGCCAAATTCTGCGGCTTCCTTTGCCGTGGCCTCGGCGCTTTCGCGATCCGAGCGGCCGTGAATCACCACATCAAAGCCGCGCTTGGCCAAAGCCAAGGCGATGCCGCGCCCGATGCCGCGTGACGATCCGGTCACGAATGCGACGCCCGCGCTTTGCCGGTCCGTTTGGTCCATAGTCGTTCTCCTCACCATTGCGCATAGTCCTGCAGCAAGCTGGTAAAACGTTCAACCAATTTTCTGGATGATCCGCAGAGGCACCTTGGAAGGACACAGGGGCACGCCGCTTCCTTCGTCAGATGATTCGCAGAACCTGTCAGCCAGAGAGCTGCAACGACCCATAGAAAGCGATGTTTGAGCAATAAAACAACTCAGCCATATTCTTGGCTGTGCAGCGCTGTCCATTTCCCTGTTGATATATCGTTCTACTAACCGTACGGTTCCCCCATGATTGGCTCTCTGCCTGAGGAGGAGGGGGCGACCATCTCGGGGTCGGACAAAGGCCCCGGGTCACTGTGGAGGATCACATGAAAAAGACCCTGCGCGCCGCTTTTGCGGCCGTCACACTTATGGGCACCGCCGCGGGCTTTGGCACCGCAGCTTCGGCCGAGGAGGCAATCGTCCTCCACGGCGCCAGCGCCTATACCAGCGACCACATCTTCAACCGCGCAATGGCCAAGTTCACCGAAAAGGTGACCGAGTATTACGGCAAGCCGGTTGAATTCGTGATGCACGAGAACGGCGAGCTCGGCAATGAAGCCAGCTACTTCACGCTGATGGCGCGCGGCACCTCGGTCGACTTCGCAGTCGTCGCCCCGGCGCACCTGACCCAAGTGGTGAAATCGGCTGGCGTACTCGACACCCCCTTCCTTTTCCGCGACACCGCGCATTGGAAAAAAGCCATTGAGCAAAACGCCTTCGGCCCGGTCATCGAAGAGATCGAGACCAAAGGCCGCGTGAAAGTGCTGGGGCTGGGTGGCGGCGCTGAGCGCAACATCCTGTCCAACAAGCCCGCGACCAATCTTGAAGAGCTGGCCGGCCTGCGTATGCGCGTGCAAGGCACCCCGATCCATGCCACCGCTTTCGGCGCCATTGGCATTGAGCCGAGCGTGATCGCCTATAATGAGATCTACAACGCGATCCAAAGCGGCGTGATCGACGCGCTGGAGAACGAAGCTTCGACCAACGCTCAGATGCGTTTCTACGAAGTGGCTCCGGAAGTGATCCGCACCAGCCATATCGTGACTGTGCGCCCGCTCTTGTTCTCCTCGGCCACGCTTGAGCGTCTGCCGGAAGATCTGCAAGCTGCGATCTTGAAAGCCGGTGAGGATGCCGCCGCCTTCTGGCGCGAGACCGAGACCGCCGAAGACGTGGGCGCGCTTGAGCAACTGGCGGCCGAAAACAAGCTGCGCATCCACACCTTCACCGATCTGGAAAAGATGCATGAGCTGGTGGTGCCGGCGGTTGATGCCTATGCCGAAGAGCTGGGCGCTGCCGACATCATCAAAGCTGTCCGCGCGATCGAGTGATCTGGTGACGCAAACTGTCATGGCCCCGCTTTTGGGGCCATGATGGCAAAGGAGTATCCCCATGCGCTTCGTGCTGGACCTATATTACAAGCTTTTGCTCTTGGCCGTGGCCGCATTGAGCATCTTCCTTCTCATCCCCGTTGGCCTGCAAGTCCTTGCCCGCTTTGGCAAAATCGTGCCGCACTATATGTGGACCGAAGAGATGTCGCGCTTTTGCCTGATCTGGCTGATCATGATCGGCAGCGCGGTGGCCGTGCGCGAAAACACCCATTTCGACATTGACCTTCTGCCCAAGGCCAAGACCCGTCTGGGAGAGCTTTGCGGCATTCTGGCGGTGCGTCTGGCGATCTTTGGCTTTGGCATCGTCTTCCTGATCGGCAGCCTCGAGTTCGCCGAATTCGGTATGATCCTCAGCTCGGAAATCACCGACCTCAATCTGGTCTGGGTTTACGGCATCTTCCCCTTCGCAGCGATTGGCTGGCTGATCTTCACGGCCGAAGCCATCGTCACGGCGATCTCGAAATACCCGCGCGGCCAAGAGCTTACCGCGCCTACGGCCGGAGACTGATATGGCCATTGAATATGTCGCCGCGCTGATTTTCGGCACCTTCATCCTGATGCTCGTGCTGCGCGTGCCGGTGGCCTTTGCGCTGGGCATCGCCTCGCTGCCGCCGTTGCTGTTTGACCCCCGTGTCTCGCTCTTCATCTTGGTTGAGCAGATGTACAACTCCTACAACTCGTTCCTCTTGCTGGCCGTGCCCTTCTTCCTTTTGGCCGCCAACGTGATGAATGCGGGCACCATCACCGATAAGATGCTGAGCTTCTCGCGCTCGATGGTGGGGCATATGCCCGGCTCTTTGGCGCAGATGAACGTTGTGCTCTCGGTGCTCTTTGCAGGCGTGTCGGGCTCGTCCACCGCCGATGCGGCAAGTCAGAGCAAAATCTTCATCCCCGCGATGGTGAAAGAGGGTTACGACAAGAACTTCTCGGTCGCCAATACCGCGGTTTCCTCGGTGCTGAGCGCGGTCATTCCGCCCTCGATCATCATGGTGATCTGGGCCGGCACTTTGTCGATCTCGGTTGGCCAGCTTTACATCGGCGGCATTCTTCCCGGCATTATGCTGGCGCTGGCGATGATGGTCACGGTGCATATCTATGCCAAAATGCGGAATTATCCGCGTTACGAACGCGCGACGTTCAAAGAGCTCCTGCGCACCGGCGCCTTGGCAATCCCGGCGATGGGCCTGCCCTTCATCATCGCTGGCGGCAAGATCTTTGGCTGGTTCACCGCAACCGAAGCGGCGGCTGTGGCCAGCGTCTATGCGATCTTCTTGGCCGTGGTGCTTTACCGCGCGATGGACCTGCGCAGCCTTGGCCGCGCCTTCCTTGAGACCGGTAAGTTCTCGGCGATCTCGCTCTTCTGCCTTGGCACGGCTTCGGTCTTTGGCTGGCTTTTGGCCTATTACAAGATCCCCACCGCATTGCTGTCGCATGTGGTGGAATGGGAGATGGGGCTGATCGCGACCGGCTTCTTCATCGCCTTCGTCTTCCTGATCGTCGGCGCTTTCCTTGATGCGATCCCGGCCATCGTGATCGTCGGCGCCATTCTGCAGCCCCTGACCGTGGCCGCAGGCATGGATCCGATGCATTACGCGCTGATCGGTATTGTCTCGCTGGCCTTTGGCTTGGTGACGCCGCCTTACGGGTTGTGCCTGCTGATCGCTTGCGCGGCCTCGGACACGAAGATGCGCGATGCGCTGAAGGATACGTTGATCATGCTGGTGCCGCTCTTCTTGGTGCTGGTCTCGGTGATCATCTTCCCTTCGGTCTATCTCTGGCTTCCCAATCTGGTCGGTCCCGACGCGGGTCCGTAACCGCGAGGTGGCAGGGTCAGGATTGGCGTTTTCCTCCTGATCGGTTTTGGCCCTGCCCTATCGCCCAGATGAAAACACCCGCTCTGGGCCAGAGCGGGTGTTTTTGTATTTAGCGATGCTTTTGGGCGTCAGGCGTTGGGCACCCATTTCAGGATATGCTTGGCCACCGCCAAAAGCTTGCCCGTCTCGGCATCCTCGACCCGCACATCGGCTTGCGAGCGGCGGGCAGCTTCGTCAATCGAGGCAATCTGATAGCTGATGGCGATGGTGGTGCCGATCGGCACCCCCGCCAAAAACCGCACGGAATCATAGCCCAAAGAGACCGGCGTCTCCCCTGCCCCGCGCGCATCGGCGCAAGCCATTGTCGAGCAAGCCGACATATAGCCAACAATCAGCGCCCCATGCGCGATGCGACCGCCATAAGGCGTTTGCCGCATCGCAGCCTCATCGACGTGATTGGGCGACAGATCCCCGGTGATCCCCGCGAAAAGATAGACATCCGATTCCGAGACGGTCTTGCGAAAATGCCAAGTCTGGCCGGGCTGAACGTGGAAATCCGCCAATTTAAGCCTCAACCCCACGGGTCAGCATCAGCGCTTTCATCCGCGCCAAAGCTAGCTCGGGCTTTTCCAAAAGCCCCGCCGCATCGGCAAGACGGAAAAGCTCGGCCAGATGCAGGGTCGAGCGCGCGCTCTCTTGCCCGCCCGCCATGGTGAAATGCTTCTGGTTACCATTCAGCCAAGCCAAGAACACCACGCCGGTTTTGTAAAACCGCGTCGGCGCGGCGAACATCAACCGCGACAAAGGCACGGTCGGATCCATGATCGCCCGGAAGCCTTCCGCATCGCCATTGGTCAGCTTCTCCAAAGCCGCCGCCGCCGCCGGGGCGATCGGGTCGAAGATCCCCAAAAGCGCATGCGAGGAATGGCTGCCGTCGCCTTGGATCAGCGAGGGATAGTTGAAGTCATCGCCGGTATACATCGACACGCCTTCCGGCAGCTGCCGCCGCATCGCGACCTCTTTCTCCTCCGAGAGAAGCGAAACCTTGATGCCTTCGATCTTGGCGGCATTGTCGCGCATCATCGCAAGGCAATGCTCCATCGACTGCCAATGATCCGCGCCGCCCCAATAGCCTTCCAGCGCCGGGTCAAACATCTCGCCCAGCCAATGCAGGATCGCCGGCTGACGCAGGCCCGAGAGTACGCGGCCGTAAACCCGCGCATAATCCTCGGGCGTTTTGGCGGCACGGTTCAGCGCCCGGCTCGCCATCAAGATCACGCGAGAGCCAGCGGCCTCGACCGCCTCGCACTGCATCTCATAGGCAGCGATGATCTCATCAATCGTATGCTCACGGGACAGATCCAGATGATCCGTCCCTGCCCCGCTGGCGATCAAAGCGCCGGGGCCGAAAGCCCGCGCCTCGGCCGAGGCGCGCTGGATCAGCTCAAGCGAGGTCGCCCAATCCACGCCCATGCCGCGCTGCGCAGTGTCCATCGCCTCGGCTACGCCCAGACCCAGCGACCAAAGCCGGTGACGGAAGGCCAAAGTAGTCTCCCAATCCACTGCAGTGGTGATCCAAGGATCGTTGCCGGCCAAAGGGTTAATCGTCAAATGCGCCGCCGAATAGGCGATGCGGTTCCAGCTTTTATTCACTGGCGCCGCAAATGGCGCCGCACCGGACAGGGTGAAAGGCGCAAGGCTGCCATCAGCCTGCGGAAGAATGATGTTCATGGTATCTCCGAAAGGTTGGGGCGGTCAGGCGATGAAATGACGGGCATCCATCAGGCGCGGATTGCGCAGGATGGGGGTGAAACCCAGATGATCAAGCACGTCTATTTGCAGGTCCAGTCCCGGCGCATATTCGATCAGCTCCACGCCCTCGGGCGTCAGCCGGAAGACCGCGCGCTCGGTCACATAAAGCACGCTTTTGCCCTCGGCCTTGGCCTGCGCGCCCGAGAAGGTGATGCCCGCCACATCCGCGACCAGCTTTTGCACCTGCCCCTGCGCGTCAATGACCAGCTTGCCATTTTCCACATGGCTCCGCGCACCCTTGGTGTCGAAGCTGCCACAGAAGACCACCGCTTTGGCCTTTTGGGTGATGTCGACAAAACCACCCGGCCCTGAGATCTGGCCGTTGAAATGCGACACGTTCACATTGCCATGCCCGTCCATCTCGGCCAACCCAAGGAAGGTCATGTCGAGCCCGCCGCCCGAGTAAAGATCGAACTGCTCGGGCGAAGACAGGATCGCCGCCGGATTGGCCGCGATGCCAAACATATCGCCGGTCAGCAAATCGCCGTTATGGATGCCCTGCTCGATAGTGAACCAGAAATCCTTCTGCCGTCCCTCGGCGACGATCTTCTCGGCCACACCAGCCGACATGCCAAAGCCAAAGTTCAGCGTCGATCCCGGCACCAGCTCTTCCGCCGCCCGCGAGACCACGATGCGCCGCGCGGCATCTTCCTTGCCGGACGAGGTTTCAACCTTGCCATGCTCAAGACCCGCCAGCGCCAGATTGTAAGCGCCGCGATAGGTTTGCGCCTGATCCGGCACCACAAGGATATAATCGATCAAATTGCCCGGAATGGTGACCTCGCGCGGGCGAATATCGCCGTCGGCGACCAGCTCACGCACCTGCGCAATCACGATACCGCCCGAGTTGCGTGCGGCCATCGCCACCGAATAGCTGTCGAGATCGGCGGGCTCATCTCGTGCCGACACATTGCCCGAAGCATCCGCAACCGAGCCGCGCACCACGCCGATATCCACCGCAAAGGGCTTGTAGCGCAGCACATCTTTGCCATCGATCTGCATCAGCTCGACGATTTCTTCGGTGGTCGCTGTGTTGCAGCGCCCACCCTGCTGGCGCGGATCGGCAAAGGTGCCAAGGCCGACATGCGTGAAAAGCCCCGGCCGCCCGGCACCGATCTCGCGGAACAGATGCATCAAAACGCCGCCCGGCAGGCAGTACGCTTCAATCTCATTCTTCTGCGACATCGACAAAAGTTTCGGCGACCAGACCCAATGCCCGCCGATCACCCGCCGCACCATGCCATGATGGGCGAAGCGGTTCACCCCGCGTCGATCCTTATCGCCAAAGCCCAAAGCATGCACCAAAGTCATATCCTTGGGACTGCCGTGGGTGACAAAGGCCTCTTCAAAGCAGGCAAGGACTGCGTCCGGCTCCAACAAGCCACCGCCTGCACCGGTGCTGCCGACCGTGCGGCGCTCGGGCATCGCAGCAAGGATCGCCACCAATTCCTCTTTTGTAACGATTTTGACCAATCTACCCTCCCTAGGCTTGCGGCCCCACCTCCGCCTTCGGGAAAGCCGCTCAGTTTGGTATAACGTTATATCAACACGCCCCCTAGCGTCAACGTGGCCCGCAGAGGCGCACAGCGGCAGCTCTTGAATGACAGATGCTTAAAACTTCACAGTTTTGAACAAGTGGCACGAAGGGTTAGACAAGATGAGACCGCCGATAACCGAGCTACACGCAACGTAACTCTGCAATAACGATTTACTGAATAAGGCAGAGCGCCTATCCCGCATGTCAAAACCCGGCTATGGTAAACCAAAGGCCAATATTCGGTTAAGTGAGCGCTTGATGACCAAAGCCAGAACCTCGCAAAAGGTGACCATCGTCGATATTGCGCGTGAAGCGCAGGTCTCCACCTCGACGGTGTCTCTGGTGCTGCGCAAATCTGGACGAATCTCGGCCGAGACGGTGGCGCGGGTGCATGAGGTGATCCGCAAACTCGGCTACACCTACAACCGCAACGCCGCCAATCTGCGCCAACAGAAAAGCCAGTTGATCGGTCTGGTGATCAACGACATCCGCAACCCCTTCTTTGCCGAAGTCACCTCGGGCGTGCAGCAAGCGCTTGAGGGCACCGACGTGATGTTCTTCTTGGTCGACACCAAGGATGAGATCGACGAGCAGGACCGCGTGTGCCGTTCTTTGCGCGAATTTGGCATTGGTGGGCTGGTGATTTTCCCTGTCGCCTCCACCCGAAAGAAGTTCTTCCGCGATTTGACAGCAGATGGCGCGCCGGTCTGCGTGATCTTGCGCAACCCCGGCGATCCACAAACCAATTTCGTCGGCCCCGACAACCGCGAGGCCGCCCGATTGGCCACCCGGCACCTATTGTCACTCGGCCATCGCAAGATCGCCTATCTCGGCGGCGAGGCAGAAGGCCAAGCGCGGCGCGAACGCTTGGAAGGCTATCATCTGGCACTGACCGAAGCCGCAATACCGCTTGAGACCGCCGTGGATTTCGCCGGCAAGCCAGACCGAGACACCACCGCCGGCCTCGTCGCCCGCATGATGTCGCGCGAAGACCCGCCCACCGCCGCGGTTTGCCACAATGACAACGTGGCCATCAGCGCCATGCACAGTTTGCGCGCGATCGGCAAAGAACCGGGCCGTGACATCTGCATCGTTGGAATCGACGGCATCCCCCAAGGCGCCGAGGTGCTGCCCGGCCTGACCACCGTGCAAATGCATGGTGCCGAAATCGGTCGTCGCGCGGTTCAACTCATCCTTGCGCGGATGCAAAACCCCGGCCAACCCATCGAGACGGTAACCCTGCACCCCGAATTGATCATCCGCGGCTCTTGCGGCAGCACTGCTCAACCTTAATCCGCACTGCCATGCGAGACAAAAGCCCCCGCGATACGGCTTTTTTTCATTAGCAAAACCTTCGCCGCGTCTTCCCTCTTCCCGGCCCTGCCGCGCCACGCTATATCCGCGCCATGACCGAGCTTTCATTGATCCGCAACTTCTCGATCGTGGCCCATATCGACCACGGTAAATCCACCCTCGCCGACCGGCTCATTCAGATGACCGGGACGGTGGCGCAGCGTGACATGAAGGCTCAGCTCCTTGACTCGATGGATATCGAGCGCGAGCGCGGCATCACGATCAAAGCCAACACGGTGCGGATCGAATATCCCGCTAAGGATGGCAAAACCTATATCCTGAACCTGATCGACACCCCCGGCCACGTCGACTTCGCTTATGAAGTATCGCGGTCGATGCGGGCTGTCGAAGGCTCGCTGCTGGTGGTGGACGCCAGCCAAGGCGTTGAGGCCCAGACTTTGGCCAACGTCTATCAAGCGCTTGATGCTGGGCACGAAATTGTGCCGGTTTTGAACAAGATCGACCTGCCCGCCGCCGATCCAGATCGGGTGAAGCAGAACATCGAAGATGTTATCGGCCTTGATGCGTCGGATGCTGTGCCGATTTCGGCCAAAACCGGCCTTGGCATTCCCGAGGTGCTGGAAGCGATCGTGACCCGCCTGCCGGCCCCGCAAGGCGACCGCGACGCGCCGCTGAAAGCCATGTTGGTTGACAGCTGGTACGACCCCTATCTGGGCGTGGTCGTGATGCTGCGCGTGATGGACGGCGTGGTCAAAAAGGGCGACCGCATCCGGATGATGCAAACCAATGCCGTTTATGGCATTGATAAACTTGCAGTTTTGAAGCCGCAAATGGTTGATATCCCCGAGCTTGGGCCCGGCGAGATCGGCATTTTCACGGCTTCGATCAAACAAGTGCGCGACACCAAGGTTGGCGATACCGTCACCCATGAACGCAAGGGTACCGAAGAGCCGCTTCCGGGCTTCAAGCCGTCAGTTCCGGTGGTCTTCTGCGGCCTTTTCCCGGTGGATGCCGCTGATTTCGAACCTTTGCGCGACGCGATTGAAAAACTTTCGCTGAACGATGCCTCCTTCTCAACCGAGATGGAAACCTCAGCCGCTTTGGGCTTTGGGTTCCGCTGTGGTTTCCTGGGTCTTTTGCACTTGGAAGTCATCCGCGACCGGCTTGAGCGCGAATATGACCTTGATCTGATCACCACCGCTCCTTCGGTGGTCTTCAAGCTCTATATGAAAGATGGCGAGGTGCGTGATCTGCACAACCCCGCTGACATGCCCGACCTGACGCTCATCGACCACGTTGAAGAGCCCCGTATCAAAGCCACCATCATGGTCCCGGATGAGTATCTGGGCGATGTGTTAAAACTTTGCCAAGATCGTCGCGGCATCCAACTCGACCTCAGCTACGCCGGCCAGCGTGCGATGGTTGTCTATGACCTGCCCCTCGCCGAAGTCGTCTTCGATTTCTACGATCGGCTGAAATCGGTCACCAAGGGCTATGCCAGCTTTGACTACACGATCTCGGAATATCGTGAAGACCACTTGGTCAAAATGTCGATTCTGGTGAACGATGAGCCGGTCGACGCTTTGGCGATGATGGTCCACCGCGACCGCGCCGAGTCGCGCGGCCGCGGTATGGTCGAAAAGCTGAAAGACCTGATTCCGCGGCACATGTTCAAAATCCCGATCCAAGCCGCCATCGGTGGCCGCGTGATCGCGCGTGAGACGCTAAGTGCGATGCGCAAAGACGTGACCGCAAAATGCTATGGCGGCGACGCCAGCCGCAAGCGAAAGCTTTTGGACAAGCAAAAAGCCGGTAAAAAGCGTATGCGCCAGTTCGGCAAGGTCGAGATCCCGCAAGAGGCCTTCATCTCGGCCCTCAAGATGGACGACTGACGCCAGTTACGTCCTGCTTAGCGTGTCATTTACCAAAGGCGCCGCGGGTCATCCTGCGGCGCTTTTGCATTTTACGCATCATTATGGGTCGAAGTGCACTTCGGCTGTATCGGATAATTGCACAATTCACCGAACCTCGGGACTGCACTGCGGGCCCGCTCTCCACGCAGCGTCATGGTCAACTGCGCGACGGGCATCGGTTGGCTTAACCTCTCATTAATCCAGATGGTGCAAGCTGCACGGATGAACGGTTCCATCCGCACAATTCTATTCCTGCTCTTTCTTGCCAACTGTGGCGCAAGCCCCGCACCCGAATTCTTTGGGGCGACCCGGCATGATGTGCGCCGCGATGGCCGCGACTACGTCATTTTCCGCAAAGAGAGCCGGGTTGAAATCATCCGCCTCGGCCGTGTGAAGAATGGGGATCATCACAAAGTACGCGCTACGATGATTGCCTTAATCCCCGACGTAACAGGTTGCGAAATAAACGAAAAATCACTGCAAGGTGACTCTGGGGAAATGCGCGGCAGCCTTATCTGCGAATAAGAAGAACCCAAGCCAAATAGGCTCCGGCAGCGGCAAAGACGAACGCCCATACCGGCGCGCCATTATAAAATTCCACGCATGCCCAGCCGAATGCCAGCACTGTGCAAAGCCAGCGCACCCATATCTTTGCAAAAAAAGGATGCTTGGGATCAAGAAGTTGCATGATTTAATCAGCTTTCCATGGCAGGCTGGCACAAAAGGAGCGTCCAGCATGCCGCAAATTGCCCAGGACTTCCACGGCCAAACGGTGATTACCACCTTTGAGACCACGCCCGGCTTGGCCTTCGATCTCATGGAGTCTTTGCAAAAGGCTTATGCGGAATGCATTTCCAAACAACCCGGCTTTATCGCGGCGGGGCTGCATATCAATGATGCGCGCACGCGCGTCTGCAACTACTCGCAATGGCAAAGGCGAGAGGATTACCAGGCCATGCTTCGCACCGACGAAATGCGCGAAAGAAACCGCCATATCAACGGGTTATGCAAAGGGTTTGAGCCGGTAATGTATGACATCATTGCCAATTATGAGAGGCTAACGCCTTCTTGAAGGGAGAGTAAAATGGGTATCGAAAGCATCATCATTCTGATCCTCGTCGGTGCAATTGCAGGTTGGCTGGCGGGTCAGATCGTCAAGGGATATGGCTTCGGTCTTGTTGGAAACATCGCCGTCGGCATCATCGGCGCATTCATCGCAAGCTGGCTGTTGCCGCGTATCGGCATTTCCATCGGTTCCGGCATCATTGCAGCGATCATTCACGCCACCATCGGCGCAGTGATCCTTTTGGCACTCCTCAAACTCGTGCGGCGGGCGTGAAACCGGCCGCCGATCCACTCTGACTTGAGAAAAGTTGGAGCGGGGTCACCTTTCGCAGGCGACCCCGTCTCCGTCCCGATCCAGTCCGTAAATATCATCTCCGACGACATAAACCGGCCCGCGCACATAGGCAGGGCCGTTGCCACTGCCACCCGCACAATCCACATCTGATGCAATTGGCACGCAGGCGCCCTCATAATTAGGATCGCAGCTTTGTGCCGAAGCGGGCAATGCGAAAAGCGGAGCAACGAGCACCGTCGAATATAGACGTTTCAAAGCGATTCATCCTCTTCCCGTTAAGGAAGATTAACGAACCGTTAATAGGAAACCAGTTATTTCGCCGCTTAGCGCCGGCCGCGACTGCGCACCCCGCCACGTTGTCCCGGCCGACCCGCCGTTGACCGCCCCGATGCCTTCACGGCCAATTCCGCCGCCTCTTCCACGGCCGATTGGCGCGCCAAAGGATCATCCGAGACCGCAAGTTCAACGGCTTCCAACCGCTTGATTTCATCACGCATTCGGGCTGCCTCTTCGAACTCAAGGTTCTCTGCAGCCTTGCGCATAGCGTGACGCAGAGCGTCCAAATGCGCCGCCAGATTCTGCCCGACATTCGCCTTTTCAACCTTGGCGGTGACACGACTTTGGTCAGTATCCCCCTGCCACAGCCCCGCCAACACATCGTCAACGTTCTTCTTAACCGTTTGCGGAGTGATGCCGTGCTCAAGGTTATAGGCGCGCTGCTTTTCACGCCGCCGCTCGGTCTCGGCCATTGCGCGCTCCATGCTGCCGGTGATCCGGTCGGCGTAAAGGATCACCCGCCCCTCAGCGTTGCGCGCGGCCCGACCAATCGTCTGAATGAGCGAGGTTTCCGAGCGCAGGAAGCCCTCCTTATCGGCGTCCAAAATCGCGACCAAACCGCATTCGGGAATGTCCAAGCCTTCGCGCAAAAGGTTGATGCCAATCAGCACGTCAAAGGCGCCGAGACGGAGGTCACGCAAAATTTCTATACGTTCGATTGTGTCAATATCCGAGTGCATATACCGCACACGAATGCCCTGCTCATGTAGGTATTCTGTAAGATCTTCAGCCATCCGTTTGGTCAAAGTCGTAACCAAAACCCGCAAGCCACGGGCAGAAACGCGGCGGATTTCGTCTAAAAGATCGTCGACCTGCATGTCGACAGGTCGGATTTCCACTTCGGGATCGATCAATCCCGTTGGACGGATCACCTGTTCGGTAAAGACGCCACCGCTCTGCTCAAGCTCCCAAGCCGCGGGCGTCGCCGAAACGAAGACCGATTGCGGCCGCATCGCGTCCCATTCTTCGAATTTCAAGGGGCGGTTGTCCATGCAAGAGGGCAGCCGGAACCCGTGTTCGGCCAACGTCATCTTGCGCCGGAAGTCGCCTTTATACATCCCGCCGATCTGCGGGACAGAAACGTGGGATTCATCAGCAAAAACAATGGCGTTATCGGGGATAAACTCGAACAAAGTCGGCGGCGGCTCCCCCGGCGCGCGCCCGGTCAGCCAGCGCGAATAGTTCTCGATCCCCGCGCAAGAGCCGGTGGCTTCCATCATCTCAAGATCGAAGTTTGTGCGCTGCTCCAGCCGCTGCGCCTCAAGCAATTTCCCCTCCCCCGTCAACTGCTTCAATCGGTGAAAGAGCTCATCCTTGATGCCCTTGATCGCCTGCTGCAAAGTCGGGCGCGGTGTAACGTAGTGCGAGTTCGCATAGATGCGAATTTGCTGGAAACTGTTGGTTTTCGCCCCAGTCAAAGGGTCAAATTCAACAATCGCTTCAAGCTCTTCGCCAAAGAAGCTGAAACGCCAGGCGCGGTCCTCAAGGTGGGCGGGCCAGACCTCAAGACTATCGCCCCGCACCCGGAAAGAGCCGCGCTGGAAGGAGCTTTCCAGTCGCCGATATTGCTGCGCGACCAGTTCCGCCAGCACTTTGCGCTGATCGTAAAACTGCCCAACAATCAGATCTTGCGTCATCGCCGAATAGGTCTCGACCGAGCCGATACCGTAAATACAGCTCACCGAGGCGACGATGATCACATCATCGCGCTCCAGCAGTGCCCGCGTCGCCGAGTGGCGCATGCGGTCAATCTGCTCATTGATCTGACTTTCCTTCTCAATATAGGTGTCGGTGCGGGCGACATAGGCCTCGGGCTGGTAGTAATCGTAATAGGATACGAAATATTCCACCGCGTTATCGGGGAAGAAGCCTTTGAATTCGCCGTATAATTGCGCAGCCAGAGTCTTATTTGGTGCCAAGATAATCGCAGGCCGCTGCGTCTCTTCGATCACCTTGGCCATGGTAAAGGTCTTACCGGTGCCGGTCGCACCCAAAAGCACCTGATCGCGCTCACCGGCCAGCACACCCGCGGATAGTTCAGCAATCGCAGTGGGTTGGTCGCCAGCCGCCTGAAACGGCGTCTGCATTTCAAAGCGGCGCCCCCCCTCAAGCTTGGGGCGCGTCAGCACCTCGGGGCGCGTGGTCAGGGCGTCGGTGGTGTTGTGAGGCATGGTCTGGGGTCCTGCGGGCGGGAATCCCTAACGGGACGAGTAAAATTGGCTCTAGCAGATTTGATCTGTCTTTGTTCCCTTTCAAGGCGCAAATCGCAGAATTATTACAATGCCACCGGCGCGACCGGGCCCCTGCCCCACAAAACTGCCTATGAACCGCTGCACCGCGCCCAAGCGGAGGCTTGCGCTTTGCAGGCATTTCAGCCAGAAAGCCTGAAAAAGCTGACGCAAAGCCCGAGGTTTCCATGCGCGCCCGTATCTATCAGCCCGCCCGCACGGCAATGCAGTCCGGCACCGCCAAGACCCAGTTTTGGGTGCTGGAATATGCGCCGGCCTCTGCGCGTGAGGTTGATCCGCTGATGGGCTGGACTTCGACCAGCGACACGCAAACCCAAGTTCGCCTGCGCTTTGACAGCCGGGAAGAGGCTTTGGCCTATGCCGCCTCGAAAGGGATCGAGGCGACGGTGATCGAGCCGCAGCCGCGCAAAGCCAATATTCGCCCGCGTGGTTATGGCGAGAATTTCGCCACCGATCGCCGGGGCGCTTGGACGCATTGATGACGCAGCGTATCGCCGAAGAAAGCCCGCTCACCGAAGATCTTGAGCTGCTTTTTGCGCGCCATACCGCTGATATGCACGCCGACACGCCGCCGGAATCGATCCATATGATGGATCGCGGGGCCTTGGCGCGCGAAGGCGTCCGCCTTTTCGTGCTGCGTGAGGCGGGCAAGCCCTCGGCGATGGGGGCACTTAAACGCATCAATGCCGAGCATGCTGAGCTGAAGTCGATGCATGTCTTGGCCGAATCTCGCGGTCGTGGATTGTCGCGCCAAATACTTGAACATTTGGTTAACGCCGCCAAGGCCGAGGGCTACACCCGCCTCTCGCTTGAGACCGGCATTCAACCCACCTTCATCGCCGCCCGCGCCCTTTATGAGCGGGCTGGCTTCAGCACCTGCGGGCCGTTTGAAGGCTATGGCCCTGATCCGAATTCGGTTTTCATGACGCGCGCGCTGGTTTAAAAGCCAGCTTACTGGTCCCGTAGCTCAGCTGGATAGAGCAGCTGCCTTCTAAGCAGCGGGTCGGGGGTTCGAGTCCTCCCGGGATCGCCACTTCTCTTTCACATCATACCAGCGCCCCTTGCGCTAAGGGCCACGCCCCAGCAACCGCAACATCTCAGCGGCGGCCGCTTCAGCGCTGCTCTGGCCTGACAAGACCTCTTCGCCAAAACGCGCCATCAGGCCGCGTGCGGGCTCGTGCGTCAAAACCGCCAACAGCCCTTGGCGCACCTCTTCGACGAAGGCCTCTTGCGCTTGCTCGGCGCGGCGCGCGGCCCAATGCCCCTCGGCTTGTCGCCAGTCGGCCAAAGCCTGCATCTCAACCCACGCCAGATCCAACCCATCTCCGGTGGCCGCACTGACACAAAGCGCCTTTGGGAACCCCTCAGGATCCTGAGGGCGGCGGCGCAACAGCCGCAAAGCTCCGGCATAATCGGCCTGCGTCCGCGTCGCGGTCTCGCGCAGGGCTCCATCGGCCTTATTCACCAAAATAAGGTCCGCAATCTCCATAATCCCGCGCTTCACGCCTTGCAGCTCATCCCCGCCCGCCGGTGCCATCAGCAAGATGAAAAGATCGCAGAGCCCTGCAACCATCGTCTCGGACTGACCAACCCCGACGGTCTCGATCAAGATCACATCGAAACCCGCCGCCTCACACAAGGCCACCGCCTCACGGCTGCGCCGGGCCACACCGCCCATCTGCGCTTGGCTGGGTGAGGGGCGGATGAAAGCCAAAGGATGCCGCGAAAGCCGCTCCATCCGGGTCTTATCGCCCAAAATCGAACCGCCCGAGCGGGCCGAGGAAGGATCAACCGCCAGCACCGCCACCCGCAGCCCGGCCTCCACCAGCATCATCCCGAAAGCTTCGATGAAGGTGGATTTCCCCACCCCCGGCGTCCCCGAGAGCCCAATGCGCAAGGCTTCGCGGTCACGGCCAAGGCCGCTCAGCAGCGCCAAAGCCGCCGCGCGATGATCGCTGCGCGCGCTTTCGACCAATGTGATCGCCCGCGCCAAGGCGCGCCGGTCGCCGGACCGAATGGCCTCAGCGGTTATCTGATTTGACCTGTTCATCCGACATTCCTGCCCGAGCCGGTGCCAAAGTGCCAGCACCTAATGCTTTGACAACCGGCCGCCAGAGGCCGCCGCCGCCTTATGCGCCCTTTCGCGCATAAGGCGGCTTCAAAAACCTGCGGCGGCAGCCGCGCCTTTGGATCACGCCGTCTGGCATCACGCGCTTTGGCTTGCCATAAGACCGCATGGTCCAGCTTCCGGTCACCCAGATCCTCCCCGCCTTGCGTGCCGCCCTGCGAGAGCGCGGCCTTGCCGTGCTGCAGGCCCCTCCGGGCGCGGGCAAAACCACCCTCGTGCCGCTCGACCTGCTCGCATCAGGGCTTTATCCGGACCGCATCTTAATGTTGGAACCTCGGCGGCTTGCGGCGCGCGCCTCGGCCGAGCGGATGGCAGAGGCTTTGGGAGAAAGCGTCGGCCAGACCGTTGGGTACCGGATCCGTGGCGATGCCAAAACCTCAAGCCAAACCCGGATCGAGGTGGTCACCGAGGGCATCCTCACCCGGATGATCCAATCGGATGCCGAACTTCCCGGCGTCTCTTGCGTGATCTTTGACGAATTCCACGAACGTTCGCTGCAAGCGGATCTCGGCCTTGCCCTCGCGCTTGAGATCCGCAGCGCCCTGCGCCCCGATCTCGCACTTTTGGTGATGTCCGCAACCCTCGACGCCGCCCCGGTGGCCGCGCTGATGGGCGATGCGCCGATCCTGACCGCCGAAGGCCGCGCCTTCCCCGTCGAGACGCGCTGGCTGCCCCGCCCAACCGACCCAAGCTTGCGCTTTGAAGCGGCCATAGCGGGGCTGATCCGGCAAGCCATTGATGAAACAGCACAAGGCGGCCTTCTCGCCTTCCTTCCCGGCGAAGGTGAGATCCGCCGCGTCGAAGCGATGCTCAGCGGCCTTCCCGGCTGCAGCATCCGCCCGCTCTTTGGCGCGATGGATTTCGCCGCCCAACGCGCCGCGCTTGCCCCGGCCGAAGGGCGCAAGATCGTGCTGGCCACCTCGATCGCCGAAACCTCTCTCACCCTGCCCGACATTCGCATCGTGGTCGACGGGGGCCGCGCCCGCCGCGCGCGCTTTGACCCCGCCTCGGGCATGTCGCGGCTCGTGACCGAGCGCGTCACCAAGGCCGAGGCCGAGCAGCGCCGCGGCCGCGCTGGCCGGGTGGCCGAGGGCATTTGCTACCGGCTTTGGAGCAAGGGCGAAGAGGGCGCACTCGCCGCCTTCCCCCCGCCCGAGATTGCGGCTGCCGATCTCGCCCCCTTGGCGCTGGAACTGGCGCAATGGGGCTCAGAGGCGTTGCCCTTCTTGACCCCGCCCCCCGCCGCCCCATTGGCCGAGGCCAAGGCTCTGCTCACCGATCTGGGTGCGCTGCAGCTTGGACGGATCACCGCACATGGCCGCAAACTCGCCGCCCTGCCTTTGCATCCGCGAATCGGCCATATGTTGACCGTCGCCGGCCCAGCCGCCGCCCCGCTGGCGGCTCTGCTGGAAGAGCGCGACCCTCTGCGCGGCGCGGGCCCTGACCTTCTCTTGCGGCTCAAGGCCCTTGATCGCCCTCCGGCCGAGGCGCACCGCCCCACGCTCGATCGCATCCGGCTTGAGGCGAAACGTCTCGCGCGGCTTGCCCCGCAGGCCGAGATCCAGGGGCTAAGCCCGGCCCAACAGGTGGCCCTCGCCTATCCTGATCGCATCGGCCTGCGGCGCAAGGGCGATGCGCCGCGTTACCTGCTCTCAGGCGGCAAAGGCGCGGTTCTGCCCGCTGGCAGCAGCCTTGCCGCAGCGCGGCTGATCGTGGCCAGCGATCTCGACGGAGACCCGCGTGAGGCCAGCATCCGCCAAGCGATCGCTTTGCCGGAAGATGAATTCCGCGCGCTCTTTTCGACGCAAATTCAGTGGCAAGAGGCGGTCTCTTGGAGCCGACGCGAAGGTAAAGTCGCCGCGCGTCGGCAAGAGAGCTTTGGCGCCCTGATCCTTGACGACCGCCCTTGGCCGCAAGCGCCCGAGGAGGCGCTGGCCACCGCCGCGCTCGATGGGTTGCGCCAGATCGGCCTAAGCTGGACCGCCTCGGCCCGGCGTCTGCGCGCCCGCATTGCTTTGGCGCGCGACGACAGCTGGCCCGAGGTCAGCGATGAGGCGCTCCTTGCCTCGGCCGAGGCTTGGCTCCTGCCCTATCTGACCAAGGCCCGCACCGAGGCCGATCTGCGCAGCCTTGACCTGACCCCGGCGCTGAAGGCGCTTCTCAGCTGGGACCAGCAAGCCACGCTGGACCGGCTGGCGCCTGCCAGCTTCGTCACGCCCTTGGGCCGCGCCGTGCCGATTGATTACGACGGGGATCAACCCGGCATTGAGATTCGCTTGCAAGAAATGTTCGGCGTCACCCGCCACCCGGCGGTTGGTGCGCATCAGATGCCGCTGCGTGTGACGCTTTTATCGCCCGGTCAGCGCCCGGTGCAGGTCACGCTGGATCTGCCGGGCTTTTGGGCCAAGTCCTATGCCGATGTGCGCAAGGATATGCGCGGCCAATACCCGCGTCACCCTTGGCCAGAGGACCCGACCCAAGCCGAGCCCACCTTGCGCGCCAAGCCGCGCGGCACCTGAAGCGCCGCGCAAGGTTTCGTTTTGAGAAATCAGCGCCTTAGCCGGCGCAATACGCCTCGGCCATCGTGCCGAATTGCTTATAACGCTCCCAGAAAGCGTCATCTGCGGCGCGTTGCGAGACCCAAACCGCATGGGCGGCATCGGGGTCTTTGAAGAATTTAGCCGCGCGGCGCTGATCGGAATTGGTCAGCACCATATCCGCCACTTGTTGGATGCAGCCGCACAAAGGCCGGCTCGCCCCGGCGCGATCCGAACGAACGCAGGCGGATTCGACCGGCCCTGCCAGCGCAAAGCTGGTCATAAGCGGAAGCACAAGCGGAAGGGAAAGGGCAACAAAGCCCAGTCGCATCGTCGATTTCTTCATCATCTGCCTCATTGCCGGTGGCGTGGAGAACCTCAAGCGCCAGCGATCATTTTTCTGGGTCTGACTCTGACAAAAATCAGCGATTCTTTCAATGCTGCGCCGCAGCTCGGCCGCCATTTGCCGAAAGGCGCAAAACTTTGACAGCGAATCTGCGTCAAACCACAAGATAATGCGCCAATGCGGCGCTTTAACTTTGCCTCCTTGCCCGAGCGCAAAACCCGATCACGCAAAATGTTACCCTGCGATCTGGCCAGAATTGCCCCGGCAAGGGGCTGGAACCCAGCGCCGATTCGTGGCATTCACCTGCCCAGACAAGCCGGTTGCAGGTGGCTGTCGCTGGCTTCGTGCTTGACGAGACCGCGCTTTCGACTTACACGCCCGCAATCGAATTCGAGGGCCGGGATTCCCCGTTTCTCTTCCGTTTTGACGAATCGAAGGAATACCAGAATGTCGCGCGTCTGCGAACTTACGGGCAAAGGCCCGATGTCCGGCAACACCATCAGCCACGCCAACAACAAGACCCGTCGCCGGTTCTTGCCGAACCTCAACGAGATCTCGCTGATCTCGGATACGCTCGGCAAAGCTTTCCAGCTGCGCATCTCGGCTGCCGCTCTGCGCACCGTTGACCACCGCGGTGGTCTGGACGCCTTCCTTGCCAAGTCGAAAGACGAAGAGCTGTCGACCGCTGCGCTGAAAATCAAGCGCGAGATCGAAAAAGCTCAGGCTGCGGCCTAAGCCTTCTAGGCGATTTAAGTAAAGGCCCCGCCGGTCGCGACCCGGCGGGGCCTTTCGCATGCGCAAAGACCAGCGGGCCGGGTCAAAGACCGGGCTTTGCCCCCGGCCCCACAGGATATTTCTGTTCTGAAAGAGGGGGTTGTCTTTCAGCACTCATCTATCCCCGCCAGCGGCATCCCAGTCCGGCCAAAGCCGCGACCTTTGCCGCTTTCACGCTGCATAAGATGCCACAGGTCCGGAGCCAGCTTTCCCATAGGCTGCGCCCTCCCCTTCCCCTTCACCAAGGGGGGCGATATGCCTCGCTGACCCTCAGGAGGCCCAGATGACCCCGCAAGACGCCAAGAAAGCCCGGATCGCGATGGCTGCGATGTTTGCCAGCAATGGCGCATTGATGGGGGCTTGGGCGCCGCAGATCCCGCTTTTGTTGCCGCGCCACCAGATTGGCGAGACCCTGCTCGGCGGGCTGATCTTGATCTTGGGATTGGGGGCGGTGACGTCAATGCTGTTCACCGGACGGCTGATCGGGCGCTATGGCTCGGTGCCGGTGTTGCGGATGTTTGCTCTGGCGGTGATTCCTGTGCTGCCGCTGGTTGTCCTTGCGCCTTCGCTTTGGACCGTGGCCTTGGCGATGGCGATCTTTGGCGGCTTCGTCGGCTCAATGGATGTGGCGATGAACGCCAATGCTGTGGAAGTTGAGCGCAGGCTCGGCCGCGCGATCATGTCCTCGTCGCATGGATTTTGGAGCTTGGGCGGCTTTGTCGGGGGCACCTTGGGAAGCTTCCTCATTGCCCAAGCGGGCGCAACAACCCAAGCTTTGGTCATCGCAGCCTTGGCAGCTGTGATGATCCTCACCGCATTGCCCCATCTGCGCGGTGAGCCGCCGCAGCCGCAAACCAGCCAAGCCCAGCCCCGCGGTGCGCTTTTGCCGCGCGATACCGGCCTTTGGCTCTTGGGCATCATGGCGCTGTTTTGCATGGTGCCCGAAGGGGCCGTGCTCGACTGGGCCGCGCTTTATTTGGGCAAAGAACTCATGGCGAGCCCCTTCACTGCTGGCCTTGGCTTTGCCTTCTTCTCGGGCGCGATGGCGGTGATGCGCTTTATGGGAGACGGTCTGCGCAACCGTTTTGGCGCGGTGCGGACCTTGCAGATCTCGGGCCTGTTGGGCGCGGCGGGTCTGGTGATTGCCGCTGCTGCCCCGCATCCCTATGTGGCGCTTTTCGGCTTTGTGCTGGCGGGGTTGGGCGTGGCCAATATGGTGCCCATCATGTTTTCAGCTGCGGGCAACTATCCCGGCCACGCTGCGGGCACCGCAATTTCCACTGTGACGATGGTGGGTTACGCGGGCATCCTGATCGCGCCCTCCTCGATCGGCTGGCTTGCCGAGCATCTGGGCTACCGGCCCACCTATGCCGGCTTGGCGCTCTTGCTTTTGGTTGTCACCGCCAATGCCGGCCGGGCTGCGCGCGCGGATGAGCTGCAAAAGGTCAGCGGGCCGCAGGCCGAGAAGCTGGCTTGATCTTCAAAGGCAGGGGCGCGAAAGACCGCCCCCCCCCGCCCCCCTTTGGCCGGCCAAGGCGGTCCAACCGCCGCTTGGCACCTTAGGCCGCGACCCCCATGAAATCGGCCTTGCCGACCTCAATCCCGTTGTGGCGCAGGATGTTATAGGCGGTGGTCAGGTGGAAGTAGAACTGCGGCACCGCATAAAGCGACAGGTAATCGCGCCCCGCCATTTGCATCTCACGCCCGGCTGAGGGGAAGGTGACGACCCGCTCCCCCGCTTCTTCGTAAAGCGCAGGATCAAAGCTGGCGATATAGTCGCGTGCCAGCGCGATCCGGGCTTGCAGCTCGGCAAAGCTGCTCTCGGTATCCTCGAATTTACGCGGGGTGATGCCGGCGAGCCGTGCCGAGGCGCGCGCGGCAAAGTCGCAAGCCAGTTGCACCTGCGCGGTCAGCGGAAACATATCGGGGAAAAGCCGAAATTGCAGGATGGCATCGGGGGTGATCTTGCGCGCCTCACAATGCGCCTCGGCCTTGCTCAGAAGGCCAGAGAGGCCCGCCAAGAAGCGATCAAAGGTCAGGACGGAAAGCGCGTGCATCATGCTTATGCTCCGGTAAATGGGCTCGGCGCTATCGTGCCGCAATGGGCCGCAGGCGCAAGGGTGAAACGGAAACGGCCAGCCCCTTGCAGGCTGGCCGTCCGCTACCTTGCTCTATGATCGCTCAGCCGCCAAGGCACCAGCGCATCACGGCTTTTTGCGCATGGAGGCGGTTTTCAGCCTCATCGAAGATCACCGAATGCGGGCCGTCCATCACCGCCGAGGTCGCCTCATCATTGCGATGCGCGGGCAGGCAATGCATGAACAATGCGTCGGATTTGGCGCGGCTCATCAGCTGCTCATTCACCTGATAGGGGCGCAGCTGGTTGTGGCGGCGCTCTTTGGCACTCTCGGGGTCATGCATCGAGACCCAAGTGTCGGTGACCACCAGATCAGCGCCTTCCACGGCGGTGAAAGGATCGCGCTGGATGGTGACCTTGCTGCCCTTTTCCCGCGCGAACTGGATGAACTTATCTTCCGGATCAAGGGTTTCCGGGCCAGTGAAGGTGAAGTCAAAGCCAAATTGCCCAGCCGCATGCAGGAAGCTTGCGGCGACGTTATTGCCATCGCCACACCAGACCACCTTCTTGCCGGCAATCGGACCGCGATGCTCTTCATAGGTCATCACATCGGCCATGATCTGGCAGGGATGGGTGCGGTTGGTCAGGCCGTTGATCACCGGCACCGTGGCATGTTCGGCCATCTCAAGGAGCGTGGCCTCCTCAAAGGTGCGGATCATGATGAGGTCAACATAGCGCGACAGCACCCGGGCGGTATCGGCAATGGTCTCGCCATGCCCAAGCTGCATTTCCTTGCCCGAGAGCACCATGGTCTCGCCGCCCAACTGGCGCACGCCGACGTCAAAAGACACACGAGTGCGGGTCGAGGGCTTTTCGAAGATCAGCGCGACCATATGGCCCTTGAGCGGCTGGTCATCATCCGGCGCGCCTTTCGGCCGGCCCTTGCGGGCGGCTTTCATGGCATGGGCGGCATCGATCATGCCGCGCAACTGGGCGGCATCGGTTTTGTGGATATCAAGAAAGTGGTTCATGTTGTTTCGCTTTTCTAGCGGCAGCCGGGGGTTTCACACCCCCGGACCCCCGTGGAGTATTTGGATCAAGATGAAACGTTTGCGGCTTTGCCGGCCGTACTGCAGGCCAGATCAAGGCGGGTGAGCGCCTCGGCAATATCCACATCGGGGATGTTAAGGGCGGGCAGAAGGCGCAAGACATTATCCGCCGCCGCGACCGTGAGAACGCCCGCGTCATAGCCCGCCGCGACAAGATCCCCGCTCGGGATCTTGCACTTCAGCCCCAGCATCAGCCCCTCGCCCCGCACGGCTTCAAGGACATCGGGATGGCTTGCGACCAGTGCCTCAAGCCCTTGGCGGAAGAGACCGGCCTTGCGGTTGACCTCGGCCAAGAAGGCGGGGGCCGAGATGATCTCGATCACTTTGGCGCCCACCGCGCAACCGAGGGGGTTGCCGCCATAGGTGGAGCCATGCGTGCCCGCGCCCATGCCAACCGCTGCGGCCTCTTTGGCCAAGACCGCGCCCAGCGGGAAGCCACCGCCGATGCCCTTGGCGACCATCATGATATCGGGAGCGACGCCCGACCATTCTTGCGCGAAAAGCTTGCCGGTGCGGCCGACACCGCATTGAACTTCATCGAAGATCAGCAAAGTGCCGGTGGCATCGCAGCGTTCACGCAGCGCTTTGAGCATCGCGTCACCCGCCGGGCGAATACCGCCCTCGCCCTGCACCGGCTCAATCATCACCGCACAGGTTTGCTCGGTGATCGCGGCCGTTGCCGCCTCAATATCGCCCCAAGCCAATTGCCGGAAGCCCGGCATCAAAGGCCCGAAGCCCTTCACCATTTTCTCGGAACCCGCCGCCGCAATCGCCCCGGTCGAGCGGCCGTGGAAGGCGCCTTCAAAGGCCAGGATCTCGATCCGCTCGGGCTGGCCCTTCTCATAATGGAAGCGGCGCGCCATTTTGATCGCCAGTTCCGCCGTCTCGGTACCCGAATTTGTGAAGAACACCGTATCGGCAAAGCTGCGCTCGACCAGCAAAGCGGCCAGCCGCTCTTGCTCGGGGATCGTATAGATGTTCGAGACATGCCAGAGCTTCTGTGCCTGCTCGGTCAGGACCTGCACCAGTTCACGCGGGGCATGGCCCAAGGCGTTGACGGCGATGCCCGAGCCCAAATCGAGGAAACGTCGCCCATCCGTTGCAGTCAGCCAGCAGCCTTGCCCGGTCTGAAACGACAAAGGCGCGCGGTTATAGGTTGGCAGGACGGGAGCGATCATCTTGAATTCCTTAAGACGGAAGCCCTAGGCGTAGGCCCGGGCGAATTGATCTGTCAATGTCTGGAAGAGGTGTTTGCAGGCTTCATCAGCCGCGCAAACGGGGACCAGCCGTATTATCGGCGTCGGAAGAGGGCGATGTAGGGCGCGCTGGTCATGCCGCCCGCATAACGCAACCGCGCCTTCAGGAAAAGATGATTCCGCGTCTTGCCGGTGTAAGATGCCTCGGGCGGGGTCAGTAGGCTCTGAAAAAGCCGCAACTCTTGCGGTTTGCAGAACGTAAACATCCCCTGGCGCGGCCGGGGGGCCAAGCCTCCCCGGCCTTCTTTCACAAGCCCTTCACTGGCCAACACCGCCCGCGGCCGCCAGACCATCGGCGGCTAAACTCCGAATTTCTTGGTGAACCTGACGTTTGCGCGCAATTAGCGGCACGACCCGCCCTTGCGGCCCCCCTCGGCAAGAGGATAAGATGCCCCCAACCTCAGACAGGCGGAGAGACAGATGTCCTGGACCGACGAGCGCGTCGAGACGCTCAAGCGCATGTGGGCCGAAGGCCAGTCGGCCAGCCAGATTGCCAAAGAGCTGGGCGGCGTGACCCGCAATGCGGTGATTGGCAAGGTGCACCGGCTGGGCCTGTCGAACCGCGTCGGCGGCAAGGAAGAAGACGAAGCGGCGCCCGCCGCAGCGGCTCCGGCTGCGGCCCCGCCACGAGTCGAGCCTCCTGTTGCTCCGAAGGCCGAGCCGGTGGCCCCGAAGCCCGAGCCGGTCGCCCCGCGCGCGCCCGTTGAACGCCCCGCGCCCGCCCCTGTGGCGGCCAATCCGGTGCCTCCGGTCACGGCTTTGCCGATCCCGATGCGCAAGGCGATCATCATCGCGGGCCAGCCGCTGCCGCCGCAGCCAAGCTTGAATGAAATCTCGCCCGAAGCTCTGGCCTCGGTGCGCGAGGTGGAAAAGCGCGCCCGCAAGCTGACCCTGATGGAGCTGACCGAGCGCACCTGCAAATGGCCGATCGGCGATCCGGCGACGGATGATTTCTGGTTCTGCGGCCTGCCGAGCTTGCCCGGCAAACCCTATTGCGAGGCGCATGTCGGCGTCGCCTTCCAGCCGATGAGCGCGCGTCGCGACCGTCGCCGCTAGGGTCTCGCCAAACCGAAGAGAAAAACCCGCGCAAGCCATGCTTGCGCGGGTTTTTCTTTTTGATCAGATATTTGCACCTCAAGGGCGGCTTAATCGCCGCCCAAAATGCCCTCAAGCATCCGCCGCGCTTCACTGTCCAAAGCCTCGCGCGCGCGGCGGCGGGCGGCATCTGACAGCCCCTCGCCTTCCAGCGCTTCAACGCCGAAATCGTCGCGCAGCTTGGCCTCCAGCGCGGCCTTGGCGCGGGCTTCCGCCTCTTTGGCCTCGGCCTCCATCTTCTCGCGCGCAATCGATTCCAGATCCAGCCGGAAGCTGAGATCCGACCACGGCCCGGTGATCACCAAAGGCACCATCACCCCGCCCGAACCATCCGCGCCCGCCAAAGCCGTCGGTCGCAGCCGGTAGCTCAGCCGCCGCGCGCCGAGATCGACCTCACCCGCGCCAGTTGCGGTGACATAAGGTGCAATCAGCTGCAAATCCCTGTTCGACAAGACCCCGTCTGCGATGGTGAAACTGGCGGCGATCCCGTCAAAGATCGTCCGCTGCCCCTCGCCCACATAGCTTGCGTCCAACCGCTGCAACATGCCGGCAATGTCCAGCCCCTTCAGCTCACCCTGCCCCAGCGACAAAGCGCCATCGCCCTTCAGCCCCGCCATGATCTCATCCATCGAATTGCCGACGCCAAGGAAATTGAAGGTCAGATTGCCCTGCGCGATCAGCCGATCCCAGCCCGAGACATCCATCAACAAGGGCTGCATCTGCATCCCCGCCAGCGAGAGCTTGCCGCCGACAGAGAGCCCGCCGCGTCCATTTACAACAAATTCCCCCGTGATCGCGCCACCGTAAGCCGATAATTTGCGAATATCGAACACGGCGCGGGATCGGTCCAGGGTCATCACCACACGGGTCTCGCCCAGCTTCACCAGCCCCAGATCAACCGCGCCAGCGACCAAAGCCAGTTCGGCATCAACAATGCCAAGGCCCGAAACATCGATCCTCTCGGTCGGCCAGCCTTCGGCCTTCATGCCGCCGCTGGCGCCACCGCCCTGCCCGCCGCCAAGTCCGGTCAGCGACAGGCTTTGCGCCGCCAGTTGTGCCGAAAGCTTGGGCCGGTCCTTGCCGGGTTTAAGGTCCAGATCCCCCGTCAACACATTGCCATCGGCCCGCAAAGTGGCCGAGCGCAGATAGGCCGCGCCCTTGCCATCCAGCGTCAGCTGCCCCTCAAGGCCGATGCCGGTCTTGCCCAAGCCTTGCGGCAGTTCCGGCGTCGCCGCGCCCGCCAAAGCCGCCACAGTGGCCAGATCCGACAGATCTGCCACCAACGCCCCCTCGGCCGCCATCGGCTGCCAGCCGCCGCGCCCTTCAAAGCGCAAGGAAGAGCCGCCGACCTTGGCCGACAGCGTCACCGGCACCACGCGCCCTTCCGTGAAAGTGGAAAACGCCCCCGCTTCAGCCGCCAAGCTGACTGCATGGCCCTGCAACAGCGCCGAGGCGGTCAGGGTGAAAGCCCCGGCAAAATCCGGGATCGCCAACCGCAAATCCACCGCATCCAAAGCCACATCGCGGCCCGTGGAATGGTCAATGAAGCGCAAAGTGCCGTTGCGGATCAGCCCCTCTTCCAAAGTGTAGGACCGCCCCACTCCGGGCGTCTCAGCGCTGACCTCACCTGCCGCACCGCCGCCGCCAAAGACCCAATTCTCGCGACCATCCTTGGCCCGCTCAAGCAGGATCTGCGGCCGCTCGGCGCGCAGGCCCAGCACTTTCACCTCGCCTCCCAGCAAGGCCGAGGCATTGAATTCAATGGTTAAACTGTCGGCACGCAGCATCGGCCCAGCTTCGGACCACTCCGCATTGGCAATGCTCACCGGCCCGGTCGTCACGCCTAAGACCGGCCAAAACTGGGCCGAGACTTTGCCTTCGATCTGCAAGGCGCGGCCGGTCAGCCGTTCAAATTCGGCTGCCGCCGTCTGCGCAATCCGTTCCGAGGGGATCAACAGTAAAACCCCCACCGCCAGCACAGCCAGCACCACCAAAGCCCCAACTGCCCGCAACAGCCACCGCATCGGCGCCCCACTTTCTAGGTTTATGAATTATGAAGCGTTATAAATCGTTAAAAATCCTAAAGCCGGGCCGGAGTCTCGGCAAGCAAGCGCAGCAGACCGCCGCATCACATGACTGCGATGACCCGGACTGACGCTTGCGTGAGCGGGGCTTCCACGCGCCTTCCAGAAGCTGTTAAGCTGAGCCAGCCTAAGGCCGCGATCGCGCCGACAAAGCGGCCCAGGCTCCCCTCTTCGCGCATTTTCTTGGTCTTGAATGTCCGTGTTCCGCCCGTTCGCCGCCCTCCTCAGCCTTCTCGGCCTTGCCGCCTGCGCAAGCCCAGTGGAGCCGCTCCCCACGCCCCGCCCCGACAGCGCCGAGGCCCGTTTTGTTGCCGTCGCAGCCCGGATTGAACCGGTTGCCGAGGCCTTTTGCCGAGAATTGCGCCGCGGCCCAAAGAATTGCGATATCCAGATCGCCGTCGATGACCGCCCCGGCCAAGCCCCCAACGCCTTTCAAACGCTGGACGGACGCGGCCGGCCCTATGTGGTCTTCACCCTCTCGCTGATCAAAATGGCGCGCAACGCGGATGAACTGGCCTTCGTCATGGGCCACGAATCAGCCCATCACATCGCGGGCCACATCCCCCGGCGGCTGGAAAGTGCCCAAGCCGGAGCGATGCTCGCCGGCGTTTTGGCAGCGCAAGGCGGCTGGACGCCCGAAGAAATCCTCCAAGCTCAAGCCATCGGCGCCGACATCGGTGCGATGCGTTATGCGCAAGAGTTTGAGCTTGAGGCCGACGCGCTTGGCAGTGCCATCGCGCTGCGGGCGGGCTATGATCCCATCATCGGCGCCCGGTTTTTCGACCGGCTGCCCGATCCGGGCCAAGGTTTTCTCAACAGCCATCCGCCCAATGCCCGCCGCAAAGCGGTGGTGGCTGAGGTCGTCGCCCGTGCGAGCGGCAGCTAAGACGCCCCCGTTCAGAAAGCCGTAACTGCTTGATCTGCATCAAAGCCCGCGCCGCCTGCCCCTGTCAGCCTTGGCCTTAGCCCAATTCTGCAAGGAGCCCCCATGTTCGGTTTCCCCGAAAGCCCCCGCGCTTGGCCCCTCACCCGCGTCATGGCGGGCCGGGCCGGTTTGAACCTGCGCCAAGCCGTGCTCGAGGGCTGGCTGTCGCGCCAAGAGCTGGCCTGTTTCATCTCGCGCTGCGAAAGCTGCGCCTGCCACGCGCCCTGCGACCGCTGGCTCAGTACCAGCCCAGCACCCGGCGAAATCCCCAGTCACTGCCCCAACAAATCCGGCCTCGAGGCCCTTGCTCCCTGAGTGTTTTCGCCGTTCAGGCCCCATCTTGCTTGACCAAACCGCCTTGCTTGACCAAACCGTCTTGCTTGACCAAATCGCAGGCGCGGGCCAGAAGACGGCATGATCCGCATTGACGATGTTCTGCGCGACCGCGGCTCGCGCTATGCCGTCTCCGGGGGGCCTGTCGAGGGCCGCGCCGGGGCCGAAGCCTTTATCAAAGCCTTGAAACGCGAAAAGAAATTCGCCAAGGCCACCCATAACAGCTGGGCCCTGCTCTGCCAAAGCGAAGGCCCGATCAAGAATGATGACGGCGAAAGCGGCGCTGGCGCGGTGATCCTAAAGATGCTCGAGCGCGAGGGTTTGCGCGATTACGTCATCGTCGTGACCCGCTGGTATGGCGGCGTGCATCTCGGCGGCGACCGCTTTGCCCATGTCGTGACCTGCGTGCGGGCTTTGCTCGACGCCAAACGGGCGGGTGGCTAACCCGACCCGCTCCAACCGGGGCTGGAGCGGGGGATCTGCACCTAAACCCGACGCCAAAGGTTAACCGCGAAAATCGCCGTGCCGATGATCAGCGCGCCTTCGGCCAAAGGCAGCACGGGCCCGACGGTGCTGGCTGGCAACCGGCCCGACATCATCAAATAAAGCGCAATCAACAACACCAGCGCCCCCAATTGGTGCAGCCAGAAATGCGTTTTGCCCATCCAGCCCTCTGCCAGTCCCGGAATAAACCGGTACAAAAGCCCAAAGACCACCATCAGCGTGAAGCCCAAAAGGTTAATATGAGCATGGACCGAGACCAAAGAATGGTCGCCCGAGCCGCCCATATAGATGCCCAGCATCATGCCCACGAGCAAATAAAGCGCCGCAATTTTCAGAAATGCCGAAGATACATTCATATTTCGCTCCAAAGTTATGATGTCGGCAAAATGCCAAAATGAACCGGATGCAAAATCAAGCGCGCGCTTGGGCAAAATCAACCCAAGCGCGTCGCGAGCAAGGCTTACAACTTTAAATAAAGCGCCCGCATGGGGCGAAGGTCAACGGATTTTAGATTTAAACCCGGCTGCCCCAAAGGTCATATTCCCCGGCCTCATCGACCTCAACGGTGACGATATCGCCGGGCTTCAGCCCCTCAAAACCCTCATCGATGAACAAATTGCCATCGATTTCCGGTGCATCGGCTTTGGTGCGGCAAGTAGCGCCTTCGGCGTCCACCTCATCCACGATCACCTCAAGCCGCTGGCCGACTTTTGCCGCCAATTTCGCTTCCGAGATCGCTTGCGCCTTCTCCATGAAGCGCGCGTAACGCTCTTCCTTCATCTCTTCCGGGACATGATCCGGCAGGTCGTTCGAGCGCGCGCCCTTCACATTCTCATAGCGGAAGGCGCCGACACGCTCGAGCTGCGCCTCATCCATCCAATCGAGAAGGGTCTGGAATTCTTCTTCCGTTTCACCGGGATAGCCGACGATGAAGGTCGAGCGCAGCACGATTTCCGGGCAATCGCGACGCCAAGCCGCAATCTCATCCAAAGTCCGAGCCGAGGCCGCGGGCCGCGCCATCCGCTTCAAGACATCCTGATGCGCATGTTGGAAGGGGATGTCGAGATAGGGCAGGATCAGCCCCTCGGCCATCGCGGGGATCAGCTCGCGCACATGCGGATAGGGATAGACGTAATGCATCCGAACCCAAGCGCCAAGGCTGCCAAGGTCACGCGCAAGGCTCAGGATCGGGAATTTCTCCTCGCGCCCCTTCCAATCGGTGCCGTAAGCCGAGGTGTCTTGGCTGATGATGAGCAGCTCTTTCACGCCCGCTTCGACCAGCTTTTCCGCTTCCCGCAGCACCGCTTTCGCCGGGCGCGACTGCAGCCGGCCGCGCATATCGGGGATGATGCAGAATTTGCATTTATGATCACAGCCTTCCGAGATTTTCAGATAGCTGAAATGCCGCGGCGTCAGGCGAACACCCGAAGCGGGCAAAAGATCAATGAAGGGATCGGGCGACGGCGGCACCGCCAAATGCACCGCATCAAGCACGGATTCATATTGATGCGGACCGGTCACCGCCATCACTTTGGGATGCGCGCCGGTGATATATTCGGGCTCAGCGCCCAAACAGCCGGTGACAATAACCCGGCCATTTTCATTCAAAGCCTCGCCAATCGCCTCAAGGCTCTCGGCGCGGGCGGAATCGAGGAAGCCGCAGGTGTTCACGATCACCGCATCGGCACCCTTGTAATCGGGGCTGATCGCATAGCCTTCAGCGCGGAGCCGGGTCAGGATCCGCTCGGAATCGACCAAGGCTTTCGGGCAGCCAAGACTGACCATGCCAATCGTCGGCTGGCCCTCGCGCCGCTGATCGGCAGGGACATGGGCACGGGCAAGGTCGGGGCGAATGATGGGCGGATTTTGCGACATGGGCGGTGCTATAAACCATGCGCGCCCGCGCAGGAAGGGCGATGACGTGATCCAATTGTGCGGCTACCGCCGCGTTCTTTGGTCTTGGCAAATGTTGCACAGCCTGGCTGAGGGTGCCGGTGGGGGTTTCACCCCCACACCCCCGAGGATATTTTTATTCTGAAAGGGGCATGGAGGCGCCTTCGCGCCTCCCTTCCGCGGCAGCGCCGACTTTGCCCCCTCGATGGGGGCGAAGCCGGCTCCTTGGCTAACGGTCGAAGTAAAGTGCGAGTTCGTCGATCCAAGCTTCGGCAAAAGCGTCGAATCGCGCGTTGGGTTGCCGCGCCTCCAAGGTGCGAGCCATCGGATCGGGCGCGCGGATCGCGCTGCCGGTCAGCTCTTCCAAGACCGCATGGCCGCAGAATGGGACATGCACCTCCGAATAGCCGCCTTCATGCACCAAGACCAAGCGCCCGGCGCACAGCTCTTGCGCCGCCGCCTTCACTTGCGCGGTCATCTGCCGAAACGTCTCGGTCGTGGCCAGCATCCGCCCCAGCGGGTCGAAGGCCGAGGCATCATAGCCGCAGGCAACCACGATCACATCCGGTTGGAACCGGTGCAAAGCTGGCAGAACGATGCGCTCCATCGCGGCGATATAGCCCTTATGTCCCAGCCCCGGCGGCAGCGGCACATTGATATTGCTGCCTTTTGCAGCTCCCTCGCCACGCACATCCGCTTGGCCCGTGTCCAAAGGATAATTGGCCTCTTGGTGCAGGCTGATCGTCAGCACCTCGGGGTTGTTCAGGAAAATCGCTTCGGTGCCATTGCCATGATGGACATCCCAATCGACCACCGCGACCCGTGCCGCGCGCCCTTCGGCGCGGGCGGTCTCAATCGCGATGGCGATATTGGCCATCAGGCAAAAGCCATTCGGCCAATCGGGCAGACAGTGATGTCCCGGAGGCCGCGACAAGGCATAGGCATTGGCGACCTCGCCTTTCAACACCGCCCGCAAGGCCTCAACCGCCAGCCCGGCCGAAAGGGCGGCGATCTCAAACCCTCCGGGACTGAAAGGCGTGCGCAGACCCAGCTCGCCGCCCCCCGCATCTGAAGCAGATTTGAACCGGGTCAGATAGCTCTCAGGGTGGACACGCGCCAATTCCTCCCAACGCGCCCCCGGCGCCGAACCTGTCCGCATCTCCGCCCAAAGCCCTGACACTTCGGCAAGGTTTTTCAGCCGCCGCTTGGTTTCAGGGCTTTCGGGCAGGCCTGCGTTCATCGGCTGAACAAAGCCGCCCACTGGCAGGGTCAGCGCGTAATTGCCGCCCCCGTGCCAAAAGCAACGCTCGTCCCAGTAAAAGGCGGTCGTCATCATGTCTCTCCCTTTGGCACAAGGTTTGACATGGCCCAAAGCCAAGGTCAAAAAGAGCTTATGGCCCGCCCTTCCCTTCCCGATCTGACCGCCCTCGCCCAGCCGCAGGCGACCATCGCCATCCGGGTCACGCCCAATGCGCGGCAAGCCGGGCTCACCACGGGCGATCCCATTCGCATCTCTGTAACGGAGGTGGCCGAGGATGGCCGCGCCACCGCCGCGGCCCAAGCGCTTCTGGCCCGCGCTTTAGGGGTGGCCAAAACTCGGCTGACCTTGATCCGGGGGGCCACCTCACGCGACAAGGTTTTCCAACTGGATTAACGCCTTAGGCCCTGCCACCCGGAACGCCCCTTTCATCCGTCATGTCGGCGAAATGGCGCGCTTTGTGCCAGCCGGTCGTCAAGCATCCGCACCAGCCCCAACACTCCTTCGGCCGAACGGTGTAAGGCATGGCTTGCCGCCGACAGATCCGCATCTTTTGTCTGCTGCGCCAGTCCGGACAAGAACCCGGCAAGATAGCGCCGCTCTTTCGCATCAGGCCCGGCGCCCATCGCGATGGCCGCGCGCTGCAAATCATCATGCAGCGCCGCGCGATCGACCGTCACTTCGCCTTCCTGCAAAGGCACGCTGCAGCGGTCCGGCAGCAACGCCAGTATCGCGCGTTGAAAGGCCGCCAAGCCAGCAATCGGCTTTTCCAAAAACCCATCCGCCCCGGCGGCCAGCGCCAATGCCTCGCCCATCGGGTCGCCGCTCATCGCCAAAAGCGCCGGCCGCTCCCTCTCAGAGGCCATAGCGCCGATCAGATCTTCCCCCCGGCCATCGGGCAGGCCCAGATCCACCAAGACCGCATCCGGCCGGTAAACCCGCAAATGCGCCTGCGCATGTTCCAAAGTTTCCGCCCGTCGCAACCGCGCCCCCGACCGCTGGCTCAAAAGACGCAAAGCTTCCGAGGCGAAGCGGCTGTCTTCCACCGCCAAAAGCGTGATCCCCTGCAAGGGCAGCCGGTCAAAGGCCAATCCCGGCACGGGGGGCGCCAACACAAAGGGCTGCGGAGCAATCGTGGGCAGGTTCAGCGGCATCGCAGCTCTCCCTCCTAGCATCAAGAATGCCACTCTAGCGCCAAAGATCTAAACGTAAGATTAACAACGCCCCTGCGACGCGCTGGCCCCTTGCGACGCGCCCAAAGCCCAAGCATAACCGCGCCAAACGCCCTGAAAGGAGCCGTCATGATCGGACGCCTGAACCATGTGGCCATCGCCGTGCCCGACCTTGCCGCCGCGATCGCGCAATACCGCGACACTTTGGGGGCCGATGTCGGCGCGCCGCAAGATGAGCCCGATCACGGCGTGACCGTGGTCTTCATCACTTTGCCAAACACCAAGATCGAACTGCTCTACCCTTTGGGGGAGAACTCGCCCATCGCGGGGTTCTTGGCGAAAAACCCCTCGGGCGGCATTCATCACATCTGCTATGAGGTCGATGACATTCTGGCCGCGCGCGACCATCTTAAGGCACAAGGTGCGCGGATCTTGGGCTCGGATGAGCCGAAGATCGGGGCACATGGCAAGCCGGTGCTGTTCCTGCATCCCAAAGATTTCAACGGTTGCCTTGTCGAATTGGAGCAAGCATGACCATCACCGGCGCCATCGTCGTCTTCGCGGTTCTGTGGTTCCTGATCTTCTATCTGGTGCTGCAAATCCGCACGAGAACCCAAGCGGAAGAGGGTCACGTCGTGCCCGGCACGCCTCCGGGCGCCCCCGCGCGTGAGGATGTGGGCCGCAGCGTCAAGATCGCCACTCTGATCACGATTGTTGCATGGCTGGTGGTCGTGGGCGTCATCATGTCGGGCTGGATCAGCCTGCGCGACATCGACATTTTTGACCGGCTCGACATTCACAAGCGGTCCTAAGACCCGCCAATCCCAATGGGCCCCTCGCGCGGGGCCCATTTTTTTGCCAAGAGTTTTGCGCTTTAGATCTGGTTCTGGGCCGACCTAAGGCTTTGGAAAAGGTGGGTAAACGTCGCCACCCCCAGAACCGGCACCAAAAGGTTCAGCACCGGCACCGAAAGCGGCACCGCCATCAAAGTCCCGGCAAGCCAGATTCTCGCAGCATTCTTCTTACGCATCGCCGCCGCCTCGGCTTTCGGCAAGCGGCGCATGGCCACGCTCATGAAGAACTCTCGCCCCAGCAAAAGCCCGTTCACCGCCCAGAAGATCACCGGATAGAACGGGCCGGTGAGTGGCAAAAGTATAAGAAATGCCAAAAGGTTAACCAACAGCAAGAGGCCCAGCAGATTGACAGTCTCAATCATTGATGCGCCAAAGCTCGCGCCCTGCGC
The DNA here is from genome assembly GCF_030848395.1 of Pseudogemmobacter lacusdianii. Classification (GTDB taxonomy): domain Bacteria; phylum Pseudomonadota; class Alphaproteobacteria; order Rhodobacterales; family Rhodobacteraceae; genus Pseudogemmobacter; species Pseudogemmobacter lacusdianii. The sequence goes on along the minus strand of NZ_JAVDBT010000001.1, from coordinate 73,510 downwards.
GGGCGGCAGCATCGGGTAATGCTTGGCCTCCACCGCGCGGGCGACGGTTTCGGTGAAAAGGCTGATGAAAGCCCCCGCCACCGGCACCATGAGAAAGATCGAAAGCCCCAGCATCACCAAAAGTGAGGCCCAGCCTAAGATGCTATGAACGCTTTGGATTTCACCGATCCAAGGCAGGTTTATCGCCTCAGGGGTCAGGCTTTGCAGCCCCCAAACCAGCAGCGCATAGACCCCGAAGAGAAGCGCAAAAGCCCCCGCGATCCCAGCCAAAAGCACCAGCAGAAAGCGCCGGTCGCCCATCTGGCCCAAGGCCTTGAAGAAAGCGCCTAAGATCAAGCGCTGACCCAAGTGGCAATGCGCGCCAAATCAGGCCGCGGCCGGTCCGGCGCATCCGCCGCCGGCGTGCCGATATGCACGATCCCGGCCACCGACTCGCCCTCAATGCAGCCAAAGGCCGCGGCACAAAAGGCCGCATCATGCGCCGGCCAGCCGGTCAGCCAATTGGCGCCCCAGCCCGCCGCCGTTGCGGCATTGACCAGTCCCAAGCACAAGGCCCCGGCGGAATACATCTGCTCAACCACCGGGATCTTGTCCGAGGCTTTGGGCGAGAAGATCACCACCACCGCAAGCTGACCCTTGTCATATTGCCCACGCCCTTTGGCGATCTTCTCGGCATCACCGCCCAGCTCGACCGCCCGCGCCTCCGCCAGATCCGCGATCCGCGCGAAGGCTGGCTTTTCCAGCACCAAAAGCCGCCACGGCTCGAGCTTGCCATGATCCGGCACCCGCAAAGCCGCGGTCAGGATCTCTTCCAAGGCGGTACGGTCCGGCACCGGCCCCGCGAAAAGTTTCGCTGGCCGCGAGCGGCGCGCGGAAAGGAAAGCAAAAGCTGCGGGATCACGGGCGGGCATATAAACTCCGGCAAAAGCTGCACTGGCGCTAACCTAGGCCCGCCGCACCCGCTTCGCCAGACCCCACACCAGAATTTCCCAAGGCTGGGGGCGCTTCGCCCCCCAGACCCCCCGAGGATATTTAAGGACAGATGAAAACCGCTCTGACAGAACGTAAATTTCCCCGCCAGAGGCCCTGCGCCGCAGGCGCTCAAAAGCTTGCGGGCGCAAGGCCGCGCCGCTGGATCAGCCTTGCAGCGGATCACTCGCGTAGCGCGCCAGGCTGGTCAGATCCGACAGACGCTCGCGCTGGCGGCCCTGATCGTCAAAATTGCTCGGCGCAAGCCAGACCCGGAAGGCCTCTGACAAAGCCGGCCAATCCTCGCAAGTGATGGCAAACCAAGCGGTATCGCGGTTGCGCCCCTTTACCACCAGATGGTTGCGGAAGACGCCCTCATAGCTGAACCCGAGCCGCTGCGCCGCCCGGCGCGAGGCCATGTTCAAGGCATTGCACTTCCACTCATAGCGCCGGTAGCCGGCCCGAAAGGCCCAATCCATCATCAGCCACATCGCTTCCGTCGCCGCCAAACCGCGCTGCATCTCCGGGCTGATGCAGATATGCCCGACCTCGATCGAGCCCGCTTCCGGCGCGATCCGCAGATAGCTTGCAATCCCGCCGCAATGCCCGCTCACCCGGTCGCGCATCACGAAAAACCGAGGGTCTTCCGCCGCTTCACGCTCTTTCGCCCAGCGGTGATAGGCCCCGGCCGAGACGAAAGGCCCGTAAGGCATATAGTCCCAAAGTGCCTCATGCCCGGCAAAAGCGCGGTGCAGATCGGCGGCATGAGCATCCGCCGACAAAGGCTCCAGCCGCACCACCCGGCCCTGCAAGGCCTCATGCCCGGGGCGCTCTGGCACCGCCCAATCATGGACCTCACGTCCCAACCGCGCTTCGTCCCTCACCGCCGCATCCTCCTGCCCTGTCGCGCAAGGCTAAGCCGCAGCGCGATGCCCCACAAGGCCGCCGACAAGGCCAGTTCCGCGCAATGATAGCGCCAATTTCAGAACCGGAAATCAGCCGGATAGGAATGGATCCCGTCGAAATCCTCTTTCCCCAAAGCCAGCCCGGCACTGCGCAAAGCCGCATAGCCCATGGTCATATGAAAGAAGAAATTGGGCAGGCCATAAAGATAGAGATATTGCGCCCCGGTCTGCTCGACATCGGCGAATCCCGCCCGATGCGTGATCACCCGGCTCTCTGCACCCTCAAACTCCGCAGGTCGCATCGAGCCCAAAGTCGCCCGCGCCACCGCCAGCCGAGGCCCCAAATTCTCGGGCAAATCCACCGCATCCCGCCCCGCCAAAAGGCAGCAAACCCGCATGGAAAAGCCCGCAGCAATGGCAAATTGGCTGCGGGCTGGGAAGGTATCGGCGATTTGCGCATCCAAGGCATCCGGCCCCGCCAGCGCCACTATGTCACTGATCCGCGACAGATAATGGCGAAAGACGGGCACCGAAGCCTGATACATCAGCTTTCCTTTGGCACCACCCGCAGGTTCAGCTCGCGCAGCTGCTGCAAGGTCGGCTCCGAGGGCGCATTCATCAGCAAATCCTCGGCGCGCTGGTTCATCGGGAACATGATGACTTCGCGGATATTGGTCGTATCGGCCAAAAGCATGACCAGCCGGTCAATCCCCGCCGCACAGCCACCATGGGGCGGCGCGCCATATTTGAACGCCTTCACCATGCCGCCAAAGCGCTTATCGACTTCCGAGTTCGGATAGCCGGCCAGCTCAAAGGCCTTATACATGATCTCCGGCTTATGGTTCCGGATACCACCCGAGATCAGCTCATAGCCGTTGCACGCGAGATCATACTGATAAGCGTAGACATTCAACGGATCGCCATTCAGCGCCTCCAAGCCACCCTGCGGCATCGAGAAGGGGTTGTGGCTGAAGTCGATCTTGCCCTCGTCGGTCTTCTCATACATCGGGAAGTCGACGATCCAAGCAAAGCGGAAGCTGTCGGTCTCGGTCAGACCCAGCTCACGGCCAATCTCATTGCGGGCACGACCGGCAACGGATTCAAAGACTTCCGGCTTGCCGCCCAAGAAGAAGGCCGCATCGCCCAGATCCAGACCCAGTTGCAGCCGGATCGCCTCGGTCCGCTCGGGGCCAATCGCTTTCGCGATCGGGCCAGCGGCTTCCATCGAGCCATCCTCGGCCTTGCGCCAGAAGATATAGCCCATGCCCGGAAGACCTTCCTTCTGAGCGAAAGCGTTCATCCGGTCAGCAAATTTGCGGCTGCCACCGGTCGGCGCCGGGATCGCGCGGACCTCAGTGCCTTCGTTGTTCAGCAAATTGGCGAAGATCGCAAAGCCCGAGCCGCGGAAATGTTCGGAAACATCCTGCATTTTGATCGGGTTGCGCAGGTCGGGCTTGTCCGAGCCATACCATTTCAACGCATCGCGATAGGCGATCAGCGGCCATTCGCTGTCCACTTTGCGGCCCTTGCCGAAATGCTCAAAGAGGCCTTGGATCACCGGCTGGACGGCGGCGAAAACGTCTTCCTGCGTGACGAAAGACATCTCGATATCAAGCTGGTAGAAATCGGTGGGCGAGCGGTCGGCGCGCGGATCTTCATCGCGGAAGCAGGGCGCGATCTGGAAATAGCGGTCAAAACCAGCCACTTGGATCAGCTGCTTGAACTGCTGCGGCGCTTGCGGCAGGGCATAGAACTTGCCCGGATGCAGACGCGATGGCACGAGGAAGTCGCGCGCGCCTTCGGGCGAGGAGGCCGTGATAATCGGGGTCTGGAATTCGGTAAAATTCTGATCCCACATCGCATTGCGCAGCCAGCGCACCACATTCGAGCGCAGCATCATGTTCTGATGCATCGTCTCGCGGCGCAGGTCGAGGAAGCGATAGGTCAGACGGGTTTCTTCGGGATATTCCAGCTCGCCAAAGACCGGCAAAGGCAGCTCGTCCGAGGCACCCAAGACTTCGATCTCGGTCGCATAGACCTCAATCTCACCGGTCGGGATCTTCGCGTTCACCAGCGAGGCATCGCGCGCCTTCACCCGGCCATCAATCCGCACCACCCATTCCGAGCGCACCTTCTCCAGCGCCGCACAGGCCGCCGAGTCGCCATCGCACAGCACCTGCGTGATGCCGTAATGGTCGCGCAAATCGATGAACAGCACGCCACCATGATCTCGCACCCGGTGGACCCAGCCCGACAAGCGGACGGTCTCGCCCACATGATCCTTGTTCAACGCGGCACAGGTATGGCTGCGATAGGCGTGCATCATACATCCCCTTCCGAGGGCAAAAATTCCATCGCGCCGATACACTCCGCCCCGCCGCCCAAGTCAACCCCGAGCTTGCCCTTAGGCACAGCGTCGCCGCCTCCGGCGGGAGTATTTTAGATCAAGATGAATACTCATCCGGCAAGTTCGCTCGAAGATAAGATGAAAAAGCGCGGCAGCCTCCCCCGCCCCGTCGCCCTTTCATCTTGACCGAAATACTCCGGGGGGTCCGGGGGGCTGGCCCCCCGGCCGCCTTCAAGAAGACCAAACCGCAGGCATCAGCCCCCGCAAAGCATTGCCAACCCAAAGCCGCACCTTTGGCAGATCCTCGGGCAAAAGGACCTCTTCCGGGCAGCCAAGTTCTGCCCGCAAAACGCCGGGCAAAAGCCCGCAAGTTAGGGGCGGCGTGCGCAGCCCCTGCCCGCGGTCAAAGAAGAGATTGGTGATGGTGCCCTCGGTCACTTCACCGCGCTCGTTGAGGAAGAGAAGCTCATCCAAGCCCTCCGGCATCCCCGCCCGCGCCGCGTCATAGAGCCCGCGCTTGGTGGATTTCACCGCCAAAGCCGGGTCACCGGACTGCACCCGCTCGGCAGAAAACCCCAGCCGCCAGAGCGGTTTCGCAGGAGGCAGTGCGGCGATCTGCCAATCGGCCTCACCTGCGGCCTCCACCGAGAAGCGCAGCCGAGCAGGCTCTGTAGGCAAAGCATCCGGCAGCTTCAGGGCCGCAAGCCCCCAGCCCAGGGCTAGAGAAGACCGCGCCAGCCGCGCGCGATGCAAATCCAGCCGGGGCAAAGCCGCCCCGTCCCACAGCATCGTCTCGATCAGCCTTAGCCCCGGCGCACGGCCGAGTTCACGAAGCGCGCTTTCCACAGCGCCTCCTCCCATTCGCCTGCCACGGTGGAGCCATGCGTCAAAGCCCCCCCGACATTGAGCACAATCTCAGAGCCACTGACCGCCAAAGTCCGGATCGCCACCGAGAAATCCGAAGCCCCATCCGGCCCCATCCATCCCACAGCCCCGCAATAGATCCCACGCGGATGCGGCTCCAACTCGCGGATGATCTCCATCGCCCGGATCTTCGGCGCGCCCGTCACCGAGCCACAGGGGAACAAAGCCTCCATCAGCCCCGGCAAAGTCGCCGGCGCCTCCAGTTCGGCCACCACGGTCGAGGTCATCTGATGCACCGTGGCATAGCTCTCAATGGCATAAAGCGCGGGCACCCGCACCGAGCCGACCTTGGCCAGCCGCGAGATATCATTGCGCAACAGATCGACGATCATCAGATTCTCGGCCCGGTCCTTCACCGACCCGGCCAAATCCGCAATCAAAGCCGCATCCGCCGCCGCATCCGCGCCGCGCGGCCGCGTGCCCTTCATCGGCCGCGTCTCGATCCGGCCCCCCGCCTCGGTGCGGAAAAACAACTCCGGGCTGCGCGAGACGATCACCGGGCCTTGGCCCAGATCGACATAGGCGCCATGCCCCACCGCCCCGGTGCGCCGAAACGCGCCGTAAAGCCCCAAGGGCGTTCCCTCAAGCAACTCAGCCCGCAGCGGGAAGGTCAGGTTCACCTGATAGCAATCGCCCGCCGCGATATAGTCAAAAACCCGGCCCGCCGCCGTGGCATAATCGGCTTCCAAGACCACCGGCTCGGGCGCCGAGATCGATGTCGCCAGCCCCTCTTCCGCCGCCTGCGCCAAAGCCGCATCGGCGGCCAAGGGGCGCTCAAACACGCCCAAAAGCACCAAAGGCCCCGGCGCAACCTCTGGCATCAAAGCGCCAAGCTTCGGCTCCAAAGCATAGCCCGCCTCATAGGCGATATAGCCCGCTACCCAAGCGCCCGCCGCCCGCGCGGCCTCGGCTTGGGCCAAGGCTCCGGCCACCTCAGACGCAGAATAAGCCGATATGACCGCAAGCGGCGCTGCAAACAGCGCCGGCTTTCCCTCCGGTCCATGCTCAACAAGGATCACGACAGCCCCCCACTTCCCCTCCGCCTTACGCCGCCTCAGACCCTCATACCAGAGGCTTTCCCGACCGCATTGCCCTGAAATCCGACGCAAGGCCCGAAGAAAGCCTGCCATGCCCCAGCCAAAGCCACTTTCAAAATGACAGCCAAAGCTTGGCCCCTGACGTTTCGCCACCGACCACCCGTTTCACCCTTGCGCCCAAGGCAACGATGACTATAACCCCGCCAGTTTGCGCATATTCAGGGGGCCGCCATGCCAAAAAGAACCGACATCCAGTCGATCATGATCATTGGCGCGGGTCCCATTGTGATCGGCCAGGCCTGCGAGTTTGACTACTCCGGCGCCCAGGCCTGTAAAGCGCTGCGCGAAGAAGGCTACCGGGTCATCCTCGTGAACTCGAACCCCGCAACGATCATGACCGATCCGGGTCTGGCCGATGCGACTTATATCGAGCCGATCACCCCCGAAGTCGTCGCCAAAATCATCGAGAAAGAACGCCCCGACGCGATCCTGCCAACGATGGGCGGCCAAACCGGCCTCAACACCGCTTTGGCGCTGGCTGACCTTGGCGTGTTGGAAAAGTTCAACGTTGAGTTGATCGGCGCCAAGCGCGACGCCATCGAAATGGCAGAAGATCGCAAACTCTTCCGCGAAGCGATGGACCGTATCGGGCTGGAAAACCCCAAAGCCACCATCGTGGCCGCGCCGAAACTGCCCGATGGCAAATTCGACATCAACGCCGGTATCGCGCAGGCGATGAAAGACCTTGAGATCATCGGTCTTCCCGCGATCATCCGCCCCGCCTTCACCCTTGGTGGCACCGGCGGCGGGGTCGCCTATAACCGCGACGACTACGAACATTTCATCCGCTCCGGCCTTGAGGCCAGCCCCGTCGCCCAAGTCTTGGTCGATGAGTCGCTCTTGGGCTGGAAAGAGTTCGAGATGGAGGTTGTGCGCGACAAAGCCGACAACGCCATCATCGTCTGCGCGATTGAGAACATCGACCCGATGGGCGTGCACACCGGTGATTCCATCACCGTGGCCCCTGCTTTGACGCTCACCGACAAAGAATATCAAATCATGCGCAACGGCTCGATCGCCGTGCTGCGTGAGATCGGCGTCGAGACCGGCGGCTCCAACGTGCAATGGGCGATCAACCCTGCCGATGGCCGCATGGTGGTGATCGAGATGAACCCGCGCGTGTCGCGCTCCTCGGCTTTGGCTTCTAAAGCCACCGGTTTCCCGATTGCGAAAATCGCCGCGAAACTGGCGGTTGGCTATACGTTGGATGAGCTTGACAACGACATCACCAAAGTCACCCCGGCCTCGTTTGAGCCGTCGATTGACTATGTCGTCACCAAGATCCCGCGCTTTGCCTTTGAGAAATTCCCCGGCTCGCAGCCGAACCTGACCACCGCGATGAAATCGGTGGGTGAGGTCATGGCCATCGGCCGCACCATCCACGAGTCGTTGCAAAAGGCTCTCGCCTCGCTTGAAACCGGTCTCACCGGCTTTGACGAGATCGCGATCCCCGGCGCGCCCGACCGTGCCGCCATCTCCAAAACCCTTGCCGAAGCCACGCCCGACCGGCTGCGCGTCGTCGCCCAAGCGATGCGCGAAGGCTTCACCAATGATGAGATCCAAGCGATCACCTCTTTCGATCCGTGGTTCTTGGCCCGCATCCGCGAAATCATTGATGCGGAAGCCAAAGTCCGCAAGAACGGCCTGCCCGTCACCGCTGAAGGCCTGCGTGAGCTGAAGATGCTCGGCTTCACCGATGCCCGTCTTGCCAAGCTGACCGGCCGCGACGAGGGCCAGGTCCGCCGGGCGCGCAAGAACCTTGGCGTGAAGGCCGTCTTCAAGCGCATCGACACCTGCGCGGCTGAGTTCGAGGCCCAAACGCCCTATATGTATTCCACCTATGAGATGCCCGCGATGGGCGATGTGGAATGCGAATCGCGCCCCTCTTCGGCCAAGAAAGTCGTCATCCTTGGCGGCGGCCCGAACCGGATCGGTCAGGGCATCGAGTTCGATTATTGCTGCTGCCATGCCTGCTACGCGCTGACCGATGCGGGCTATGAAACCATCATGATCAACTGCAACCCCGAGACCGTGTCGACCGACTATGACACCTCGGACCGGCTCTATTTCGAACCGCTGACGCTTGAGCATGTGCTCGAAATCCTGCGCGTTGAGCAAGAGAACGGCACACTTCACGGCGTCATCGTGCAATTCGGCGGCCAAACCCCGCTGAAGCTTGCCAATGCTCTGCATGAAGAAGGCATCCCGATCCTCGGCACCACGCCGGACGCCATCGACCTCGCCGAAGACCGCGAGCGGTTCCAAGCGCTGCTGAATGAGCTTGGCCTGAAACAGCCGCACAACGGCACCGCCCGCTCGCGCGATGAGGCCTTTGCCGTCGCCAAAGACGTGGGCTACCCGCTGGTGATCCGCCCCTCCTTCGTCCTCGGCGGCCGCGCCATGGAAATCGTCCGTTCGGACGAACATCTTGAGCGCTACATCGCCACCGCCGTGCAAGTCTCGGGCGACAGCCCGGTGCTTCTCGACAGCTACCTCACCGGCGCGGTCGAGGTCGACGTGGACGCCCTCTCCGATGGCACCAACGTCCATGTCGCGGGCATCATGGAGCATATCGAGGAAGCCGGCGTCCACTCGGGCGACTCTGCTTGCTGCCTGCCGCCGCACCAACTCTCGGCCGAAACCGTCGAAGAGCTGAAGCGCCAGACCGTGCAAATGGCCCGCGCTTTGAACGTCGTCGGGTTGATGAACGTGCAATTCGCCATCAAAGACGGCGTGATCTACGTGCTCGAGGTCAACCCGCGTGCCTCGCGCACCGTGCCCTTCACCGCCAAAGCCACCGATTCCGCCATCGCCTCGATCGCGGCACGGCTGATGGCGGGTGAGCCTTTGTCGAACTTCCCGGCCCGCGCGCCCTATCCGCAAGGCGTTGGCCCCGACAGCCCGCTGCCCTTGGCCGATGCGCTGACCCTCGCCGACCCGATCACGCCGTGGTTCTCGGTCAAAGAGGCCGTGCTGCCCTTCGCCCGCTTCCCCGGCGTTGACCCGCTTCTGGGGCCGGAAATGCGCTCGACCGGCGAGGTGATGGGCTGGGATCGCACCTTCGCTCTGGCCTTCCTCAAGGCGCAAATGGGCGCAGGCATGTCCCTGCCCGAGAGCGGCCGCGTCTTCCTGTCGGTCAAAGACAGCGACAAGACCGAGCCGCTTGCCGCCGCCGCCCGCGACCTGATCGCGCTTGGCTTCAGCATCGTCGCCACCAAAGGCACCGCCGCTTGGCTTGCCACCCATGGCGTCGAGGCGGAATCCGTCGCCAAAGTCTATGAGGGCCGCCCGAATATCGTCGACCGTCTGAAGAACGAGGACATCGCTCTGGTGATGAACACCACCGAGGGCAACCAATCGATCTCCGACAGCCGCGACATCCGCCGCGTCGCTCTGATGGACAAGATCCCCTACTTCACCACCGCCGCCGCAAGCATCGCCGCTGTGGCCGCGATGAAGGCCCGGGGTGAGGGTTATGGCGTGCGGACGCTTCAGGGGTGATTGAGCTTCGGCTCTGACCCGGGGGCGCAAGACGCGCAAACCAGCGCGATTGATGCTAGAACTCTATAGAAAGGCGGCTCTTAGCGTAGAGCCGCCTTTTTGTATTCTTATCACAGGCAGGATTGCGGCGCACCTTCGGCGACAATTGCTTGCCAATCTGGCCCAAGAGTTTGACGAGCCGACAAGGCGTTATTGTAGCCTTGTGACCCCTTGTGAACGATCTGGATAACCATATCTTGAGTTTTCGTCCCGTAGGTGTCGAAGGTTCCATAGGATGTGAACATTCCCCCGGTAATTGCCGAGTGTGACTGATCACCAACGACGACAAATCGATCAGCGCCTCGCTTGATCACCTCAATCGCCGCAGTTCTAAAGGTGATGTCTCTGGTTCCTTTGCTGCCGCACAGATCCTCAGCCTCTGTGGAAACTTTGAAGGAGGTTTGGGTTAAGGGCTGCACACTCGTCTCTACGCAGCCGGCGGCGAAAAAGCATAGCGTTACAATTCGAAATGCCCGAAGCTTAAAACCGTTCATTAAATGTATCTCCGACAATAGATTAATTGGCTAATCTTAATTAACTGACACTAAAATAGAACCCCGATCAATGGACGTAACGCAATTCCGATTTGGCCCCAGCCAAATCGGGACGCGACTGCCTGCCCCCGGCAGGCGCGTATCCGCGCCAGCCAAGGCTGCCGCGCCCCTCTCGTCATTCCAAGACCCAACCCCCATTGCCCTGCGGCTTGCGCCTGCGGGCAAACGGGCCGGGCGGCTCTCCACTGGAGAGCCACCTTGCGGCCCTCTCAGCGCCCCAGCCCCCGCTTTCGCCGCAAAAATCTGCGCGCCGCACCGCTCTTGCCCCTCCCAGTCCAAGCCCATTGCCCCATAGCTTGCGCCTTAGGGCAAACGGGTCCGAAGGCTCTCCACTGGCGAGCCCCCTTGCGGCCCTCTCAGCACTCCAGCCTCGGCCTTCCCACCAAAAGCCAGCCAGCCACCCTCTCACAGCCCCGCTTTAAGATCCCTTAACGTCTCGCTCAGATAATCGATGGTCTTCTCGTCGCGCTCCCCCGCCGCCCGCGCCTCTTTCAAAAGCGCCGTATAGTCGCGGATCATCGCCAGACGGCTTTCGCGCTCCTCACGCTCGGCGGCGTAGTAATCCACATCCTCGGGGCCGTTCAACACGCCGCCCAGCCGCGCATGCATGAAGCTCGACAGCACCTCGGCCATCCGCGTCGTATGCCCGCGCCCCATGGACCGAAAGAACCGCAGCACATCCGCTTCCACCCAAAGCGTCACCTTAGCCTTTGCCCCAGGCCCGGGCCGCGTCGCAATATCAAGCCATGCCTCGGGCACCGCGCCGCGCCCCGGCGTGGCGGCATGCAGTGCCTCCTCCAGTCGCCGCAGCCCCTCGGCCATCTGATGGTAATGCGCCTGCCGCCTCTCAGCCTTTGTCATCGTAGCACCTCCGGCCCGCAACCTTGCCAGAACCCGCCGCAAAATCGGTAAATCCAACGTGCGGCGCAAAACCAGACGCAAGCCATACGCCCGCCATACGTCAGCCATACGTGGTTTTCCTTGACTTTCGTGGCCAATGCCCCCATCTCCCCCCTGTCCGTCAGCCCGTGCCGCGTGAGCACCAAAAGGCCCGGACGCAGGTTCCCACCATCACGCAGGGGCGCCGACGGCGCGCACGGTCATCGGGGTTCCCCGAGGGCGAGGGCCGCTCGTCCCTTGACGTATGGAATGACCAAATGACCACATTTGAATCCCTCGGGCTTTCGCCCAAACTGTTGCTGGCGTTGGAAAAAACCACGCTGAAAGCGCCGACGCCCATTCAGGCGCAGGCGATCCCGCATATCATGGAAGGCAAGGATGTGCTGGGGCTGGCGCAGACCGGCACCGGGAAGACCGCCGCTTTCGGCCTGCCGCTTCTCCATCGCTTGCTGGATATCCCCAATCCGCCCGGCGCGCGCAACGTCCGTGCCCTCATCCTCGCCCCCACCCGCGAGCTGACTTTGCAGATCAAAGACAACCTTGAGATCTTCACAAAAGGTACTCATATCAAGGTGGTAATGGTCGTCGGCGGGGCTTCGGTGAACAAGCAAGCCCAGGCTTTGGCGCGCGGCGCTGACGTCTTGGTCGCCACCCCGGGCCGCCTGATTGACCACCTTGAGCAGGGCCATGTCAGCCTTGAGAAATGCGGCTATCTCGTCTTGGACGAGGCCGACCACATGCTCGACATGGGCTTCATCCATTCCTTGCGCAAGATCGCCAAACACATCCCCTTGCGGCGGCAAACTCTGATGTTCTCGGCCACAATGCCGAAAGATATCAATGAGATCGCCGACACCTATCTGCGCAACCCGGTCAAAGTGCAGGTCAATCCGCCCGGCAAACCGGCTGAAAAGGTGACGCAAGGCGTCCACTTCCTGCCCAACAGCGACAAGGCGCGCCAGCTTGAGACCTATCTCAAGACCCATCCGGGTGAGCAGGCCTTGGTCTTCTGCCGCACCAAGCATGGCTCGGACAAGCTGGCTAAGGTCTTGGCGCAATGGGGTTTCCGCGTCGGCGCCATCCATGGCAACCGCAGCCAAAACCAGCGCGACCGCATCCTGACCGAGTTCAAAGCCGGTGAGGTGGACGTGCTGGTCGCAACCGACGTCGCCGCCCGCGGCATCGACATCCCGACCGTCCGCCATGTCTACAACCACGACATGCCGAACGTGCCCGAAAACTACGTCCACCGCATCGGCCGCACCGCCCGCGCCGGCGCCGAGGGCTCCTCGATCAGCTTCTGCGCCCCGGCCGAGATGTCTGAGCTGCAAGCCGTTGAAAAGCTGCTGAAAAAGACGTTGCCGGTGCTGGGTGGCGCGCCTTGGGCGGCCGATATCGTGGCCGCAGCGCCACGCCCCGGTCAGAACCGCGGCCCGCGCCCGCAGGTCGGTGGCCGTCAGGGCCAGAAGATGAGCGCCAACCCCGCTAAGGCCAAGGGACCGCGCCCGCAGGGCCAAGGTCAAGGTCAGGGCCAAGGTCGCCCGCAAGGCGGCAAGCCGCAGGGCCAGGGCCGCCCCCAAGGCGGGCGTCCGATGGGCGGCGGGCAAGCGCCGCGCCGCAATCCCTCGCGCGGGGCGTAAACCAATTGGAAAGGGCGGAGCTGCGATGCTCCGCCCTTTTTCCATTCCAGCCTGTCAGGTTCGCTGCAAAGCGACCCAGCCTCAGCTGACCTCAACTTCCAAATTCAGCTTCATATCCAAGAGGATCTGCTGAATGGCCAAAGTCTCGCGCAGCATGCGCTTGGCCTCATTGACCGAGATTCGGCCATCCGAGATCGCCATGTGATACTCACTCATCAGCATGGCAAAGCGCTGCGCCAGCACCACGACATCCTGATTAACGCCCTTCGAGCTGGCATTGCGCCGCTCGGCATCATAGCTCAGCGTGATCCCCTTCAACTCGGCCAGCGCCGAGGTGACATGCGGAAAGCGCGCCGCAGCCTCAAGCTGGGCGACCACATCGATCGGCATGAAGCGATCATCATGCTCATCACTGTCCGAATAATAGCGCCCCAAAGTCGCCTTAGACTTGCCGGTCAACTCACAAGCCGCTTCGATTCCGACATCCTTTACAAGGGCTTCGGTGTGCTTTTTCAAATAGCTCGATGCAGACATTGTATGCTCCGGTCTGGGTTTGGCTCCGGCTTGGGCTGCGCAAACGCATGGGAAAACTCTTCTCTTTTTCCCATTAAGCCGCTGAGCTGCAAATGTCATTTATAAAGCTGTGCCGGGAAACCGGAAGCGTTGTGAATGATCGGTCTTTGCACCGGCTTTAAAAGCGGGTCCGTTGCGCAGCCCTGGCAGGCAGCGACAAAATGCGCGACGGACCTGCTTTGCCGCTCCCTTGCCAAGCCGCAGCCGTGGCTCTAGCAAGCCCCTATGGCCAAGCTTTATTTCCATTATTCCACGATGAATGCCGGCAAATCGACGCTGCTCTTGCAGGCGTCGCACAACTACCAAGAAGGTGGGATGGAGACCCTCTTGATCACCGCGCAGTTCGACAACCGCGCAGGTGAGGGCCGGATTGGCAGCCGCATTGGCATCGGCTGCGAGGCCGATACGTTCGCCCCGGACGAGGATCTTTTCGAGAAAATTCAATCCCGGCAATCACTTGGCCCATTGGCTTGTGTCTTCATCGATGAGGCGCAGTTCCTGTCAAAAGCGCAGGTCTGGCAGCTGGCTTGCGCGGTGGATGATCTGAAAGTGCCGGTGATGTGCTACGGGTTGCGCGTCGATTTCCAAGGCAATCTCTTCCCCGGCTCGGCCGCGCTTTTGGCATGGGCCGATGAGATGCGTGAAATCCGCACGATCTGCCATTGCGGTAAGAAGGCCACGATGGTGGTGCGCAAAGGCGCCGACGGCCGGGCGATGAAGGACGGCGATCAGGTGGTGATTGGCGGCAATGAGACCTACCAGAGTCTCTGCCGTCGGCATTGGCGCGCCGCCGTGACCGAGGTTGACCCGACGGCATAGCGCCCCAAACACCGTTGCAGCCTGCGTTGCGACGCAACGTTATTTGGCGGCCAATTGCCCCAGATGCCCCGACGTTAAGCCAGCTGATTTGAACGCGTTTCGCTGCCCGAGTCCTCGCTCATTTTCGCCCGAAGCGCGATCAGCAAACCCGCCCCCGCGATCAGCGCCATGCCCGCCCAAGCGGTCAGATCCAGCGCCTCATCCCAGACGATCCAAGTCCAAAAAGCCGAGCTCGGCAGGATCATATATTCCAGCACCGAGGCGCGTCCGGCATCGGTCAATTGATAGGCCCGGATCGACAGCCCAACCCCCACAAGTGAGCCCAAAGCCATCCCCAACAAGACCCAGTTTGTGTAGCCCGAAGGCCAGACAAAACCGCGCAGAATGAAGCCCGCAGAACCGGGCGGAACTTCAAGATGAAGCGCCGTCATCACTGCCAAACCGATCAGGCCCAAGACCCCCAAACTGACGAAGAAACCCGCCAGCAAACACTCGGCCGTTTCGCCCTCACACCACTGCCGGGTGGCAATATTTCCCAAGCCATAAAGGGCTCCGGCCAGCACCGGCAGGCCTGCGGCAAGCGTGGCTCCGGCCAAGGCCGAAGGCCCCAAAACCAAGATCACGCCCAGGAAACCAAGCCCCACAGCAAGGATGCGGAAGGGGCCAATCCTGTGCCCATAAACCAATCTTGAGATCAGCAGCACGAAGATCGGCGCGGTGAAAAGTCCCGCCGCCACAATGGCCACCGGCAGAAAGCCAAGCGCGCCAAAATAGATCATGATCGCCACCCCATGCAGGGCCGAGCGCGCCACCACCCCACCCCAACGCTTTGGCCGCATCCGCAAGCCCAAAAACGGTGCCGCAGCAAAGAGCATCATCAGCGCCAAAACCGACCGGCTGAGATGCACTTGCCACAGCCCCAACTCGCCCGCCACGGCCCGCACATAGTTGTCGGCAAGACCCACGATGGCGGCATAGGCAAGGATCAGCCCGGTGGCGGCGAGAGTACGGTCGGGCTGCGCTATTGTCATTGTCCTGCCGGCTTGCTTCTTTTAGGCCAAGTGAAGCCCGGCAGGCGGGGCGATGCGCGCCTGATTGCGACACATCTGAAGGGGGATTCTATGGGTTGGCTGTCGGATGAGGCGGGTCTTGAAAAATGCGCCGCAAATTTTGTGCCCCTCACACCGCTTTCCCATCTGCGCCGCGCTGCTGAGATCTTTGCGCATCGTACCGCCCTTGTTTGGAAGACCACCCGCCTCAACTACGCCGATTACGCGACCCGCGTGACCCAGCTGGCCAGCGCCTTAGCCGCGCGTGGCGTCGCGCCCGGAGACGTGGTGGCGACCCTGCTGCCCAATATCCCTGCCCAAGCCGAGGCGCATTTTGGCGTGCCCGCCTGTGGCGCGGTGCTCAACACCATCAACATCCGGCTTGATGCCGATACGGTTGCCTATTGCTTTGACCATGCCGGCGCCAAGCTGGTGCTGTGCGACACCGCTTTTCTGGCTTTGGCTGAAGCGGCGATCGCCCGGATGGAAGGCCCTGCCCCCCAGATCATCGAGGTGACCGACCACGGCTTCACCGCCTCGGGCCGCTATCTGGGGTATGAAGATCTGCTGGCCGAGGGCCGCCCCGATTTCGATTGGCTGATGCCAGAGGATGAATGGGAAAGCCTTGCGATCAATTACACCTCCGGCACCACCGGCAAGCCCAAGGGCGTGGTCTATCACCACCGCGGCGCCTATCTGGCCACCACGGCCAATGCACTGGCTTGGCGGATGCAAAGCTTTCCCGTGGTGATGAGCATCGTGCCTTTGTTCCATTGCAATGCTTGGTGCCAAGCTTGGATGGTGCCGATGATGGGCGGCACTTTGGTCTGCTGCCGCGATGTCACCGCCAAAGCAATCTACGACGCCATCGCCGATGAGGGTGTGACCCATTTCGGCGGCGCGCCGATCGTGCTCAACATGATTATCAACGCCAAAGACGAAGACCGCCGCGACTTCTCGCATATCGTCGAGGTCTTTACCGCAGGCGCACCGCCCCCCGCCGCCACCTTGGCTGCGGTGGAGCCTTTGGGCTTTAACGTCACCCAAGTCTACGGGCTGACCGAGACCTATGGCCCGGCGCTGGAATGCCTGTGGCAAACCGAATGGGAAAGCGCTGTCGGCGACGAGCGCGCGGCGCTGAAGGCGCGTACCGGGGTGGCAATGGCCATGCTGGAAGCCGCGGGCGTCCATGACGACAAGGACCAGCAAATCCCCCGCGACGCCGCCCATCTGGGCGAGATCGCCATGCGCGGCAATCTGGTGATGAAGGGCTATTACAAGAACCCCGAAGCCACCGCCGAGGCCTTCCGTGGCGGCTGGTTCCGCTCGGGCGACATCGCCTTCCAGCACCCTGACGGCTATGTGAAGATCACCGACCGCGCCAAAGACATCATCATCTCGGGCGGCGAGAACGTCTCCTCGGTCGAGGTCGAGGGCATCTTGATGAAGCACCCCGCTGTCTCGCTTTGCGCAGTCGTGGCCAAGCCCGATGAGAAATGGGGCGAAGTGCCTTGCGCTTTTGTTGAGGTAAAACAAGGCCTTGAGGTGACTTCAGCCGAGTTGATCGCGCATTGCCGGTCCCATTTGGCAGGCTTCAAGACCCCCAAACTGGTGATTTTTACCGAGCTGCCGAAGACCTCGACCGGCAAGATCCAGAAATATGAGCTGCGCGCGGTGGCAAAGCTGGCCTGAGGCGGCAGAAAGACGCGCATGCACAAAGGCTTGGCAAGCCCTGTTGTGAAGCCCGGCCCTGCCGGTTAGTGTCCGGCTCAGGTCAAAGGACGCTGCATGACGGCTCTGAAGAAGTATTCAAGGTTAGAAAGCACCGGGCTCTGGCGCGAGGGGTCCGATGGTCAGCGCCGCGAGGTCATCGTCCGCATGGGCGAGGCCACCTTGATGCTGGCCGATCCGCGCTCGGAACAGGTGTTGTCGCATTGGTCGCTGCCTGCCGTGACCCGGCTGAACCCCGGCCAGCGCCCTGCCCTCTATGCCCCCGGAGAAGATGCCGAAGAAGAGCTTGAGATCGCCGACGACGATATGATCGGCGCGCTGAAGACCGTGCAATCAGCCGTGCGCGCGGCCACGCCCCGTCCGGGCCGGCTGCGCGGGGCTTTGACCGGTGGCATCACGCTGGCGATCGTGCTTTTTGCGGTGACGGTGCTGCCCGGCGTGCTGACCCGTCACACGGCTTCGGTGGTGCCCGCCGCCAAACGGGCCGAGATTGGCCAGCGCGCGCTGGATGACATCACAAGGCTCACCGGTCAGCCCTGCACCGGAGAGACCGGCCTGCCGGCGCTGTTCCGCCTTTCCGAACGCATCTTTGGGTTGGAAGACACGCCCATCCTTTACGTCCTTCCCGAAGGGTTGCAGCAGCCCGCGCATTTGCCGGGCGGCGTGATCCTTTTGCCCCGCGCCTTGGCCGAGGCGGGCGAGGATGCGCAGGCTTTGGCCGGCGCGGCTTTGACGGAAGGCGTGGCCTCTCACACCGTTGACCCGATGCTGGATATTCTGGACCACGCCGGGCTGATCAGCACCTTCCGCTTGCTGACCACGGGCGAGCTGCCCGCCAATGCGCTACAGGGCTATGGCGAGGATTTCCTGCGCCACAGCTATCAATTGCCGCCGACAACCAGCCTTGTCGCCGCTTTTGAGGCGGCGCAAATCCCGATGACGCCCTTTGGCCGCGCGCTGGAAGGCATGGCACAACCGCAGGCCGCACAAGTGGTGGTCGAGGCCGATCCCTATAAGGGCCTGATGCCCAGCCCGTTGCTGTCAGACACCGATTGGGTGGCGCTGCAATCGGTCTGCGAGGGGTAAAGCCCGCCCCCTCAAAGAAAACGGAGCCCTTTCGGGCTCCGCTTCTTAGCTTCCGCTTCCACTGCTCGATCGGCGGTCTGCCCTTACTGCACTATCCTTGCATCACCAAAGCCAAGGCCGCGCGCGGCACTCAGCGCCGCCTTGGCCTGATCGGCCGAGCCAAAGGGCCCTGCGTAGACCACGGTCAAAGCACCATTCTTCAACTTGGCCCGCGCCACCGGCAACCCCTTGCCGCGCAGCTGACCCGCAGCGCCATCGGCATTGCTTGGTACGCCAAAGGTGCCGACCTGCACGAATAGCCCCTTGCCGGTCTCTTTGGCTTTCGCCTTCGCAGGCGCCGCCATGCTGGATTTGGTCACCAATTTCTCGCCGCTCTTCATCGAGAGCACATAGCCGTCTTCGGTCGAGCTGCTGCCATCGCGATGCCGCACCACAATCTTCACCGGCCGACGCTTGGTGACACTGTCTTCCACCAGTTCGGCAGGTGTGGTGCGCGTCCAGACCTGATCCATCGCCCCCACACCCTCGGCGGTCTGCTGACCACGGTAGGGATTCAGACGATCATCGGTCCAAGCCATTTTATATCCCGCAGGGGGCGCATCCATTGGCAGCTTGGCACTTTTAACCGGCGCTTTCGGCTGGGCCACTTCCGCAGAGCGCGCCGAAGGCGCCGCTGCGACAGCAGCTTGGCCCCCAGCCGCCGCATCCAGATTTCCGGCCACAAGTTTGGGGAAGGTCGCGCCGGTCATGGTCCCGTCGCCTTTGGTGCAAAGAAGCTTTGATCCGCCGCCATGCACCTCATAGCGCTTGGCCACTGGCGCATCGGCCGGGCAAGCCAGCCGGTACCCCTCACCAGCCGTAACCGCAGGGGCCTCTGCCACCCGCTCAGACGTCGGCACTGCGACGACCCGAGCGGTCTTAGAGAGCGGTGCGGCAACCGGAGCTGTCGCCACAACGGCCGGAGCTTTTGGCGCTGCCGCCTTCGCCGCCGGAGCCGCCTTGGGCGCAGCAGGCACCCCAACGGGGGCTTGCGGAGCCTCAGCCACCTCGATCGGGCCCGAGGCACCATAGCCGCAAAGCTGCTTGCGATCGCGCGTGACGCGCGGCACCCAAGTCACCTGCCCCGCATAACCCGCGCGCAAGAAGACACAGCCCCGGCTGTCAACATATTGCTGCCCCTTAAAGCTGGCCGGCGGCATCTCAGCCGGCCGCGCAAGATCCGCAAAAGCAGGCAGCGCCCCGCAAAGGCTGGCCAAAACGGCGGCAGAAATCACTTTTCCAAACATAACTACCCCCAAGGAGCTTGAGGAAGTATTGGAACAAGTGGGACTCCGAGTAAAGGGAAAATACCCCTTATTTCGTGCCAAACATCCGGTCGCCCGCATCCCCTAGTCCTGGAACAATATATCCATGATCATTAAGCTGCGCATCTACCGCTGCTGTGACGATCGGCACATCGGGATGGGCCTCTTTCATCCGCTGAACCCCCTCGGGCGAGGCCAAAAGGCACAGAAACCGAATGTTTTTCGCGCCGGATTTCTTCAGCAAATCAATCGCCGCCACACTGGAATTTCCCGTCGCCAGCATCGGATCAACCACGATCGCCAAGCGATCCTCCATCTGCTCGGGCAGCTTGCAGTAATATTGCACTGGCTGCAGCGTCTCGGGGTCGCGGTAAAGCCCAACAAAGCCCACCCGAGCCGCCGGGATCAGCTCTAAAATCCCATCCAGCAAGCCATTGCCCGCGCGCAAGATCGAGATCAACGCCAGCTTTTTGCCGTCGATGGTCGGCGCCTCCATCGGCATGATCGGGGTCTCGATCTGCTTGGTGGTCATCGGCAAAGAGCGCGTGACCTCATAGGCCAGCAAAAGTGAAATCTCGCGCAACAGCTTGCGAAATGACGCGGTTGAGGTCTCCTTCTCCCGCATCAGCGTCAGCTTGTGCTGGACCAAAGGGTGGGAAACGACGGTCAAATGGTCCATTTAAGCCTCCAGCAGTTTGGCAATCTTGGTTTTCGTATCGGTATCGCAAAAAGCCGCCTCAAGCGAAACTTTTGCGATGCGCCGGAATTGCCCCTCGTCCCAATCGAAGGCCCGGTGCAATTCTTCGTATTCGCGCGTCATGGTGGTGTGGAAAAACGGAGGGTCATCAGTTGAGATCGTGACCTTAACCCCACGGCGGTCCAATTCATGCACCGGATGGGCGCGGAAATCCTTATAAACGCCCAAAGCCACGTTTGAGCCTGGGCAGACCTCCAGCACGATGCCGCGCTCGGCCAATTCATCCACCAAGGCCAGATCTTCAATGGCGCGCACGCCATGCCCCAGCCGCTCGGGCGCCAGCGCCGCCAATGTGTCGCGGATGCCCTCAGGCCCCGCCCATTCGCCAGCATGGGCGGTCAGCCGCAAGCCCGCCTCGCGCGCGCAGTCAAAGGCCCAGCGAAAATCCTTCGGCGCGCCAGCCTTCTCATCACCTGCAATACCAAAGCCGGTGATCCAATCCCCCGCCGTCTCCGCCGCGCAAATCGCGGTCTCGCGGGCCTTCTCAGGGCCAAAATGCCGAATACAGGTCACAATCCCGCGCAAGGTGATGCCCATTTTACGCTCCGCCTCATCCGAGGCCTCCTGGATCGCCAAGAGATACTCGCGCCAAGCCCCAAGATCGCGCCCCCCGCAAAAATCCGGGCTGAGGAAAGTCTCTGCATAAACAACCCCATGCGCGGCCGTTTCCTCCAGCACTGCAAGGGTCAAGCGGCGATAGTCTTCAGGGCTTTGCAAGACGGAGGTGGCGGCCTCATAGACCTTCAGAAAATCCCAAAAATCCTTGTAACGATAATTGCCGCGCGCGTCGAAAATGCCCGAGATATCAACGTGCTTCTCTTTAGAAAGCCCGCGCACGAAGGCTGGGGGTGCGGCCCCCTCCAAATGCAGATGCAATTCAACCTTTGGCAATTCGCGCACAGCAAAACCCTTTCATCTTGATCTAAATACTCCGGGGGGCGCGGGGGGCTGGCCCCCCGCCCGGCTCACAGAAACGACCGCCCCGGCCCCTGCCCCGACACCCCCAGATGCGCCGCGACTGAGGCTGCCACATCCACAAACCCGCGCAAACCGATCGGTTTGGCACCATAGCCCCACCCGACGATCGGCACCCGCTCCCGCGTATGATCGGTGCCGGTCCAAGTGGGATCATTGCCGTGGTCGGCGGTGAAAATCGCCAGATCCCCAGGCCCAAGCCGCGCGAGAAACGCGGGCACACGGGCGTCAAAGGCTTCCAAAGCCCGCGCATATCCCGCCACGTCTCGCGGGTGGCCGTAAAGCGAGTCAAACTCGACAAAGTTCGCAAATGTCAAAGAACCGGGCTCGGCATCGCCCCCAAGGCGGATAAGATGTTCGAATAAGTCAAGATCGCTTTTGCCCTTCCAGAGCCTCCCGATGCCTTGCATCGAGAAAATATCTCCGATCTTACCAATCGCATGCGTTTCGTGCCCAGCCTCAGTCACCCAGTCCAGCAAGGTCGGCGCAGGCGGGGCAATCGCAAAGTCGCGGCGATTGGCGGTGCGCTTGAAATTCCCAGGCTCCCCGATAAAGGGCCGCGCAATCACCCGTCCGACCTTGCGTGCATGCAGCAAGGGCGCAAGGTCAGCGCAAAGTTTCAACAAGCGCTCCAGCCCAAAGGCCTCTTCATGTGCCGCGATCTGAAACACGGAATCCGCTGATGTGTAGCAGATTGGCCAGCCGCTCCGCAGATGCTCGGCGCAATGCGCCTCGATGATCGGCACGCCCGAGGCATGGCAATTGCCCAAGATGCCATCCGTCCCTGCTAAACGGCAGACCTCCGCCACCAAATCCTTTGGAAAGGCTGGTATTTGGTCGGGGAAATAGGTCCAATCCCAAGGCACTGGCACCCCTGCCAGCTCCCAATGCCCCGAAGGCGTGTCCTTGCCGCGCGAGACCTCTTCCGCAGCCCCCCAAAGCTCCTGAGGCACAGCATCGAACCCCGGCATCGTCACGCCAGAGGCCAGTTGCACCGCCGCTCCAAGACCCAAGGCATCGAGATTTGGCATATGCAGCGGCCCCGAGCGGCCCACATCCGCCCGCCCTGCCGCACATTCCTCGGCGATATGGGCAAGCGTTGACGCGCCATCATCGCCAAATTCCGCCGCATCCGCTGCGCCACCCGCGCCCACGGAATCAAGCACGATCAGAAAGGCCCGCGTCATCTAGTTTATCCTTTGCAATACCAAGGGGCGCGGCTGCGGCGCCTGCGGTCCCAACTGGTAGGCGCGCTGCACCGCGGCCGCCGCCGCAAATGCCGCCTCTTCAGTGGCCGCATGCACAAAGGCCAAGGGTCGCTCTGGCCCAACTTCGTCCCCTAAGGCCGCCAGATCCGAAAACCCGACCGAGGGGTTCACGCGGTCCGCCTCGCGCAAGCGTCCGCCGCCCAAATGCACCACGGCATTTCCTAAGGCTTCGGCATCGATTTCAGTCACATAACCCGCTTCCAAGGCCGGAACCTCAAGCATCACCGCAGAAGCCGGCAGCCGATCCCGCCAACGATCAACGAAATCGGCAGGCCCGCCTTGCGCCGTCACCAGCGCGCCAAACTTCTCGGCTGCTGCACCTGAGCGCAGGGCCTCGGCGACCCGCCCCTCACCGTCTGTGGCATCCGCAGCCAAGCCCGCCATCGCCAAAACCTCACCACCCAAAGCCACCGTCAAATCCCACAACGCGACGTTGACCGCTTTCCCCGTCAGCGTCTCCATGACCTCAATCACCTCCAGAGCATTGCCCGCGGCCGAGGCCAAAGGCTGGCTCATATCACTGATGAGCGCCGAAGCCATGCAGCCCGCGCCTTGCGCCGTCTCGACCAAGGCGCGTGCCAACGCCTCCGCCTCGGCTTCGGTCTTCATAAAGGCGCCCGAGCCGCATTTCACATCCAACACCAAGGCCTCAAGCCCCGCCGCCAGCTTCTTCGACAGGATCGAGGCGGTAATCAGATCAATGCTTTGCACCGTTCCGGTGACATCACGAATGCCGTAAAGCCGCCGATCCGCAGGGGCCAAGCCTTGGCTGGCTGCAACGATCGCACAACCCTGCGTCGCCAGTTGGCGGCGCAACTCAGCCTCGCTCAGCGCGGTGCGGAAGCCCGGGATCGCCTCAAGCTTGTCCAAGGTCCCGCCGGTATGGCCAAGCCCGCGGCCCGAGATCATCGGCACATAGGCGCCGCAGACCGCCAGTGCCGGCGCCAGCAACAGCGAGACACAATCGCCGACCCCGCCGGTCGAGTGTTTGTCGATCACCGGCCCCGGCAGATCCCAGCTCAAGACTTGACCTGAATCGCGCATCCCACGCGTCAGCGCGACCCGCCCCTCCTCGCCCAGACCTTGCAAAACCACCGCCATAGCAAAGGCCCCGGCTTGGGCATCGCTGACGGTGCCGTCCGCCAAGCCTTTGGCAAACCATACCAAAGCCTCGGCGCTGGGGCGCCCGCCGTCACGGATTTGTGCGATGATCTGGCGGGCATCCACCGGCGTTACGCCCGGTCCATATGCGCGGCAGAGAAGACGCCGGGCAAAAGTTCGGCCACCGTCAACTGGCGGCGTTTGCCGTCGACCGTGGCCAAAGTGACCACGACGCCGGCAGCGGCAAATTCCGCGATCTTCTGTCGACACCCGCCGCAGCAAGGCACCGGCTCGGGGCTGTCGGCGATGACAGCGATCTCTTCAATCACCGTATCGCCCCCTGCCACCATGGCTGCGATCGCCCCGGCTTCGGCGCAAGTGCCTTCGGGATAGGCCACATTCTCGACGTTGCAGCCCTGATAGACCTGCCCGCTGGCCGCCCGCAAAGCAGCGCCCACTTTGAAGCGCGAATAGGGTGCCCAAGCCCGCTCTCGCACCGCAGCTGCGGCTTCCACCAGATCCATACCCGTCTCCGTTTCTCTGACCATTTGGTCAGGATGCAGCGCCGCGGCTCAGGCCGCAAGCGGCAGAATGCGCGGCGCGCGGGCGCTGGCCTAAGGGGCCAAAACCTCGGTGGGCGGAGCGCCGGGCAAAGACACCTCCAGCAGCTCCAAATCCTTCGAGGGCGCGGCGTAACGCGTTGCCATTCCTGGGGGAATGACGAAAGCATCGCCCGGCTCCAAGGCGTAAGGCGCCTTGCCCTCACCCTCGAGAACCATGGTGCCGCGCATCACGAAGGTGAAAAGAATATCGCCGTGATGCTTTGTCCAAGGCACTGCAGCGCCAGTGGGTCTGGCCACCATGACGCTGGCGACGCCCTTGGTTGCGGCATGGATTGTGGTGTCGCGGGCCTCAAATCCCGGGATGCGGAAGGGCGCGAAATGCCCCTCGGCGCCGATATTATGCACGAAGCGCTGGCCCTGCCATTCGCGCTCGGGGCGATAATGCGGGGTCGGCAGGGTCATCTCATGGTCAATCTCAGTGACATGATCGGCAGGAACGCCGATTTCCACCACTTGCACGCCTTCGGAATGCAGCACTTTATGGCGGATGCCGGGGGGCTGGATGAAGCAGTCTCCGGCATGGATGCGGCGAATATCCCCTTGATCTTCATAAAGAACATCAACCCAACCTGCGGTGCAGAAGATCAGCTGAAACCCCACTTTGTGGTAATGTACCATATCGGGCACCGGCCCATCGGGCACCCGGATATGGCTGGCGATCATCGCCCCGCCCAGCCGCGTCGGCACCAGATCGCGGTATTCCATCCCGGCCCGCCCGATCACCCAAGGCGCTTGATCGGCCAACCGGCGCACCACGAACGCATGCTGCGTTGCCGGGGTGATCACCGGAGGGTTCAGCGCATCGATCTCAATCCTTGTGCCATTGGGCGCGGTCAAAAGCCGCGCACCGCCCGCAAAGGCAGGGTCGTCGGTCAGAAACCGCAGACACCCCGGAGCCTCAGCTGCACCGCGTTCGATCCGCAGCCGTATTCCGTGGCCTGAGAGCACAGCCACTTGCGGATCATCCGCCGGAAAGATGCTGTCCAATCTTAGACCCAAGACCTTAGTATAGAACGGTAAATCCTTGCGCAGCTCCTGTGTCGGCAGGCGGACTTCGGCCCGAACCTCGGCATTATGCCCGCTCTCGCCCTTGCTTTGGCTTTCCATGATTGCGTCCCTGTTGATTGCGGGCGATGCTGAAACCGGCCGCAGGGATTTGCAAGCAGCGCCTAAAGCTGTTGCGCGCATGCCGTGTCTTGGCCGTGTTTCGGAAATGGTTTAATACTGAACCATCTCAGGGAGGGACCGATGGCCGAAGATCGCCAGGACGCGCGTCAGGAAGAGGCAAAACAATCCGCTCGGCAGGCCGCGCTGGATTATCACGAGTTTCCAAAGCCCGGAAAACTAGAGATCCGTGCCACCAAGCCCTTGGCAAACGGTCGCGACTTGAGCCGCGCCTATAGTCCCGGCGTGGCTGAGGCCTGCCTTGAGATCAAAGCCGAACCTGCCACCGCCAGCCGCTACACCAGCCGCGGCAACCTTGTCGGCGTCGTCTCAAACGGCACTGCAGTGCTGGGCTTGGGCAACATTGGCGCGCTGGCCTCAAAGCCGGTGATGGAGGGCAAGGCCGTGCTCTTCAAGAAATTTGCCAATATCGATTGCTTCGACATCGAGGTGAACGAATCCGACCCCTATAAGCTGGCTGAAATCGTCTGCGCGCTAGAGCCGACCTTCGGCGCGATCAACCTGGAAGACATCAAAGCTCCCGATTGTTTTATCGTTGAACAATTGTGCTGTGAGCGGATGAACATCCCGGTTTTCCACGATGATCAGCACGGCACCGCCATCGTTGTCGGCGCAGCCGCGACCAATGCGCTGCATGTTGCGGGCAAAAAGTTTGATGAGATCAAGGTGGTTTCAACCGGCGGCGGGGCGGCGGGGATCGCTTGCCTTGAGATGCTGGTGAAACTGGGCGTGCGGCGCGAGAATGTCTGGCTCTGCGATCTGGACGGGCTGGTTTATAAGGGTCGCACGGTCCAGATGACCCCGCAGAAAGAGGCCTTTGCCCAAGGCACCTCGCCTGCCTCGCTGAGCGATGTGATCGGTGGCGCGGATCTCTTCCTTGGCCTTTCCGGCCCCGGCGTTCTGACCCAAGAGATGATCGTCCAAATGGCGAAAGACCCGATCGTCTTTGCCCTTGCCAACCCCAACCCCGAAATTCTTCCCGATGATGTCCGCGCCGTGGCTCCGAGCGCGATCATTGCCACTGGCCGGTCGGATTTCCCCAATCAAGTCAACAACGTCCTGTGTTTCCCCTTCATCTTCCGGGGCGCATTGGATGTGGGCGCCACCACGATCAATGACGCGATGGAGCTGGCCTGCATCGAAGGCATCGCCGCCCTAGCGCGCGCCACCACCAGCGCCGAAGCCGCCGCCGCCTATCACGGCGAGGTCCTGAGCTTTGGCCCGGATTACCTGATCCCGAAGCCCTTTGACCCACGGCTGATCGGTGTTGTGGCCAGCGCCGTTGCCCGCGCCGCGATGGAAAGCGGCGTCGCCACCAAGCCGATCGCCGATCTCGACGCTTACCGCGAGAAGCTGAACGGCTCGGTCTTCAAATCCGCCCTGATCATGCGCCCGGTGTTCGAGGCCGCGCGTCAAGCCACACGCCGCATCATCTTTGCCGAAGGTGAGGATGAGCGGGTGCTGCGCGCCGCCAATGCCATTTTGGAAGAGACCACCGAAAAGCCGATCCTGATCGGCCGCCCCGAGGTCATCGCCATGCGCGCCGAACGCGCTGGCCTGCCGATCCGCCCAGACCGCGACTTCGAGATCGTGAACCCCGAAAGCGACACCCGTTACCGCGATTACTGGCAGACCTATCACCAATTGATGGAGCGGCGCGGCATCACCCCCGATGTGGCCCGCGCCATCATGCGCACCAATACGACCGCGATTGCCGCCATCGCCGTGCAGCGCGGTGACGCCGATAGCATGATCTGCGGCACCTTCGGGCAATACCTCTACCACCTTGATCATGTTGTGAATGTTCTGGGGCGTGACGGCCTGCGCCCGCATGGCGCGCTTTCCTTGATGATCCAAGAAGACGGCCCTCTCTTCGTTGCTGACACCCAAGTAAACCCGGTGCCGACGCCCGAACAAATCGCCGAGACCGCTATTGGCGCGGTGCGCCACGTCCGCCGCTTTGGTGTGACGCCGAAGGTGGCACTTTGCAGCCATTCCAACTTTGGCAACCTCGACAGCGATTCCGGACGACGGATGCGGGCGGCCTTGGCAATCCTTGACGCACAGAATCCGGGCTTTGAATATGAGGGCGAGATGTCGGTCGACGCCGCTCTGGACCCCGAGTTGCGCGCAAGGATCTTCCCCAGCACTCGGATGGAGGGCGCGGCCAATGTGCTGATCTTCGCCTTCACCGATGCGGCAAACACTGCCCGTAACATGCTGAAAATGCGCGCGGGCGGGCTTGAGGTCGGGCCGATCCTGATGGGGATGGGCAACCGCGCCCATATCGTCACGCCTTCGATCACCGCGCGCGGGCTTCTGAACGTCTCAGCCATCGCGGGCACACCGGTCGCGCATTATAGCTAAGACACTCATGAAACAGGGTCGGCAGCAACGATCTGCCGACCCCCAGAAGTTTGCAAACTTATCACTTCGGCAAAATCCAACCCTACAAAGCTGGCAGGTTTGCAACCTTCGCAGGGTTGTGATCCCAGAAATTGCAAATTTCCCCAAGCCGTTGCCGGTAACATCGTTGCGCGAACACGACCCCTGACGTAACACCATTGCGTGAGTGATGGGGGATTTTCGACATGGGTTACGCGCAGGTCTATGCGGATTGGCAAACCGATCCCGAGGCGTTCTGGATGAAGGCCGCCGAAGCGATTGATTGGGAGCGCAAGCCCAGTGCTGCCCTCGATGCGACGCGGGCGCCCTGTTATCAGTGGTTCACGGATGGGCTGACCAATACCTGCTGGAATGCGGTCGACCGCCATGTCGCCGCCGGGCGCGGCGAACAGCTGGCGATCATCCATGACAGCCCCGTCACCCAGTCACAAACCCGTCTCACCTATGCTGAGCTGCAAGACCGCACCGCGCGGCTCGCTGGCGCCTTGCAGGCCAAAGGTGTGACCAAAGGCGACCGGGTCATCATCTACATGCCGATGATCCCCGAAGCACTGGTGGCGATGCTGGCCTGCGCCCGGATCGGCGCGATCCACTCGGTGGTCTTCGGCGGGTTTGCCGCCAATGAGCTGGCGGTGAGGATCGATGATTGCACGCCGAAAGCCATTCTCGCCGCCTCTTGCGGCATAGAGCCAGCCCGCATCCTGCCTTACAAGCCGCTCCTCGATGCTGCCATTGCTCAGGCCAGCCATAAGCCAGAATTCTGTGTCATCCTGCAACGGCCGCAGGTCAGCGCCGAGCTGACCTTGGGCCGCGACCATGATTGGACCACGCTCACTGAGACCGCCCCCCCGGCGCCTTGCGTCCCGGTCGAGGGCACCCACCCTGCCTATATCCTTTACACCTCTGGCACGACGGGAGCGCCGAAAGGCGTGGTGCGCCCGACCGGCGGTCATATGGTGGCCCTGCACTGGACGATGCGCGCGATCTATAATTGCGGTCCGGGCGATGTCTTCTGGGCCGCCTCAGATGTGGGTTGGGTCGTCGGGCACAGCTATATCTGCTACGCGCCTCTCTTGGCGGGCTGCACCACTGTGGTCTTTGAGGGCAAACCCGTCGGCACGCCCGATGCCGGCACCTATTGGCGGGTGATCGAAGAGCACAACGTTCGCGCGCTTTTCACCGCCCCCACCGCCCTGCGCGCCATCAAACGCGAAGACCCCGAGGGCGCTTTGGTGCAGAACTACGATCTGACCTCGTTGAAGGCGCTTTACCTTGCCGGAGAACGTGCCGATCCCGACACCATCCAATGGGCGCAGCGCCATCTGAATGTGCCGGTGATCGACCATTGGTGGCAAACCGAGACCGGCTGGGCCATTGCCGCCAACCCGATGGGGATTGAGGCTTTGCCGGTGAAGATCGGCTCTCCTTCCGTCGCCATGCCCGGTTATGCGGTGCATGTTTTGGATGAGGCCGGTCATCCAGTGCCCCCCGGCACTTTGGGAGCCATCGCGGTCAAACTGCCCTTGCCGCCCGGCACGCTGCCCGGCCTTTGGAATGCCGAGGCGCGCTTTAACAAAAGCTATCTTGCGCATTTTCCCGGATATTATGAGACCGGTGATGCAGGTTACGTCGATGAGGACGGCTATCTTTACATCATGGCGCGTACCGATGATGTGATCAACGTGGCCGGACACCGGCTTTCCACCGGCGCGATGGAAGAGGTTCTGGCCAGCCATCCGGACGTGGCCGAATGCGCCGTGATCGGGGTGGCGGATGCGCTCAAAGGGCAATCGCCTTTGGGCTTTTTGTGCCTCAACCGCGGCTGCGAGCGTGAGATCTCGGCGATCACCGCCGAATGCGTGCAGCTGATGCGCGACCGCATCGGCCCGGTCGCAGATTTCAAACGCGCGCTGGTGGTGAACCGGCTGCCAAAGACCCGCTCGGGCAAGATCTTGCGCGGCACGATGGTGAAGATCGCCGATGGCACCGAGTGGAAAATGCCCGCCACCATCGACGATCCGGCGATCTTGGATGAGATCGGCGATGCGCTGCGCAGCCTTGGGCTTGGCAAAGCCTAACCACATTGGGGCAAGGGCTGGACTTGCCCCAATGCGCCATGCAAGCTTGGCCCTGAACATGGGAGCAAGGGATGCAAAGCGCGCCACAGCCACCGCCGTTTGACCCGCAGATCATGCGGCGTCTTTCCCTTGCTGGCCCTGCGTGAAAGGGTCTGCATGACACGCCCTGCCCCAACCGTGCTTTTGGTCGAGGATGCGCCGTCTTTGCGCACCATTTACCGCTCGGTTCTGGGGGCTGCAGGGTTCTCAGTCCATCTGGCAAGCACCGCAGCCGAAGGGCTGGCCGCCTTCCACCGCCACCGCCCGAACATCGTGCTGCTGGATTTGGCCCTGCCTGACCGCGACGGGCTAAGCTTGATGCGCGAAATCCTCGCTCTGACGCCCGATGTCTGCATCATCACGATGACCACCGACACCTCGGTCACGCTTGCGGTCGAGGCAATGCGCGCGGGCGCCTACGATTTTTTGGTCAAGCCCTTCGAAGACGACAGGTTTCTCTCTGCCGTCCAATCGGCCAATGCCGAGATGGAAAGTGCCACCCGCGCCCCGCCCCCCCGCCGCCGCATCGCCGGGAGTGCAGAGCAAGCCGCCTTCATCGGCTCTTCGCCCGCTATGGCGCGGGTCCAAGCGATCCTTGGCCAAGCCGCCCGTTCGATGGCCACAATCTTCATCACCGGCGAAAGTGGCACCGGCAAGGAACTTGCAGCCCTTGCCGTGCACGGCCGCTCACACCGCGCAGCAGGCCCCTTTATCGCGCTGAACTGCGGCGCGATCCCGCCAGACCTTCTGGAATCCGAAGTGTTTGGTCATATGAAAGGCAGCTTTACAGGCGCGATCACCGATAAGCCCGGTGCCGCCGCAGCGGCCGATGGCGGCACTTTGTTCCTGGATGAGATTTGCGAAATGGCGCCGCACTTGCAAACCAAGTTGCTGCGCTTTTTACAGACCTCGACCATCCAGCCGGTGGGGGCGGTACGGACGCGCAAAGTGGATGTGCGGATCATCTGCGCCACCAATCGCAACCCGATTGAGCAAGTGCGGCGCGGCCTTTTCCGCGAAGACCTTTACTACCGGCTTTACGTCGTGCCGATCGATATGCCGCCCCTGCGCGCGCGCGGCGCGGATGTGATCGAGATCGCCGAAGCCGCCTTGCGCCGCTTTTCCGCCGAAGAGGGCAAAACCTTCACCGGCTTCAGCGCCGATACAAAGGCTGAGCTGCTTTCACAAAGCTGGCCCGGCAATGTGCGTCAACTTCTGAATGTCATCCGCAATGTGGTGGTGCTGCATGACGGCGGGCTGGTCACGCCCGAGATGCTGCCCAGCAGCTTGACGGCCGAAACATCCCCCCCAAGAAGCCCGCATCCCGCGCCCACCACGGGCCAGACGCTTGCCCAAATTGAGCGCGAGGCGATTGAGCAAGCCTTGGCGCGGCATGGTGGCTCGGTGCCGCTGGCGGCGCGAGAGTTGGATGTCTCGCCCTCAACGCTCTATCGCAAGCTTGAGGGCTGGGGTATGCGGCGCGCTTAGCGCAACGCTCTGTCGGCGCTAGATAAACTGCTCACCGATCAGACGTTCTTCCAAGCCATGACCGGCATCGAACAGCAGCCTATGCGTGATTTCAGGCACCGAGAACACCTCGACCGAGACAACATCACGCACCGATGAGCGGCTGTCAGCATCGGCCATCACCGGGCGTTTTGCAGGATCAAGCACCTCAAACCGCACCCGCGCGGAATTGGGCAGAACCGCGCCGCGCCAGCGCCGCGGGCGGAAGGCCGACATGGCCGTCAAAGCCAGGACATCCGAGCCGATGGGCAAGATCGGGCCATGCGCCGAATAGTTGTAAGCCGTTGATCCTGCTGGCGTCGCAACAAGAGCACCATCGCAAGCAAGTTCAGCCAAACGCTCGCGGCCATCGATCAAAACCCGTAGCTTTGCCGCTTGCGAGCCTTGGCGCAGCAAAGACACTTCGTTGATTGCCAAAGCCTCGGTCACCTTGCCGCGGGCATTCTCGGCCCGCATGGCAAGCGGGTTGATCTTGGCTTCTTCCGCCGCCGCAAGACGCTCAAAAAGCGCGTCTTCGGCATAGCCATTCATCAAAAATCCGATGGTGCCGCAGTTCATCCCATAGACCGGCAGGTCACTTTTCGACTGGGCATGAAGCGTGTGCAGCATAAAACCATCGCCGCCCAAAGCCACGATGACATCGGCGCGGCGCGCCTCGGCCTGACCATAGATTGCCGTGAGTCGCTTGAAAGCGGCACTCGCGGCGGCGGCTCGGCTGGCGGTGAATCTGATCCGGGGTTTCATGGCCAGACCTTGGCCTTGCGGCCCGGCAAACTCAACCCCCGGCCTTTTGCAGATCTCCCCAATCGCGGCAAAAAGCGCCTATCGGCGCGCTCTGAGGTCGATACGGGTCAAAAGGTTTCGCGCAACCGCCGAAACCTGTCGCTTTCTCCTCTTTCTTACGCCCCCCCCATGCCCTAAATAGCCCAGTCCCATTTTAGGCCTGCGAAGGATTTGCCCATGAACGCCCGCGACTCCGGCTTCTTCACCGACACGCTCGCCGCGCGCGACCCCGAACTCTACGGCGCGGTCCGGTCCGAATTGGGCCGCCAGCGTCATGAGATCGAACTGATCGCCAGCGAAAACATCGTCTCGCTTGCTGTGATGGAAGCGCAAGGCTCTGTTCTGACGAACAAATATGCCGAAGGCTATCCGGGCAAGCGCTATTACGGCGGCTGCCAGTTTGTGGACGTAGCCGAGACGCTGGCGATCGAGCGCGCCAAGCAGCTGTTCAACTGCAACTATGCCAACGTGCAGCCGAATTCCGGCAGCCAGATGAACCAAGCCGTGTTCTTGGCGCTCTTGCAGCCGGGCGACACCTTCATGGGTCTGGACCTGAACTCGGGTGGCCACCTCACCCACGGCTCGCCGGTCAACATGTCGGGCAAATGGTTCAACGTGGTCTCTTATGGCGTGCGCCAGCAAGACCAGCGTCTGGATATGGAAGAGGTTCGCGCCAAAGCTTTGGAGCACCGCCCGAAACTGATCCTCGCCGGCGGCACCGCCTATAGCCGCGAGTGGGATTGGGCTGCCTTCCGCGCCATCGCCGATGAAATCGGTGCTTATCTGCATGTCGATATGGCGCATATCGCAGGCCTCGTGGCGGGTGGCGTCCATGCTTCGCCGCTGCCGCATGCCCATGTCGTCACCACCACCACGCATAAATCTCTGCGTGGCCCGCGCGGCGGCATGATCCTGTGCAATGATGAAGACATTGCAAAGAAAATGAACTCGGCCGTCTTCCCCGGCCTGCAAGGCGGCCCGCTGATGCATGTCATCGCCGCCAAAGCCGTGGCTTTCGGCGAAGCCCTGCGCCCCGAGTTCAAGGCCTATGCGGCCCAAGTCAAAGCCAATGCCGCGGCACTGGCGGATGAGCTGATGAAGGGCGGCATCGATATCGTTTCGGGCGGCACCGACAACCACCTTTGCCTCGCCGACCTGCGCCCGAAAAAGGTGACCGGCAAAGCGACCGAGGCAGCCTTGGGCCGCGCGCATCTGACCTGCAACAAGAACGGCGTGCCGTTTGACCCGGAAAAGCCCTTCGTGACCTCGGGCATCCGTCTGGGCACCCCGGCTGGCACCACCCGCGGCTTCAAAGAGGCCGAGTTCCGCCAGATCGCGCGTTGGATCGTCGAGGTTGTCGACGGTCTGGCCAAGAATGGCGAAGCTGGCAATGCCGAGGTTGAAGCCAAGGTGAAAGCTGAGGTTGAGGCACTCTGCGAGCAGTTCCCGCTTTACCCGACTTTGTAATTTTCAGCTGATTTGCTGATCAAAGGGCGCGCGATCTTCGTGCGCCCTTTTCCTTTTCGAACATCGGCGTTTTAGATGAGCCCACGCCAGTACAGCACCCCGGCAGCCAAGGCCGAGGCCGCCCCCACCGCAAAGGCCACTCTTGCGGTGGCGCCAAGCACCGCCATTCGGCGCGACTCGGCCCGGTTGATCGCGCCCAGATGGCGCACACAAATATCATAGGCCTGCGCAACTTCGCCTTCATCGATGCGCACCAAGAGCTTGGGGTTCTTCGCCATCTCGCTCGCCTCGCCCAGAAAGCGCGCAGCCTGCAACACCTTACGCGGCAAGCGCCGACCGGCCTTGCGCACTTTTTGCGAGAGCGTCTGCCCGCGCAGTTGCAGCTTTTGCTCCAAAAGCTCGGACACGCGATTGGTCATTTGGATGATCGTCACAGCACTCATAAGGCCCCCCTCCCCGATCCGCAAATCTAGCCAAGCCTTGGCCCGTTGCAACGGCTCTGGCGGGCAAAGCCCAGATTAGCTATGCATCGACGCATGCTTGCCACGATCCACCACCCCGCGACCGCAGGCGCCACGGCGCCGCCTCTTGTCATCGCCCACGGGCTATTCGGCTCGGCGCGCAACTGGGGCGTCGTTGCGCGCCGCTTGGCCGACACGCGCGATGTGATTGCGGTCGACATGCGCAACCACGGCGAAAGCCCGCGTTTTGCCAGCCATTCCTATATCGATATGGCGGCAGATCTGGCCGAGGTGGTGGCTATGGTTGGCGGCGAGGTGGACATTTTGGGCCATTCGATGGGTGGCAAGGCGGTGATGCAGCTCGCTTTGACCGCGCCGCAAGGCCTGCGCCGGATCATCGTGGCCGATATCGCACCCGTGGCTTATAACCACGATCAAGCCCCCAATGCCCGCGCCATGATGGGGCTGGATCTGACGGATCTTAACAGCCGGGCCGAGGCGGATCGTCGGCTGGCGCTGACCATTGACGAGCCGGGCCTGCGCGCCTTTTTCCTCCAATCGCTTGACCTTAAAGCCGAGGGAGGCCCGCGCTGGCGGCTGAACCTGCCGGTGCTAGAAGCTGAGATGCCAAAGATCGTCGGCTGGCCGGGCACGCTTGGTCAGTTCGAAGGCGCCGCCCTTTTCCTCACCGGCGCCGAAAGCCATTATGTGCGCCCCGAGCACCGCGAGCATATCCGCGCGCTTTTTCCCAAGGCGCGCTTTGCCAAGCTGCCGGGTGCGGGTCATCTGCTGCATGCCGAAAAGCCGCGTGAATTCGAAGAAACCCTCCGCGTGTTCCTGAACGCCTAGACCACGTCCCGAAGCCGCAAAGCCTCAAGCGCTTGCCAGTCGGCGGCGGGCAGGACATAGGCCGGAAGTGCGGTGTCTTTGCTCCAGCCGTAAAGGCAAAGGAAAGGGTTCGGCCCGACCTTGGTCAAATGCGGCCGATGGGCGGGGTTCCAAACCGGCTGATGCGCTGGCTTTTCCACCAAAGGCCGGTCCGGGCCAAAGCGCCAGCCATGTGGGCCGGTTAAGGGCGCGTACAGCTCGGGCGCAGGGTGCGCGTGATCGCGGTAAAGCACATGCGGCGCGATAAGAAAGATCCCAAGGTCGAAATCCTCGGCCCTCACCGGCGCATCCGCCCCGATCAGCGTGCAATAGGCATGCCCTTTGGCAAAAGCCGCGCCAATTTCCGCAGGTGGATAAAGATCATAGGTGATCCAATCCAGCAAAGGTGCAGCCGCGGCAATGGCACCAACAAGACCGGGATGCCCGTCAACCGCCGCGAGCGCCGGAGCTAGATGCGCCTCGACCAGCGCATTGGCGCGAGGGGTGGGCAAGTGCAACGCCCCCTGCCCCCAACGGGCCAGCAGTTGACGGATCTCCCCCACGCCCGGTCCTGGCAAGCTGGCAAGGTAGCGGTCGCATTCCTCGAGCAGTAAGCGGATCAGCGCCCCCGGCCCCGGTGCAAGATCCTCGGGCGGTGGAAGCCCGCGATCCTGTAAGACCTGCCAAGGCGGGCGGCGGTCATCGGCGGCAGCCACCCGGTAAGCCTCCAACTGCGCCGCCGAAAGCTTGCCCTCGCCGTAAAGCGCCATCGCCCGGCCATAACGCGCCCGGCCCGAACCGCGCGCGCCCAAAGGCAGGCCGAGAAGCCCGCTCATTCATTGCTCCGATAAGCCATCCGCTCATCCGCACGGGCGCGGGCGGCAGAGCGGTTCATGATGATCCCGGCCAGAACCACGCCAAGCCCCACCACAACCACCATCAATGTGGCCAAAGCGTTGATATCCGGCGTGACGCCAAGCTTGACCTTGGACCAGATCAGCAGAGGCAAGGTGGTTGACCCCGGCCCGGTGGTGAAGGAGGTGATCACCACATCATCAAGGCTGATGGTGAAGGCCAAAAGCCAACCCGACATGATCGCCGGGAAGATCACCGGCAGGGTCACATCGAACATCACCTGCCAAGGCCGCGATCCCAGATCCATCGCCGCCTCTTCAATGGCGCGGTCGGCTTGGCTCATCCGCGCCTGCACCACCGTGGTCACGAAGACCATGGAAAAGGTGATATGCGCCAAGGTCACCGTGGTGAAACCGCGCTGCGCCGGCCAGCCGATCCATTCGGCCAGCATGATGAAGAACATCAGGCTCGAAATCCCGGTGATCACCTCGGGCATGATTAGGGGCGCGGTGACCAGCCCCGAGAACAACGTCCGCCCGCGGAATTTACGAAACCGCGCCAAGGCGATGCCCGCCATCGTACCCAGAATGGTGGCGATGGTGGCCGAGATCACCGCGATCTTCAGCGACAGGATCAGCGCTGCCACCACCTGCCGGTTTGAAAACAGCGAGGCATACCATTTGGTGGAAAACCCGCCCCAAACCGTTGCCAATCGGCTTTCGTTGAAGCTGTAGACGATCATCGACAGGATCGGGATGTAGAAAAATGCAAAGCCAAAGGCCAGCATGGTGATCAAAAACATCGGGCGGCGCTTCATTTGCTGCCTCCTGCTTTGGCCTGATAATGGCTGTAAAGCATGGTCGGCACCACCATCAGCAACAGCAGCATCACCGCGATCGCCGAAGCCATCGGCCAATCCCTCGCCATGCTGAACTCATCCGAAATCAGCCGCCCAATCATCGGGCTTGAAGCATTGCCGACCAGCGAAGGGATCACCAACTCGCCCGCCGCCGGGATGAAAACCAGCATACCGCCGGCGATGATCCCTGGCACCGATTGCGGCAAGGTCACGTCCCAAAAGACCCGTGCGGGGCGCGAGCCAAGGTCCATCGCGGCCTCGTCCAGCGTCGTGTCAAGCCGCTCAAGGCTGGCGTAAAGCGGCAAGATCATGAAGGGCAGATAGGTGTAGACCATGACCAGCACGACGGCGAAATTGCTGTTCATCATCGGGATCGAGCGCACCGCCCAATCGATTGGCACAAGGAAATTCCACGCGTCGGTCAGCATCCCGTTGAACCAGCTGTTGCGGCCCATCAGCCCCATCCATGCGTAAACGCGCAACAGGAATGAGGTCCAGAACGGCAAAATCACCAGCATCAACAGGATGTTGCGCCAGCTTGGCGCCACGCGCACCAAGCCCAGCGCCATCGGATAGCCGATGAAAAGGCACAAGATCATCGCGATCCCGGCATTCATCACCGAGGTTAGGAAGGCCCGCAGATAGAGCCCATCCGAGAGCACCCGCTGATAGGGCTCCCAGTTCAAAAGCGGCACCTCACCGCCCCAGCTGATCGGCGGCGCGGTCGAGGTTTTGGTGGCGACCGACATCGCCACCACGATCAGGAACGGCACAAGGAACAAAAGCAAAAGCCAGATATATGGCCCGCCGATCAGAATGTCGGACCAGCCGCGCCGGTCAAGCCAACGCGCGAAGGCCCCGCCCTGCCGGGGCTCTACCGGGGCGGTGGCATCGCGGAGCGTGCTGGGCTCTGCCATGACCTAATCCGCCAATACGATGGCCGAGCCGGGATCGAAGCTCAGCCAGATCTTGTCATCCCAATCGGCCACGCGGGCGGCTTCCATGCCGCGCCGGGCGTTCACCGCATGGGCCTGCACCAAAGCCCCCGAAGGCAAGGCGATGCGGTAAAGGCTGTCTTTGCCGAAATAGGCCAGATCCTTGACCATGCCCTCAACAGCATTGGGGCTCTCGGGGCGCTCTTTGGTCAGGTTCAGCTTTTCGGGCCGCACCGCCAAGGTGACCGCCTGCCCCTCAACCACCCCCGGCACATCGCGCGCCAGAATGCGCCCCCCCAAAGCGGGCACATCTACCACAAGATGCGCGCCCTCACGCCCCGCCACTTTCGCCTCAAACGAGGTGATCGAGCCGATGAAGCTGGCCACGAAACGGCTGTTCGGGAATTCATAAATTTCGGTCGGACTGCCGATTTGGCGCACCACGCCCTTGTCCATCACCGCGATCCGATCGGCGAGTGTCATCGCCTCTTCTTGGTCATGGGTCACCACGATGAACGTCACCCCGGTGCGCTGCTGAATGGACATCAGCTCAAACTGCGTATGTTCGCGCAGCTTTTTGTCCAAGGCCGCCAAGGGCTCATCGAGCAACAAAAGCTTCGGCTGCCGCGCCAAGGCCCGCGCCAAAGCCACCCTTTGCCGCTGCCCACCCGAGATCTGATGCGGCTTGCGCCCGGCAAATTGCGTCAGCTGCACCAAATCCAGCATCTCGCGCACCCGCGCATCCCGCTCGGCCTTGGTCATCTTTTCGTGCTTCAGACCATAGCCAATATTCTTGGCCACAGTCATATGCGGGAACAAGGCATAGGATTGGAACATCATATGCACGGGCCGATCCCAAGGCTGCACGCCCGCCATATCGCGCCCATCAAGGAAGATCCGCCCCGCCGTCGGCTCTTCAAACCCGGCCAGCATCCGCAGCAAGGTGGTCTTGCCGCAGCCCGAGCCGCCCAGCAAGGCAAAGATCTCGCCCTTCTCGACGGTCAATGAAACATCATTGACCGCCTTGAAGCTGCCGAAGGATTTAGAGACCCCTTCGATCCGAAGAAAGGGCGCGGCACCCGTGCCAGCATCCGGCAAGGCCATAGGCTCAACCGCCCGTCTTGATCTTGGTCCAGACGCGCGTCATCGCCTCTTCTTGCTCATCGGTTTGCGGCAGCGGGGTGAACATCCGCGCCATCACCTCGGCATCCGGGTAAACCGCCGGATCGGCGGCGATTGCCGGATCGACAAAGGCCGTCGCCGCCTTATTGGCATTGGCATAGCCGGTGAAGTTGGTGCAGGCCGCGATCACCTCGGGCTGCAACATGTAATCGATGAACTTATGGCCATTCTCGGCATTGGGTGCATCGGCGGGCATCACCCAGAAATCAAACCAGCCCGGCGAGCCGGTCTTGGGCACGAAATAGGCCAAGTTGATATCGATCCCCGCCTCGGCCGCCCGGGCGCTTGCCACGCCGTAATCGCCCGACCAAGTGTTGGCCGCGCAAAGCTCTTCATTGGGCAGGGTGGTGAGGTAATTGTTGTTGTCAAAGGTGGTGATGTATTGCCGCACCGGCGCCATCACCTCGGCCAGCTTTTGATACTCGGCCTCTCCGGCGGTATTGGGATCAATCCCAAGATATTTCATCGCCATATAGCCAAAATCGGTGGGGCTATCGAGCACCGAGATCCCGCAATCCGCCAATTTCGAGGCATACTGCGGGTCAAGCAAGATCGCCAGATCGCTAAGGTCAACATCCTCGCCCAGTCGCTCGCGCACCATATCGACGTTATAGGTCATCCCGACCGATCCCCACATATAGGGCACGCCATATTCCGCGCCGGGGTCCGAGGTATCGGCCACTTTCATCAGCTCAGGGTCCAGATTCACCAGCCCCGGCAACTTGGATTTGTCGAGTTTCTGGAACACCCCGGCTTGGATGAAGCGCTGCATCGACATGCCCGCGTGCAGAACCACATCATAGCCTGAAGAGCCCGCCAAAAGCTTGGCCTGCGCCTCTTCCGAGCTGGAATAGAGGTCATAGACCACGCCGATCCCGGTCGCTGCCTCAAAATCCGCCAGCGTGGTTTCACCGATGTAATCGGCCCAGTTATAGACATTGACGGTGCCCGCTTGCGCCCAAGAGGGCCGCACATAGGGCATGGCCAAACCACCGGTAAGAGCAGCAAGTGTAGAGCGACGTGTCAGCTTCATGGGTCTTCTCCTCTGTTGCGGGGACCATCTGGCGTGGCCTTGTTTGATCAAAAGTCTAATCAGAACTTAACGTCTGCCAAGCTTTTCCTTCAGCAAAGCTTGATTGAGCGCTGAGATGCCCTCTTCCGCAGGCGGATCGGGCTGCGTCATCACCGGTAACAAACTGCGCAGCCGGTCGTGGTGACGGCGCAAGCCATATTCCATGTCCGACAGGTGAAAGCCGTCAAAGGCCTGCGAGCGCATGGATTCGTTGGACCAAATCGTCAGTTGCTGATCCTCGGCCGAGGTGTCGCGGTCGATCCGCATCGCCAGATACCGCGCCAGTCTTTGCGCGCGGCTCTCATTGGCAAAGCGGTAGCCACGTCCCGTGAGCCGTGTCTTGCCGGGGCTGCGCGGCAGGTCATGGTAGAACTGCGCGCCCTCGGGCGTGAAGGCAAAGACCGTGTTGGGGAACAGCCCGTAATAGGTCCAGCTTTTGCGCAGATGCTCGGGCAGATGGTCTTGGGCGGGCGCATGTTTGACATAATGCTGGACCGACCAGCGCCGCCCCGGTCGATCGCCGAAAAAGCCGATCGAGACATGCAGCCCGTCGTCCAAGTAGAGATCGCGGTAATCGCGTCCGTAAAGCTCTTGCAGCGCCGGATGGGCCAGCGCCACATGGTAGCCCTCATTGTCGACATCGCGCACCGATTTCCAATTCACTGGCAACTCGGTCTCCCATTGCGGCTCTCCGATCGGCAGGATGTCTTCGGCGCGATAGGCCGCGAAATCCGCATCATAAGGGGCCAGCAGGGTGGCGACCGAGGGTTGCGGGCCGGGGCGGAAGCGCAGGAAGATGAAGCCGTGGAAGATCTCCATCTCAATCGGTTTCAGCCCGAATTTCGACTTATCAAGATCGCCCAAAGTGGTCGGCTGCGCCGCGCCGCGCAAAGAGCCGTCAAGGTTATAGACCCAACCGTGGAAGGGGCAGACCACAGCCCCACGACATTGGCCTTGGGTGCCATCCACCACCCGCGCGCCCCGGTGGCGGCAAAGATTGTGGAACGCCCGCACAATGCCATCTTGGCCGCGCATAATCACCGCGCGCTCGTCAAACAGGTCAAAGGCCAGCCAA
Organism: Pseudogemmobacter lacusdianii; assembly: GCF_030848395.1. Lineage (GTDB taxonomy): Bacteria > Pseudomonadota > Alphaproteobacteria > Rhodobacterales > Rhodobacteraceae > Pseudogemmobacter > Pseudogemmobacter lacusdianii. Next base: position 32,557 of record NZ_JAVDBT010000001.1, on the reverse strand, counting down.
TCGCCCGCGGCAGGGATATCACTCACATGCCCCGCCACCTGCCAATGGTTCAAAAACACATTGTCGCGCTCCAGCTCAAACATCGCTTGGCTGCGGTAGGTCCATGATGGCAACCCGCTGCGGTCCCAGTCCTTTGGAATCTCATGAGATTTCATGGCAAGTTCGATCATTCTACCCCCTCCAACTCGTGCAGAACCCAAGAGTGGAACCTGTGGATTTCATATTCTTCCGGCATCAGCCTTGCGGCCTTGAAACTGGGTGAGCGGATGCCGCGATGGTTCATCTCAGAGGCCGCGCCGTCCTGCTCCATGACGATTTTGGCAAAGCGGGCGACCTCGGCGGCGTCGAAACCGGGCTGCGCCAAGGTCTCCGCGCTGAAATGCCATTCTGCAATCAGCCGGGTCTTCTCAGGCCCCAAAGGCACCAGCCGGACCGAGCGCACGTAATCGACATGCGCCACCACATAAGCAGAGGGCCAAAGCGTGATGAAATGATAGCCTTCGGCGCGTTCCGCCTCGGTCAGATCGGGAAAGACCGGACCGCAGGCGGTGCCGTCCATGGTCCAAGTCTCGGTGCCCGGCTTCAGATTGCCCAAGGGCGCGGCACTGGGCTGATAATCCAGCGCCTCAGAAGCCCCCATGATGCCCTTCGCATAGATCGGCACCCGGTCGCACAGCTCGGGATGGATGCCCGGACAATGCAGGCACTCCGAGTAATTCTCCCAAAATCCCTTCCAATTGCAGTCCATCTCGACCTGCCAGCGGTGGCCGGTGACAAGGCTCTCCATCGGCCAATGCGCCAGATGGTCCAGCGGCTGATCGGCGAAGATCTCGGGCGGGGTGGGTGAGAGGTTCAGGAACACAAACCCCGCCCAGACCCGATGCGCCACTTTGCGCAAGCCATGGGAATGGCGGTCGAAATCCGCCGTTGGAACGGCATGGCCGGTGGAGACCAACCGCCCATCCGCCGCGGCAAAAGACCAAGCGTGATAGGGGCAGCGGATCAGTTTGCCCAAGGGCTGCGCGTCCTTTTCACAAAGCTCCGAGCCGCGATGCGGGCAGGAATTGTGATAGGCTGCAAGGCTGCCATCATCGCCCCGCGCCACGATGACCTCGGCCTGCCCCACCAAAGCGCGGCGCAGGCTTCCCGGCGCGTAATCCGCAAGCCGCCCCACCATCACCCATTGCCGCGCAAAGATCGTGGCCATCTCCCGCGCATACCAATCGCCGTCCAGATAGGCCGCGCGCGGCAGCCCCTCCGGGCAATGCTCCAAACGCGGCGAGTTGGGATGGCTGAGATCATGCATGCGCGCCCCCTTTCCACACCATGACTAGACCCGCCCCGGCGGGGTGGCCCGCTTGCGGGCGGGGTTGAAGAAGGGCCGCTCGGTCAAGGTGACGGGCAGCATCAGCTTGGCATATTGCAGCTCGCGCATCGCATAGATCTCGACCCAAAGGTCCTGCGCCGCTGCATATTTCGCCTGCACCTGCGCGATCGCCAGATTGGCCTTTAGCGCCGGAGACCAAGCGGCCGCCGTCACCACCCCCGCCTCCACCTTCTTGCCGTGATAAAGGATCGCGCCCTCGGCACTGATATTGCCGGGAATATCGATGCCAATCAGCGCCCAGTCCGACCCCTTTGCCTTCTCGGCCAAAAGCGCGCGGCGGCCGGTGAAGTGGCCCTTTTCCCAGTCGATCATCCAACCAAGCCCCAGCTCAAACGGGCTGCGCGCGCGGTCCTCGCGCAGGGCCTGATGCACCGGGATAAAGTCCATATTGGTGATGATGAACCCGGCCTCGATCCGCGCCAAATCGAGCGCATCACTGCCAATCGGGCGAATGCCCCAAGGCGCGCCAGCCGCAAAAAGATGGTCCCAGAAGGGCAAGGCCTGATCGGGCGTCAGCCAAAGCTCATAGCCCAGATCGCCGGTGAATCCGGTGCGCGAGATGGTGATCTCGCCGCCCTCAAAGGGATATGTCGCCATGCGGAAGGGCTTTAGCCCCTGCACATCAAAGCCCGCCGCTTCCAGCACCGAGGCCGAACAGGGCCCTTGCAGCGACAAAGCCGCAATCGCTTCGGTCACCTCTTCGACATGAACCTCAAACCCCGTCGAAGAGGCCAAAAGCCAAGGCAAATGCCGCTCTTGGCAGCAAATAAGGTAATCCTCTGGCCCATGGCGGAACAGAGTCCCGTCATCCATGATCTTGCCCGCATCATCGGTCCAAGCGGTGTAATGCACCCCGCCGACCGAAAGCTTCGCTGCATTGCGCAAGGTGAGGCGGTTCAGATAGGCCGCCGCATCCCGCCCGGTGATGCGATATTTCACCATCGGGCAAAGGTCATAGACCGAGGCGCCGTTGCGGATCGCGGTATATTCCATATCCGCATCGCCAAAGCAGAGCGCGGTCATATAGCCGCCCCAAGGCCCCCAGCGGTTCAGCGTATTGGCCGCCGAGGTCCGGGCATGAAAGGGCGTTTGCAGCAAAGGCGTGCGGAAATGCGTAAGCGCGCTCATGCCAAGGCTCCCTCTTTCGCGGTGGTGCGGGCTTTGGCCTGCAAGATCGCCTCGGCGGCATTCCAGCCTGCCGCACCATTGATGCCGCCGCCGGGATGGCTGCCCGCCCCCGCCAGCCAAAGCCCCGGCAGAGGTGCAGCATATTGCGCAGCGGCAAAGGTCGGTCGGTTGAAGAGCATCTGCTCCACCGCCAACTCCCCATGGTGCCAATTGCCGCCGACCATGCCAAAACGCGCCTCAATATCCTGCGGCATCAGCATCTCGGCATGCAGAACCGAGGCGCGCAGACCCGGCGCCTGCGCCTCCAGCACGGCAAGGCTGCGCTCCAGCATCTCGGCCCGCGCGGCCTCCAGCCCGGCCTTCGGCGCATGCGGGGCAAATTGCACGATGGCCGAAAGGATGTGGTGACCGCTCGGGGCCAAGCCCTGCTCAAAGGCCGTGGGCAGCAGCACCTCCATCACCGGCTCAGCGGGCACCTCACCATATTTCACCGCATTGAACGACCGCTCAATGGCCGCGGCCGAGGGCGCAATCACCAGCCGCGATTGCAGATCCGCGCCACGGAAGTTGGGGGCCGCACTCAAGGCCAGATGCAGCTTCGCCGCCGCCCCGCGTGAGCGGATGTGGTCGATCTTTTGCGCAAAGCCCGCATCCAGATCCGCCGCCCCCACCAATTTCTGAAAGGTTGTCCGTGGGTTGATCGCCGAGACGACCAGCCGCGCGCGCAACGCCTCACCACCCTGAAGCCGCACGCCAACCGCCTGATCGCCCTCGATCAAGAGCCGCTCGACGCTGGCGTTGCAGCGGATCTCCACCCCCGCCGCCTCGGCCGCGCGGGACATCGCCCCCGCCAAAGCCGCCATGCCGCCCTTCGGCAGCAAAGGCGAGGCCCCCCGCGCCAAACGGTCCAGATAAAGGATCAGCGAGTTCGGGGAGCGCGGCCCAAGCCAAGCGCCAAGCGTCGCGTCAAAGCAAAGCAAAGCCTTTAGCCGCGCGTCGCTCAGCTCATCCTCGGCCACGTCATAGACATCGATCAGCACCATCCGCAAAAATTCGCGGAAATCGGCCTTGCCCAAGCTGCGGATGCCAAGCCCGCGCTTGGCCAGCTCAAAATACCGCGTCTCACCCGCCAACCGCAAAGGCCGCATCTGCCGGAAGGGCGCCAGCACCCGCGCAAAGGCCGAAAGCTTGCCATGCAGCTCGGCCCAGCCTTGCGCATCATGGCCGGAAGTCTTCCCGGCCGTTACCGCCAAGGGCGCGAAATCGCCGGATAAAACCGTGGTCACCAAAGGCGCATGAAAGCTAAGCCCATGGCGCTGCAAATCCATCGCCGCGACCAGCCTGTCGTCCAGCCCTTGGGTCAGATGCGCCAAAGCAGGCGCGCGGTATTGGGGAGCAAACTCCCGCTCCCCTGCCCCGCCGCCGGTGGTCGCAGCCGCTTCCAGCAGCACCACCTTGCGTCCCTTTTGCGCCAGCCGGGTGGCGCAGGCCAAGCCGTTGACGCCGCCGCCGATGACCAAGACATCCAAGCCGCGCTCAGAGAACGGTGTAGGCATCGCGCATCCCCCCTTTCACGCCCGCATCGCGCAAAACTTCCGCCGCCGCATTGCGCCCCGGCGCGCCCATCACGCCCCCGCCGGGATGGGTGGACGATCCGCACATCCACAAGTCCTTGATCGGACTGCGATATTGCGCATAACCCGGCACCGGACGGTTGAAGAGCAACTGGTCAAAGGTCAGCTCACCTTGGAAAATATTGCCCTCGGTGAGGCCGACTTCCGCCTCCAACTCGCGCGGCGTGCGCACTTCGACATGCAAAACGCGGTCCTTGAAGCCGGGGCTATAGGCCTCAATCTGGTTGAGACAGGTGTCACGGAAGGCATCCCGGTCGGCATCCGTCCAGTCGCGGCCCGCGATCTTCGGCGGCGCATATTGCACGAAACAGGACATGAAATGCTTGCCCGGCGGCGTCATCGTCGGGTCGATCATCGTGGGGATCATCACGTCTTGGAAGGGATCGCGGCTGAACTGCCCATTCTTCCAATCGTCGTAGCCACGCTCCATTTTCTCAATGGAATCCGTGAAATGCAGATCGCCTTTGATGTTCGGCGCGCCTTCGGGCAGCGCGGGGAAGACCGGGGCTGCATCCAAAGCGATGTTCAACTTCCCCGAAGAGCCGCGGATTTTAAACGCCTTCACCCGTTTGACAAAATCGTCCGGCAGTTCGGCCTCATCGACATGTTTCAGGAAGGTGCGCTTCACATCCATGTTCGAGATGACGCGCTTGGCGCGGATCTCATCGCCATTCGACAAAACCACCCCGGTCGCGCGGCCGCCCTGCACCAGAACCTTTTCAACGCCGTGGCCGACCCGAACCTCGCCACCCTGATCCTTCAGACTTGCCGTCAAAGCCCGTGTGATCGAGCCCATCCCGCCCCGCGCAAAGCCCCAAGCGCCGACATTGCCGTCCACATCGCCCATGTAATGGTGCAGCAAAACATAGGCCGAGCCGGGGCTCATCGGCCCCAAAGCCGTGCCAATGATCGCCGAGACCGCCAGATAGCCCTTGATGATCGGGCTTTCGAAATACTCGTCCAGAAAGTCCGAGATCGACATGGTCCAAAACTGCACCATCCGCGCCCGCATTTCCTCGGACAGCGTGCCCATCTCGCGCCCCAGCCACATCAGCTCGGACAGATCGCGCGGCCGGAAGCTTGAAGGATCAGGCGGTGTACGCATCAGCATCGGCCGGATGAAGCGGCAAAAGCGCAAGATGTCGCGGGCGTAGATGTCATAGGCCTCGGCATCGCGCTTCGAATGCCGCGCGAATTCGCGCCGATTGGCATCATGGTCGCGGTACATGCCCAGATATCCGCCGCCCTCTTGGAAGACCGCGCCGCCCTCATAGGGCAGGATTTGCAGCCCGTATTTCGGCAGTTCCAGATCGCGCATGATCTCGGGCCGGAAGAGCGAGCTTACATAAGAACAGTTCGAATAGGTGAAGCCGGGGAAAAGCTCACGGCTGACCGCCGCCCCGCCGACCCAGTCGTTTTTCTCGACAACGCAGACCTTTAGCCCCGCGCGGGCAAGGTATCCTGCCGTCACCAACCCGTTGTGGCCCGCGCCAATGATCACCGCATCATAACTCATTCGGCAGCATCCAACGTGCCATCGGCCTGATCTTGCAGCGTCAAATCCACCGCCAGTTCCACCGCCTTCAACGTGTCGGTGAGGCAAGAGGCCTCCGTCCCATGCGCCTCGCACATGAACCAAGGCTCGCGGCTGTCAGGCTCTACAATCACCCCCAGATCATGCAGGTAATAGGCCATCCGGTCATAGAAGGAGTAATCCGAGACCTTCCAATCGCGATAATTGTCCGGCGCTTCCTCGGCAAAGAAGATGCCGAACATGGACGCATGCCCCGAGAAGCTATGCGCGATGCCGCGCGCGTTCAGGATGCCCGAGATGCCCGATTTCAGCGCCTCGCCATAACTGGCAAGCGTCACCAAAGCCGGGGTCTCATCCAAGATCCGCAAGCATTCTTCCGCCGCCGCAAGGCTGACCGAATGCGCGGTATAGGTGCCGCCATGGCTCGCCCCGCCAAAGCGGAAGGACCGCATCACATCCTCGCGCCCCGCGACCAAAGCGATCGGATAGCCATTGGCCACGGCTTTGGCGAAAGTGGTGATGTCAGGCCGAATGCCCAAAAGCCCCTGAATGCCACCCTTGCCGACCCTAAAGCCGGTTTTCACCTCATCAATGATCAGCAAAACCCCGTAACGGTCGCAAAGATCGCGGGCGAGTTGCACATAATCCCGCCGGGCCGAGATGCCGCAGCAATTGCCCTGAATGGGCTCAATCAGCATCGCCGCCATCCGGTCGCCATGCTGCTTGAACGTATCCTCCAGCCTTTGCAGGTCATTCATCGGCACCAAATGGGCGAGCTTTTTCACCGTCTGCGGGATGCCCTTGCCATATGGCACCATCTCGGGATCGCCATTCGAACCCGGCGTCCAGCCCTCCATATCGGCCATCCACATCGCGGCATCGAACAGCCCGTGATAGCCGCCTTCGACCAGCAAATATTCCTCGCGGCCTGTATGGGCGCGCGCCAGCCGCAGCGCCGCCATCACCGCCTCGGTGCCCGAGTTCGAGAACCGCACCAGTTCCGCCGCTGGCACCATTTTGGCGATCCGGTCGGCGACGATCAGCTCGCGCTCGGTCGAAAGCGCGAAAACCCCGCCCACTTCCATACCCTTACGCGCCGCCGCATCGACCCGGTCATCGGCATAACCCAAGATCGCCGGGCCGTAGCCGAGGCGGTAATCGACGTAAGCATTGCCATCAATGTCCCATGTCCGCCCGCCCTTGCCGCGCGCGACATAGACGGTGCGGTCGTCGCCCCAATAGCGAAAACTCGACGAGACCCCCAAGGGCAGGCGCTGCACCGCGCGTTGAAATTGCGCGTTGGATTTCGTCAAATCGCGGCTCGGCGGGGACAATCTCGGGGTCATCTCTGGCTCACTTCAAGCTTGGGATGTCTCAGCCTGTCACGCCATTGACTGGACTGTCAATCAGAGAGAAGATGCACCGATGAACGACCTCTCGCCCCGCGCAACCCCAGTGTTTGAGCGTTCAGTGACAGGCAACAAGGCTGGGATATCCGCCAAGAGATCCCGCAACGCCCCTCAGGCGCTTGAAGCGGCGGGCAAATTTACGGCATGAAGGCAGCAGCCATTTCAGGCGCTTTGGGATCTGCTACGAAGGGAAACGCACCATGACCGCAGCCAGCCCGAAGCCTTCGACCTCCAGCGCAGAGGCCCCCGATCCCGCCCCCCGCCCCCGCACCATGAGCCGCGAGGCCCGACGCGAGCAGATCATCGAGGCGACGATTCGCACCCTCGCCGCGCGCGGTTTTGCCCGCACCACCCTGACCGAGGTGGCGCGCGAGGCGGGCCTTTCCCACGGCCTCGTGCTCTTTCATTTTGAGACCAAAGAGAAGCTTTTGGCCGACACGCTCGGCGCCTTGGCCGAGGAATATCGCGACAATTGGCAGGCGGCTTTGGCCAGTGCTGGCCCCACAGCCGCCGAGCAACTCTCGGCGCTCATCGACGCCGATTTCGCGCCCAATCTCTGCACCCCCGATCGTCTGGCCGCTTGGTGCGCCTTCTGGGGTGAGGCACAAAGCCGCCCGATTTACCAAGAAAACTACGGCGACAAGGACGCCGCCTATAACGCCCGGATGGAAGAAATCTGCGCCGAATTGGTCGCCGAGGGCGGCTACACGGCGGCGCCGAAATACCTCGCCCGCATCCTGCGCCTGACCATCGAGGGCACTTGGCTCGATCTTATGTCGATGAAAGACCCCTATGACGCGGCCGAGGCGCAACGCACCGCCCGCATCTGCGCCTCGATCCTCTTCCCAAAACATTTCAAAGCCGAATGAAGGGCTTAGCCTTCAATCATCACCTGCAAGCCTTTCGGAGATTTGGCATCGCCATTGATGGGCGACAGGTCCATCGGGCAGCAAGACAGCACCAAAATCGCATCGCGAACCGCCCGCAGTCGCACATAGTCTCCGGGCTTAGACACCGGTGCCAGCCAGTCAATCCCACCATCCGCGCGCGGCGGCGTGTTCATCCACAGATTGAACGGGCAGGGGATTTCCCCAATCGGCGCGCCAATCGCCGCCATCGCCATCCGCAGATTGTCGCTGCAATTGTCATGCGGATCGGGATGGCCGAGCTCGGTATAGCGGTGCTGGCAGCAGGCCGCGATCAAGGTGTCATGCACGCCCGGTGACGTGTCTTCCAACATCTCCAGCAAGGCGCGCCGTTTGTTGGTAATAAGCGCATCTCCGGGTCGCGGCGTCAGCTTGCGCAAGGTTGGCCGCATATGCTCCATCGAAAGGAACTCACGCCGATCTTCGGCAGAAAACGCCCAGAAATCGCCAACTTGCTGGCCCTGGTGATTGGTCAGCCGCGCCACCTGCCCTGCCTTTAGGCGAAAGGCCCGCCCCTGCCGCGCCGGCACTTCATAAACCATTCCAGGCCGCAATTGCCCCTCTGGCGCCAACACCTCTGTGGCCGAGGCATTGCGCACCAAAACATCTTCCAAACCCGTGGTCATCTGATCTCCCCAATGCGCTGCTTCGGGCCAAAGCCCCGCACGCAAATCATCCGCCCCCTCCCCCGGAGGCATGGAGATTAAAGACCGACCGAGGCCAGAAAACCTAATGGAAACTGCAAGCTGCAGAGGTCAGGCAGAAACCTTAAACCCGATGCTGGCGCAGAAAGGCCAAGATATCCGCCGCGGGTCGGCTGCCCGCCAGCCGCGCCACCTCGCGCCCCCGCTTGTAAAGGATCAAAAGCGGAATGCCTTGGATGCCGAGCCGGGTCGAGATTTTCGGATGATCTTGCGTGTTGATCTTCGCAAAACGCACGCTTTGCGGCAAAGCCTTCGCCGCCTTAGCAAATTCCGGCGCCATCGCCCGGCAGGGCCCGCACCAAGGCGCCCAGTAATCCACCAAGACCGGCAGCCCGTCATTGCGGGTCATCTTGTCATGCGTGGTGGGGTCCAGCTCGGCGACTTTGCCCTCCAACAGGGCCTCACCGCAGCTGCCACAACGCGGCCCCTGCGCCAAACGCGCCTGCGGCACCCGGTTGGCCTGACCACAGGTGGCGCAGGTCAGCCGCAAAGCCTCGCCCTGCCGTGCCGGATCGGCTGTGAATTCACCCATTTTGCGCCTCCGCTATCCTAGCCCTGAGATCGGCACCGAGGCCGCCAAGATCAAGCCCTAGCCGCCCAGCCCCAAGAACCAGAACGTCGCTGCATAGCCCGCCGCCCCGGCCAAAGTGCCGCCAACGATGGATTTTCTCGGCCAGAACCCGGCGAATGTCGCCATAACGCCCATCGCCAAAGGCAAAATCTCTCGCGGTGCCGGGTAGATCTGCGGCAGCACCGAGGCCACAAACAGCGTCGCAATCGCCGCCGGTCCGGTCGAGGCCAAGAACCGCGCCATCACCCCGCCGGGGGCCTGCTCGCGCTTCATCAAAATCACCGGCAAAGCGCGAAAACCCCAGTTGGCCAGCCCCGCCAACAGCGCCATAATCAGCAAATCCGGGTTCATTTCCGCACCACCCCTGCCAAAGCGCCGCAGATCATTCCGGCCAGAATGCCTTCTGTGCTGGACCAGATCACCGTGCCCGCCACCGTCGCCACAGCCGCGACCGCAATCGCCGGCACCGCTTTGCGGGTCAGGATCGACAAAAGCAGCGACAGGAACAAAGCCGCCAGCATAAAGCCCAAGCCCGCATTCAGCGCCGGATAAGCCGCCAAAGCACCGCCGCCCGCCCAAGCGCCTAAGCCAGTGCCCGAGATCCAAGCCGCATAGGCCGCAAGGCCCAGCCCGAACATCCAAGCTTCCGAGAATTTCTGCCCCCGCGCCAGCGAGCCCAAGGCCTGACCAAAGACCTCATCCGTCAGGCCCCAACCCCATGCCCAAGCGTGTTTTCTAGAGGCCTCAGCCCCAACCTCTTTCATCAAAGCCGGGCCGTAAAGCACATGCCGCAGGTTCATCGCGATCAGCGTGAAGGCCGAAACCAGCACAGGTGCACCGCTGGTAAACAAAGCCAAAGCAAGGAATTGGCTCGCCCCGGCATAGATCAGAACCGAAAGCATTACCGCCTCGAACCAGCTGAGATCGGCCTTTACCGCAGCGACACCAAAAGAGAACGCAATCGGAAAATAGCCCAGCGCAATCGGCAGCCCGGTTATCAGTCCAGCCCCGAACCCCGGGCCTTCAGTCTTCGCAGTCATGACGCACCTTCTCTTAACCCATTCGGGATGCGCCAGCGGCCGACATCTGTCAACCACAGCCCCACTTTCACAGCAAAACAGCCGAGGTATGCCCCCGGCTGTTCTGAAACCCAAGCGTCTAGGAAAGCGGCCGGATTACTCCGCCGCCTCCATATAATCCTCGATCGGCGGGCAGGTGCAGATCAGGTTACGGTCGCCATAAACGTTGTCGACCCGGCCCACCGGCGGCCAATATTTGTCGACCCGGAAGGCGCCGGGCGGGAAGCAGCCAGCCTCGCGGCTGTATTTGCGATCCCATTCGCCGACCAGCGCCGCCACGGTATGCGGCGCAAAGCGCAACGGAGACTCTTCAGCCGCAATCTCGCCCTTCTCCACCGCCCGGATCTCTTCCCGGATCGCCAAAAGCGAGGTGATGAAGCGGTCAATCTCGGCCTTGGTCTCGGATTCCGTCGGCTCCACCATCAGCGTCCCCGTGACCGGCCAAGACATGGTCGGCGCGTGGAAACCATTGTCGATCAAGCGCTTGGCGATATCATCCACCGTCACGCCCACATCGGCAAAGGGCCGCGTGTCCAAGATGCACTCATGCGCGACCCGGCCTTTGTTGCCCATGAAGAGGATCGGATATTCGCCCTTCAACCGGCTCGCGATATAGTTGGCGTTGAGGATCGCCACCCGCGTCGCCTGCGTCAGACCCGCCCCGCCCATCATCAAGCAGTAAGCCCAAGAGATCAGCAGGATCGAGGCCGAACCCGCCGGTGCCGCCGAAACCGGACCTTCCTCGCCCCCGGTCTCTGGATGCCCCGGCAGATGCGCTGCCAGATGCGCCTTCACACCAATCGGCCCCATGCCCGGCCCGCCGCCGCCATGCGGGATGGCAAAGGTCTTGTGCAGGTTCAAATGGCTCACATCGCCGCCAATCTCACCCGGCTTCACCAGACCGACCAGCGCATTCATATTCGCGCCGTCGATATAGACCTGCCCGCCGTGGTCATGGGTGATCTTGCAAACCTCGCTCACCGTCTCCTCAAAAACGCCGTGCGTCGACGGATAGGTGATCATGCAAGCCGCCAGTTTATCGCCCGCCGCCGCTGCCTTGTCGCGGAAGTCGTCCAGATCCACATCACCATTCGGTGCGGATTTCACCACCACCACCTGCATCCCCGCCATCTGCGCCGAAGCCGGGTTGGTGCCATGCGCCGAGGTCGGGATGAGGCAGATCTTGCGATCCACATCCCCCCGCGCCCGGTGATAGGCGAGAATGGTCAAAAGCCCAGCATATTCGCCCTGCGCGCCCGAGTTCGGCTGCATGGAAAACGCATCATAGCCAGTGATCTCGCAAAGTTTCTCGGTCAGATCCGAGATGGCTTCGGCATAACCCGCCGCCTGATCCGCCGGCACGAAGGGGTGCAGGGTCGAGAATTCCGGCCAAGTGATCGGCATCATCTCGGCCGCAGCATTCAGCTTCATCGTGCAAGACCCCAGCGGGATCATCGCACGATCAAGCGCCAGATCACGGTCCGACAGCCGCCGCATATAGCGCATCATCTCAGACTCAGCCCGGTTCATATGGAAGACCGGATGGGTGAGATAATCCGAGGTCCGCAGCATCTCTTCAGGGAAGCCCAAAGCGGCGCGATGCGGCGGCAGGCCCGGAATACCAAAGGCGCGCAAGACCTTAACCAGCACCCGCTCATCCGTGGTCTCATCCAGCGAGATGCCAATCCGGTCATTGCCAATCTTGCGGAAGTTCAGCCCCTCGGCCCGTGCCGCAGCCAAAATCCCAGCTTGCCCCACGCCAACCTCAACCGTGATCGTGTCGAAGAAGGCCTTGGGAGAGACTTTCGCCCCCGCCGATTTCAACGCCCGCGCCAGCCGCTGGGTCAAGAAATGCACCCGCTCGGCAATCGCCCGCAAGCCCTTCGGCCCGTGGAAGACCGCATACATCGAGGCCATCACGGCCAGCAAAGCCTGCGCCGTGCAAACGTTCGAGGTCGCCTTTTCACGCCGGATATGCTGCTCGCGGGTCTGCAAGGACAAACGGTACGCCTTGCCGCCCTGCGCATCGATCGAGACACCGACAATCCGCCCCGGCATCTGCCGCTTATGCGCATCTTTCACCGACATAAACGCCGCATGCGGGCCGCCAAAACCAAGCGGCACGCCAAAGCGCTGGGTCGAGCCGATGGCAATATCCGCCCCCATCGCGCCCGGCTCTTTCAAAAGACACAAGGCCAGAAGATCGGTCGCCACCACCGCAATCGCCCCGGCCTCATGCAAGGCCGCAATCTGATCGGTGAAGTCGGTCACATGGCCGTAAGAGCCCGGATATTGGAAGATCGCACCAAAAACCTGAGCCGGATCAAGGTTCTCCGCCGCATCCTCAATCACCTCAATGTCCAAAGGCAAAGCGCGGGTCTTGATCACCGCAATGGTTTGCGGATGGCAGAAACGATCGACAAAGAAAGCCTTTGCCTTGGATTTCGCCAAACGCTCGGCCATGGCCATGGCTTCTGCCGCCGCCGTCGCCTCATCCAACAAGGACGCATTCGCCACATCCAACCCGGTCAGATCGCAAACCATGGTCTGGAAGTTCAGCAAAGCCTCCAACCGGCCTTGCGCGATCTCGGGCTGATAGGGCGTGTAAGCCGTATACCAAGCCGGATTTTCAAAGATATTGCGCTGGATCGCCGGGGGCGTCACCGTGCCGTAATAACCCTGCCCGATCAGGCTGGTCATCACCTTATTCTTGGCCGCCACCTCATGCATCCGCGCCAAAAGCTCATGCTCGGACAAGGGCGCCCAAGACAAAGCCTTCTTCTGCCGGATCGCCTTCGGCACCGTCTCTTCGATCAGCGCATCCAAGCTTGCAGCACCCGTCACCGCCAACATCTCAGCCATCTCTGAGGGCGAAGGCCCAATATGGCGGCGATTGGCGAAGTCATAGGGGTTATAATCACTCGGCGTAAAAGCCATTGGCCCACTCCCGGACAGCAGAAGGCCCAAAGCCTCCCCATTTCATCTGTCCTAAAATATCCCGGGGGGTCCGGGGGGCTGGCCCCCCGGCGCTCTCAACCTTGCGCGGCGCTTAGCCGATCAACTCGTTATACTCAGCCTCATCCATGAACTGGTCGAGCACCGAGAGATCATCCACCTTCATCTTGAAGAACCAGGCCTCGCCAGTCGGATCCTCATTCACCAAGGACGGCGTGTCGGAAAGCTTTTCGTTCACCGCAACGATCTCGCCATCCAAAGGCGCCAGAATGTCCGAGGCGGCTTTCACGCTCTCAATGACGCAGATCTCATCGCCTTCGCCGACCATATTGCCGGTGTCGGGCAGTTCAACAAACACCACATCGCCCAAAGCGGTGGCGGCATGTTCGGTGATCCCCACCACGACCAGATCGCCCTCAACCCGCAACCATTCGTGTTCTTTGGTATATTTCATCTCTCGCTCCTCAGCGTTTGTAATTGGTCGGGTGGAAGGGCATGGCGCTGACGGTGACCGGCAAGCGTTTGCCGCGCACCTCTCCCTCAATCTTGGTACCCAGTGCAGACAGTGCGGGGGGCACATAGCCCATAGCGATCGGTGCCTCGACCGAGGGACCAAATCCGCCCGAGGTCACAGCCCCCGCAACATCCGCGCCGTCAAAGAGTTCCGTGCCTTCGCGCATCGGCGCCCGGCCCTCAGGCCGCAAACCCACCCGCACCCGCGACGGCCCCTCGGCGAGTTCGCGCAAGATCCGCTCGGCGCCGGGGAAGCCGCCCTCCCGCGCGCCCCCTGCCCGGCGCGATTTCTGGATCGCCCAAGTGAGCCCCGCTTCCACCGGAGACACGGTTTCATCCAGATCATGACCGTAAAGGCAAAGCCCGGCCTCCAGCCGCAAGGAATCCCGCGCGCCCAGCCCAATCGGCATCACCGCCTCATGCGCCAAAAGCGCCTTGGCCAGCCCCTCAGCGCCATCATCCGGCACCGAGATCTCAAAACCATCCTCGCCGGTATAGCCCGAGCGCGAGATCCAAAGCGCCCCAAAGACCGTATCGACCGAGAGCACATCCATAAAGCGCATCGCCGCGACCTGCGGCACCAGACCCGCCAGAACCTCCTCGGCCCGCGGCCCTTGCAGCGCCAGCAAAGCGCGGTCTTTCACCGCCACAACCTCGGCCACAGCGCCCAGATGCAGCTCCATATGCGGGATGTCATGCGCCTTACGGCCCGCATTCACCACCACATAGAAATGATCGCCGCGATTGGCGAACATCAGATCATCCAAGATCCCGCCCGCCTCATTGGTGAAAAGCCCATAGCGCTGGCGGCCCTCGGGCAAGCTGGCCACATCCACCGGCATCATCGCCTCAAAAGCGGCAACCAAAGCCTCCATCGAGCCCTTCGGGCGCAGCAAAACCTGCCCCATATGGCTCACATCAAACAGCCCCGCCGATGCTCTTGTGTGAAGATGCTCCTTCATCACCCCGGCAGCATATTGCACCGGCATCTCATAGCCCGCGAAGGGCACCATCTTACCTTGAAGGCTGGTGTGAAGGTCGTGCAGACCCAAGCGCAAAAGGTCGGACAAGCTGTCCCTCCCCATTTTGGCCGGAAAAACCCCGGCACCGAACACGGCAGTGAACCCTGCCGCCCGATGCCCCCTCTGTCCTTGCCCCCGCTTGCGCGGCCTTGGGCGCCTGAGAATGTTATCCCTTCGGCGGACGCGTCACGCGCCTCTCTCCAGAGTCTTTTGCAGAAACGGTCCCTTGCGCCTGAGAGTTTACCGGGGCGGTTGCTCCTTCGGCACCGTGTGGTGTGACCCGCACGGATTCTCCCGATCCTGCATCCATAGGGTTAGCCTATCGCGCAACGGCTGAGCAAGCAAAAACGGAATGCGACGGGATACAAAGGCAGAAAGCGGCGCGACTTCCCCGCCAAACCCTTGCAGCCAAAAGAAAACCCCCGCCCAAGATTTCCTTGGAGCGGGGGCCATTTTCGCAAAGCCTATCGTCAAAAATCAGACTTTGGGCGCTTTCAAAAGCGGCATGAAATCCGCCATCTCCGGACCGGAATCGCGCCCCGTCAGCACCCGGCGCAGCGGGCGGAAGAGATCCTTGCCCTTGCGGCCCGTGGCGGCCTTCACCGCCCCAGTCCACTCGCCCCAGCTTGCCGTGGTCCAAGGCTGCGCTGGCAACAAAGCCACCGCTTGGGCGACAAACTCAGCATCCGCCTCATCCACCAAAGGCTCCGCCCCATCGCGGACCAGCGCCCACCAACCGGCCAAATCGTCAAGCACGGTGATATTGCCCTTGGTCGCGGCCCAGAAGGTCTCAGCCAAATCCGCTGGCACGCCCAAAGCGTCAATCCGCGGCTTCACCTCGTCATAGCCCTTGGCCTGCACCGCCGCGCGGGTCAGCGGGAAGAGATCCTCGGCATCAAACTTCGTCGGCGCCGAACCGAAGGACGTCACATCGAACCCTTCGGCCAGCTCATCCAGCGAGCCAAAGAGTTCCACCGGCTTCGACGAGCCAAGCCGCGCCATCAGCGACAGCAATGCCATCGGCTCCACGCCCCGCGCCCGCAGATCGCGCAAGGACAAGGTGCCAAGCCGCTTCGACAGCTCCTCGCCCGCCGCCCCCGTCAAGAGCGAGTGGTGCGCGAAAGCCGGAGGCGTGCCGCCCATCGCTTCCATGATCTGGATCTGCGTTGCGGTATTGGTCACATGGTCGGCGCCGCGCACGATATGCGTGACCCCCATCTCGATATCATCGACCGAAGAGGCAAAGGTATAAAGCACTTGCCCATCGGCACGGATCAGCACCGGATCGGAAACCGAAGCCGCATCGATCGACAAATCGCCAATGATGCCGTCTTTCCACTCAATCCGGGTCTGGTTCAGCAAGAAGCGCCAGTAACCCAGCTTGCCCTCGGCCCGCGCCGCCTCTTTCTCGGCCTCGCTCATATTCAGCGAAGCACGGTCATAGACCGGCGGGCGGCCCATCGCGGCTGCTTTCTTGCGCTTCAGGTCCAGCTCGGTCGGCGTCTCAAAGCATTCGTAGAAACGGCCCGCTTCCTTCAGCTTCGCTGCTGCCAGCTCATAGCGATCATAGCGCGCCGATTGCCGCTCAACCCGGTCCCATTGCAGGCCCAGCCATTCCAGATCCTGCATGATCGCATCGGAATATTCCTGCTTCGAACGCTCCTGATCGGTATCATCCAAACGCAGGATGAAGGTGCCGCCATTCTTGCGGGCGATCAGATAGTTCATCAACGCAGTGCGCAGATTGCCCACATGGATATAGCCGGTGGGCGAGGGGGCGAAGCGGGTGACAACGGGACGGGTCATGGGGTAGCTCCTTGGACCCGCATCCTCTGTCACACCCCCCAAAGAATGTCCAGTTTTGCGCCACATCCCGCCGCGTCAAAACCCGCAGACCAAAGCCGCCCCCCTGCCCCATTCATCTTGACTTAAATACTCTCGGGGGGCCAAGGGTCACAGGGCGGGGCGAAGCGCCCCCGGCCTGCAACATCAGTCGCGCGCGCCCCGCGGGATAAACCCGGTCAAAGCCCGCCCCACCACGGTCGAGGTCGAAGGCCGCGAGACCGAGTTGAAACTCAACGGCCGACAAAGCTCCATCGCCGCCAAACCAATCCGCGCCGTCAAAGCGCCATTGACCACGCCTTCGCCAAAGCGCCGCGACAGTTTTGAGGCCAAACCGCCCCCCGCCAAAGATCCCACCAGATCATCCATCAAAGCCACTGCCCCCGTCGCGAGCAATGCGGTGAACACCCGCCGCATCAGCCCCAAAGAGCCAATGCTGCCCGAGCGTCCGCCATAGATCTCGGCAATCCGCCGGATCATCCGCAGATTGGTCACCAAAGCCACCGCCACATCCGCCAAAGCGATCGGCACGAAAGCGGTGACCAGTGCCACCCGGCCAGCGGCGCTTTCCACCTCGGCTTGGGCGCGGGCATCCAAAGGCGCCAGAAGCGTGCTCTCGGCCAAGGCCAAAAGCGCATCGGCATCCATCACATCCGCCTCATGTTCAGCGAGCCGCGCCCTGCCCCAAGCCGTATCAGGCCGCTTGGCATAAAGCCGCGCCAGATTGCGGGTGACGCGCCGCGCGCCTGCCAGATCGCCCGAGGCCAAGGCCGCATCGGCATGGGCGCGAAAGCCATCCAGTCGCGAAAGCCGCGCCACCGCCGCCCATTCGCGAAAGGCCACCACCAAAGCCGCGACCAAAGCCAAGCCCACCAAAGACGCCGCAATCGCCCCCAGCAAAGGCTGGCGCGCCAAGAGATCCTCGACAAAGCGCCAAGCCGAAACCGACAGCCAGAAGGTGAACAAAGCCCCAAAGGCCCAAGCCGCAAAGCGCCATGCGCCCGAGGCCCGCACAGTCGCAATCTGCCCCGCCGCCAGCATCGCCCGCCCCTGCGGCGGGTCGATCACATCATCGACAAAGGGCGCCGAGGAAGGATCAGCCTCCTCCTCAACCTCCAAGAGATAGGGGCGCGGCCCGCGCTCCTGTGGCTCAAACGGGTCCCGTTCCCTCATTCCGCACGCCTCCAGATCATCCGCAAATCCGGCAGCCCCTCTTCATTACAGGCGCCATTGCTGCGTTCCGTCTCGACAAAGCCCTCACGGGTGTAAAAGGCAATCGCGCCCAGATTGTCCTGAAAAGTCAGCAAGGTAAGCCGAGGCTCCACCGCCTTGGCATCCTCCAAAAGCGCCTTACCAATGCCCTGCCCGCGCGCCCCTGCGGCCACATAAAACCCACCGATCACGCATTGCCGCACTGCAATAAAGCCCAGCGCGCGCCCCCTATCATCCCGCGCCACCCGCACCCGGTGGCTCGCGATCATCCGAGAGACAAAGGCCAGATCCTCATCGCGGCTGTGCAGGATCGGCATCCAAGCCAGCTCGCGCAGCCAATCGCCCAAGATCTGCGCCAAAGCGCCCGCATCTTCGGGGCGCGCATCCACAATCTGCATCAAAGCCGGTCCCCAAACAGGAACTCCGCCGCCCGGTCCAGCCGGATATGCGGCAGCCCCTGCCCCGGGGCGAGCCCCATCCGCGCGGGCGCAAAGCCCATAAGCGCGAAATCGGCATCCAGCCATTGCGCCGCCCCCTCCCGCGCCGGGTTCAACACCCGCAACGGATCATGCGGCAAAGCGCCGGGATACATCACCGCCTGCTTGCCACTGGCCAAAAGCCGCCCCCGCACCGCCGGCAGGCTTTCGCCCTCACGCTCAACCCGCTCTTCCACCGTGGCCCGGACCGAGGCAATCGACATCGCCGCCACCTCTGCCCCGGCATAGGCCGCGCGCGACTTCGCCTCAGCCAAAAGCGCCTCGGTAATAGCGGTCAGCTGCGGGTGCTGCTCATGGTGCAAATGATCCGCCTTGGTCGCCGCAAAGAGGATCTTCTCCACCCGATGCGCGCCCAAAAGCGAGGTCAGCCAGCTCGCGCGCCCCACCCGAAACGCGCCCAAAACCTCGGCCATGACGCGGCGCAAATCCGCCACCGCCTGCGGGCCTTGATGCAAGGCCCCCAAGACATCCATCAAGACCACCTGCCGGTCGAGTTTGGCAAAGTGATCGCGGAAAAACGGCGTCACAACTTTGGATTTATAGGCCTCATAGCGCCGCTCCATCTCGCGCCAAAGACTGCCGCGCGCCGTCGTGGCAGGCTGCGGCAAGGGCGCGAAGGTCAAGACGGGGCTGCCCGCCAGATCCCCCGGCAACAAGAACCGCCCCGGCGTGCAATCGGCAAAACCCGCCTCCCGCGCGGCGTGCAAATAGCCCGTGAAAGCCTGCGCCAAAACCTGCGCCTCAGCCTCATCAAGCTTGCGCGCGCCGTCCACCGCCCGCGCCTCGGCCACGAAATCAACGGCTTGGCTACGGCTGTTGATCCGGCTCAGGGTCTCTTCCGACCATTCCGCATAGGACTTCTCCATCAAGGACAAATCCAAGAGCCATTCGCCGGGATAATCGACGATATCGAGATGAATCACCTGCGGGCCGCGCCAGCCCGCCAAGAACCCCGCAGGTTTCACCCGGAACGACAGCCGCAACTCCGAGATCGCCCGCGTCGAATCCGGCCAACGCGGCACCTCGCCGGTCAAAGCCGCCAAATGCCCCTCGAAGTCGAAACGCGGCAAGGTCATGTCGGGTTGCGGCTGCAAATGCACCAGCTCAATCCGGCCCTCGCGCTCGGCGCTCAGCTGCGGCATCCGGCCCCGGTGCAGCAAATTGGCGATCAGCCCGGTGATGAACACCGTCTTGCCCGCGCGCGACAGCCCGGTGACCCCGATGCGCAAAACCGGCTCAAACAACAGCCCCGAGACCGAGGCCTGCACGCCCTCAATCCCGCGTGCCAATCCATCGGTGATGCCGAAACCTGCCAATCCACTCTCCTTAAACCCCGTTCAAGATAGGGGGCGGCGCACGACTTGGGAAGGTGCACCGCGCGCCAGTGGACGTTGCTGCCGCTTTCGGCTATCCGGCCCCCATGCCGCGCTATGCTTTCAAGATCGAATACCACGGAGCCCCGTTCTGCGGCTGGCAAAGGCAGGCGGGTGGCCTGCCTTCGGTGCAGCAATCGGTGGAAGAGGCTTTGGCGCGGCTTGAGCCCGGCGATCATCGCATTGCCGCAGCGGGCCGCACCGATGCGGGCGTCCATGCCACCGGCCAAGTCGCCCATGCCGATCTTGCCAAAGACTGGCAGAGCTTCCGGCTGGCCGAGGCGCTGAATTGGCACCTCAAACCCCAGCCCATCGCGATCACCGCCTGCGCGCAGGTGCCGGATGATTTCCATGCCCGCTTTTCCGCGATGGAGCGGCGCTACACCTTCCGCCTCATCAGCCGCCGCGCACCGGCGACGCATGACAAAGGCCTCGTCTGGCAGGTCTCGCAGCCTCTGAACGCCGAAAAAATGCGCCAAGGGGCCGCCCATCTTATCGGCTTGCAGGATTTCACCACCTTCCGCTCGGTGATGTGTCAAGCCGATAGCCCTGTGAAAACGCTAGACGAAATCCGCATCGAAGAGCTGGACTATCCCGGCGGGCAAGAGTTCCGCTTCTACTTGCGCGCCCGCAGCTTCCTGCACAACCAAGTCCGCTCCATCGTCGGCACATTGGAACGCGTCGGCGCTGGCAGTTGGTCACCAGACCGCGTGGCCGACGCGCTGGCGGCGAAAAACCGCGCCGCTTGTGGCCCGGTCTCGCCACCCGATGGGCTTTATCTGACGGCAGCAGGCTACCCGGCCGATCCTTTCGCCTGAAGCCAAGCCCATCAGAACTTGAAGCTGATCCCCAACTTCAAGCGCTGTGAGCTCATATCGCCGCCGATGACTGTCGGAACATTGGGCATGCCGGGGCTGATATTGTCGCCCGACGCATCAGCGCTGCCGAAATGGATGTATTCATATTCAGCCCGCAGCACCCACTTCTCAGATAGCGCGTGATCGATACCAATCCCCGCCAAAAGGCCCCAGCCCAATGCGCCGCTGGCATCGATCACGCCGGGACCACAGGGCGCGGCTGTGCAAGTGTCGACGAACGTCGCCCGCGCATCCGAATAGGCCAAGCCAAGCTTGCCATAAAACAGGCTTTTATCCCGGACCACACCAAGGCGGCCTGCCAGCGTGCCATACCAGCCTGCCTCAACCCCGCCTGCCGCATCATAGGGATCCCCAAAAGGGTCGTTGAACGGCGGAAAAGCCGACCCCTCAGCCTCCGAGCGGCCGATTTCCAGTTCTACACCATAGACTTGCGTATCTCGCTGCCAATTATAGCCACCAAAGATCCCCCATTGCGCGCCTTTGGTGTCCACGTCGAAACTATAGGGCGGGAAGCCGGGAATGCCGCCGTTATAACTCGTATCGTCAAATTGGCTGGAGTTGCGGCCATGCCCAGCCGTCAGGCCGATATAGGCGCCACTCCAATCGATGCTCTGCGCATTCACCGCCGCGCCTTGCGCGAAAAGACTGCCCGCAAAGGCAACCATCAAGACCTTGTGCATCATTTTAAACCTCTCAATTCACTCAATAAAAGCCGTGTCCCAAGAAATCGCGAGGCACGATTCTCTTTGTACAACAGCACAGAATCATCACTTTAGCGTTAAAATGCCAACCAAAGAGGCTATCGCTAACTAAAGATTAGCAGTTAAGCCCGAACAGCGACCAAGCCTCAGCTCCTGTCGCCATAGGGCAAAAAATGCTCAGCCCCTGCAAAAGCTAGCATAATCGCCAAGCCGAAACGGCGGCTTAGACTAAGAATTTTAAGGAGATTGGAGCGGGTGACGGGAATCGAACCCGTACCATTAGCTTGGAAGGCTAAGGCGCTACCACTACACCACACCCGCCGCTCTGGCCGCTTCCTAACGGAATTCGACCTGCCCTGCAAGCACTTGGCGGCGCGCGTTGCCCAAAACGGCCCCCGCGCGCCGGTGTTGCCTGCCAACGGCTATTTCTTCACGATCCGCCCATCGAGATAGGGCTTATAGGGCGCGTTTGCGGCGATATATTCGGCCACCACATCCGCCAGATCCGGGCCGTAATCATAGGCCTTGTCGGCATCCACGAAGACCGAGAATCCATCCCCGCCCTGACGCACATAGTTATTGGCCACGACAAGATATTTCGCCGCACCGTCAATCGGCCCCCAAGCCTCGCCCGCCCTCACCTCGACATCGCTGATCCGGCTGCCCACCGGCTGAGCAATATCAAAGGCATAGCGCAGCCCCGCCACCTGCAAGAAGCGCCCGCCCTTTTCCTCATATTGGCTGACCGCATTCTCCAAAGCCGCCAACACCGTCTCGCCCGAGACCTCAAAGGTCGAGAGCGTGTTCTGGAACGGCAGCACCGTCAGCACCTCGCCCATCGTCACCTCGCCCGCATCGATCGAGGCCCGCAGCCCACCCGAGTTCACCAGCGCAATCACCACCCCCTGATCGGCGACCCGCGCCAAAGAGGCATCTGCCACCAGATTGCCCATGGTGCATTCCACCTGCCGGCAATTGTCGCGGTTGCCGTCGATCTCCGCCGCCGTCTCGGCCACAACTTTGCTGCGGATCTCATCGAGAGGCACCGCCAGCTCGGCAATCCGCTCAACCGTCGGCGCATCCTCCGCCACCGCCTGATCCATAATCAAAGGCTCACCCGTGGCCGAGATCACCTCGCCCGCATCGTCGAATGTCACATTCAACTCGCCCAGAAACTTGCCGTAAGCATAAGCCTGCACGATGGCCGTTTTGCCAACCATCGTCGGATAGGGGCCTTTGGCATCGGGGCTGGTGTTCGACAGGTACGTGTTGTCATGGCCGCCCACGATCACATCGACCCCCGTGGTCCCCTCAGCCACCCGCTGATCGACCAGATAGCCCGAATGGCTCAGGACGATGATCTTATTCACCCCCTCGCCCGTCAGCCGATCCACCTCGCCCTGCACCGCCTGCACAGGATCGGTGAAGACCACATTCTTGCCCGGCGAGGCGATTTCCGGCGTGTCCAAAGGCGTCAGTCCGATCAGCCCGATCTTCTCGCCACCGCGCTCAATCACCACGGATTTCTGGATCTTATCCTTCAGCAAAGGCTCACCCGAGATATCGGCATTCGACATCAACACCGGGAATTTCACCGCCTCGACAAAGCCCTTCAGCACCTCGGGCCCATCATCAAACTCATGATTGCCCACGGTCATCGCATCATAGCCAAGCTTGTTCATAAACTCGGCCGTCATCACGCCCTTATAATGGGTGTAGAACAGCGTGCCCTGAAACTGATCGCCGCCATCGACCAAGATGGAGTTGTTCGACCGCGCCCGCGCCTCGGCCAGCGCCGTCACCAACCGGGCCGAGCCACCAAAGCATTCCCCCGCGCCATTATCCTCGGCCGAGCAGGGCCCGTCCGAAGAGGAAATCGGCTCATAGCGGTCATGGAAATCATTGGTGTGCAGAATGGTCAAAGCGTAATCGGCTTGCGCCATGCCTGAGCCAAGGCCCAAAGCCGCCACCGTGCAAAGCAGTGTCCGATGCATCGTCAACCTCCAACTTGGCGAAAGACCTTCAGACTGGGCCGCATCCGTTCCCCTGTCAAAGCCGATGATGCGCGGCGGCCCCTTCCCGCCAAACGCACATAAACGCTTGGTCACAGCGCCCCGCCGCCCGCCTTCGGCCCATTGACCGAGCCGCCGTTCCGGTGCAATGCAAAGCGATGCTCATCTATAAGATCCTCCGCCGCCCCGAATGGGATGCCTTCCGTGCCGCGGGTGAAACCGCCGGCGCGCCGGTCGATCTGCAAGACGGCTACATCCACTTCTCTACCGCCCCGCAACTGGCTGAAACCGCGGCCAAATGGTTCGCCACCGAAAGCGATCTGGTGCTGGTGGCTTTCGATGCCGCCACCCTCGGCCCCTCCTTAAAATGGGAGCCCTCGCGCGGCGGCGCACTCTTTCCGCACCTCTACCGCCCCTTGCGGCTTGATGAGGTGGTCTGGGACAAATCCCTGCCCCTTGGGGCCACCGGCCATATCTTCCCCGAAGGTGTCTTTTGAACCTGCTCGAATCCTCCGGCCTGGCAATCCTGCGCCAGATTGATCCCGAAACCTCGCATGCTCTGGCGCTTAAGGGCTTGAATTCCGGCCTTTTGCCGCTGCCCGGCCCGATCACCTCGCCCCGGCTTGGCACCATGATGGCCGATCTGCCGCTTTTGAACCCGGTCGGCCTTGCCGCAGGTTTTGACAAAAACGCCACCGCCGTGGCCAAGCTGTCGCGCGCGGGCTTCGGCTTTATCGAGGTCGGCGCCGCGACACCCTTGCCGCAAGATGGCAATCCCAAGCCGCGGCTTTTCCGCCTCAAAGAAGACCGCGCCGCGATCAACCGCTTTGGCTTCAACAATGACGGCATGACCGCCATCGCCGCCCGGCTCGAGCAGCGCAAACGGGGCCCCGTGCCGGTCGGCCTCAACCTTGGCGCCAATAAAACCTCGCAAAACCGCGCCGCCGACTTTGCCCGCGTTCTGGCCACCTGCGGCCCGCATGTCGATTTCGCCACCGTCAATGTCAGCTCCCCCAACACTGAAAAGCTGCGCGATCTGCAAGGCCCCGCCGCCCTCGCCGCCCTCCTTGAAGGCGTGATGGAGGCCCGCGCCAGCCTGCAAGTCCCGATCCCGGTCTTCCTCAAAATCGCGCCCGATCTCAACGAAGATGAGCTTGCCGCCATCGCCGAAGTCGCGCTCTCCTCGCGCCTCTCGGGCATCATCGCGACCAACACCACGCTGTCGCGCGAAGGTTTGAAATCTGCACATAAGGGCGAGGCTGGCGGCCTTTCCGGCGCTCCAGTGTTCGAAAAGTCCACAAGGACGCTGGCGAAACTTTCGCAACTCACCCAAGGCCAACTGCCGCTGATCGGCGTTGGCGGCATCTCCAGCGCCGAGGAGGCCTATGCCAAAATCCGCGCCGGAGCCTGCGCGGTGCAGCTTTACACCGCCATGGTCTACCACGGCCTGTCGCTCGCCGCCCGCATCGCCAAAGGCCTCGACCGACTCCTCACCCGCGACGGCTATGCCAACGTCGCCGAGGCTGTCGGCACCGACCGCGACCGCTGGCTCTAACCCCTCTCTGGCACCACTCCCCCTGCCCATTTCATCTTGATAAAAATACTCCACGGGGGTCCGGGGGTGTGAAACCCCCGGCTGCCGGCCCAAACGCAACCTCAGCATTGAGCCGCACCCAAAACCCGTTAACCTGCCTGCATGTTCCAACCCGTCGCCGTCCCGCAATGGCTGCTCCTCTTGATCCTCGGCTTTGCCGCGATCAGCTTCGTGACGCATTTCCTTTTCCCATCCGTGCGTTGGTTCTTCCGCCACCGGGCCGAGCGCGCGCTCGACCGTCTCAACGCAAGGCTCGACCGCAAGATCGACCTCTTCAAACTCGCCCGTCGCAGCGACATGGTGGCCCGCCTCGCCTATGACCCCAAGGTGATCGAGGCCGCGATGGCCCATGCCGCCGAGACCGGCGTCCCGGTCGCCGTCGCCTTCGAAGAGGCCCGCCGCTACGCCCGCGAAATTGTTCCGGGTTTTTCCGCCACGGTCTATTTCGGCTTCGGCACCCATGCCGCAAAATGGCTCAGCCGTCGGCTCTTCCGCGTCCGTGTTGGCAAGATCGACCCAGCTCTGCACCAGATTGATCCGCAGGCCACTATGGTCTTCGTGATGAACCACCGCTCAAATGTCGATTATCTTCTCGTGACTTGGCTGGTGTCCGAGCGCAGCGCCATTGCTTATGCGGTCGGCGAATGGGCCCGCGTCTGGCCCCTCTCGGGGCTTATCCGCTCGATGGGCGCTTATTTCATCCGTCGCGGCGGCCATAACGCGCTCTACCGCAAAGTGCTGGCCCGCTATGTGCAAATTGCCACCGCCGAGGGCCAGACCCAAGCCATCTTTCCCGAAGGCGGCCTGTCGCTCGACGGCCGCATCGCCCCGCCCAAACTCGGCCTCCTCAGCTATATCCTCGAAGGCTGGAGCGCCGACCAACGCGACGTGGTTTTCATCCCCGTCGGCCTCGCCTATGACCGCGTGCTCGAAGACCGCGTGCTGGTCGAGGCCGCCAAATCCGGCACCCGCCGCTTCCGTTTGCGCCCCCTGCGCGTCGGTTATCAGGCCTTGCGCTTTTTCTGGGCGCGGCGGCGCGGCAAAACCTCGGGCTTCGGCACCGCCGCCGTCGCCTTCGGCCCGCCGCTCTCGCTGCGCAGCTTCCTTTCAACCGCCCCGCAAGACCCGGTCGACAGCCTCGGCCGTCAGCTCATGCAAAGCATCGCCGAAGCCGTGCCGGTGCTGCCCGTCCCCCTGACCGCCGCCGCGCTCGCCCAAAATCCCGCCAGCAAAACGCAGCTTTTGCAGCATATCGAAGAGCTTACCCAAAACCTTGAAGCCAGCGGCGCGGTTCTGCACCTGCCCCAAGGCGGCGCCAAGGCCACTTTGGCCGAAGGCCTGACCCAGTTACAAACCCGCGGCCTCATCTCCGACAGGCTGCACCCCATCCCCGGCAAAGAAGCGCTTTTGGCCTTCTACGCCGCGTCAATCCCGCAGCCAGCGCCACCGCCACACGACAATGCCGCAACGCAGCGGACATAAAATTACAAAACTACAACTCCAACCATTGCATTCTTGCGCGGCCAATTCTAATCCTTGCCGCAAGACCGCGCCCGATTCTGCGGCGCGGCATGCCAATGGAGAGTGCAATGGCTCTGGACCATGCAAGCGGCATCGCCGCCTATGATGCGCCCGTGAAGGATCTCTACGAGATCGGTGAGATGCCGCCCTTGGGCCATGTTCCCGCGCAAATGTATGCTTGGTCGATCCGCCGCGACCGCCATGGCGCGCCCGAAGATGCGATGCAGTTGGAAGTCGTCGACACTTGGAAGCTCGGCAGCCATGACGTTCTGGTCTTGGTGATGGCGGCAGGCGTGAACTACAACGGCGTCTGGGCCGGTCTCGGCGTGCCGATCTCGCCCTTCGACGGCCATAAGCAAGATTTCCACGTGGCGGGCTCGGATGCTTCGGGCATCGTCTGGGCCGTGGGCGACAAAGTGAAGCGCTGGAAAGTCGGCGACGAGGTCGTGGTGCATTGCAACCAAGACGACGGCGACGATGAAGAATGCAACGGCGGCGATCCGATGTTCTCACCCACCCAGCGCATCTGGGGCTACGAGACCAATGACGGCTCCTTCTCGCAATTCACCCGCGTGCAGGCCCAGCAGCTGATGCCCCGCCCCAAGCACCTGACGTGGGAGGAATCGGCCTGCTACACCCTCACCCTCGCCACCGCCTACCGGATGCTCTTCGGCCATGCCCCGCATGACCTGAAGCCCGGCCAGAACGTGCTCGTGTGGGGCGCTTCGGGCGGCCTCGGCTCCTACGCGATCCAGCTGGCCAATACCGCTGGCGCCAATGCGATCGGCGTCATCTCCGACGAATCCAAGCGCGATTTCGTGCTGTCCTTGGGCGCCAAAGGCGTCATCAACCGCAACGACTTTTCCTGCTGGGGCCAGCTGCCAAAGGTTAACTCGGAAGAGTATAACACTTGGCTCAAAGAGGCCCGCCGCTTCGGCAAAGCGATCTGGGACATCACCGGCAAAGGCGTCAATGTCGATATGGTGTTCGAGCATCCCGGCGAGGCCACTTTCCCGGTCTCCTCGCTGATCTGCAAAAAGGGCGGCATGGTGGTGATCTGCGCTGGCACCTCGGGCTTCAACTGCACCTTCGACGTGCGCTATATGTGGATGCACCAAAAGCGCTTGCAGGGCAGCCATTTCGCGCATCTGAAACAAGCCGCCGCCGCCAACAAACTGATGGTCGAGCGCCGCTTGGACCCCTGCATGTCCGAGGTTTTCCCGTGGGCTGAGATCCCCCAAGCGCATACGCTGATGTGGAAGAACCAGCACAAGCCCGGCAATATGGCGGTGCTGGTGCAGGCCCCGCGCACGGGCTTGCGCACCTTTGAAGACGCGCTCGAAGCCGGCCGTAAAGGTTAACAAAACCGGTCAAAACCTGCGTATTTTCACGCAAAGCCGCTGCAAACTTGGCCCTTTGCAGCGGCCCCACCGCCCGCATCTGCGCTTTTCGCTTGTCTAGACGCGCCGTCACAGGCTTTGCTTTGCGAAGGGTCACAGCACCCTTTGCAAAGCAAAGCGCGGAACCGGATCAGCGGGGGCCACATGCGGCACGATTGGGTGTTCGATGTTCTGCACGATATGCTGAGCTATGCGCGCCGCAATGACCTGCCGGACCTGGCCCTTCATGTCGAGCGCACCCTGGCCGCAGCCGAGGTCGAGATCGCCAAGGCCGATCCCCCGCGCCGCCCCGCCCGCTCGGAAACCAAGCACTAAGCCCCGCCCGGTTGGGGTGGCCCTTCCCGCTTGTCCCGGCTAATCTGCCGCGATGAAGCCCCCCGCCCTTACCTTCTCCGACGATCAGGCCCAGGCCTGGGACCGCCTCGCCGCCGAGCTGAACGCCCATGGCGTCGACCTGGCCGAGGGCCTCACCACCCCGCCGGTGGAAGGCAGATCGATGGTCCTTGCGATCACCGGCAAAGCGGGTTCGGGCAAAACCATGTTGCTCGCCAGCCTTTACAACGCCATGCGCGAGGCCGGGGTCGAGATCATCTCCGGCGATTACGAGAGCAAAAAGCGCAAAGAGCGCCGCAGCCTCGCAATCCTCGCCCCCACCAACAAGGCCGCTTCCGTTTTGCGCCTGCGCGGTGTGCCCGCCACCACGATCCACCGCATCCTCTACACCCCGGTCTATGACCCGGAATATGAAAAGATCGCCGAATGGCTCTCGGGCCAAGGCCCACGCCCCACGATCGAAGGTTTCAGCGAACAGGCGCTCGACCGCGCACATGCATTTTTCCAACAAGTCGCCTCGATTCCGGGCGCACTTGCCGCCGCTGGCTTGAAAGGATCGGACTTTATTAAGGGTTGGAAGCGGCGCGAGGATCCTTTGGACATCGGCTTCGTCGATGAGGCCTCGATGCTTGACCAACGCCAGTTTGACGACCTGCGCGAGATCTTCCCGCGCCTCGTCCTCTTCGGCGATCCGGCCCAGCTTGCCCCCGTCGGCCTCTCGGGTGAGATGGTCTTCGACAAACTCGGCCCCACCCGCCAGTTGCACCTCAACCGCATCCACCGCCAAACCCAAGACAACCCGATCCTCGACCTCGCCCATGCTTTGGCCGACGAAAACCTCACCTTCGACGGCTTCGAGCGCATGGTGCAAGAGCGCGCCCGCAACGATGACCGCGTGGTCTGGTCCGAGCGGGTCGACAGCGATCTCATGGCGCGCAGCCCGGTTCTGGTCTGGCGCAACGCCACGCGGATCAAACTGATCCAAGCCTTCCGCATGGCGCATGGCGCGCCCGAAACCGACCTCCTCCCCGGCGAACCCTTGGTCTGCGACGGGATCGAACTGCCGCTTAAACACCGCAAAAAGCGCATCGACCTTGAAGCCCGCGGGTTAATCAAGGGCGCGCAGGTGATCTACCTTGGTCCGGGCTCGCGCACGGGCTTTGCCAAGCTGCACGTCCTTGGCACCGAAGACCCGCAACTCTCCGCCGCCTCGATCATCAAGATCGAAAAACCCGATGAGGAAGAACCCTTCATCCCACATGCCGCCACGATGGGTGCGGCCTTCCTGCACGGCGCCGCCGTCACCATCCACAAGGCGCAAGGCTCACAATGGCCCGAGGTGCAGGTCTTCGCCCCCGACCTCTCCGCCGCCGCTTGGGCCAACCGGACCGAGGCCGGGGTGCCGCTCTGGAAGCGCCTCGCCTACGTCGCGATCACCCGCGCCGAAAAGCGCCTGCATTGGATCGTGCGCAACCGCCTCGCCCGCCCCACCACCCCGCTCTCGGTCGCTGATCTCAAACAGGCCCCCGCCCCCCTCGCCCTGCAAGCCCAAGAAGACTAACCCGAAAACGCCGCCGCCCGGATCACAGCGCCCCCTCCCGGCCTTTTCATCTTGATAAAAATACTCCGCAGGAGGTTTGGAGGGGCGCGCAGCCCCTCCAAGAGCCACCCGCGCCCCCGTTTCATTGATAAAAATACGCCGCGGGAAGGTCTGAAGGGGCGCGAAGCCCTCCAGCCCCCGTTGCAGCGCCAGCCCTTCCGCCTTACCCTCGGCGCCATCCAAAGGAGGCCCCAAATGGCGCTGGTATTCGTCCAATTTCGCTGCACCCCCGGCAAAACCTATGAGGTGGCCAATGCCATCTGGGATCTGGAAGTGGTGAGCGAGCTTTACTCGACCTCTGGCGAATGGGATCTGATCGCCAAAGTTTATATCCCTGAAGATCAAGACATTGGCCAATATCTGGCCTCAAAGCTCTTCATCGTGCCGCATGTCTCGCAGACGCTGACCACGATGACCTTCAAGGCCTTCTAAGCGGCCAAAGCCCCGGCGATGCCGCAACGGCATCGCTGCGGCGCAGCGATTGACAAGGTGCGATTGTTGCAGCTATCCATTTTCCAGCGAAATAATATTGCGCAGCCAGATTCGGATGAGAGCCCAAGTCTCCTCCCCTTGCGCAAGCCTGCGACGGAGAATGCGATGACGGAAGCAGCCAAGCCCCAGACCGAAACCTCGGTCAAAACCGACAAGCCTTGGCTCTTTCGCACCTATGCCGGACATTCCACCGCAAGCGCCTCCAACGCGCTTT
This sequence comes from Pseudogemmobacter lacusdianii, assembly GCF_030848395.1. GTDB lineage: Bacteria > Pseudomonadota > Alphaproteobacteria > Rhodobacterales > Rhodobacteraceae > Pseudogemmobacter > Pseudogemmobacter lacusdianii. The sequence goes on along the minus strand of NZ_JAVDBT010000001.1, from coordinate 2,026 downwards.
ACCGCTCGAACCTCGCCAAAGGCCAAACCGGCCTTTCCGTCGCCTTCGATCTGCCCACCCAGACCGGCTATGACAGCGACGATCCCCGCGCCAAGGGCGAGGTCGGCAAGGTCGGCGTGCCGGTGGCCCACCTCGGCGATATGCGCGCGCTTTTCGCCGATATCCCGCTGGAGCAGATGAACACCTCGATGACGATCAACGCCACCGCCCCTTGGCTCTTGGCGCTTTATATCGCCACCGCCGAGGAGCAAGGCGCTGATATCTCAGCCCTGCAAGGCACGGTGCAGAACGATCTCATCAAAGAATATCTCTCGCGCGGCACCTATATCTGCCCGCCGAAACCCTCGCTTCGGATGATCACCGATGTCGCGGCCTACACTCAGGCGCATCTGCCGAAGTGGAACCCGATGAACGTCTGCTCCTACCATCTGCAAGAGGCCGGAGCCACGCCCGAGCAAGAGCTGGCCTATGCCCTCGCCACCGCCGTCGCGGTGCTCGACGACCTCAAAACCAAGGTCTCGCCCGCCGATTTCCCCGCCATGGTCGGCCGCATCTCCTTCTTCGTCAACGCCGGCATCCGCTTCGTCACCGAGCTGTGCAAGATGCGCGCCTTTGTCGAGCTGTGGGACGAGATCACCGAGACCCGCTACGGCATCCAAGACGCCAAATTCCGCCGCTTCCGCTATGGCGTGCAGGTGAACTCCCTTGGCCTCACCGAGCCGCAGCCGGAAAACAACGTCTACCGCATCCTTCTCGAAATGCTCGCCGTCACGCTTTCGAAAAACGCCCGCGCCCGCGCCGTCCAACTCCCCGCTTGGAACGAGGCCTTGGGCCTGCCGCGCCCCTGGGACCAGCAATGGTCGCTGCGCATGCAGCAAATCCTCGCCTATGAGACCGACCTCTTGGAATATGACGACCTCTTCGACGGCAACCCCGCCGTTGACCGCAAGGTCCAAGCCCTGAAAGAGGGCGCGCGGGCCGAGCTGGCCCAGATCGACGCCATGGGCGGCGCCGTCGCCGCGATCGAGCATATGAAATCCCGTCTGGTCGAGGCCAATGCCGCGCGCATCGCCCGCATCGAATCCGGCGAAACCGTGGTCGTCGGCGTCAACCGCTGGCAAAAGGGCGAGCCCTCCCCCCTCACCGCCGGCGATGGCGCGATCATGGCAGCCGATCCTGCGGCCGAGGCCGACCAGATCGCCCGCCTGCAAGCTTGGCGCGCCGCCCGCGACAGCGATGCCGTCGCCGCCGCCCTGACCGAACTGCGTGAGGCCGCCCGCTCCGGCGCCAATATCATGCCCGCCTCCATCGCCTGCGCCCGCGCCGGCGCCACCACCGGCGAATGGGGCAATGTCGTACGCGCGGCCTTCGGCGAATACCGCGGCCCGACCGGCGTGTCGAAATCCCCCTCCAACCGCACCGAAGGGCTTGAGCCGATCCGCGCCGCCGTCGATGCGGTCTCGCAAAAACTCGGCCGCCGGCTCAAATTCGTCATGGGCAAACCCGGCCTCGACGGCCATTCCAACGGCGCCGAGCAAATCGCCGCCCGCGCCCGCGACTGCGGCATGGACATCCATTACGAGGGCATCCGCCTCACCCCCGCCGAGATCGCCGCCGCCGCCGCCGACCAAGAGGCCCATGTCTTGGGCCTCTCCATCCTCTCCGGCAGCCACCTCGCTTTGATCGCCGACACGCTCGAGGCTTTGCGCGCCGCAGGCCTGCGGCTCCCCGTCGTGGTCGGAGGCATCATCCCCGAAGAAGACGCCGAGGCCCTGCGCCAAATGGGCGTCGCCGCGGTCTATACGCCGAAGGACTTTGAGCTGAACCGGATCATGATGGACATCGTGGGGCTGGTGGATGAGGCGGCGTAGGGGGCCAGGTCCAAACTACTGCACGCCAGCAGGCGGCGGTTCATCCCTCAGTTAAGAACCGCCGCGGAAGGCACTTCATGAAGAGTTTCTCTAGGGTCAGGACTCGTTCTTGTGTCATAGCCAGAAGATGACGGTTGCGGCGAGGGCGACGACGG